>CAVXRR010000001.1:0-353341 GCA_963764125.1 uncultured Solirubrobacteraceae bacterium
CGTGGCGCTGCACCCCAACGCGATGCGGGTGCTGCGGATGATCGGGGTGGAGGACGCGGTGCGCAAGGTCGCCGGTCGCTCCGAGTTCGCCGTGACCTGCGATGGCCGGACCGGCCGCACGATCTCGAAGTTCAGCCGGGCCCAGCAGGCCACCACCTACGGCCTGGCCGGCGCGACGATCCACCGCGCCGACCTGCTCGACGTGATCGCGCAGGCGCTCCCCCCAGACAGCGTCACCCTCGGCAAGCGCTGCGCCACGGTCGAGTCCCGTGATGACGTCGCGGTGGTGCGGTTTGAGGACGGGTCAGAGATCGAGGCCGACGTCATCATCGGCGCCGACGGCATCCACTCTCGCGTCCGCGCCGCGCTGTTCGGGCCCGACGACCCCACGTTCACCGGCAAGATCTGTTACCGCAGCGTGGTCCCCGTCAGCGCCATCGCGGGCACCAGGCCCAGCACCGACAACGCACAGTGGCTCGGGCCCCACGGCACGATCGTCCTCTACCCGCTGCGGGGCAACGAGCTGGTCAACGTGGTCGCCCACTACGACGACGAGCACTACCGCCACGAGTCCTGGATCAACGAGTGCGACCGCCAGGAGGTGCTCGATCGCTACGCGGGCTGGCACGAGTCGCTCCTGCGCGTCTTCGCGGCCGGGGACACCTGGTACAAGTGGGCGCTCTACGACCGCGACCCGATCCCCCGCTGGACCCAGGGACGCATCACCATCCTCGGCGACGCCGCGCACCCGATGCTGCCCTACCTGGGCCAGGGGGCGTGCCAGGCGATCGAGGACGGCGCGGTCCTCGCGACCGCGCTCAGCGCCGAGCCCGAGGACCCTCCCCGCGCGCTTGAGCGCTATGAGCGCACGCGCCAGCCCCGGGCCAGCCGGGTCGTGCTCGCCGCGCGCGAGCGGGGCGTGAGCAACCACCTCAGCTCCCCGGTGGCCGCGCTCAAGCGCGACGTCACCATCGCATTGCGCAAGCGCCTCGGCCGCGACAACGAAGGGCGCGGCGCCGGCTGGATCCCCGAGTACGACGCGACCTCACCTGACGTCCTGGCCACGTAGCGCGCGGTGGTGCTCGGGGCAGCATCGGCGGCCCGCATGCGCCGGCGCCCGTCGGCGCCCGCGGCGCCCCTCAAGCGTTTGCACGCTTGCGGGCCGCCCGCCTCACCGCTTGCCTCACGCCCGCCCGCCCCTCGCCTCGCAAGCCTGACGGCGACTTGCGTTCCGCTTCCCCGCGACGACATGTCGCTTGACATGCATGACGCACTGACCGTACGATTGTCATACAATCGGTCCGCCTGACGGTCTGCTTGAATGTTGCCCGCGGCGCGGTCCCCGGTCCGCGCCGACAAAGAGGAGAGAGGAACGAAGGAATGCTCAGGAATGGGTTGCGGTCGCGCACGGCCGCGAAGCGGGGTGCACTGCGGGGTCGCTCGGCGATCACCTACGTGGTCGCGATCGCGGTCGTCGCCTTCACCATCGCCGGTTGCGGATCGAGCAGCTCGGGTGGCTCCAGCCCGGGCGCCACCCCGAGCCCGGGCGCCAGCGGGGGCTCGACCGGCTCCGGCGGCAGTGGCGGCTCAAGCGGCGGTTCGAGCGGCGGCAAGTCGATCCTCATCGGCACCATCGCCGGCACGACCGGTGCCTACGGCTCGACCGGTGTCGCCATGGTCAACGGTGCCAAGCTCGCCGTCGCAGGACATCAACGCCGCCGGCGGGGTCGGCGGCCACAAGTTCAGCCTGACCACCGCCAACGACAACGCCTCGGCCACCGTCGCGTCGCAGGAGTACCAGAAGATGGTCTCCAATGGGGCGGTCGCCATCACCGGCTCAGGCGACACCGGTCCGGCGACCGCGGCCATGTCGGGCCGCCTGCAGATCCCGGACATCGGCGTCGTCGATGACGCCGGGATCACGGTCTATCCCAAGGGCCCGAGTGCAGCGCCGCTGCCGTGGGCGTGGAGCTTCGGGCTCAACACGTTCGCGTGGGGCGCCAAGGACGCCGAGTACGCACTGAAGAACTGCAAGTCCCTCGCCGTCCTCCATGACCCGTCGACCTACGGCGGCGGCGGCGACGACGCCATCAAGCTCGCGTACAAGAACGCGGGCAAGTCGATCACGCTCGACGACGCGATCACGGAGAACTGGTCCACCGGCGCGACCGTCGGGCTGAGCTCGGAGCTCAACAAGATCAAGTCCGCGGGCGCCGACTGCGTGGTGGTGTGGCTGACCCCGCAGGACACCGCCGCCTTCGTCCAGGCGATGCACAGCGCCGGTGACAACTTCACCATCCTCGGCAACGACGAGATCAACGCCGACAACACGTTCTCCAACCTCGCCGGATCACAGGCCGACGGCGCGATCGGCGCCGTCATCACCTCGCAGCTCACCCCGTCGGCGGCGCTCAAGGACTTCATGAAGCGCTACCAGGCGCAGTTCCATGTCGCCGCGACGCCGTTTGCCGAGGCGACCTACGACAGCGTGAAGATGCTCGCCCAGGTGATCAAGGCCGACGGCGGCAAGACCGACGCCAAGAGCCTGCAGGCCGGGCTCAACGGCGTCAAGAACTTCCCGGGCCTGACCGGGACGCTGACGCTCAGCCCCATGAAGCACGCGACCATCGATGAGAGCCAGCTGACGACCGTCAAGTACGACGCGTCCAAGAAGCAGTGGGCGCCACTGACATCAGCGCGGTAAGCCTCCTGCCCCCGCGCCACGCCGGCCCGCACCTCCTCCGCGGGCCGGCCGGTGCGGCGGGGCAGGGGAGACAGCGAACGGAGGGACATGACCACAACTGACGACCAACAGCAGCGGCGCAAGGATCTGCGCGACGCCTTCATCGACAAGCGGGGCTACTGGAGCCCGGTGTGGGACGGCGTGCTCGACCTCGACCCGGACTTCTTTGAGTCCTACCTGCGCTTCTCGGCGGTGCCCTGGGAGTCCGGGGTGCTCGAGCCCAAGGTCAAGGAGTTCATCTACATCGCCGTCGACACGGCGGCCACCCACCTCTACGTCCCTGGCATCCGCGACCACATCAAGCAGGCGCTCAAGCACGGCGCCACCGGCGCGGAGATCATGGAGGTGATCGAGCTCACCTCGACGCTGGGCATCCACGCCGCCAACATCGGCGTGCCGATCCTCGTCGAGGAGCTCGAGGCCGCCGGCCACACGATCGACCGCTCGCTGAACGAGCGCCAGGAGGAGATCAAGGCCGACTTCACGCAGAAGCGCGGGTACTGGAACGCCTTCTGGGACGACATGCTCGCGCTGGACGCCGAGTTCTTCGCCGCCTACACCCAGTTCAGCTCGGTGCCCTGGGTGAGCGGGACGCTCGAGCCCAAGATCAAGGAGTTCATCTACACCGCCTTCGACGTCGCCGCCACGCACCTCTACGTCAAGGGGCTGCGCCAGCACATCCGCAACGCCCTGGACTACGGCGCCACCCGTGAGGAGGTCATGGAGGTCATCGAGATCGCCAGCGTGCTCGGTATCCATGCGGCCACCGTCGGCGTTCCCATCCTCATCGAGGAGCTCGCCGGCGGCAACGGGAGCGCCTCGTGACCGAGCTCGCCGGCCTCTACTCCCGCTACAAGGGCCTCGCGCTCGCCGTCGGCGCGGGCCTGCATCCTGGACGCCGTTCCGGAGGCCGGGAGCCTGGGCGCCGAGACCCTTCGGCTCGCCGCCGACTCTGGGCGCGTCGCTGAGACTGACCGAGAGCCCCGCGGCCCGGGCCTGCCATCGCGCGGCTCTTGACCTGCACCGGCTGGCGGTCACCGCCCCCGGCACCTCTGGCCACGGCGCCCTGATCGAGCAGGTCCGCGCCAGCCACAAGGCGCTGCGCGCCCTGCTCTGGGACGACATCGCCCACCAGTACGCGCCCTGCGGCGCCCGCCCCCACCGCCCCACACAGGAGCACGACCATGTCTGACTACTCGATCTGGATCGTCGAATACGCGCGCGTGGAGGAGTACCCGGTCTCCTGGATCCTCTACGGCGCTCGCAACGAGGGCAACACGGTCCTGCCCTACTGCTACGCCGTGCTGCAGTCAGACGAGCACCTGATCGTCGTGGACTCCGGGTTCAACATGGCCGACTACGGCGAAGTGCTGGCCACCAACTTCGGCGTGTCGCACTGGCAGCCGCCCAAGGTCGTCCTCGGCCGGCTGGGCGTTTGATCCCGACGACGTCGACACGGTCATCCTCACCCACAACCACTTCGACCATGCGGGCGGCGTGGACCTGTTCCCCAACGCCCACGTGTTCATCCAGCACCGTGAGATCAGTCACTACCTGTGGGCCAAGGGACTGCCCGACCGGCTGCAGTTCATCACGTCGGCCACCGACCCCGACCTGGTGATGTCACTGGTGCAGCGGATGAAGGACGGCAAGCTGACACTCACCGATGGCCAAGGCGAGCTGCGCCCCGGCATCGTCGCCCACCCCGCGTTTGAGACCCACACCGACGGCTCGCAGTACGTCACCGTCGAGAACGCGCACGACGGCCGCTGGCTGATGGCCGGCGACAACATGTACGTGTATGAGAACGTCACCGGCCGCGGCGACGGGCGCTACATCCCGATCGGCTACGGCATGGGCAGCCTGGAGAAGGGCCTGCTTCTCACCGAGGAGATGTTCACCGCGGTGGACGAGCGCGTGGAGCGCATGGTGCCCTTCCACGCCCTGGAGATGTGGGACCGCTTTCCCAGCCAGCGCTTTGATGACACCCTGCACATCGCCGAGCTGTCGCTGCGCCCGGGCGACCACAGCCGGCTGACGCTCGCGGCCTCGGCGGGCTGAGCCAGTGCAGGTCATCCTCTCAGGGCTGGCCATCGGGGCGGTCTACGGCCTGGTCGGGATGGGCTTCTCGATCGCGTTCTACGTGACGAGGGTGATCAACTTCGCCGAGGGCCAGTTGCTGATGGTGGCCATCATGCTCACCGCCGCGCTGGCCCGGGGCGGGGTACCCGCCCTGCCCGCGGCGCTCATCGGGATCGGCGGGTCGGCGGTAGCCGGCGTGCTCGTCTACCTCATCGCGGTGCGCCCGGTGCTCGCCTTCAACCGCTTCTCCTTCGCGTGGCTGGTGAGCACGCTGGGGGTGGCGCTGGTGCTCGAGAACCTCGCCGCCATCATCTGGGGCCCGACCTCGCGCGCCTTCCCCGCCCTGCTCAAGAACTCGAGCATCCACCTCGGCTCGGCGCACATCACCGTCCAGGAGTTCGTCGGGTTCTTCATCGCGCTCGCGCTGGCCGCCGCCTTCGAGCTCACCCGCCGGCGTACGGCCTTCGGCCGCCTCGGCGTCGCCATCGCCGAGGACCCCGAGATGGCCTCGGCCATCGGGGCCAACACCCAGGCCTTCGCCATCGCCGCCTTCGCCATCGCCGGGGTGTTCGCCGGAGTGGCGGGGATCCTCATCGGCCCGCTCACCTTCGCCAACCCCTACCTGGGTGACACCTACGGCATCTCGGGGTTCGTGGCCCTGATGATCGGCGGGACGCGCCGGCCGCTGTCGGCGATGGGCGGCGGGCTGCTGCTCGGCCTGCTCAGCCAGCTCGCCACCTCGGCCATCAACCCCCAGGCGGCGGACTGGCTGCCCTTCGTGGTCGTGGTGCTCGTCCTGCTGCTCACGCCTGAGGGCCTGTTCAGCCTGCGCCTGCGCCGCCCGGCGGCCCTGCAGCGCCCCGAGACCGCGGGGATGGCGGCCCAGTGAGCGTCTCCGCCGCCCCCACGCCGGCCATCTCGCCGCCCCGCCCCGGCGGGCGCGCCATCCCGTGGCGCACGCCGGCTGGGATCGTCATCGCGCTGGTGTTCGTGTGGGGCACCTACGCGGTGGCCACCGGCTCGCTCTACACCCAGGGACTTGTCCTCACCGCGGCGGTGTTCGCGATCCTCGCCCTCAGCCTCGACCTCGTCGCGGGCATGCTCGGGCTCTACTCGCTGGGCCACGCCGGGCTGTTCGCGCTCGGCGCCTACGCGACGGCGCTGCTGCAGACCCAGCACGGCTGGAACATCTTCCTGTTGCTGCCGGTGTGCATCGTCGGCGTCGGCGCCGTGGGCATGCTCCTCGGCGCCCTGTCACTGCGCGTGAGCGGCCTGTACTTCGCCATCACCACGTTCGTGTTCACGCTGGTGCTCACGGTGGTCGCCAGTGACTTCAGCTTCACCGGCGGCGATCAGGGGCTGCTCGGCCCGCTGTTCCCGCCGTTCGGCTCGGCGCTGGGCGGGCTGGGCAAGTCGGTGGCGTGGGCGATCGGCCTGGCCCTGGCGGCCACCATCCTCATCGTCGTCAGCATCCGCCGCTCACCGCTGTACTCCGTGCTGCTGGCCATCCGCGACGCCGAGCCGATGGCCGCCGCCGCGGGCGTGCACACCGCCCTGGTCAAGATCGGCATGTTCGGGCTGTCGGCGGCGCTGGCCGGGATGGCGGGGTGGTGCTTTGCCTTCCTGGGCGTGGTCTCCCCAGGCCAGTTCAACTGGCCGGTGTCGGTGGACATCCTGGTCATGGTCATCCTCGGCGGGATCAACACCACCATCGGCCCGATCGCCGGCGCGGCCTTCATCTCGATGTTCCCGTCGTGGGTGAACATCAACCCGTTCTGGCAGGAGGTCCTCTTCGGCAGCCTGTTCGTGGCCATGATCATCCTCGCCCCCGAGGGTGTCGTCGGACTGGCCCGGCGCGTGATCGCCCGCGTCGCTCCCGCGCTGCTGCGCCAACCCGAGCGGGCGCCGACGGTGCCACTGATGTCCGCACCGCCCCCGGGTGAGACGGGCGCCGGCGGCGACGCGGTCCGCTGCGAGGGTGTCACCTTCAGCTACGACGGCGGGCTCAGCGTCGTCGACGATGTCGATTTCACGGTGCGCCGCGGCACCATCCACGGCCTCATCGGCCCCAACGGGTCGGGCAAGAGCACGCTGGTCAACCTCATCGCGGGCCGGCTGCACCCCACCCAGGGCACGATCGAGCTCGACGGCGAGCGCGTGGAGCGCGAGGGCGCCTCCACCCGCGCCCGACGCGGCTTCACCCGCACGTTCCAGGACGCGACGCTGGTGCGCGAGCTCTCTGCCCGCGACAACGTGGCCGTCGGTCTCTACAGCCAGATCCCGGCGATCGCCGCGCGCGGTCCCGTGTGGCCGGCGCTGCCCGGCTCGCGGGCCACCACCCGAACGATCCGTGGTCGCTCCCGGGGTGCTCTGGACTACGTCGGCGCCTCTGACTGGCGCGGCGCGCGGATCGCCGACGTGCCCCACGGCGTCGAGCAGCTCACCCAGCTGGCGGCGGCCGTGGTGGCCAGCCCGCGCACGCTCATCCTCGACGAGCCGCTGGCCGGCCTGGCCCCCGTCAGAGGTCGAGCACGTGGCCACGCTCCTGGGCCAGCTGCGCCAAGGCGGCGTGAGCGTCGTCCTCATCGAGCACCAGCCGCGCTTCGTCTTCGACGTCTGCGACGAGGTCACCGTGCTCAATGCGGGCAAGGTGGTCAAGAGTGGCCCGGCCGCCGAGGTCCGTGCCGACGAGAACGTCCGCCGGGTGTACCTGGGGCAATGAGCGTGACGGTCTCCACCCCTCAGGCCACCGGCGACGCGCTGACCATCGCCGGGCTGGCGGCCGGCTACGGCCGCTTCGCCGTCCTGCACGACGTCGACCTGCACGTCGGGCGCGGCGAGGCGCTGGGCCTGGTCGGGCCCAACGGCGCGGGCAAGACGACGGTCATGCGCAGCATCATGGGGATGATCCGCCACCGCAGCGGGTCGATCCGGGTCGGGCAGACCGACGTCATCGCGATGCCCACGCATCGCATCGCCCGCGGCCACGCGGCGCTCGCCCCCGAGGGCCGCCGGCTGTTCTCCGAGCTCAGCGTGGAGGAGAACCTCGTGCTCGGGGCCACCCACCTGCGGGCCGATCGCGAGCGCGTCGCCACCCTGCTGGACTCGGTCTATGACCTGTTCCCGGTGCTGCGCGGCTACCGCCACCGGCCGTCGACGGCGCTGAGCGGTGGCGAGCAGCAGATGGTGGCGATTGGGCGCTCGCTCATGAGCGACCCCGACCTGCTGCTGCTCGACGAGCCCTCGCTGGGGCTGGCGCCGCTGGCCATCGAGGACGTCATCCGCGCGCTGCTGGCCCTGCGTGAGCGGGGGCGCTCGCTGCTCATCGTCGAGCAGCGCATCGACCTCGTGCTCCGGGTCTGTGATCGCATCAACGTGATGGTGGGCGGGCGGATCGTCCTGGAGGAGGAGGCCGCCGCCGTGGACCGCGACGAGCGCGCCGTGATCGACGCCTACCTCGGATGAGTCGTGGGCCTCTGACCTTATGCTGCTTGCACGATGATCCCACCGTCTGACAACAACGGCCTCGGGCCCCTGTCGGTCCACGTCAAGCGCGTCGCCGCGCCCGTCCGCGAGCAGGTGCTCGACCAGCTGCGCGACGCCATCGTCCACCAGCGCCTCGAGCCCGGCCAGCGGCTGGTCGAGCGCGAGCTCACCGAGCAGACCGGGGTCTCGCGCACCACCATCCGCGAGGTCCTGCGCGAGCTCGCCGCCGAGGGGCTGGTGATGACGATCCCCAACAAGGGCACGGTGGTGACGTCGGTGCCGCTGGCCCGCGCCGAGGAGCTCTACGAGGTCCGCGCCGTCCTGGAGAGCATGGCGGTGCGCCAGTTCGCCGCCAACGCCACCGATGAGGACCGGGCCGCCCTGCGCCGCGCGCTGGAGGGCATCGAGGCCAAGGTCGGCGGTCCCAGCAGTGAGGCGCTCGCGGCCAAGAAGGACTTCTACGACGCGCTGTTTGCCGGCGCCCGCAACCAGACGATCGCCGAGATCGTCGAGGGCCTGCAGACGCGCGTGTCGTTCCTGCGCGCCACCTCCATGGCCCAGCCCGGCCGTCCGGCCCAGACCGTCGAGGAGGTCCGCGCCATCGTCGATGCGCTCGACGCCGGCGACGCCGAGCGCGCCGCGGAGGCCAGCGCCTTTCACGTCCGCCAGGCGGCACGCACCGTGCTCGATGCGCTTGGCACCCAGGCCAACGACGAAACGGAAGGCAGCTGAATGGGGGATAACAACAACTCTCGATTCGATGTCGGGATGGGCGTCCGCACCGAGGTGCTGGGCGCCGAGCACGTCGAGCGCTCCCTGGAGAACGCGACGTCGTTCGCGCGCCCGATGCAGGACCTCGTCACCGAGTACTGCTGGGGCGCGGTGTGGTCGCGCCCCGGCCTTGACCGCCGCACCCGCTCGCTGGTCAACCTCGGGATGCTCACCGCGCTCAACCGCCGCCACGAGCTCGGCGTCCACATCCGCGGCGCGCTCAACAACGGCGTCACGCCCGAGGAGATCCGCGAGGTCCTGCTCCAGGCCGCCATCTACTGCGGCGTGCCCGGCGGGCATGGACGCCTTCCGCATCGCCGAGGAGTCCCTGGCCGCGCAGGGCGTCGACGTGGAGTCGATCGAGTGAGTGCCGGCGCGCAACAGTCCCCGGTCGGGTTCGTGGGATTGGGCGCGATGGGAGGGCGGATGGCGGCGCGGCTGCTCGGCGCCGGCCACGCCCTCGTCGTCTGCGACCCCGACCCCGCCGCCGTCGACGCGGCGCGAGAGGCCGGCGCGCAGCCGTCGCGCAGACGCCCCGCGAGGTCGCCGACGCCGCCGAGCTGGTCATGGTCAGCCTGCCCCGCCCGAGCCATCGTGCAGCGAGGTCGCGCTCGGCGCCGACGGCCTGGCGCACGGCTCGGCCATCCAGGTCTACGTCGACCTCTCGACCACCGGCGTGGCGACCGCGCAGGCGGTGTCCGAGGGCCTGGCCGACCATGACGTGACCGCCGTCGACGCGCCGGTGAGCGGCGGCCCGGCGGGCGCCGAGGCGGGGCGGCTCACGCTCATGGTCTCCGGGCCCGAGGCGGCCGTGGCGCGCGTCCGGCCACTGGTCAACGCCTTTGCCGGCAACCTGTTCGTGGTCGGCATCAGAGGCCGGGCAGGGCCAGGCGGCCAAGGTCATCAACAACCTCATGTCGGCGTGCTCGATCGCCATCACCGCCGAGGCGATGGTGCTGGGCGCGCGCGCCGGCCTCGACCCGCGCCACGCTGCTCGACGTCATCCACGTCTCCAGCGGCGCCAACAACGCCGCCAGCGACAAGTTCCCCAAGCAGGTGCTCACCCGCGCCTTCGCCCACGGCTTTCGCCTGGATCTCATGGCCAAGGACGTGCACCTGGCGCTGGACGAGGCCCGCCGCCGCGGCGTGCCCATGGTCCTGGGCTCGACCGTGGAGGAGCTGTGGGGCCTGGCCGACGCCACCGGCGACGACGCCCGCGATTGCACCGAGATCGTGCGCATGTTCGAGGCGTGGGGCGGCGCCGAGATCGCCCCTGGCGCATGAGCGACGGCTGGACGCTCACCGCCCTGCGCTACGCGTCGCGCATGACCACGCGCTCAGACGTCTTCCTGCGCTACGGGCAGTACGGCGAGCCCGACGGGCCCCAGGAGATGACCTACTACCTGTGGGTGCTGCGCAACGGCAGCCAGACGATCGTGGTCGACACCGGGTTCAGCGCCGCCGGCGGTGGCCGGCGGGGACGCGAGTTCCTGATGGAGCCGCTGGAGGCGCTGCGGCGTGCGGGCGTCGATCCGCAACAGGTGGACATGGTCATCAACACCCACCTGCACTACGACCACACCGGCCACCTCGATGCCTTCGGCGACGCGCCGGTGCTCATCAACCGCACCGAGTTCGAGTTCTGGACGGGCGTCTACGCCGAGCGGACCCAGTTCGGCGCCCACATCGAGCCTGCGGAGGTCGAGGCGCTCGCGGCCCGGGTCACGAGCGGCGCCGTGACGCTGCTTGACCGCGAGACCGTGGTCGCGCCCGGCGTCACCGTGGCCGAGGTCGGGGGCCATTCGCCCGGCCAGACCATCGTCTTCATCGAGGGCGAGCAGGGCCCGATCGTGCTCGCCTCCGACGCCGTCCACTTCTATGAGGAGGTCGAGCGTGACCGCGCCTGTGGCGTGCTGGTCAACCTCGAGCTCGTCTACCGCGCCTACGACATCATCCGTGCCGGCGTCCGGGCCGGCGGCCGCCTGGTGGCCGGCCATGACCCGCTCGTGATGGACCGCTTCCCTCGCCTCGAGACAGACCCTGAGCTCGGCGTCCTCGTGGCCTGACACGAGATGGAGGACCGCCGATGACCACCCTCACCGTCCCCGATCTCCAGGCGCTCGCCAACGGTCGCGCCGACGGGGTCCTGCCCCTCTACGTCGCCGGGCGCTGGGAGGCCGCCGCCGACGGCGCCACCTATGAGAGCTATGAGCCGGCCACCGGCGAGGTGTGGGCGCACGTCGCCGCGGCCGGACCCGCCGACGTCGATCGCGCCGTGCAGGCCGCGCGGGCGGCGATGTCGGGGCCGTGGGGGTCGACCCTGGCCATGGACCGCGCCCGGGTGCTGTGGCGCATCGCGCAGATCATCGACGGCCACCGGGAGCTGCTGGCCCACGTCGAGTCGCGAGACAACGGCAAGCTGCTGCGCGAGACCCACGGCGAGCTTGACGCCATCGTGCGCTACTTCGAGTACTTCGCCGGTGTATGCCAGACGGTGCTGGGCCAGACCAGCCCGCCCACGGGGCCCTTCTTCACCTACACCCGCCGCGAGCCGGTGGGGGTGGTGGGCGCGATCATCCCGTGGAACTCGCCGCTGAACATGCTCGCCTGGAAGGTCGCGCCGGCGCTGGCGGGCGGCAACGTGGTGGTGCTCAAGCCCGCCGACGAGACGCCGCGTGTCGGCGCTCGTCCTCGCGGTGCTGATGGAGGAGCTCGAGCTGCCCGAGGGCGTGCTCAGCATCCTGCCCGGCATCGGGCGGATCGCCGGTGAGGCCATCGTCGATCATCCGGGCGTCGACAAGCTGGCCTTCACCGGCTCCACCGAGACGGGCAAGCGGATCGCCGCTCGCGCCGCCAGCACGCTGAAGCCCGCGACGTTCGAGCTCGGGGGCAAGTCGCCGAACATCGTCTTCGCCGACGCGGACCTGGAGGTCGCGGTGCAGCGGTCGGCCTACGGGATCTTCTCGGCCGGCGGCCAGTCCTGCATGGCGGCGTCGCGCACGCTCGTGCACCGCGGCGTGCTGGACGAGTTCGCCGAGCGCTTCGGTCAGCGCGCGTCGGCCATCCGGGTCGGCGATCCGTTCGCCGAGCGCTCCCAGGTGGGCGCGCAGACCTCCGAGCGCCAGCTGCGCAAGATCGAGTCCTACGTCGGGATCGCCCGCGACGAGGGCGCGCAGATCGTCTCCGGTGGCGCTGCGCCCGACGACGCGCCCGCCGGCGGGTACTTCTTCCGGCCGACGGTGCTGGGCGCCGTCACCAATGACATGCGCGTCGCGCGCGAGGAGATCTTCGGGCCGGTGACGGTGCTCATCGGATTTGACGACGAGGAGGAGGCGATCGCGCTGGCCAACGACACCCCCTACGGTCTCGCTGCCGCCGTGTGGACGCGCGACGTCAAGCGCGCGCACCGCGTCGCGCACGCCGTGCAGGCCGGGACGGTGTGGATCAACAACTACCGGGTGTGGAACTGGCTCATGCCCTTCGGCGGCTACAAGGACTCGGGCTACGGCCGCGAGGGCGGGCTGGAGGTCATGCAGCACTACACGCAGACCAAGTCGGTGTGGGTCGACCTCCAGGACGATCCGGCCGACTGGTTCGGTGACGCGTATGGGATGCGCGCCGGGATCATCGGCGCCGGGAACATGGGCGGGCGGATGGGCCGGCGCGTCGCTGAGGCCGGGGACCCGATCGTCGCCTTTGACGCCAACGCCGATACGCTGGCGCAGTGCGGGATCAGGCGGCAGCTTCGGCCGCCGAGCTCGTCGAGTCAGTGGACGTGGTGCTGCTGTCGTTGCCCGACAGCTCGGTGATCGAGCGGGTCGTGTTAGGGGAGGGAGGCGTGCTGACGCACGCCCGGGTTGGGCAGGTGGTCGTCGATCTGTCGACGGCCGATCCCCGATCGTCGGTCCGCCTGCATGCCGCGCTGGCCGAGCAGGGCGTCGAGTTCCTGGACGCCGGGATCTCGGGCGGGGCCGCGGCGGCGGAGAAGGGATCGCTCACCCTCATGGTCGGTGGCGACGGGGAGGCGCTGGCGCGGGTGACGCCGATGCTCGAGCGGTTTGCCGCCACCATCGTTCACATGGGCGCGCCCGGCAGCGGCCACGTCACCAAGGTGCTCAACAACTTCCTCAACGGGGTGGCGCTGGCCGCCACCTCTGAGGTGATGGTGGCGGGGCGGCGGGCGGGGCTTGACCTCGAGCGGCTGCTCCAGGTCCTCAACGCGAGCTCCGGGGTGAACTTCGCGACCATGAACCGCTTCCCCAAGATCATCCACGGCGACTACCTGGAGGGCGGGCTCACCGGCGAGCTCATGGCCAAGGACATCCGCCTGTACCTGAACTACATGGCCGGGATCGGCGTGCCCACCTTCAGCGGCCCGGGCTGCCTCGCCGCCTTCGAGCTCTCGAACTCCATGGGCTACCGCGACGTGATCTCCAACCGCGTCGTGGACGGGATCGGCGACCTCGCCGGCGGTGTCCGGCTCTACGACCAACAGGAGCAATGACATGAAGATCAGCCACGGACACGCGGCCGGCCAGGCCACCAGCGAGGTCTCAGAGACGTTCACCGGCACCGTCCTGCGCGACCCCGTCCTCTCGGGCGACGGCGCCCCCAACGTCAACTCGGTCACCTTCCCGCCCGGTGCGCGCACCAACTGGCACACCCACTCAGACGGTCAGGTCCTCATCGTCACCAGCGGTAGCGGCCGCGCGGCGACCCGCGCCGGTGACAGCGAGGTCCTGGAGCCCGGCGACGTCGTGTGGTTTGCCCCCGGCGAGGAGCACTGGCACGGTGCCGGGCCCGACACGGTCATGACCCACATCGCCATCTCTCTGGGCACGACTGACTGGGGCGACCCGGTCACCGACGAGGACTACGCCTGAGCCGGCGTCGCGACGGCCTCCAGTCCCAGGCAGACCCGGATAGCGTCTGGTGTCAATGGTCCGCCGAGTGGGAAGGCCACCACCTGGGCGAGATCCGGATCGGTGAAGAGTGGTTGCAGGTCCTCCTTGACTCCAGCTGGAGGCGCACCCGGCGCCGAGACCGCACCGATCGCGTCAGGATGCGAACGCAGATAATCCGCGAACTCCGGCCATCGGAGGCGGAGGATGGTCCACAACGCCAGCTGCTCGCGCGGGACGACTGCGCCCGCGAGCACGTTTGACGCTCGAGCCATTCCGTACGCGTTCACGAACCGCTTGATCGCGCGCGGATTTGGTTCCAGGAGTGGTGCGAATTTCTGCAGGGCATGCTCGGTCTGCTGCTCGATCTCCGGGGCGGTCAGTCGGTCGATGGCTGTCCCCGCGACGCGTACGCGGACCTCCGGCGAGGCGTTCCGAAGCGCGTCAAGGACCTCGGCCTCGGTGCCGCTGCTATCGATCGCGCTCACCGTCACGGCCGCCTCCTCAGCGACATCCTCCGGCTGCGGCGAGCTCCCGCGCAGCAGCGACTGGAGGTAGCCGTCCTGGGCCCTGGGGCTGATCGCGGGGACCTCGATCGTCAGTTGGAAGATCTTGTCGAGAAAAAGGTAGCCGAGCGGACGGCCGGGGCTGCCCACCGCGCTTTTGAACGCGGCGTGACGTTCTTCGTAGCTGCGTCGGATCCAGGCGCCGTCGGCGGCAACCAGGAAGTGTGGGGCGAATGGGCGCGGGTCGGCTGTCCGGCGATTCGGCACATCCCTGATGAGGGTCTGCACTGCGTCAAGGAGGTCGACTACGTACGCTTCCCCGCACCGATCCAGATCGTCGATCAGGAAGATCACCGGTCCGTTGGCTTCGGCGATCAGCCAGGCGAAGTGATCTGCCAGGCTCTCCATGGGATTCTCCTGGGATTGTTCGAACAACCGGGCCCCAGCTGCGGAATCCCAGAACACCAGCTTGCCCAGCAGGCGCGTTCCCACCCAGAGCGTCGCAATCACAGCAAGAACCGCGCTGATCGTGCGGGCAAGGTCGCCTGTCGCCTTCGACGTGAACGACGGCCGGAACAGCAGGATCAACACCGCGACGACCGCCAACAGGACGAGGATGCTCACGAGGTAGGGCATGCCTCCACGATGGAGACGCTCGCGGGCCTCGCGCAGGCGCAGGAGTGACCTCTGAGTGCGACTGCCTTGACGGGCCACACTGCGACGGAGAGCCATCAGCAGTGCCCACCAGGGTGGCCCGACCAGCGACTGACGCCACGCGTCGAACCGGACGGCCAGGAAGTCTGGCTCAAGCCCGCTCGCGACAAGCCCAAGAAGTGTCGTCTTGCCCGAGCCCCACGGGCCATCGACGTGAATGAGGAACGAGCGCCCCGGGTCTTCGCGTTGGAGCCTGCGGAGGCGGTCCGTCAAGGCTCGTGCGAGATGCTCTCGGCTGAGGAGATCGCGAGTGGCCGGTGCGTCGGACACCCACTCCACCTGGTCGATCAAGCGGTCTGACGCCGACCGCGCCGCGGGCTCCGTGGAGGTGGATTGCTCAGGTGGTGCCTCCGATTCCGCCTGAGCATCATCGACCCCGCCGGGCTGGTTCGACGGGAGTTGCAGGACCTCGACTTGGGCACCGTGGTCGTTGAAAACCGCCACAAAGTCACGCCCGCCGGCAAACACGGCCACGGGAGCAGCGGTCAGCCGCCTGCCGGCGAATGCGCCCGGCGCGCTCTCGACCACCGCAACCAGGAGGCCGTCGGCGAAGAACGCGGCACCTCCGATCCCGTCCCCGCTCGCCTGGAGGCGTAGGTCCAACTCAGAAGGCGAGGCCGCGAGGTCGATCGTGAGTTGGTCTTTGCGCGCCGGCGAGAGAGGGAGGATGACGCCGTCGAGCGTCACGAGGTCTGGCAGAGCGAGACCTGTGACCGCCGGCTGGGGTAACGGAGGGAAGCCAAGGGCCCGACATTCAACGGGCGCGCTCCCAGAAAATTCGCCGAACGTCACCGGCTCAACTGGAGCGACATCTGTCGGGACTGGGTCGATCGCCAGCAGGGCCGCATCGATGGTCACGCTCCGCCAGATGATCGAAGAGCTCAAAAGATCGCGAGAGCCACTGAGGCGACACTGGACGGTGTCGGCGTCCCCCAGGAGATGTCGCGCGGTGAGCACCAGGCCGTCCGCGACGAGATAACCAGAGCCAAAGCTCGTTGATCCCGCGGAGACCTGGACGACTCGGTCAGCTACCGGTCCTGCCACCCGCTCGATCACCGGAGACCCGCCTTCACGATCGCACGCCCCTGCTGCGAGTTTACTCCCGAAGAGCGGCCTGAGCCAGCCCGAGATCGACTCGGTGAACGCCGACGCCGTGTCCAAGAGGCGCGGCGCGTTGACCTTCACCCCGCTCGCGGGGGCCGGGGCACGCCACTTGTCTAAGCGTGCGAGTTCGCCGCCTCCTGATGCGAGCTGCGCGGATATTCGGCCAAGAGTGCCAATATCCGGGCAGACTTCGCTACGAGAACATCTCGCAGGTCGATGCGGCCATGGAGATCATCAAGTCTGACGGTACCCCCGCGCTGTACAAGGGCGGGTCATGACGCAGGTGTGATGAGCGTGCGGCCGCGTCCCAGGACTGGGGCGCGGCCGGCTCACTCGCGCCGCGGGGGCCTGGGATAGCCGGATCGGGGTGTTCTGGCCGGCGGCGAGCCACCAGGTGCCGCCGCGGCGCACGAGCACGTACAGCGCCATCTCGGAGAAGCCGGCGCTCGAGTCGCCCTCGGGCGCGGGGTTGCCGCCGCGGTCCAGCGCGACCCGGCGGACGTGGGCCACGGCCACGCCGGGCGCCGGCGAGAGCGTCTGCACGATCTCGTAGCGCGACGCCGGGCCGCCGACCCCGCGCTCCTTGAGCCGCGCGTGGATGGCGTGCAGCTCCTCACAGCCGGTGACGGTGGCGCCGAACGGGCTGCCCCAGATGAGGTCGGCGGCGAAGTGGCGGTTCGAGACGTCGGCGTCCTGGCGGTCATAGCCCTCCTGGAGCTCGGCCACCAGCCGCGCCACCGCCCGATGGGCGGCCTCGGCCCGGGCGCCCGTCGCACCCAGCGCCGGCCGCTCGCGCGCGGAACCGGCGCCGTGGTCGGCAGCAAGGTCCTCGCTGTACATCCCGTCGTGGCCGGGCTCGATGTTCCAGCTCACCAGGCGTCGCGGGTGGATGCGGATGATGTGGGCACTCACCCCGCCGGGCGTGGCGCGGTCGCGATCCTCAGCGTGCTCAGCCGTGCCGCGCAGCTCGACGAAGCGGACGCCCTCGGGCCCGTCACCGACGATGTCGTCGACGACGAAGGCCACGTCGGGGTTGACGCCGACGTTGCGGTATTTCGCCGAGCGCTCCATGCTCGAGGCCGGCGATGTCGATCGTCTCAAGCGCCGGGTTGTACTGGTAGCCCACGGGTTTGTTCTGCGGGGAGCCGCTGGGGCTGACCGTGGCCAGGCGCCCGTGGGTGTGGGTGGTCAGGTACTCGATGTGGTGGGCGTCGATGGGCATCAGGCCTCCAGGAGCGTCTTGCCGATGACGCCGCGCGACTCGATCGCCCGATGGGCGTCGCCGGCGTGATCGAGGGCGAATGTCTGGCCGATGACCCGGCGCAGGGAACCGGTGGCGGCTTCGGCCAGCGCGCGTTGCACCAGCTGCTTCGCCTCGTCCGGTGCCGGCTGCACGTGCTCGATGCCGGTGAGCGTGACCTGACGCGCGGCGGCCTCATCGCACCCGACCTGGGCGAACCCGCCGCCGGCTCCGATGGCGTGGGCGCCGGTGGCCCGGGCCAGCTGCACCGGCAACACCCCGAGACCACCGGCGGCGCCACCGGGGACGTACTGCGGGCGGGTGGAAAACCAGTCGCGCGCCCGGCCCGCGCGCATTTGGGTGTCCAAGAACAGGGCCGGCGCATAGGCGACCTCGGCGAGCGCCTCTCCGGCGCCCGGCGCGGGCGTCGGCTGGTCGACCACATCGAGGACGTCGGGTCCTCCGAACTCTTCAACGATGACAACATGCATCGGCTCACCTCTCAAAGCTAGGGTGCACCCTAACAATAGAGCACACCCTAAATACTGTTAGCATGACCGCCGATGTCCAGCATCGGACTGCGGGCGCGCCGCAAGCAGGAGAACCGGGAGCTGATCGCCGCCACGGCGGCGCGACTGTTCGCCGAGCGGGGCTACGAGAAGGTGGCGGTGATCGACGTCGCTCGTGCGGCGGAGGTCTCCGAGCAGACGGTCTATAACCACTTTCCCACCAAGGAGCACCTCGTCCTCGATCGCGACGAGGAGCTGCGCGACCGCCTCGTTGACCACATCCGCCGCCGTCCCGCGGGCACGAGCCCGGCCGCGGCCATCCGTCCCGACGCGCTGGCGTGGGTGGACGCGATGGCGACGATGTCGCGTGATCAGATCCGCGGTGGCCTGGGCTACCTCGCCGTCAACAGCCCCGCGGTGCGCCGTCTCTCACTCGCCATGACCGACCGTCACGCCGACGCCATCGCCGCCGCGCTGAGCGACACCTTCCCCGAGCCCGCCGTGGCCAAGCTGCACGCCGATCGCGGTGGCCTGGGTGTTTCAGACGATCACCGACGAGTCCGGGCGCCGGGCGCACCGTGGCCACGCGCCGGCCCGGATCGCGCGCGAGCTGCGGTCCGTCATCACCAGGATGATCGACGAGCTCGACGGGTGGGCGCGGCAGTAGCATCGCGGGCGGAACGACGACCGAGGGGGATGACCATGACCGAAGTGGCGGGCCGACGGATGACGGCCGAGATCGACGGGGACTTCGTGGTGTTCCTGATCGGTGCGCGGCTGAGCAGGCTCCACGCGCTGCGGAGCTTCATGGACCTGGGTGGCCGGCGCGGGATGACGCACATGCTCGACTGGCTCGTGGCGCATCCGGAGAAGGGGCTGCTCGCCTATGAGATGGGGATCCCGACGATCGTGCAGTACTGGCGGTCCTTCGAGCAGCTGGAGGCGTTCGCCAAGGACAAGGACGATCCACACCTGGAGGTGTGGCGTCAGTACTGGCGCCGCGTCGGGCGCACCGGACGGACCGGCATCTGGCACGAGACGTTCCTGGTCAAGGCCGGCCAGTACGAGGCGGTCTACGGGAACATGCCGGCGCGCGGGCTGGGCAAGGCGGGACGACTCGTCCCGGTGTCAGAGTCTTCGAGCGCGCGCGAGAGGCTCGGGGCAGTGAGCGTCTGAACCCCGGCGGGCCCTCCCGGTTGACCGCCGCGCAAATCGTTACGCCGCGCCTGGGCGGGTACTGGGTGTGAGATCACCGACCCAACCCGAGGAGCCCGCATGTCTGACTCAGATACCTACAGGATCATCGAGATCGCCGGCACGTCCACCGACGGCGTCACCGAGGCGATGAACTCCGGGGTGGCCCGGGCCGCCAAGACGCTACGGGGGCTGGACTGGGTCGAGGTGCGCAGCATTCGCGGGCACGTCGAGGGAGACAAGATCGCCCACTTCCAGGTCGAGATGCGGGTCGGCTTCAAGCTCGAGGGGCAGTAGAACCGCCCCCGCCCTCGGGGGTCGGCGGTTACGCCTGCGCGATGAGGACGTGGGCCTCTTGCGGAAACTCGAGGCCCCCGTCGACGTCGTAGGGCTGCAGCGCCTCGACGACCGCCCCGGTGATCTTCTCCGTCATCCCCCGCCGCGCCAGCTGATCGGCCAGGAGGCTGGCCAGCGGCGTCGCGGTGAGCTGAACGTTGACCCACTCTGAAGCGGACGCGAACCGGACCAGTTTGGTCTCGGTCTTGATCGTGATGTCGCGGAAGCCGGCGTCAGCGACGAGCTTGTGGACGAGCGTCGAGTACGGCAGCACGTGCTCGGCGCGTTTGGTCTGGGACGCGGCGGTCCCGAGGTGATGATCCAGCGCCTGGGCGAGGGCGAGGGTGCCCGGGTTGTGCTCGATCGGCCCGTACACGCTGAGACCGAGCCGGCCGTCGCCGACCAGGACGCGGTGCATCTGGGCCAGCGCCTTGGCGCGATCGGGGAAGAACTGCAGCCCGAGCTGGCACAGGACCACGCCAAAGGTCCCGTCGTCAAAGGGCAGCGCCACCGCACTGCCTTCGACGAAGTCGACATCGGCGCTCGCCGATCGCGCGACCGCCAGCATCGCCGGGTTGATGTCCAGCCCTGCGACCTGGCCACTCTCCCCGACGCGCTGCGCGGCGGCGCGGGCGACCACGCCGGTGCCGCACGCGACATCGAGAACGCGGTCACCGGCGCGCACGTCCACGCGCTCGACCAGGTCCGCGGCCCAGAGCGCCGTTACCGCGCTCACGAGATGGCGCTCGTAGAGCTCGGCTGCGGCGCCCTCGAGCTGCCAGCGTTCGGCCCTGGACGTGTCAGTCACGGATGCAGCCGGCGATCCACATCGACCGGCACAGCCTACTGTCGGATGGCGTCAGCCCACGGCCGCCGCGTTGAACTGGTCGGCGATGCCCGGGTAGATGAGGTTCTGGTCGTCGTAAAGGCCGGCCTTGGCGCCGCGGCTGAACTCGTCGACCAGGGCTTCGGGTCGGCCCTCCTCCAGGGCATCCAGCGCTGACACGGCGACCTCCTGAGGCGCGATCTTGTCGACGGGCAGGGCGGCGGTGAGGTCGGTGTCGACGAACCCGACGTGCACGCCGACGACGCCGGTGCCCGCGCGCGCCAGCTCGACGCGAGCGGCGTTGCTGTAGCTCCACGCTGCGGCCTTGGAGGCCGAGTAGGTGGTGAGCAGGGGCATGGCGACCCAGGAGACCACCGAGAGGACGTTGACGAACGCGCCCCGCCGTTGGCGGCCAGCAAGGGGGCGAAGGACTGCGTCATCGAGACGAGGCCCAGGTAGTTGACCTCCAGCTCGGCGCGGGCCCGGTCGAGGCCCGCGCTCAGCGGCGTGGATCCACTGCCGATGCCCGCGTTGTTGACGACGATCTGCACGTCGCCCAGCTCGTCTGCGGCCGCCGCGACCTGAGCGGGGTCGGTGACGTCGAGCGCGATGGGCACCAGCCGGTCGTCGCTCACCGAATCCACGTCGCGCACCCCGGCGTAGACCTTCGCCGCGCCGCGGGCCAGGAGCTCGTCGGCGATGGCCTTCCCGATCCCACGGTTGGCGCCGGTGACCAAAGCGATGGATCCTTCGATCTTCATGGCTGCCCTCTCTGACTCGAAATTTAGGATGACAGGCATCATCTAAATAGATGATAGCTAACATCTAAGCTATGCCACGTCATTCCCAGCAGGAGAAGGCCCGCAGCCACGACCGGATCGTGGACATCGCCGCCGCGCGCATCCGCGAAGCCGGCACCATGGCGCCCAGCGTCGCCGAGATCATGCAGGCGGCCGGTCTCACCCACGGCGGCTTCTACAAGCACTTCGACTCACGCGACGACCTCATCGCCGAGGCGGTCAAGCGCACGTTCGCCGACAGCCAGGAGGCGACCGCCACGGTGATCGACGGCGCCGAGGACCCCCTCGCAGCGTTCGTGGACTGGTACGTCTCGGCCGAGCACCGCGACGACCCAGGCTCGGGTTGCAGCGTGGTCGCCCTCGGCGGCGAGGTCGCGCGCGGCGACACCCGCGTCCGCGCCGCCTACACCGACCAGGTGAAGCGCTACCTCGCCCAGCTCGAGCAGCTGCTCGGCGGCGACGCCAGCGGCGCCGCCGACCCTGAGACACGCCGCCGCGCGAGGGTCATGCTCTCCACTCTGGTCGGCGCCGTGCTCGTCGCCCGGGCGGTCGATGACCCGGCGCTCTCTGACGAGATCATCGGCGACGTCCGCGCCGCCCTCACGTCGGGTTAGACCTCGGCGGCGAGCATCTGGAGGTTCTGGCGCAGCCAGCGGTGCGCGGGGTCATCGTCGTAGTCCTCGCACCACCACAGGGCCTCGACGATCGCCTCCGACGCGCCTGGGCAGGGCATGATCCGCAGGTCCAGCGGCGCGGCCAGCTTCTCAGCCAGGCGTGACTGCATGAGGGCCACGCGGTCGGTGCCGGTGATGAAGAACGGCACGGCCTGGTAGCTCTCCACGCGCACCGACACGTGGGGCTGGATGCCCAGAATGGCCAGCTGGGCCAGCAGCGGGGCCGATGAGGTGCGGCCGCGATCGGGGACGAAGGGCGCCACCCAGTTCATCCGCGAGAGGTCGGCGACGGTGGGGTTGCCGCCGTTGAGCGCCGTGTTGCCGTTCCAGCACACGCAAACCCAGCGGTCGCGGAACAGCTCGGCCGAACGCACGTGCGGGACCATCAACGCGGTCAGCGGAGGGGAGACGATGCCGTCGATGCGGCGGATGAGGTCCTCGGCCTCGGCGGCCAGCGGCCCGCGCACCACAAGGATGTGCAGGCTCACGTTGGGCGCTTCGCGCTCGACCAGGGCCGACAGCCGGTCGCCGATCACGGCCACCGTGTAGTCGGCCATCAGCAGCGTGAACTCGCGGTTGGACGTCTGGGGGTCGAAGTCGTTCTCGGCGGCGAAGACGCGCTCGGCCGCCGCGCAGGCCGCCTCGACGTGCTCGGCGAGCTGGGCGGCGAGCGGGGAGAGGAGGTAGTCCCCGCCCCGGCGGACCAGGAGCTCGTCGTCGAAGTGCCGGCGCAATCGCGCCAGCGCGGCGCTCGCCGCCGGCTGGGTGACGGCGACGCGCTCGGCGGCGCGGGTGACGTTGCGCTCGCGGATGAGCTCGCGCAGGATGACCAGCAGGTTCAGGTCAAGCCTGGCCAGCTGCGCCACGGGGCGCGTGACCTTGGCATCTCTCGTCCGGGCCACGGCCCCGCGAAGCCTAGACCACGCCCTGGGCGCGCAGCTGACAGCCGGAGCGCGCTCAGCCCGAGCGCGCGCCGACGCGCAGCCGCCCCCGCCCGTGGGTGCGCATGGCGCCGGTCACCGCCAGCTCGGCGCCGGGCTCGTCGTGGGTGCGGTCGCGGCCGGGCTCGCCCAGGAGCGGCGCGTCGAGCGTCTCGGGCCCGCGATGGGCGGCGAGGAAGACCAGCGCTCCTCCCAGCGGAATGAAGAACAGTGCCGTGTAGGCGAAGGGCACGATGTGGGCCAGGCCCTTGACCCACACGGTGTAGAGCCCGGGCAGGATGAGCCCGAAGGTGTACGCGGTGCTGTAGCCCGCGGCCCGGACCTGGGTGCCGAAGCGCTCGTTGAGATAGACCACGAACACGCCCAGCGGGGCATTGGTCACGAAGTTGGCGATCCCCGCCATCAGCGCGATCAGGCCAAAGCTCGCGCCGGCCTCGGCGAAGTGGATCATGAACACCCACGCCGCCGAGCCGATCGTCACCACCGACACCGCGACCCAGCGCAGCAGCGTGCGCCGGCCCACCTTCTGGCTCAGGGCGCCGTAGAGCACCATGCCGCTGGCGGTGGTGAGGCTGGAGACGATCTCGAACCAGCTCACGTTCGAGGGCGTCTGGTGCAGCACGGTGATGAGCAGCACCGGCAGGAATGAGACCGTCATCTGAGAGGCGAACCACATTCCGGTCATCAGCACTACGGTCTGGGTCAGCCGGGCGCGATCCTCCTGTCCGGTGAGCAGCTGGGCGAGCGGCATCCGCTTCTCGCGCCGTGAGCGGTTGAACTCCTCATCGTCGAGCTCGGGCACGAGCCGGTGGAAGTAGACCAGGTAGAGCAGGCCCATGATCGTCCCGACGAAGAACGGGATCCTCCAGCCCCAGACCTCGAAGGAGTGCGGCGCCATGTGGTTGAGCGCCAGGAGCTGGATGAGGCTGATCATGACCAGCGCCAGGCCGGCCCCGGTGACGACCAGGCCGCCGACCAGGCCGCGCCAGCGCCGCGGCGCGCGCTCGATGGCGAGCGGGACGGGGCCGGCGTAGCCGCCGCCCAGGAAGATGCCGCCGATCAGGCGCAGCACGATGAGCGCGATGATCGAGCCATAGCCCCAGGACCCGTAGCCGGGCAGGCAGCCCATGAGCGTCACCATCAGCGTGAACCCGCTGCCGGCGATGAGCGCGACCCGCTTTCGCCCGATCCGGTCTGAGAGGTTGCCGAAGATCGGTCCGCCGATGGGCCGGCCGAGCAGCGTCACCGTGAACACGAGCGTGTCGAGCGTCGCCCGCGTGGTGTCGGACATGTTCGCGGGCTCGAAGTAGCCCAGCGCCGCCGGCAGCACCAGCGCGGGCAGATAGATGTCGTAGCTGTCGAGGAACAGCGTGATGACACCGCCCAGGATCGACCGTCGGGCGGCCGGGGTCAGGCGCTCGCGCTCCGCCGCTGCAGAGTCCGTGGACATCTCTCTCCCTCCGTATGGGACCGGTGGCGCGGCACCTGGAAGGCCGCGCACAATCGCACCCTCGTCGAGAGACGACGGTCACGATCGCAGGCACCCTAACACCGGCTCGCGCGATGGAGAAATGGATTCTTTGTCTACCGAACATAAATGACATTGATACTGCTGAGCGCCCGCAACGGGTAGTAAATATCCGGCCTTGCGCGTCTACGCGGTGAGGCGCTACGGTGGTGAGAATCACAGTGACAACAAACGGCACTGATGAGTGAGGAGACGCCCAGGTGAGAGTGGTGGTGGCGCCGGTCAGCGAGTTTCCCCCCGGGGAGCGCAGGATCATCCAGGCGGGCAGCCGGTCGATCGGCGTCTTTCGCGTGGGCGATCGCTTCTACGGGATCCGCAACCGCTGCCCGCACCAGGGCGGCCCGCTGTGCCGCGGCCACCTGCTCGACGACGCGGTGGCCGACGGGCCGGGGCGGCCACGCCTCTCCGAGAACCCCACCCGGGTTGCCTGCCCGTGGCACGGCTGGGAGTACGACCTGGAGACCGGCCAGTCGTTCATGGGCGCGGGCCAGGCGGGCGTGCGCAGCTACGGCGTCGCCGTCCAGGCCGGCGGCGCGCTGCTGGCCGAGATCGAGGACATGGGATCCGGCGAGACCGAGTTGCGCCCCGGGCCCTATGTGGCCGAGACCTTCGAGGTGCATGTGCAAGACGACTACGTGGTGCTGGAGGCATAGCGAGATGACCACCGCCCAGACCGACGCGCAGACGACCTCAGACCCGCAGGGCGCCCAGGCGGTGAAGCTCATCGACTGCGACGTGCACGCCCAGGCCACCGAGCCGATGCTGGCCGAGCACCTCGGCCCCTGGGCCCGCGCCCAGCTCGAGCACTACGGGCGGCGGACGCCCCGGATCACCGACTGGTACCCGCGCGCGCGCAACGGCGGCATGCGCGTGGACGCCTGGCCCAACAAGCCGGGCCACATCTGGGGCTCAGATCCGGAGATGCTGCGCCAGCAGCTGCTCGACGAGTACGACATGGACTACGCGATCCTCGAGGTCCTCAGCGGGCAGGACTGCTATGACCACCCCGACTTCTCGCGCGAGTGGAACCACGCCATCAACCAGTGGCAGGCCGAGACGTGGCTCGAGTTCGACCCACGGTTGCGCGCGACCATCGCGGTGCCGCACGAGTATCCGGAGCTGGCGGTCAAGGAGATCGAACAGCGCGCCGACGACGAGCGCTTCGTGGCTGTGCTGCTGCCCGCCAGCGCCGCCGAGCCGCTGGGCGCGCCCAAGTACTGGCCGATCTACGCCGCCGCCACCGAGTGCGGACGGCCCGTGGTGGTGCACACCGGCGGCTACGTCGATCACCGCGGGGCGGGCTATCCGTCCTTCTACCTCGACTATCACGTCGGCAACGGGATCGTGACCCAGGGGCAGCTCACCAGCCTCGTCACCGGCGGGCTGTTCGAGGAGGTGCCCGGGGTGCGGGTGGTCCTCACCGAGTCAGGCGTGGCCTGGGCGGCGGCGCTGCGCTGGTCCCTGGACGCCTCCTGGGAGCTGATGCGCGCCCACCACCCGCGGCTCAAGCGCCGCCCCTCGGAGTACATCGACGAGCACGTCTGGTTCACCACGCAGCCGATCGAGGAGCCCGAGGACCCGCAGCACCTCATGTACGCGATCGAGCAGGCCCACCTGCACGACCGGCTCCTGTTCGCCACCGACTACCCGCACTGGGACTTCGACTCGCCCAAGCAGGCGCTGCCGCGGGTCATCGACAAGGAGCTGCGCCACAAGATCTTCTGCGCCAACGCGCTTGACCTCTACGGCTTCCCCCGGGAACGCCGCCAGCCCGCCACTGCCGCAATCCCCGCCAAATGAGCGCGCTCAGCTACGAGCCCGGCGCGGTCGACTGCGACGTCCACGTCGCGCCCGCGGATTACGCCGACCTGCTCCCCTACCTGTCGGACTACTGGCGCCAGTACATCTCAGAAGCGGCGATCCGCCTCACCGGTGTCGGCCACGCCTACCCGCCGGGTGCCCCCGTGACCGCGACCCTCCAAGCCCGCGAGAAGGGCTGGGCCACCCCGCCGAGCACGTACGAGCAACTGGCCGAGCGCTACCTGGACGTCGCCGAGCCCCGGCACGCCGTCCTCAACTGCATCGCCGGCTTTGACATCCACCGCAACCCATACTTCTCCGCCGCGGTGGCCGGGGCGCTCAACGACTGGGTGCGCGAGACCTTCCTGGAGCGCGACGACCGCCTGCGCGCGAGCCTGTCGGTCTCGCCGGTGTCCTCCGACGACGCCACCGCCGAGGTGGAGCGCGTCGGCGATGATCCGCGGTTTGTCCAGGTGCTGCTGCCGGTGCGCAGCGACCTCCCCTGGGGCCACAAGAACAACCACGCCATGTTCGAGGCCGCGCGCCAGCGCTCGCTGCAGGTGGCATTGCATGCCTGGGGGCGGGCCGGGAAGTCGCTGACCCCCAGCGGCTTCACCACGACCTACCTGGAGGACTACCTCGCCAACCAGC
The DNA here is from genome assembly GCA_963764125.1 of uncultured Solirubrobacteraceae bacterium. Classification (GTDB taxonomy): domain Bacteria; phylum Actinomycetota; class Thermoleophilia; order Solirubrobacterales; family Solirubrobacteraceae; genus Palsa-465. The sequence goes on from CAVXRR010000001.1 coordinate 26,807, forward strand.
CGATCGCCCAGGCACAGCTCCTGAGCTTCGTCTCCGAGGGCGTGTTCGAGCGCTTCCCCGATCTGCGCGTGATGGTGACCGAGTGCGGCTTTGCCTGGCTGCCGACGCTGCTGTGGCGCTTTGACAAGGACTGGAAGGGCGTGTGGCGCGAGGTCCCATGGGTCAAGGAGCTTCCGTCGGAGTACGTCAACCGCCACTACTGCCTCACCACGGCGCCCGCGCACCTGCCGCCGGACGAAACGGGCCGCGCGCAGCTGCTGGAGATGCTCGGCGGTACGGGCATGCTCGCCTACGCCAGCGATTTTCCGCACGACCACGGGGATAGCATCGCCCCGCTGCTACAGAAGCTGCCGGCCGAGGAGCGCCGCGGCATCGTCCACGAGACGGCCGCCGCGTTCTACGGCCTGGACACGGTTCGAACGTATACATCCACTTGACACCTCAGTGTCACGGTGCAAGACTGGATTGAGTCTGCAACTAGATGTCACTGGGCTGACGCGCCGCTGCGCAGTCCACTGATCATTTGCGAGGTCAGGGTCAACTCGACTTGACCCACGCGAGGTAGGGTCACCACACGTTCTGGGAGGAAACGTGCACTACGCCATGTCCATTTGCCGTGCTGTGACGCCCGCTCGGTCACGGTCACGAGTTCTCTGTCTCCTCACGCTCGTCGTCCTGATCGGCGCCGGCGTGACGCTGCTCGCGTCGGGTGCCGCGACCGGCAAGGGGTCCAGGGCGAGTGGGCGGCCCACCGGCGGCGGGACGTCGGCGTCGCTGGTGCTGCACCAGGCCTCCGCGCTGACGCTGGCCCTGTCGCCCGACCACAAGACGATCTCGATGAACCTGCTGGGCAACCTGTGGACGCTGCCCGCGTCCGGCGGGACGGCGACACGGACCACGAGCCTGCTGCAGGACACGGCCTACCCCGACTGGTCGCCGGACGGGAAGACCATCGCCTTCCAGTCCTACAAGAGCGGGGCGTTCCACATCTGGGCGATGAACCCCGACGGCAGCAACGTCCGGGAGCTCACCTCCGGCTTCTACGACGACCGCGAGCCGCAGTTCTCCCCCGACGGAACCAAGATCGTGTTCTCCTCCGACCGCCCACCGGATGGCTCGCCCGCCGGGACCGCGACCGGGTCCTACAACGTCTGGACGCTGACCCTGGCCACGGGCCAGCTCACCGAGGTCACCCACCAGTCCGGCGGGGCCAACGACTACTACCCGACCTGGACTCCCGACGGCGCGCAGATCACCTACGTCGACACCAGCCACGCGATCGAGAGCGTCGCCGCCGACGGGACCGGTGCCGCCACGACGCTGTACTCCGACCCCGCCAACACGTTCTACTCGCCCACCTGGTCGCCCGACGGCAAGAGCCTCGCCTATACCGAGCTTGACAACCAGGGCACCCTCACCCAGCTCTTCGTCAACGGCAACGCGGTGTCCGGCAGCGAGGACGTGTTCGCCTTCCCGGCACGCTGGGCGTCCAACGACTCCCTCGATCTACGCAGCCGACGGCAAGATCATGCAGCGCAGCCTGTCCGCCGGCGAGCGTGCAGCCGATCCCCTTCGCAGCCACGGTGTCATTTCACCGCGCCGCCTACCCGATGAAGGCCCACAACTTCAATACGACCGCCAAGCAGCCGGCGACCGGCATCCTCAGTCCGGAGCTTTCGCCCGACGGGCGCCACGTCGCGTTCGTGGCGCTCAACCAGCTGTGGGAGATGAAGATCGGGCATCGCCCGGTGGCCTTGACCAACACGCCGTGGGCCAAGGCCACGCCGGCCTGGTCGCCGGACGGCAGGTACCTGGCCTACGCCTCGGATAAGGACGGGCCGATGGCGATCTACATCCGCAACATGGATACCGGCGCCACCCGGCGGCTCACCGCTCCGTTCACCGGCGCCCAGGCGAAGCTGGCGTGGTCACCCGACGGCCAGAAGATCGCCTTCGAGTCGGCGCTCGACAACGAGGCCGGCAGCCAGGCCCTGTACGTCGCGGATGCCGTCGGCGGGCAGTTCCATCAGATCTTCGGCCCCGACAACGCCAAGGGGGCCGACTACGAGATCGCGTTCGAACCCGGCGCGCCCACCTGGGGGCCTGACAGCAACACGATCGCGCTCGCCGTGCAGCAGAGCTACTCCACGCGATTCCGCGAGGGCGAGAGCGAGATCCTCACCGTCAACGCGACCACGGGTGAGACCCATGAGTACGCGGCGGGCGGGACCCAATCCCCCTTCGAGACGATCACCAACCGCGTGGAGGGCGACGGCCCGGTGTGGTCGCCGGACGGTAAGTACATGGCCTACGTCCTGGACGACGTCCTGTGGGCCCTGCCCGTGACGGCGAGCGGCGCCCCCGCCGGTCCGCCGCGGCAGCTCACCAACGAGGTGGCCGATCAGCTCAGCTGGTCCGGTGACTCGCAGCATCTCCTCTATGACTCCGCGGGCACACTGCGGATGGTCTCGATCAACGGCGGCGCGCCGACCACGGTGCCGGTGCCGCCTCAACTGGCGCCCGCAGCCTGCCCCGGCCGGTGAGAAGGTCATCCATGCCGGCACGGTGTGGACCGGGACGAGCGGCGCCGAGCAGCACAACGTCGACATCGTCGTGTCGGGCAACCACATCGTCAGCGTGGGCCCGGCAAAGCCGCGCTCCGCCTACCCGTCCCGCGTCCAGTACGTCGACGCGTCGGGCGACACGGTGATCCCCGGCCTGTGGGACGCCCACTCGCACGAGAACATGGATCAGCCGTTCGCGGGCAACCGGCGCGACCGGCTGGAGCTCTCGATGGGCGTGACCAGCGAGATCTCGATGGGCGACGAGGCCTACCACTCGCTCGAGCAGGTGGAGTCCCAGCAGTCCGGCGCCACGCTGGGGCCGCGGTACTTCTGGGGCGCCGAGCCCGTCGACGGCCGGCGCATCTTCTACAGCTGGATGCGGGCGGACCCGGACATGACAGCGCTCCAGCGCGACCTCGGCCGCCTGGCGAAGCTCAAGCCCGACATGCTCAAGACCTACGTCCGGCTGCCCAACAGCTACGAGCAGATCGCCATCAACGCCGGGCATCAGATGGGCGTCCCGTCCTTCTCGCACTACTTCTGGCCCGCGCTGGAGTTCGGGCAGGACGGCACGTCGCACTGGGCCACGCAGCGGCTGGGCTATCAGATCGCGACCTCCAACAACACGGTCGCCTACGACGACACCATCCAGCTCTACGCCCAGTCGGGCATGGCGATCACCAACACGCCGTTCTTCGGCGTCCAGTACCTGGAGAACGTCAACGGCAAGCCGATCCTCTCCGACCCGCGGCTCAAGACGCTGCTCAGCCCGTGGCAGTACGCCCTGGCCGAGCAGGAATACGCGGCACCGCCGCTCAGCGCGGCGTCACTGCAGTCGATCCGCGGCTGGTCGCATGCCGACGCCAAGATCCTCGCCGCCGGCGGCACCGTCCTCGGCGGCACCGACAACCCGATCGGCATCGGCAACTTCGGGACCGTCGTGGCGGCGAGCGTGATGGCCCACACCGGCCTGAGCAACTACCAGACGCTGCGGGCCTTCACCGTCGAGCCCGCCAAGGTGATGGGCGTCCTGAACCAGATCGGGACGATCCAGCCGGGCATGATCGCCGACATGGACATCATCCACGGCAACCCGCTGCAGAACATCGAGACGATCGCCAACGATGTCTACGTGATGCAGAACGGCCGCCTGTTCACCGAGCAGCAGCTGGTGGGCCCCTACGCCAACGTCCAGCTCAACACGCCGCCGGCCTCCGCCACTCAGGTGTCGGTCGCCCTGGCCGAGGCGCAGACGCTGTCGCACGGCAAGCAGCCGTGGGCGACGGTGGGCGAGGTGGCCAAGCTCCAGCAGCTGAGCATCTATCTGTGTCACCCGGAGAGCGGAAGCGATCCGCTGGCGGCCAGCGCCAGCACGGATGTGGCGACTCTGGGCGCGCCCGAATACTGACGGACTCTCCTCCCAGCGTGGGCGGGGGACTATGGCGTCCCCCGCCCACTGCGGGCGGAGATGACGAATTGAGAAGCTGTGGGCGTGTCGCCCACCGACGCCGAGCTGCTGGAGGGTCGCGCCGGGGAGGACCCGGTGCTGGAGCTCGCGCTGGCCGCAGCGCTGCTTGCGCAGGTCGCGGCGGGACGCCGCGGGCCCGTGATCCGCGTCTACCGGCCGGCGCCCACGGCCGCCTTCGGCCGGCGTGACAGCTTTCTGGGCGGCTTTGAGCGCGCCGCGGCGCGGCCACGAGAGCTGGTTTCACTCCGGCGATCCGCTCCGCAGGAGGCCGCGCCGCCGCCTATCACGAGCAGTGCCTGGTCATCGACGAGATCGTGCCCGCGCGCGACGCGATGGCCGAGGTCGACGCGCGCTTCGCCGCCGAGGCTCAGAGCCAGGCACAGGCGCTGCGCGGCCTGGGCATCGACGCCCGCGTCGGCGAGGTCCCGGGGGAGTACTGCCCGGGGCGGTTCAGCGTCAACGCCCGCGGCCAGACCAAGCTCATCGGCGCTGCTCAGCGGATCATCAGCGGCGCGTGGCTGTTCTCCACGGTCGTGGTGGTGGACGGGGCCGCGCGGGTGCGCGCGGTGCTCGAGGAGGTCTATGCCGCGCTCGAGCTCACGTGGGATCCGGCCAGCGTCGGCTCGATCGCCGACGAGCTGCCCGGCGCCACCGTCGCGCAGGTGCGGTCGGCGTTGCTGGCGCCGATCGACGGCGCGGTATCGCCTGGGGCCGGCCGCCATCGGCGAGACCGAGCGCGCGGCGGCGCAGGGCCTGCTCGGCCGCCACCGCGTGTCACCATCATGACCCGATGACGACCACAGGCTCCCGATGATCAGCCGGACCGGTTGCCGAGTGTCATCAGCGCCACGCAGCTGTCCAACAGCTTCCTGGGCAACCTCATCTATGTGTGCTGGGTCACCCCGACCCCCGGATCTGCCTTACCGCTCTCCTCCTCTACCTTCTCACACGCCCCCTGCCTTTTCTTTCCCCCCCGAGCGCCTGGCGACCTTTGAACAGCGCGGCTTCCCGCTGGCTCAGTCGGGCCGCTTCATGGACGCCAACGCGTTCGCCTTCTTCGCCACCGAAGCCGTCGCCGGGACCACGTTTGAGACCTACGACATCCCGCCCGGGTTCGAATGGCCCGAGCCCGAGGAGTGGTTCCCGGGGCCGCCGCCGGAGGGAGAGCGGCCTCCCGTCCGGTCGCAGGGCGCCTGACGCCGGGGCTAGCTCTGGCGGGTGACCGCGCGGGCCTCGGCGAGCGTCGGCTGCGCCGCGGTGCCTCCGGCCGCGCGCATCGACAGGGTGCCGCATGCGCAGGCGAAGGCCAGGGCGCCGTCGAGCGCGCCGGCCGTCCAGGACGGCGCAGAGCAGGCCGGCGTCAAACGCGTCTCCGGCGCCGACGGCGTCCACCGGGTCCACCAGGCGCTGGGGCGGGGCGCGCGTACGAGTTCGCCGCCGCCACCGGCGGGCGCCGCCACGGCCCCCTCGGCGCCGAGCTTGACCGCCACCAGGGGCCCGAGCGCGGCCAGCCGCGCCGCCGCCGTCGAGGGGTCCTCGACGCCCGCCAGCCGGCACGCCTCCACCGCATTGGGGAGCAGCACGTCGACCTGGCGCAGCAGCTCGCGCAGCCCGCCGTCCCAGCGCTGCGCCGGGTCCCAGTTGGGGTCCACGGACGTCGTCGCCCCGCCGGCGCGCGCGGCGCGCAGCAGCGTCGGCCAGCCCCGGCACCAGCGCCGGTCTGCAGAAAGAACGAGGACACGTGGACGTGCCGGGCGCGCGCCAACCAGCCCCGCCTCCACGCGCTCGGCGGTCATCGCGGCGATCGCGCCCGGGAAGGTGAGGATGGCGCGGTCGTCGGGGCGGGCCAGCACGACGGTCAGCCCGGTGCGTACGCCGCGATCGACGATCACGCCGCGCGACGTCGACGCCGCGCGCGGACACCGCCCGCAGCATGAAGCGCGCCGAACTCGTCGGCGCCGACGAGCCCGACCAGCGCCGTCGCGCAGCCCCAGCCGCGCGGCGCCGCAGGCCATGATCGCGCCCGAGCCGCCGATGGTCAGCTCGGCGTCCTCGACCAGCGTCTCGGCCTGCCCGAAGGCGACGTCCAGCGCGGCGTCGGACAGCACCAGGTCCGGGTTGACGTCGCCGAGCACGAGGAGGTCGAGCCCGCGCCGGCGGATGGCTGGCCGCCACGGATGGCCTGGCTCCTCGATGGCCCGCTGAGCGTCACCGGATGGCCAGGCCCGGTCCCGGCGTCGAAGAGGTGGACCTCCTCGGGCTCGACGCCGAGCTGGATGACGCTGCCCTCGGCCGGGCGGTCGCGCGGGGGCAGGCAGGCCACCGCCTCGGCGCGATGACCGTTGGCGGCCACCAGCGCCGCGTCGCTGTCCTCCTGGGCGACGTCGACGAGCTCGGCGCCGACGAAGCCGTGGACGATGACCTCGTCGCCCAGCGGCTCGACCACCGCGACCTCGAAGCCCAGCGACGGCATCCCGTTGCGCGCCGGCTGCAGCGACTCGGGGCGGACGCCGACGAACACGTCGCGGTCCGCCACGCCGGGCGCGGGCACGACCAGATCGCCGGCAGTGGCCGACCCGTCGCGGACCCGCCCGCGCAGCAGGTTCATCGGCGGGCTGCCGATGAAGCCGGCGACGAACACGTTGGCCGGCCGGTCATAGACGTCCTGGGGCGGCCCGAGCTGCTGGAGCTTGCCGTCGGACATCACCGCGATGCGGTCGCCCAGCGTCATCGCCTCGACCTGGTCATGGGTGACGTAGACGGTGGTGACGCCCAGGCGCCCGTGCAGTCGTTTCAAAGCCGCGCGCATCTGCACGCGCAGCTTGGCGTCGAGGTTGGAGAGCGGCTCGTCGAGCAGGAACACCTCGGGCTCGCGCACCAGGGCGCGGCCCATCGCCACCCGCTGGCGCTGCCCGCCCGAGAGCTGCCCGGGCCGGCGCTTGAGCAGCTCCTCGAGGCCGAGCATCTCGGCCACCTCGGACACCCGGCGCGTCGACCTCGGCCCGGCGGCACCCGGCGCTGGCGCAGCGGATAGCCGAGGTTGCGCGCCACCGTCATGTGCGGGTACAGCGCGTAGTTCTGGAAGACCATGGCGATGTCGCGGTCGCGCGCGGAGACCTCGTTGACGATGCGGTCCCCGATCTGGATCGTCCCCGACGGTCGGCGTCTCCAGCCCGGCGATCATGCGCAGCGCGGTCGTCTTGCCGCACCCCGAGGAGCCCACCAGGATCATGAACTCGCCGTCGGCGATCTCCAGCGACAGCTCGTCGACCGCCACCGCCCCGCCGGTGAAGCGCTTGGTCACCGCCTCCAGCGTCACGCCCGGCATGCAGCTCTCCTTGCGAGCACCGCGGTCATTTGATCCCCGTGAACGCGACCGACCGGATGAACCACCGCTGCGCGAGCAGGAACACCGCCAGCATCGGGATCTGGCTCATCACCGTGCCGGCCATGAGCAGGTTCCACTGGGTGAAGTGAGCGCCCTGCAGCTGGGAGAGCCCGAGCTGGAGCGTGGCGTGGGCCTGGGAGTCGATGATGATCAGCGGCCACAGGAAGTCGTTCCAGGACCACATGAACTGGATGATCCCCAGCGTGGCCAGCGCCGGCAGCGACAGCGGCAGGACGATCTTGAACAGGATCCCCAGCCGCGAGGTGCCGTCGATGCGGGCCGCCTCCTCGAGCTCGATCGGCAGCGTGCGGAAGAACTGGCGCAGCATGAAGATGCCGAACGCGCTGCACAGGTTGGGCATGATCAGCCCGCCGATGGTGTCGACCATCCCCAGCTTCTTGACGATGAGGAAGGTCGGGATGAGGATCACCTGGAAGGGGACCATCAGCGTCGCCAGCAGCACCACGAACAGCACCTCGCGCCCGAAGAAGCGGATGCGCGCGAACGCGTAGGCGGCGAGGCTGCAGAAGAGCAGGTTGCCCGCGACCGTGGCCAGCGAGTAGAGCAGGCTGTTGACGAAGAAGCGGGCGAAGGGCACCGCGTTCCACGCCGCCGAGTAGTTGCTCAGGTGCACCGAGGACGGGATCAGCTGCGGCGGGAAGCTGGTGGCCTGCTGCCGGGTCTCCAGCGAGACGATCACCATCCAGATGAGCGGCACGAGCATGATCGCCGCCACCGGGAACAGGAACAGGTGCCAGCCGCTGAAGGGCAGCCGCCCGCGCCGGCGCGCCGGCCCGGCGTCGGGCAGGCGCGGGAAGCGCTCGGGGACGGCGGTGATCGGCTGGACGCTCATCCCTGACCCTACGAGCTGTAGTAGACCCGCCGGCGCCCGACCCACAGCTGGAGCAGGGTGACGATGAGGATGGCCACGAACAGGACGTAGGCGATGGCGGCGCCGTAGCCGCCGTTGAAGAACTGGAAGGCCTGCTGGTAGAGGTAGTAGACGATCACCGTGGTCGAGCCCAGCGGGCCGCCGCGCGTGGTGACGTAGATCTCGTCAAACAGCTGCAGCGCGTTGATCGTCGACCACACGACGATGAACAGCGTCGCCGGCCCCAGCAGCGGCAGCACGATGCTGCGAAACGTCGACCACCTGCTGGCGCCGTCCATCTCCGAGGCCTCGAGCAGGTCCTGGGGGATGCCCTGCAGCGCGGCCAGGTAGATGATCACGTCGAACCCCAGCCAGCTCCACACCGTCATGGCCACGATGCAGTAGAGCGCCTGGTTGGGGTCCTGGAGGAACTGCTGCTGGGGGATGCCCGACCAGGTGCAGCACGTAGTTGACCAGCCCGAACGTCGGGTCCAGCAGCCACAGGAAGATGATCCCGGTGGCCACCGTCGAGGTGACCAGCGGCACGAACACCGCCAGGCGGTAGAGGCGGATGCCGCGGATCTTGCGGTTGAGCGCCACCGCCAGGCCAGCGCGCCGGCCACCGACACCGGGACGAAGATCACCGTGTAGACGACGGTGTGGCCGATCGCCGGAGCGGAACGCCGGGTCCTTGGCCAGCGCGCGGTAGTTGGCCAGCCCCACATAGTGCGCGGGGGCGATGAGGTTGTTCGCCTGGAGCGAGAGCAGCAGCGACCAGCCGATGGGGATGATCGCGAAGACCGCGATGAGGACCACGGCCGGCGCCACGAACGCCCAGCCGGCCAGATGCTCGGAGGCGACGAGCCGCTTGAGCAGGCTCGGGCGCCGGTGGACGGCGACCCCGGTCGCCGAGTGCGCGCTCATGCCGCCACTCGCACGCTATCCCGGCGCGGCAAGGATGCCGTTGACCTGCTGCGCGGCCTGGCTGAGCGCGTCCTTGGGTGACGCCTTGCCCAGCAGCACCGACTGCACGGCCTGGCCGATGGCGCGTGGAGACCTTCGGGTACTTGGTGCTCTGCGGGCCGGGCCTGGGTGGCGTTGTTGAGGTTGGCGGCCCACACGCCGATGCCCGGGTACTTGGCCGACGAACTTCTTGTAGCCGGGGAGCTTGGAGACCGAGGCGCGGATCGGCAGGTCGCCGGTCAGCGTCACCCACTGCAGGTCGATCGGCGGGCGAGGTCAGCCACTTCAGGAACGTCCACGCCGCCTGCTCGCGGGCGGCGCCGTTGTTGAACATCACCCAGTTGTCGGGGCCGGAGATCGTCTGGTGGTTCTGATCGCCGGGCAGGATGGTGACGCCGTAGTTCGACCTTGGACTGCGACGATCTGGGCGAGGTCCCAGGGGCCGGTCCAGAGCATGCCGATGTGGCCGTTGTTGAACACGCTGCAGGTAGTTGTCCGAGCCGTCGTCGAGGTAGATCGAGTGGTGCGCGGTGAGCTGCTGGAGCAGGGTCAGCGCCTTGATGCCGGCGGCGGAGTCGAAGCCCGCCTGCTTGCCGTCGGGGCTGAGGATCGAGCCGCCCGCCTGCCACAGCATCGCCCAGAAGCGCCAGACGGTGTCCTCGCTGGCGTCGTTGACGTAGGCCCAGCCGAACTGCTTCTTGGCCGCGTTGGTGAGCTTGACGGCGGCGTTCTCGAAGTCGCTCCAGGTCCAGGTGGCCGTGGGCAGGGGGATGCCGGCCTGCTTGAACAGCGTCTTGTTGTAGACCAGGGCGAGGTTGTCGACCAGCGCGGGGATCCCGATGATGCTGTTGCCGACGGTGGCCACCTTGCGCTCGGCGGGGAAGAAGTCGTTCCAGTTGAAGCTGGGGTCGGCGTCGATGAACTTGTTGAGCGGCACCAGCTGCGGGTTGGTGGCGATGTTGGGCGCCCAGGAGCCGTACAGGTAGGAGATGTCCGGCGGCTTGCCGCCGGCGATGGCGGCCAGCACCTTCTGCAGCGCGTAGTCGCTGTTGCCGTAGAACTGCGAGTTCGACCGTGATGCTCGGGTGCGTCCGGTTGAACTCGGCGACGAGCTTCTTGAATCCGGCGGCCTCGACCTCGGTGTCGCCCTGCCACACCGTGATCGTGGTGTGGCCGCTCTTGCTGCCGCCCGACGCGGCCGGGGTCTTGGCGCTGCCGCTGCTGCTGTTGTTGCTGCTGCTCCCGCACGCGGCGAGCGCCAGGGTGACGGCGATGAGGGGGAGGAGGATGAGGCGCTTCATCTGTCCTTGCCTTTGCGTTGGGTCACCCCAGCACGACTGAACGCGTGAGGTGCTGGGGATTGTCGGGGTCCAGGCCCTTCGCCTCGGCGAGGGCGACCGCGCCCCGCTGGAGCGCGACGAGCTCGGCCATCGGATCGAGCCTACGCGTGACGACGGTCGCGCCCGTCGCCCGGACGTCGCGCACCAGGTCGGGATCGGCGTCGCCCACGAACCACACGAGCGTGCCGGGGCCGGCGACGCTGATGGGGCCGTGGCGGTATTCCATGGCGGGGTAGGCCTCGGCCCAGGCCTGGCCGGCCTCGCGGAACTTCAGGGCCGCCTCGGAGGCCAGGCCGACGGTCCAGCCGTGGCCGAGGAACACGAAGTGCTCGAACTCGGCCGGCTCGGCGGGCAGCGGCTGGTCCAGCAGCGCCTGCGCGTCGGCGATCGCGGGGGACGAGGTCATGGCCGAGGTGCGCGCGCAGCAGCGCCAGCGCCGTCGTGGCAAAGCGCGTCTGCACGATCGACGTCTCATCGGCGAAGGCCAGGACGATGGCATCGTCGGCCGCATCGACCACCGGGGTGCCCGGGACGGCCGAGATGGCCAGCGACCGCACGCCGGAGGGCAGGGCCTCCAGGCAGCGCACCACCTCGGTCGTGGTGCCCGAGCGCGAGATCGCGAGGACCAGGTCATAGGGGCGCCCCACGGGCATCTCGGAGGCGACGAAGGCGTCGGTCTCCCCGTGGCCCGCGGTCTCACGCGGCGGCCGCGACGGCCTGCGCGATGAAGTACGAGGTCCCGCAGCCGACGATGGCGACGCGCTCACCGGAGGCCGGGAGCCGGTCCCGCGACCTGGGGCAGAAGCTCCGTCACCTGGCGCCACATCTGCGGCTGGCTGGAGATCTCCTCACGAGTGACGCTCATTTGTGCGCAATATATGTCTCGACTGAGCAGAAAGCAACATCAAACCGTGACCGATTGTGCTCATACGACGTCCGCACGCCATAGACTGAGCGCGCGATGCAGCAGCCTGAGCGTCTCGGGGCGATCCTGGAGCGGCTGTCGGCCGACGGCGCGGTCAACGTCGTGGAGATCGCGCGTTCGCTGGATGTCTCGGCGGCCACGGTCCGTCGCGACCTGCGAGTGCTCGAGGAGCAGCGGCTGCTCGAGCGCACCCACGGCGGGGCGGTCCCCCACGGGGTGACCTACGAGCTGCCGCTGCGCTACAAGACCAACCGCCAGCCCGAGCAGAAACGGCGGATCGCCCTGGAGGCGGCCAGCCGGGTGCTGCGAGGGCTGGGCCATCGGGCTGAGCGGTGGCACCACCACCACCGAGGTGGCGCGCGCGCTGGTCGACCGCCCGCGGCTGACCGTGGTCACCAACGCGCTCAACATCGCGGCCGAGATCGCCGTGCGCCCCAACCTCAAGCTGGTCGTGACCGGCGGGGTGGCGCGCGCGGAGTCATATGAGCTGGTGGGGCCGATCGCCGAGTCGAGCCTCGAGGGCCTCAACCTGGACATGGCCTTCCTGGGCGTCGACGGGATCTCCCCGCGCGCCGGGCTCACCACCCAGCACGAGGTCGAGGCCGGCACCGACCGGGCGCTCATGGCGCGCGCCGAGCAGGTGGTGGTGATCGCCGACAGCTCCAAGCTCGGTCACGTCGCCTTCGCGCGGATCTGTGAGCTGGCCGACGTCGACGAGCTCATCACCGACGCCGGGGCCGATCGCGCCGCGGTGGCGGCGATCCAGGACGCCGGCGTGCGCGTGACGATCGTCTGACGGCTGCGCTACCCCGGTCGCCTCGGGAGCGGTGCCGTGTGGGTGGTTGTGCCGGCGCGGCTGAACGGCATTGCTTGGGGAGAGGGGGGTGAAGATCCGCCCGCTGCAGGCTCTTAATAGGTAGTGGCGGATAGTGGTGGACATAACTCAAAAATCCGCCTCGACTCTGAGATTTTGGACCTGGCGCGGCGCCAGCACGGGCATGTGGCTCGGTGGCAGCTGCTGGAGCTCGGGGTGAGGCACGGGCTGATCCGAGGGCGTCTGAACTCAGGGGCGTGGGTCACGGTCCACGCCGGCGTGTACTGCATCGGCCCAAGGCGAAACGACCCTGTCTCGCGTGCGGCTGCCGCGGTGCTGGCCTGCGGCCGGGACGCCGTCCTGAGTCATGCGTCGGCCGCGAGCCTGTGGGGGTTTCTGCCGCGGTGGAGCTTTCCGTTGGAGGTCACGTCCAAGGACCGGCGCGAGCGCCCGGGCATCACCACCCATCGTTGCCAGTCCTCAAGGCCACGCGACATCACTCGCGAACGCGGCGTCCCCACCACCAGCCGCGCCCGGACCACACTCGACATCGCGCCCAGGCTCACCAAGAGGCAGCTGACCCGCCTGGTCATCGACCACCTACGCGACCACACCTTGAGCCTCACCGGGCTCGAAGACGTCCTGAGCCGGAACCCCCTGCACCCCGGCACCAAGCTGCTCAACCGGTTCGTGGACGAGCCTGTGGCGCTCACTCGCTCACCTCTCGAGGACACGTTCCTTGCCTTCGTGGCCAAGTACAGGTTTCCCCAGCCGGTGATCAACCGCCGCAACAACGGACGCGAGATCGACGCCGTGTTCCCGGATCATGGGGTGATCGTCGAGCTTGACGGCTACGACTACCACAAGCACCAGGACGCGTTCGAGGACGATCGCGACCGGGATGCAGAGCACCTCGCGCACGGTCTCATCACTGTGCGCATGACCGCGAAGCGCCTCGAGGAGACAGCCGACTATGAGGCCGACCGCCTCCATCGCATCCTCCGCCGCGCCCAGGCCATGGGCCTCGGGCGGTTCGGCTAATAACGCCGCCCGAGCGCTAAGCGCGCCCCGCCGCCCGGTCGCCCGCGCGGATCCCCTGAGGCATCAGGTCCCCGTGAGCCTCGATCAACTCGTCGACCATGGCGTGGATCTGGGCGATCGTCAGCGTCGCCCCCGCGTTGGGATCGAGCATGACCGCCTGGTAGACGTGGTCGCGACGGCCCTCCAGCGCGGCCTGCACCGTGAGGTCGGCGACGTTGACCATCGTGCGGTTGAGCGCCGCGCACTGCGGGGGCAGCGCGCCGACCGCGATCGGGTGCACCCCATTGGCGTCGACCCGGCACGGAACCTCGACGCAGCAGCCGGCCGGCAGGTTGTCGATGAGCCCGTCGTTGCGGACGTTGCCGTACTCGACGCACTCGATGCCGGTGGCCATGGCGTGGACGTAGCGCGGGGCGAGCTCACCCTCGCGCAGCACCTCCAGCGGCTCGCCCGCGGCCAGCTGGCGCTTGATCTCGGCGTACTCGCGCAGGTTGTCCTGCGAGCGGCGGATGTACTCGTCCACGGGGATCCGGTAGTGCTCGATTTGGTCGTCGTGGGACATGAACCACGGCAGGTACTCGGCGCTGTGCTCGCTGGACTCGGTGGGGAAGTGGCCGAACTGGCGATAGAGCTCGACTCGCACCCGCCGGGCTAGGCCGTCGGGGTCGCGGGCGATGGCCTCGTCGAGCAGCGGGTACAAGCTCTCGCCGTCGCGCTCGAAGCGCAGCACCCACGCCTGATGGTTGACCCCGGCGGTGAGGTACTCGATCTCGGGCTCGGGCACCCCGACCAGCTCGGCGATCTGCTCGTGGGTGTTCTGCACCGAGTGGCAGAGCCCGACGATGCGCGTGTCGCGGCCGCTGGCCCACACCGACCAGCACAGCATCGCCATCGGGTTGGTGTAGTTGAGGAGGATCGCCTCGGGGCACATCTCGTCCATGTCATCGGCGATGGCCAGCACCACCGGGATCGTGCGCAGGGCGCGGAAGACCCCGCCGACCCCCAGCGTGTCGGCGATCGTCTGGCGCAGGCCGTAGCGCTTGGGGATCTCGAAGTCGCGCAGGGTGGCGTCAAAGCCGCCGACCTGGATCTCGTTGATGACGAAGTCCGCGCCGTCCAGCGCCGCCCGGCGATCAAGGTGCGACTCGAGGGCGAACGCGGCTCCGGTGGAGCGGTTGACATCGGCGGCGATCTGCTCGGCGGTGGCCAGGCGTTCGGCGTCGATGTCGTGCAGGATGACCGTGGCCTCCGCGAGTTCCGGGAACGCGCTGAGATCGGCGAGGAGAATGCGGGTGAACTCGACGCTGCCGGCGCCGATGAGCGTGATCCGTGGGTTCATGCTCACAATTGTTCTACTTGGTGGGTAAGTGTGCAAGAGTGAACGTCCATGATCGTCTGCGTCGCGGGCAACCCTGCCATCGACAAGCTGTTTCAGGTGGACGCGGTCCGCCCGGGCGAGATCCATCGCCCCGATGCCTTCGTGCCCTTGCCCGGCGGCAAGGGCATCCACGTCGCTCAGGTGGCGACGGCGCTGGGCGCCGACGCGATCGCCACTGGGATCCTCGGCGGCCACCACGGCCGCTGGCTGTCTGAGACCCTCGCCGACGAGGGCGTCCCCGGCGTCTTCGCCTGGGCCGCGGCCGGCGAGACCCGCTCGTGTCTCACCGTCGCCGACCGGGCGACCGGGGGCCTCACGGAGTTCTACGAGGACGGCATCCGAGCCACGCCCGATGACTGGGCGCAGCTCGCCCGCATCGTCGACGAGCTTCTGGCCCATGGTCCGAGCTGGCTGGCCATGGCCGGGTCGGTGCCGGCGGCTCCGGGGGTGGAGGGCTACGCCCAGCTCGTGCGGGCGGCTCGCGCGGCCGGCGTGCGCAGCGCTGTCGACTCCCGCGGCCAAGATCTGGCCCGCGCGCTCGAGAGCGGGCCCGACCTGGTCAAGATCAACGCCGCCGAGGCGTGCGAGCTGTTGGAGACCCCCCGCATCAAGAGCATCGCTCAGGCGCACGAGGCAGCGCAGGCGGTCCGCCGACGAGCCGGTCAGGACCATCCGGTCGCGGTCGTCGTCACGCTCGGCGAGGAGGGCATGGTCCTCATCGACCCCGCCGGGGACGCCTGGCACGGCGCGGTGGCCGCGCACGGCGACTACCCGGTCGGCAGTGGGGATGCCTTCCTCGCCGGTCTGCTCACCGCGCTGGCCGACGACCCCGCCG
This sequence comes from uncultured Solirubrobacteraceae bacterium, assembly GCA_963764125.1. Lineage (GTDB taxonomy): Bacteria > Actinomycetota > Thermoleophilia > Solirubrobacterales > Solirubrobacteraceae > Palsa-465. Next base: position 42,394 of record CAVXRR010000001.1, read on the forward strand.
ACGAAACCGCCGACGAAACCGCCGACGAACCCCCCGACGACGCCGGGGCGTGGGCGCCGGCGGCCACGCTGGGCCTCGGTGCGGCGGCGGCCAACGCCGAGATCCCCGGGGCGGCGCGCATCGATCCCGCCCGCGCGCGCCAGCTGGCGGCCGCGGCGGAGCTCCGGCGACTCGACGCCCCCTGACCGCGGTCACCCGGGCAGGCCCGCGGTCACCCGGACCGGCCCGCGGTCACCCGGACCGGCCCGCGAGCATCACCGTCAGCCTGAGCCAGCCCCGGTGGCGACCTCGTGCGAGATGTCGATGAGGTTTCCGTCGGGGTCGCGGACGGTGAACCTCCGCATCCCCCACGGCATGTTCCGGATCGGATCGACGATGTCCGCGCCGGCCGCCTGGTATTTCGCCAGCGCGGCGTCGGCGTCGTCGACGAACACCGAGAGGCGGCTCGGGACCGGCGCATCCGAGCGCGACAGATAGATCTCGATCGGCTCGCTCTCACACGTGATCCCGGCGATCTGATCCTCCGCGGCCCAGTCGGGCCGCAGACCGAACACGTCGCGATAGAACGCGACCGCGGCAGGCACGTCGGACACCTCGAGGATCGGGTTGGCATGCCTCCATTGGGTGGGATCCGGCGTCCGGTCGGTCATCGCTCCTCCTCGGGGAACGGCATTGCCTACGGGCATCACAGTGTCTCGAGAATGTCCGCACGCCCGACCGATTAGTTTGTGAGGGCCGGTTGGTCTTAGGTTGTGTCAGCTACAACCCCAGGAGGGAGCAGGATGAGCACCACCGCAACGCGGATCCGCACGATCAGCCTGGTCTGCGTCGGAACCCCCGATCAGGACAAGGCGGTCGCCTTCTATGAGTCGATCGGCTTTGAGAAGCGCACCGACGTCCCGTTCGGCGGCGGTTATCGCTGGATCGAGGTCTACCCGCCCGAGGGGACGACCGGCATCGCGCTGGCGCCTCCGCCCCAGGGCGGGGAGAACGTCGAGCCCCAGCAGACCGGGATCACACTGACCACCGACGATGTCGACGCCACCCATGCCCAGATGAAGAGCCTGGGCGTCGACGTCGACGCCGAGGTGTCGCGCATGGGCGATCCGGTGCCACCGATGTTCTGGTTCCGTGACCCCACCGGCCACACGCTGATGGTTGTGGAGAACCCGTCCTGACGGGACAGCCCCCCAACGGGGATCGGGACTTCGCCGATCTCGTCGCGCTGCACCGGGCCGAGCTCCACGCGCACTGCTATCGCATGCTCGGCTCGGTGCATGACGCCGACGACGCGCTCCAGGAGACGCTGGTGCGGGCATGGCGTGGCGCGGCCGGGCTGCGCGAGCAGAGCTCGGCCCGGTCGTGGCTCTACACCATCGCCACCAACGTCTCGCTCACCGAGCTGGAGCGCCGCAAGCGGCGCGCCCTGCCGCAAGACCTCGGGCCCGCCGTGGACGGCAACACGCCGCCCGGCCAGCCCGCCGTCGAGTCGACGTGGCTGGAGCCCTACCCCGACGAGGCGATGGGCCTCGCCGCGGGACGGGCCGCGCCGGAGGCCAGCTATGACCAGCACGAGGCGGTGGAGCTGGCCTTCGTCGCGGCCGCACAGCACCTGGCGGCCAACCAGCGTGCCGTCCTGATGCTCCGCGAGGTACTGGGCTTCAGTGCCCAGGAGACCGCGACCATGCTCGACACGAGCGTGCCGTCGGTCAACAGCGCCCTGCAGCGCGCCCGCGCCGCGGTGGAGGAGCGGGTGCCCGAGCGCACCCAGCAGACGACGCTGCGCGCACTCGGCGACCGGAGCCTGCGCAAGCTCATCGACCGCTACGTCGACGCCTGGGAGCGGTGCGACGTCCCCGCCTTCGCCGGCATGCTGGCTGAGGACGCCACCTTCGCCATGCCGCCGCTGGCGACCTGGTACACACCGCGCGACACGATCGCGACGTGGGCGAGCAACTTTGCGATGTCGGGGGAGTGGCGCTGGCGCGGGATCCTCACCAGGGCCAACGCGCAGCCGGCGCTCGCCTTCTACTCGTGGTATGAGCCCGAGGGCGCGTACCTGCCGTTTGCACTCAACGTGCTGAGCCTGCGCGAGGGGGGTCTGGTCAGCGACGTGACGGCCTTTATCGTGCGCGCCGCCGACGACCCCGAGCTCCCCGACTACCGCAACTTCCCCCACCAGCGGGTGGACGAGCGCCAGCTCACCGGCACCTTCGGCCGCTTCGGGATGCCTGATCGCCTGAGCTAGCCGACCGCCGGGACCGGGCGGCAGGGGCGCGGTTCGCCGTGCGGCCCGCGGCATGGAAGACTGCCCCCGTGCCCTCGATGCGCTTCACGCTGCGCCAGCTCGAGTACTTCCTCGCCGCGGCCGAAGCGGGCAGCGTCACCGAAGCGGCTCAGAACATCCCGGTGGCCCAGTCCTCGGTGTCGGCGGCGATCGCCCAGCTGGAGGCCGCCCTGGGCGTGCAGCTCCTCATCCGCCACCACGCCCAGGGGATCTCGCCCACCGCCGAGGGGCGCCAGTTCATCGAACGAGCCCGGCTGCTGCTGCGCAACGCCGACGAGCTGGAGCGCTTCGCCGCCGAGCTGACCGCGGAGCTGAGCGGGACCCTCCATCTCGGCTGCCTGGTCACCGTGGCCCCGTTGATGATGCCGCGGCTGGGCAAGGGCTTTCGCGAGTTGCACGCGGCGGTGGCGCTGGAGATGGTCGAGGCCGGCCAGCAGGAGCTCGTCACCCAGCTGCGCTCCGGGCGCCTGAGCGTGGCCCTCACCTATGACCTGGACCTCGCCGACGACCTCTCCTTCACGGCGCTGGCCAGCCTGCCGCCATATGCCGTCTTCGCCGCCGACCATCCGCTGGCCTCGGCCGACGCGGTGACGATGGCCCAGCTCGCCGCCGAGTCGCTGGTGCTGCTCGACCTCGCCCACAGCCGCGAGTACTTCCGTGCCCTGTTCTCGGCGGCGGGGGTGGAGCCGCACATCGCCCATCGCTCGGTGCACCCCGAGGTCATCCGCACGATGGTGGCCAACGGCTTCGGCTACACCATCTTCAACGCGCGCGCGGGAACCGACGTCGCGCTGGACGGCATGCCGTTCGCCAACGTCCCCATCAGCGGCGACCCGCGGCCGATGATCCTCGGCCTCGTGCGGCTGGCCAGCGTGCGCCCGACGCGCTTGGTACAGGCGTTTGAGCAGCACTGCCGCGCGGCCATCGCCTCGGGGATCGTGCCCGGTGCCGACGCCGCCCCGGTTCGCCCGACGCGAATCACCGCTGCGCCAGAGTCGATTTACGACGGCCGGACTCGCGGCTAAGGTCCGACGGCACTCGCGGCGCCCTGGCCGCACACGGGGAAGGAGCACGATGAGCATCGACACTCAGGTCGGCGTCAACGACGCCTTCGAGGAGCAGCAGCGCGGCCGGCTGGTCAAGAGCATGAGGCTGTTCGACCTCGTCTTCTTCGGCATCACGACGGTGGTGTCGCTGGACACGATCGGCCAGATCTCCAGCTTCGGCGCCGAGACGTTCACGTGGCTGATCGTGCTCGTGGTTCTGTTCGTGGTCCCCTACGCGTGGCTCATGGCCGAGCTGAGCGGAGCGTTCCCGCAGGAGGGCGGGCCCTACCACTGGATGAGGCTGGCCTTCGGCCGGGGGTGGGCCGCGCTGGGCGCCGTGTTGTACTGGATCACCAATCCGCTGTGGCTGGGCGGCTCGCTGTCGTTCCTGGCCGCCGCTTCGTGCAGCGCTTACATCGTGCACCTCGACACCGGGTCGGCCGGCGACTACGTGTTCAAGCTGGCGTTCGTGTGGGTGGGGATCCTCGTCGCCGTCATCTCGCTGCGCCGCGGTAAGTGGATCCCGTCGATCGGCGCCTTCGTCAAGCTCGCCCTCGTCGCCTTCGTGTCGCTGACGGTCGTCATCTACGCGATCTCCCACGGCGTCCATGGCTACGGCTTGAGCAGCTTCAGCCCAACCCTCGCCGGCTTCCTGGGCGCGGTGCCCGTGCTCCTGTTCGCGATCTCGGGCTTTGAGTGCGGCAGCGCCGCCGGTGACGAGATGACCGACGCCAAGCGCGACGGCCCGCTGTTCATCACACGCTCGGCGTCGATCTCGGTCGCCTGCTACCTCATCCCGATCCTGGCGGTGCTGCTCGTGGTCCCGGTCAAGCGGATCACCGGCGTCAGCGGGTTCCTGGATGCGGTGTCGCTCACCTTCAGCATCTACGGCGGCGCGCGCCATGCGCTGGTCGACATCGTGGCGGTTGCCTTCATCTTCACCCTGCTCACCCAGGGCTCGGCGTGGATGATGGGCTCAGACCGCGTGTTGGCCGCGGCCGGTATGGACGGGACCTTCCCGCGCTGGCTGGGGGTCTTTCACCCGCGGCTGGGCACTCCGGTGCGGGTGAACCTGATGTCCGGGGCCGTGGCCACCGCGTTCGTGATCGTGGCCAACGAGCTGACGTCGGGCAGCGCCGGCAACACCTTTGCCGTGGTCCTCACCGTCGCCATCTCGACGGTGCTCATGTCCTACCTGATCATCTACCCCGCGGCATGGGCGCTGCGACGGCGGCAGCCCGATGTGCCGCGCCCGTTCGTGGTCCCGTTCGGGGACCGGGGCATGGCGGTCGCCACCGTGCTGGCCACGTTCTTCGCCGTGCTGGGGACCTGGGTGGCGCTGTTCCCGGGGGTTCTGGAGACGCTGTTCGGCCTGTCCTACGACTTCACGGGGACCTGGGGCGTCTCGCGTGGGCGCTTTGAGGCCTTGACGCTCGGGACCGTCGTGGTCATCGTGCTCCTCACCCTCGCCGGGCTGGCCTGGGGCACGCGCGAGCGCCGCCGCGAGGCCGGCGAGCTGTCCAGCGGCCGTGACGTCAACGTCGGCTCGGCGTAGGCCTCAGACGATGAGCGCCACAGCGCCACCCCCCGCCGGGCCCACGCGGATCCCCCGCTTCGACGTCCTGCTCGAGCCGGTCACGATCGGGCCGGTCACCGCGCGCAACCGCTTCTTCCAGGTGCCCCATTGCAACGGCATGGGCTACCGCGACGTCACCGCCCACGCCGAGATGCGGGCGGTCAAGGCCGAGGGCGGCTGGGCGGTGGTCTGCACCGAGCAGGCCGAGATCCACTACTCGTCGGAGATCACGCCGTTCATCGAGCTGCGGATCTGGGATGACCAGGACATCCCCGCCATCGCCCGCATCGCCGACTCGATCCACCAGCACGGGGCGCTGGCCGGAATCGAGCTCTGTTACAACGGGATGAACGGGTCCAACCTGTCCAGCCGGGTGGCGCCGATGGGCCCGGCGCACCTGCCGGTGGCCGCGTTCAGCGCCGACCCGGTGCAGGCGCGGCGCATGGACCTCGACGACATCGCCGACCTGCGCCGCTGGCACCGCGCCGCGGTCCGCCGCTCCCTGCAGGCCGGCTATGACCTCGTCTACGTCTACGCCGGCCACGCGCTGGGCGGGATCCATCATTTCCTGTCGCGGCGCTACAACGACCGCACCGACGCCTACGGTGGCTCGGCGGAGAACCGGATGCGCCTGCTGCGCGAGATCCTCGAGGACACGCGCGAGGAGGCCGACGGCCGCGCGGCGGTGGCCTGCCGGATCACCGTCGACGAGTTGCTGGGCGACGCGGGCATCACCCGCGAGGACACCGAGGACGTCGTCGGGACGCTGGGCGAGCTGCCCGACCTGTGGGACTTCGTGCTGGGCTCGTGGGAGGACGACTCGGTCACCGCCCGCTTCGGCGAGGAGGCCGAGCAGGAGCAGTACGTCCGCGGGCTCAAGCAGCTGACGAGCAAGCCGGTGGTCGGGGTCGGGCGCTTCACCTCGCCCGACACGATGGTGCGCATGGTGCGCAGCGGCGTGCTGGACCTCATCGGCGCGGCGCGGCCGTCCATCGCCGACCCGTTCCTGCCGCGCAAGATCCAGGAGGGCCGCCTGGAGGACATCCGCGAGTGCATCGGCTGCAACGTCTGCGTGTCCGGCGACTTCACCATGTCCCCGATCCGCTGCACCCAGAACCCGTCGATGGGGGAGGAGTGGCGGCGGGGCTGGCATCCGGAGCGCATCCGCCATCGCACCACCGACGCGAAGGTGCTGGTCCTAGGAGGAGGCCCGGCGGGCCTGGAGGCGGCGATGTCGCTCGGCAAGCGCGGCTACGAGGTCATCCTGGCCGAGGCGTCGGCCACGCTCGGCGGCCGGGTCACTCGCGAGGCGCGGCTGCCCGGGATGGCCAGCTACATCCGCGTCGCGGACTATCGCGAGGCGCAGCTGCGGCGGTTGCGCAACGTGGAGCGCACCCAGGGCGAGGTCAGCGCCGAGGAGATCCTGGACTATGACTTCGAGCATGTCGCCGTGGCCACCGGCGCGCGCTGGCGTGCCGACGGGGTTGGCCGCCACCACACGCGGCCGATCGCGCTTGATCCCGGGCTCCCGGTGCTGACCCCCGATGACCTGATGGCCGGCGTGCTCCCGGATGCCGACCGCGTCGTCATCTACGACGACGACCACTACTACATGGGGGGCGTGCTGGCCGAGCTGCTGGCCCGCGCCGGGCGCCACGTCACGCTGCTGACCCCCGCGGTGTGCGCGTCGAGCTGGACGACCAACACCATGGAGCAGCACCGCATCCAGCGCCGGCTGCTGGGGCTCGAGGTCGACATCGTCGCCTCCCACGCGGTCCTGGCCACCGCGGCCGCGACGGTGCGCGCCGCCTGTGTCTTCACCGGCCGCGAGCGTGAGCTCGCCGCCGGCGCGGCGGTGTTCGTCACCGCGCGGCTGCCCGAGGACGCGGTCTACCGCGGGCTGCGCGACCGCCGCGCAGACTGGGCCGGTGCGGGCCTGAAGACCGTGGAGGCCGTCGGTGACTGCCTGGCCCCGGGGACGATCGCCGCCGCGGTGTGGGAGGGCCGGCGCTACGCCGAGGAGCTGCAGCAGCCGCCGCATCGGGGCGACACCGTGCCCTTCCGGCGCGAGGTCACCGAGCTCGCCGATCTGGGCTGACCCCGCGGTCAGCCGGCCGGACGCCCGCCGACGCCACTTGACCAGATTCTCCTGATTCGCGACGTATCGGCGATGTATCCGTGCATTTTACACCTGCTCATTGCGCAGTGAGGACTGAATCCGTACTGTTGACTTCGCGGATGCTCACTAAGTGAGACTCCTCTGTGTAGGCGTCGGTTTGATCGACCCGCGGACGGAGCGCAGCTGATCGTTGGCTGCACCCCGTCTGGACGCCGACACAGACGCAGGTAACCGTTCCGATCTGATGCGCGCGCCCAGTGGGCGCCTATTGGCAGGTCTGGTCTCGCAGTCCCGAGTCCGACCCGCCGAGCGTTTCCGGACGAGTGCGGGCTCGGCTTGAGCCGCATCGCAACCGCGTCACGCCTTGAGCATCCCATCCAAAGAGGAGCACACCGTGTCAAGGGTCGGTCTGAATCGTGACGAGCCCACTCCGGCGGCTGATGTCCTGGAGAAGCTGACTGATCGACAGCGGGGGTTGGCAGTGCGCTTTATGCCGTTCGCCGAGCGTGTAGCCAAGGTAAGGACGTTGCACTCGAGCGAGCAGGCAGAGGTCCACGCGGACGCCCTGTTCGGCCTGGTCAAGGCCGCCCGGTGGGGAACCCTGGGACGGCCATTTGCACCGTACGCGAGGGCATGTATCGAGGGCCAGATCCTGCAGGGGAAACGGAACCGCTCGGGAATCCGCCGCGACCGGAAGACCCAGAGGCCGCGGTCCGTCTCGCTGGACGCCCTGCCCGCGGACGCGAAGCCAGGCCTCCAACTGATGAGCGGGACGACTCCGATTTCGCCCTACCAAGCCGCCGAGGATGCGGAACTGTGGCGCTCGGTCGACGCGCTCGCGCCACGGGAGATCCGAGCGATCCGCCTCTACTACCAGTTGGATCAGACCCAGGGCGCGATCGCCGCCGTCCTGGGGGTCTCTCAGATGGAGGTCTCCCGGATCTTGGCCCGAGCCCGGGCCAGCTTGCGAGACCTCGCCGAGGCAGATGGACCTTCCAGGTCGCGTCGCGGAAATGTGTCGCAGCTCTTCGATGATCGTCGGCTCGGCGAAGGCGATGAATGAGACGCCGCGCTCGGGCTCGTAGGCGGTCGACGGCCTTGATGAGCCCGACGCTGGCGCTCGGGCAGAGGTCCTCGAATGGCTCGCCGCGCCCCGCGCAATGGCGGGCGAGGTGTGCGCGTAGGGGAGGAACCGCAGACCGCGGAGACGCTGGCGACCGCCGGCACCGCCCCGGCGTGACGTGACGTGAAATAAGCGTCACTACGGCGCTTCAGACGACGCACGTCCCTGTTTTCTCGCACCCAGGGGGTGAAAACCGGGTCGCTCGAGGCTCTCTGGTTATGTGGAGAGAAAACCCCGAGCGGCGATGACGCCGGAGCTCCGCGCCTGGCTGAAGGCGTTGGCGCCCGAGAAGGCCAACCGGGTGACCGCGGCGATTGACCGGGTCAGCGCGGGTGGCCCGACCCAGGGCCGTCCATTGGTGGACCACATCAGGGGCTCCCGCCACCACAAGATGAAGGAGATGCGGACCGGCACGGTGCGGGTGTTCTTTGTCTTCGAGCGCGACGGGCCGTTGATGCTCTGTGGCGGGGACAAGCGCGGGGCCGGGAAGGACTGGTACCCGCGCATGGTCGGTCAGGCTGAGAGGCTGTATGCCAATTACAGGCGAGACACCGGAAAGGGGGGGCCAGGATGGCGCCGAGAGCCGCCAAGTCATGGAAGGTAGTTCGCCAGGAGTTGCCGATCGATGAGGCGCGCGTGGCCGCCTACGCGCGGATCCTCGAGGCCCAGAACCGGATCACCGCCTCGCGCACGCGCGCCGGGGTGAGCGATGCCGAGATCGACGCCGCATTGGACGCCTGCGAGCCTCCGGACCCGCAGTCACTCGGCCCCAAGGATCTGTATCTCACGGCGATCGAGTTGTTCGTGGCCGCGCTGGGCGGCCGGCTCGACGGCATGTCGGCCGTCTTCGGCGACGACGCGATCGACCTGCCCGCCCCCGAGTAGCGAGGGACGGGCCGCGCGAGCGACCGTTCGGCGACAGATTGCGCATCGCGTCCGAGGTTTTCCGGGAAATGCACGCATAGCGGCCTTTCGACGGCGAATCTGGTTCGCGGATGGCGATGTGTCGCCGTTTGCACCCTGGCTCCGCCTCGGCGGCGTCTGGCACGCGCAGCGCGCCGGCCCGATCGTCGGAAGGCTCGTCGCCGCCGCGACGGGGCGTGGCACGCGGTGACCACGCGCTCTGCTTCGCGCCTGACGATGCGCGGCAGCGGCTTTTCCGATTCCCCCGCGCCAGCCGGTCCCCGACACTCTGCCGGTCACGCCCGGCGGACGTCGGCGCGGTGGAGGAGAGAGAGGAAGGACAGCCATGTCTGTTGGACACGAGGATCGCCCGGCGGTCATCGAGCAGCGCACGATCGCCCAGGTCCCGCCCGAGGAGCGCCACGGACGGGTGCGCGACCTGTTCACGATCTGGTTTGGCTCCAACGTGATGCTGCTGACGATCGTCACAGGGGCGCTGGCCACCTCCGTCTACGGGCTGAACCTGTTCTGGTCGGCCGTCGCGATCATCGTCGGCAACCTGTTCGGCGCCGTGTTCATGGCGCTGCACTCCGCCCAGGGCCCGCGCCTCGGGGTGCCCCAGATGATCCAGAGCCGCGGCCAGTTCGGCGCCTACGGGGCGATCGTCGTCGTCGGCGTCGTGATCATCATGTACCTGGGCTTCATCGCCTCCAACGCCGTGCTCGGCGGGCAGTCGATCAATGAGCTCTTCCACGGCGTCTCGGTCGACGTCGGGATCGTGATCGTGTCGGTGATCGGCCTGGTCATCTGCGTCTACGGCCACGACATGATCCACGCCGTCAATCGCTACGCCACCCCGCTGTGCGGCGCCGTGCTCATCCTCGCGGTGGTGGCGCTCTTCATCAAGGGCACCCCGCACGGCACCTTCTCACGCGGCGGCTGGAGCGGCAGCGGCTTCGTCGCCACCATCGCCGTCGCGGTGCTGTGGCAGATCGCCTACGCCCCCTACGTGTCTGACTACTCGCGCTACCTCTACCAGGACATCAGCGCGCGCGACACCTTCCTGGCCTCCTACTGGGGCTGCGTGCTCGGCTCGGCGCTGCCGATGATCTTCGGCGCGCTGCTCGGGGCCATGGCCCCCGCCACGGGCCAGATCGCGGAGATGCACAGCTCGGCCGGCGCGGTGGGCTGGCTGGTGGTGCTCGTCCTCGGGGTCGGGATCGTCAAGACCAACGCCATCAACATCTACGGCGGCGTGCTGGGGACGATCACGTTCGGCCAGACGTTCAAGGCCGACTGGATCCCCCGCGGCGCCATGCGCTCGGCGCTGGCCGTCGTCTTCGCGGTCATCGCCGCGGTCATGGCGATCGCCGGCAAGGACAACTTCGTCACCAACTACACCAACTTCATCTTCCTGCTGCTCTACCTGCTCATCCCGTGGACGGCCATCAACCTCGTCGACTTCTACCTCATCAAGCACGGCAACTACGACGTGCCGTCGTTCTTCCTCGCCGATGGCGGGATCTACGGCCGCTTCAACACCCCGGCGTGCCTCGTCTACGTGATCGGGGTCGCCGTCGAGGTGCCGTTCATCGCCACCACGCTGTTCACCGGTCCAGTGGCCAAGTCGCTGAGCGACGTCGACCTCTCCTGGCTCGTCGGCCTGGCCGTTGTCTGTCCCCTGTACTACTGGGCGGCCAAGCGGTTCCTGTCCTCCAAGACGGTGCCGAGGGGCGGCGACGAGCGGGAGATCCCGGTCGTCGACGTGGGCGTGTGAGCGCCGCGTGAGCGACGCCCATGACGTGATCGTCGTCGGTGGCGGCACCGCCGGCGCGGTGGTCGCCGCCCGCCTGAGCGAGGAGCCTGACCGCCGGGTGGCGCTGATCGAATGGGGGCCCGACGACCGCGATGAGCCGCGGGCGCTGGCGCTCAAGCGCGGTGGTCTGAGATGCTCGAGGGCGAGTACGACCTCGACTACCGCAGCGTCCGCCAGGAGCGCGGCAACTCCGACATCCGCCAGGCCCGCGCCCGGATCCTCGGCGGCTGCTCGTCGCACAACACGATGATCGCGTGGCGTCCGCCGCGCCGCTGACTTCGCCGACTGGGTCGACCGCGGCGCCGAGGGCTGGGGGCCCGAGGCGATGCTCCCCTACTACGACAGGGTGCTCGCGCCCATCACCCGGTGGCGCCCGCGCACCGCAACCCCTACCTCGCCGACGTCGTCGCGGCCGCGGCCGCGGCGCTCGACATCCCGGCTCGCGAGCAGTGGAACAGCGCCCCCTTCCCGATGGCGCCGGCTTCCTGGAGATCGGCTATACCCCGAGACCGGCGTGCGCTCCTCCTCGTCGGTCGCCTACCTGCACCCGGTGATGGACGCGCGCGAGAACCTCGATGTGGTCCCGGCCACGGGTCATGCGCGTGATCGTCGATGACACGGGCCGCGCCACCGGGGTGGAGCTGCGCGCCCCCGACGGCAGTGCCCGCACCCTGCGGCCCGCAGCGAGATCGTCGTCTGCTGCGGGGCGATCGACACCCCGCGCCTGCTCCTGCTCTCCGGGATCGGCCCGGCGCAGCAGCTGCGCGACCTGGGCCTCGACGTCGTCGCCGACGTGCCCGGGGTGGGGGAGAGCCTCACCGATCACCCGGAGGGCCTCGTCGTCTGGGAGGCGACCCGGCCGATCCCGCCGGTGGCCGCGACCGACTGGGACATGGCCATCCTCATGCGCGTCGACGCCGACAGCCCCGTGCCCGACGTGCTCGCCCACGTCCCGCTGATGACCTACGCGGTGCATGCGCAGGCGCGCGGCGTGGCGGTCCCCGAGCCGTCGATCTCGATGACGCCCAACGTCACTCGGCCGCGCAGCCGGGGGCGGGTGTCGCTCTCCACGCCCGACCCCGACGCCCCGCCCGTCCTCGACTACCGCTACTTCACCGACCCCGAGGGCTACGACGAGCGCACCTGCTGGCCGGGATGAAGATGGCCCGCCGGGTCGCCGCCGCCGCGCCGATGGCCCGCTGGGTCAAGCGCGAGGTGTTCCCCGGACCCGAGGTCCGGGCCGACGACGAGCTGGCCGAGATCATGCGCGCGACCAACCACACCGTGTACCACGTGTCGTGTACCTGCCGGATGGGGCCCGACCACGACCCGCTGGCCGTCCTGGACCCGCAGCTGCGGGTCCGCGGCGTGCGGGGCCTCAGCGTCGCCGATGCCTCGGCGTTCCCGTCGCTGACCACGGTCAACCCGGTGATCGCGGTGATGATGCTCGGCGAGCGTGCCGCCGATCTCGTCCGCGCGCGCCTCTAGTAGTGCCCTGAGTCCCACATTGGGTGCCACGCGCAGCCACTCGCGAGACCGCTCACGGATTGCTGAGTCACGGCCCGGGTAGCGGCGGTCACCACCTCACGCGGCCGCCATCCCCGGCGAGCCTCAACGGCATCGCTGGGGAGGGCTACGGGTGGCTCGGCGCGGCGCGGGAGATTCTGGAGGCGGTGAGAGGCGATGCCTCTCAGACTCCGGGTGGCCGAGAGGGCTCATGGGAGATGTTTCCTGCTGGGCAGTGAAAATCTCCCACGACCTCCCCAGGAGGGGCTCCGTCGGCCGATTGGCGGTGTCTGTGGTAGGACGGTCCTCTCACAGGCTCGCCAGCCACGCCCAAGCCGCTCTTCCCCGGTCGCAGTTGACGTGCGCTGTGTCGCGCGCGCCCGCGAAGTGAGCCACCGCGCAATCAACCAATCTGCCGCTGACCTCCCGAGAGTGGCGTGGTTGACCTGGCGGGGGTGACACGACTAGGCTGCCGCCCGTGAATCGCCGGGGGCATATCACGGCGCGTGCCGCCGTCTGGCCGGTGGCGCTGGCTGCGCTCGTGGCGCTGGCCGTGGTGTCCGCGGCCGACGCCGGCGCGCCCGCGCTCACCTGGCAGCAGGCGGCGGGACGGCTCGGCGCTCCGGTCTACCGCCCCCGCGTGACGCTGGGGATCAAGCCGCAGACCCTGGTGATCAACCGGGGCGGCTGCCTCATCGGCGGCTGGGGGAGCACGCAGACCGCGAAGGGCCCGCATTTCAGCATCGATGAGCCCGGGGTCACGCCGCAGTGCGGCCAGCCGGGGGAGGCCGATCAGGTCTCCACCGCCGTCATCCACGGCAAGAGGGTCTCCGTCCTGGTCCAGTGCCGCCACCTGCCCCACTGCACCGTCCATGACGGCGAGACCGACGGCGTCTTCATCATGTTCGTCCCCGAGAGCGGGGCCAAGCACTACGTCATCCAGCTGGGGAGCGCGCACGTCTCGCTGCGCAACCTGGTCAGGATCGCGAAGAGCTTCACGCGCGTCACGCCGCCGCCCACGCCGGCCACCGCGGTGAGGTCCGTCGCGGCCACCGCGCCCGCGGCCGCCGGCGCGGTGCGCCACCTCGGCGAGTTCCTCTCTCCGGACGGCAAGGTCTGGTGCGGCGCGGGGCCCACCACGTTCTGCGGGACCGGCGGTGACCCGTCGGCGCCGGCCAACGGGCCACAGACCCTGGGTCGGCTCACGGCCAACGGCAAGGTGACCACCTGCCGGGTGGCCCACTCGAGCGTCAGCCAGGTCTGCCTCCAGAACTGGGACGACATGGCTCCAGTGCTCGGGCTGGGGCAGAGCACGGAGCGCAACAACATCCTCTGCGCCTCGGCGGCAAACGGGATCACGTGCCTCATCGCCTCGGGCCCGGGCAAGGGCCGCGGCTTTCTTGTGAGCGCCACCATCGTCAAGCGGGTCGGCCCGTCCGGGCCCCCGCCCGCCGCCGTCCCCCTGCTGGGCGACGCCAACGGCGGGTCGGCCGGATTCGGCAAGCCCCACCCGCGCGTCATCGCGGTCGCCAACGACATCATCACCCAGCTGCACGGCATCACCTGGCGCAACTGGGGCGCCACGCAGGCCAGCGGCACTGGGACGGGCTACTGGATTCCCGCGGGCAAGCCGGCCTCGGACTCGCGGGCCGCGCCCGCCAAGGTCCTCGCCTTCGACCTGGGCTCCTGCCACGGGGTGCGGGCCTATCGCAAGGTCGAGTGGTGGCTGCCGAGTCGCGGCGGGCACTTCAACGCCCGCAACGCGACCCCGGCTTGCCTCTAGACGGTGACGCGCGTGATCATTGCGCCACCGCGCTGACGCGCCCGACCCCCGGCAGGAGCCGCCGATCCGCATGCCACAATTTGACCTCTCCGGCCACGAGCTGGCCAGCTATGACCCGCCCCTGGAGGCGCCCGAGGACCTCGACTCCTTCTGGGAGCAGACCCTCGTCGAGACCCGGGCCCACGGTCTCGAGGCGCAGGTGGTGGCCGCGGACTCCCCGTTCACGGTGCTGGAGAGCTTTGACGTCTCCTGGCGTGGCTACGGCGGCGACCCCATCCGCGGGTGGCTGCACCTGCCCGCCGGGCGCGTCCCCGGCGACGGCCCGCTGCCCGCGGTCATCCAGTACCAGGGGTACGGCGGCGGTCGGGGGCTGGTGTTCGAGAACGTCTTCTGGGCGGCGGCGGGCTATGCCCACCTCGTCATGGACACGCGCGGGCAGGGGAGCGGCTGGTCGACCGGAGTCACCCCGACCCGGCCGGATCGGCCCCCGCCCAGCCGGGATACATGACCCGGGGGATCACCGATCCCGCCGGCTACTACTACCGCCGTGTCTACGCGGACGCCGTGCGCGCCGTCGAGTTCATGGCCACGGTTGACGGGGTCGACGCGGAGGCGATCGCGGTCACCGGCGCGTCGCAGGGCGGCGGGCTGTCGCTGGCGGTCGCGGCGCTGGCCGACGGGGTGCGCGCGGTCATGCCCGACGTGCCGTTCCTGTGCGACTTTCGCCGCTCCAGCCAGGTGGCCATGACCAACCCGTACCTGGAGATCGTTCGCTACCTGGCGTCGCATCGCGACCACGAGGACGCCGCCTTCGCGACGCTCGCCTACTTCGACGGTGCCGTGCTGGCCCGCCGCGCGAGCGCGCCGGCGCTGTTCTCGGTGGCACTGATGGACGAGACCTGCCCGCCCTCGACGGTCTATGCCGCGTTCAACGCCTACGGTGGGCCCAAGGAGATCGTCACCTACCCCTACAACGACCACGAGGGCGGCGCGGCCTTCCACAAGGTCCGCCAGGCGGCGTGGCTCGCGCAGACGCTGGCGACCGCCGGCAGCGCCCCGGCATGACGCAACGCGACGCGACGTGACGTGACGTGACGTGACGTGACGTGACGTGAAATAAGCGTCAGTACGGCGCTCCAGACGACGCACGTCCAGTCTGTCTCGCACCCAGGGGTGAAACCGGGTCGCTCGAGGCTCTTTGGTTATGTGGAGAGCGACGCGAGCTGGGGTTCACCGCAGAGGCTGAGACGTGGGTCAATCGCCTGGCGCCCGAAGGGTCTACGACCAGTACGTGCAACGCAACGGAAAGGGGGGACCGTGATGGCGCCGAGATCCACCAAGTCATGGAAGGTGTCCGCGACGAGCTGCCCATCGATGAGGCGCGGGTGGCCGCCTACGCGCGCATCATCGAGGCCCAGAACCGCATCGCCGCCTCGCGCACCCGCGCCGGCGTCACCGACGCCGAGATCGACGCGGCGCTCGATGCGTGCGAGCCCCGGACCCGGGGTCGCTCAGTCCGCGGGACCTTTATCTCGCGCGCGACCGAGTCGTTCGTGGCCGCGCTCGGCGGCCGCTTGGACGGGATGTGCGGCCGTCTTCGGCGACGAGAGGGTCGAGCTGCCCGCTCCCGAGTAGCGCCAGCTGTGCGGTTTGCGGACCGCGCCCGGCGGCCTCAGTGACTGGGCGGCACGTCGAGCGACGGGTTGCGGTCAAAGAACCCGACGGGCTTGAGCCAGAACGAGACGGTGTCCACGGGCATCACCGGCCACTCCTCGGGGCGGGTGATGTGGTGGATGCCGAAGACGTACCAGAGGACGACGTCGGTGTCCTCGATCGAGCGGTTCGCGCCGTCCACACGGGCAGGCCGCGGTCCTCGCGGCTCTGGACCACGAACTCGCCGCACGGCCAGCGCTCCTCCTCGTCGAACGGCGTCACCCACAGCGTGTGGGCCAGGACCTGGGCGCGGCGCAGGACCGGCGAGTCGGCGTCGAGCATGGCCGGGAAGCAGTCGCCGGGCACGAGCTTGTAGCCGACCGGGCCTCCCAGGCCGTTGCGCACGCCGGGGTTGACCACCTTCCAGGAGCGCTGGACCGACCAGTCGTAGTCCTGCATCCCCTCGGACTCGGTGCGCAGCGCCTGCTCGCGCTGCACCAGCGCCACGCCGTGCGGGTTCTCGGGCCCGACCGGCAGCGCCTCTGAGTCCGAGGGGACGACGGTGTTGGCGTCCCCGTCGACGTCGAGGTCCAGCCGCGCCACCAGGAAGTGCTGGTGAAACGGCGCGTAGGTGCGCTCGTCCACCAGCGTCCCGTAGGGCGGCTGGCGCCCCTCGGCGAAGTGCGTGGTGACCATGATCCCCGTGGCGCGCACCTCGGCCTGGATCGTGCCGTCCTGGTGAAAGCGCCAGTAGATGAGGTACTCGTAGTTGCCGACGGTGACGTGGAAGGACACGACGAGCCGGCGCATGCGCCGGGTCTCGGCGCCGCTGACCTCGTCGACGTGCTTCCACAGGACGCCGTCGTCCTCCTCATGGATGCAGACCGCGTTGGCGATCGTGTAGGGCTCGCCCGCGGTGTCGTGCAGGACGGCATCGAGATAGGCGATCTCGCCCAGGCAGTCACAGCCGAGCTCCAGCGAGGTGGTCATGAAGCCCAGGCCCCACTCGCCGATGTCAAACGCCGTGCGCCGGTAGTGCTCGGAGGTGGGGTCGCGGTAGGGGACCACCATCTCCGCGAACGACAGCCGGTGGGCGACCGAGCGCACCCGTCCGGAGTCCTCATAGCCGACGGCGTGCAGCACCAGCCCCTCGCGGTAGTTGAAGCCGACGCGCATCGACCATCGCTGCCATGACAGCAGATTGCCGTCCAGCGTGAACGACGGCCCCGCCGGCTGGGTGATCTCCAGCGGCGCGACGTCGGCGCGCAGCGCAAGCCCCGGCACCAGGCGCGGGATGTACTCGCCCATCGTCGGCGGGCTCCTCGATCGCCCCGGTGTCCTCGACCTCGAGCAGCTCCATCGTGTTGAGATCGATCACCAGATGCAGTCCCGTGACCGGGTTGGCGTATGGGTTGGAGCCGTCCTGTGACCGGTACCAGACGTCGGCCCAGCCCAGGCGCCGGTCGGAGTAGGGCTCGGGCAGCAGGTGCGCCCCGTAGGCCCAGGCCTCGACGAGCACCCGCTCCATGTCGGTGATCCCGCGGCGGGCCAGCGCCTCGATCACCCGCGGCTCGCGGCGCATCGCCACATCGCACTCGTGGACCTCGTCGACGGTCATGTTGGGCTGCCCGTCGGGCTCGTGCGACCCAGCTGACCACCTCGTCGGCGGTGAGCGAGACCAGCGCCTTATAGGCCCGGCCGTCGTCGCGGTTCCAGCACACCACGCGAGCGGCGCGCTCGCACGGGTCGGCCGGGCGGCCGTCATCCCAGGCGCGCACCACGTCCTTGGACGGCTCGCGCAACTCGATCGAGGCAAAGCGCCAGCGCTCGCCCACCCCCCGGTCGCGGCGCAGGATTCCCGCGGCGTGGCGGATCTCGTCAGGGCCCAGCGGATCCAGCGGATGGCGGGTCATCGGGTCCGCATGCTCCATGATCCCCCGGTAGGAAGCAACCGCCGCAATGGCGCACAAGCTCTTAAGGACCTCTCACGAATGTCGCCTACCTTGACACCCGTCTCATGAGTGGACCGAAGCATCTCTGGTCAGGCGACTGGGAGAACGAGTCCGAGGAGGCGGCCACCCAGCAGGTCGCGACCCGCCCCGGCCCGAGCCCGCCGCCCCACCGCCCGAGCCCGCCCCGCGGCGCACCCGTCGCTCGGTTCGCCCCTGGGTGCTCCCCGTGGCGATCGGCGCCATCGTCATCGTCGCGGCCGCCTTCGGCCTGAGCAAGCTGTTCGGCTCCTCCCAGCCGGCCAAGCGCAACACCTCCGCGCTCAACCCGCTGCCGCCGCCGCGGGTGACCGGCAATCCGCGGCCCATCATGTGGCTGGGGATGGAGCTCATCACCGCCCCGCCGGGCCTCCCGGTCGTGGAGACCGTGCGCGCCCAACAGCAACGGCGACCGCGCCGGGCTGGAGCCCGGTGACGCGCTGCTGCTCATCAACAACCGGCCGGTCGGCTCGACCGGGAGCATCGCCGACGCGCTGAAGGGCCTGCACTCGGGCGACAAGGTGACGCTGGAGGTCAACAACGGCGGGGCCATCTTCCAGGTCGTGGCAACGCTGGCGGCGCCGCCCTCCCCGTACCCGTGAGCTTCTCCTCGCCGCTCGTCCTCATCGGCCTCGTCGCCGTTCCCGTGCTCGTCGTGTGGTACCTCGGCCAGCAACGCCGGCGCGGGAGGGCGGCCGCCGCCTTCGCCGCGCCGCTGATGACCGAATCGGTGGCGCCGCGGCGCCCCGGCTGGCGCCGCCACGCGCCGATGCTGGTGTTCGCGGTCGCCATCGCGCTGCTCATCGCGGCCGCCGCCCGTCCCCAGCACACGGTCGCCGTCCCGGTCACCAGCGCGGCGATCATGCTCGCCAACGACATCTCCAACTCGATGAGCGCCAACGACGTCAAGCCCTCCCGGCTGGGCGCGGCGCAGAAGGCGGCGCGCCAAGTTCGTCTCCCGCGTGCCCGGCGGCGCCGAGGTCGGCCTGATCGAATTCGCCCGCCGGCCGGTCCTGCTCCAGTCTCCGACGACCAATCATGCGCTGACCCTCGGCGCGATCGCGGGACTGCACCCCGGGGGCGGCGGCACCGCGATCGGCGAGGCCGTCACCACGGCGCTGCACACCCTCACCACGCTGCCGCGCAAGGGCGGCAAGCGCCCGCCCGGCGCGATCGTCCTGCTCTCCGACGGCAGCTCGAACGTCGGCCCGGGTCCGCTGGCGGCGGCGCGTCAGGCCAAGGCCGACCACATCCCCATCTACACGATCTCCCTGGGGACGCCCAACGGCACGATCCCCATCAAGAAGAACGGCCAGACCGTCGCCTCGCCCGTCCCGGTGAGCTCACAGGAGCTGGCCCAGATCGCCCAGAGCTCCGGCGGCAAGGCCTACACCGCCGCCGACAGCGCCAAGGCGAACGCGGTCTACGCCCACCTCGCCGTGCAGCTCGGCCACAAGAAGGTCAAGCGCGAGATCACCGCGGACGTCGCCGGCGGGGGCCTCGCGCTGCTGCTGGTCGGCGGCGCCCTGACCCTGATGTGGTTCGGCCGCATCGTCTAGACCGACACGGATCCCCGGAGGACCCATTGACCGACATCGAAGCCACCACCCAGCAGCGACACGACGCCCGCGACGCCCTCCAGCAGGTGCTCTACGAGATCAAGCGCGTCATCGTCGGACAGGACGCGATGCTCGAGCGCCTGCTGGTCAGCCTGCTCGCCGGCGGCCACGTGCTGCTCGAGGGCGTCCCGGGACTGGCCAAGACGCTGACCGTCAAGACGCTCGCCGCGTCGCTGGGCGGCACCTACGGCCGCATCCAGTTCACCCCTGACCTCGTCCCCGCCGACCTCGTCGGCACCCGCGTGTGGCGGCCCGACACCGGCCGGTTCGACACCGAGCTCGGCCCGGTGTTCCACAACTTCCTGCTCGCCGACGAGATCAACCGCGCCCCGGCCAAGGTGCAGTCGGCTCTGCTGGAGGTCATGCAGGAGCAGCAGGTCACGATCGGCGGCACCACCTACGGCGTGCCGCTGCCGTTCATCGTGATGGCCACGCAGAACCCGATCGAGTCCGAGGGCACCTATCCGCTGCCCGAGGCCCAGGTCGACCGCTTCCTGATGAAGATCATCGTCGACTACCCGAGCGTCGGCGAGGAGGCGGCGGTGGTCGGCCGCAGCATCCGCGAGGCCGTCGACGTGCGCGAGTGCCTGACCCTCGACGACCTGCGCCGCCACGCCGACGCGGTGCAGACGGTGATGGTCGACCGCGAGGTCATCGGCTACGCGGTCGCCCTGGCCGATGCGACCCGGCACCCGGCCGAGCACGGTCTGGAGGACATCGCGGGCATGATCGAGTTCGGCGCCAGCCCGCGCGGGCCCATCGGCCTCGTCCAGGCCGCGCGGGCACTGGCCCTGCTCCGCGGTCGCGCCCACGTCGAGATGCAGGACATCCGCGACCTCACCCCTGACCTGCTGCGCCACCGCATCGTGCTCTCCTACGACGCGCTCTCAGGACGGCGTCACCGCCGACGAGCTCATCGAACAGGTGCTGGCCACCGTGCCCGAGCCCGGCGCGCGCCGGCTCATGCGCAGCCGAGCGTGAGGACCGCAGCGCCGGGGGGTTGATGAGCGCAGCCGGATGACTCGCGCCGCCGACATACAAGCGAGGAGCTGGATGGCGGACGCCGCCCGGTCAGGCGAGGAGGTGCAGCGGGCGCTCGCCGAGGGGAGGCGATCAGCGTGAGTGACGCGCTGCTTGCGCCGCCCGCCGCGCGGCAGGGCCCCGGCCCGATCGCGCAGCCGCTCATCGAGGCCCTCGACCTCGCCGTCAACCGCCTGGTGGCCCAGACCCTCCCGGGTGACCGCCGCGCCGCGGGCGTGGGCCTGGGCACCGAGCTGGCGCAGCTGCGCCCCTACGAGATGGGCGACGACGTGCGCCACATCGACGCCTCCGCCAGCGCGCGCACGGGGACGCCCCATGTGCGCCTGCACGTCCCCGAGCGGGCACTGACGACCTGGGTCGTCCTCGACGTGTCGCCCTCGATGGCGTTCGGCACCACCCGGCGCCTCAAGGCCGACGTGGCCGAGGGGGTGGCGCTGGTCTTCGGCCGCCTGGGGGTCCGTCGCGCCGGCAGCGTCGGGCTGGTCACCTTCGGCGCCGGTCCCGCGCGCGTGTCGCCGCCGCGCGGATCGCGGCCGGGGATGGTCGCTCTGCGCCACCGGCTGGAGGCGGGCGTGGCCGTCGACGGGCGCGAGGATCCCGAAGCGCTCGCCGACGCGCTGGCCCGTGTCGGGAAGCTCGCCGGCCAGCCGGGTCTGGTGGTGCTCATCTCGGACTTCCGCGATCAGCGGGCGTGGGAGCGCCCGCTGGGGTCACTGCGCATCCGCCACTCCGTGCTGGCGCTCGAGGTGCTCGATCCCCGCGAGACCGAGCTGCCCGCCGTCGGGCACCTGATGCTCGTCGATCCCGAGACCGGCGCGCGGGTCGAGGTCAACACCGGCCGGCGCCGCATCCGTGAGCGCTTTGCCCAGTTGGAGCGCGAACGGCGCGACGTCGTGGCGCGCGAGCTGCGGCGGCTGCGCGTGCATCACACCACCCTCTCGACCGACGAGGACTGGCTCGTCGAGATGGGCCGCCGTCTGCGATGAGCTTCGCGGCGCCGCTGTGGCTGCTGGCGCTGGCCCTCGTGCCGGCGGTGGCAGCGGTGTACGTCCTCGCTGCGCCGGCGACGGGCGACGCGCTACGCGATCCGGTTCCCGGCGGTGTCGACCGTGCGGGAGGTGGTCGCGTCGACGGCGTCCTGGGAGCGCCACGTCCCAGCGGCACTGGCGCTGGCCGCCATGGCATTGCTCGCCGCGGCCCTGGCGCGCCCGCGGATCACCGATCACATCCCCACCGGCCAGGCGAGCATGATGCTGGTCACCGACCACTCCGGCTCGATGGCCGCCGAGGACGTCCAGCCCAATCGGCTGGCGGCGGCGGTGTCGGCGGCCAATACGTTCATCAACCAGCTTCCCTCCAGCGTCCGGGTCGGCGCGATCGGCTTCGGGACCGCGCCGGACGCCGTGCAGGGGCCGGCCGCCAACCACGCGGAGGCGCGCTCGCTGGTGGACTCGCTGGTGCCCAACGGCGGCACCGACACCGGCGACGCGCTGCAGCTCGCGCTTCAGCTCCTCCAGGGCGCCAACCGCAAGCACCCGCCGTCGGCCATCGTCCTGCTCTCCGACGGCGCCGCCAACGCCGGGCCTGACCCGGTGGCGGTGAGCCAGGAGGCCAAGAAGGACAGGATTGCGATCTACACCGTCGCGCTGGGCACCGCCGGCGGCGTGCTGCCCAACCCTGATCCCTTCGCCCCGCCCCAGGCGGTGCCCCCCGACCCCCAGCTCATGCAGGAGATCGCGCGCGTGTCGGGCGGGACGGCGTTCAACGCCCGCAGCGCCGGCGAGCTCAGCTCGATCTACAAGAAGCTCGGCAGCCAGCTGAGCACGGTGACCCGCAAGAAGGAGATCACGGCGTGGTTCGCCGCGGCCGGCGTGGTGCTGCTCATCGGGGCCGCGGTGTCGTCGGCGCGCTCGTCGGGCCGCCTGCCCTAGCTCGGCGCGGGCGCCACCTCAGGCGGTCGCCACCCCGGCGGGCCGTGTGGGGCTGGGGCTGGTGGGAGGGGTCCCGTGTGTGGCTGTGGCCCGGGCGAGCGTCAACGGCATTGACCGGGGACGGGGGCGTGGGGTTGGCGGCGGCCGCGAGACGCGGGCCTGGGGCCCTGTGAGAGGTATCGCCTCTGAGACTTGGCGCCGAGTGGGGTGGGCCTGGGAGATATTCATCGTGGGAGAGGGACGATCTCCCACGACCTGCCCAGTGGAGAGGCTGCGTCGGGCGATTGGCGGTGTCTGTGGTAGGACGGTCCCCTCACAGGCTCGCCAGCCACGCCACCGCCGCTCTTCCGCGGCCGCAGTTGACGTTCCGCCGGTGTCGCGCGCGCCCGCGCAGAGAGCCGCCGCGGATCAACCATCTAGGCGCCGGCGTGCCCGCTCGGGGCGCAACCGCTACTGGGCGCCGCGCCACAGGAGCGCCCGCTGCCGCGCGCGTGAGAGCTTGGACACCACGAGGTCATAGGAGTCCTCGACCATGTCGGCGACGATCTGCTCGGCCAGCGTCCCATCGAGCACGACCGTGTTCCAGTGGCGCTTGTTGAGGTGATAGCCCGCCGTGATGCACGGATGGGCGGCGCGGAGCTGCTCGGCCAGGTGCGGCTCGCACTTGAGGCTCACCGACAGCGGGTCGCCCTCCAGGCGCGAGAGGGCGAACATCTTCCCGGCCACCTTGAACACCGAGGTCTCAAAGCCGAACGGGAACGTCTCCTCAGAGCCGCGGAAGGTGAGGCAGAGATCCCGCAGCGCATCCCGATTCACGGGCCGAACCTACTTCGTTGTCCGGTGACCGGGGCTGACGACACCGGTCTCGTAGGCGAGCACGACCGCTTGGACGCGGTCGCGGACGCCGAGCTTCATGAGGATGCGGGTGACGTGGGTCTTGATCGTCGTCTCGCCGATGATCAGCTCTGCGGCGATCTCGCGATTGGCCTTGCCGGTCGCCAGCAGCCGGAATACCTCGAGCTCTCGTGGGGTGAGCTCGTCGAGCCCTGGCGCCGCGTCGACCGGGGTTCGCGACGCGGCGAACTCTTCGATCAGGCGGCGGGTGATGCTGGGCGCGAGCAGGGCGTCGCCCTCCCCGACGGTGCGTATCCCCGTGGCCAGCTGGTGAGCGGGTACGTCTTTGAGCAGGAACCCGCTCGCGCCGGCCCGAAGGGCGTCGTAGACGTACTCGTCAAGATCGAAGGTGGTCAGGATCAGCACGCTGGTCTTGGCCGGGGGGGTGTGAGTGAGGATGCGGCGGGTGGCTTCGATGCCGTCGAGCTCCGGCATGCGGATGTCCATCAGGACGACGTCCGGCTGCAGCTCGCGGGCGAGGGCGACGGCTTCGGTGCCGGTGCTGGCCTCTCCGACGACCTCGATGTCGGGCTCGGCGTCGAGGATCATCCGGAATCCCGCGCGGATCAGCTGCTGGTCGTCGGCGATCAGGACTCGCAGGGTCACGCGAGCGCCTCCTGCAGTCCACGCGGCATGCGGGCGATCAGCTGCCAACCGTCGTCGTCATCCTCGCTGTGCAGTTCACCGCCGCACAGCGCCGCGCGGGCACGCATCACGTCCGTGGGCCATGCGCTCGGTCCGGCGCCCCGGGAGGCGAGGCGCAGCTCGAGGGTGTCCTCGTCGAAGTGGAGATCCACCGCGACGACACCCGCCGGCTGGCGGGCGGCGCTCTGCAGGGCCGCTTCGAGGATTCTGTAGAGCCCAAGGTCGATACCTGCCGGCAGCGTGCCGGGGTCGCCGTCGACGCTCAGCTCGATCACCTGACCGTGCTCGCGGGCCCGTTGGATGAGTGCGTAGATCTGGGCCACGCCGGGCTGCGGCTCGAGCTCGCCACGGGCGTAGTCATGGCGCAGGACACCGAGGATGCGGCGCATCTCGGCGAGCGTCTGGCGGCCGGTGTCCTCGATCGCGCCCATCGCGGTGTCGGCTCGAGCGGGATCTCTGTCGAGCACCGTCCGGGCCGCCTCGGCCTGGACGACCATCGCGGCGACGCTCTGCGCGACCACGGCGTGCAGCTCGCGGGCGATCCGGGATCGCTCACCGGCGATGGCCAGATGTTCGCGATCCTCGCGTTCGACCTCCAGCCGCGCCGCCGCGACGTTGAGCTCGGTGGCGAGGCGCCGGCGGGCCCGGATCGTGCGGCCGGCGGCCCACGCCGCGGCGATCGTGAATGCCGCCCCGGCCAGAGTTCCGGCCGGATCGTGGTGCGCCATCAGTTCGCTGAGCGCCGCGCCACAGAGCAGAACGGCGACGCCGAGCAGCGCCGTTCGGAGGTTCGTCCAGGCCGCGATGGCGTAGGCGGGAAACAGCAGAACGTAGGCAGCGGTGAGTGGCGAGTGGGCCAGCGCGGTGAGTGAGGTGGTCATCACCCCGGCGAGCGCGCCGACGGCGACCAGGTACACGATCGCCCGGCGCCTGCGCCAGACCGCCGCCAGCGCCATCGCCCCGACGATCAGCAGGTTCAGGGCCAGAGGGCCGCGGCGGTGGCTCCCGGTGAGCACCCCGACCTCGAGCACGACCAGCACGATTCCTGCGACCATCGGATCCAGCCAGGGCCAGCGCACGCCGCCGGACGTGGCGATGGTCGCGTCGGCGTCAGTGTCGGGCGCTGATCGCGCCGCCGGCGAGGGCACCGCTCCCGGCAGCGGGATCCAGGCGCGGACCTCGAACCCGCCGCCGGCGCGCGGGCCCGTATGCAGCTGGCCGCCGTACAGCCGCACGCGCTCAGCCATCCCGACCAGCCCGTGTCCGGGCGGGCGGTCCCCCTGCTGCGGCTGCGCCGCGCCGCGCCCGGTATCGGAGACCTCGAGCCTGAGCTCGCGCGCGCCGATGCTCACGCTCACGCGCGCCTGCGCGCGACCGGCGTGCTTGATCGTGTTCGTCAGCGCCTCCTGCACGAGGCGGTAGGCGACCAGATCGAGGCTCGGCCCCAGCGCCGCGGGCTCACCGTCGACGTGAAGCTCGACCGGCACCCCGGCGGTGCGCGCGCGGTCAGCGAGTCGATCCAGCTGTGACACCCCGGGTGCGGCCGACCCTGCGAGCGTGTCGCTGCCGTGCCGCAGCGCGCCGACGATGCGGCGCAGCTCGACCAGCGCGTCGCGGCCCGAGGTCTCGACGACCCGCAGCGCCGCGCGCGCCGTGTCGAGGTCTCCTCGCGCCGCCCGGCGCGCGCCGCCCGTCTGGACCACCATCACGCTGACGCTGTGCGCGATCACGTCGTGCAGCTCACGCGCCATGCGATTTCGCTCCTCGCCGGCCGCCCGCAGCGCGCGGAGCGCATGGTCGTCATCCAACCGCGCCCTTCGCGCCTCGAGCTCGCGGGTCAGCGCGCTGCGACTCTCGACGGCGCGACCCAGCGCACACGGCAGGCCGCCGAGCAGCGCCCACGCGCCCAGGACGGCGCCCGACCGACGCGCCGGGCTGGTCGTAGGTGATCACGACGACGCCGGCCAGCCAGTACGCGAGCACGGCGCCCGACACCCGAGCGCGAGCGCGGCCCGGTGAGTGACGGCCCAGCAGATAGAAGTTCAGGGCGATCGCGGCGACCTCGAACGCGCCGCCCCCGGAGTAGCCGCTCGCGAGCTGGAACGCCATGAACGCCGTGACCGCGGCCGACGTCGTCACCGCCGGGTGTCGGCGCCGCCAGGCGACGCTGCCCGTGAGGACGAGCAGCGCCCCGATCGTCAACACGTCGAGGCCGCGTGGCAGCTGCGAGCTCGCGTCAGCCAGCGCGCCGACCGTGAGCGCCGCCGCCAGCAGCCAATCGATCACGCGTAGATCGATGGTCCGTACTCGTGCCATCAGGCTGGGTGCGGCGCCCACGAGCGCACGCTAACGCCCAGCGCACCGGCGCGCGTCCTACGAGGCGGTGACTCGTGTCCTCCTGCGGGAGGACACGAGCGGGAGCCGGATCACCGGAGAGGCCACCCCAGGTCCTACGCCCGGCCGACGACAGTGGGCCCGACCGTTGGGACGCTCTGCGCAACCAACCCCGGAGGAAGCATGTCGAGAACCGCCGATACACGCACACCCACCAGCCGCGGACTGCAGGAGACCACATGAAGCTCCATTCACCCGGCAGCGCAGCCGCCGTCGCCGGCCTGGCCGCCGCACTGCTCGGTGGCGGCGTCGCGGTGGCGGGCACCGCCGCCACGTCTCTGCCGACGCTCACGCTCGCGCTGAACGGACGCTCGGTCGCGGTGAGCGGCCCACTGCAATCAGGCGCGGTCAACGTCGTCTCGACCGTCAGCGTGAGGCACAGCGAACCGACGCTGATCCGCTTGAACCCCGGCGTGCCGTTCTCCGCGTTTGCGCAGGCCGGCGCGGCGATCGCCACCCACCACGGCGATCTCAACTACGTCGCTCCCTACGGGTCGATCGTGTTCGATGTCAGCGCCGATAGGGGGACCACCAGCGCCCAGATGGCGCTGCAGCCGGGCAACTACCTCGCCATCGACCTCAGCAGTGCCAGCCCCAACCCACCCAACGCGGCGTTCACGATCACCCCGGCGGTCCACCCGGCCGCATTGCCCAAGCCGGATGCGACCATCGCCGCGATCGAGTTCGGATTCCGCGGCCCGCACACCCTCCACGACGGCGAGCTGGTGAGATTCCAAAACGCCGGCTTCCTCGTGCACCAGATCCAGGGGATCGGCGTCAGGAGCGCCAAGGCCGCCGCGCATCTGACCGCACTGCTGCTCGCTGGAAAGGACAGCGAGGCACAGAAGATCGGTATCAGCGCACCGGAGTTCGCCGGCCCGCTGTCACCGGGCGGTGCCCAGCAGGAGCTGATCAACGAACGACCCGGCACCTATCTCCTGGTCTGCATCATGCGCACCCAGGACGGTCGCGAGCACACCCAGCTCGGGATGGAACGCACGATCCAGATCACCCGGTAGCCCGCAACCCCGGCTCATCGCCGCGCGGCAGGTCGCGGGCGACCCACCGCACGGCAGGTCGCGGGCGAGCTAGCGTTCCCCATGGCATGGTGGTGATGGCCTGCTTGAACGGAGGGCGGACGCGGGCGCGAGCACGCCCGCGTACCGCTCTCGCCGGCCGAGCTCGCGGCCGACGCGATCGCGGTCCGGGGCGCCGGGGCATTTGCCGTGCACGTCCATCCCACCGATCGACACGGGGTCCAGACGATGGAGGCCAGGGCCTGCGACGCCGCGGTGGCGGCGATCCGCGCCGCGGCTCCGCGGCTGCCGGTCGGCGTCTCGACCTCGGCCCAGATCAACCCCGATCCGTTCGCCCGCGCGGCCGCGCTGGCCACCTGGCGCCAACCGCCCGACTTCGTCTCGGTGAATGTCTCCGAGCTGGGCTGGAGCGGCATCGCCCGCGCGGCCGTGCATGCGGGCATCGCCATCGAGGCCGGACTGGCCGTGGCGGCAGACGCCGAGGAGCTGCGGCGTAGCCCGTTCGCTCACCAGATCCTGCGCGCGCTGGTCAAGGTGGACGGCGGCGCCGAGGACGCGCGCGCCATCGCAGAGCTGATCCCGCCCGGCGTCCCCCAGCTCTGGCACGGCTCCGGGGCACGGACCTGGGAGGTCGTCTCAGCGGCCGCGGCGGCGGGCATCGACGTCCGCGTCGGACTGGAAGACGTGCTGGTCCTGCCCGACGGCAGCACCGCGGCAGACAACGCCGAGCTCGTCAGCGCGGCCGTCGCCCTGATCAGCGGCCCAGCTACATGAGGCGCCGCATGGCAGAGGCGCCGGCACTGCGTCAGCTCAGCCGCGCGTTGAAACGCTCCTCCACCCGCCCGAAGTGCCAGACCGCCAGCGCCACCAGCCAGGTGGCCACGAACATCCCGCCGATCACCAGGCCAAGCGCGCTCATGTCGATGTTCTCCAGCCAGGACCAGAACCAGCCGCGGGCCTGGACCTCGTGGGCGACGAGGCCGGCGATCTCGACGGTCCCGACCACGAGGGCCACCGCGACCGAGAGCCCGGTGATGACGAGGTTGTAGAAGACCTTGCGCGCCGGCTCGGAAAAAGCCCACTGGTAGGCGAAGTTCATGAACGAGCCGTCGAGCGTGTCCAGCAGGGACATCCCGGCCGCGAAGAGCACGGGCAGCGCGAGGATCGCGTAGGCCGGCAGCCCTGCGCCGGCCGCGCCGGCGGCCAGGAACAACAGTCCGACCTCGGTGGCGGTGTCAAAGCCCATCCCGAAGAGCACTCCGACCGGGTACATCTGCCAGGGGTGACGGATCACCCGCGTGAAGCGGCCGAAGAACCGGTTCATGAACCCGCGTGCATCGAGTTCTGCCTCGAGCCGGGTCTCGTCGAAGCGGCCGTGCGCGAGCCTCGCGGAACACGCTGATGATGCCCCACAGCACCACCAGGTTCAGCCCCGCGATCAGGTACAGGAACGCACCCGACACCCCGGTGCCGATCAACCCGCCGATGCTGTGCAGCAGCGATGAGGAGTCGCGCACCTGGCCGCCGAGTGAGCGCATTCCGACCGCGAACAGGCCGGCCAGCGCGAACACGACGGTCGAGTGCCCGAGTGAGAACCAGAAGCCGACGCTGAGCGGCCGCTGGCCCTCGGCCATGAACTTGCGGGTGGTGTTGTCGATGGCCGAGATGTGGTCGGCGTCGAAGGCGTGCCGCAGCCCGAGCGTGTAGGCGGTGACGCCCAGGCCCACGATGGACAGGCCGCCCGCCGCCCGCCGCGCATGGCCGCCTGAGACCACGAGCAGCACCAGCGCGATGCCCACCAGGTGCAGGCCCGCCACCGCGGCCGCCAGGCACGCGGCCCGGCGACGTTCGGTGGGGGTGAGCCGAGGGTTCGGACGGGGGCGCCCGGAGGCGCCCCCGTTCCGCCTGCCTCCGCCTTGCCGCATCAATTGCCAGCGGAGCGATGATGCGCGCACGGTCTATGCCGTGGCGGAGGCACGGTCGTCACGCGGTTCCCGCTTGCGTGAGCCCAGGTGGCCCTCCTCGACCAGCGTGCCGAGGACGTCCATGATCGCGCGGCACCCGAGCTGCGCGGTCATGTCCGAGACGTCGTAGGGCGGGGCGATCTCGACCACCTCCATCCCGCAGATCCCCTCGCGCGCGATCATCCGCAGCGCGCGCAGCGCCTCGCGCGGGCAGCAGGCCGCCCGGCTCGGGGGAGCCGGTCCCCGGGACGAAGCCGGCGTCGATGGAGTCGATGTCGAAGGACAGGAATACCGCCTCGGCGTCCTTCCAGGCGCATTCCAGCGCGACCTCGACGGCCTTGTCGATCCCCAGTTCCTCGACGTCGGAGATGGTGATCACGGTGGTGTCGCGCTCCCGGGCGACCTTCATGCCCGGCCGGGAGCCGTACCAGCCCCCGATGCCCATCTGGACCAGGTTGCTGGGCGGCGCGTTGGGGATGTTGGTGGCATGGAACCACGGGGTGGTGTGCATGCGCTCATCCATGTCGCGCTCCTGGATATCGATGTGGCGGTCCAGGTGGATGATCCCGACCTTGCCGTCGATGTGGGGGGCGATGGCGCGCACGTCTGGATAGCCGATCGAGTGATCGCCACCGATGACCACGGGGAACACGCCCTGCTCGTGGATGTAGCTGACGGCGCGGTCGATCTGATCGAAGGACTTCTCGAGGTTGGACGGGATGACGAAGATGTCGCCGGCGTCGCACATGTTGAGCTCTTCGGCGAGGTCGACGCCCATGTCGGCGTTGTAGGAGTCATAGAGCGCCGAGATGCGCCGGACGGCCTGCGGACCGAAGCGGCAGCCCGGGCGATAGGTGGTGCCCATGTCAAACGGGGCTCCGACGATGGCCACCTCGTACTTGCTGACATCGCGGATGTTCTCGCAGTAGGGGGCCTTGCGGAACGTGTTGATGCCGGCAAAGGCGGGCTGCTGGCCGCGGGCGAAGGTCGAGATCGTCCGGTCCTGGACCGACGGCGCCGCCTCCAGCCCGAGGTCGATGCCGCGCTCGGCCTCCTCGCGCTGCTTGTGGTCGCTGATGTCCTTCAGGCGTTTCTGGACCTGCATCCCGCGCAGGTCCTCGCGGCGGAAGCCGTTGCCATTTCCGTGACCGTGACTGTGACTGTGATCGTGGAACATGCCCATGGTGTTCACCCTTCGTGTCAGACGTGGTTAGACAAGTGACTCACTGTCAGCCTGCGGCTCGACGGCGCCAGGCAGGCGGTGGGGGATGGCGGAGCCGTCACCCACCGGCATCGCGC
Organism: uncultured Solirubrobacteraceae bacterium; assembly: GCA_963764125.1. Taxonomy (GTDB): domain Bacteria; phylum Actinomycetota; class Thermoleophilia; order Solirubrobacterales; family Solirubrobacteraceae; genus Palsa-465. Next base: position 73,018 of record CAVXRR010000001.1, read on the forward strand.
CGAGCGTGTCCTGTGCGCCTCTGGTGGCGGCGAGCTTGCGGTCAGGACGTGTCGCCAGGTAGTACACGCCCCCGACGGCCCCGAGAATGACGGTGCCGACGACCATGGCCCAGTTCTCGTACCAGGGCAGGCTCGCCGTCCGGGGCCAGGCGATGTTGATGAACTCGAAGATGAGCCATGTCGCTGCGACGATGCTGATGGCAAACCCGGCGCGGCCGAGGTTGAAGCGCGTCGGATCCACCCGCCAGCGCTTGCGGGCCTTCATGTACACCAGCCCGGCTACCGCCGCGAAGTAGGACAGGTAGATGGCACCGGTGGCGAAGCCGACGAGGACCGCCAGCACCTTGCCGTACAGGAAGATCAGCGAGGCGAGCACCCCGGTGCCGATCACGGCGTACATCGGCACGCTGCTCTTGACCGTGACCCGCCGCCACAGGCGTGAGAGCGGGAGCATGTCGTCGCGGGCGAAGGAGTAGATGATCCTGACGCTCGCGGCCTGCACCGCGATGCCGCAGGAGATGAAGCCGATCACCACGATGGCGAGGAACGGCTTGGTGGACCACGACCCGAGCGCGGCGGTGACCGGGGCCGAGATCGGATCGGCCACCGTCCCGTTGACCGCGCCCTTGAGGTCGGGCTGGGACAGCATGAGGCCGGCGATGACGATGAGGTCGATCACCCCGACGACCGCCAGTGACCAGATGGTGGCGCGCGGCACCCGCTGCTTGGGGTTCTGGGTCTCCTCGGCGATGGCGCCGCAGGCGTCGAAGCCGAAGAGCACCCAGCCGCCGTAGGCCAGCGCGGCGAACGCGGCTGGCACGGCCTTGCCGGGATGCACCGCGCCCTGGTTGTGCACGAGCACCGAGGGGGAGTGGTGCCGGAAGAAGAGCACCAGCAGCGTGCCCAAAAAGAGCGTGGCGATGATCTCGGCGGTGATCCCGAGGTTGACGATGAAGCGCAGGAGGTGCAGCCCGATCGCGTTGACGAAGGTGTAGATCGCCATCACGACGAGTGCCAGCTCGATGCTCGTCGCCGTGCTGGGGGATGAGATCCCCAGCAACTCGCCGAGGTAGCCGCCGCCGGCGTAGGCGATCACCGAGAGCGTCGCCACCATCGACCAGATGTAGATCCAGCCGGTCCACCAGCCGAACTTGGGCCCGAGCAGGCGCCGCGCCCACTGGTAGACGCCGCCCGCGATGGGCCATTTGGCTCCCAGTTCGGCGAACACCAGCGCGACCACGAGCTGGCCGATGGCCACCACGAGCACCGCCCAGATCCAGGCCGCCCCCACGGTCTGGATCTCCAGCGCGGCCACGGTGTACATGCCGACGATCGGCGAGATGAAGGCGAAGCCGATGGCGAAGTTGCTCCAGAACCGCAGCAGGCGAGGAAGCTCCTGCCGGTAGCCGAGCGCAGCGAGTTCAGCGGCGTCAGACGGCGCCTCTACTGACATGTCCTGTCTCCTCTCCGGTTGTTAGGACAAGCAGGCAGGGCGTTCTACAGGCATAGCGGCGTCGTGTCAAGCCGCCTTTTGCCCGTCAATACTGGGGATATGCTGCCCAAACAGGGGGCGGCACAAGCCCGACGGACACGGCTGTCTATTGGACAGTTGTCTGGTTGTCCTATACTCTCGACATGCCGCAGGGCACGAAATCCCCGGATATGGAGCTCGAGCCGACCCTCCTTGACCGCACGAGCTTCGTGCCCCTGTACTACCAGCTGCAGGAGGTTCTCAAGGAGCGCATCGAGTCCGGGCGATGGCAACCCGGCGATGCGATGCCGTCCGAGCCTGAACTGGCGCGTGGCTTCGGCGTCAGCCGCGTGGTGGTGCGTCAGGCCCTGGCGATCCTCGAGGACGATCGCCAGATCGTCCGCATCAAGGGGCGGGGCACGTTCGTCGCCCAGACCAAGCTCGACGCGCGGGCCGGCGGGCTGTCACGGCTGCTGGTCACCCCGCGGCCGGCCGGCGTGGCGCTGAAGGTGCTCGACGTGCGCACGGCCGTGGTGGAGAAGTCGATCCGGGCCAAGCTCTGCTGCGGATCCGACGTCGCGATCCTCCGGGTCACCACCGTCCTCTCGCTGCGCGGCGTGCCGCTGGCGATCGCCTACTCATTCTTCCGCCGCGACGAGGTGGCATGGCTTGAGTCCGTCGTAAAGCCTGGGAGCAGCCTGCCCGGGGATCTGGTGATCGGCGACCACGGGGTGCGGCTGGCGCGAGCCGAGCTCTCCATCGAGGCCAGCCAGTGCGGTCAGTTCGAGGCCGACCGCTTCGGCGTCCCACATCGATCGGCGGTGTTCCTGGTGCTGTGCACCGAGTATCGGCTCTCGGGGGACGGCGGTGAGGCCGAGGTCCCGTTCGAGGTCGCGCGTGTGGAGTACCGCGGTGACCTGCTCAAGTTCGATCTGGAGGTGTCGCCCGATGACCGGCGCAGCATCCAGGCCGTCTGGGGCCTCACCGAGCAGGGCAACGGCGTGGTTGCTCGCCCCGGTGCTGCCGCCGGCTGACCCACGCGCTGAGACGCGGTGGCGGCAGCAAGATCCGAGACCGCCAGGCCACCGAAGGTGGTTGCCGCCAGGGCCGCCACCACGGTCCAGACGGTGGCGGTCGAGGCGATGCGCTGGACCAGCCCGTCCAGCGCCAGACGGATGAACAGACCGGTGCGCGAGCGTCCTTCATGCGCGATCAGGTCGTCGATCAACGTCGCGATCTCCGGTCCGTGGCCCTTGCGGACCCGGCGCGGGTAGAGCAACAGGATCGCGCTCGTGAGGCGGTGCCTCATCGGCCACCCAGCGCGATCCGCTCGAGCCCGAGGCTTGCGATCCGGGCGGATTCGGCCAGCCGCTCGGCCAGCGCGGTGCGGCCCGCCGGGGTCAGCCGGTACGGATAGCGGCGATCATCGGCCGGTAGGCGCTCCACGAAGCCGTCGGCCTCGAGCTTGGCCAGCGCCCCGTACAACGTCCCTGGTGACAGGGCGACACCGGAGAAGCTCTCAATGTCCTTGAGCAGCGCGTAGCCGTGACGGTCACCCCCCGCAAGGCTGGTCAGCACGAGGACGCTGCGTTCGGCCAGGTGCATGCGAGTCAGAGTACGCCGAGCCGGTGCGGCGGCCAGTAGGTGAAGAAGGCAACACCGATGATGTAACGCTGCGGAACCGGACCCCAGTAGCGGCTGTCATCCGAGTTGCCACGATTGTCGCCCATCATGAAATAGTCGCCGGCCGGGACCCGCAGCGGACGGGAAAACGTGCATTCGGCGCCGGCGCCGCAGGCCGTGATGTAGGCGTCCGGCTCCCGCTTGCCGTTGCGGATCACGTGGCCGTCCACGATCCGCAGCACATCACCGGGTCGGCCGACGACGCGCTTGACGAAGGTCTGCGTTGACTCGGCGACCAGCGGCCGGCCACACGGTTGAGCCAGCGCAGCCCCCTCCGCACCGAACCCCTGATGGGGGTCCGCGCATTGGCGCGACTGGAGGTCTGCGCCCTGCGGTGGATGGAACACGGCCACGTCTCCGACCGCGGGGTGCGTGTCCAGCCGGTTGACCAGGATCCGCTGGTTGATGGCCAGCGTCGGCTCCATCGATCCGCTCGGCACCCGATACGGCTTGACCAGGAACGCCTGGATCAGCAGGGCGAGACCGAACGCCACCGCGGCGGTGAGCACCAGCTCCAGCAGCGACCGCAGGCGGCGCGTTAATGGCTCGGATCTCGTTATAACGGTTTCCGAGTGTACCAGCCCGCAGCGGCCGCTCTCCGTTACGCGAGCCGCCAGACCAGACCCAAGCCCGCCGACGGCGACACATCAACACCGGCCGGTGTGGCGCTGGGGCGGCGGTCCGCCCCTCGTGGGTGAGGACCGGACTGCTGGTTGGTGCCTGCGCCCGTAGCGGGTGAGGAGCAACGAGGCGAGCAGCAACAACGCGAGGAGCGTTGCGCTGAGGGCGGGGACCGGGGCCGGGCCTGAGATGACGAGCCGGGCGCACAGGGCGACCAGACCGGTGGCGAGCAGGCGGTTGCACATGGTCAGCTGCCTCATCGCGCGTTCCCAGGAGGCGCGGTCGGTACTGGTCTGGGTCGTGGGAGGGGTGAGGTTCGCGGTCCTCAGGGTCATGCCGGCGCGGTCAGGAACGGGAGTGCGTCGGAGAGCCCGACGAGCTCAAAGAGTCGTCGCACAGTGCGGGGTCCGGGCACGATGACGAGGTGGGCGTTCTCGCGGATCGCGCGCCTGTGGAGCTCGTGAACGACATGGATGCCACTTGAGTCGATGAAGGTCAGCCGGCTGAGGTCGAGCACCAGGCACTCCGGGGCCCGCCGCAACGCATCTCGGATCGCCTCGCGCGTGGCGTGCTGCTCGGCCAGGTCCCACTCGCCCGTGAGCGTGATCGTGGTGGTCGTGCCTTGGGCGGTAACGGTGATCCCGAGTTGGCTTGGATCCGAGCGCCCCGCGCGGTCTCGGTCGATCGCGGTCATGAGAGCACCTCCACGCGGTGGTTGCCGTGTCGTGAAGGAGTCGATGCGCTCCCTGCCGGAAGCCCCGACTACCTGCAAGCGTCCGTCGCCAGTGCCGCAGTCCGTGCCCGCGGCGACCACCACCAAGCGTACCAGCAGGCCGGATCCGGTCTGCGGGCCTGTGAAGTCGGCCGCCGGTCTGTCAGACTCAATTGCGCCGCCCCGCACTTGGTGCGCTTGTGGCGGCTTCTGCGCTCTCGGCGGTCCGCCGTCTTTCCCTCTTCCCAGCGTGGCCACACCCAGGGAAAGGCGAGAAAGGTCACCATGACCACTGAGAGCGACATCGAGCGCCAACCGGGGGCGTCTCTGCACGCTGAGATCTCGACCACGATCGTCCGGCTGCTGCGCGAGTACACGGGCCGTGGACCGACGAAAGCCCACACCACGATCCGTGACAACGTCATCCTGGTCATGCTGGAACAGGCGCTCACCAAGGGCGAGCAGGTCCTGGTGCAAAAAGGCCGCGGCGAGAACGTGCTGACGCTGCGCCATGAGTACCAGGAGGCGATGCGCGAGGAGAGCAGCGCCAAGGTTGCCGAGCTCACCGGGCGCAACGTGACTGCGATGATGAGCGCCAACCACCTCGATCCCGACCTCGCGGCCGAGATCTACGTCCTGGATGGGCCGCCCGACCAGCAGGCGCGCGCTCCGCACCCGCCAGCCGACACGTCAACGCTGGCAGGCAACGAAGCTGCCAAGGGGTGAGCCAAGGCCGGGCGGCCAGCGCCCCGGTTGCAAGTCATTCGTTGCCCTGAAGCGATTGCGCGAGTAAGATCGACCGCAACGAGGTCTTGCCAGTGGGACCATCTTGGCACTGCTGGAGCGCTTCGACCGACGAGCAACTCGCGCTCGCGGCGGTCTGAGGGCGGCACGCGGGAGCGTTGCGGCTTGCAACGTTCAATACGAGGTCGGAGTCGCTCATGCCTGATCAACCCAAGCCCACGCCGGGCCGTCAGATCCTTCCGCACCGCTACCAGGCGCGCGTGTCCAGAAGCGTGCTCGACATCGCCACGTCGATCGTGCCGTACCTGGCGCTCTCGGTCCTCGTGGACCTCACGCTGGGAGTCTCGGTCCTGCTGACGGTCGCGCTGTTCATCCTCACCGCCGGATTCCTGGTGCGGACGTTCATCATCTTCCACGACTGCACTCACGGAGCACTGTTTGGATCCAAGCGAGCCAATCGGTGGGTCGGACGGTTGGCGGGGTTGCTGGTGCTTGCACCGTTTGAACGCTGGAGGCACGACCACGCGGTGCATCACGGCACCTCAGGCGATCTCGAGCGTCGTGGCGTCGGCGATATCGTCACCCTGACGGTCGACGAGTATCGCGCCCGCTCGTGGCGGGGTCAGCTGGCCTACCGGCTGACGCGCCATCCATTGGTCATGTTCGGCCTCGGGCCGATCGTCGCGATGGTCATCGGCCCGCGCATCGCCACCCGCGCCCAGCGTCCGCGCCTGCGCCACAGCGTCCTCACCACCGACGCTGTCATCGTGTCGCTCGCCGTGGCGTTGGGCTGGCTGATCGGGTGGGAGCGACTCCTGCTGGTGTGGGGACCGCCGGCGCTGCTCGCCGGATCGGTGGGGATCTGGCTGTTCTACGTCCAGCACCAGTTCGAGGACGCCTACTGGCAGAGCGCCGAGGACTGGGACTACACCGAGGCGGCGCTCCTTGGCAGCTCCTACCTCAGGCTGCCGAAGCCGCTCGAGTTCTTCACCGGCCACATCGGGTTTCACCACGTGCACCATCTCAACGCGCGGATCCCGAACTACAACCTGCCCCGAGCCCATCGCGAGAACGCGATCTTCCATCAGGTCCCGGAGCTGTCACTGCTCGACGGGCTGCGTGCGGTCAATCTCAAGCTCTATGACGAAGACCGCGGGAAGCTGGTCTCGTTCGCGCAGGCTCGCCAAGCAACGATCCGGACTCGTCACGCGGCCGACCTGGCACGGGTCGCGGAGGGTGGTCTGTAGCGGATCGACGGCTGTTGGCCCCGAGGGGCGGCAGCGCGTCACCGGCGGTGGCGCACAGGACGTTTGGCCCGGGCAGCGAACACAGGACGATGTACTGGGTGCGTGTGTTCCGCGAGGCGGCCGGCGAGGTGCGGGACGTCGTCCGTGGCGGCACGCCGACTCACGGCCGGCTGCGCGACCGGCTCGTCGCCGTTGCGGTGGCGACGGTCGGGTTGGACGTGGTCTGCGCCGTGCTCGCGTTCCTGTTTGAGCACCATCAGAAGCAGACTCAGATAGAGACTGTCGGCAGCGCATTGTTCTGGACCACGACACAGCTGCTGACGGTCTCCTCCAGCATGCAGAACCCGATCTCGTTGCCGGGGAGGGTCCTCGACGTGGTGATGGAGATCTACGCGATCACCGTTATCGCTGCGCTCGCGGGGGCGCTCGGCGCGTTCTTGGTCAAGCGCGGCGAGGAGCTCGACGCGGGTCAGCCCAGGACGAGCTCGAGCACGCGGTCGACGTCGCGCTCATCGTTGTAGACGTGCCAGGAGGTGCGCAGCCGCCCGCCGCGCATCGCCGCGACGATGCCCGCTCGCGCCAGCCGCTCGGCGGCGTCCGGGACGTCGACGGAGACGATCGCGCTGTCGGCCGGCTCCATGCCCAGCCCGGCGCGGAAGCGGTTGGCGAGCGCGAGATCGTGGTCATGGATGGCCTGGACGCCGATCTCCTCGATGAGCTCGAGCGCAGGCTGGGTGCCGACCCAGGAGAACCACGCCGGCGAGAGGTCGAGGCGGCGGGCGTCGTGGCGCGAGGCGCAGCGGCGGGCCGAAGTAGCTGGCGTGCACGTCCTCGCCGGCGTACCAACCGGCGCTGTGCGGCACCGCGTCGGTCGAGCAGCCGGTCCGAGACGGTGAGAAAGGCGGTGCCGCGCGGCGACATCAGCCATTTGTAGGCGCCGCACACGAGCGCGTCGAAGCGGCCCGCGTCGAGGGCAGCCAGCCCAGCCGCCTGGGTCGCGTCGCAGATCGTGACGGCGCCGACCGCCGCCGCGGCCTCGACGATCGCGTCCAGGTCGGCGACCTCGCCGGTGCTCATCTGGACCGCGCTGAAGGCGACGGCATCGGCGCCGTCGGCGACCGCGTCGGCCACCTCCGCCGACCGGGACGGTGTGCACGTCGAGGCGGCTCTGGACCAGCAGCGGGAACAGAGTCGAGGTGAACTCGACATCGGGGACGACCACCCGCGCGCCCGGCCGGCAGTGCGGTGACGATCGAGCCGACGAGCTCTGAGACCGTCGCGCCGACGGCGACGCGCGCGGGGTCGACCCCGACGAGCCGCGCGAACGCGGCTCGCGACGCCTCGGTGCTCTGCGCCCCAGTGCTCCCAGCTCGTGCTCCCGCCCTGCCAGTCGCCGAGGGCGGCCTGCAGCGCGTCCCAGGCCGGCCGGGGCGGCAGGCCGTAGCTGGCGGTGTTGCAGTACACGCCCGCGGGCGTCCACAGCTCCCGGGCGTCGGCGATCCTCATGCCGACAACTTAGCTCGAGGGTCACGGACCATCGCGTCGGCAACCTGGTCGGTGGTCGCGCCCCCGCCCACGTCCCGCGTCAGCACACCTCGGCGCCGGCCGATTCAGCCTCGCGCCGGATGTCGCGCGGCGCTCTCGCCCAGTCCCAGGTCGTCGAGCATGAGCGCAGCCGAGAGGACCATCCCGATCGGGTTGGCGAGCCCCCGGCCGACGAGATCGAAGGCCGAGCCGTGGACGGGCTCGAACATCGACGGGCGCGAGCGGTCGAGGCTGAGGTTGGCGCTCGGAGCCATGCCGAGGCTGCCCGCCAGCGCGCCGGTCAGGTCCGACAGGATGTCGCCGTGCAGGTTGGAGGCGACGATCACGTCGAACTCCTGGGGCGCGAGCACCGAGCCGGGCCGCCGCGGCGTCGACGAGCACGGACTGCCACCGGACGTCCGGGAACTCCGCGGCGACCGCGGCCACCACCTCATCCCACAGCACGCTCGCGTGGGGGCTGGCGTTTGACTTGGTGACGCTGGTCAGATGCCGCGCCTCCCGGGAGCGGGCGAGCTCGAAGGCGTAGCGCGCCGTGCGGGCGATCCCGGCATGGGAGTACACGGTGGTCTGCACCGCCACCTCGCCCGGCAGTCCCCGGCGCGTGAAGCCGCCGATCCCCGAGTACTCGCCCTCCGTGTTCTCGCGGACCACCACCATGTCGATCTCGCCGGGCGAGCGATCGGCCAGGGGACCGCGGACGCCGGGCAGCAGCCGGGCGGGGCGCAGGCTCACCCCCTGGTCAAAGCCCTGGACGATGGCCAGACGCAGGCCCCACAGGGTGACGTGGTCCGGGACCTCCCGGGAGCCGACGGCGCCGAACAGGATCGCGTCGAACCCCGCGAGGGTCTCCAGCGCATCGGCGGGCATCATCCGTCCCGTGCTCAGGTAGTGCTCAGACCCCCACGGCAGCGTCGCGCACTCAAAGCGAGCGCCCTCCTCGGCCCCGTCCAGGGCATCGAGGACCCGGAGCGCCACTGCGCACACCTCCGGGCCGATCCCATCCCCGGGGATCACCGCGATCCGGCTCATGGCGGCATCCTGCCAGAGCTCGCGCGCGGGGTCTGATCCGATACATCTGTCCGATGCCGGCACGCAACCTCGTCAACCTCCACTCGGCGTCCAAGGGCTATGGCAGCCGCTCGGTCCTGCGCGACGTCACCCTGGGGATCAACGAGGGCGAGCGGGTCGGCATCGTCGGCGACAACGGCGCGGGCAAGTCGACGCTGATGCGGCTGCTGGCCGGCGGGGAGTCTCCCGATCAGGGCACCGCCACGCACACCACCGGGCTCAACGCGGTGCTGGTGAGCCAGCGGGTCGACCTCGACGCCCGAGAGCACCGTGCGCGCCGAGCTGGTGGGCGGGCGGCCCGACCACGAGTGGGCGCGCGACGCGGCGATCCGGGAGGTGCTCGACGGCCTGCTCGGCGGCGTGCCGTCAGCCGGTTCCCGCAGGGGCTCGAGACCGCCCACGGAGCGGCTCTCGGGCGGCGAGCAGCGGCGGATCATGCTCGCCCGCGCGCTGCTGCGGGCGCCCGAGCTGCTGCTGCTCGACGAGCCGACCAACCACCTCGACGTCGAGGGCATCGCGTGGCTGGCGGCGTTCCTGGCCGGCCACCGGGGCACGCTCGCGGTCATCACCCACGACCGCTGGTTCCTGGACGCGGTCTGCGACCGCACCTGGGAGGTGGCCGACGGCGGGGTCTACCAGTACGACGGCGGCTACTCGGCCTACGTCCTGGCCCGCGCCGAGCGCGACCGGCAGGCCGCGGTCGCGCGAGGACAGGCGCCGCCAGCTCGTGCGCAAGGAGCTGGCGTGGCTGCGGCGAGGGCCGCCGGCGCGCACGTCCAAGCCGCAAGTTCCGGATCGACGCCGCCAACGCGCTCATCGCCGACGAGCCGCCCGCGCGCGACACCGTGGAGCTGCTGCGCTTCGCCACCGCGCGGCTGGGTGACAAGGTCCTCGACGCGGTCGACGTGTCGGTCGCCTTCGGAGAGCGCCGGCTGCTCTCCCACGTCACCTGGCGGCTCGGGCCCGGGCAGCGGGCGGCCGCTGGTCGGCGCCAACGGCTCGGGCAAGACGACGCTCATCCGCCTGCTGGCCGGCGACCGCGCCCCCGACTGCGGCGAGGTGGAGCGCGGCGCCACGGTCAGGCTCGCCGAGCTCTCCCAGGACACCACCGAGCTCCCGCCGCGGGCTGCGCGTGGTCGAGGCGCTCGCCGAGGTCCGCGGCCGCGCGACGACCAGCGCAGGGGAGGACCTCACGCCGGGGACGATGGCGGAGCGCTTTGGCTTCCGCGGCGAGAAGCTCAGCACTCAAACAGAGGACCTCTCGGGCGGCGAGCGCCGTCGCGCTTCAGCTCATGCGCGTGCTCCTCGGCGGGCCCAACGTGCTGCTGCTCGACGAGCCCACCAACGACCTGGACATCGACACCCTCACCGCGCTCGAGGACCTGCTCGACGGCTGGCCCGGGACGCTCGTCGTCGTCACCCACGACCGCTACTTCGCCGAGCGCGTCTGCGACGACGTGTTCGCGCTGATGGGCGACGGCGGGCTGCGCCACCTGCCCGGCGGGATCGACCAGTACCTCGAGCTGCGCGCCGCGCGCCGGCGCCCGCCGCAGACCGCGCCGGCGCGCGCGGCGCGGCGCGCGAGGCGCGGGCCAGCCCGGGGCGCAGCGCCGCGCCGCCCAGAAGGAGCTGGCCCGCGTGGAGCGCGAGCTCGAGCGCGCCGAGCGCCGCGACGCCGAGCTCCAGGCGGCGATGGCCGAGGCCGCCACCGACGCCGCGGCGGCTGGACGAGCTCACCCGCGAGCTGGCCGCGCTGGCGGCCGACCGCGACCGGCTGGAGGCCTCCTGGCTCGAGCTCTCGGAGACACTCGAGGGCTGAGACGCCGAGCGCGATGTGCGATCGCTCGCCGGCGCGTGGAATGAGCCGACGCGTCAACAGCCCGCTCCTGCTCGTCGGCAGCCTGCCGGCGCAGTCCACCGACGCCGCCCTGCGCGCCGGCGCCGAGCTGTTCGGCGACCTGGTCTTCGCGCTGCCCGACGGCGAGACCGGCCCGCGCGCGGCGTGGGTGAGCTACGAGCGCGAGCAGCTGGCGCGGCCCAACCCCGACGTGGTCGTCGTCGCGGAGACCGAGTCGCCCACCGGCCGTCCCCGCCACGCCTACGAGACGCCGGTGTTCGGGATCCGCTCGGGGGTCACCGAGCTGCAGTTCGACGCCTGGCCGCGGATCGACGACGCGATCGCGTCCTACCGCGAGTTCGCCCAGCTCAAGGCTGACGGCGTCATCCCCGCGCCACCTGCGCTTCCAGGTCGGGCTGCCGTTCCCGTCCAGCGCGCTCAACGCCTTCAAGGCCGACTTCGCCGCCGACTACCCGGTGGCCGAGCGCGGCTTTGAGAAGCTGGTGGCCGCGCGAGCTGGCGCGGCTGACCGACGCGATCCCGCCGCGAGAGCTGGCCATCCAGTGGGACCTCGCCTATGAGACCCAGGACATCGAGGGCGTGCTGGCGTGGACCTCGGAGGGGGCGTGGGAGCGGTTCGCGCGCCCGGTGACGACGCTCACCCGGCTCATCCCCGAGGAGGTCCTGGTCGGCTACCACCTCTGCTACGGCACCTTCCCGGAGTGGCCGATGTACGAGGCCCGCGACTACGGGGTGCTCGTCCGCATGGCCAACTTCGCCGTGGCCAACTCGGGCCGCACGGTGGACTGGCTGCACCTGGCCGGTCCCCGCTACCTGCGCAGCGAGGACCGCAGCTTCTTCCGGCCGCTGGTGGACCTCGAGCCCGGGTCCGGCGCGGGTGTTCCTGGGCATCGTGCTGCCCATCGACGGCGGCTCGGGCCTCAGGCGCCGGCACGCACCGCCTCGCGCTACCTCTCAGACTTCGGCGTGGCCATGTACTGCGGGTTCGGCCGCCAGCCCGGCGAGGACGGGCTGGAGACCATGCGCGAGCACAGCCGCGTCGTCCGCTCGTCGGCTGACGGCGCCACGCCGGGTCAAGCCGCGCGCACAGGGCGGTCGACGACGTCGGGGTCAAACTGCGTCCCCGCGCACCGGCGCAGCTCCGCGAGGGCATCGGGCAGGGTGCGCGCGCGGCTGGTAGCAGCGGTCAGAGGTCATGGCGTCAAGGGCGTCGCAGGCGGCGATGATGCGCGCCCCCAGCGGGATGGCGGTGCCGGCCAGCCCATCGGGATAGCCGGCTGCCGTCCCAGCGCTCGTGGCTGGCGCGGACCAGGCGCGCCACCGGCTGCATGCACCGGGTCGGCGTTGAGGATGCGCTCGCCGATCGCCGAGTGCTGGCGCATGAGCAGCCACTCGTCATCGTCCAGCGGGCCGGGCTTGTCAAGGATGGCGTCGGGGATGCCGAGCTTGCCGACGTCGTGCAGCTCGGCGGCGCGCAGCAGCTCATCGAGCTGATCGGCGTCGAGGCCGAAGTCGCGCCCGAGGTCGAGGACGAGCTGGCCGACTCCGTAGACGTGGTAGTGCAGGTCGGGCGTGCGCTCTGAGAGCACCTGCATGAGCACGTTGTGGGTGCGCGGCGGAGTGCTGCGGCTGGTGCGGACCTTGGCGGCGTACATGCGCTGGTCGGCGAGCTGGAGCAGCGCGGTCGTGGTGGCGGCCTCGTCGGGGACGGTGGCCAGGCCGTGCGAGGCGCTGACGCTGAACATGTTGCCCTGCTCGGTGAGGGCGGCGGTGGCGGCGCCGATGAGCGCGTCGTCGGTGGCGAACCGTCCCGTGAGCAGGAGGCAGAACTCATCGCCGCCGAGGCGATAGGCCCGTCCGTGGTCGCCGACCGCCGCGTGCAGGGCGGCGCCGAGCCGCGCCAGCAGCGAGTCGCCGGCGGCGTGGCCGAAGGTGTCGTTGTAGCGCTTGAAGCCGTTGAGATCGAAGAACACGAGCGTCTGGGGGTGGTCCTCGTCGGCATCGGCGACGGCCGCGTCCAGGTCGCGCATCAGCCGCCGGCGGTTGCCCAGGCCGCTGAGGCCGTCGGTCACGGCGTCCTGCGCGCTGTGGCGCAGCATCCGGATGTTCTCCATGAAGGTCAGCACCGCGCGGACGATGCCGATGATCAGCGCGCCGGCCGCCAGGAGGACCGCGGTCGGCGTGATGTGGGTGAAGGCGGCGTCGACGAGCACGCCCAGGGCGAGCGCCGCGAAGGCCAGCGGCAGGACGATGACCTGGAAGCGACGCCGCCGGCGCTGGGTCGTCCGGCGCTCGGACGGCTGCCAGGCGGCCAGCGCGAACAGCGCCATCGCGGCGGGCCACATCGTGTCCAGGATGCCGCCGGCCACGTAGGTCCCCTTGGCCTCCAGGTAGGTGAAGATCAGGTCGGCGACGGCATCCACCACCATGGCGGCGCCCAGGCACAGCCACACCCGGTCAGGCCGCCACGATGACAGCGCGAACGCCACCACCACGAACACCAGCAGCGTCACGTCGCCCAGCGGATAGGCGAGGTTGACCGTGTCCTCGATGAGCCGGCCGTGGCTGATCTGGAGCACGGTCGGCAGGATCAGCCCGGTGCCCACCGAGGCCAGCGCCAGAGCCACGATTCCGCCATCGAGCCACTGCTCGGTGGGCACGCGGCCGCGGCGCGACCGGATGAGGAGCATCAGCGCCGCGTACATGGCCGGATACATCGCCAGGTAGAGCGGGTCGGCGATCGACGGGAACGGCGGGTTGGCGAGGTTGTTGAGCCACAGCGTCCACACCAGGTCCCCGGCGGTCCAGGTGAGCAGCCCGAAGGCGATGAGCCCCCAGGCCCAGCGGTCCTCACGGCGTGCCCAGACCCGGGCGCCGCAGATCCCGACGGCGAGCACCTCCGCCGCGGTGTAGACCCAGTTCTTGGCCAGCGCAGCCATGCCGGGGCCGCCGAATCCCAGCAGCGCGTGCGCCGCATGAAAGGCGACGAGGAGCCACATCGCCGCAAAGGCGATCGTGAGCAGGCGGGGATGTCGGGTGGATGTGCGCATGACGTCGTGGCGCCCCGGGGCCCGGTCCGTCGGGCGCGACTGACCACATATCGGCGCAACCGACCCGCAACTGAACCTCCCCGCGAGTGGTCCTCCACATGCGGAGAAGGGCGGCGTCTGGCTCGCTCGCCGCCCCCTGCGCGGTGCGCTCAGCCGGCCAGCACCGCGGCGATCAGCTCCCGCAGGCCGAAGGTCCCGTCGGCGGCGGCCAGGGCGGCGTCGGGCTTCCACAACGGATCGACGTTCAGGAACGAGCTGGGGTCGCCCAGCATCAGACCCGCGAACGTCTCGGCGACGATGCGCCCTCCCACGGGACCCAGCTGCCGGGTCGGGATCGCCTGCGTCCCGTCGCAGACGTGGCGAAGTCGACGTTGACCTCACTGGGTCTCGGCCAGGATGTAGGTCCACAGCGGGCAGTTGCCGGCGAAACGCCGCCCGCGCCATCGTCGATCGATCGTCGCCCTTGAGGTCGGCCGGATCGCCGGTGAACTTGACGATCTGGATGTCGGCGTCGGCCAGCGGGACCACGCCCATGGCGCGGGCCACGGTCCTGGCCGCTGGGCAGGCCGCAACCGCCAGCCGCGCAGCAGATTGCGCGGCGGCCAGCGACGGCGGCGGGTCGCTGGCGACCGCGCGGCGGCAGGTCCTTGAGTGGATTGACCAGCGAGGTGTCGATCTTGTAGGCGAGCTGGATTCGCTCGAGGTTGCCGGGGATCCTGGCGCCGGTCGTCGTGGTTGCCGTAGTGAGCTCGCTGAGGTCGATGAACCGCCCCCAGTCGATGGCCCACTGTGACGGGGAACTCGCGGAAGCCGCGTGAGGCCCCGGTCGGATCGGCTGTCGGAAAGGCGAAGATCGGCAGCGGCCCGATGTCGTCGTTCAGCCGGTAGCCGGGGCGGATCATCGAGTGACCGAAGCCGGTAGGCCGCGACCGAGAACTCGAGCGGCATGAACGGGTTGTGCCGCGAGTCGGAAGAACAGCAGGTTCGGCGGATCCCGGATACGTCGGACTGCTTGCCGACATGCGGCAGCACCTCGGCCAGCACGTCGGAGGAGACGATCGTGGGCAGGAAGTCGTTGAGGACGACCCACTGGTAGTGAAAGCGCACCTGGCGCTGCACGTCGGCGAACGTCCATGCCCGGGTTGTCGTCGGCCAACCGGTTGTGGAAGCGCAGCATGAAGCGCCCTGCAGCTGGGAGACGATGACGTTCTCGTCGTTGCGCGGGTCTCCGATGATGGCGCGGTGCGGCTGGGGTCACCGGCCGGTGCCGTTGCTGCGCGGCAGGTCCTGCGCGTTGCCGGATTGCCCAGGGCCTTGCCGGTGAGCGAGCGGCCCAGCAGGAAGTTCCGCCCGTCCGTAGTACAGGTAAGGCTGGTCGTCGGGCCCGCGGCCGTAGACGTTGTCGAGGTCGAAGCGCGGGAGTACGGAAATCGACCAGAGCGTCGGGATCGTTCTGGCTGCTGCAAGGCTGCTGACGGGGTCGAAGGTGAGGTCGTGGTCGATGAACTGACCGAAATAGGTGTACGCGGCCGGGGATGCCGCTCTCCTCGTTGTCCGGTCCGTCCTTGGGCGCCTCCTTGGTCGCCTCCATGGCGCGCCCCAGCTTCGCCAGCGCCGACTGTGACTGGTCGTCGGTGGCGCCGAAGTCAGCGGGCGGCAGCGACGGGAACAGACGACCGAAGCGCCCGCCGGTCGCGGGCGAGCCGCCGGCGAGCGACAGCCCGCGGATCCCGGAGCCGTGCGGGGTCGGCGGCGGAGCGGTGATCGCCGCGGTGAGATGGTCGATCCGCGCCTGCTCCTCGGTGGCGGCTTCGGCGCCTCCGTTGGTCTGCACATCATCGGTACGGGTGCTCTGCGTTGGCATGCGGACTCCTCGCTGGTTGGTTCACTGACGCCCAGGCGGCGATAGGAAGCCCTCCAAGCGAGGGAGCGCGCACGCGGGTGGCCGACCTCTCGGATCGGTCACGTCACCGCCATGCGCGCACGGCTGCCCCAACAAACCGCTCCCCGCTTGATCTGAGAGCGTCGTAGAGGAGACGCTCCGAGCCCAGGTCCGGGCTGTGTACCCACTGCCCTCCCGGCGGCGCCGCTCCGTCGATCTTAGGTAGGCCGAATGTCGGTTGTCAAGGCGGGGTGGGTGGGAACGTCGTCCACGGGAATCCGGCCCGTCAGACCACGAATCCGGCCATTCGGAGCCGCGTTACTCAACATAAGTCGCGCGGCGGCCGATCGTCGGGCTGTGATCACTGTGGTGTCTGACAGAGAATCAGGAGCGCGCGGGCGGCGACGAGCCGGCCGGCGAGATCGAGCTGCGCCTGGCGCGCGAGGAGACCGCTCGCGTGCGGGACCTGGTGGCCTCCCACAACCGGCTGCACGACCTGATCGCGCGCGACGCTCCGCTGCGCGATGTGCTCTCGGAACTGGTGGGGGCATCGAGGAGTACGAGCCGTCGGTGATGGCCTGCGTCGTGCTGCTGGACCGCGAGTCCAGCACGCTGCACCCGGGCGCCGGCCCGTCGCTGCCGCCCCACTGGCTGGAGGCGATCGACGGAGTGGTCATCGGGCCCAACATCGGCAGCTGCGGATCGGCGGCGTGGTCCGGCGAGCTCACCATCAGCGAGGACCTCTCGACCGACCCCAAGTGGACCCCGATCCGCGAGTTCGCGGCGAGCTGCAACCTCGGCCACTGCTGGTCGATGCCGATCAAGGGGGCGGACGGCCTCGTCCTGGGCACCTTCGCGCTCTACGGATCGGCGCCGCGGGCGCCCGCAGCCTGAGCACATCGCGCTCATGCAGGACGGCGCCAGGCTGGCGGGGATCGCCATCGAGCGCCACCGCACGATGGAGCGGCTCATCCACGACGCGCGCTACGACGGGCTGACCGGGCTTCCCAACCGCCGGGCCATCTTCGAGCGGCTGGAGCTGGCCCTGGGCCGGGCCGGAGCACGGATCGCACGTGGCCACGCTGTTCGTCGACCTCGACGGGCTCAAGGCGCTCAACGACACGCTCGGTCACGACCGGGCCGACGACATGATCCGTGAGATCGCCCAGCGGCTGCGTCCGGCGCTGCGTGGCGACGATTTCGTCGGCCGCTTCGGGGGCGACGAGTTCGTCGCCATCGCCGAGGAGGTCGCCGACGCCGAGCAGGCCGCGGCCCTCGCGGCGCGCCTGCTGGAGGTCACGTCCGCGCCGTTGCGGGGCCTGGACGGGACGACGGTCACGGCGAGCATCGGGATCGCGCTCGTGGACGGCGACGTCGACGCGGCGGAGGCCATCCGGCGTGCGGACACCGCGATGTATCGCGCCAAGCAGTCCGGGCGCGACCGCTACTCGTTCTTCTTTGAGGCCAACGGCGACGGCCTGCCCGAGCGTCGCCGGGTCTCGCTCACGCGCGAGCTGCGCGAGGCCGGGGTGCGCCACGAGATGACGCTCGCCTTCCAGCCCGTGTTCGAGCTGGCGGAGCAGCGAGATCGTCGCCATCGAGGCGCTGGCGCGCTGGACCTCGCCCAGCTGCGGCGAGGTGTCCCGCGGGAGTTCATTCCGCTCGCCGAGAACTCGGGGACGATCGTGCCGCTCGGCGCGTGGGCGCTGCGGGAGAGCTGCGAGACCGCCGCACGGATCGCCGAGCTGACCGGCCGCCGCCTCGAGCTCGCGGTCAACGTCTCCGGGCACCAGCTGGCCAAGGCGGGCTTTGCGCAGTCCGTCTACCAGACGCTGGCCCACGCGAGCTTCCCGGCGGAGCTGCTCACCCTGGAGGTGACCGAGGGCGCGCTCATGCAGAGCGACGACGTGACCGCCCGCACGCTCGAGGAGCTGCGGTCCCTCGGCGTGCGCCTCACCGTCGACGACTTCGGCGCCGGCAGCGCGTCGCTGGTCGGCTTCCGCGAGCGCCCGCTGGACGCCATCAAGATCGATCGCCAGTTCCTCACCGGCCTGCCCGACGACGCGGTGAGCTTCGCCGTCGTCGCCGCGATCAGCGGCATGGGCACCGCGCTGGGGGCCACGGTGACCGCCAAGGGGGTCGAGACCGAGGCCCAGCTCGTGTCGCTGCGCGCCATGGGCTGCGAGCGCGTCCAGGGCTTCCTGCTGGCCGAGCCGATGCGCCCCCGCGATCTCGTCACCCGCCTGCGCGGTTAGTCGGTCGCCGGCCCACCGGCCGTGCCTATGCTTGGGGCGTGGCCGATCGCAAGACGTCCCCGCTGGGTGAGTTCATCCGCCGCAACCGCGAGCTGTCGGAGTACTCGATGCGCCAGTTCGCCGAGCTGGCGGGGATCTCCAACCCCTACCTGTCACAGATCGAGCGCGGGCTGCGAGCGCCGTCCGAGCAGGTGGTCCAGTCGATCGCCGACGTACTGAAGGTCTCCGCCGACACGCTGTATGAGCAGGCCGGCGTCACGCGCGACGGCGACGAGGCCTCCGACACGGTGGCGGCGATCGAAGAGGATCCGCGCTTGACGCCCCGTCAGCGGCGGGCGATGCTGGAGATCTACGAGTCGTTCACCGGGATCTCGGCACGGCCCCGCCGGCGGCGCCCGACCGAGCCGGCCGACGCCGCCTCCGGGTCACAGGCTGGTTAGCAGGATTTCTGCCGGCGGTTAGGGGAGATACGTCCTCGAACCGCCGCGCCCGGGTGTTGAGCGTGAACTGGGCGATCACCGCGGCCACCACGAGGAATCCGGCGATGACCAGGAACGCGCCGAGCACGCTCATGTGCGGGATCTGAGGGGCGATGAGCAGCACCCCGATCCCGCCGCCGAGATGCCCGATCCCGTCGACGAGCCCGAACCCGGTCACTCGCGCGCGGGTGGGGAAGCTCTCGGCCGACAGGGCGTAGGTCATCGGGACCCAGACGTTGAAGCCGAAGAAGACGATCGCCATGCCGATGAAGGCGATCGCGGTGCTGGTGCCGGCCTCGGCCACCAGGATCGAGCCGACCACCGTGATGAGGGCGCCGATCGGCAGCCACAGCTTGCGCTCCAGCCGCTCGGCGAACCGGACCGCGAACAGCGCGCAGGCGAGGAAGCCGAAGGCGCCGACGGCCTGGATGATGCCCGGCCTCCGGGGGCGGGTAGTGCAGCGCGGTGAGCAGCGACGTGCCGCCCGCCGAGACGGCGAACACGGTGACGTAGGCGAAGAACCACACGAGACGAGCACGAGCACGCGCTTGACGTAGGTGGCGTTGCCCAGGACGTGCTTGAAGGAGACGTAGCCGCCGGGGGCGGGCATCTCGACGGGGACATCGTCGGCGGACCGGCGGCAGCTCGCCTCGCGCGACGCGCGCTCCTCCATCTCGGCGACGACGCGGTCGGCCTCGTCGACGCGGCCCTGCCCGATCAGCCACCGCGGGGACTCGGGCAGCTCGACGCGCAGGACGATGGCGACGAGCGCGAGCAGGGCGCCGACGGCGTACATCCAGCGCCAGCCGTTGTCAAAGCCCGGCCCCGCCTGGGCGAAGGGCAGGCCGTGCGGCCACGGCGTCGTCGGCGTGGTGAGGAACAGGCCCAGCCAGATCCCGAGCAGGGCCCCGAGCGCCGAGTTGACGAAGATCACCGACGTCCACTTGGCCCGGTTGCGCCGCGGCGCGACCTCGCCGATGTAGGTGTTGACGATCGAGAGGTCGGCGCCGACCGCCATGCCCGTCACGACGCGGGCGAGCACGAAGTTGGTGTAGTCGGGCGCCAGCGCGTTCCACAGCGAGCCGACACCGGTGAGCAGCATCGTCACCAGCAGCATGTTGCGGCGGCCGATCTTGTCCGAGATGGGACTGAGCAGCAGGGTGCCCGCCACGTACCCGGCGAGGTTGAGCGCGATCGGGACGCGGATCGTGTTCAGCGCGGTCTCCGGCGTGCAGCCCGGCTTGAGGGCCACGCAGCTCTGGATGAACGACACGTTGATGTCGAACACGTCGTAGAACGTGAACAGGAAGCCGAGGCCGATGATCCCGACGAACAGGAGCGGCATCGACCACACGTCGAGGCGGTCCAGCCTGGCCAGCACCCCCTTGGCTGCATCGGTGTCTGGGGTCTGGCGCCGTCGCCGGCGGTGGCGTACCCCGCGGCGGCGGATGTCGGTTGCGCCGCTGTGGGCGCCCGCGCGTGTCTCTGCCATGTCGCGTCCTCCCTTTCCCTCTGCCAGGGCAAGCTCGACTTGTCAGTCTCCTGCTCTAAGGCCTACCCCCCTCTCGCGTTTCGAACACATGGGCGGATCGCGAACACGCAAATGTCAGATGATCAACACTTTGATCATGTGGATCTGATCGGACGCTCGAACACGTCGAAGCGAAAGCGCGGGCCCATCCCGGCCGCCTCGTAGACGCGCAGGCCGCGCGGGTTGTCAGAGGCCACCCCGAGCTGGGCCTGCACGAGGCCGGCGGCGGCGAAGCCGGCGAAGCCATGCGTCAGCAGCGCGGTGCCGATCCCGCGGCGCTGGTGGCCGGGCACGACGGCGAGCAGGTCGACGTAGCCCGACGCCTCATGCTGCCAGCGTCGGGCGAGGAGAAAGCCCACGATCTCCTCGTCCTCCTGGGCCACGAGGCTGAGATCCGGGGCGACGTCGTGGGCGCGCAGGTGCTCCTGGACGAACATCTCGTAGGACTCGGGCACGTAGTCCGGGCTCGGCGCGAAGCTCTCGGCGTCCAGTGCGTGCAGCGCTCGGGCGTCGCGCGTCGGGGTCCAGCCGGCGCAGGGTCGACGCCGGCGGGCGGGTCGACCGCGTCGACGCCGCGGTCAAGCGGCCGCGCCATGCGCCAGTAGCTGCGGATCTGGCGGTAGCCGGCGCCCTCGCAGCAGCTCGCGCGCGCGGGTATTGGTGGACGCGGCGATCTGGCGATGGGCGTCGAACTCGCGCTCGCGTTCGCGCTGCTCGCACCCACTCCAGCAGGCGCGCGCCCACCCCGCGGCCCTCGTGCTCGGGCGCGACGACGGCGAAGGCCCCCGGCCGGTGCACGATCGCGTAGCCGGCGAGCGCGCCGTCGATCTCGATCAGGAGCGCGTCGCGGTGCAGCTCGACGTCGGGGGAGCGCCATTCATCCTGCACCTCCTCCAGCCGGAACAGCGGCAGTCCGATGTCCGCCATGTGGCGGGCCACCAGCAGGGCCAGCACGGCCCCGGCGTCGTCCCATTGCGGTGCCCGGGTGCGCACCCCGCCGTCAGGCCACCCAGCGGACGTCCTGCGTGCGCGCGGGCGAGCGCGAGCCCAGCTCGCGCTCGGCGGCGGCGAGCCGGCGGACCGCCTCGGCCAGGCGCTCGGGCGGTTGGGTGAACGGCAGGCGCAGGCGCTGCTCGAAGCCGCCGTCGACGCCGAAGCGCGGCCCCGGTGCGACCCGGACGCCGTGGGCGACCGCGCGGGCCGCCAGGGCCGACGCCATGGTGCCCTCGGGGAGCTCGACCCACAGCGCCATACCGCCCGGCGGGCCGCCCGACCCGCCACTGCGGGCGCTCGCTGGCGACCGCGCGACAGCAGCGCGTCGCGGCGCTCGCGCAGCCATTCGCGGCGCGCGGGCAGCAGGGTGTCAAGGCGCCGGAGGACCTCGATCGGCCATCAGCTGGTCCAGGATCGGGCTGCCCACGTCCTGGCCGGCGCGGGCGAGCGCCAGCCGGCGCACCAACTGCGGGTCGCCGCGCAGCCAGCCGGTGCGCAGGCCGCCCCACACCGGCTTGGACAGCGAGCCGAGCGCCAGCACGCCGCTCCCGCGAGTCCCCGGCGGCCATCGAGGGCGGCGGATGGCGCGGATGGCGCGCGCGTCGTCGGGCTCGAGGACCAGCTCGGCCAGGCTCTCGTCACTGACCAGCAGCATCCCGCCGGCACGGGCCGCCCGGGCCACCGCGGCCCGCTCGCGGGCCGAGGCCCAGAACCCGGTCGGGTTCTGGAAGTCAGGGATGAGATAGCCGAGCACGGGGCGGGCGTCGCGCAGCGCGGCGCGCAGCAGCGGCAGGTCCCAGCCGTCCTGGCGCCGACGGGCACGCCGACTGGGACGCAGCCGTGCGCGCGGACGGCATCCAGCGCGCCGGGGTAGGTGGGGGTCTCCAGCAGCACCCGGTCCCCGGGGCGGGCGAACGTCCGCAGCGCGAGGTCCCACGCGTGCAGCGCGCCCTGGGTGACCAGCACCTGTACGGGGTCGGTGGCGAGCCCCCGCCCGCTCAGAGTAGTCCGCGATTGCGCGCGCGTGGGGGCGAGCCCGAACGGCTCATAGCCGTGGCCGCCGAGCTCCGGGCGCCAGCGCGTGGGCGGCGTGGACGGCCAGCTCGGCGAGCTCGGGCGGCGCGGGAAGGTTGGCCAGGGTGAGGTCGATCATGTCGCCGGCCGGAGGCTCGGCCTCGTCGGGACGGCGCTCGGGGACGGGCGGGGAGGTGATCCAGCTGCCCCGGCCCGCGCCGCGAGGCGAGGTAGCGCTGCTCGTCGCAGGACGTCGAGCGCCGCGGTCACCGTGTTGCGCGAGACGCCCAGGGCGAGGGCGAGCTCGCGCTCGGAGGGCAGTCGCGTGTAGGGCGGCAGCCGGCCCTCCACGATCAGCGCGCGCAGAGCCGCCGCCAGCGCCGGGTAGGCCACGCCACCGCCGCGCCATTCCCCGAGCAGCCGCATGAGGTGGGGCGTCGCGAGCCGCCGCAGCGCGACCACGGTGCCATCATCGCCAGATTGGCCCTGTCTGGATGGTGCCAAGTCTGGCAGTCTACATCGCATGAGTGGCACCATCACGCCCTTGAGCCGCCTGCTCGCCCCCGTTCCCGCCGACCGCCGTGCCGCGGCGCTTCGCCCAGCTGCTGGCCGGCCTGGTCGGGTACGGCGTGACCGCATCGATGATGGTGCTGGCCGGCCTGGGCCTCGACCCGTGGGACGTGTTTCACCAGGGGCTGTCGCGGACATTCGGGCTGGGGATCGGAACGTGGGCGGTCATCGCCAGCCTGGCCGTCCTCGTGTGCGGCTGGACTCCGCTACGCCAGCGCCCGGGTGTGGGGACCGTGCATCAACGCTGCGCTGGTCTGGCGTCGTGATGGACGTGATGCTCGCCGCGATCCACCCGCCCCATGTCCTGTGGGCGCGGATCGTCCTGCTGGTCGGCGGCGTGATCGGCAACGGGCTCGCCACCGGCTTCTATATCGGCGCCGGCCTCGGCCCCGGCCCGCGCGACGGGCTGAGCACCGGGATCGCAGGCCGCGGGCACTCGATGCGCGTCGTGCGGACCACCATCGAGGGCACGGTGCTCCTCACCGGCTTCCTCCTGGGGGGCACGGTGGGGGTGGGGACGGTGCTCTACGCGACCGCCATCGGCCCGATCACGCATCTGACGATCCCGGCCCTGGCCATCGGCCGGCGACAGCGGCGCGACGCGGCCGCAACCGCCCGCCCCGAAGTGTCACACACAAAATTGCCCGCGTGACACTTGCAATTGCCTGACACCTGGGTTACTCTGGGCGTGCCAGGATCATTTTGCCATGTATGCCCTGATCAACAGCTTCCCTGCCAAGCCTCAGCCGACGCAAGTCGCGCTCGTCGGACCGTGCCGCGCATCAGCCGTGGGGCACCGAGGGGCGCAGCAATCTCACCACCCTCGCGGAGCGGCGCGTGCGCTAAAGGCAAAGCGCACAGACCGGCCGAGCGAGGGCGACCCAGATGGGTCGCCTTTTTTGTGCCCTTACCCGCCCCCATCAGGGCGAGTGACACTGTCACTGACACCCGATTGTGGGTGACAGTGACGCACGTCCAACTTCACACCCTTCGCCCGGCCAGGCGCTCTCGCGGCAGAGCAATGTGGCGGGCGAACGAAGACGCGCCGCCGCCCTGCCGGTCCGGGCGGCGGCGCCGGCTCGCCTCCGCTAGCTCAGCGGAAGAGCAGCGGGCTTCGGGGTGCTGGGTGGGGAGAGCGGGCTTCGAACCGCGTCCAGAGGTTCGACTCCTCTCGGGGCTTGAGTCAGCCCAGACCGCTACAACCACACAAGAGGGAAGGAGTGAGCAGCGATGCAGATCAAGACGTTCGGCCCGGTCGACGAGCGCAGCCTCAAGCAGCTCGAGCGATGCATGTCCGCGGGCGACGCCGAGTACGGCGTCCTCTGCGCTGACCATCACCCGGGCTACAGCCAGCCGATCGGCGGCGCCATCGCCTACGAGGGGTACGTGTCGCCGTCCGGCGTGGGCTTTGACATCGGTTGCGGCAACAAGGCCGTCCAGACCGAGTTCGACTCGTGCCGACCTCAAGGACCTCGGCGGCGTCGCGGCGATCATGGCACCGGATCACGCAGCGCATCTCGTTCGGCATGGGGGTGCCCGCGCGTGAGCGCGTCGATGCACCTGGGGTCGGCCGTGTGTGTCCACTTCGGCTCGCGCGGGTTCGGGCACAAGACGGCGTCGGGCTTCCCCGCGCTGGCGCAGGGCCTGGCCTTCGACGGCCGCGCGCAGGAGGGCGAGATGGACTCCCCGCCCGTCCTGCTGGGGCTCGGCACCGAGCTGGGCGACGCCTACATCGCGGCGATGCAGCTGGCGGGCGAGTACGCCTACGCGGGCCGTGACGTCGTGGTCGCCAAGGTGCTCGAGATCCTGTCGGCGCGGAGGCGGTCCACGAGGTGCACAACCACCACAACTTCGCCTGGCGCGAGGAGCACGGCGGGCGGCCCTACTGGGTCATCCGCAAGGGCTGCACGCCGGCCCAGCCGGGCCAGGAGGGGTTCGTCGGCGGGTCGATGGGCGATGAGTCGGTGATTCTCAAGGGCGTCGCCTCCGATGACGCGACCGAGTCGCTGTTCTTCACCGTCCATGGGGCCGGCCGCGTGATGAGCCGCACCCAGGCCGCGGGGCGGGTACGCCGGCGCAAGCGCTGGGCGTGCAGCAACCGGGACTGCGACCGGCTGTTCGAGTCCGCTGATGCCCACTGCCCCGAGCATCCTGGCTCGCGGATGCTCAAGACGTGGGTGCAGGAGCAGCTCAAGGCCGGGCGTTGTGGACTGGCCCGCCGTCCAGGTCCGGCTCCGTGACCAGGGCATCGTGCTGGTGGGCGGCGGCGCCGACGAGGCGCCGGAGGTCTACAAGCGCCTGCCCGAGGTGCTCGCCGCTCACGCCGGGTCGATCCGGGTCATCCACCGGCTGGGGCCGCTGGGCGTCGCGATGGCCGGCCGGGACATCCACGATCCCTACAAGGACTAGGAGCCGCCCGCCCCCGGCGACCGGGGGCCGGCGGCGCCAGCCCGTCGCGCGGACTCGCTCTGTGCCCCTTCTCACAGCGCGCCGGAGACGGTAATGTGAAGATCCGCACGAGGGCGCAGGAGACGCGTGAGGGCGACGAGGGCGCAGGAGCGAGGACGAAGGGGGCTAGATGTCGACGTGGACGACGCAGACCATCTGCAACGGAACGCCGGAAGACGTACTTGAGCTGCTGACCGAGCCGGGCGCGATCGCGCGCTGGTCGCCGGTCCCGTTCACAGTCTTGGACACCGACCGGGAACGGCTGTGCGCCGGGGACCGGGTGCGTGTCCGCGGCGAGCTCGCCGGCCGCGGCCTCGAGTTCCTCGTCGACGTCGCCAAGGCCGACGACGGGCATCTCGCACTCACCGCGACCGGTCCGATCCGGATCGACGTCGAGTATCGCGTCGTCGGCGATGCGCGCGGCACCAATCTGCGCGCCCGCATCGGTGTCGCCGGCAGCGGCCTGTTCGGCCGCGTGCTCGCCGGCGCCACCGACGCGCTGCTCGCAGCGGGGGCGCTGCGCGTGGCCGTGGACCGCATCGCCGACGAGCTGGAGCCGGCCGTGCTGGTGGCCTGACCGCCTCAGACAGGCCGCCGGCCGGCCGGCCCAGGGCCAGATCTCGCCTAGGTGAAGGCCGAGAGGCCGGTCAGGTCGCGGCCGAGGATGAGGGACTGAACGCTGTCGGTGCCCTCGTAGGTCTCGACGATCTCGAGGTCGGTGAGGTGGCGGGCGACGTGGTACTCCAGGAGCAACCCGTTGCCGCCCATGATGTCCCGCGCCTCGGCGCAGACGAGCTTGGCCTTGCGCGCGTTGTGCAGCTTGGCCAGCGATGCCATCGGTCCCGTCATCGCATCGCGGTCCTGCAGCTGGGCGAGGCGAAAGCAGATGAGTTGCATGGCCGTCGTCTCGGCGACCATGGTCGCCAGCTTGGCCTGGACCAGCTGGAAGCCGGCGATCGGCTGTCCGAACTGCGAGCGTTCCGCCGCGTAGGCCACGGCCGCCTCGACACCGGCCATCGCGTGGCCCACGCACTCCCAGGCCGCGCCGCCCCGCGTCTGGTCCAGCACGCGTGTCGCATCCTCGAACGTGCGCGCTTCCGCGAGCCTGTTCTGGCCCGGGACCCGAACGTCGGTCAGCTCGATCTCGGCCTGCCACACCGCGCGCTTGCCGATCTTGCCGGTGATGACGGTGGAGGCGTCAAAGCCGGCGGTGCCCTTCTCCACCACGAAGGCGCCGACGTCGCCCTCCTCGTCGCGGGCCCACACGATGACCAGGTCGGCGAACGAGGCGTTGCCGATCCATCGCTTGGCGCCGCTGAGGATGTAGGCGTCGCCATCGCGCCGAGCCGTGGTCTCCAGCGACACCGAGTCCGATCCGTGCTCGGGCTCGGTGAGCGCGAAGGCCCCGATCAGCTCCAGCCGCGCCATCGGCGGCAGCCACCGGGTCTTCTGCTCCTCTGAGCCCAGCAGGGCGATCGTGCCCATGGCCAGGCCGGAGTGCACCCCGAAGAACGTGTTGAGGCTCCCGTCGGCACGGGCGAGCTCACGCGAGACGAGGCCGGCGGCCAGTCGTGACATGCCCGGGCACTCGTAGCCGCTCGATCGTGGTGCCGGCCACGCCGAGAGCCGCCAGCTTGGGTACCAGCTCGAACGGGAACTCGGCCCGCTCCCAGTAGTCGTTGATCACCGGCAGGACGTCCTGCTCGCCGAATGCGCGGACACGGTCACGGATCGCGCGCTCGTCGTCGGTGAGCTCCTCGTCGAGCAGGTAGTAGTCCGATGCGGCGGCGGCGCGGTCCCGGTCGATGTCGTTGGTCATCGGCTCTGGCTCTACCCGCTGTAGGCTGGCGCACACCGCCGGCCACGTTTCGAGCAACGGGAGGAAACCACGATGGATGCCGTCAACCGCCAGGTCCGCCTGGCCGCGCGCCCGGTCGGGCTGCCCAAGGCGAGCGACTGGGATCACACCGAGGAACCTGTCGCCGAGCCGGGGGAGGGGGAGGTCCTGGTCAAGGTCAAGTACCTGTCGCTGGACCCGGCGATGCGTGGTTGGATGAACGACGCCCGCTCCTACATGCCGCCC
Source organism: uncultured Solirubrobacteraceae bacterium (assembly GCA_963764125.1). Lineage (GTDB taxonomy): Bacteria > Actinomycetota > Thermoleophilia > Solirubrobacterales > Solirubrobacteraceae > Palsa-465. Next base: position 100,272 of record CAVXRR010000001.1, read on the forward strand.
GTCGGCATCGGCGAGGTGATGCGCGCCGGCGGCTGCGGCGAGGTGCTGGCCTCCGAGCATCCGGGATTCGAGCCCGGCGACCACGTCACCGGCGTCACCGGGATCCAGGAGCACGCCGTCCTGCACGGGGATGGGCTGATCAAGATCGACCCCGAGCTGGCGCCGCTGCCGGTCTACCTGGGGACGCTCGGCATGCCGGGCATGACCGCGTACTTCGGCCTGCTGGAGATCGGCAAGCCCAAGGAGGGGGAGACCGTCGTCGTCTCCGGCGCCGCCGGCGCCGTCGGCAGCGTCGTCGGCCAGATCGCCAAGATCAAGGGCTGCCGCGCGGTCGGGATCGCGGGCGGGGAGGAGAAGTGCCGGCACGTCGTCGAGGAGCTCGGCTTCGATGCCTGCCATCGATTACAAGTCAGAGAACGTGCTGACGGCCCTGCGCGAGCACTGCCCCAACGGGATCGACGTCTATTTCGACAACGTCGGCGGCGAGATCCTGGACGCGGCGCTGGCCTGTCTCGCCCGTGGGGCGCGCATTCCCCTGTGCGGTGCGATCTCGCAGTACAACGCCGAGGGCGGGATGCGCGGGCCGTCCAACTACATGTCGCTGCTCGTCAACCGAGGCACGATGACCGGCTTCCTCGTCTTCGACTTCGCCGACCGCTACGCGCAGGCGGCCCAGGAGATGGCCGGCTGGGTGCAGGAGGGCCGGCTCAAGACCTTCGAGGACGTCGCCACCGGCGGCGTGGCCGAGTTCCCCGAGACGCTCCTGCGCCTGTTCCGGGGCGAGAACCTCGGCAAGCTCGTGCTCGAGGTCTAGCCGGGCCCCGCGGAGGGCGGTGGGCCGCCGGAGGGGCAGCCCCGCCGGAGGGTGGTGCGCCGCCGGAGGGAGGTGCGCCGCCGCAGGGGGTGCGCCGCCGAAGGGGGGTGCGGCGCCGCAGGGCGGTGCCGCAGGGTGTGCGCAAAACTAAGCCCGCATAGGGTGCTTAGATTGCCTCACGTCCCCGCGAATGCGTCCGCGACCACGCCCGTCAAACCAGCGCAACCATGCGGGGTGTGACGGGTTAGCACCGGGGGGCTGGAAATTTTTCGCCGTCCCCTGCGAGGATCAAAAAAGAGGACCGCTACGACCGGGGGACCATCAATGCCGGGGATCAGGCTATTTGACATGCGCGCCGCGCTGGCGGCGCTCGGACTTGCGGGGCTTGCCGCACTCGCCATTGCCGTTGTCACCCACCTTCCGGCGCCTGCGCTGAGTGGGCCGGCGACGCATGCGAGCAGCACCGGCCTGAGCCGGCTCCAGTCCCTTCCCCTGCAGGCGCAGTCGGTCATCTCCTCGACGATCGCCGCCGGCAGCCGCGCCTTCGCCGCGCGGCGCAGCGCCTCCGGGTGGGGCCTCAGCGGTGGCGGGGTGCGTGCCGACTTCCGTGCGGGCGAGCCGACGTTCGGCCTCGCGGGCGGCCGCACGCTCGCACTGTCGCTGACGGGGGTCGCGGGCGCGACATCCGTCACCGCCCACGGCAACCGCGTCACGCTCACGCGGCCCGGCATCCGGGAGTGGTACGCCGCGGGCCCGCTCGGCATCGAGCAGGGCTTCACGCTGGCCCACCGTCCGGCCGGCGCGACGGCGCGCGGGCTCACGCTGTCACTTGCGGTCGGGGGCTCGGTGCGCGCACACGGCGCCGGGTCCGACATCACCTTCGTTGGCGCGCACGGCCAGATCGCCGCGCGTTACGGCGGCCTGACCGCGGTTGACGCCACCGGTCGCCACCTGCCCAGCGCGCTGAGCGTCGACGGCGGTCGCGTGCTCATCGCGGTCAACGACCGCGGCGCGCGCTACCCGATCACGATCGACCCGCTGATCCAGCAGGGCGCCAAGCTCGTGCCCCAACGACTCCGGGCCACCGGCGAGACGGGCAGCTCCGTTCGGCCAGAGCGTCGCGCTCTCCGCCGACGGCAACACCGCGCTCGTCGGCGCCTCGAGATCGACAACTCCAGCATCGGCGCGGCCTGGGTGTTCACCCGCTCGGGATCGGAGTGTGGAGCCAGCAGGGCAGAAGCTTCGTCCCCACCGGAGACGGGCAATTCGAGCGAGTTCGGCAGCAGCGTCGCGCTTGTCGGCGGACGGCAACACCGCGCTGATCGGCGGCGATCTCGACGACAACGTCCAGACGGCGCCGCGTGGGTGTTCATGCGCTCGGGGTCGACGTGACGCCAGCAGGCAAAGCTCACCGGCAACGGCGGAGTCGGCGAGGGGCCTCTTCGGCACGAGCGTCGCGCTTTCGTCCGACGGCAACACGGCGCTGATCGGCGGCCCGGACGACCAGGGCGCCGGCGCCGCGGGCGATCATGGCGGCGCGGCCTGGGCACGCGTCGGACACGGTAGACGCGGGCTCGATGGGCTCGCTGACCCCCGACGGCGACACCGGACAACTCGAGCGATTTCGGTGACGGCGGTGGCGCTCTCGGCGGACGGCAACACGCGTTCATCGGCGGCCCCGAGGACAACGCCGGCCAGGAGCGGTCGTGGGAGTACACCGCGCAGCGGCACGAGCTGGGCCCAGCGTGCGGACCAGATCGTCCCGGGCGACGAGGATCGTCGGCAACTGCGGGCTTCGGCAACGCGGTCGCGTTGTCGTCCGACGGCAACACGGCGTCTGATCGGCGGACCGAACGACAACGGCGGCGATCGGCGCGGTGCGGCTTGCGTGCTCACCGGCTCAGCGGGACTTCGTGGAGCAGCCAAGCTCCAAGGTCGAACCTCACACGCGAGCGGCCCCCGGATGTTCGGCAGCAGCGTTGCGCATGTCGGTCGGACGGGAACACCGCGCTGGTCGGCGCTCAGCGGCGATCGCAGCAACGTCGGCGCGGCGTTCCTGTTCACGCGGTCGGCGCGGCGTGGCGCGACCGAGCAGCAGAGGCTACGGCGGCGGGCGAGACCGGCTTGGCGTCTTCGGCACGGGCGTCGCGCTCGCGTCCGACGGTCAGACCGCGATGGTCGGCGCGCCGGCAGACAACGCACGAACGGCGCGGCGTTTGCCTTCGCGCCACCCGACCCGGTCTGCTCGAGCGTCTCCGCGACTGACCGCCGCAGGGCGGCGGCTCGGTGGCCGTGTCGCTCTCGTGCACGCTGCCCGTTCGGTGCGCATCCCGAACTTCTCGGTCCTCGGCGGACCGAGCAACGGGACGCCTCAGCGGGTTCAACGCGGCGACAGGACAGCTCACGTACACCTCGGCGGCGTTCTTCTCGGGCCAGGACTCGTTCACGCTACGCGGTCAGCGACCAGTGGGGCATCTCGAACATCGCGACGGCGACGGTCAACGTCCGTTCCTCCGGTCCCGACGTGCTCCAACGTGACGTCCGGGCAAGAAGGGCGCGACCAAGGTGACGATCACGCTCAAGTGCAAGGGCCCGGCGGGTCACCCGTTCACGCTACGGGATCGTGAGCAAGCCCGGCAACGGCAAGCTGGGGAAGATCAACCAGTCCAACGGCAAGGTGACCTACACCACGCACATCGGCACGAGCGGCACTGACCGCTTCGTCTACAACGCGACGAACTCCGGCGGGTCGTCGAAGGCGGCCACGGCGACGATCGTGCTGCCCCACCTGGGCAGGATCACATCGACGATGGGCTTCGACTTCGCTCCGACGACCTCGACCTTCACGCAGGTCAACGGGATGACGGTCCAGAACGTGCCCGGCGGCGGCAAGGTGCTCCTCTCCTGCAAGGGCAAGCACTGCCCGATCGCCACGCACACCTACACCGTCCCCAAGCACCGCGTGTGCAAGGGCAAGGGCAGGAAGCGCAAGTGCAAGAACGTCGAGCCGAAGTTCGGCAACATCGACCTCGGGCATTTCGTGGCGGTCAAGCGTGTCCCCGTCGGCTCGCAGATCTTCGTGACCATGGTCGAGTCAGGGTGGATCGGCAAGCGGTTCGTGTTCACGATCGTCAAGAACGCGCAGCCGTCGAGGAAGATCCAGACCATGGCACCGGGCAGCAGCACCAGGCTCTGCCCGACGTGTTAGCCCTCCGCTGAGCAGCCGCGGCTCTCGCTGAGCCGCGGCCCTCGTCGGCTCCGAGCCGCGGCCCCGTCGGCCCGAGCCGCGGCCCCGTCGGCCCCGGGCCGCGGCCTGCACGGCCCCTCTGCGATCGCCGCGCCACGGCCCGGGTCGGTCCAGAATGCTGGCTCACCGTGGTTTCGGCCTGTTCACAGGCCGGGAACGCCGCTGGTTACATTTGGGAGCAGGCCAGGCGTAGACCGGGACCGAAGAACGGGAGCCGCTTCACATGGTGAGATTGAGTCGCTGGTGCATCACTCATCGACGGTGGGTGATCGGGGGGTGGGTTCTCGTGGCGGTGCTCACGACGGCGATCGCCAGCGGTGTGGGCCGCCAGTACGCCACCGACTTCAGCCTCCCGGGGACCGAGGCCCAGCACGTGGTGGACCTGCTCGGCAGCCAGTTCAAGGCCCAGAGCGGCGATGTGGACACGATCGTGTTCCACAACGCCAAGGGCAGCATCGACGACCCGTCCGTGCGCAACGCGGTGACCCCGGTGCTGGAGCGCGTGGCCAAGATGCCGCACGTCGCCGGCGTCCTCAGCCCCTACAGCCAGGCCGGCGCGGTCGAGGTCTCCAAGGACCGCAAGACCGCCTTCGCCACGATCAACTACGACAAGCGGGCCAACCTCCTGGCCGACAAGACCGGCCAGCCGGTGCTCGACGCCATCAACGCCGTCAAGGTACCGGGGCTCACGCTCGCGGCCGGCGGCCAGGTGATCGAGAACGCCGAGGGCTTCAACATCGGCCCGGCCACCTCGGTCGGGGTGGCGGCCGCGCTGATCATCCTGCTCCTCACCTTCGGCTCCCTGAGCGCCGCGGGCATGCCGCTGGTGACCGCCGGCCTGGGCCTGATCACCGGGATCGCGCTGGTCGGCCTCGGCACCCACGTCACCAGCATGTCCAACGTCGCCCCGGAACTGGCGATCATGATCGGCCTGGGCGTGGGGGTGGATTACGCGCTGTTCATCCTCACCCGGTTCAGAGAGAACTACGCCCGCAACGGGGACGTGCAGACATCCATCGTGCAGGCGATGGACACCTCGGGCCGGGCGATCCTGCTGGCCGGCACCACGGTGATCATCGCGCTGCTGGGCATGTTCGCCACCGGAGTGACGTTCATGTACGGGCTGGCGATCGCCTCCGTCCTCGCCGTCCTGCTCGTCCTCCTGGCCTCGCTGACGGTGGTCCCGGCGCTGCTGGGCGCCTGGGGCAGCCGGGTGGTGCGCCCCAGCCGCGGTGCCCGCCGGCGCGAGGCGAAGGGCGAGGCGCCACGGCAGTCGGCGTGGCGGCGCTGGAGCCTGCTCGTCCAGGCGCGGCCATGGCCGCTGGCGGCGGCGTCGCTGCTGGTGATGCTGGTGTGCCTGGTGCCGGTGCTGGGCCTTCGGCTCGAGTCAAGCGACGCGGGCAACGACCCGTCCAGCACGAGCAGCTACCGCGCCTTCAACCTGCTCTCAGACGGCTTCGGCCCGGGCTTCAACGGCCCGCTGGAGATCGTCGCCCAGCTCAACAGCCCGGCTCAGCAGTCACAGCTGCCGGCCTGCGCACTGCCGTGGCTGGGACCCCGGACGTGGTGGCGGTGACCGCGCCGCGGCTGGCGCCCTCGGGCAAGGTGGCCGTGATGGAGGCCTATCCGGCGTCGGCGCCGCAGGACCAGGCCACGACCGATCTGGTCAACCACCTGCGCGACAACGTGCTCCCGCCGTTTCGAAGTCGCTGGCCGGCCCGCCCGCTCGTCGGCGGCTTCACCGCGGGCTCGATCGACTTCTCCAACGTCCTGGCGGGCAAGCTCCCGTTGTTCATCGGGATCGTGGTGGTGCTGTCGGCGCTGCTGCTGTTCGTCATCTTCCGCTCGCTCGTCATCCCGCTGCAGGCGGCGCTCATGAACCTGCTGAGCATCGGCGGCGCCCTGGGCGCGACCGTCCTCGTGTTCCAGAACGGGTTCCTGTCGGGCCTGCTGGGCGTCACCAAGGGACCGGTGGAGCCGTGGATCCCGGTCCTGATGTTCGCGGTGGTGTTCGGCCTGAGCATGGACTACGAGGTCTTCCTCATCTCCCGCGTCCGCGAGGAGTGGGTGCGCCAGCGCAACGCGACCGCGGCGGTGGCCGACGGGATCGCCTTCACCGGGAAGGTGATCAGCGCCGCGGCGGCGATCATGATCTGCGTCTTTCTCTCGTTCATGCTGGGCGACCAGCGCTCGATCAAGGAGTTCGGCTTCGGGCTGGCGGCGGCGGTGTTCCTCGACGCGCTCGTCGTGCGCTGCGTGCTGCTGCCCGCGGTGCTCGAGATCCTGGGACCCGTGACCTGGGCGCTGCCGGAATGGATCGACCGGCGCCTGCCCCGGATCCGCATCGAGGGTCACGGAGCCGAGGAGGACGCCCTGGACGGCGAGCTCTCGCGCGACGACGCGCCGTTCCCGGATCCGGCCCCGTTCCGCGGCTGACCGCGCCGACCGCCTTAGCTGAACGCGCCACCGCCCCGGCCGGCGCCGGGCGCTGGTAGCCTCACCACACCGAAATGTGGATGCGCGCTCGAGTAACGACATTGACCGTGGCCATCGTCTGCGCGGCGTGCCCGGGGATCGCGGCGGCCGCCAACGCCCCGGCCACCAACTTCGACGCTGACAACCACAGCCAGAACGTCTATCTCGCCGGCTCCGACGGCGCCCTGCGCGAGATCGCGTGGACGCCATCGGGTGGGTGGGGACCGGTCTGGCCGGTGGTGGCGGCGGGATCTCTCGGGGCCGCGCCGGGAACGAATTTCGACCCGGAGAACCACAGCCAGAACGTGTACTTCAGGGGGACCGACGGCTCACTGCGCGAGATCTCCTGGACCCTTGCCGTGGGCTGGGACCGCGTGTCGACGGTGGCGCCCGCGAGCACGGTGGCATCGGCTCCGGCGACCAACTTCGACCCCGAGAACCACAGCCAGAACGTGTACTTCGAGGGGCCCGACGGCTCGCTGCGCGAGATCGCGTGGACGCCGTCGAGTAGTTGGGGCCCCGTGTCGACGATCGTGCCGGCGGGATCGCTCACGTCGGCGCCGGCAACGAACTTCGACCCCGACAACCACAGTCAGAACCTGTATTTCGCGGGACCGGCTGGCTCGCTGGAGGAGATCTCGTGGACGCCATCGGGCGGGTGGGACCACGTGTCGGTGGTCGCGCCCGCAGGCTCGCTGGCCGCGGCTCCCACCACCAATTACGACGCGGACAACAAGAGCCAGAATGTGTACTTCGAGGGGCCCGACGGCTCCCTGCGCGAGATCGCGTGGACCGCGTCGGGCGGGTGGAGCCGCATCTACGTCATCGCGCCGGCGGGCTCGCTGGGGTCGGCGCCGGCAACGAACGTCGACCCGGAGAACCACAGCCAGAACGTGTACTTCGCGGGTCCGGACGGCTCGCTGCGGGAGATCTCGTGGACGCCGTCCGCCAGCTGGGACGCGATGTCGGTGATCACCTCCTCGGGCGTCCTGGGCGCTCCCGCGAGCGGGCCTGCTCCCGCCCCTCCGACCGGGAACGGATCGGTGGCGCTCACGCCGGCCCGTCCCAAGCAGCACCGCAAGCTCGCCGTGAAGATCGTGATCAGCTGGCACTGGAACCACCGCCAGACGCGCCTGGTCCGGGTCAAGATCGGACAGGCGCCGCGCCGCGCCGCGTTCTCCATCAGCTGTCGCGGACGCGGATGCCCGCCGCGCAAGCTCTCCGCCGGTCCCGCCACGCTTCGGCGCCGGCACCGGACGCTGAAGGGCAAGGTCTATCGCGCAGGCGACCGGCTGCTGCTCACCCTCCGCGCGCCGTCATGGGGCTCGGAGCGCGCTCGGATCGTGATCCGCAACGGCCGCCCACCGGCCGTGGAGCTTCTCTAGCCCACCGGCCGCGCCGCTTCTCTAGCCCGCGGGCCCGCTCAGACCGGGGTGCGCGATCCCCGTAGGAAGTGCCCGATCGAATCGTCCAGCAGCTCGTCGAGCTGCTCGGCGGTCACCATGCCCCCGGTGAGCAACGCGGCGATCCCCTGGATGGTCGCGAACAGGACGAGCCCGACGCGCTCGGGGTCGCCGGGCTCCAGCCGCCCTTCAGCCTGACCCTGGAGGATCACGTCGAGCATCACCGAGAACGCCCGCTCGGCTGCCTGCTGCAGCGCGTCGGCCTGTTCGCGGTGCTTGACGGCGAACATGAGCTCCAGCAGCGCCGGGTCGGCGGTGGCAAAGCGGATGTAGGCCGCGGCGGTCGCGTGCAGGCGCGCGTCGAAGTCATCGCCGACGCCGTCGACCGCCGTGCGCAACTCGGCTCGCAGCCGCGCGAAGCCTGTCTCAGCCAGCGCGTCGAGCAGCGCCTGGCGGTCGGGGAAGTGGCGGCGGGGGGCGCCGTGGCTGACCCCGACGTCCCGGGCGAGCTCGCGCAGCGACAGCTCCTGCACGCCGCGCTCGCGGACGGTGCGCTCGGCGGCGTCGAGCAGGGCGCTGCGTAGATTGCCGTGGTGATAGGGACGCTCGGGCATGACCGGGGCAGAGGCTAGCGAACAAAGTTGCTCTTGACAACATTGTGGTCAGCGCCTACATTGTTGTCCATGACTACTTCTCCACCGCATCCATCCCCGACATGACCGGCAAGACGGTCATCGTCACCGGTGCCAACAGCGGCATCGGCCGCGCCGCCACCGCCGCCCTCGTCGACCACGGCGCGCGCGTCGTCCTGGCCGTCCGCAACACCGACAAGGGCGACGCTGCCGCCGCCGAGATGTCCGGCACCACCGAGGTCCGCCGCCTGGACCTGGCCAGCCTCGCCTCCGTGAGGGAGTTCGCCGCCGGCTGGGACGGCCCGATCGACATCCTCATCAACAACGCGGGGATCATGATCCCGCCGCTGTCGCGCACTGCCGACGGCTTCGAGATGCAGTTCGGCACCAACCACCTCGGCCACTTCGCGCTCACCAATCTGCTGCTGCCCCACATCACCGGGCGCGTGGTCACGGTCGCGTCGGGCGCTCACCGCATGGGGCGGATCGACTTCTCAGACCTCAACTGGGAGCGCAAGTCCTACCGCTCCTGGCCCGCCTACGGCCAGTCCAAGCTGGCCAACCTCCTGTTCACCGCCGAGCTCCAGCGCCGGTTGATCGCCGCCGGCTCTGAGGTGCAGGCCAACGCCGCCCACCCGGGCTACGCCGCGACCAACCTGCAGTCCCACAGCGACAACCGGCTGATGGAGGCGCTGATGTGGGTCGGCAACCGCGTCATCGCCCAGGATGACAAGGGCGGGTCGCTGCCCACCCTGTACGCCGCGGTCGCGACCGACATCCCCGGCAACAGTTACGCCGGCCCGAGCGGGTTCATGGAGGGGCGTGGCGCCCCCAAGCTCGTCGGCCGGTCCGGCGCCGCCACCGACATGGACGTGGCGCGCCGGCTGTGGGACGTCTCGGAGCAGCTGACCGGTGTCAGCTTCCCGCTCGCCGCACAGCCGGTCCCCACGCGCGTCTGACGACTACCACCTACTCCCTCCCGCGAGGATGTGACCTCGTGAGCTTCACTACCGATCTCCCCGAACCGAGCGCGACCGTCACCCGTCCGCTCCGCCCCGCACTCGCCACCCGGCGGCCACCCACGGTGACACGGGTCCCACGCCGCAGATGGGCGATCGTCAGCCGCGTCGGACCATCGGTGCGCACGGTGATCGTGCCGGTACGCAACCGGGCCGCGGCGCTGTCCACCGTGAGCCGCGAGACGTCGGCCAGGGCCAGGGTCATCCGGGACGCCGCCGCCGGGCGGCTGCCGAGCTTCCAGCTCAGCGAGGTGCTCGTTCCCGGCAGCGGCTGAGTGACGAGCGACGGCCCCGATCTCACGGCGCTGATCGCCCGTCCGGGCAGCGCGGCGTCGGCGGCGGCGATCTTGGCGATCGTGCCCGCCGACGCGTCGCGCGCCGCCAGCCCGCTCAGCCAGTAGTCGCCGGTGGCGCCGATCCCGAGCGCGGCGCTCGACAGGCTCGGATACCAGTCGTAGGTGAACGTGCCCGGGTTGGTGATGCGCACCGGGTGGCCCAGCGCCGCCACGGCGTCTGAGAAGCGGTCCTCGGTGGCGAAGGCGAGGTGGTCGGCCCCGGTGTGGATGAACAGGTCATAGCGCTGGCTCGCCTGGTCAAACGCCTGCGCCTGGGCGATGACGCCGGTCGTCGGCACAAGCTCATCGGCGTAGGTCTGGTCGATCACGTAGGGGATCCAGCGGGCGTTGGGCACCATCGCCGAGCTCTGGCCGTCCTGCTGGCACACTGGGGTCTGCGCCGCGGGGGCGGTCGCTCCGGGGTAGACCTCGACGCCGCACGCCACCGGGCCGTCGAGCACGAGTGCCCCTGCGAAGTCGTCGGGGTGCTCGAAGGCGAGCTTGTAGGACGCCCAGCCGCCCATGGAATAGCCCGAGATGACGGTGCGCGCGGGGTCCAGCGTGTAGCTCTGGGCGAGCTGGCGCCACACCTGCCAGAAGTCGGTCTCCGCCTCGTTGTAGTACCAGCCCGCCGGCCCGAAGCCCTCGGGGGTGGCGCAGATGGAGCCGCGGTCCTGGCACAGCTGCTGGATGAGCTGGGGATCGAGCGCGCCGTACTGGTTGTAGTTGACCTCCAGCGAGTGCAGGATCCAGGTCAGCGGGGTCCTGGCCCCCGGGCGGTAGCCGGTGGGCACGTACACGGCGTAGGGCTGCACCCGCTCCATGAGCGTCGGCTTGAAGTCGCCCTCGGTCCCGTCGTCGGTCCGCTGCCCGGCCCCGGGATCCAGGCGCGACACATACCAGCGGGCGCTGTACCCCGTCGGCTGCGGCTCAGGGGTGGTGTCGGCGGCGGTCAGCGCCGACCAGTCCACGAGCTCTGAGAACTTCGACACGTCGCCGCCGGCCAGGGTGTCGGCCTGGTCGTCCTCCATCCAGAAGTTGCCGGTGACCGTGCGCGCCAGCCCGTCGAGCCCCAGCGTGCTGCCCACCGGCGTGGCGGTGAGCGCCGCCTGGGCCGCGGCGACCAGGGCGTCGCTGGAGCCGTCGGTGTAGACGGGCGGCTCCTGGGCGACGCTGCGGAAGGTGATGTTGTAGACGCGCTCGGCGGGGAGGGGCAGCGCGCTCGTGCCGGCGGTGTCGACGTCGGGCGGCGCGAAGTTCTGGCCCGTCGCGTCGGCCAGTCCCGCGGCCAGCCGCACCCGCCAGCGTTCCGCTCACCGGCAGCACGCTGTTGGGAACAGCAACGATGAATGACTTTGCGCTGCGGTCAACCGTGAGGCTGCCGCCATCGGCCAGCACGCTCGTCCGCACGCCGGTGATCGGGTTGACCAGCCAGGCACCGCGGCTGGAGACGACCAGCGCCTGGTCGATGCCGGGCGAGGTGACCCCGGCCGCGGCCGGCCACGCGGGGGTTCCGGTGGCGGCGTTGTCATCGGTGTCCAGCGCCCACTCGGCGATCGGGATGCTCGGGTCCGCCAGCGTGACCCAGTCCACGCGCCAGTAGCTGAAGCCGCCCTTGACGCCGATCCCGGCCCGGAAGATGTCAGCGCCGTTGTTGTCGGCGGCGCCCGCCGGGAAGACGTAGTCGCCCTGGCGTCCGGCCAGGCCCGAGCTCTGCGCGAAGGTGGAGGCGTTGAACCCCTGCGGGCTCGAGGCGCCGTAGTCGTCATAGACGAAGTCGGTCCACAGCGAGGCGCCGCCGGCCAGCCGGCCGGTGCCCGAGGTCTGCGGGAACGTGCTGGGAAACGGCCACGCGGTGGGGGAGGGCTCGGGCAGCGACGCGGCCGGGGTGGACGCCGCGGCGGGCACGTCGGGGGGCATCCCGGCGGGCACGTGGGCGCTGGCCGCCGCCGCGCCCTGCCAGGCGCAGGCACCCGCGATCAGCAGGGTGAGCAGCGCGTGGCGACGTGGCTGCCAGGCCCGGTCTCTCCGCACCGGGCGGACAATACACCAAGAGATAGTTTTTTGAGCTACGGCACGGTGATGCCCGTGAGCGTCACCGGACCGTTGAGCGGATTGAGCTCGCTGTCCTGCTGCGCGACGCCGCCTGGAGTGATCGTGTCCATCACCTTCGGCACCGTGTTCGGATCCACGCCGCAGATCGGGCTCGTCCCGCCGGGGGCGCACACGCCGAACGCGAACGGCTGCGGCGTCGAGGCGAAGGCCCGCGCCTGGTCGCCGCTGAACCCGTCCTGGCCGGTGAGGGCGACGGTGAACGCCCACTGCGACCCCGGGTTCCCGAACGCCGCGCGGGGCAGGACGAGCGTCGCCGTATGGCTGGGGATGTCGGTGATCAGCTGCGCCGAGCCCACCGCGGTGCCGGCCGGGTTCACCCACACGACGGGCGTGAACCCCTGGGCCTCGATGCGCTGGCTCCAGGCGTCGGCGCCCGCGATCGCGTAGTTGCGCTGCGCGAAGGCCGCGGCCGTTGACGTGCTCGTCGCGGACGGATCGTGGACGTAGATGTCGAGCATCTGGGCCCCGAAGTCGTTGCCGAACGTGTTGACCAGGTTGCGCAGCGACGTCTGGATGTAGATGTCGGTCGCGGTCTCGTTGACCTGGAACCCGGTGAGGTCAAACGATCCCGGCGCGAACGCGCTGTCGGTCGGGTACTGGTAGGTCCCGGGCCCGTTGTCGTCGTTAGCCGGGTCGGTGGCGGTGAGCACACGGGTGCCCGGCAGGGTGACGTCGGACACCGACTCCTGGGCGTACCCGGTGCTGTTGCCCTTGGTCGCCGTGACCGTGATGATCGGCGAGCCGAACGTCGCGGGGGTGAGCGACAGCGACCAGTGCCCGGAGCCGTCGGCCATGGTCGCCGCCGTGGCTGCCGTGCCGCCCGCCGAGGTCTCGGCCTCCGCGTCGACGAGGGCGTGGGGCGCCGTCGTACCGGTGACGGTGATCGACTGCGTGGTGACGATCGAGCCCGCCGCCGGCGAGGTGATCGTCAGCGGCAGCGCCCCCGGCATCCCGTGGGCGACGTACCGGTCGGACACGATGTCGGGCGTCTCCACCGCGCGGCCGGCACCGAGGTCGACGGTCAGTCGCGCCACCGTGGCCTGGGCCCAGGTCAGCGGGCTGGCCGAGCCGACCGGCTTGCCGTTGGTGAAGCCGATCGACGCAGTGGCCGGGTCTGAGCCGAAGGGGGAGGGCGCGACGTCGGGGTCCTCCCACACCTGCTCGGGCGCGAGGCCCTGGCCGGAGGTCATGTTCAGCATCGCGCCCAGCAGCGCGGAGGCCGAACCCGCCTTGCCGGCGGCCAGGTCATACTCGGCGCGCTCGTCGCTGAGCACCGGCCACAGGTGGCCCGACCCATGCCCGGTGGGGGGCCACGGCGCCCCGGTCGGCGAGCAGCTCGTCGAGTCGGGCTCAAAGCAATCGCCGTAGCCGTCCTCGGAGCCCGCTGCGTCGGTGCCGTAGCGGTAGAAGCCGGGGCCGCTGTTGGTCTGGGCCCTGATCGTGCTGTCGATCACGCCCAGCGACGCACGGATGTCCGCATCGCGCGCGGGGAGGATGCCGAGCCGCACGAGCTCGAGGAAGCCGGCGTCGACGACCGAGCGCTGGTCGACGGTGATGCTGCCGTTGCCCAGCCCGTAGGAGAGCGCCGCGTCGGGGTCGCCGGTCTTGGAGACGCGGATGAAGTAGCGCCCCGATCCGTAGGGACCGGTGGTGGTGACGGTCCACGCCTTGATGTTGCGCGCGAAGTCATCGGCGGTGGCCTGGTATAGGCGCGCGTGGGCGGCGTCGTGGTTGACCGTGGCGATCTTCGCCGCCGCGGTGAGCCCGGCGATCTCCGCGGAGATCGTCGAGGGCGAGAACCCCGACTGCTCCTCCCAGCGCTCGACGCCGTCAGACGGTCCGTGGGCGATGAGGAAGTCGGCGGCCGGGACGACGTGGTTGCGGTACAGCGACCCGTTGCCGGCCAGGCCCGACTGCCAGTCCATGAGGATCGGATAGGAGGTCTCGTCGAGCTGGAGGCCGCCCGTGTCGGGGGCGGGCTTGCCGTTCTCCAGCGAGTTGCGCGGCATCGAGCCGTCGGACTGCTGCTGGCGGTCAAACAGGAACAGCGTCGCGTCCTGGGCGGTGCGCACGTCGCCGGCGACGAGCAGCCCGGTGAAGGCCTCGTAGAGGTCGCGGGCGAACACCTCTCGGTAGGAGCCGAAGTATGTCGGCTGGTCGTTGCTGAACACGCCGGCCGGGACCGACTGGCCCCACGGCGAATCCAGTCCGGCGGCGATGGCGCCCGGGAACTGCTTGTCCTCGGAGGCCTTGACGACGTTGACCGACGCGTAGTACTCCTGGCCGACGCTGCGGCCCAGCCATGACGCGGGCCGGCGCAGGCGCGAGTCGTAGCGCTGCCACTGGGTCTCGTAGTCGCGCCAGGCGCTGTCGAAGTGCTGGTTCGCCGAGGCCCCCGCGACGGCGATCGCCGCCGACTGGGTCGTGCCGAAGCCCAGCGCGAGGTCGGCGGAGCGGCCGTGGCGCAGGCCGCAGCTGGGCGGTGAGGGTCACGTGGCCGTTGGGCGCGGAGTCATACGAGGTGGTCAGCGCGTGCGAGGTGTCGAGCATGGTCAGGCCGTCCGACGCGCTGCCGGCGTAGCCGACGCTCTCTGATGCCGAAGCCGTGGCTTGACTGCAGGGCCTCGAAGGTCGGGACGGCGTAGTCGCGGTTTGACGCCTGGGTGACCGTGTTCGTGTTCGCGTCAACCGGAACGGACCCGACGAGGCTGGCGCTGTTGCCGCCGGCGTTCGGGGACTCGGGGACCCGGGGGGCGTGGCGCCGCCACCGGTGCCGCCGGCGAGCGGATCCAGCCGCACGTACACGTGGTCGCCCGACGGGCCGCGAAAGCGCGTGCGCATGAGCACCGCGTCGCGCGCGGGGTCGGCGATGTAGGTCGTCCTGATCGAATAGTGGTGCGCGGCGCTGGAGGCGACGATCGTGCACGACATGCCCGTGGGATCGGGGACGACGCGGTAGGTCATGTCGCGGGTCTGCAGGTCGGTGAAGGTCGAGCCGTCGGTGACGACGTACTGCAGCGTGTGCACGTTGGTGGCGTCGACGTTGGGCCAGTAGGCGTCGGACAGGACGCCGTCGGCGACCGTGAACCAGACCCTGGAGGTCGTGTTGCGCGCCGTGCCCACGCAGTCCTTGCGAGCGAGGTCGAAGTAGCTCGGCGAGCCCGGCGCGCCCGGCGCGACCGCGTCGGCGGCGGCCAGGGCGGGGGAGGACAGGACGGCGGCGCACAGCGCGCCCACTACGACCGACACGGTCAGAACTCCGCGCTTCACGGCAATCCCCCTCTCCTTGTTCCCTACCCGATCCGGGTCACGGCGGGCTGACACGGCCGCAGCAGCATACGCCTCGACAGCCGGCGGGCCAACCGGTAACCGTCGGTCATTAACCTCATGGTCACCACCACCGATGTCCTCCGCCGCCGACAGCCCCGCCCTGCCCCCGTTCACCGGGATGGCCCTGGATCGGGCTTCGACGGAACGCAAGGACGCCGACTGGATCCGGGCCCGGCTTCGAGGACCCCGGATCGCGGGCGATCACCGCGGGCCGTGAGGGGGTGCTGGTCCGCGACGGGGATCGCGCCACCCCGGCGCTGGTGCGCGAAGCCCTGCGCGGGGGGTCCGGCCGCGGGGGGTCCGGCCGCGGGGCGCCCGACGAGCCGATCCTGCTCGGGCTCGACGGCGACGCGGCGCTGTTCGCCGTCGACCTCGACGGGCTGGCGCCGGGCGACCAGAGCCAGGCGATCGACGGCAACCACTTGATGAGCCTGCGCGAGGCGGGAGCGCTGATGGACCCGGCGGAGGCGGGCCTGGCCGCGTACGTGATGGCACTGCTCAACTGGCATCGCCGCCACCGCTTCTGCGCCAACTGCGGCAACCCCACCGATGTGGCCGAGGCCGGCTACACGCGGCACTGCCCGCGGTGCGGCGCCGACCACTTCCCGCGCACCGACCCGGTGGTGATCATGACCGTGGAGCACGATGACCGGCTCCTGCTCGGGCGCCGGGCGGGCTGGCCCGCGGGGCGCCTGAGCGTGCTCGCCGGGTTCGTGTCGCCGGGCGAGTCCGCCGAGGAGGCCGTCCCGCGCGAGGTCCAGGAGGAGTCGGGCATCATCGCCCGCGACCCGGTGTTCGTCGCGTCGCAGCCATGGCCGTTCCCGGCGTCGCTGATGCTCGGCTTCCACGCGGTCTCCGACGGGGGCGAGCCCCGGGCCAACGACGGGGAGCTCGAGGAGGTCTACTGGCTGGGCCGCGACGCGATCGAGGAGGCGATCGGCGGCGGCGACCCCGGCTTCCAGCTGCCCCCGCCGGTGTCGATCGCGCGCTTCCTCATCGACCGCTGGGCCGCGCGGGGCTGACGCCCGCCCCGCTCCCACCTGGCCGGCCTCCCACCTGGCCGGCTTCCACCTGGCCGGCTTCCACCTGGCCGGCTTCCACCTGGCCGGCTTCCACCTGTCCGGCTTCGACCTGGCCGACCTCCAGTAAACTTATAAGTTTACTTCGGCCAGGCTGGCGCGGGTGCTTGTGGGCCGTGCGGGTCCGACGGCACAGAGCACGCACCGCGGGTTTTGACGGTGCGCGCTCTGAGAGGTCGTCCCGCCGACGCCTCAGAGCACGCATTGCGCCATCAGCTGGCGCGCGCTCTGGGGCGTCACTGACCGAGCGCGCGGGCGCAGCGGATCGTGTGGGCCCGGCCGAAGTGCGCGCACGGCGGCCTCCGGACCCGTGCGCGTGCGCGTGCATTTGTGCCTGCCATGTTGGCGCGAGGCGCCTCGCCAGCGCTCCGACCCAGCGTGCGCGTACTTTCGCCAATCCACGACGCCAACCGCCATCCCTTCCTCAGCCCGCCGTTGACGTTCGCCGGTGGTTCGCGCGCGGCACGCCGGCCGACGACCTCATCCGCCTCGGCACGATGGGCAGGCGCTCACATGGCCTGCGCCTGCACGGCCCGGGCGGCGTTGTGACCGGGGATGCCGCTCACCGCCCCGCCGCGCCGCGCGCCGGCCCCGCACACGAACACGTTCTCGCGCGCGGTCTCGACGCCCCAGCGCCCGACGTCGCCGTCGTCCTCGGCGAAGGGCCACGTGAGGTCACGGTGGAAGATGTGGCCGCCGGGCATGCCCAGCTCATCCTCGAGCTCGAGCGGCGTGTGGGCCTCCAGGCACGGCGCCCCGTCGGGCGTGTGCAGCAGGCAGTCCTCGATCGGCTCGGCCAGCACGGCGTTGATCGAGGCCAGCGTGGCCGCCACCGCCGCCTCACGGGCCGCATCGTGATCGGCGCGGAACAGCCGCGCCGGCATGTGCAGCCCGAACACGGTGAGCGTGTGCACGCCGGCGGACCGAAGCTCGGGACCGAGGATCGTCGGGTCGGTGAGGGAATGGCAGTAGGCCTCGCACGGCGGCAGCTCGGGGATCTGCCCCGCGGCGGCCTGGGCGTGCGCGCGCTGGAGCTGGTCATAGCCCTCGTTGACGTGGAAGGTGCCGGCAAAGGCCTCCTCGGGCAACACGGCCGGGTCACGGAGGCGGGGCAGCCGGCGCAGGAGCAGGTTGAGCTTGAGCTGGGAGCCCTCCGGCGCGTCGCCGGGCGCTGGCGGGTCGCCCATCAGCCCGGCCAGCACCGCTGGAGCGACGTTGGCCAGCACGCGCCGGGCCTCGTGCACCTCACCGCCGGCCGTGTGCACCGCCGCAACGCCGGCCCCGCCGGACTCGATCCGCGTCACCGGCGTGTTGAGGCGCAACTCCGCGCCGGCGCGCCGGGCGGCGTCGGCCAGCGCGCCGCTGAGGGTCCCCATGCCGCCGACGGGGATGTCCCACCGGCCGGTGCCGTTGCCGATCACGTGGTACAGGAAGCAGCGGTTCTGCGACCAGGCCCGGGTCGTCGAGGGAGGCGAAGGTTCCGATCAGCGCGTCGGTGGCGACGATCCCGCGGACCAGGTCGGAGTCAAATGACGACTCCAGCAGCCGCGACAGCGGCGCCTCGAACAGCGCCTCCCACGCGGCGTCATCGGCGACGCGCCGCTGCAGCCGTGCGCGCGAGAGCAGCGGCTGGGTGAGCGTGGGAAAGACGCGCTGGGCCACGCCCGGCGGTGAGCGCGCCCAGCCGGTCAAGCGCGTCGGCTGAGGCGTCGTCCTCGCCGAGGGTCCGCGCGATCGACTCGCGCGTGCGCCGCGCGTCGTCGCAGATCAGCACGCCCGCGTCGCCGTGGGGCGTGTAGGAGCTGATCTGCCGCCGGCGCAGCTCCACCGTGACCCCGAGCTCGCGCAGCAGCGCCTGCGGGAACAGGCTGACCAGATAGGAGTAGCGCGAGATGCGCGCGTCGACGCCGGCGAACGGGCGCGCCGACACCGCCGCCCCCCGGCGTGGCCGGCGGACTCCAGCACCAGGACGCGGTGGCCGGAGCCCGCCAGCAGGGTCGCCGCCACCAGCCCGTTGTGGCCGGCGCCGACGACGATGACATCAGGCGTGCGTGTGGGCTCGGCACGCCTCCTAGTGTGCCGCCGAACGCAGCGCGACGACGCGTCGACGGGCTGGTAGAAGAGGTCGTTGCCGATCCACTGCGAGTAGTCGTGGGCGTGCGGCGAGACGACCGGGTGGAAGTTCGACGCGTCGCTGGTGGAGCCGGTGCCGTTGTACTTGGGCACCAGCGGATACGGGTACACCGGCCGCGTCAGCGTGGTGGCGCTGACCGTGTCGGTGGCCGTGATCTGGCTCGGCGCGCTCCCGCCCTCCACCCACTGGACCATCGGGTAGACGAGGTCGAAGCTGCTGGCGGCGTAGCCGCCGCCGCAGTGCGCGACCGTCGGGAACAGGAACATCCGCGCGAACTGCTGGGTCGAGCTCAGCCCGCCCATGCGGCTGGCCAGCGTGTCGTAGTAGTCGATCGTCCCGAACACGGGGATGGCCTGGTCGGCCCATCCCTGCCAGATGATCAGCTTGCCGCCGTGGCGGCGGAACGCGCTGAGGTTGGTGTCCATCGCGTCATACGTGTTGGCCACCGGGAACAGCGAGCGGAACGTCCGGTCGCTGAAGCTCCACTGGTCCGGGTCGGGACCGAGCTGGCCCGGTGGCAGGTACTGGTAGCGCAGGTAGGGCAGCGACAGGCCGCCGTAGACCGCGCGCGGTCTTGGACGACACCGTGGTCCCGAATGGCGCGGCCGGCGACCTGGAAGCCGCCCCACGATCCCTCGGAGCCGAAGGCGAACCCGCCCGGGTACAGGTGGCGGCCCTGCGGGTCGACCGGCCCCTGGTAGATCTCGTCGGCGACCGTCACCTGCGCCGGCGTCAGGCAGTTGGCGTTGTCGATGCCCGCCGGGCACTGCATGCTCGAGACGTCGAAGTGGCAGTTGCGCGGGTCGGTGATGATCCCGTCGCCACTGACGCCGTCATCCCCGGCGCACGCGCTGATGACCGCGTTGTGCAGCGCCGTCAGCTTGGCCGAGGTGAGGATCGCGTTGCCGTTGGCGTCGGTGTTGACCCGGTAGTCCCAGGTCTGCAGCTCGGCGTTGAGCGGGCCGGCGATGATCTCCGGCGCGCCCGGCGATGATCCCGTTGAAGTCGGTGGGATAGCGCTCGGCCACCGCCATCGCCTCGCGGCCGCCGTCCGAGCAGCCGTCGAAGTAGGAGTAGTTGGGCGATTGCCCGTAGTAGTCGCCGATGATCGTCTTGGCCACGACCGCGAGCGCGTGCTCTGACTCATAGCCGTACTCGTTGCGCAGCTTCTGGCTGTTGAAGGCGAACAACCCGGCGCCACCGAGGCCGCTGGAGGTGGTGTGGCCCTCGTCGTCGGTGGCCATCGCGAAGTCCCCGCCCAGCTGCGCGTCGCAGGACGGGAAGTTCTGGTTGGTGATCACGCCGCAGTAGCCGCCGCACCCGTTCTGCAGGTAGCGGCCCTGCCAGGTGCTCACCGGCAGCTTCATCTCGAAGTGCGTCTGGGGCGCGATCATCCCCTTCACGTCGCAGTACTCCGGGTTGCCGCCGGCCGCGGCCACGTCGGTGGTCGAGTCGATGCTCGTCGGGAAATCCGGGATGGTGACCAGGCTCGGCAGCGACTTCAGCGTCGAGCAGTCGACCTTGGCCGGGATGGTCGGGCTGACCGAGGCCAGCCGGTTCGAGTCGTTGACCAGCGCGCGGCTGGTGTGGGCACTGGCCACGCCACCGTTCGAGGCCAGGACGGCCACGGCGGCGGTGACGACGGCTGCGGCTCCTGCCAGGCACAGGTACGCACGCAGCGAACGCAGGCGAAACGTTTGCATGTGGAACCCCTTCCTCTCTCTCGCCGGCGTGGGATTCTCGTTCCGCGCGCCGGCGCTGTCAAGCGACGCTGGCGTCCAGTGGCGAGCACCGCTGCGCGGCCGGACAAGCCGGCGGGGTGGCCGCAGACGGTCGGCGTCAAGCGCTGAGCCGCGCCCGCGTGTGTCAAATATCAGGAAGTCCGTAGGATTCGCCGGCGTGGGCGAGTCGCACCGGGACGGCGGCGCGCTACTGGAACGTGGCGCGGAGCTAGCGGGCCTCGACGGCCTGCTGGCGGCCGCATGCGACGGCCGCGGCGCCGTGGTGGTGATCGAGGGCCCGCCCGGGATCGGCAAGAGCGCGCTGATGCGCGCGTGCGCCCAGCGCGCCACCGCGCTCGGCATGGAGAGCCTGCAGGCCCGCGGCGACGACGTGTCGATGGAGTCGTCGTTCGCCGCGATGCGCGAGCTGCTCGCGCCCGCGGCCGACCCGGACGCGTTCAGCGGCTCGGCGGGGCTCGCCGCGCCGGTGTTCACCGGCGGCGGCGGACGTCGACGCCGGAGGCCGACCGGGCCGTCGCGGTGCTGCACGGCCTCTACTGGCTGATCGCCGACCGCTGCGACCGCGGGCCGGTGGCGCTGCTCGTGGACGACGCGCACTGGCTGGACCCGGCGTCGGCGCGGTTCCTGCTCTACCTGGCCCGCCGCATCGAGTCGCTGCCCGCCGTGCTGGTGGTGGCGCAGCGGCGCGGGGAGGTGTCCGGAGCCGCTGACCGCGCTCTGCGAGCAGGCGGCGCTCGTCCTGGCGCCCGCCCCGCTCAGCGAGGCCGCCAGCGCCGAGCTCGTGCGCCGGGAGCTGGGGCCACGGGCCGACGAGGATCTGTGCCGCTCCTGCCACGAGGCCACCGGCGGCAACCCGTTCTACCTGCGCGAGCTGGTGGCCGACCTGCGCAGCGAGGGGCGCCGGCCCGACGGTCGAGGTGGCGCGCAGCGTGCGCTCGCTCGGCGCGGGCACGGTCGGGCGCAGCGTGCTGGTGCGCATCGGCCGGCTCGGCCTGGAGTGCGACCACCTCGCGGAGGCGATCGCGATCCTCGGCCCCGGCGCCCCGCTGCGCCACGCCGCCAGCCTGGCCGACCTGGACCGCGAGGCGGCCGAGGCCGCGGCCGATCGCCTGCGGGCCGCCGACGTCCTGGCGGCCGAGCGCGAGCTGGACTTCGTGCATCCGATCGTCCACGAGGCGCTGCTGGCCGAGCTGCCCGCGGCGCGCCGGGCGGCGCTGCACTCCGGCGCGGCGCGCCTGCTCCTCGCCGAGGACGCGCCCGCCGATCGCGTCGCCGCGCACCTGCTCTCGGCCGAGCCCTACGGCGAGGCGTGGGTGGTCGACGCGCTGCGCGCGGCGGCGCGCCAGGCGATGGCGCGCGGCGCGCCCGACGCCGCCGCCTCCTACCTGCGCCGCGCCCTGGCCGAGCCGCCCGCCGGCGACGCTGCGCCTGGAGGTCCTCCTGGAGCTCGGGCGCGCCGAGGCGCTGCTGCCCGCCGACGACGCGTTCCCGGCCCTGCGCGAGGCCCTGGAGCTGGCCCGCGAGCCGGCGCAGCGCGCCCGCGTCGGCCAGGAGCTGGCGCTACGCGCTGCTCAGCGTGGGGCGCGGTGACTCGGTGCGCGCCCTGGTGGAGAGCATGCTCGACGACGTCAGAGCGCCTCGACGAGGAGCTGGTCGAGCGCCTCGAGGCTCACCTGCTCGGCGGCGGCGCCACCGACCTCACCGCGACCCGCCGGATCCTCGAGCGCACCGCCCCGTGGTTTGCCCGCGCGCGGCGCGGACGAGGTGAGCGATCCGCTGATGCTCGCCGCGCTGGCCTCGACCGGCGTCGTCACCGGCCTGTCGGCGATCGAGGCGTCCGGGCTGGCGCGGCGGGCGCTGTATGACGAGCGGCTGTTGCGCCATCTCATCCCGTACGGCGGAGCGGCGCGCGCGCTGACGTGGACCGAGCAGTTCGAGGACGCCGGCGCCGGCCCAGGAGCGTCGGCCTCGCCGAGGCCCAGCGCCGCGGCTCGGCGCCGATGTTCATGCACGCCTCCACGGTCTGCAGCGTCACGTCGCTGCGCCTCGGCGAGCTCGACCAGGCCGAGGATCACGCCCAGCGCGCCTACGAGCTGGCGCGCGAGATCGGCTCCGCGCACTTCGCGGCGATGTTCCTCATCCCGATCCTGGCCGAGCGCGGGCGGCTCGATGACGCGCGCGCGATCCTCGACTCGCTCCCGCTCGGGGAGGGCGAGCTGCGGGTGTGGCAGGGCGTGGGGGTGCTCGCCGAGCGCGGCCGCGTGCGGATCGCCTCGGGCGAGCTCGAGGCCGGCGTCTCGGACATGCTCGAGGCCGACCGGCGGATGACGGCCGCCGGCTGCCACCTCAGCGTGCTCGTCGAGTGGGTCGGCCACCGCCGTCGCGGCGCTGGCGCGCCTCGGTCGCGCCGACGAGGCGGCCGCGGTCGCCCAGCGCGAGCTCGACGCGGCGATCGCCTTCGGCGCGCCCCGGCGCAAGGCGATCGCCCTCTCGGTCTGCGGCGGGCTCGACGGCGGCGGCGGAGGGACTGGCGCAGCTGCGCGAGGCGGTGGAGCTCCTCGAGGACTCTCCGGCGCGGCTGGCCAGGGCGCAGGCGCTGGTCAACCTCGGGCATCGGACTGCGCCGCCGCGACGAGGCGACTGGCCGCGCGCGAGCCGCTGGCCGCGGGCCTCGACCTCGCCCATCAGTGCGGCGCGGTCGCGCTGGCCGAGGCGGCCCGCGCCGAGCTCGTCGCCACCGGGGCGCGGCCGCGGCGCGCCTCGCTGCGCGGCCCCGGGGCGCTGACCCCGGCGGAGCTGCGCACCGCGGAGATGGCGGCATCGGGGATGAGCAACCGCGAGGTCGCCCAGGCGCTGTTCGTCTCCACCAAGACGGTCGAGACCCAGCTCTCCCAGGCCTACGCCAAGCTCGGGATCGGCTCGCGCGCGGAGCTGGCCGCGGCCCTGACCGGCGCGGCCGGCGCAAAACGTCAGGGACGGCGCGACAAAAGATCAGGGTCTTTCCTGATGCGCTGAGCGCCCGGCCTCCGGCACGCTGACCGGCGATGAAT
Organism: uncultured Solirubrobacteraceae bacterium; assembly: GCA_963764125.1. Lineage (GTDB taxonomy): Bacteria > Actinomycetota > Thermoleophilia > Solirubrobacterales > Solirubrobacteraceae > Palsa-465. The sequence continues at coordinate 123,647 of CAVXRR010000001.1, forward strand.
AGGGGCGCAGTAGTGGAGGTCATCGTGCAGATCGGGCACAGCGACGGGACCGTCACCGGACAGGTCACGGCGCCGGGGGCGCCAGGAGCCGAGTTCTTCGGCTGGCTGGAGCTGATGGACCGACTGGAGCGAGCAGTGGACCGACAGGAGGCAATGAACAGTCAGAGCCGCGACAGCACGGACGCGGAGAAGGGAGAGCAGGCGTAGTGACCATTCTGTTCAGGGGCACGCGAGTGGGGCTCTCGGCTCTGACTGCGGCGGTGCTGGCGCTGGGGGTCGCGGCATGCGGCTCGAGCAGCAGCGGCGGCGGTACGCAGTCGTCCTCCTCCTCGGCCGCACAGAGCAGCGCGGCGACATCGGCGGCGGCGGCGACGAGCAGCGACGGCGAGCAGCGCGGCGGCCACCAGCAGCGCGGCGGCGACCAGCGCGGCGGCGAGCGCCGGCGGCGCCACCGCGGCGCCGGGCACCAACCTGAAGCTCGGCGAGACCGCGACGGTGCCGTTCGCGACGACGCTGAAGTCGGGCAAGAACGGGCCCACGCTACAAGCTCAGCGTCCAGGTGCGAATCGATGGACAAGGGCACGCTGGCCGACTTCAACGGGATCCAGCTCGACGCCACCGAGAAGGCGAGCACCCCGTACTACGTCAAGGCGAAGATCACCAACCTGGGACCGGGCAAGATCGCCACCACCGACAGCGATCCGGCGATCCAGATCGAGGGCGTCGACAAGACCGGGCAGACGCAGCAGAGCGTCACCTTCTTCGGCGACTTCCCCAAGTGCGACGAGAAGTCCGCGCCCAACCCGATGGGCGTCGGCTCGAGCTTTCGAAACGTGCCTGACCTTCCTGGTCCCCGGGGGCATCACGAAGGTCGCGTACACCGGGACCGAGAGCTACATCGACAAGCCGGTGACCTGGTCACCGTAGTCGGTGAAACGGGAGGGCGGCGCCTGCGCTGGCGTCGCCCTCCCGGGCTCTGGGGCCTCCGCTCGCTCAGCGGATCACCGGCTCGGTCGCCTCCAGCAGCGCCAGCGACCGGCGATCGGGCATCCCCTCCCAGTCACCGGAGACGGTGACCGCGAACGCGCCCGCGGCCACGGCGGTGGCCAGACGCGCCGCGCCGGCTCGGCGCCGCTCATCAGCTCGGCCAGGTAGCCGGCCACGCACGCGTCGCCGGCGCCGACGGTGTCCACCACGGTCACGGCCGGCGCCGGCTGCTCGATCGTCACGCCGTCGATGCGGGCCAGGCAGCCCTCGGCGCCGCGCTTGATGACGACCTGGCGACGGGGCCGAGCGACCTCCAGGGCCAGCGCCGCCTGCAGCGGGTCGGCGGTCTCGGTGACGATCTCGGCCTCGATGCTCGCCGGCGAAGACGACGTCGGCGCGGCGCACCGCGGCCTCGAGCGCCGGCGGCCGCCTCATGCGCCGACCACAGCGCGCTGCGGTAGTTGAGGTCGAAGCTGACGGTCACCCCGGCGTCGCGCGCCACGTCCATGGCGTGGGCGATCGCGTCCGCGGGCCCGGGGCCGAGGGCGAGCGTGATCCCGGTGACGTGCAGCACCGCGGCGCCGCGGACGACGTCGGCGGGGATGTCGTCGGCCGACGAGGTGGGAGCCCGCGCTGTCGCGGCGGTAGTAGGTGACGCGGCCGTGGGCGCCGCTCGGGCGCCAGCGCACCATCAGGCCGGTCGCGCGACGGGTCGGTCACGGTGATCGCCTGGACCTGCTCGGCGCGCAGCTCGCGCAGGATGAGGTCGCCCGGCGGGTCGGCGCCCACCCGGCCGATCCACGTGGCCGGCAGGCCCAGCCGCCGGACGCCGATCGCGACGTTGGACTCAGACCCGCCCATGCCGAAGGTCATCGGCTCGCCGTTGCGCAGCGATCCCGGCGCGCCCTGGACGACGAGGCCCATCGTCTCGCCGGCGGTGACCAGGCCCGGGCTCATCGCCGATCTCGCCCGGCGCGGACGGCCTCCAGCGCGACGCGCGCCCGCTGCGCCAGCGCGCTGAGCGAGCCGCCGTCCAGCGCGTCGCCCACCAGCGGACCGCCCAGCCCCACGGCCACCGCGCCGGCGGCGACGTAGTCGGCGATCTGATCCAGCGCGACGCCGCCGGTCGGGACCAGGGGGATGTGGGGCAGGGGCGCGCGGACGTCCTTGAGGTGGCGCGGCCCGCCCGACGCCGCCGGGAACAGCTTGACCGCCGGGGCGCCGAGGCGCCAGGCCTCGAGCAGCTCGGTCGGCGTCCAGCCGCCGGGGTAGCAGGCCACCCCGTGCTCGGCCGCGTAGACGCGCCACCTCGGCGCACACGCCGGGGCTGACCAGGAAGTCGGCGCCCGCCTCCAGGCACGCCGCCGCCTGGTCGGCGTCGATGACGCTCCCCATGCCGAGCGCCACGTCGCCGCCAGCTCGGCGCGGACCCGCGCGAGCGCGTCGACCGCGCCCGGCGTGGTCAGCGTGAGCTCGAGGCAGGTCACCCCGGCCTCGCCCAGCGTCCGCGACGACGCCCTCGAGGTGGCGGTCGGTCGAGCCGCGCAGGATGGCCACGACGCCGGACTCGCGCCAGCTGGGGGGTGATGGGCAGGCGCTCGGGCACGGAGGGCATTGTGACCTCAGCCGGCCACCCGGCGGGCGGTGCGCTCGCGCGCCGTCGCGGATGAGCGCGTCGAGGTGGTCGATGAGCAGGGCGCGCCACGCGGTGTCGGCGGCGAGCTCCTCGTCGAAGATCTGGCTCATCGACAGCAGCGTGTCGACGACGGGCTCGGCGTCCTCGCGCCCGCCGAGGCGCGTCGGCGATGGCGCCGGCCAGCGGGTCGTCGACGGTGAGCGTCGCGCCCGCCGTCGGAGCGCCGCGCGCTGACGAAGCGCATCCAGGCGGCGACCCCGAGCGACGCCACGACGGGCTCGGCGCCGGCGCGGCGCCGGTCGCGGATCGTGCCCAGCAGGCGCATCGGCAGCTTCTGGCTGCCGTCCATCGCGATCTGGATCGTGCGGTGGCGCAGCGCGGGGTTGGCGAAGCGCTCGAGCAGCTCGTCCTGGTAGGCGGACGAGGTCAAAGCCCGTGCGGGCACCGCCAGGGTGGGGGCGACGTCGACGGCCATCAGCTTGCTGCAGCAGCGCCGAGGAACGGGGCGTCGGGGCGCACGGCGTCAGAGACGAGCTCGTCGTCGGCGAGCACGGCGAGGTAGGCGAGCGCCGAGTGGGCCCCGTTGAGCAGGCGCAGCTTGATCTGCTCATACGGGCGCACGTCGGCGGTCATGATCGCCCCGGCCCGCTCCCACGCCGGCCGCCCGGCGGCGAAGTCGTCCTCGATCACCCACTGGCGTGAACGGCTCGGTGACCACGGCGCCGTCGTCGCGGGCGCCGAGCGCGCGCGGCGATGCGGGCCAGGTCGTCCTCGGTGGTGGCGGGAGTGATCCGGTCGACCATGGTGGAGGGGAAGGTCACGTTGGCCGCGATCCAGTCGCCCAACCCATCGGACGCGGGCGCGCGGTGCACAAAGTCGGCGACGAGCCCGCGCAGCACGTGGCCGTTGTCGGGGAGGTTGTCGCAGCACAGCACGGTCACCGGGCCGCCGTCGTCGGCGCGCCGTCGCGCGAGGCCGCCGGCGAGCTGCCCGACGACGGTCCGCGATCCGCCGTCGGCGAGGTCGGCGGCGACGGCGGGATCGTCAAGGGCCAGGCGGTTGGTGGCGGGGTCGTGGTGATAGCCCTTCTCGGTCACCGTCAGCGTGACGACCCGGGTGGCGGGCGCGGCGATCCGCTCGCGGACCACGTCGGCGTCGGCCTGGGCCCAGTGCAGCTCGCGCACGGCGCCGATGACCCGCAGGCGCTCGCCCGCGCCGTCGCGCTGGGCCAGGGTGTAGAGGCCGTCCTGGGGGCCGAGCTGCTGCACGACGGCCGGGCTGCGCTGGCTCACCCCGCAGATGCCCCAGTCGCCGCCGGCGGCGGCGATCGCGTCCTCGGTGTAGACCGCCTGGTGGGCGCGGTGAAAGGCGCCGATGCCCAGGTGCACGATCCCCACCGGCAGCGCGCGCGGGATCCACGCGCGGCGCGAGCTCGCGCGGGAGCTGCTCAGCGTGGCGAGGCTCAGGCGCGGGGTCACATCACCGCGCCGAGCTGCCAGGGGGCGAACTCCTCGTCGCCGAAGCCGAACTCCTCGCTCTTGGTGCGCCGCCCCGACGCGATGGCCAGGATCTCCTCAAACAGGACGTCGCCGAGCTCGGAGACGGTCGCCTCGCCGTCCAGCACGGTGCCGCAGTTGAAGTCCATGTCGTCGCCCATCCGCTCGTAGAGCTGGGTGGTGGTGGCCAGCTTGAGGCTCGGGGCCGGCTTGCATCCGAACACGGAGCCGCGCCCGGTGGTGAAGCAGACGAGGTTGGCGCCGCCGGCGACGATCCCGGTCACGCTCACCGGGTCATAGCCGGGCGTGTCCATGAACACCAGGCCCTTGGCGGTGACGGGCTGGGCGTACTCGGTAGACGGCCTGGAGCGGGCTCGAGCCGCCCTTGGCCACGGCGCCCAGGGACTTCTCCTCGATCGTCGTCACGCCGCCGGCGCGGTTGCCGGGGGAGGGGTTGTTGTCCATGTGGCCCTCCTCGGCGGCGGTGTAGCGCTCCCACCACTCGATGCGCTCCATCAGCGCGCGTGCCACCTCGGGCGACGCGGCGCGGCTGGTGAGCAGGTGCTCGGCGCCGTGGATCTCGGGCGTCTCGCCGAGGATCGCGGTGCCGCCGGCGGCGACCAGGCGGTCGACGGCGACCCCGAGCACCGGGTTGGCGGTGACCCCGGACCAGCCGTCAGAGCCGCCGCAGTTGAGCCCCAGCATCAGCTCGCTGGCGGGCACCGGCTGGCGCGGCGTGGCGGCCTCGGGCAGGAGCTCGGTGCACGAGCTCGACGCCGCGGCGCACCGTCGCCACCGATCCGCCGAGCTCCTGGATGACCAGGCGGCGCACCGGCGTGCTCTCGGGGAGGTCGAAGCCGTCGACGAGCGCCGAGATCTGGTTGACCTCGCAGCCGAGGCCCACGACGACGACCGCGGCCACGTTGGGATGGCGGGCGTAGCCGGTGAGGGTGCGGCGCAGCACCTCGAGGCCCTCGCCGTCACGCGAGAGCCCGCAGCCGCTGCCGTGGGTGATCGCGATGACGCCGTCGACGCCGGGATGGTCGTCGAGCGCGCCGGGCGCCGAGAACGGCGGCGGCGATCCGCTTGACCACGGTGGCCGAGCAGTTGACCGAGCTGAGCACCGCCACGTAGTTGCGGGTGCCGACGCGGCCGTCGGGGCGGACGATCCCGTCGAAGGTGGGGATGGTGTCCGCTGCGGTCGGGCGCCGGCGGGCGTGGCGGCGCGGCGCGGCGCGCCGCCGCGTGCCGCCCTGCGCGGGCACCGGGAGGCCCTCGCGCGAGAGCGAGCGCAGGTTGTGCTCGTGGACGTGCTCGCCGGCGGCGATCGCCTGCGTGGCGATCCCGATCGGCTGCCCGTACTTGCGGACCTGCTCGCCGGCGGCGATGTCGGTGAGGGCGAGCTTGTGGCCGTGGGGCACCGTGTCGCGCACGGTGACGCGGCGCCCGGCGCCCTCGAGCTCGGTGCCGGGCTCGAGCTCGCGGCGGGCGAGCGCCACCGGGTCACCGGGATGAAGCTGGAGCAGTGCGTCGGCGAGATCCATGGTCAGCGTCCGTTCATGCACCCAGGCGTGCGCGGGATCGAGGTAGGGCATCATCACGCGGCCCTCGCCCGCCATCACCCACAGGTAGTACAGCTCATAGCCCGAGGCGGCGGCGACGGGGTGAAAGCCCGAGCGGATCACGGCGACGTCGTCGTCGCGGACCAGGAAGGACTCCTCGGCGCGGTCACCGTCGAGCTCGTAGCGGATCTGGACGCCGAAGCCGCCCGCCGGGTTGGTCTCTGAACAGGTAGACCTCCTCGAGGTCGACCTCCTCGGGCGGGTTGTGGCGGTCGTGGCGGTGCGGGGGATAGGAGGACCAGTTGCCGGGCGGGTTGATCGTCTCACCCAGCAGCAGCCGCTGCGCGTCGTGCTCGGGCCCGAGGATCGTGCGCACCGTGCGCGACCAGTTGCCCTCGCCGACCTCGGCGATCCGCTGCTCATCCGGGCCGATGACGCGGGCCGGGGGCGCGTCCGGGGAAGGGCTCCGCGGCGGCGGAGGCGACCGCCAGCCTGGGCGGGGCCGTCGAGCGCCTGGCAGGCGCAGGCCGGTTCCGGCCGGGGCGTAGACCGTGTCGCCGGGCGCGTCGAACACGGACGCGCGGCCGCCCGCGCGGCCCAGCGAGCGCCCGTCGGCGGTGAAGGCGTCGACGACGCCGCTCAGGATCACCGCGGCGGTCTCGCCGCGCGGCGGGCAGCTCCAGCGCCTCGCCCGGGCTCAGGTCGGCCAGGGCGAGGTTGATGTGGGCGGTCTCGTCACCCGCGGTCGTCAGTTGTCGCATCACACGGCTCCTTGGTTGGTCGGGGTAGAGATCGGCGCTCGCCCGCTGGAGGGCGCGGTGGATCGCGCACCACCAGCGTCGCGGGCAGCTCGCCGGACGCTGGGCGGCGCTGGCGGGCTCGCGATCCAGGCGGCTCGAGCAGCGCCTGGACGGCGGCGGCGCCGGCCTGGGCCGTCGGTGCGGCGACCGTGCGTGAGCGCGGGCGTGAGCATCGCCGCCAGCGGGATGTCGTCAAAGCCGACGACGCTGAGCTCGCCCGGCACGTCGACGCCGAGCTGCGGCGAGGCGGCTGAGGATGCCGGCGGCGACGAGGTCGTTGTAGGCCAGCACCGCGGTGGCCCCGCTGGCCAGCACCTGCTCGGCGGCGTTGACGCCGCCCTGAAACTGCGGCGCCACCGGGCCGATCGTGACGATCTCCGCGCCCGCGGCCCGCGCCGCCGCGCGCAGCCCGCGCAGGCGCTGCTGGTTTGACCACGAGCGCCGCGGGCCGGAGAGGAAGGCGCAGCGCACGTGGCCCAGCGCGGCGAGGTGGGCCATCGCCTGGCGCATCCCGTCGGCGCTGTCGACCGATGACCGTGCTGAGCCCGTCGACCCGGCGGTTGAGCAGGACCACCGCCGGCGTCGCGCTCCAGCGCGGCCAGCGTGGCCGGGGCCAGGCGGCTCGAGCACAGCAGGATCCCGTCCACCTGCTTGCTCATCGCGCCGATCAGCGCCTCCTCCTCGGCCGCGCTCTCCTGGCCGTCGGCGACGAACACCGCGTAGTCGGCCTCGCGCGCCCGCGCCTGCGCGCCCTTGAGCACGCCCTGGAAGTACGGGTTGCCGAGGTCGGGGACGATCACGCCCACGTTGCCCGTCCGTCCGGTGATCAGTCCCCGGGCGGCGCGGTTGGGCCGGTAGCCGAGCTCGCCGGCGGCCTGGAGCACCCGCGCGCGCGTGGCCTCGCGCACCGTCTCGGGGACGGTGTAGGAGCGCGACACGGTGGCCACGGAGACCCCGGCGCGCTGCGCGACGTCGTGAATGCTGGCAGGCATGTAAAGGTTTACACTAGCGCACGCTGCCGAGCGGGCCGTCCAGCGTCGGCGACTGGACGTCACGCGTCCGGCGCGGCTACCAGTCGTGCATGGTCCCGTCCTCCAGCCGCGACACCGGGAGCATCGCCGGCTGGTACGGGAACGACGCCGCCAGCTCCTCGTCCAGCGACACCCCCAGCCCGGGCTCGTCGCCGGGGTGCAGCATCCCGTCGCTGAAGGTGTAGCCGTGCGGGAAGACGAGGTCGGTCTCGGCGGTGTGGCGCATGTACTCCTGGAGGCCGAAGTTGGGGATGGCGAGGTCCAGGTGCAGCGCCGCGGCCATGCACACGGGGGAGAGGTCGGTGGCGCCGTGGCAGCCGGAGCGCACGCGGTAGAGCTCGGCCAGGTGCAGGACGCGCCGCAGGTGGGTGATCCCGCCCGAGTGCACGACGCTCATGCGGATGAAGTCGATGAGCTGCTCGGAGATGAGCTGCTGGCAGTCCCAGATCGTGTTGAACACCTCGCCGATCGCCAGCGGCGTCGTCGTGTGCTGGCGGACGAGGCGCAGGTTGGCCTGGAGCTCGGCCGGGACCGGGTCCTCGAGCCAGAAGAGCTGGTGGGGCTCGAGCGCCTTGCCCAGCTGGGCGGCCTCGATGGGAGTGAGCCGGTGGTGGACGTCGTGCAGCAGGCGCAGGTCGGGCCCGAAGGCGTCGCGCACGTCGGCGATGACGTCGGGGATGGTGGTCAGGTAGCGCCGCGTTGACCACACCTCCTCGCGGGGGCGCACGCCCTCGGCGGGCTCGTAGAACATGTCGCCGCGGCTGACCCCGTAGGTGCTGGGCAGGCCCGGGATCCCGCGACTGGACGCGCACCGCCTGGTAGCCGAGCTCGACGTAGCGCCGCACCGCGGCGAGCACGTCGTCCACCGTCTCGCCGTTGGCGTGCCCGTAGACGGTGACGCCGGCGCGGCAGCGGCCGCCGAGCAGCTCGTACACGGGCAGCCCCGCCGTCTTGCCCTTGATGTCCCACAGCGCCGTGTCGACGGCGGCGATCGCCGTCATCGTCACCGGGCCGCGGCGCCAGTAGGCGCCGTTGTAGAGGTAGCGCCACGTGTCCTCGATGGCGCCGGCGTCGCGGCCGATCAGCAGCGGGCACACGTGCTGCTCCAGGTAGGCGACGACCGCCTGCTCGCGGCCGTTGAGCGTGGCGTCACCGAGCCCGGTGACGCCGTCATCGGTGGTCAGCTTCAACGTGACGAAGTTGCGGCCCGGGCAGGTGACGATCACCCGCGCCTCGGCGACCTTCGACATCGGCAACGACCTCCTTCGCGGTGTGGGCGCACCCTACCGCCCGCCGCCGGGGCACGAGCCGCGTGGCCCCGCTCACGGTCAGCTGGACGACCCCGGAGGGGGCGGCGCCGCGCCCGTGTACACGGGCGCGGCGCGAGGGGGCAAGCACGGGCGAGAGACGGGGTGGTGGCCGCCCCTCGCTTCTGTCGCGGGAGTGTCAACCGCGGACCCCGCACCGGCTACTCCACCTTGGTCTAGGGGCCCGGTTTCTGGACGTTTAGGCAGGTTTGGCTCAGCTCTCGGCGCCCTGCGGCTGGGGCCCACGCTCCAGGTGGGGATGGGGCACGTGCAGCGGCTGTCCCCGCCCGCCCCGCGGGTGCCGGTGCTGGACGTCACGCTTGGTCACCGTGACGTAGGCGACCAGCGCGATGAAGGCGACCAGCGCGACTGCGCTCACCGCGCCGTCACCCAGTCTCAGGCCGCCGCCGGCGGTCTTGCTGAAGCCGTCGGCAAACGAGGCGCCCAGCGGCCGGGTGACCACGTACGCGGCCCAGAAGGCGAGGATCGGATTGAGGCTCAGGCGCCACCAGCCGATCGCCGGGAGGGCGAAGACGACCGCGAACAGCACCGCCGAGGTCCAGAAGCCGAGCTTGAGCGAGTACGCGGTGAGGTCGCCGGCCGCGGTCCCCAGGGCGAACGTGCCGAGCACGGCGGTCCAGTAGAACGCCTCGCGCCGGCGCGTGTTGATCGAGTGGATCGAGAGCGTGCCCTCGCTGCGATACCAGACGAGGAAGGTGGCGGCGACGATCGCGGCGAACATGGGCGTCGTCACCGAGTAGGGGATGCCGGCGCCGTCGCGGATCCCGTCGGCGGCCATCGTGCCGAACACCGCGACCATCATCACGGCGAACCAGTAGACCGGCGCGCGGTACTCCGGCGTGCGGAACTGGAGCCACATGGCGAAGGCCAGCCCGAAGATCCCGACCGCGCCCGCGATGGGGACGCTCTGCTGCCCCATGAAGTCAGACATCGCCTCGCCCATACCGGTGGTGAGGAGCTTGAGGACCCAGAAGATCAGGGTGATCTCCGGGACCTTGACGGCGAGCGGCAGCGCAGCTCGCAGGCGGGGGTGGCTGGTTTCGCGCATGGCGTCCTTTCGTGCGTGGTCGGTCATCTGTGGCCGGCCGCGACCGGCGCCTCTCCCGCTCGCCGTCCAGTGCGCCCCTCAGAGGCGAGCCGACCGAGATTCGGCACGCACCCTTAGCGGGGGTTAAACCACCGGGTTGCAGCTAAGGGACCTCTCATCCTCGGGGCCCCAAGCGGCCTCGCCTAACCCTGCGCTAACCGCCCGCGCGGGTGGCGCCAATCCGCGGATCCGGCGGCGTGGCGGTCACCCGCCGGCCCGACCCGGGCTCAGTCGATCTGCACCGGCACGTAGGCGAAGCGATCGACGTCGACCAGGCCGCCGTCGGTGAGGCGCAGCTGCGGGATCACCGACAGCGCGATGAAGGACAGCTGCATGAACGGCTCGGCCACCGTCGTGCCCAGACGCTCCGCGGCGGCGCGGTTGAGCGCCTCGATCTGGCCGGAGATCTCCGCCGCCGACGCGTCGCTCATCAGACCGGCGAGCGGCAGCGGCACCTCGGCCAGGACGGCGCCGTCGAGGATCGCCACCTGGCCACCGCCGATCTCGGCCAGCCGGGCGACCGCGCTGTGCATGTCCTCGCCGGACCTGCCGACGACGACGAGGTTGTGGGCGTCGTGGGCGACGGTGGAGGCGATCGCCCCGCGCTGCAGCCCGAAGCCCGTGACGTAGCCGCGCCCCACGCGTCCCGTGGCCCGGTGGCGCTCGACCACGGCGGCGTGGGCGAGGTCGGCGTCGGGCTCGACCTCGAGCTCGGTCCGCAGCGTGGTGAGGCTGTGGCTCTCGACCCCGATCGCGCGCACGTGGGTCCCCAGCGGCGCGGGCAGCACCAGCGCGTCGGCACCGGGCAGCGCGCCGATGTTGACGGTCTTGCGCAGCAGGTCGGGGATGGGCGCGGCCGGGACCGCGCCGGGCACGAGCGCGCCGCGGTGACGACGATCCGCCCGCGCTGCCACACGCTGTCGGGCCGCCAGGTCCCCAGCGACGAGAACGCCAGGATGTCGGCCTGGTGGCCCGGTCCGAGACTGCCGAGCGCCTCGAAGCCGTGGTAGCGGGCCGGGTTGGTGCTGGCCAGCAGGATCGCCTCGATCTCCGAGATTCCGCTGGCCACGGCCAGCCGTGCGCAGTCGTTGACGTGGCCGAGCCGGCGCAGCGTGTCGGGCTCGCGATCGTCGGTGCAGAACGCCGCCTGATCGGTGCCGTGGGCGACGATCGAGGGCGCCAGCTCCACCAGGTTCTGGCTCGCGGACCCCTGGCGCAGGAACACCCACATGCCCTTGCGCCGCTTCTCCTCCGCCTCGGCCAGGAGCGTGCTCTCGTGGTCTGACTCGACCCCGGCGGCGAGGTAGGCGTCCAGCTGCGCCCCCGAGACGCCCGGGCTGTGCCCGTCGACGCGCAGCCCCGCGGCGACCGCCACCCGCGCCAGCATCTCCTCGTCGCCGGCGATCACGCCCGGGAAGTTCATGACCTCGGCCACGCCGCGGGCGCCGTGGCGCGTGATGAGCTCGGCGATGTCGGTGGCGTCGAGCGTCGCCCCGGCGGATTCGAACGGCGACGCGGGCACGCAGCTCGACGCGTACACGGCGAAGGTGAACGGCAGCGGGGCCGCCGCCTCCATCAGCGCGAGGATGCCCGGGACGCCCAGCACGTTGGCGAGCTCGTGGGGGTCGGCGGCCACGGCGGTCGTGCCGGCGGGCAGCACGGTGGAGACGAACTCGTCGATCCACAGCTTGGTGGACTCCAGGTGCATGTGGGCGTCGACGAAGCCGGGCGTCAGCGCCGCGCCGTCGACGTCGATGACCTCCCTGGCGTCGCGCTCGCCCCAGCCCGCGATCACACCGTCGGCCAGTGCCAGCGACGTGTCGACCCATTCGCGGGTCGCGTCGGCGAACACCCGGCCGCCGATGATGAGCGTGTCGGCGGGCTCGTCGCCGCGCGCCACCGCGAGCGCGCGGGGAGTCGCCTGGGGCCTGGCCATCGGCGGAACTGTCCCACAAAATCGGCGCGACGGTTGACCTCCGGGGGTCGCGGATCAACCGTCTAACCTGCTGCCGGTGCCCGCCCCGCCGCTCCGGCTCAGACGCCGGCTTCTGGCTCTGCTCGGCGTGGCGGCGCTCGTCGGCGTCGCCGCGGGAGCCGGGCGCGCCGCCCCCGCGCAGGCGTACGTCTTCCGCCTCGGGCGTCACCGGCACCACGCACGGCCGGCCGCTGCCGTCCAACTTCCTGGGCCTCGCGCTGGAGTTCAGCGAGATCCCGAGGTTGGCCGGGCCCGCCGCGCAGTCGGTCAACCCGCTCTTCGTCCAGCTCCTGAAGAACCTCGATCCCGCCGGGCGCCCCAACATCCGCGTCGGCGGACAGAGCACCGACCGGGTGTGGTGGCCGGTCCGGGCGATGGGCCGGCCCTTCGGCGTCACCTACGACCTCAGCTCGCGATGGGCGGCCGCCGCGCATGCCCTGGCGCAGGTCACCAACGCGCAGTACCTGCTCGGCATCAACCTCGAGGCCAACCGCACCCGGATCACCCAGGTCGAGGCCGACCAGCTGGTCAAGGGCATCGGGAGCCGGTACATCAACGCGCTGCAGATCGGCAATGAGCCCGACCTCTACACGGCGGTCCCGTGGTACCGGCGCGACGGCAGCCGTCCGCTGCCCTGGTACAGCCACGAGGGCTCGCTGGTGTTCTCACGGCCCCCCACCTACAGTCCGAACGGACTACGTCCAGGAGGTCATCCGGGCGCTGAAGGTCGTGCCCCGGCTCCCGATCGCCGGCCCGGAGACCGGGAACGCTCCGTGGGCCGACGCCTTTGACCGTCTCGTCTCACCGCGCTCGCAGGTGCGGATGCTCACTTCGCATGCGTACGGGCTCAACCAGTGCGTCAAGGATCCGTCCTCACCCGTGTACCCCACGGTGCCGAACCTGGTCGGCCTCGCCGCTTCGCGCGGCGAGGTGGGTCAGATCGGCCCCTACGTGGCGCTCGCGCACCGCAACGGCGCCGCCTACCGCATCGACGAGATGGGCTCGGTGACCTGCAACGGGCGCCGCGGGGTCTCCGACACCCTCGCCTCCGCCCTGTGGGTGATGGACGCGCTGTTCACGATGGCCGGGGAAGGCGTCGACGGGGTCAACCTCCACACCTATCCCAACTCCGCCAACGGACTGTTCGACTTCTCTACCGCCCACGGCCATCCACGCGCGAGCGTGCATCCCCTCTACTACGGGGCGCTGATGTTCGCCCAGGCCGCGCCCGGCCGGGTCGCGGCTGCTGCGCGTCGTCTCGAGCAGCCAGGGGCCCGCTGCGGGCGTGGGCGACGCGGGCCCCCGATCACGCGTCCGGGTCCTGCTCATCAACGACAGCCTGAGCAGCTCCGCGCTGGCCGTCGTGCGCACGCCCGCCGCCCCGGGGCCGGCTGCCTGGAGCGGCTGCGCGCGTCCAGCGCATATGCCACCTCGGGTCTGACGCTGGGCGGCCAGACGTTCGGCGCGGCGCACCGGCACCGGCGTTCTGACGCCCGCTGTGGCGCAGTCCGTCGGCCCCACGGCGGCACCTACTCGGTGACGCTGCCGGCCGGCAGCGCGGCGCTGCTGACGCTTGCCCGCGCCGCGGCGGCTGATCCGGCTTGACGGGCGGGCGCCACGCGGTACGGTGGACGCGTGCTGACGTGGGCGGTGCACCTCGGGGCTGTGCGGTTTGGACCGGACGCGGCGAGCCTGTGGGTACCACTGGCGCTGATCGCCTTCGTCGTCTGCGTCGGCGCCGTGATCTTTCCGCTGCTGGGCCTGGCCGTCGCCAGTGCCTGGGGGCGGCTGCGATCGCGGCGCAGCCGGCACCGGCGCGTGGACGCCGCCGCCAACGCCGAGGCGCGAGCCCGGGCCATGATGGGCGAGCTGTGCCCGCACGGCTGGCGGGCGCAGGTCACGCTGTTTGCCGACGCCGAGTCCGACGACCACCGGCCGCTCACTCCTGACGGCCCCGGGCCGGGTGGCTCTGGACTGGGCCGAGCTGCGCGACGGGAGCCGCCCCGCGGTCATGCGGCGCGTGTGGGCCGGATCGGTCGCCGAAGCGCTCGAGGCGATGGTGGCCGACCGGCGCACCGACGAGACCCTGGAGCAGATCGAGCGCGGTGCCGTCGCCGACGGCGTGCTCTGGCCCGAGTACGCCGCCGCGACGCGATGGGGATCATCTTCGGGGGGGTCGAGACTGGGGGCACATGGGTGGTGTGCGCCCTCGGCACCGGTCCCGAGGACATCGTCGCGCAGGAGACCTTCGCCACCGGCGAGCCGGGCCCGACGCTTGAGCGCATCGCCGCCTTCTTCGAGCGCGGGCCGAGCCCCGCCGCGATCGGGGTCGGGTCCTTCGGCCCGGTCGACCTCGACCCGGGCTCTGCCCACCTGGGGGCACGTCACCAGCACCCCGAAGCCCGGCTGGGCCCACACGCCGGTGGCGCCCGTGCTCCGCGACCGGCTCGGCGTCCCGGTCCATTTCGACACCGACGTCACCACCGCGGCGATCGGCGAGCATCGCTGGGGCGCAGCCACCGGGGTCGACAGCGTCTGCTACCTGACGGTCGGCACCGGGATCGGCGCCGGCCTGCTCATCGACGGCCGCCCGGTCCACGGCCTCATCCACCCGGAGGTGGGGCACCTGCCGCATCCCCACGACCGTGAGCGCGACCCGTTCGCCGGGTCCTGCCCCGACCACGGGGACTGCTGGGAGGGCCTGGCCGCGGGCGGGGCGATCGCCGCGCGCTGGGATGCCGACCCGCGTGAGCTGCCCGATGACCATCCCGCGTGGGCGCTGGAGGCCGAGTACGTCGCCCTGGGGATCCTCGCCATCGTGCTCGTGGCCTCCCCGCAGCGGGTCGTCGCCGGCGGCGGCGTGCTGGAGCGTGCGGGTCTCGCTGTCGGCGGTCCGCGCCCGGCTGGTCGAGCTCAACGGCGGGCTATCTGGAGACTCCGATGCTCGGCGCACGAGATCGACCGCTACGTGGTGGCTCCGGCGCTCGGCGATCGCGCGGGCGTGCTCGGCGCGATCGCCCTCGCGCAGACCGCCGGCGTTGATCGCACCGCCGCCTGCGCGGCGGATTTCCCAAAAGTTGATCGACGCTCTTCAGATTCGCGACCGGCGAGACCGATAACGCGAGGGATGCGCAGGTCAGACGCTTCCCAGCCCAAACCACTCTCAGCCCCCGAACGCCCCCCGTCCGTCGGCGTCGGGTCGCCGTTGATCCGCGGGAGGCGCTTCGGCTGGGGCCAGCGCCATCACGACCAGTGGCTGCAGCGCTGGATCCGCTCCACCGAGGATCTGGCCCGCCTCCAGTACTCCCACCGCATGCTCGACGCCGTCATCGACGAGATCGACGGGCGCGACATCCGGATCGGCGATCACTGGCTGACCGACTACGCCTCGTGCAACTACCTCGGGCCTGGACCTCGACGAGGAGATCATCAACGCGGTCCCCGAGTACCTGGCCAAGTGGGGGACCCACCCCAGCTGGAGCCGCCTGCTCGGCAGCCCGATCCTCTACGAGGAGATCGAGACCAAGCTCACCGAGCTGCTCGGCGCCGAGGACACCCTCGTCCTGCCGACGATCACCCACATCCACATGTCGGTGATCCCGGTGCTGGCCGGCGGCGGCACCCTCTTCCTGGACAGCCGCGCCCACAAGACGATCTATGACGGCTGCGCGATGGCCGAGGCCCGCGGCGCCAGCGTCCCGCGCTTCCGCCACAACGACCTCGACGAGCTCGAGGCGCTGCTGCACGCCAATGACTGGCGGCGCCCCGGGATGATCCTCATCGACGGCGTCAACAGCATGACCGGCAACGCGCCCGACCTGCACGCCTTCGCCGAGCTGGCCCGCGAGCACGGCGCGCTGCTCTACGTCGACGACGCCCACGGCTTCGGGGTCATCGGCGAGCGCTCCTCCGCCGAGGCCTGCGACTACGGCGCGCGCGGCAACAGCATCGTCCGCCACCTGGGCGAGACCTACGACAACGTCGTGCTCGTCGGCGGGTTCTCCAAGGCCTACTCGTCGCTGCTGGCCTTCCTCGCCTGCCCGACGCCGGTCAAGCAGGTGCTCAAGACCGCCGCGCCGCCCTACCTCTACTCCGGTCCCTCGCCGGTGGCCTCGCTGGCCACGGTGCTCGAGGGCCTGCGCGTCAACGAGCAGCGCGGCGAGCAGCTGCGCGGCAAGCTGCATCACCTCACGTGGCGCGTGCTGGACCGCCTCTCGGAGCTGGGCGTCTACACGCCCAACCAGTCGGGCTTCCCGATCGTCGAGATCCCGCTGGCCGATGCCGACAGCCTCGACGACGTCGGCGACCTGCTCTTCGACCGCGGCATCTACGTGACGATGGCCGCCTACCCGCTCGTCCCCCGCAACGAGGTCGGCTTCCGGCTCCAGCTGACGTCGGCCAACACCGACGAGCAGGTCGACCATCTGTGCGACGTACTAGGCGAAGTCGCCGAACGTTTCAAGCTTCAGGGTTCTCCGGCCGAGTAATCACCTCACGATGAGCACCTCGGCACCGGACAGGATGCATCCAATCGGTCGCGCCACTACTGGTGGCTGTACCTCGCCGTCGGCGCGATCCTCTGCGCCCTCTACGTCTTCGTGGCGCCGTTCAAGGGCTCGGGCCCGGTGATCAACGGCCTGGGCCTGTACGGCGTCATCGGCGTCGTGGGCGGCATCCGCGTCCACAAGCCCGGCGCGGCGAGCGCCTGGTGGTTCATGGCCGGCGGTCTGCTCCTGTTCTTGATGGGCGACGTCTACACCTACAGCTACCCCAAGCTGTTCCACGCCGACGTGCCCTTCCCGTCGCCCGGCGACGCCATGTACATCGCCGTGTACCCGGTGCTCATGATCGGCCTGCTGCTGCTGGTGCGTCGCCGCAACCAGCGCGCCGACGGCCCCGGGGTCATCGACTCGGTGATCATGAGCGTCGGCCTCAGCCTCGTCTCGTTCCTCTTCCTCATCGCCCCGTACATCCACGACGGGACCATGACCATCGTCCCCAAGCTGGTGTCGATCGCCTACCCGACGGGTGACCTCATCCTCCTGGCCGCGGCGATCCGCCTCGCCGTCGACGCCGGCAAGCGCCGCCCGAGCTTCTACCTGCTCATCGCCAGCATCGTCACGCTCCTGCTCACGGACTTCGTCTACGGGATCATGACCCTGGACGGCACGTACAACCATCAGCTGTGGCTCGACGCCGGCTGGATCTTCTTCTACCTGCTGTGGGGCGCCGCGGCGCTGCACCCCTCGATGGTCGAGCTCTCCGACGTCGAGACCGGCCGCGAGTCGCGCCTGACCGGAACGCGGCTCGTCCTGCTGGCCGGCGCCACGCTCATCGCCCCGGCGCTCGAGCTCGTCCGGACGATCCCCAACCACAACTGGGACGCCGTGGTCCTCATCGGCGCCTCGATGGTCCTCTTCACCCTCGTCATCGGCCGCATGGCCGGCCTCGTGCGCCAGCGCGAGAAGGCGGCCGCGCGCGAGCGCGCCCTGTCGGCCGCGGGCGGTCTGCTGGTCGGCGCCACCGACCGCAACGAGATCGTCATCGCCGCCCTGCAGGCCGTCGTCGAGCTCGGCGGTGACCAGGTCGACGCGCGCCTGTGCCGGATCACCGGCGACAGCGTCCGGGTGCTGGCCATCGACGATCGCGGCGGCCTGGCTGACTGGACCGCCTCGGGCGAGGTCGCGGCGCTCGTCCAGGAATGCGATGTCCGCGGCGTCGCGATGCTGCCGGCCTACGCCCGCCAGCAGCTGCGCCTGCCGATCGGCGAGCACCCGGTCCTGGGCCTGGAGCTGCGCCAGGCGGACAAGACCGGCTCGCTGATGATGTTCGTCGTGGCCGGCGCCCCGTGCGGCGACGCCGACACCCGCTACGCGATGCGCACGCTGGCTCACCAGGTCGCGCTGGCGCTGGGCAGCGCCGAGCTGTCTGAGGAGGTGCACCGCCAGGCCGGAGAGGCGCGGTTCTCCACGCTGGTCGCCAACGCCACCGACCTCATCACCGTCCTGCGCGCCGACAACACGATCGCCTACCAGAGCCCCTCGATCGAGCGGGTCCTCGGCTACACGGCCGACGAGGTCATCGGCAAGTCCTTCGAGGCGCTGCTGCACCCCGATGAGCAGGGCCGCCTGCTGCGCCGCCTCTCCGACGGCGCCGGCGCCAACGGCCGCCCCGAGGTCATCGAGTGCCTGCTCCGGACCAAGGACGGCGAGCTGCGCTACTTCGAGATCCTGCACTCCGACCTGCTCAACGACGACGCCGTCCGCGGCATCGTCCTCAACGGCCGCGACGTCTCCGAGCGCAAGGAGTTCGAGGAGCAGCTCGCCCACCAGGCCTTCCACGACCCCGTCACCCACCTCGCCAACCGCGCGCTGTTCAACGAGCGCGTTCGCCACGCGGTGGCGCGGTCACTGCGCGAGGGCATCGGCATGGCCGTCATCTTCGTCGACCTCGACGACTTCAAGACCGTCAACGACAGCCTCGGCCATGCCGCCGGTGACCGAGTCCTGCTCGAGGTGGCCCAGCGGATCTCGGCCAGCATCCGCGCCGCCGACACCGCCGCCCGCTTCGGCGGCGACGAGTTCGCGATCCTGCTCGAGGACGTCCACGACATCCAGTCCGCGGCCGAGACCGCCGAGCGGATCCTCGAGGCGCTGGCCCGCCCGCTCCAGCTCGACCACAACGACATCATCATCCGTGCCAGCCTGGGCATCTCCGTGGCCGAGGCCGGCGCCGCCACCGACGCCGACGAGCTCATCCGCAACGCCGACGCGGCCATGTACATCGCCAAGGGCGAGGGCAAGGGCGGCTACCGCGTGTTCGAGCCGGCCATGCACGAGCAGGTCGTGGCCCGGCTGGAGCTGCGCGCCGACCTCCAGCGCGCGCTGGATCGCGAGGAGTTCGAGTTGCACTACCAGCCGCTGGTCCGCCTGCGCGACGGCGCGGTCACCAGCGTCGAGGCGCTCGTGCGCTGGCGCCACCCCACCCGCGGCCTCATCCCGCCCTTCGATTTCATCCCCTTCGCCGAGGAGAGCGGGCTGATCGTGCCGATCGGCCGCTGGGTCCTGCGCGAGGGCTGCCGTCAGGCCAAGATCTTCCGCGAGCAGACCACGGCGGAGGTCAAGCCCGGGATCGGCATCAACCTTTCGGTCAAGCAGCTCTTCCAGTCCGACATCGTCAGCGATGTGCGTGCCGCTCTTGCGGAGGCCGGCCTCGAGCCCAGCGCGCTGACCCTGGAGATCACCGAGTCGGTGATGATGACCGACATCGACCTCGCCGTCAGCCGCCTTGCGGAACTGCGCGAGCTCGGCATCCGCCTGGCCATGGACGATTTCGGGACCGGGTACTCGTCGCTGAGCTACCTGAGCAAGTTCCCGCTCGACATCCTCAAGATGGACCGCTCGCTGCTCGCCGCCGGCGCCTCGCCGGTGACCTCGGGCCTGGCCTCCGCCGTGCTCGGGCTGGGCGAGACCTTCGACCTGGAGGTCGTCGCCGAGGGGATCGAGTACCCCGAGCAGTCGGCCACGTTGCGCGACCTCGGCTGTGAGACCGGCCAGGGCTTCTACTTCGCCCGTCCCATGGAGCCGGTGGCGCTCCTCACCTACCTGGACGACCGCGCCGACGAGGTCGACGGCACGGCGATTCCCGCGGCCAGCAGCTGAGCCCGGGGGGCTCGGCGATGCAGCACAGCTACGAGGGGCTCGACCGGGTCGGCGGCTTTGACCGCGTCCGCCTGTTCGTGCCGCTGGCCCACCGTGACTACCGCCTGCTGGTGGGCGGGATGAGCGTGTCGCTGCTCGGCGACGGCCTGTTCCTCGTCGCGCTGGCCTGGCAGGTCTACGCGCTGTCCAACGCGCCCACCGCGCTGGCCAGCGTCGGCATCGCGATGACGATCCCGACGATCGGCTGCCTGCTGCTCGGCGGCGCGGTCTCCGATCGCTACGACCGCCGGCTGGTGATGCTGTGCGCCGACGCGGTGCGCGCGCTCGGCCTGGCCACGCTGGCCTTCCTGTCGGTGAGCGGCTCGCTGCATCTGTGGGAGCTGATGGCGGTCGCCGTCGTCTACGGGGCGGCCACGGCGTTCTTCGATCCCGCGTCTGACGCGCTCGTCCCCCAGCTGCTGCCCGCCGATGCGCTGGCCCAGGCCAACTCCCTGGATCAGCTCATCCGCCCGCTCGCCCTGCGCCTCGTCGGGCCGGCACTCGGCGGAGCGATCATCGGCGCCATCGGGGTGGGGTGGTCGTTCGGCCTGGACGCGGCGTCGTTCGTCGTCTCCGCGGCAACTCTGCTGGCCATGTCCCCGGGCCGCCGCGCCGGCGACGCGGCCGGCAAGGCCAAGGGGGCGGATGCGGCGCCTTCGGTGCGACGCGAGGTCGCGGCGGGGCTGCGCTACGTGCGCAGCCACGCCTGGCTGTGGGCGACGCTCATCAGCGCGGCGATCGCCTACCTGCTGTTCATGGGGCCCACCGAGGTCCTGCTGCCGTTCATCGTCAAGAACCGGCTGTCCGACGGAGCCGGCGCGCTCGGCCTCGTCTTTGCCGCAGGCGGGATCGGGTCGCTGCTGTGCGCGATCGTCATCGGCCAGCGCGGCCTGCCGCGCCGCGCACTGACCTTCATGTACATCTGCTGGACGCTGGCCACGCTCGCGATCGCGGGCTACGGCCTGTCCAGCCAGCTGTGGGGGCTGATGATCGCCAGCGTCGCCTTCAACAGCCTCGAGACGGCGGGCACGATCGCGTGGGCCACCACCAAGCAGCGCCTCGTCCCCACCGAGCTGCTGGGGCGGGTCTCCAGCCTGGACTGGCTGATCTCGATCGGGCTGCTGCCGGTGTCCTTTGCCATCACCGGTCCGGTGACCGCCGCTCTGGGCTTGCGCACCACGCTGATCGGCGCGGGGGTGCTTGGCGCGGTGGTGACATTCGCGGCGCTGCTCGTGCCCGGCGTGCGCCAGATGGACGAGCCCGACGCCACGGCCCCCGCCCCGCGCGGGATCGTGCTGCGGCCGATCGAGGACACGATCGGCTGGGCCCAGGATCACCGCCTTCCGGCTTAGGGGCTCAGCCGGGCGGCCCTAGACTCGCCCGCATGGACTTCGGAATCGGTTACTTCCCCACCCACGACGCGCTCAGCCCCGGGGCGATCGCGCGTCTGGCGGAGGAGCGCGGCCACGAGTCGCTCTTCTTCGCCGAGCACACCCACATCCCGGCCAGCCGGGACTCCGAGTACCCCGGCGGCGGGGCTCTGCCGCGCAAGTACATCCACACCTACGACCTGTTCGTGGCGCTGACCGCCGCCGCCGAGGCCACGTCGAGCCTGCGCGTGGGCAGCGGGATCTGCCTGGTCATCGAGCGCGACCCGATCACGACCGCCAAGGAGGTCGCCTCGATCGACCACCTCTCCGGCGGACGTCTCGAGTTCGGCGTCGGCGCCGGCTGGAACCGGGAGGAGATGGCCAACCACGGCACCGATCCCCGCAAGCGGATGCGCGTGATGAAGGAGCGCATCGAGGCGATGAAGGCGATCTGGACCCAGGACGAGGCCAGCTACAGCGGTGAGTTCGTCTCCTTCGATCGCATCTGGTCCTGGCCCAAGCCCGCGCAGCGCCCGCACCCGCCGGTGCTCGTGGGTGGCCTGGGCCCCACCGTGGAGGACCGGGTGCTGGACTTCGGCGACGCCTGGTTTCCCAACTGGGCCGACGGCGTGCTGGAGCGCGCCGACGCGCTGCGCGCCCGCGCCGACCGCCACATCGACGTGATCGTCATGGGCCTGCACGCCGATCCGGCGGAGATCGAGCAGTGCCTGAAGGCCGGCTGCCGGCGCGTCGTGCACTGGATCCCGTCCGGCAACCGGTCGGTGGTGGAGCAGGGACTCGAGCGCTGGGAGTCGGCGATCGCGCAGGTCACCGGCGAGGCGTGACGTCCGCCGAGGCCCGGGCGCGGTTTGCCGCGGCGCGCGTCGCGCGGCTGGCCACGGCCGACGCGAGCGGCCGCCCGCACCTGGTCCCGGTCGTGTTCGCGGTCGACGAGGATCGCGTGTACAGCGTGGTCGACGCCAAGCCCAAGCGGACAGCCGCGCTGCGGCGGCTTCGCAACGTCGCGGAGAACGCCGCCGTGGCGCTGCTGGTCGACCACTACGAGGACTGCGACTGGGATGCCCTGTGGTGGGTGCGCGCCGAGGGGGTCGCGCGCGCGCTCGACCCCGCGTCCGGCGTCGAGGCCGAGCGGATCGAGGCCGAGCGCGCTGTGGAGCTGTTGCGGGCGCGCTATCCCCAGCAGCGGGCCGTGGGCGCCGTCCTCGCGGTCGACGTGCAGCGCTGGAGCGGCTGGGCCGCCACAGGCTCGTAGCCCTCAGTCGGCCTCATTGGCCTCGTCGGCCTCGTCGGCCTCGGGCGGGGCCTCCTCGCCCGCGCGCTCGTCGCGCTCGGCCCACTCGAGCAGCGGCTCCAGCGAGAAGACGGCGTCATCGATCCCGGCGTGCAGGTCGCCGAGCCTGGCGAACCGGTCGGGCATCGTGGCGATCGTGAGCTCCTGCGGCTGCACATCGTCGATCTCGTCCCAGGTGATGGGCGCCGACACCGTTCCCTCGATCTTGCCGCGCACCGAGTAGGCCGAGGCGATCGTGTGGTCGCGGGCGTTTTGGTTGTAATCGACGAACACCTTGTCCGGCGCGCGGTCCTTGCGCCACCAGGTCGTGGTGGCGTCAGCCGGGACGCGGCGCTCCACCTCGCGGGCGAAGGCCAGGGCCGCGCGGCGCACGTCGCCGAACCCGTGGTCGGGCCGGACCCGGACGTAGATGTGGATCCCGTGGCCGCCGGAGGTCTTGGGCCAGCCGACGGCGCCGATCTCATCCAGGACCTCGTGGGCGGTGTGCGCGACCCGGCGCACGCGGTCCAGCGGGCAGTCGGGCATCGGGTCCAGGTCGATGCGCCACTCGTCGGGGTGCTCGACGTCGGCGCGGCGGGAGTTCCAGGGATGGAACTCCACGGTCGACATCTGCACCGCCCAGATGACGCTGGCCAGCTCGGTGACACAGAGCTCATCCGCGGTGCGGTTGAAGCGCGGGAAGCTGATGCGGACCGTCTGAAGCCACGGCGGCGCGCCCCGGGGCACGCGCTTCTGGTGGACCTTCTCGCCGTCGACGCCCGACGGGAAGCGATGCAGCATGCATGGCCGCTCGCGCAGGGCACGGACGATCCCGTCGCCGACGCTCATGTAGTACTGGGCCAGATCGAGCTTGGTCTCGCCGCGGGCGCTGAAGTAGATCCGGTCGGGATTGGAGATCCGGACCGTCCGCTCGCCCACCTGGAGCTCGATCGCCTCGCTCTTTGCCGTCGCCATTGACTCAGATCGTGACACGCCGTTCCTATCGTGAGCGTGACATCGACTGTGATTGGAGGCACCTGATGCAGACGCGCATGCTTGGAACACTGGAGGTCTCGGCCCTCGGATTGGGCTGTATGGGGATGTCGGCGTTCTACGGCTCCGCCGACGAGAGCGAGGCCATCGCCACCATCCACCGGGCGCGGGAGCTGGGGATCACGTTCCTGGACACCGCCCAGCTCTACGGCCCGATGACCAACGAGGAGCTGGTCGGCCGCGCGGTGGCCGGTCACCGCGAGGAGTACGTGATCGCCACCAAGTTCGCCCGCCGGATCGACAAGGCCACGGCGGGCGACATGTCCACCGTCGGCCCCGTCGACGGATCGGCCGAGCACGTGCGCACCTCCGTCGATGGCTCACTCTCGCGCCTGGGCACCGACTACATCGACCTCTTCTACCAGCACCGGGTGGACCCCAACGTCCCGATCGAGGAGACCGTCGGCGCCATGGCCGAGCTGGTGGCGCAGGGCAAGATCCGCCACATCGGCCTCAGCGAGGCCTCCGCGGACACCCTGCGCCGCGCCCAGGCCGTCCATCCCATCACCGCCCTTCAGACCGAGTACTCGCTGTGGACCCGTGACGTCGAGGCCGAGATCCTGCCGGCGTGCCGGGAGCTGGGGATCGGGTTCGTGCCCTACTCGCCGCTGGGCCGCGGCTTCCTGTCGGGGCGCTTCAGCTCGCCCGATGACCTGGACTCCAACGACTTCCGCCGCCACGGGCCCCGCTTCACCGGTGACAACCTCGACGCCAATCTCAAGCTGGCCGCCAAGGTCGCGGAGATCGCCAAGGGCAAGGGCGTCACCCCGGCGCAGCTGGCGCTGGCGTGGGTGCTGGCCCAGGGCGACGACATCGTCCCCATCCCCGGGACCAAGCGCCGGACCTACCTCGAGCAGAACGCGGCCGCGGTCGACGTGGAGCTGACCGCGGATGACCTGGCGCGCATCGATGCCGAGGTGCCGCGGGCCGCGGGCGAGCGCTACGACGAGACGGGGATGGCCGCGGTCAACCTGTAGGTCCGGTCGCTCTCGGGGTCTGAGCGGGGCACCGGCGAACGTCAAAGACGGGCAAGGAAGGGCTGGGTCAGAGGGTCCCGGCGACCTGGAAAACGTGACAAATCGGCGCGGATGAAATGGGATCGGCGCGTTTTCCAGCTGCCACATGGTTTTCGTGCCAAACCTGGACGGGGGGCGAAGGTTTGGCACGTTATCCAGGTCGAGAGTCCGCCAGGACGGCCGGGGCCGCCGCTCACCCACCCTTCCCCAGCAAGACCCCGCCCCGGGCACCCGCGGCGACGCAGCGGAGCGCGCCGGCCCGTCCTACAGCGAGGTCAACCCGAGGCTGGTCAGCCCGATGGCGGTGAACCACAGCCGCCGGTCCGAGCTCAGCGCGGCGAGCGGAATCAGCCACGCGATGTACCACGGCATGAGCAGCCCCGCCGAGATGAGCAGGCCGACGGTGGCCCAGCCCGCGGCGGTGATCCAGTCAAGCTCGCCGATCCACACGCGCCACATGAGCCAGACGAGGGTGATCGCGTAGCCGATGCGCAGCAGCGCGCCCACGGGGGCGTCGAACTGCTTGAGCCCGATCGCGTTGAGGACGAAGCCGGGGACGCTGTGGACGCCGCCCGAGGCTTGGATGCTGGAGAGCGTCCCCAGCAGATGCAGCGTGCCCGAGCCGAACATGACCAGGCCGAGGAGGCCGAACGCCGCCGCGGCGAGCGCGGCGCCCCCGACGATCCGGGCGCGCCCGGACGTCGCCACGCGTCGCCCCGCGCTGGCGGCGATGGCAAAGGGCAGCAGCATCCCCGCGGTGAGCTTGATGGCGGTGGCGGCGATGATCATCGCCCCGCCGGTGCCCTCGCGCTGGCGCAGCAGGACATAGATGCCGGCGACGAGCAGGGCGAGCATGAGCAGATCGTTGTGGCCGCCGCCGACGCCGTAGATGACGATGACGGGGTTGAGGCCGACCAGCGCCACCGCCTTGACCGGGTCGATCCCGCGCAGCTGAGCCGCGTGCCAGACGAGCACGACGACCGCCACCAGCGAGAGCGCGGCGATCCCCTTGTAGGCGAAGACGTTGGTGGCGATGTTCAGTCCGGCCAGCGGATAGCTGAGCGCGGTGAACAGCGGCCCGTAGGCGGTGGGCGTGTGCTGCCACTGGATGCCGACCAGGTGATAGAGCGGGTCAAACGAGATGACGTTGGGCCCGTAGAGGTACGGATTGATGCCGTAGGTCCCGCCCAATCGCCCGTACGCGATGTAGCTGAAGAGGTCGGTGGACAGCAGCGGCGGCGCCACCAGCACGAGCCCGTTGAGCGCGGCGATGCTCATGAGCACGGCGCGGCGCGACAGGTACTTGGCCGCGCGCAGGGCGACGGTGTAGGACAGGAACATCAGGACCAACGCGGCGATCAGCCCGGGCAGACCGATGTCGAGTCCGACGTGGCCGAAGGCGCCGGCGAGGCCACCCAGGCTCTGGCGCAGCGACTGGGGCAGGAGCAGCTCCGTGTGCGCCGCCGATAGGGAGATGAGCAGCGCCGTGGCGAGCATGCCGCCGAGACCGATCAGGCCCGCGGGCGACGACAGGCCCCTGGGCACGCGCGAATCCGTGGCGCTCAGCTCGAGCGCCCCGCTGTGATGCGTGGCCCCAAGCGGCTCGCGAGCCCTCATGGGACCGATGATTGCATCCGAACGGGCGGAATGTCGGCTGCGGTCCGGAAAGCTATGACTTTGGTCATTCGATGTAAAAACGGCGTCAGTTTTCATTACGTTAAGGCTGTTGGTTCCTACCCAGGTACCAGAAATCGCCGGCGCCGTTACCGCCGGCGTCAGGCACCGGACCTAGGTGCCGCGGACCAGGGAGGGCAGTTTCAGCACCAGTTGCGGGATATCTCCGAGGGCGCCCGCGAGGGCATCGCGGATAGCCGCGTCCGCACCGGATTCCAGCGCGGCGCCGTGTCCCACGAGCAATCGCTCGGGCGATTTCGCGGTCAGCGGCCCCTGGGGCGGGCGCAGGCGCAACATCGGGTGCAGACCGACCCGGCGGCCCAGGGCGAACACGGGGGCGGTGCCGAGGGCCTCGGCGATCACCAGCGCGCGCTCGTCCTCCCACCACAAGGCGACCTCGTGCCACCACGGGCGCGAGATGACGGGGATGACGGTGAAGGGGCTGCCGTTGACCTCGGCGGGGAGACGGAGCAGCGGCACCTCGAGCCGCTGCGCGATCGGCCCGCACTGACGGTTGTGGCGGTCCAGCAGCTGGATGACCCCCGCCGGGCTGCCGAGCTCGGTGGCGGCGCTCAGCGCGACCTCGTCCTCGAAGGGGTCGATCAGCCATACGCGGCCGTCGGCGCGCAGCGCATGCGCCGCGCGTCGCATGCCTGTGGTCTCGATCCAGGTCAGGCCGAGAGGATGGCGTTGGATGGAGTTGCTCATCGCTGGGCGGCGGTCGGGTGGGCACCGCGCACTAGGGACCTTAGCCGTCGGGCGAGTCCGCCCGGCCCGCTCAGCCTATGCGGCGGCGGGGACGCCGTCGAGGTGCCAGAGGCCGTCGAAGCCGAGATGGGCCTCGTCGGCGACCCGCCCCAGGCGCTCGCGCGCGTCGGTCAGGTCCGTCGCGCAGATGGTCGCCACCTCGATCGTCGCCAGCGGCTCCCCGGCCCACTCGAGCACCTCGCGCACGTCGTCGGGGTCCTCGCGCCGTGTGGCAGCGGGCGCCAGGTTGGCCACCGCGACCTCGTAGGCGGCGACGGGGTGGAAGCCCGGGATCGACAGTGAGGCGCCGTCGCTGTCGCGCGCGACCTCATATGACGGGCACGTGTAGCGATGGCCGGTCTCGGTGCGGGCCAGCTTGTGCGACAGCGCCAGCGCGCCGGCCGAGGGGTTGCGCGACTCCGCCATGTCCTGGCGCAGCAGCTCCTCGGTCTCTGGTTCGGCCAGCCATGCCTGCAGCTCGGCGGACTCGATGCCGACACGCTCGGCGGCGGCTTCGAGCGTGGACGGCTCGTCGAGGAGATGGCCGGCGAAGTGCAGCACGCGCAGGCCGCGCAGCATCGGCCACTCGAGCTCGGGCCGGTGGCGGCGCACCGCCACGACGGCGCGGCAGGCCGGGACCGTGCCGGCCATCCGCGGGCGCAGCGCGGTGTCCATCGGCATGTGGTACTGGGCCCCGAGGCGCCGGAAGGAGTCAGACATCCGCTGAGCGGTGAAGCCCTTCTCCTCGTAGACGCTGCCGTCCTCGGCGAGGCCGACCATCCGCACCTGCCAGTCGAGCTGGTCGCCGTAGAGCCACTGCAGGCGCCAGCGCGCGGGCTCGGCCGACCACGCGAAGGGGCAGCCGGGGTCGGTGTACTCGGTGATGGTCAGCTCGGCCATGGCGTCTCGATTCTCACAAGGGGGCGGGGCGGGGGTTCGACCTACCAGCCTAGATGGTCGACTGCACAACTATCTGTGGTGAGGCCACTAGCCTCCGTACTCGACATGCCCGAACTGCCCGAAGCCGAACGCGCCCGCGGCGCCCTGGAGTCCATCCTCGGACGGCGGATCGCCCGCGTGCACGACGGCGATACCTACGTCTCGCGCCCGCACGCGCCGGGGGAGATCGCGGCCGGGCTCGTCGGCCACACGTTCGCCACCGCCCATCGCCGCGGCAAGTTCCTGTGGCTGGAGACCGACGACGGCCCGGTCCTCGGCCTCCATCTGGGCATGGCGGGTCGGATCGTCGTCGACAGCGGCGAGGACGTCTCCCGCTGGGACCGCTTCGCCGTCGAGTTCGACGACGGGACGCGTATGGCGCTGCGCGACAAGCGGCGGCTCGGGCGCGCGGTGCTCAACCCGGACTTCAGCCACGTCGGTCCCGACGCCGCGGGCGTCAGCCGCGACGAGTTTCGCCGGATCATCGGCGCGGGCCATACGGCGGTGAAGGCGCGGCTGCTCAACCAGGGCGCGATCTCCGGCGTGGGCAATCTGCTCGCCGATCAGGCGCTGTGGCAGGCGCGGATCGCGCCCACCCGGCTGACGTCGAGCCTGAGCGACGAGGAGCTGGACCGGCTGCGCCGCGAGCTGCGCTCGGCCGTGCGTTCGGCGATCCGCAAAGGCGGCGTGCACACCGGGGCGTTCGTCCCCGCCCGCGGTCGTGAAGGGCATTGTCCGCGCGACGGCCACAGCCTGAGCCGCGCGACGGTCGGCGGGCGCACCACGTACTGGTGCCCCGCCTGCCAGCTCTGAGCCCTACATCAGTACACCAATAAGTTTACTTGTCGCCGCGTCGAGCAGCCGGCCAGCGCGTCCATCACCACGTCGAGGACCTGGAGGTGGTTGCGCTCGAAGATCATCCCGTGCCCGTTGCCGTGCACGCCGCGGTCGGCGAGGCGCAGGAGCTCGCACCTTGGCGCCGGCGTCGGTCGAGGTAGTCGCGCACCTCGGTGTCGAAATGGCCCAGCAGCGACGCCTCCGCGGTGACGAGCAGCACCGGGACGCCGCTGAGGCTCCCCTCGAGCGGCAACCGCGGTGAGGCCGTGGGGGAGACCCGGGAGGCCGTCGGCGGCGGGGCGGAACGGCGGACCGAACGGCTCGAGCGCGACGATCGCGCGCACCAGCTCGCGGCCGCGCAGCCGCGATCAGCCAGCCCGCGGGGCCGCCGGCGGAGTGGGTGAACAGGACCGACGGCCCCACGCGGTCGATCAGCTCGGCGCCGAGCCGGCGCTCGAGCGCGTGGGCGACGGCGAGGTCGGTGGGCATCGAGCGGCAGCTCGCGACCATGTGCAGGATCGCCGGGTCAGAGCCGGCCGCGCCCGCCCCGCCGCCGTCGCCCGGCCACTGGGTCTGCAGGTGCGCGGTGGGGTGGACGCCCTCGGGTGAGCGAAAGAGAACCGCCAGGGCCTCGGCGGTCGGCGGCGGCGCCCATCTCCCCGAGCGCGCCGGCCCACTGGGCGCCGCGCCCGTGTCCGGGGCGGTCGACGGTGTAGACGCGGTGGCCGCGGCGCGGCGAGCTCCGGCGCCCAGCCGGGTCGCCCGTCGGGCGTGCCCAGCCAGTCCAGGCCCTGGCCTCCGCCGCCGTGGATGAGGATCAGCGACGGGTCATCGGACTGGACCTGGCCGCCCCGGCGACCGGCCGGCCCCGCCCACTCCACGTACATGGGCGCCTCGCCGCCGGCGCCGATCCAGAACCGCCCCTCGCGCTCCTCAGCCATGATCGCGGACCCTACCGCCGCTTGGACCGCGGCGCGGCTGTGGACCCGCGCACCCGCAGCTCCACGTCAGCGCTCTCATGGCGCTCGGCGATCCGTGGGTTCTCGATGCGCTCGAGCAGCAGGCCGACCGCCCGCTCGGCCTGGGCGTCGAGCGACTGCGCGACCGTCGTCAGGGAGATGCGGTGCAGGCCGGCGAGCGCGATGTCGTCGAAGCCGGCCACCGAGAGGTCGTCAGGGACCCGGAGCCCACGCTGCTCGCACGCCTCGATGAGCGAGATCGCGCCGACGTCGTTGCGACGAACAGTGCTCGTCGGCGGCGTCGCGCCCGCGCAGCGCCGCTCCCAGGTCGGCGCGCGTCACGCCCCGCGGAGATCAAGGTCGCGCCCGGCGTCCACGAGTACACCGGCAGCGGCGCGATGCCCGCCTTGCGCAGCGCGGCGTCGGTAGCCGTCGTGGCGAGCGCGATCGCCGACCGTCTCCACCAACGGCGTGCGCACGTAGCCGATGCGGCGGTGGCCGAGCTTCAGCAGGTGCTCGGTGGCCAGCCTGCGCCCCTGGCGGTCACGCGGCCCCACCGAATCACCCCAGCGCTCGCTCAGTCCCAGGAACACGATGGGGATGCCGGCACGCCGCAGCGACTCGTCGAGCTCATCGGTGCGCGGGGTGAAGGCGAGGAACACGATCCCGGCGACACGTTGCTCGAGCAGCGCGTCGACGCCGGTCATCGCCGGCTCGTGCGCCCCCTCGACGTTGCAGAACATCGTCGTGTAGCCGCGGCGGAACGCCGCCCGCTCGACCACCTGGGCCATCTGGGCGTAGTACGGGTTGGAGAGGTCGCCCACCAGCGCCCCGAGCATCGTCGTGCGCTGCTTGACGAACTGGCGGGCGATCGCGTTGGGCGTGTAGTTCAGCCGGGCGATCGCCGCCTGCACGCGCGCCCGCGTGGCATCGGACACCTCTTCGGCGCCGCGCACGACGTTGGACACGGTCGACTTCGACACCCCGGCCTCGGCCGCGACGTCGTGAATCGTGGCCGCCCGGCCGGTGCGTCGAGAGGACCGAACCGATCGATGGCGCGGCGCGGCCCCGCCGGGACCGGCCGCCTGAGCGCGATTCTGCGAGATGAGCTCCTCCTCCTCAACGCGGTTGCGTGGAACGCGACCCCGGCTCGATGGTGTGGAACGTTCCAGGCGCGACGCTACCATCCAGTCTCTGGGTTCGCAAGCAATGCGCCACCAAGGCTCCGGATGTGGAGAGAACCCGGCGCGGGTGGCGTCACCGCAGCGTAGACTCCCGCCCGCGCGCCTTTTGAGACATGAGCGCGCGCGCGTCTTGTCGCGTGTAGTGAGGAGGAGTTGGCATGGCTTGTGGTATCCGGCGGTTGCGCGGGGCGACGCTCGCCGCTCGCGGTGACTCCCTGGCATGGCCTCCCTGGCGATCGCGTCACCGGCGAGCGCCAAGCTCGGCGTCACCTGGATGAAGGGCTACGCGGCTCCCGGCACCCCCGCCAAGTACAACAAGGTGGGCGTCATCAAGGTCGGCGCCCGCCGCGCGCGCAACGTGCTCGTGCTGGAGCCCGGGACCTCGGCCGGTGGCGGCTACTTCGTGCCGCTGGCGCAGTGGATCGTCTCCCGCGCGCCCGGCTGGCAGGTGTGGTCGGTGGAGCGGCGCGAGAACCTGCTCGAGGACCAGTCAGAGCTCAACCTGGCCAAGGAGCACAAGGTCACGGTCACCCAGATGTTCGACTACTACCTGGGCTACCTGGCCGATCCCGAGCGTCACCACGCACATCCACCCGGTCCCCGACTCGGCGGTGCCGTTCGCGCGCCAGTGGGGGCTGAAGGTCGCCGTCGAGGACCTGCACGACGTCATCGGCGCGGCCCGCAAGCTCGGCGGGCAGGTGGTGCTCGGCGGCCACTCGCTGGGCGGGTCGGTGGTCACCGCCTACGCCACCTGGAACTTCGGCGGCAAGCCCGGCGCCGACGAGCTCGCGGGCCTCGTCTATGACGACGGCGGCAGCTCGACTCAGCCGCGGTCACCGCGTCCGCCGCGCGCAGCGCGCTCGCGACGCTGGCCACGAGCACGCCGTGGCTGGCCTTCTCCGGCGTTCCGGCGCCGCTGCTGGGCCTGTTCTCGGCCGTCGGCTCGACCGCCGCGCTGGTCGCGCCCAACGCGCTGTCGCTGCTCGCAGTCGTTCTCGCTCACGCCCACGCGTGCTCAAGCCGCCGGTGCCGCCACCAACCTGGCGACGTTCGGCTTCGACACCGACGTCAAGACCTCCAAGCTGGTGTTCGCCGCCCAGGCGCACGTCGGCCAGCTCAACACCGAGCGTCAGCCCGGCCGGCTGGTCGGGCGCGGGGGCGATCACGCCGATCGACCGCTGGGCCGGCATGCTCTCCGGCGCCGGCATGACCAACGTCGACGGCAGCGAGTGGTACTTCCCCCAGCGCCTCACCGACGACACCGGCGCCGTTGACCAGGGCAACGCCAACCCCGCCCAGAAGGTGCTCGGACGTCGACGCGACGATGGGCCACAAGCTCCCGCGGTCCCTGCGCATCTACGCCTTCGGCGCCTTCGGGGGCACGCTCGATCACCCAGGGCGCGGCGGCGCTGGCCAGGCAGAGCCGGATCCCGCGCAGCCACCTGCTGCTGGTCAGCCGCCACGGCACCTACGCCCACAACGACCCGGCGTCCGCCTATCCCGCACAACGTCTTCTTCAGCAACCTGATGACGTTCCTGGCGAAGGTGGCCAAGGGCTGACGCCACCCCCGAGGAGCCACCGTTTTCCTCGTGTTAGCGCGACCGCAACGCGCCCGGGCGCGAGGCGTAGACTCGCGCCAGCAAGGGGACCTACGCAGGGGGAGAGTCATGGCAGCGTCGGACCGTGTTCCTGTCAGCGGCAGCGAGCGCACGCTCACGCCCGGCCACACGCGGGTCGGGCGACGTCGATCTCACAGTCCGACGTCGACCTGACCGTCTACGTGCGCCCGCGGGCGCCAGTGGACTGGGTGGACGCGGAGTCCGCCCGGGCCCCGACGCAGCGCCGGCTCGTCGCGCGCGAGGACTGGGCCGATGCGCACGGGGCCGCCGACGACGACATCACGGCCGTGACGACCTACGCCGTCGACGCCGGACTCACGGTCATCTCGCTGGACTCTGCCCGGCGCGCCGTCCATCTCCGTGGGTCGCTGCGCGACGCCGCCGACGCCTTCGGGGCCACGATGGAGGGCCGGTTCCAGGCGCCGGAGGGCATGGGCGAGTACCGCGCGCGGTCCGGCGCGCTCACGGTGCCCGCCGCGCTCGGGACTGTCGTGACGGGCGTGTTCGGGATCGACGACCGGCCGCAGGCGCGGCCCCATCTGCGCCGGCACGCGCAGGCGCAGGCGGGCACGTCGTTCACGCCGGTGCAGGTGGCCGAGGCCTACGCGTTCCCGCCGGGCGCCACGGGCAAGGGCCAGACCGTGGGGATCGTCGAGCTCGGCGGCGGCTTTGAGCACCGGCGACCTCACCACCTACTTCCAGGGGCTGGGCCTGACCGCGCCCAGCGTCACCGCGGTCTCGGTCGACGGCGGCCAGAACTCGCCCGGGCACCGACCAGAACGCCGACGGCGAGGTGATGCTCGACATCGAGGTCGTCGGCGCGGTCGCCCCCGGCGTGACCATCGTCGTCTACTTCGCGCCCAACACCGATCAGGGCTTCATCGACGCGGTCTCGACCGCCGTCCACGACACCACCCACAAGCCATCGGTCGTCTCGGTGAGCTGGGGCGAGTCCGAGGACGCGTGGAGCGCGCAGGCCCGCACCCAGATGGAGCAGATCCTCACCGAGGCGGCGGGCCTCGGCGTCACGGTCACGGTGGCCTCGGGTGACAACGGCTCCACCGATGCGGTCAGCGACGGCCAGCAGCACGTCGACTTCCCCGCCTCGGCGCCCCACGCGCTGGGCTGCGGCGGGACCGTCGCTGCACGCATCGGGCGCGACGATCGAGTCAGAGACGGTGTGGAACGACCTCCGGGCGGCGGGGCCACGGGCGGCGGCATCAGCCGCCAGTTCACGCTGCCCAGCTATCAGGCCAACGCCAGCGTGCCGGTCAACGTCGACACGCAGGCCGCCGGGCGCGGCGTCCCCGACGTGTGCGGGAACGCCGATCCGCAGACCGGCTACGTCATCCGCGTCGACGGCGCCGAGCAGACGATCGGCGGCACGAGCGCGGTGGCGCCGCTGTGGGCCGGGCTCACCGCCCGCCTCAACGAGCACCTCGGCGCGCCGCTCGGGTTCATGCAGCCCCTGCTGTACCCGTTGCTGGGCAGCGGCTCCTTCCACGACATCACCTCGGGCGACAACGGGTCCTATGCGGCCGGGACCGGCTGGGACGCGCTGCACCGGGCTGGGCTCTCCCGGACGGCACCGCGCTGCGGCGGCGGCCCTGTCGCCGTCCGGCACAGGTAGCGGCGCCACGGTCGTAGTCGAAGCGCTTCGACGCATGGCGTTCGTTGCTTATGATGGGCGCGCGTGATCGACGAGACCAGAGGCTCGGTGTGGTTTGTCACCGGGAGCCAGCACCTCTACGGCGAGGAGACCCTCCGCCAGGTCCATGAGCACTCGCGCACGCTGGCCGAGGCGCTCAACGACAGCCCTGCCATCCCCGTCGCCATCGTCGACCGCGAGCCGCTCACCGACGCCGACGCCATCCGCCGCGTGCTGGCGGAGGCCAGCGCCGACGAGGACTGCGTCGGAGTCATCGCGTGGATGCACACGTTCTCGCCGGCGCGGATGTGGATCGGCGGCCTCAACGCGTTGCGCAAGCCGCTGCTGCACCTCCACACGCAGTTCGACCGCGAGCTGCCGTGGGGGCAGATCGACATGGACTACATGAACCTCAACCAGTCGGCTCATGGCGACCGGGAGTTCGCCTACCTCGAGAGCCGGATGGGGATCTCGCGCAAGACCGTCGTCGGCCACTGGTCAGACCGGCTGGTGCAGGAGCGGATCGGGACCT
The DNA here is from genome assembly GCA_963764125.1 of uncultured Solirubrobacteraceae bacterium. Taxonomy (GTDB): domain Bacteria; phylum Actinomycetota; class Thermoleophilia; order Solirubrobacterales; family Solirubrobacteraceae; genus Palsa-465. The sequence continues at coordinate 158,119 of CAVXRR010000001.1, forward strand.
GGATCCGGGCCGCGTGCGGCTGGCAGGAGGCCCAGCGGCTGCGCATCGCCCGCTTCGGCGACAACATGCGCGACGTCGCGGTCACCGAGGGCGACAAGGTCGGCGCCCAGATCACGCTCGGCGCGACCGTCAACGGCTACGGCGTCGACGGGCTGTCGGACGCCGTTGAGCACGCGCGCGACGCGGCGGTGGCCGAACTGCTCGAACGCTACGAGGACGAGTACGACCTGGTGCCCGAGCTGCGTACCGACGGCGCGCGCCGCGAGTCGCTGCGCCAGGCGGCGCAGATCGAGGTGGGCCTGCGCTCGGTGCTGCTCGACGGCGGCTTCGGAGCCTTCACCGACACCTTCGAGGACCTCGGCCGCCTGCGCTCAGCTTCCGGGCATCGCCGTGCAGCGGCTGATGGCCGACGGCTACGGGTTCGGCGGCGAGGGCGACTGGAAGACGGCGCTGCTGCTGCGCGTGCTCAAGGTGATGGCGCCACGGGCTCTCGGGCGGTACCTCGTTCATGGAGGACTACGTCTACCACCTGGGTCCCGGCCCGGCGAAGGTGCTGGGCGCCCACATGCTGGAGATCTGCCCCACCATCGCCGCGGCGCGTCCGGCCTGCGAGATCCACCCGCTGTCGATCGGCGGCCGCGACGATCCCGTCCGCCTCGTCTTCACCGCGCCGCCGGGCCAGGCGGTGATGATCTGCCTCATCGACGTCGGCGGACGGCTGCGGCTGGTGGCCAACCAGGTGGACGTCGTGCCCCCCGACGAGGAGCTGCCGCGGCTGCCGGTCGCCCGCGCGGTGTGGGAGCCACGCCCGGAGCTCTCGACCGCGGCCGAGGCGTGGCTGATGGCCGGGCGGCTCGCACCACAGCGTGTTCACGATGGCGCTGAGGATGGAGGCGCTGCGCGACCTGGCCGACATCGCCGGGATCGAACTGGTGGTCATCGACGAGAACACCACCATCCCGCAGTTCGCCAACGAGCTGCGCTGGAACCGCGCCTACCACCACCTCGCCCGCGGGCTGTAGCTCGGCCTCGTCCTGAGCGGCCGTCCGGGCATCCGGGACATCACGGAGTCCGCTCCGGGACATAACGCCTAGCGCGAGGGGCCTGTGATGGCCGAGAATCCCGCCCGTGGCAACGTGGAATGAGCGGTCCGGCGCCCAACGCCGCGCTCGCGAGGGGGAAGCAGGGACGGTGGCTCGGCGGAGTCTGCGTCGGTCTGGCCACCGTCACGCGCCAGAGCGTGGGTTGGATCCGCGCGGCCTTCGTGGTGGGGGCGCTGGTCGGCGGCCTCGGGATCGCGCTGTATCTGGCGTGCTGGCTGATCATCCCCGTGGAGGGCGACGGCGAGGAGCGGCCAGGGCCCACGGGCGTGGTGGTGCTGGCCCAGGCCTGCGCGGTATGCGCGGGCCTGCTCGTCCTCGCCGCGATCGGCGCGGCGGCCACGGTGTTCGGGTTCGGCTGGGTCGTGGTCGGGGTGGCCGCCGCCATCCTGGTCGGCGTGCTCGCCGGCCGGCCGCGGCTGGGGCCGGCCTGGACGCTGCTTCCGATCGCGGCGCTGACGATCCCCGCGCTCGCGGTCGCCGCCGGCGGCCTGCGCCTCACCACCCAGGTCCGCGCCGCCACGGTGGCGCCCGCCGACGTCCGCGCACTGGCGGGGCACGTCTACCGCAGCGGCCTCAACACGATGGTCGTGGACCTGCGGCGCACCCCGCTGCCCGCGACCGGGACGGTCCCGCTGCACATCGAGGCCGGCGTGCGGCGCACCATCGTGGCGCTCCCGTCGCAGCGGTGCGTGCGCGTCGTCGTCAACTACGACGTCAACCCGTTCGCCCTCCGCCTGGGCGCGCTGGTCAGCGGCCACCCACTCGTCTTCTCCGATGCGGTCGTGTTCGGCCGGCTGTACCCCAGCTCCACCGGCACGGTCACGCCGCCGGCGACGCTGGCCGGCCCCGTGCTCGACATTCACTTCCACTCGCAGGGCGGGAGCCTGTACGTCCGGGACTATCCCGACTCCGTGGACCCGAGCCTCCGGCCCGACTGGCCGGGCTACCAGGTGCATCTCGAGCCGCGCCCGATCGTCCAGGGAGTCCCGCAGAAGGCCGCGGCACGACTGCTGAGCAATTGGAGGGCGCGCCTCGTGGCCCAGGAGGCCAGCGCGCGCGTGGTCAACGCGTTGCTCCCGGGCCCGTGTGCTCCGCCGCCGGTCGTTCGCCCCGCCACCCGCCGGGCGTCCCCGCGCCACGCCGCGCGCCACAACACGCACCGGGCGTCCTCGGGCTCGGCTCGGGCGCCGAAGAGGCGGCCATGAGCGTCGCCGAGCCTGCGACTCTCCCGCCCGCACCGGCGCCGGCCCCCGCGCCCGCGGCACGCGTGGACCGCCACCGGCTGGCCACCGCCACCGCCGGGGCGGCGTTGCTGGCGGGCCCCGCGCTGATCCTGGCCGGGGGGATCCCCAGCGCGGTGGCGGTGGCGGTGGGCGTGATCGGCCTCCTGATCACGGTGGCGCTGGTCCTGCCGGCCGGGGTGCGCGCGCTGGCGCGCCATCCGAGCCTGCTTCTCATCGGCGTGTTCCTGGCCCTGGCGGCTCTGTGGCTGGACGCCGGGCTGCGACAGGCGAGCCAGGTGCCCGACGGCCTCACCACCTTCAGGGTGCGGGGCGGGGTTCCGTATCCGTTCGTGCTCGGGCGGTACCTCGCGCCACGGCTCATCTCTCGGCCAGGGTGGCCGTGGCAGGTCGGGCATGTCTCGCTGCTGCCGCTGGTGGTGACGGTGCTCGCCGCTGCCGGCGGGATGGTGCTCGTCGCCGATGCGGCCCGGCTACGCCTCGGCATCACCTCGCTGCAGCCCGGCCGCCGGGCGCCGTGGCGCGTGCTCACCGAGGCGCCGAGCCGGCAGGCCTCGATCGGCTGGCGGATGGTGCCCGGGGTGCTCCTCATCCTGCTGGCGGCGTTCCTGGCGATCGGGCTCGCTGATCGGTACGTTGGCGGCCACGCCTTCCTGGAGGGGCTCGTCCTCATCGGCGTCGGCGGCGGCGCGGCGATCCTCATCGGCAGCCCGCTGGTCGTCGGATCGCTGATGCGGCTGGATCGTGACAAGGCGGGCAGGGCTCGGGACGAGGAGCGCCAGCGCTTCGCCGCCCACCTCCACGACTCGGTGCTCCAGACGCTCGCGCTCGTCCAGCGCCAGGCGCACGACCCGGCGGCCGTGGTCCGGCTGGCCCGCCGCCAGGAGCACGCGCTGCGGGCCTGGATGGCCGGTGAGGCTGAGCTCGCCTCCGAGACGCTCGCCGCCGCGCTGCGCGAGATCGTGGCCGAGGTCGAGGAGGAGTACCGGATGACCGTGGAGCTGACCGCGATCGGCGACCGGCCGCTGGACGCCAAGGGCGAGGCGCTCGTCGCCGCGGCGCGCGAGGCGCTGCGCAACGCCGGCCGGCACGCCCCGGGCGCTCCCGTCTACATGTTCTGTGAGATCGGCCGCGATCGCGCCGAGGTGTTCGTCCGTGACGAGGGGCCCGGCTTCATCCCCGACGAGGTGGCCAGCGAGCGTCGGGGCATCCGCGACGCGATGGTGGGGCGGATGGCGGTGATCGGAGGCCGGGCGACGATCGACTCAACCCCCGGGGAGGGCACGGAGGTGGCGCTGGTGCTGGGTCCGCACGGGGGTGGGCGATGACCGCCGGGGCACCGGATACGCCCGACGCCGCCGTGCCCGCGCCGTGCCGCATCGTCGTGGTCGACGACCACCATCTGTTCCGGGCCGGGGTCAAGGCCGAGCTGGCCGCCCACTGCGAGATCGTCGGCGAGGCCCCGGATCCGCCGCGGGCGCTCGCGGTCATCGCCACCACCAGGCCCGACGTGGTGCTCCTCGACGTGCATCTGCCCGACGGCGGAGGCGTGGCGGTGCTAAAGGGCCTGGCCGCGCTGCCCGGCGAGGGTCGGCCGCCCGCCGTACTCGCCCTGTCGGTGTCCGATGCCGCCGCCGACGTCGTGCCGATGATCCGCGCCGGCGCGCTGGGCTACGTCACCAAGACGATCGACACCGAGGAGCTGGTGGCCGCGATCGAGCGCGTGGCCGCCGGGGACGCGTACTTCAGCCCCCGGCTCGCCGCGTTCGTCCTCCAGGCCTTCAGCACCCCGGTCCAGGCGGAGGCGTCCGAGCCCGGCCTGGAGTCGCTCACCGCGCGCGAGCGAGAGGTCCTGCACCACCTCGCGCGCGGTTACGCCTACAAGCAGATCGGCATGCGGCTGGGCATCAGCGCACGCACCGTGGAGTCCCACGTGGGCGCGGTTCTGCGCAAGCTCCAGCTCAGCTCCCGCCACGAGGTGACGCACTGGGCGGCGGCGCGCGGCCTGATCGAGCCCGAGCCCGACGAGGCCGAGCGATGAGGCGAGCGAGGGCCGCCGCCGCGGCCTCTGACACCTATCGCTGCGCCGGGTGCGGCGCGCACTGGAGCTATGAGGCGGTCCGCTACGTCGCCCTGTGCCCCGAATGCGCCAGCGGCCTGGTCCGCGTCACCCCGCCGGAGACGGAGGCGCGACCGCAGGCGGCATCGGCTCTGGGGCGGGCACGGGAGCCGGTTCGGGCTCCAGCCGCGGCAGGACGCGATCCAGCCACGCCGGGATCCACCAGTTGGCGCGGTCGAAGACGAACATCAGCGACGGGACGATGAGCAGGCGGATGAGGGTGGCGTCGATGATCACGCTCGCGCCGAGGCCCAGGGCCAGCATCTTGACCACGACGCTCGAGGACAGCAGGAACGCGAAGAAGACGCTGGCCATGATCAGCGCGGCGCAGCTGATCACCCGCGCGGTCTCGCTCAGGCCGGTCGCGACGCTGTGCATGTTGTCGTGCTCGGCCAGCCAGTGCTCGCGGATGCGCGACAAGAGGAAGACCTCGTAGTCCATCGAGAGGCCGAAGACGATGGCGAAGATGATCATCGGCACGTAGGACTCGATCGGGACCGTGCCGTCGAGGCCGAGGAGGCTCGCTCCCCAGCCCCATTGGAAGACGGCGATGATGATCCCGTAGGCGGCGCCGATGGACAGGAGGTTGAGCAGCGCTGCCTTGAGCGCGAGGACGAGGCTGCGGAACGACGCCAGCAGGAGCAGGAAGGCCGCCAGGATGACGACGGCGATGATGATCGGCAGGCGTGAGGACACGGTGTCCTGGAAGTCGATCGTGGCCGCGGTGGTGCCGGTCACGTAGCCGGTGGCGTGCTGGCCGTTGAGCGCGGTGGGCAGGACGTCGTCCTGGAGCTGTGCGACCAGGGTCGCCGTCGCGTTGCTCTGGGGCCCGCTTGAGGGGACCACCTTGCCGATCAGCAGCTTGCCGTCCGAGCTGGCCTGGAACGGGCTCACCGAGGCGACGCCGGTGGTGCCCGACAGCGTCTTGGGCAGCGACTGCTCGAGCGACGAGCGCTCCTGATCGGAGGCGGATGGGGGGAGCGCGACGACGATGGTCAAGGGGCCGTTGGCGCCCGCGCCGAAGCCGCGGTCGATGGCATCGAAGGCCTGGCGCTCGCTGTAGCTGGCCGGTTCGGAGCCCGCGCCGACGTGGCCGACCCGGATCGAGAGGACCGGAATGGCCAGGATGAGCAGGACGAGTATGCCGCTCAGGGCGTAGCGCCATGGATGGCGCTCGAGCCGTTCGGTGTAGCGGTGCAGGGGGCCATCGGGGGTGTTGGGCTCGGCCACCGGCGTGCGGACGTGCCAGCGGTCGATCTGGCGCCCCGCGACCGCCAGCAGCGCCGGCACGAGCGTGAGCGCCGCCAGCGCGGCGACGGCGACGGTGATGGCCGCGGCCAGTCCCAGCTTGCCGATGAAGGTGATCCCCGACGCGTACAGGCCGCACATGGCGATGACGACCGTCACTGCGGCGATCACGACCGACCGGCCGCTGCCCCGCAGGGTGGAGCGGATGGCGTCCAGCGGGTCGGCGCCCTCGATCAGCCGCTGGCGGTGTCGGGTGGTGAGAAACAGCGCATAGTCGATCCCCACGCCGAGGCCCATCATCGTGGCCAGCGTCGGCGAGCTGGTGCCGAAGCTGATCGCGGCGGCGGCCATGCCCAGGAGGCCGAGCCCGGTGAACACGCCGATGAGGGCGCTGGCCAGGGGCAGGATGCCGGCGACCACGCTGCCGAACCCGGCGAGGAGCACGATCAGGGCGACGGTGATGCCGATCAGCTCGGAGGCCACGTCGTTGGGCTTTGGGGCGGCGGCCTGCCCCAGCTGGCCGCCGTAGCTGACCTTCACGCCGGCCTTGCGGGCCGGGGCGACGGCATCGTCGACCTGTGAGACGTAGGAGTCGCCCAGGCTCTGCGGGTTGGTGTCGAAGTTGACGGTGGAGTAGGCGGTGCCGCCGTCCTTGGAGACCGTGCCCTGACTGAGCGGATCTGAGACGGAGAGGACGTGGGGGAGCTTCTGGAGGTTGGCGCGCGACTGATCGAGCGCGGCGCTCTGGGAGGAGACCGAGCCTGCGTGGTCGACGAAGACGACCTGGCCGGTCTGTCCGCCCGCGGTCTTGTCGTGGGCGCGCAGCAGGTCGAGCCCGTGCTGGGCGGTGCTGCCCGGAATCGTCAGCGTGTCGCTGTAGACGCCGCCCAGCGCGCGGTTACCGACTGCCACCGCCACGAGGACGATCACCCAGCCGGCGATCACCAGCCGTCGATGCCGTGCTGCCCACGTCCCGAGCCCCTCGATCATGATGCCCTCTTTTATTGCAAACTGTCAGCTATGACAGAATATCCCACAAAGTGTCAGACATGTCAAGATTGGGGACGATGGATGAGGTGAGCGAGGAGACTGGCCGCCGCGCGGCCCACAAGCGCGCGACCCGCGCCGCCATCAAGGACGCCGCGATGCGGCTGGTGGCCGAGCAGGGGTTCGAGGCGACCACCGTGCGCCAGATCGCCGACGCCGCCGACGTGACCGAGCGGACCTTCTATCGCTACTTCGACGGCAAGACGGGCCTGATCGCCGACGAGGCGCTGATCTGGATGCAACGCCTGCACCAGGCCATCCGCGAACGTCCGGCCCCGGAGACGCCCCTGCAGGCGGTGGGGCGCGCGATGGTGGCGCTGGCCGGCGAGATCCGGCAGAACCCCGAGAGCGCGCCGCTGTGGATGTTCGCCGACACGCCGCAGCAGTACGAGATGCTCCAGCGCTCGGCCCCGCGGCCGCTGCTGCGCTTCGAGGAGTCGGTGGCCGACGCGATCCTGGCCCGGACCGGCGTCTCGACGGAGAACCGCCGTCAGGCGGAGCTCGTCGCGCGCGTGTCGATCGGGGTGCTGCGCAGCGCCGGCATCTACCGCCGCCAGCTCCTCGCCCTCGGTGAGACCGACCTGCCCGAACTCGAGCAGGTGGTGCACCAGGCGTTCGCGTCGCTGACGGAGCTCAGCAGCGCGGGGCCCTAGCGGCTCACGCGGCGAGGTCGCCCCACAGGCGACGGCCCAGCCCCGACGCGCGCGCGACGGGCCGCGCCACCGCGGCGCGCACGCTCGCCTCGGTCCCGGCCAGGATCAGCTGCCCCTGGGCCCGGGTGGCCGCGGTGTAGAGGAGCTCGCGCGTGAGGATGCGCGACTCCGGCGAGGGCAGCAGCACGGCGGCGCGGTGAAACTGCGAGCCCTGGCTCTTGTGCACGGTCATCGCGTAGACGGTGTCGACCGCGCCGAGCCGGGTGGGGCTGTGCTCGATCGTCTCCTCGCCGCGGGCGAACGCCGCCGCCACGCGACCGTCCCCGAGCGAGACGACGACGCCGGTATCGCCGTTGTTGAGGCGCAGCTCGTAGTCGTTCTCGTTGACGAGCAGCGGCCGGCCGACATACCAGCGGTCCTCCGGGTCGAGGTCGGCGAGCTCGGTGGCAAGCCAGCCCTCCATCCGCGCCGTCCACGTCGCCACGCCGTAGGGTCCGCGCCGGTGGGCACAGAGGATCCGGAAGGAGCCCAGCGCGTCCAGGGCGTCGCGCGCGCGGCCGGCTCGCGCGGCCTCGATCGTGGCCCGGGCCGCGGCCAGCGCCGGCTCGGAGACGGCCGGCAGCGCGTCGCGCTCGGCCACGTCGAGATCGAGCCAGGTCACGTCGTCGGCGCCGGCGCGCAGCAGCTCCATGACCGCGTCACCGTCGCCGTCACGGATGGCGGTGGCCAGCCGCGCGATCCCACCGCCGAACCGGTGCACGCGGTCCAGCACCACGATCTCCGGGGGTGACTGCGATCCGCCGCCGTCCCCACCCGCCCCGACGATGTCGCCCAGCACGGCGCCGGCCTCGATCGACGCGAGCTGCCCCGGGTCGCCGACGAGAATGAGACGCGCCCCGGAGCGCAGGGCCTCGATCAGCCGGGCCATCAGCGACAGCGACACCATCGAGGTCTCGTCGACGATCACGACGTCATGGGCCAGCCGCTGGTTGCGGTCGTGGCGGAAGCGGCTGCTGCTGCCCGGGCGCCAGCCCAGCAGGCGGTGGATCGTCGACGCGCGCAGCGCCAGCAGCTCCTCGCGGACGCGCTCGTCGACGTTCAGCGCGGCGGCTTCGGCGTGGACTGACTCCTGCAGCCGCGCCGCCGCCTTGCCGGTCGGTGCGGCCAGCGCGACCAGGGGGACGGCGCCACCCGCGGCGGCGGCCTGCTCGCAGATGAGGGCGACGATCCGGGCCACCGTGGTCGTCTTGCCCGTGCCGGGTCCACCGGCCACGACCGACCAGCGGTGCGTCACCGCGGTGGCCGCCGCCTGTGACTGGCGGCCGGACGCCTCGGCTCCGAACAGGCGTGCCAGCCCGTCCTGGAGCAGCTCGGCGTCGACCGCGGCGGGCGGGCCCGCGGCCATCGCCCGCAGTGAGCGGGCCACGCCGACCTCCTCGGTCCAGTAGCGGTCCAGGTACAGCCAGGAGCCGACGAGCCGCAGCGGGCGCACCTCCCCGGCGGCGGCGGGCTGGTCGCCGGGGGTGACGAGCGGGCTGGCGCTCACCCGCGCGACCCAGGCCCGGGGCTCGGGCCAGTCCAGCGCGGCGAGGTCGATCGGCTCCTCGGCGTCGACCGCCGCGGTGTCGCGGATCTTGGCCAGATCGACGTGGACGTGGCCGAGCCGCGGGCCGCGTACCGCGAGCGCGACGGCCAGCAGCACGGTCTCGTCGCGCTCGCCGCCCAGGCGGGCGAGCTCGCGGGCGACGTGGACGTCGGCGGCGTCAACGACGCCGGCCTCGTTGAACTGGCGCAGGAGTCCGGACGCGCGCAGGGCGAAGCGCGCCTCGAACGGGTCGCGTTCGCGGGCGCCCTTGGGCTCGGGCGTGGCGCCCCCGGGCTCGGCCGCGGCGCCCTCGGCTCCCGCGTTGCCGACGCTCATCGCCCGTCTCCCTCGTCGAGCGCGTCGCTGAGCGCCGGGACCAGCCCGGGCGGCGCCGGCCAGCCGAACACGCCGGTGCGCTGAGCACCGGTGACCGGGCCACCGGCGCCGGTCATCCCGCGCACGAACAGGTAGACGACACCGGCCAGGTTGACCGCAGGGTCATAGCCCGGCAGGCGCCAGCGCAGGAACCGGTGCAGCGCGACCGCATAGAGGATCGCCTGGAGCGCGTAGTGGTGGCGCAGCATCTCGGCGGCCATCGCCTCGTGGCGGTAATGGGCGGCGGTCAGCGGCTCGTCGGGGGCGCCGAGCCAGTTGGTCTTGTAGTCAAGGACGGCAAAGCGCGCTTTCGCCGGGCCCGTCCGGGTGGGGTCCGCTATCCGGACGACGAGGTCCAGGCTGCCGGTGAGATAGCCGCGGACACTCTGGCGCAGCCGCGCGTCGTTCAAGCGCTCGGCATATCCGGCCAGCGGGTCGTCGGCGCCCGTGTGGGTGCGCAGCACGGCGGCGATCCGCTCCAGCGTCAGCCAGCCGCTCGGCTGGTCGCCGCCGGCCAGCGGCAGCTCGAAGCCGAGCTCATCGAGGCGGTCGCGACGGGGCACGTCGCGCAGCCGCCGGTCGCCGAGGACCGGCCCGAGCGGGGTCTCGAGCACCGCGCGCAGTCCCGCCGCGAGCGCTCCCACCGGCCCGACGTCCACGACGCGCCGCCCCTGGACCTCGGCGATGCGCTCGCCGAGCTCGGCGTCGAGGTCAGGCGCGGCGAAGTCGGTCACCTCCATGACCCGGTGCACGAAGGTGCCGACGTCGACGCCGGCCGGCATGGCCGAAAGGGCGAGCGGCACCTCATCGTCGGGCGGTGGCACGCCCATCACGAGCTGGCCACCGCGGTCGGCGACGGGGCCCGCCTCGGCCCCTGTGGGCACACCCACGGCGGACGCACCCACGGCAGGCGCGACTCCAAATCCCGGCGGCTCGTCGGCGAGCAGCGGCCGCTCGGGCTCGCTGGTCACCCACTCCTCATGGCTGGCCGCGGTGATATCGCTGTAGGAGGTGCGCCGCCAGCGCAGGTCGAGGCTGCGCTCGAACGCCGACACGGCGAGCTCGGCGGCCCGCGTGCGCTCCGGCGCCCACACGATCACCTCACCCAGCCGGGAGAACTCCACGCTGATCGTGCGTCCCTCACCGCCGGTGGCCTCGGCGAGCGACCGGAAGCGGTTGAGGACCGCCTGATCGCTGGGGGTCGATCCGCCGCTGGGCTCGACGTCGCCGCTGTCGGTACGGGCGAACAGGAGCCGCCCCAGTGGCGAGTCGCGGCTGTCGAATGAGCCGGCCCACCACACCACGGCCTGATGGCGTGCGCGCGTGAGCGCCACGTAGGCCAGGCGCAGGTCCTCGCCGCGCTGCTCGCGGATGAACTGCTCCTTGTGGCGGGCGAAGTCACGACCCTCGAGCGCGACGTCGATGGTGCGCTCGTCGTCGGCCTCGGGGTCGTGGAAGAACACCGGGCGCGGCGGCTTGTCGGGGATGTAGCCGGCCTCCCACAGGAAGGGCAGATAGACGACGGGAAACTCCAGCCCCTTGCTGCGGTGGATGGTCAGGACCTGCACCGCCTCGGCGTCGGACTCCAGCCGGCGGCTGCGCTCCTCGTCGGCGGTGTCGACCTCGGCCTCGGCGATGCGCGTGCGCAGCCACGCCGTGAGCGCGGTGGGGCCGAGTTGGTCCTCGGAGGCGGCGGAGTGCAGGAGCTGCCCGATGTGACGCAGATCGGTGAGGCTGCGCTCCCCGGTCGAGTCGCCCAGGACGCGTGCGGCCAGCGCCTGCCCCTCGCTGGCATCGCGCACGATCGTCTCCAGCAGCGAGGCGACGCCCCGCGTGCGCAGCACCCGCGCCCATTCGTGCAGGCGGCGGTGCACGTCCTCCCATTCCCGGGAGTCCTCGTCGGCCTCGGCCAGGCGCTCGGCCGGCCAGCCGACGAACGCGGTGAGCGCCGCCGAGTGCGCGCGGGTGATCGACGCCGGTCGCTGAAGCGCCTCCAGCAGCCGCAGCCACTGGCGGGCGGGCTCGGTGCCGAACACGCTGCCGGCGCCGTTGATGACGGCCGGCACGTCGACGTCCTCCAGCGCCTCACGGATCATCGCGGCCTGGCGGTTGGTCCGCACCAGCACGGCGAGATGGCCGGGCTTGACCACCTCGGCGCCCGCAGCGCCGGTTGCCGCCACCCGCGCGCCGGAGCTCAGCAACGCCACGATGTCGGCCGCGACGTCTCGGACCACGTGCCGGCGCGCGTCGGCCGCGCGCGCGTACCCCCGGGGGGTCTGGGGCACGTCGGCGCGCAGCGCCACCCGCATCCGCAGCGGGGCCGCCACCGGCGCCCCCGTCAGGCCGGGCGCCTGGTGCTCGTCGGCGGCGCGCACCTGCCGGTAGGCGATGCCCTCGTGGCCCAGCTTGACCCCCGAGAACAGCGCGTCGTGAGCATCGATCAGCCCCTGGTCAGAGCGCCAGTTGATCGGCAGGGTCGCCTGGGTCCCGGCCGCGCGGGCCGCGTCGAGGTAGGCGTAGACGTCGGCGCCGCGGAAGGCGTAGATCGCCTGCTTGGGGTCGGCGATGAGCACCAGGGTCGTCGGGCCCTGGCCGAACGCCAGGCGCATGATCTCCCACTGCGCGGGGTCGGTGTCCTGGAACTCGTCGACCAGCACCACCTCGTAGCGCGCGCGCAGCTGGGCGGCGACCGCGGTCCCGCCGGGACCCTCGAGCGCGCTCTTGAGCCGGGTGACCAGGTCGTCGTAGGTCATGACCATCATCGCCCGCTTGCGCTCCTCCAGCTCGGCGCGCGCCACCGCGGCCAGCCGCAGGCGCATCTGCGGCACCTCGCTGGCGTCGCTCACGATCCGCGCCGACGGGTTGTCGATCGCGGCCCGGGCGATCGCCGCCGCCTCGGCGCGCCCGAAGGCGGGCGGGCCGCCCCGGCTGAAGCGCCGGACGTAGAGGTCGTCGACGACGTCGTCGACGAGGTCGGTGAGGTCCTCCGCGAAGGTCACGTCGGGCTCGAGATCTCCGGCGATGCCCAGGCCGCCGAGCATCTCCTGGCAGAAGCCATGGGTGGTCGCGATCGTGGCGGCGTCGAAGCCGGCGAGCGCCCGCGCCAGGTTCTCCCGGTGTCGCCCGGCGTCGCCGCGGGCCAGGAGCGTGACGACGGGATCCTCGTCGGGGCCGGGCGCCGCTCCGGCCAACCGCTGGGCCAGCCCACGCTCGACGCTGACCAGCCGCTCGCGCACCCGCTCGCGCAGCTCCCCGGTGGCGATCCGCGTGAAGGTGACAAGCAGCAGCCGCTGAAGCGGGATCCCCTCGGCGACGTACCGCGCGGTCAGCGCGGCGATCGTGTACGTCTTGCCGGTCCCGGCGCTCGCCTCCAGAATGGTCACGCCGCGAGGCAGCTCACCGCACGGGTCAAAGGCCACTGGCTGAAGCGGGATCGCGCCCGTGGTCACCGCGCCCGCACCTCCTCGCGGGCCAGCAGGCCCTCCCACAGACGGCGGGCCAGCCGCCCGAACCGCGACGCCTCGGACTCGAGCCAGCCCTCGCCCGCCTCGTCCTCGGCGGGCCCGAGGTCCAGCACCTGCGAGAGCGAGAGCACACCGCCGAACGCCATCTGGTGCTCGGCCTCGCGGTCCTCCTTGTCGAAGTTCCACTCGGTCTCCCACTCCTTGACCGCGGCGGCGTACCCGTCCTGACCCTGGCGTGCGGCCTCGGCGTAGGCCGCGGTGGTCAGGCAGAACATCGGCAGGGGCTCGCGCATGCCGCGGTCATAGAGATCCATCAGCACCGCCAGCTCTGACCGTGCGGCGGCGCGGCGACCGTCCGCGTCATCGCCGAGCGGCTCGATCCACGCGGTGCGCACGTCGCCGCGGCCGTGGCCACGCCCGACCGTCGCCGCCGCGAACGGCCGGTCGGGCGCGCTGGCCGTGAGCGCCAGCAAGCGCACCCACGCCGCGATCCGGTGCTTGGCCGAGACGCGGGAGAAGGTGGTGGTCAGCAGCAGATCGCCGCTGAGCCCGGTGACCGTGCCGTTGAGCAGCCGGCCATCGCCCAGCGCGACACGCACATCGATCGGATCGCCGCCCGCGATAACCACCCCGCCCCCCGCCACCGCCTGGGCGCGGTCGACGATGCCGGTCACGATCGGGGAGATGTCGTCGATCACGGGCTTGCCCAGGACGCCGGGCGGGAGCGTCCCGCGCGCGATCTCGGCCAGGATCGCGGTCCGCCCGTCGACGCCGCGCAGCCGCGCCTCCAGCAGCCGCTGGCCCACGCCCCAGCGCTGCAGGCCGTCGAGCTCCACCGAGAGCTCGTCCTCGATCTCGTCGGCCGCCGAGTAGAGGCTGATCCCGAGCCGCTGGCGCATGAAGGCCCGCACCGGGTGCTCGACGAAGCGCACGAGGTCGGCCAACTCGACCACCGCTGCCGGGCGCTGGGCCAGCGGGGCGTCCATGAACGGGGGCGGCTCGGAGCGCGGCCCGGCCAGCGCGCGGGCGCCGGCCAGGGCGGTGGCGTCAAAGCTCCACGGCTCCACGCCGGCGATCTCCCCCGCGATGAAGTTGCGCGGGTCGAACGGCTGGAGCGGATGACGGATCAGCACCTGCTCCCGGGCGAGCCCGCCGCCCTCACGGCGCACCGTGGCGTCCACGGCGTCGAGCAGCTCGCCGACGGGGACGGCCGGGGGGCGAGGCGCGTTGGTGCGCTCGTCGTTGCCGCTGAAGGTCACGATCAGGCGCTCGCCCGCGGCCAGCAGCGCGTCGAGCAGGAGCTGGCGGTCCTCGCTGCGCGGGTCACGCTCACCCAGGTGGGGGTGGTCGAGCATGAGGTCGTCGCCGTCGCGCGGGGCCTTGCGCGGGAAGGCGCCGTCGTCGAGCCCGAGCAGGCAGACGACGCGGTGGGGCACCGAACGCATCGGCTGCAGCGTGCAGACCGTGAGATGGCCGGTGCGGAAGTTGGCGCGGGTGGGGCGGCCCTCCAGCCGCCGGGCCAGCAGCGCGCGCACCTCGGCCGGGGCGAGCTCCGGCGGCGATGCGTCGCCGGTCTCGGCGACCAATTCGTCGAGCACCCGCTGGAGCTCGGCGCGCTGCCAGCGGTCGCGGCTGGCGGTGGCGGTCAGCGCGTCGGCGGCCTGCGCGATGGCCTCGGCCCAGTCGGCCAGCGTCTGTCGCGCGCCCAGGGCGCGGACCGCCTGCCCCACGCGCGTGACCAGCTCGGTGAAGCGCCCGGCCAGGTCGATGGCGCGGCTGTCGACGTCGTCGAGCGGGAGGACGCCGGCGAACAGTCGCTGGCCATCCTCGGTCATCGTCACCCCGAGCAGCAGTCGCTCCAGGCCCGTCTGCCAGGTGCCGCTGTCGAGCGCCTCGAGCTTGTAGGGCGCGCGATGGGGGGCGTCCAGCCCCCAGCGGATGCCCGCCTGGGAGATCCAGTCGGCCAGCCGGGTGATGTCATCGTCGTCGAGGCGGAAGCGGCGGCGCACGGGACCGCGGTCGGCCAGATCGAGCAGCTGCGACGCCGTGAGCCGCTGTTCGGCGAGCTCGAGCAGCTGGGCCACGACGCCGAGCACCGGATTGGTCTGGCGCAGCGAGCGGTCGGCGAGACGCACGCGCAGGTCGATCGAGGCGTCGTCCTCGATCTCACCGGCGCCGAACGTCGCCTGGATGAGCGGCGCGAACGTCTCGATGTCGGGGCACATCACGATCACGTCGCGGGGCTCGAGCGACGGGTCCTCGGCCAGCGCGTGCAGGATCGCGGCGCGGATCACCTCCACCTGTCGTGCCCGGCCGTGACAGGAGTGGATCTCAATGCTCCGGTCGTCGGCCGCCAGCAGGGGCCGGCCGTCGGCCGCGCCCGGCAGCGGCGCGCCGGGCTCGGCGCGGTCATCGCGCACGCCCTGCTGGATGCGGCCGAGCAGGGTGTCGGGAGCTGGGGGGAGGCGTGGTGGGCGCCGGCGGCCTCGCGGGCGCCGGCGACCTCGCGGGTGCCGGCGGCCTCGCGGGCGCCGGCGGCGTCCGCGGGGAGGCGGTCGTGTGCGGTCAGCACGAGCTGCATCTCACGCGAGTCCCGGCCCCAGGAGGCGAGCAGCCGGTTGGCGGCCAGGGTGACGGTCTGGTCGTCGGCCCGGCGCGCGCCGCCGGAGAGGTCGGAATGGTGTGTCACCTTCTCCCACAGCGCCGGCGAGGGGTGTAACAAGAACAGGTGCAGGTCGCGGCCCGCCGCCAGCGCGCGCATGATCTCCAGATGACCGGCCGGGACGCGAGTCAGGCCGAACAGGGCCAGGCGCGAGGGCAGCTCCAGCAGGTCCGGATCGCCGGCGATCCGCCGGCACGCTGCGCCCGCGCGCTCCGAGAGATCCGGGACCCCGATGCGGGCGCGCAGACGGCGCCACAGCTCCGCCTGCCAGGCCGAGGTCGCCGGAAGCGCGGCGCCCACGGCGTCGACGTCCTCCCCGCGCG
This sequence comes from uncultured Solirubrobacteraceae bacterium, assembly GCA_963764125.1. Classification (GTDB taxonomy): domain Bacteria; phylum Actinomycetota; class Thermoleophilia; order Solirubrobacterales; family Solirubrobacteraceae; genus Palsa-465. Next base: position 173,939 of record CAVXRR010000001.1, read on the forward strand.
CCCAGGCGGCGAGCATCGACGGGCGGTGCAGGGAATAGCGGTCAAACAGGCCGGACAGGTGGCGCACCGTGGTCAGCCGGCGGCTCTGGCGGGCGGTGCGCATGGGGTCGGTCGGCGCGGTGCCCGCTCCCAGGTACGCCGCCAGCGTGGCCAGCCAGGGCTCGCGCAGCGACTCCTCGACGACGGTGAGCAGCGGCCACACGGAGCGCTCGGGCAGCCACGGGTCCTCGGTGGGGTCGATCCCGGAGGCGGCGGCGATCGCGTCGCTGACGAGCCGGTGGGGCGAGGGGAACTCGACGTTGGCGCAGATTCCGTCGGCGCGGCCGGGGCGCGCACCCAGCACCGAGGACATCCGCTGGGTCAGCCAGCGCTCCATGCCGCGTGTGGGGACGGCGACGACCTCCGGCGCGAAAGGGTCCGCGGGGCTCGCGGACAGGAGGTCGGCGAGGGCGTCGGCGAGGGCGTCGGCGCGGACGGCACGGTGGATGTGGAGCACTGCCTGAGAGGGTACCCGCGGCCCCGGCCGGTCGGCGAGGCGTGCCGATCGTCGCGCGAGTGCAAATTCCTTGTGTCAATTGCTTGCATTCCGTCACTCGGTGAGTTACTCTGCCGAGGACCTCGTTTGGGGTGACCGCTATGACCAGCACCTACGACATCTCTCTCACGACCAAGACGGCGCACCGGACCGGCGCCGATTTCGGCGTGTGGACGGGCCGCGCGGCCAGCGCCGGTTCTGCGATGCGGGCATACGCCCAGCCGCGGACGGCGATCGTCGATGCCTCCCGCAATCTTGATGCCCTTGCTGCGAGGGGCGCAGGCTGACAAGTGCCTGCGCACAGCGAACTCGAAGCAAGGGCGACCCACGGGTCGCCTTTTTTGTGCCCAAATCACGTTCACGATCGACAGGAGCCCGGCATGCTCACATCCCACTTCACCGGCGCTTAGCCGGATTCCGCAGCTGACCGGCGTCACGCCGGCTCTCTTATAGCTGCACCGGCGCGACACCGCCGGCGCACCAAGTGACACTCACACCTGTGAGGCACTCAGTGCTGCGCGCACGCGGTGACACGCGGTATCACCCACCACTGTGACACTAGGAAGACCACCATGAATCTCAACAGAGACGAGTTCCTGCTGCTCTCTCGCACCGGCAGGGGCCCGTATTCGACACGCGCCGGACCGGGCCCCGACGAGCGCTTCGAGGCCGGGCTCACCGCCCGCCGCCTGCGCCGGCGTTCCCGCAGCGGACTGGGCCTGCTCAGCGGCAAGGGACGCGGACTGCGCCACGTGCTCGGTCCGCGGGCCGGCCGCGTGAATCGGGTCTCGCGCAGCCTGGGCCAGACGGACGACACGTACTTCGAGATGGAGTTCGTGGTCGGGTTCCCGGCCGAAGAAGAGAGCCTGCTTTGACCCAGAGGGCCGCCCGGGGCGGGGCGGCCCTCACCCTTTCCGCGACACGGTGGGCGCCTCTCGGTGCGCCCGAACCCCACACACGCGACACTAGGCGCGTGACTCTCACCGCTGCCCGCCGCGACTTCGCCGCCGACGAGGCGCTGCTCACCGACGTGCTGCGCGAGGTGATCGCGATGAGCGACGTGGTGGGCGGTGGTCCGGGCGGGGTCCGCATCCTGCGTCTGCTCGACGACGCGGTCGCCCTCGGCCAGGAGGCCCGTCTGGGGGACGAGCGGGCCGCCGACCGGCTCGCCGAGCTCGTCGCGAGCCTCACCCTCGACGAGACCGAGGTCCTGGTGCGCTCGCTCACCCGGTGGTTTCAGCTCGTCAACCTGGCCGAGGACAACGAGCGCGTCCGGCGGCTGCGGGCGCGCGATGCCGCAGACCCCGAGCGCCCGCGCGCGGGCTCGCTGCGCCACGTCGTCTCGGCCCTGCGCGAGGCCGGGACCACGGAGGAGGAGCTCGCGGGGGTGCTCGACCAGGCCGAGCTGCGGCTGGTGATGACGGCCCATCCCACCGAGGCGCGGCGGCGGACCACGATCGACAAGCTCGCGCGCGTGTTCGGGGTGCTGCGCGAGCTCGACGAGCGGTCACACGCGCCGGCGGCCGACGCCCGCCGCCGGCTGCTGGCGACGGTCCAGGAGCTGTGGGGCTCAGATGACCTGCGCGCAGCCGAGCTGACCGTGTCCGACGAGGTGCGCGGCGGCCTCATCCACTTCTCCTCGACGCTGGCGGACACGATCCCGCGCATCTACCGCGACCTGGAGGAGGCGGTAGCCGAGTTCTATCCGGAGGCCGCGGACCGCCCGCCCGCGGTGCCGCCCCTGCTCAGCTTCGGGTCCTGGATCGGGGGCGACCGCGACGGCAACCCGTTCGTCACCCCCGAGACGACGGTGTCGGCGCTTGAGCTCATGCGCGAGCAATGCCTGCGGCTCATGGAGTCGCGGCTCGAGCAGCTCGCGGGACGGCTGTCGCTGTCCCAGCGGCTGACCGGCTCCGCTCCTGGACTGGAGCCCATCCTGGCCGCGGGCAGCGAGCGCTTCCCCGAGTTGGCCGAGCGGCTCGCGGGGCTCAACCCCGAGGAGCCCTATCGTCGCGCGCTGACCTTCATGCGCGAGCGCGTCCGCGCCACGCAGAGCCGCGACAGCGGCTGCTACGCGGAGCCGAAGGAGCTGCTCGCGGACCTGCGCATCGTCGAGGCCTCGCTGCGCGAGGGTCAGGGCGCGCTCACCGCCGGCTCGGACCTGCGCGATGTCATCCGTCAGGTCGAGGTCTTCGGCTTTCACTTCGCGCGCCTGGACATCCGAGAGCACGCCCTCGTTCACCGGCGCGCGCTGGCCGAGGTCTATCGCTCGCTGCATGTCTGCGAGGACTACGAGGGCCTGCCCGAGGACGCGCGCCTGACCCTGCTGCAGGCCCAGATCGCCGATCGCCGCCCGCTGATCCCCACCGACATCGACCGCTTCACGGAACTCACGCAGGGGACGATCCGCACCTTCCGCACTCTGCGCGCCACGCTCGAGACGCCCAACCGCGGGGCGATCCAGACCTACATCATCTCCGGCAGCGAGGGCCCGGCCGACGTCCTGGAGGTGCTCCTGCTCATGAAGGAGGCCAGCCTGTGCCGGGCCGGCGGGGACATGGCCCAGCTGCGGGTGGTCCCGCTGTTCGAAGCCGGGGCGACGCTGAGGGCCGCGCCGGAGACGATGGAGCGGCTGCTGGCGATGCCGGTCTACCGGCAGGCGCTGCGCGCGGTCGGCGACGAGCAGGAGGTGATGATCGGCTACTCGGACTCCAACAAGGACGTCGGCTATCTCGCCTCGGCGTGGGCCGCGTACACCGCGCAGGTCCGGATCGCGGAGGTGCTGAGCCGCCACGGCGTGAGCTGGTGCTTCTTCCACGGTCGCGGCGGAGCGGTGGGCCGCGGCGGCGGACCCACCAACGGCGCGATCCTGTCGCTGCCGCCGGGGACGGTGCGCGCCCGCCTGAAGATGACCGAGCAGGGCGAGGTGCTCACCGCCAAGTACGCCGTGCCCGAGATCGCGCATCGCGAGCTGGAGCTGGCCGCCAGCGCCACCCTGGCCACCGGGCGCGCCCAGCCGCACCACGAGTCCGAGCGCTTCGAGCGGCTCCTGGCCGAGATGGCCGAGGACTCGGCCGCCGTCTACCGGTCGATCGTCCACGACGACCCGGACTTCGTGGCCTTCTTCGAGGCGGTCACCCCGGTGCACGAGATCAGTCGCCTGCGCCTGGGCAGCCGGCCCGCCAAGCGCACCCAGACCGGCGGGATCGAGGATCTGCGCGCGATCCCGTGGGTGTTCAGCTGGACCCAGGCGCGGATCGTGCTGCCGGCGTGGCTGGGGCTGGGCACCGCGTTGCGCCACGCGCGTGAGCGACACGGCCTGGAGCTGCTGCGGCGGATGGCCTCCGAGTGGCCGTTCTTCACCAGCGTCCTCTCCAACGCCGAGATGGGCTGCGCCAAGGCCGACCTGGGCATCGCGCGCCGCTACGTGGAGCTGTGGGACGACGCGGAGGGGCGCGAGCGGATCTGGACGCCGCTCCAGGCCGAGCTGGAGCGCACGATCCAGGAGCTGGTGCTGATCGGCGGTGGCGAACGGCTGCTCGACACCGAGCCGGTGCTCCAGGCCTCGATCGATCGGCGCAACCCCTTCGTGGACCCGCTGTCCTTCGTCCAGGTCGAGCTGATGCGGCGGCGGCGACGCGAGCCCGGCGGCGCGAGCGGGGCCGATCAGCTCGGCCGCGTGAGCCTGCTGACGATCAACGGAATCGCCAGCGGGCTGCGCAACACCGGGTAGCCTCTAGCAACCGCCGATGCCCCACGTCCCCGACCTGTCCGGCTGTGCCCTGGACGACCGCTACGAGCTTCGCGCGATCATCGGCGAGGGTGCCTTCGGCCGCGTCTACGCGGGCTTTGACCGCCGGCTGGCGCGGTCGGTGGCGGTCAAGGTCATCAAGCCGTGGTGGGCCGACGATCCCGAATGGGTGGCGACGTTTGAGCGCGAGACGCGGCTTCTGGCCCGCGTGAGCGATCCCGGCATCGTCCAGATCTACGACGTCGGGCACGCGCCGGAGGGCCTGTACTACGTCTCCGAGCTGGTCGACGGCGAGAGCCTCGCCAGCCGCCTGCGCCGGGGGCCGCTGCCCGCCTGGGAGGCCTGCGAGATCGCCGCCCAGCTCTGCGGGGCGCTGGCCGGCGCTCACGCCCAGCGCATCGTGCACCGCGATGTCAAGCCGGCCAACATCATGCTCTCCACCGAGGGGCGGGTGAAGGTCGGCGACTTCGGCGTCGCGCGCCTGGCCGAGGGGAGCACCGACGGGACCGCCGCCTCGATCGTCGGCACGCCCCGCTACATGGCGCCCGAGCAGGGTCGCGGGCATCCCACGAGCCCGGCCACCGATGTCTACAGCGCCGGCGTGGTCCTCTACGAGATGCTCTCCGGCGCCCCGCCCTTCACCGCTGCCTCGGTCGTGGAACTGGCGCTGCTGCACCTCCAGGAGGCCCCGCCGCCGCTGTCGCCCCGGCTGCCCACCTCGCTGGTGGAGATCGTGGAGCGCGCGCTGGCCAAGGACCCCGCGCGGCGCTACGCCGACGGTGCCGAGATGGCCGAGGCGCTGCTTGCGGCCCGCCGGAGCTCCGCCGGTGCTCGCCGGGGACGCCCGACGCCCGCGCGGGCACGTACGACGGGCCGCGCGCCGCATCGCCCCCTCGTGGGGGCCGGCGCGGGCCAGCGCCGTTCTGAGGCACCACCTCGCGCACCGATGGGGCCTCCCAACCCGCCCATCCGCGCTCCTGCTTCACCGCCGCCACCGCCTCCGCCGGGTCCCCACGGCACGCGCCGCGCCGCGCAGTTCTCCCCCCGGCGCACCATCAACCCGGCGGGGCGCCGCCGGGCTGTCGCGGCTGTGGGTCTCGTCATCATCCTGCTGGTGGGGATGGTGGCGGCGGCCCTCATCATCGGCCACACGACCTACACGCGCGTCCCCTCCGTGCGCCACCTGCGCCAGGCACGGGCGCTGACCACTCTGCGCCGCGCCCACCTGCGGGCCACGACCGGCACCCACCACTCGATGGCCGCCAAGGGCACGGTCATCGGGCAGACGCCCGCGGTCCGGACACGGGTGAGCCAGGGCACGACCGTGCACCTGACCATCAGCAGCGGCCCTGCACCGGTTCTGGTGCCCGGCGTCCGCAACGACACCGTCGGCGACGCCGTGCGGGCCCTGCACAGTCGCGGGCTGCACAGCACGGTCCACGAGGTGCCGGCTCCCGGCACGAAACCCGGCACGGTGGTGGGCCAGACGCCGGCGGGCGGCGCGACGAGGCCGCGTGGCTCGGTGGTGACGCTGAACGTGGCCGAGGTGCCCAGCTGGCACACCGTCACGACGTTCACCGGGCGCGACTCGGGGCCCTTCCACATCACCGGTCAGCACTGGCGGATCGTCTACGCGATGGGCTTCCGCGGCACGTGTACCTGGATCCTGTTCTGCTCGGGCCCGACGGCACGGGTCATCGAAGCCGGCACGGGGCGCTACGTCGCCGGGTTCGGCCTCCAGGATGGCTCCGGCCAGCTCCAGAGCGTTGACGGCGGCGCCGGGTCCTATGACATCCAGGTGAGCCCCGGCGGCGATGACGCCGGCTGGTCGCTGCAGGTCCAGGACCTCTACTAGCCCGCGGCCCGCTCCCGCGGCCCGCTCCAGCGGCCCCGACTTGACGGCGCCACGCCAACCCGCCGAGAATGGGTGCGACCCCCACGCCTTCTGGGAGAGCGCCCAATGACCTATGACTACGTGATCGCCGGTGCCGGCTCGGCCGGCTGTGTGCTCGCCGCACGACTGACCGAGGACCCGAACGTCTCCGTGTGCCTGCTCGAGGCGGGGCCGCCCGACGCCGCCGACGAGCTCCACCTCCCGGCGGGCGTGCTGGCGGTCGCGACCAGCAAGTACGACTGGTCGTTCATCTCCGATCCCGAGCCGGGCTTCGCCGGCCGGCAGCGCTACCTGCCCCGCGGCCGCACCCTGGGCGGCTCGTCCTCGGTCAACGCGATGGTCTACGTCCGGGGCAACCGCGCCGACTACGACGGCTGGGCGGCCATGGGCCTCGAGGGCTGGGGCTGGGACGACGTGCTCCCATACTTCCTGCGCGCCGAGGACAACGAGCGGGGCGCCAGCGAGCTGCACGGCACGGGCGGCCCGCTGGGCGTGAGCGAGAACCGCAGCCGCTACCGGACCTGCGAGGCGTTCGTGGAGGCCGGCGTCCAGGCTGGGCTGGCCCCCAACGACGACTTCAACGGCGCGCAGCAGGACGGCGTGGGCTGGTACCAGGTGACCCAGCGCGGCGGCATGCGCTGCTCGGCCGCGGTCGGCTACCTGCACCCGGTCCTGGGGCGCGAGAACCTCACGCTGATCACCGGCGCCCACGTCAACCGCGTGCTGCTCGACGGCCACCGGGCCACCGGCGTGGAGATCGACCGCGACGGAGACGTCTCGGCCATCTCGGCCGAGCGCGAGGTCATCGTCTCGGCCGGGACCTATCAGAGCCCGCAGATCCTGTTGCTGTCGGGGATCGGGCCGGCCGAGGACCTGGCCCTGGTCAACATGTCGTGCGCGCACGAGCTGCCCGTGGGTCAGGGACTGCAGGACCACCCCTCGACGTGGATCACCTACACGACCGACGAGGCGTCGCTGCTCAGCGCCGAGAGCGAGGAGAACCTGGGGCTGCTGACCAGTCAGGGACGGGGCCCGCTGACCTCCAACTTCGCCGAGTCCGGAGGCTTCTTTCGCACCGACGACGCGCTGGAGGCGCCCGACATCCAGCTGCATCACATCCCCATCCTGTTCCCCGAGGCGGGGGCGGCGGAGATCCTGGTCGATGGCTGGGCCGTGTCGGCGTGCCTGCTGCGCCCGACCAGCACGGGCTTCGTCAAGCTGCGTTCCCGCGTGCCCACCGCCAAGCCGCGCATCCTGCACAACTACCTGGTCAGTGAGGAAGACCGGGCCGCGCTGATCAAGGGCGTGCGTCGCGCGATGGACATCGCCGGGCAGCCGGCTTTGGACGCCGTCACGACCGGCACGTACTCCGCTCCCGCGGGCGCCGACGACGCCAGCATCCTGGCCCACATCGAGCGCAACAGCACGACCATCTACCACCCCGTGGGGACCTGCGGGATGGGGCGGGTCGTCGACGACGAGCTGCGGGTGCTGGGCATCGAGTCCCTGCGGGTCGTGGACGCCTCGGTCATGCCGACGCTCGTGCGCGGCAACACCAACGCCCCGACGATCATGATCGCCGAGCGCGCCGCCGATCTCATCCGCGGGCTACAGCCGGCCCGGCCGGGGGCGGAGGCCGCCCCGGCGACCGCGTAGGCGGTGGCGAACCGGCTCCACACGCCCCCGAGTGGAGCCGGTCCGGTCCCGGGTCACCCTCGTCGTACCGGCTAGCCCCCGGTCTTTAGCCCGGTCCCGACGATGAGGGGGACCCGAGACGACCGAGGCGAGGCATCCCCCTGAGTCGCGCGCCGGTGTCCGAACCGCTGGTCGGAAATTACGGGGTGCGGGCCCCGCTGCAAAGCGGGGAAACCCTTGAAGCAAGAAACCAGTGTGAAGGGCGGGTCTCAGGTCACCGGCTCGTCATCGCGGCGCAGCGCCCCCGCCAGCCCGCCCCGGGAGCGGATCCCCAGCTTGCGGTATGCCCGCGTGAGGTTGGCCTCGACGCCCTTGACGGTGAGGAACGCGCGCTCGGCCACCTCCTGGTTGCTCAGGCCCGAGGCGGCCAGCTCGGCGATGCGGCGCTCGGTCGCGGTGAGATCGCCGGGCTCGCCGGTGCGCTCGCCGGCGCGCCCGAGCTCGTTGCGCGCCGCCTCCACCCACAGCGGCGCTCCGGTCTGGTGAAACAGCGCCAGCGCCTCGCGGAGCGCCTCGCGCGCGGCCGACCACTGCTTGCGCCGGCGCAGGGCCCGGCCCAGCGCCAGCAGGGTGCGTCCGCGCTCGAAGGGCATCTCGACCCGATCGTGGGCGACGAGCGCCTCGCCCAGGGCCGCGGTCGCCTCCTCCAGATCGCCGCGGGCGGCGGCCAGGATGCCACGGCCGCGCGCGGCGGCGGCGATCGCCCACGCCCGGTCGTGGATCACCCCCAGGCGCCGCAGCAGCTCGATCAGCGGTTGGGCGCGGCTCAGCTCCCCGAGCGCGACGAGGGCCTCGATCTCGTCGGGCAGGAATACAAGCCCGATGGGGTCGGCCAGCCCCAGCGACGGCAGCATCTCGGTGAGCGGCTCCAGCGCGGCGTGGGCGGCGGCCGGATCGCCGCCCGACAGCTCGGCGAACCCCAGCGCCCAGCGCGGGAACACCGTCGCCGTCCACCACTCGAGCTCCGCGAACCGGGCCAGCGCCGTGTTGACCTGCTGCCGTGTGGCCTCGACATCTCCCCGCTGCGCGCTGACCAGGGCGGCAGCGCTGAGGACGAGCGCGGTGACCCCGGGGTCGCCGAGGAGGGCAACGTCGGCCACGTCGGAGGAGGCGATCTGATCGGCGCGGTCGGTCTCGCCCAGCCACAGGTACGCCCACGCCAGGTACAGCGACGAGGTGGGGACATCGCTCTCCACGCCGCGCTCGCGTTGTTCGGCGCGCAGGGCCACGAGCGTGACGGCCGCCTCGCGCACCCGCCCGGTCCACATGAGCAGACACCCCGCGATCAGGCGCGGCGAGGTGAAGGCCAGCCGGCGGCGGTCGGGCTCCTCCAGACTCAGCGCGCGGTTCAGCCGTTCCGGGGACAGGCCGTCGCCGTTGAGGAAGCTCACCATGGTGGCGACCGCCAGCGCGTCGGCGAGCACGCCTCGGTCCCCGCCGGGCAGCTCGGCCCGTCCGACCGCCGCCTCGGCATGGCGCAGCGCGCCGCCGACGTCACCCATCCCCACCAGGTAGAAGGCGGCGTCGACGTCGATGGCCGCGGCCAGCGACGGCTCGCCGGTCGCCGCGATCAGCGCCTCGCGCGAGGTCGCCAGCGCCGCCCCGAACCCGTGGGAGCGGCTCTCCAGCGTCGCCCGCAGTCGCAGGCCATGGGCGCGCACGCGATCCGAGGACGCGGAGCCCAGCAGGTGGGCGAGCGTCTCACCGGCGCGGCCGGCGCCGCCCGCGTCGAGATGGAGGCCGGCCGCCCGGAGCAGGCGGTCGGAGCGCAGCTCGCGGTCGCGGGCCGGGGTCCGCTCCAGCGCGAGCTCGATCAGCTCGGCGGCGGCGTCAGGGGCTCCGCGGGAGGCCGCCAGCTCGGCCGCGGCATCGAGCTCGGTGGCGACCGCCCGGTCGGCGCGGTCGGCGCTGTAGGCGAGATGGCGGGCGCGCTGCTCGGGGTCGCCGACGTGCTCGGCGGCGGCGCGATGGGCGGCGCGCCGCTGGGCGGCCGATGCCGACGCGGAGATCGCGGCCGCGAACAGGGGATGCACGAAGGCGATCCGCCCCCGCTCGTCGATCCGGACGATGCCCCGCTCCTCGGCGGCCGCGAGCGGCACGGCGTCGATCGCCCGGGTGGTGGGCTCGGCCAGGACCGCGGCGCGCAGGAGGGCGCGCTGGGTCGCCGCCGGCAGCTCCGAGACGCGCGACGCCGCCAGCGTGCGCACGTCGTCGGGGACCGGAAGCCGGGCGTCGGCGACGTCCGCGTCCTCAGCGACCAGCCGCGCCACCTCCAGCGCGTAGAAGGGGTTCCCGCGCGACGCCTGCGCAATGCGCGCCAGCACGGGGCGCGGGAGCGAGCGTCCCAGGCGGTCGGCGATGAGCCGGCCCAGCGCCACCAGGGGCAGCGGGCCCAGCCGCACCCGGCGCACGCGGTGGCGCTCGACGGAGTCCAGCAGACCCATCCCCGCGGCGCGCGGGCGCGAGGCACACACCACCCCGACGGGCTCGGGGTCAAGGCGGCGGATGGCGAAGGTGAGAACGCCCGCCGTCGGGCCGTCGAGCCACTGGGCGTCGTCGAGGGCCAGGAGCACCGCGGTGCGCCGCGCGAGCTCGCGCACCAGCGTCAGGAGCGCCGTCGCCACGAGCCGGGCGTCGAGCGCCGGGCCCTCGGGGGCGGAGCGCAGCAGTGCCACCTCGAGGGCGTTGCGCTGCAGGTCGGGCAGCGAGGCGAAGGCCGGCTCCTCCACGCCCGCCAGCATGTCCGAGAGGCCGGAGAAGGAGAGCTTGGCCTCGGCGGCGGCCGGCCGGCAGGGGAGCACCAGCATGCCCGCTGCACGCGCCCGGTCGACCGTCTCCTGCCAGATGGTGGTCTTGCCGATCCCGGCGTCGCCGTCGAGTGCGAGCGCGCAGCTGGCTGCGCTCAGCTGCCCGAGGAACAGGTCGACTTCGGCCAGCTCGGCATCACGTCCTACCGCGGCGAGAGCTCGCATGGCCCACAGAGTAGACCTGACTTGATCAGATCATGCCAGGAGGAGGGCCCCCCGATATCTAGGACAACTCGTCCAGGACCAGCTCGATCGTCCGCTGTCGGCCATCGCGCAGCACGAGCGCCCGCACGGCCCGCCCGATCCGCTCATGGACCATGAGCCGCTGCAGGTCAGAGGCATCGGTGACCGGCTCCCCGTCGAGCTCGAGCAGCAGATCGCCGCGCCGCAACGCGGCGGCGGCCGCGGGGCTGTCCTCGATCACCTGCATGATCTGCACGCCGGCGCGACGGCCCAGCCGCTCCGCGGCGCGAGGCGGCAGCGGCCGGGGGGCGACGGCGACGCCGAGATGCGCGCGGCGCACGCGCCCGTCACGGATCAGTGTGGAGATGATCACGCGGGTGGCGTCGTTGATCGGCACCGCGAGGCCCAGCCCGATGCCGGCCAGCGCCGTGTTGATGCCCACGACCCGCCCGGCGCCGTCGACCAGCGCCCCGCCCGAGTTGCCCGGGTTCAGGGCGGCGTCGGTCTGGATCACGTTCTCCACGACGCGCCGCGGGCCGCCGCGGACCCCGACGGGGAGGGAGCGGCCGAGGCCGCTGACCACGCCCGCGGTGACCGAGCTGGCAAAGCCGTTGGGATTGCCGATCGCGACGACGAGCTGGCCGACGCGGAGGTCGTCGGCGTCACCGAGCGTGGCGGGGGAGAGGTCGCCGCCGTCGGCTCGGAGCACCGCCAGATCCGACAGGGGATCGGAGCCGACGATGGACACCGGCGTCTCGCGGCCGTCGCTGAAGCTCGCGACGCCGTGACGGGTGCCCTCGACGACGTGCGCCGAGGTGATGAGAAAGCCGTCGGTGGCGATGGCGACGCCGCTGCCGGCGCCCATCGCCTCGCCTCGCCGGGTGCGGCGGCGGACCTGCAGGTTGGCGACGCTGGCGCTGAGGGCGTCGGCGACCGCGATCACCGTGCGCGAGTACGCGTCGAGAGCCAGCGCGGACTGCTCGGCGGCGCTGAGGGTGGTGGTCTCGGCGACGGCGCTCGGCGCGTCTGCCCCCGGGGCGGTTCCATTTCTGCTTGACATGCAATAATCGTACACAATCGTTTGATCTCAAGCAATTGGAGCAAAGCAAAATGTCTGATTCCATCACTTCCGAGCGGCAGCTGGCCGACACCGTGATCGGCGTCGCCGCCCACGTGGAGGCGGAGCTGGAGGAGGCCCTGGCCGAACACCGGCTCTCCCGCCCCAGCTTCCTCGTGCTCGACGCGCTCGCCGGCGCGCCGGACCACACCCTCAACCAGCGCGACCTCGTCAGCGCGCTGCGGCGCACGTCGGGAACCCTCTCGGTCCGGCTGGGCCGCCTGGAGCGCGCGCGCATGATCACCCGGGAGCCCGACCCCGAGAACCGGCGAAGCGTCACCGTGACGCTCACCGATCGCGGCCGGGAGCTGCGGAGCGGGCCCGTCCCGCCTATGCCGAGCGCGCGGCCCGGCTTGCCGCAGGCCTCCCCGAGGGCGCCGCCGCACCGCTCGGTGAGGCGATGACCGCCTGGCAGGCGTTCTTCGAGCCCGGCGAGGGGGAGCATCGCGCGGCTCGGCGTGGCCGTGGCCGGTGCCGCCGTGGCCAAGAAGATGCGCCGCGCCGTCGGGCTCGACGAGGCGTCCGGTCTGCTCATCGTGCGCGTGAAGTCCGGAAGCGCGGCCGATACCGCCGGGCTCTCCCGAGGCGATCTGATCACCACGGCCGGGGGTAGCCCGGTGCGGTCGGTCGGCGACCTGGAGCGCGCCGTGCGCGGTGCCAACGGGACGCTCGCGCTGAGCGTGCTGCGCGGCGTGGAGCCCCGGCAGGTCGAGGTCGCGCTGGCATAGCGAGGTGGGCGGGGGCACGCCCGCGCCGTGCGGGGGGGTGCCCGGGCCGTGCGGGTGCGCGCCCGGGCCGTGCGATCGGGCACACTCGGGGTCCGGTCCGTGCGCGCTCCCGTCCACACCCGGCGTCGTCTGAGCGCGGCGCTCGCCTGCATCGGCGCGATCGCCGTTCTGGTCGGCGTCCCCCTCACCTACGCCGGCCACGTCCTGCTCGGATTCCAGCCAGTTCAGCGCCCGGGCCACCTCGCTGCTGCGACGACCCGAGCATTCGCTCGCTGATCGCGCAGCGCGTCGCGCCGAGGCGATCCGGTCAGAGAAGGTGCCGGCGCAGTACGTGCCGCTGGTCACCAAGGCCGTCGACATCGCCATCGGGACCACGGCGTTTCGCCGGGTCTTCGATGCCGCGATCGGGGACCTGCACCAGTCGGTGTTCGTCGGCGACTCGGACACCATCACGCTGCGGCTGGCCCACGTCGGCAAGCTCGTGCTCGACACCCTGCGCAAGGTGGCGCCCGCGCTCGCCGCCCGGATCCCGCCGTCGGCGACTCGGCAGGTCATCCGCATCTCGGGGGCGAACTTCGGGCAGGCGACCCGCGCCGCCCGCGCCATCGAGCGCGCCCACACCGAGGGGCTCCTGCTCCTCATCGCCGGCGGCATCATCTTCCTCATCGCGATCGCCCAGGCCGGCGAGCGCCGCCGCGCCGCCGGTACGTCGGGCATCGCGATCCTCGTCGACGGCGTCCTGCTCGTCGTCGCCTACACGGTCATCCGCCCCGTCGTGCTCAGCCGCTTCGCTGTCGGCGAGGATCGCAGCGCCGCGGGCGCGGTCTGGAACGCCTTCCTGTCGGGCCTGCGCTCTGACGCGGTGATCCTGGCCGTGGCGGGCGCGGTGGTGGCGGTGCTGATGGTGGCCCTCAGTGCAGCAGGAGGCGGAGGGCGAGCACGAGCACGCCGAGAACCGCCCCGATCGCGACCTGGCCGATGAGCGCGAGGCCCCTGAGTCCGGCGCGAACGCCGATGATGATCTCGGCGACGATGATGGCGGCGTCGGCGACGTACACCGAGCCAGAGGACGCCGGTCGCGAGCGCCGCTCCGCGATCCAGAAGATGACCAGGGAGGCAAGCGGGACGGCGCGCCGTAGAGCACCGTCAGCTCGTGCGCGGCCGCGCCGGCCAGGAGCCGCGAGTGACGCCCGCTGCCTTCTGCTCGAGCCGCCGCCGGTAAACCCCGCGTAGGTGAGGGCGAGCCAGTAGGTGACCAGGGCGATGAGCGCGCCGACGACCGTCTTGGCATAGGTCTCTTCGGACCGCGCTCTCGGCCGACAGCAGCGTCGCGACCAGGATCGTCCCGTAGACGAGGCCGGCGGCGTTCTCGGGGATGGTGAAACGGCCGCTGTCCTCATCCATGCGCGCATTGTCATCGCGGCCTCCGGACGGGGACCGCCGGGCGCCCGGCTCAGCGAGCGGTGGCGCGCACCACCCCGGCTACCCGCCGGCGCCGCGCGAAGACCCAGCTGCGCAGGGCGACGAAGCGCGTCACCGTGGCCACCGTCGTGGCGGCGACGAGCACCACCACCTCGAGCAGCCGGGACGGGTGGGGGTCCACGCCGTTGAGCACATCGAGGGCGCCGCCGGTCAGCCCGAGCGCGATCAGGTAGACCACGGCGCCCGCCGCGTGCTGGCGGACAAGGCCCTCGCGACCACGGATCTGAAAGGTGATGCGGCGGTTGGCCTGGGTGTTGGCCACGGCGGTCAGGGCCAGGGCGAGCGCGTTGGCGCCTGCGGCGCCCAGCGGAGCGCGCAGCAGCAGGTAGAGGATCGCGTAGGCGATCGTGGAGGCCACGCCGATCGTGAGAAACCGCGCGACGGGCGCCGGCGACAGCAGGCGCACGACACCGCGCAGGTCGCTCATGGCCGTGGAGACGATGTCCACCCGCGAGTCCGGGTCGTCGATCCAGTCCACGGCCACCTCGTGGATGCGCAGGCCGCGGCGCTGGGCCAGGATCAGCAGCTCGGTGTCAAAGAACCAGCCCTCGTCCTGGATCTGCGGCAGCAGCGTGCGCGCGGCGTCGGCGCGGATGGCCTTGAAGCCGCACTGCGCGTCGGAGAACCGAGCGCGCGAGAACGTGGCGGAGCAGGCCGTTGTAGCAGCGGGAGATGACCTCGCGCTTGGGGCCGCGGACGATCCGCGCCCCGGGCGCCAGCCGGCTGCCGATCGCGACCTCGCTGTGGCCGCACACGAGCGGCGAGACGAGCGGGAGCAGCGCCCGCAGGTCCGTGGACAGGTCGACGTCCATGTAGCAGAGCACGTCGGCGTCGCTGGCCGTCCACGCCGCCCGCAGCGCGCGGCCCCGGCCCTTGTGCTGCGAGGTGCAGCACGGTGACGTGGTCCAGCTCGAAGGCCAGCGCGCGGGCCATGGCCAGGGTGGCGTCCGTGCTGGCGTTGTCGGCGATGACGATCCGCCAGGCATACGGCATCTCGTGAGAGAGGAACTCGTGCAGGCGGCGGATCGAGTCCTGGAGCGACGGCCTCCTCGTTGTAGACCGGGACGACGATGTCGATCCGCGCGGCGGGCAGGGCGGGGCGGGCGGGGTCGCCGCGGGGACGCTCCGGGGCGTCGGACGCGATGGTGAAGGTCATGGTCGGGCTCACGGTCTCGGGGGGTGACTGCGAGCAGCATCGCCAAGGCCCCGAAGCCGGCGCTATGAAGCGTCTAAGACGGATGTCTGAAACCACGCCGGGCCGCCCGGGCCCCGCGTCCGAGCGCACTCGCGGGAGGGCCGGCCCCTTGTGTGAAGGGAACCGGCCCGCCCATGAGAGAGAGGAGAAACGCGCACGCGCCCCCTGCCTGCGCGTGCGCACGACGGTTATCGGCAGCTCGGCGAATTTCGATAAGTTCTGAGGCCGTGTCCTTCGTCCGTCGACTCGCCGGCCCGTTCTTCGTGTTCGCAGGGGTTATGCACTTCGTCATCCCCAGGGCCTACCGGCGCATCATGCCTCCCTACGTTCCCGCCCATACGGCGATGGTCTATGGCAGCGGCGTGGCCGAGATCGCGGGCGGCGCCGGCCTCATGCGGCCGCGCCAGCGCCGGGTCGCCGGCTGGTGGCTGATCGCGACGCTGGTGGCGGTGCTGCCGGCCAACGTGCACATGGCCCAGCACGCCGACGAGTTCCCGAAGGTCCCCGGCGGGGCGCGCACCCTGTGGGCCCGGCTCCCGCTCCAGGGACTGTTCATCGCCTGGGTGCTGGCCGCGATGCGCCGGCCGGTCTGACCGCCGCTCCCCGCCCGCACCCGGTGCAATGAGGTGAGCGGCGGCGATGACATCCGGTTCAGACGCGCCATCCCGACGTGCGCGCGTTCAGCCAGCCGCGCCAGCCGGGCTTCGCCGATTGCGCGCCCTCGGGCCGCGTCCGCCTCGATGCGCTGGCCTGCTGGCTTCAGGACGTGGCCTACGCCGACGTGCAGGACGCCGGGCTGGAGCAGGCGGCGGTGTGGGTCGTCCGCCGCACCCGGATCCGCGTCAACCGCTTCCCGCGTTTCGGTGAACACTTCACTCTGACCACGTTCTGCAGCGGCATCGGGCGGATGTGGGCCGAGCGCCGCACCGACATCGTCGGCCGGGACGTGGGCGACGGGGACGTCGGCGCGAGCGATGGCGGGGCCCGCGATGGCGGCGCCTGCGATGGCGGGGCCCGCGACGCCCCCGACGTCGAGGCGGTCTCGCTGTGGGTGCACCTCGATGCCGAGCACTGGCGGCCCTCGCCGCTGACCCAGGCCGAGATGGACACCTACGGCGGAATGCCCGCCCGGCGCGTGAGCGCCCGGCTGCGCCATCCGGGCCCCGGAGTCGGCACGGACGGCGGGACGCAGTGGACATTTCGCGCCACCGAGTGCGACATCGCCGACCACGTCAACAACGCCGCCTACTGGCAGCCGCTCGAGGAGGAGCTGCTGGCCGGCGACGACCCCGACCGGCTCGACGTCGAGATCGAGTACCGCAGCGCCGGCCCAGCCGGGCGCCAAGCGCGTGGTCGCCAACGGGAGCTACCGCTGGATCGTCGGCGACGGCGACGAACTGCACGCCTCGATTCGCCTGGGGGCGGCCGATGGCGTCTGACGCCGAGGCGCTGCTGCGCGCCTCGCGGCGGCCGCTGGTGATCGGGATGGGCGGCGGGGGAGACGTCGTCGGGGCGCTGGCCACCGCCGAGGCGATGCGCCTCTACGACGACGCCGAGCCGCTTGTCGGCGGCCTCACCTGGGAGCGCCGGCCGATCGACCCGGTGGCCGGGCCGCGGCGCGTCTCGGAGATCGAGGGCGGCTGGGAGCTCTCGCCGGGTGTGCTGCTCGCCGGGCCGCACACCCGCGTGCGCGATCGCGACGTGTACTTCGCCGAGTCGCGGATGGCCGCATGCCTGGGTCGGCCGACGGTGCTCATCGACATCGACGGCGGCCCCGCGGCCATCGCCGGACGGCCTCGGCCGGGCGATCACGGCGCTTGACCGCGACCTCACCGTGTTCATCGACGTCGGCGGCGACGTGCTGGCCCAGGGCGACGAGCCCGGCCTGCGCAGCCCGCTGTGTGATGCGGTCATGCTCGCCGCCGCCGAGCGCCTGGGCGCGGCAGGGCGGCCGGTGCTGCTGGGCATGTTCGGGATCGGCTGTGACTCCGAGCTGACCGCCGACGAGGTGCTCGAGCGTATCTCCTGGGTGGCGGCCGCCGGCGGGCTGTGCGGTGCGCGCGGCCTCACCGAGCCCGTCGTGCGGCGGGTGGAGGAGTCGCTGCAGCTCGTGCCCACGGAGGCCAGCGCCCAGGCGGTCCGGGCCTTTCGGGGCGTCAGCGGGACGGTGAGCATCCGCGGCGGCGCTCGCCAGTTCGAACTGTCGAGCCTGGCCGCGCAGACCACGTTCCTGGACGTGTCGATGACGTTCGCCTCCGCCGGGCGGCTGGCCCGGGCGGTGGCCGGGGCCGGCAGCCTGGAGGAGGCCAACGACGCGCTGAACGCGCTGGGTGTCCGCACCGAGCTCGATCTCGAGCGCGGGCCCCACCGCCCCCGCGCGAGCACCGGATCGGTGTACTAGGCTCGCGGCGCCATGGCACGGCCGTCGGCATCACCGCACCCGGAGGGCCGGAGGTCCTGACGGTCATCGAGCGCGCGGTCCGCGAGCCCGCGCGGGCGAGGTCCGGATCGCGGTCGCCGCCGCGGCGGTCAACCCCACCGACATCGGCCTGCGCGCGATGGGCGCCGACGGGATCGACCCGCCGTGGACGCCCGGGATGGACGCCGCCGGGACGATCGAGTCCGTCGGCCCCGGGGTCGACCGTCTCGCCGCGGGAGACCGGGTGATGGCCGCGGTCAGCCCGCGCCGGCCCGAGGGCGGCGCCCAGGGCGCGCTCCTGGTCGTGCCCGCCGCGTCGGTGGTGCCGATCCCCGAGGGCGCCACGCTGCGAGGAGGCCGCGACGCTGCCCATGAACGGGCTCACCGCGCTGCGCGGGCCTGGAGCTGCTGGACCTGGCGGCGGGGGAGACCCTGGCGGTCAGCGGCGGCGCCGGTCTGCTCGCCTCCTACGTCATCGCGTCTGGCCCAGCGAGCGGGCCTGCGGGTGATCGCCGACGCCAAGGCCGGCGAGGAGGACGTCGTGCGCGGCTTCGGCGCCGACGTCGTGGTGGCGCGCTCCGAGCGACTTCGCCGGCGCGGTCCGCGGCGTGGAGCCCGACGGCGTGGCCGGCGTCTACGACACCGCGCTGCTCAACGACGCCGCCTTCGGCGGCCATCCGCGACGGCGGCGGGCTCGTGGTGGTCCGCGGCTGGCGCGGCGGCGACGCCCCGCGCGGGATCCAGGTGCGGCCGGTGTTCGTGCGCGAGGTGCTGGAGCGCACCGAGTGGCTGGAGGAGCTGCGCCGGCTGGCCTGCGAGGGCGGCTGAAGCTCCGCGTGGCGGCCTCGTTCCCGCCCGAGCAGGCCGCCGAGGCCCACCGGCTGATGGACGCCGGCGGGCTGCGGGGCCGGGCGCTCATCACGTTCTCCTAGGTCGCCGTGTGCTCTGGGCGTCCCGTGCTGTCACGAGGAACGTCAACGACGCGGCGAGGGGGAGGTGGGCGTGCTCGACGCGTTCACGACGGCTTCCGGACCGGCCGGCCGTCTGGCGGCGCCGTTCGGCCCGCGCCGGACGCGCATTACGAGAAGTGCGCGGTTCCAGCGCGCTATGAAATGCGCAGCCGCAACCCGCGGGACATCAGCCGGACGACCGGCTACGGCGTGAAGACCACCTTGCCGACCACATCGCCCCCGAGCAGCGCGGCGAACCCCTCCCGCGCCTCGGCCAGCGGCAGCGTCTGGTGCACGGCCGGCCGGATGTCGCGCTCCAGGCAGAAGCGCATGAGCCGCTCGAGCTCGTCGCGGGTCCCCATGGTGGAGCCGACCACCTCGAGCTGCAGGAAGAACACGCGGGTCAGCTCGGCCGGTGGGGCGTCGCCGGAGGTCGCGCCGGAGACCACGAGCTTGCCGCCGGGCTTCAGCGACCGCACGGAGTGGCCCCAGGTGGCCTTGCCCACGGTCTCCATCACCGCGTCGACGCGCTCGGGCAGCCGCGCCCCGGACTCGAAGGCCTGGTCGGCGCCGAGCGCCAGCGCCTCGGCGCGCTTGGCCTCCGAGCGGCTCGTCACCCACACCCGGACTCCGGCGGCGCTGCCCAGCACCGTCAACGCGGTGGCCACGCCGCCGCCGGCGCCCTGGACGAGCACGGTCATTCCCGGCGTGACGCCGCCGCGGGTGAACAGCATGCGGTAGGCGGTGAGCCAGGCCGTCGGGCAGGCAGGCCGCGTGCTCGAAGGACAGCTCGGGCGGCTTGGGGATGATGTTGCGCGCCGGTACGGCCACCTGCTCGGCCAGCGTGCCCGGGTGGCGCTCGGACAGCAGCGAGCGACGCGGGTCCAGCGTCTCGTCGCCGCGCCAGGAGTCGCTGGTGATCACGGCGTGCACGATGACCTCGTTGCCGTCCTCGTCGGTGCCGGCGGCGTCGCAGCCGAGGATCATCGGCAGCGCGTCGGCGCGCAGGCCGACGCCCCGCAGGGACCACAGGTCGTGGTGGTTGAGAGCGGCGGCCCTGACCGTGACGGTCTTCCAGCCCTCGGGCGGCGACGGGTCGGGCATTTCGCCCACGACGAGGCCCGCGAGCGGGTCCTCGGGATTGATCTCAGCGGCGTAGACGGCGAGCATGTCCCGGCACGCTATCCATCTTCGGCCGACGTAGGCATCTTGGCGCGATGCGACAATCGGGCCATGTCCCGAGTCGTGGCCCGCGCGAGCCTCCAGATGCAGGCGGCGCCGGAGCGCGTTCTGGAGTTCCTGCGCGACTACCGGGAGTCGCGCGAGCGCGATCCTCACCAGCAACTACACCGCCTACCGGGTGGAGCAGGGCGGCAAGGGCGAGGGCACGGTCTACGCCTACCACTTCACCGCCGGCGGACGGGAGCGCGACTACCGCCTCCACGTCTACGAGAGCCCCGGCGGCCTCCAGGAGTCCGATCAGCTCTCCTCGTTCGTCACCACCTGGCACGTCGATCCCTCGCCCAACGGCAGCGAGGTGACGATCGAGAGCTCGTGGGACGGCGCCGGCGGGATCGCCGGGATGTTCGAGGGCTTCTTCGCGCCGAAGGGCATGCGCCGCATCTACGCGCCAGGTGCTGGCCAAGCCTCGACGAGGCGCTGCGGAGCTGACGCCGCGTGGCGCCGGACGGCGACAGCACGCGTGCGCATCGAGCCGCTCACCGCGCGACGACCGCGAGCGGTGGGAGGCGCTGTTCCGCGGCTACATCGAGTTCTACGAGCGCACGCTCCCCGACGAGCGCTATGACCAGGCGTGGGAGGAGTTCGCAGACGGCGGCCGGCGGATGCACGCGCTGGGCGCACGGCTGGACGGCGAGCTGATCGGGATCGCCCACTTCTTCATCCACGCCAACACCTCCGGCCCCGACGTCTGCTACCTCCAGGACCTGTTCACCGCGCCCGAGAGCCGCGGCCACGGCGCGGCCACCGCGCTGATCGAGGCGATCGCCGGCTGGGCGCGCGAGCGCGGCTGCATGCGCCTGTACTGGAGCACGCACGAGTCCAACGCCACCGCGCGCCGCGTCTATGACCGCGTGGCGCAGAACCGCGGCTTCATCCGTTACGAGCTGCGACCTCTGACGACGCGCGACCGGGCTACTGCTTGACCGGTTTGGTCTTCCCCAGCACCTTGCCGCTGGAGTCCAGCGCCTGAACCTCGAGGTAGGCCCTGGACGACCGCAGCTTGATCGGCGTCTCGAACGCCGTCTTGCCGGCGCTGGCGACCACGCCCATCTTCGACGGGCTGCTGCCGCCCAGCACGTTCCAGCGCGCCAGCTGGGTGGAGCCGTTCCAGCTCGCGTAGACGGTTGTTGTGCCCTTGCTGGTGCGCGTGTCCGAACGCCGGCGCGGCCCACGGCGTGCCCTCCACGGGTAGCGGAACGCCCGGTAGCTCTGGTTGGCGTCGACGAAGCGGGCGTCGAAAACGGTCTTGCCGCGGGAGTCGAATTCCGTGATCCACGGCTGGGAGCCGAAGCCGACGAGCGAGTCGCCGTTGCGCAGCAGCTGATCGGAGCCCTCGTAGCGCGACAGGACCGAGGGCGAATGAGTGTCCTGCGCCACGAGCGACGCCGTCTTGTGAGTCGTGTCGAGGCGCAGCGTGAGTCCGCGCGACTGCTTGTGCACGTCGGGCGGCCCGGCGCCGTCGTCGAAGATGGTCATGAGGCCGCTGGGCAGAAGCCGCGCGTCGTGCTGGAAGGCGAACGAGGTGTTCGGGCCCATCTTGAAGCTCGAGGACTTGCCGCCCAACGTCCACACGACGCCACCGGTCTGGTGGGAGACGTCGTAGACCGCCCAGGTGTCGCGCGAGGAGATGATGACGTTCCCGTTGCCGTCAGCTGAGCGGAGTTCAGGTGGAAGTAGTCCCATGGGTGACCCGGTGTTCTTCGGGATCGCCTGGTAGCTGGCGCTGACCGGGACATGGTCGAGGCTGTCCCACTGGAACAGGACGAGCCCGGTGGGGATGTCGATCTCCTGCACCACTCCGTCGAGCACGATCCGGGGCTTGGCGCCCTTGGCGCTGGACGTGTTCCAGAGGACCGGGTAGTACGCGGTCACCAGTGCGGTGTTCTGGCCGGTGATGGTGAACTCATGCAGGTCGGCGTTCACCCCGTTCGCCGGCCTTGACGGTGGCGACATGCTGGTAGGAGCTGTTGTAGATCTCACCGACACCGTCACCCGTTCCGGCGGCGCTGACATTGCCCTGCCACCAGGTCAACACCGGCTTGCCCTGATAGGTCTGGACGTTGAAGTCGGTGGCGGTGTCGTTGTGCGGGACGGGCTGATACCAGATGAGCCCGCCGAAGGGTCCGATGATCATGGGGCCGTTCTGCACCGGGCCGTACTGCGGGGCGATGAACAGGTCGCCGCCGGCCGCGACCGAGGGGGACGCCTTCTTGGTCACGGTGACCGCGGCGGGCACGAGGTCCGGGCGGGAGACGAAACGGGTGATGTCGTTGCGGACGCGCGGCGCCGGCCGCACGCCGGCCAGGGGAATGCCACCGGCCGGGGTGGCGACCGTGAAGCTGTAGCTGCCGCCGGTGCCGCCGACGATCGGTCAGACCGGTGGTGACGGTCACCGTCTCGCCGGCCTTGAACGACTGCGCCGGGAGGAAGCTTGCGCCGTCGCCGTCCGAGTCGCCGACGATGCGACCGGTGTGGGTGCCGCTCTTGGATCCCGTCACGGAGATGGGCCCCAGCTGGCCGGCGGGCACGCCCCGGAACGTGATCTGCGTCGATGGCGCGGCGACGTGGCCGCCCGGGACGGGGAACACGGTCGACCGGGGACGAGGCCGCCTGGGCGGCGGCCGTCGGCCCCAGCGTCGCTCCGGCCGCCACCAGCATCGCGGAGGCCGCGAGCGGGACGCGTCGCCGGGGGAACGGATCGGACGCTGCAGGTGAGACATCAAGCTCCTTGTCGAGGTTGCACTGCTCAGGCTGAGCCT
Organism: uncultured Solirubrobacteraceae bacterium; assembly: GCA_963764125.1. Lineage (GTDB taxonomy): Bacteria > Actinomycetota > Thermoleophilia > Solirubrobacterales > Solirubrobacteraceae > Palsa-465. Next base: position 196,696 of record CAVXRR010000001.1, read on the forward strand.
GCGCCGGCCACCGGCTGCACTGTGTAACACGCGGTGCGCCGATAGTTACGACGAAGACGCCGGCCCCAGTGGTGACACCTGGCGTCCGGGTGTCACCACTGTCAAGCTGTCGTAAAGAAACCGGGCCTAGTAGGAACCGGGAGGGGGCAGCGGCAGGGACTTCGGCTTCGGGACGCTGAACGCCTTGGACGTGCGCAGCAGGTGACCCTTGGCGTCGAACGCCTGCACCTTGTAGACCTTGGCGCTCTTGGCCAGCGCGATCGCGGTCTCGAAACCGGTCTTGGTCTTGGTGGCCACGACCGGGAAGGTGGTTCGGGTTGGAGCCGGCCAGGACCTTCCATGAGGTGACCTGCAGTGGCGCCGTCCCAGCTGGCGTACACGGTCACCTTGCCCTTGGCCTTGCGGGCGGCACCGCTCGGCGGGAAGTACGGGGTGCCCACCCAGTTGCCGGAGAACAGCGCGCGGTAGCTGAGGTCCTTGCCCGGCCAGACGGCGTCGAGCAGCAGCTGGCCGGTCTTGGAGTACTCGGAGAAGTAGGGCTGGGAGCCCCAGCCGACGAGCGCATTGCCGTTGGGCAGCACGTTCATGCTGCCGAGGAACGCCGGGTCCAGGGGACGGTTCTTGTGGGTGTAGGAGGAGACGAGGGACGCCGTGTGGCTCGCCCGTGTTCAGCGTGAGGATGAGCCCGCCGGAGGCGCCGTTGGGCGCGGCGAAGACGCCGGGGCCGGTGATCGCGCAGCAGTTGTCGTTGAACAGCGAGACCTGGTTGTGGGGGAGCATCTGCACATCGTGCTGCCAGGCAAAGGCGGCGTTGGCCGCGATGTTGAAGCTCGACGCCTTCCCGCCCAGCGTCCAGATGGTCTGGTTGGTCTTGGTGTTGATGAGATACGCGGCCCAGGTGTTGCGCATCGATACAAGCATCTGGTTGCCGGGAAGCAGCTGGATGGAGTTGATGTGGTAGGCGTCCCACGGGGTCCCGGCCGGCGCGGCCGCCGGCGGGGCGGGCTGCTCGGACTCGGACAGCGGGATGTTGGGCGTGCCGCCGGGGTTGAGCGCGTCCCAGGTGTACAGGAGCTTGCCCGTCTTGATGTTGTACTCCTGCACGCCGGAGTCATAGACGACGCCGGAGGCCGATCCACCTAGGGCGGAGAGGTCCTGCCCCGGGACGTTGCGGTAGACCGTGACCCAGATGTTGCCGCCGCTGATGACCGCGTCATGGACGCTGATGATCCACGGTGCAGCGGCCTTGATCGCCGCCACGTTGCGGTAGTGCTGATCGACGATGTCAACCTCGCCGCTCGTCGACGCGCCGGTGTTGGTGACGACGCCCTTCCACCAGGTGAGCACGGGCTTGCCGTTGTAGGTCTGCTGGCGGAGGTTGGTTGAGGTGACGTCCGTGCCGATCGGAAAGACCCAGACCGGCTGGAGCTTGGCGTCCAGATGAGCGGGCCGCCCTCCCCCGTCATGGGGCCCGGGGACGGTCAGATTGGGGAAGTTGTCGAGCAGGAAGTTGCCGTCGGCCAGCTTGCTCGTCTGCGTCTTGACGTCGGTGCGCAGCTTGGGCGGGTGCAGGCCGCGGGGCGGAGACGAACGAGTAGGCGCCCTTCGTCGTGAACGCCCCGATCGGTGCCACGGCGGCGTGCGCGCTCGCCGCGAATGCGCCCAGCGCGCTCGCGCCCGCCACGCCGAGCGCAGCGATTGACCTACTACAGCGATTTCAACGTCATCGTGGTTCCACCCATGGGTCGAGGGACAGGCTTGCATCGGACATGTCCCCCGACCGAGACGCCGAGACAGCTCACTGGGTCGCCACGGTAGGGGTTGGCCTGTAAGGCCTCGATAAGTTAGCCCGGATTAAGATCCGTTGCGATCTTGGCATTAAGCTACGGGCGGTGTCGGCGGTGGCCGGCGGCGAACGTCGCTTGCAGATGGCCCGCCGCCCAGCAGGCGGCCGCGCCGTGGCAGTCCTCGAGTCGCGTGAGATCGGCGTGCAGGGTCTCCAGTTCCTCCGGTGAGAGGCTCCCGGCGAGGTTGTCGAGCTCGTAGGGGTCGGTGCGCAGGTCGTAGAACTCCCGCTCCCCGTCCCTGTATTCGACGTAGAGGAAGTCCGGGTCGCGCATCGCCTCATAGGACGGCGGGATTGCCGCTGGAGCGGTCCTGCTCGTCCGGGTCGTCGCGGTCGGGCTTGGGCCCGTGGTGCTCGACGAGGATCGCGTTGCGCCAGTCGATCGGGATGTCGCCGTGGATCAGCGCCAGGAGACTGTGGCCGTCGCCGGTGTCCATGGTGGTCCCGCCCATCTGGGCGAAGGTCTCGGCCAGATCGACGTTCTCGGTCATCGCGTCGGTCGAGGTGTCGGCCGGCACGCCGGGGCCCGGTGACGACGAGCGGCACGTGGATGTCGGTGTCAAACGCCGTCAGCTTGCCCGGGGTCAGGCGGTACTCGCCGGTGTGCAGGCCGTTGTCGGAGCTGAACACGATGTAGGTGTCGTCGGCCAGCCCATCGGCCTGCAGCGCGGTCCGGACCTGGTCGAGCATGTCGTCGACGGCCTGCACGTCCTGGACCCGGCGGCGGAATACCCAGTCGATCTTCCTGATCTGGTGATCGGTCAGCGGGGGATGCCCGGCCAGCCAGGACGGCGGGTCGGCGGGCAGGACGTCGAAGCTGGGCGGGTGCGGCGCCATCAGGCCAGGGAACAGCTGGGCGTCACGCGGCGCGGGGACGTACGGGGTGTGCGGCGCGAAGGTGGCGAGCTCCAGGAAGAACGGCTTGCCCATCGCGGCCGAGCGGTTGATGAAGCGCACGCCCCGCCGGGCGATCACGTCCGTGAGGTAGTCCTGCGGGGCGTGCGCCGAAGTAGTGGAGGGTGCCGTCGATGTTGAGCTCGTAGTCGAACTCGCGGTAGCCCCAGCCGGCCACGTCCCACTCCGACCATCCGGGGGGCACGCCCGTCGAGGGGATGGGCGAGCGCCGCGGGCCCTGAGGTAGCCGTTGATGTACTTGCCCATCATCGCGGTGCGGTAGCCCGCGCGCTGCAGCGCGATGTTGAACGTGCGGTCCTCGTCGCCGTGGTTGTAGAACGCGTTGAGCCCGCCGAAGGGGCCGGAGTTGGTGAACACGCCGGTGTCGTGCGGGAACTCCCCGGTGAAGATCGACGAGCGCGACGGGCAGCACAGCGAGTCCGACACGAAGTAGTTGTTGAACGTCATCCCGTCGGTCTGGAGTGCCTGGACCTGGGGCATGTAGGGCAGCAGGTCCATCGAGAGGTCGTCGGTGAGGACGAAGACGATGTTGGGATGGCTGGGGCCCGGCTGGAGGCCGGCGCGGCTGGCCGGTGGCCCCGGTCGTGCCGCCCGCCCCGCCGCCGGTCCCGGGCAGGCCCCCGGCGGCCGGGCCAGCTTGGACCCTGGCCGAAGCCCGGCCCCGGGCCGGTCCCGCCGCTCGTGGCCAGGCCGACGAGGACGCCCGCCCCCGCGGCCAGGACGAGGATCGCCAGCACGGCGGTCCGCGACCGCAGCGCGTTCCAGGCCGCGGAGTGATGCGGACGACCGAGACGGCCGGCATGACGGCGAGTCGTCACGACTCAGATCAGCGGCGAGCGGGTTTGAGGAATGACATCACGTGGTCGACCTGGTCAGGTGCGAGCGGAGGAGTCATCCAGCTCCGGCTCCTGGTCAGGGTGCGCCGACAGCCCCCGGGTGATGATCCCAAGATGGCGGCGCCACAGGTCGGGTGAGACATCGCGCGAGGCGTCGATCAGCGTGCTCAGCATGAGCTGGATGATCGGGAGGTCCGGCGCGTCGATGTCGCCGCGGATCTGGCCGGCCTCCCGGGCGCGGCGCACCAGCTCGAGCCCGATCGGGAGCAGCCGCGCGCGGATCGTGGCGACCCGCTCCAGGCCGTCGGTGCTGGCGGTGATCAGGTCCTTCATGCCCCGGTCGTTGGCCTGCAGTTCGAGCGCCCGCCGCAGGAAGGTCTTGAGCCCGTGCCAGGCGTCGGGATCGTCGAGCGCGCGGCGGCGAGCGAGACGAGGTCCTCCAGGCGCTGCTCGAAGAGCTCCTCGATGAGCTGGGCCTTGTCGGGGAAGCGGCGGTACACCGTCCCGACGCCGACCCCGGCGTGGTGGGCGATGTCGTTGAGGGTCACGCCCAGCCCGTGCTCGGCGAACAGCTCGCGCGCCGCGTCGAGGATCCGCTGCCGGTTGCGCTCGGCGTCGCGGCGCAGCGGCTTGTCGGGTTCGGTGAGCGTCATGAGGCCCAGCGTAGCAAGAAGTGGATTGACAGTATCCGCTTTTTTGTTAGTGTTCCCCTGAGAAGCGGATATCACAGCATCCACTTGGATAAGGCCTATCCAGTTCCCGACGCATGTCCACCCTGTCTGACCGGAGCGCTCACTCATGTCCCATCTCAACCCCCATCATGCGCGGCGCTGGGCGATCCTGGCGATCCTGGGGATCGCGCAACTGATGGTCGTGCTCGACGCGACGATCGTGAACATCGCCCTGCCCTCGGCGCAGAAGGCGCTGCACTTCTCCAACGACAACCGCCAGTGGATCGTCACCGCGTACTCGCTGGCGTTCGGGGGCCTGCTGCTGCTCGGCGGCAAGATCTCCGACGTCTTCGGCCGCAAGTGGACGTTCATCGCCGGCCTCTCCGGGTTCGCGCTGGCCTCGGCGGTCGGCGGAGCGGCGCAGTCCTTCGTCATGCTCGCCGGCGCCCGCGCCTTCCAGGGCGCCTTCGGCGCGCTGCTGGCCCCGGCCGCCCTGTCCCTGCTCACCACGACGTTCACCGAGACCTCCGAGCGCAACAAGGCGTTCGGCATCTTCGGCGCAATCGCCGGCAGCGGCGCGTCGGTCGGCCTGCTGCTCGGCGGCCTCCTCACCCAGTATCTGAACTGGCGCTTCAGCATGTACGTCAACCTCGTGTTCGCCGCCATCGCCGTGTCGGGCGCGGTGACCCTGCTGCACAACCAGGCCCCCGCCACCAAGCCGCGGATCGACATCCCCGGCGTGCTCACCGTGACATCGGGGCTGTTCGCTCTCGTCTACGGCTTCAACCACGCCCAGACGACGAGCTGGTCCAACAGCCTGACCATCGCCGCGCTGACCGCCGGCGTGGCTCTGCTGGCGGCGTTTGTCGCCATCGAGCGCCGCGTGTCGAGCCCGCTGCTCCCGCTGCGGGTGGTCATGGACCGCAACCGCGCGGCCGCCTTCATCTCGATGGGCCTGGCCGCGGTGGCGATGTTCGGGGTCTTCCTGTTCCTCACGTACTACCTCCAGGTCAGCCGCGGCTACTCGCCGGTGAGCACCGGGCTCGCCTTCCTGCCCATGACGCTCGTCATCATGGTCACCGCGGTCGTCGCCACCACGCGGCTGCGCTCGCGGGTCGGCCCACGGCCGCTCATCGTGACCGGCATGGCGCTGGGCGCGATCGGGATGCTGCTGCTGCGCGGGATTGGGCTCGACAGCAGCTACGCCGGCGTCATCCTCCCCGCCCTGCTGATCATGGGCATCGGCCTGGGGCTGGTGTTCAGCACGGCGATGAACAGCGCGACACTCGGCGTCGAGCCGCACGATGCGGGCGTCGCCTCGGCCACGGTCAACGCCGCCCAACAGGTCGGCGCTTCGCTCGGGACCGCGCTGCTGTCCACGCTGGCCGCCGGCGCCGCCACCAGCGTCCTCGCCGGCCACCGCCCGACGCCGGCCCTTGTGGCGCACGCCGCCATCCATGGCTACACCACGGCCTTCACAGTCTCGGCCGGCGTGTTCGCCGCCGCGGCCGTCATCGCCGGACTCCTGTTCACGCGGAAAGCGGATCAGCGGGCGGTGGTCGGCGAGCCGGTCCTTGCGGCCTGACGGACTCAGTCCCAGCGGCCGATGGGGAACTGGATCGACGCCTGGGCGGCGGCGATCCGCGCGATCGGCACCCGGTAGGGCGAGCAGGAGACGTAGTCCAGCCCGGCACGGTGGAAGAACACCACCGATTCCGGGTCGCCGCCGTGCTCACCGCAGATCCCCAGCTTCAGGCCCGGGTGGGCCTCGCGGCCGACCCAGGCTCCGAGCCGGACCAGCCAGCCGACGCCCGGCTTGTCGATCGTCTCGAACGGGCTGCGGTCGATGATGTTGCGCTGCAGGTAGGTCGGCACGAACTTGGACTCGACATCGTCACGGGAGAAGCCGAGCGCCGTCTGGGTCAGGTCGTTGGTGCCGAAGCTGAAGAAGTCCGCGAAGCGCGCGATGCGGTCGGCCACGAAGCAGGCGCGGGGCAGCTCGATCATCGTGCCCACGGTGTAGTCGGTGCCGATCTCCAGGCCCTCCTCGTCGCCGATGGCCTGCACGAGCGCGCGCATGATCTCCAGCTCGTGCTCGTAGTCGACAAGCGGGATCATGATCTCGGGGTGGGGTGGCTCCTCGGCCGCCTTGGCGGCGCGCAGGATCGCGTGGACCTGCATCTCATAGATCTCGGGGTAGAGGATCCCCAGCCGCACGCCGCGCGTCCCGAGCATGGGGTTCTCCTCGGAGATGTCGTGGACGCGATCGAGCAGCCGCTCGAGCTGGGGGAGGTCGTGGGCGTCCTCGATGCGCGCCCGCTCGATCGCGGTAGCGAGCTCCTCGGCGTGAGGGAGGAACTCGTGCAGCGGCGGGTCCAGCAGGCGGATCGTGACCGGAAGCCCCGCCATCGCGCTGAAGATGCCCTCGAAGTCCTCCTGCTGGAGCGGGAGCAGCTCGGCCAGCGCGGCGCGGCGCGACTCGCGGTCATCGGCCATGATCATCGCCCGCATCTTGGGCTGCCGGTCCTCGGCCATGAACATGTGCTCGGTCCGGCACAGCCCGATGCCCTCGGCGCCGAGCTCGCGGGCCTTCTGGGCGTCCTCGGGCGTGTCGGCGTTGGTGCGCACGTTCATCCGGCGGACCTCGTCGGCCCACGTCAGCACCTGCTCGAAGTTCTCATCGACCCGCGCCTCCACCAGCGGCACGTCGTCGGTGGTGACCTGCCCCTTGGTCCCGTCGATGGCGATGAAATCGCCCTCGTGCAGCTCCGTCCCGTCGGCGCTGACGGTCTTGGCGGCCAGGTCGATCTCCAGCGACTGGGCCCCGACCACCGCGGGCCGGCCCATCCCGCGTGCGACCAGGGCAGCGTGGCTGGCCTTGCCGCCCTCACTGGTGAGGATCCCGCGGGCGGCGTGAAAGCCGGCGACGTCCTCGGCGTCGGTGAACGGGCGCACGAGGATGACGTCGCGCCCGGCCTCGTCGGCCGCCACCGCGTCGGCGGCGGTGAACACGATCTCGCCCTTGGCCGCGCCCGGGGACGCGTTGACCCCCGAGGCCAGCACCTCGAAGTCCGCCTTGGGATCAAAGGTCGGGTGAAGCAGCGCGTCGAGCGCGTCGGGATCGATCGTCATCAGCGCCCGCTCGCGGTTGAGCAGCCCCTCTGACACCGCGTCCACCGCGAACCGCACCGCCGCCTGGGCCGGCCGCTTGGCGTTGCGCGTCTGGAGCATGTAGAGCTGCCCCTCCTCGACGGTGAACTCGGTGTCCTGCATGTCCTCGTAGTGGCTCTCGAGCGTGCGCAGGATCTCCATCAGCTGCTCGTGGACCTCGGGCATCCACTCCTTCATCTCCGAGATGTCGCGCGGCGTGCGCACGCCGGAGACGACGTCCTCGCCCTGCGCGTTGGGCAGGAAGTCGCCGCTGGGCTCGGGCGCGCCGGTGACCTCGTCGCGCGAGAACACCACCCCGGAGCCCGAGGTGTCGCCCTTGTTGCCGAACACCATCTGCTGGACGTTGACCGCCGTGCCCCACTCGTCGGGGATGTGGTTCAGCTGCCGGTAGGAGACCGCGCGCTCGCCCACCCAGGAGTCGAACACCGCCCGGATGGCCAGGCGCAGCTGCTCCTGCGGGTCCTGGGGGAACTCGTCGCCGGTGTGCTCGGCGTAGATGCCCTTGAACGTGTCGGTGAGCTCGGAGAGCGCGTCAACGTCGAGCTCGGTGTCATCTGAGACGGCGCGCGCGTCCTTGGCCGCCTTGATCGCGTCCTCGAACTTCTCGCCCGGGATCCCGCGCGAGACGTTGCCGAACATCTGCACGAAGCGCCGGTACGAATCCCAGGCGAAGCGCTCGTTGCTCGTCGTCTCGGCCAGCCCCTTGACCGACTCGTCGTTCAGCCCGAGGTTGAGGACCGTGTCGAGCATCCCCGGCATCGATTCGCGCCCGCCCGAGCGCACCGACACCAGCAGCGGATCGTCCCGGTCACCCAGCGTCTTGCCGGCCGCCTCCTCCAGGCGGCCCAGGGCCTCGGCCACCTCCTCGGCCATCCCGTCGGGTTCATCGCGGTCGGCGCGCATGTACTCGACGCACGCCTCGGTGGTGATGGTGAACCCCGCCGGGACCCGGTCGGGGCCGAGCACGCGGGTCATCTCCGCGACATTCGCCCCCTTGCCGCCGAGCAGCTCGCGCATGTCCTTCGAGCCCTCGGCGAAGTCGTAGACCCACTTCGTCACGCCGCGATCCTACCCCCGATCCGGCGCGGTGCGAAGTGTCTTCAGGCGGTCTGGGCCGCCAGCGCCCGCGGCTCGAGGTCGAACGCCTCGGCGATGAGCTCGTAGGAGCGGCGGCGCACGCCGTGGTCATGGGTGATCGTCACCACGATGACCTCGTCGGCCTGATAGGCGCTGGCCACGGTCTCGATGCCCGCGCGGACCGTCTCCGGCGAGCCGACCACACCGCGGCGCCCGGGGATGTCCCCGGACGGTGTCCGCCGGGCCTCGCGGGCGAGGAACTCGGATGCCTGCTCGGGAGGCGGGACCGCGATCAGCCTGCCGCGGCGCAGCAGCGTGAACGTCATGCGGCTGCTCGAGGCCAGGAACTGGGCCTCCTCGTCGGTAGGCGCGGCCAGCGCCCACACGGCCACGGCGGTACGTGGCGCCTTGAGGTCACGCGCGGGCGTGAAGCGCTCGCGGTAGGTCCGGGCGATGTCGGCGCCACTCGGGTTGATGAAGTCCGCGAAGGCGTAGCGCAGCCCGAGCTCACCGGCCCAGATCGCGCTCTGCTCCGAGGAGCCCAGCAGCCACGGCACGGGCAGCTGCGGGCGGCCCGGCAGCGTCGCGGCCAGGTGGCGGAAGGGGTGCTCCTCGGGCAGGTCGTCGTCGAAGTAGCCGAGCATCTCGCCGAGCTTCTGGGGGAAGTCGTCACCCGCGGCCTGGCGGCGGTCCTGCTGGAGGGCGAACATCGTCAGCGGATCGGTCCCGGCGGCCCGGCCGATTCCCAGGTCGATGCGGTCTGGGAACAGGGCCGCGAGGATGGTGAAGGACTCCGCGACCTTGAGCGGGCTGTAGTGAGGCAGCATCACGCCGCCGCTGCCGACGCGGATCCCCTCGGTGGCGGCGGCGATCGGGCCGATGAGCACCTCGGGGCTGGGGCCCGCCAGCATCGGACCGCCGTGGTGCTCGGCGACCCAGTAGCGGTGATAGCCCAGCGCGTCGGTCAGCCGGGCCAGGTCGAGCGTGTTGTGCAGCGCGTCGGCGCCGGTGGACCCTTCGGCGATGGGCGACTGATCGAGGACCGAGAGGAGCATGCCCGCGATGTTAGTTCGACGGATCTCGTACCTTGCCCGGCACGTCGGCGTCCGCGGGCGCGAGTGCTAGAAAGCACCCGCATGCCGGTCAGCACCAGCGCCCTGCGCGACGTCGCCGCCACGCGGTACGTGACGCCCCTGCGCGAGGGCGGCTCGCTGCCGGGCCTGGTGGAGGCCGACGACGACGGCCTGTACGTCGCCAAGTTCCGCGGCGCGGGGCAGGGGGTGCGCGCGCTCGTGGCCGAGGTGATCATCGGCGAGCTCGCGCGCGGCGCCGGCCTGCTCGTCCCCGAGCTGGTGAGGCTGGCGATCGACGCGCGGCTGGGTGCCGCCGAGCCCGACCCCGAGATCCAGGAGCTCATCACCGCCAGCGAGGGCGTGAACCTCGGCGTCGACTTCCTGCCCGGCGCGCTGGCGTACACGCCGGCGGGGGCGTGGCAGCCCTCGGCCGAGCTGGCCGCCGACATCGTGTGGCTCGACGCGCTGGCCACCAACGTCGACCGCACCGCGCGCAACCCGAACCTGCTGCTGTGGCACGAGCGGCTGTGGCTCATCGACCACGGCGCCGCGCTCTATCTCCAGCACGGGGGACTCGATCCCGACGCCCATCCCGAGCGGCCCTTTCCGCTCATCGCCGATCACGTCCTGCTGGGCGCGGCGGGGCCGATCGCGGAGGCCGACTCGCGGATGCGGGCGCGCCTGGGGGAGGGGGAGGCGGCCATTCGGGCCGCGGTCGAGCTCGTGCCCGCGGAGTGGTTGGCCGCCGCCGACGGCGCCGAGGTGTACGCCGAGTACCTGACGCGCCGGCTGGCCGCCGGCGGATTCGCGGAGGAGGCCGAACGTGCCCGAGCCGGACGCTAGGCCGTTCACCTACCTCATCCTCCGCGTCGTCCCCAGCGTCGAGCGCGGCGAGCGCGTCAACGTCGGCGTGGTCCTGTTCTGCCGCCAGCGCGACTTTCTCGGCGCCCGCGTCGACCTCGACGTCGCGCGGCTCGCGGCGCTGGGCGGGGCGGTTGCGGTCGACGAGGTCCGCGAGCACCTGGCCGCGCTCGTCCGCGTCGCCGAGGGGGCCCCGGATGCGGGTCCGATCGCCGCGCTGCCGCCCTCCGAGCGCTTCGGCTGGCTGGCCGCGCCGTCGTCGACCATCGTCCAGGCCTCCGATGTCCACACCGGGCTGAGCCGTGATCCGGAGGCGACGCTCGACGCGTTGTTTCAGCGGCTGGTCGCGGCGCCGGCCGCGCCGGCGTCCTAGCGCGCCCTCGCGCGCCCTGCCGCGCGCGCTCAGCCGCGGCGCATGAGGCGGCCGACCGCCTCCATCAGCTCGGCGGTCTTCGCGTCGCGCTCCTGCGCGCTCTCGGCCCCGATCACGCAGTGGTGGGCGTGGTCATCGAGCAGGCCGAGCGCCACCTTGTCGAGCGCCGCCCGCGCCGCCGAGATCTGCGTGAGCACGTCGATGCAGTAGCGGTCCTCCTGGACCATGCCCTCGATCCCGCGGATCTGTCCCTCGATGCGCTTCAGCCGCGCCAGCAGCTCGTCCTTGGTGGCGGTGTAGCCGCGTGTAGCTGTCATGCCCGCAAGCATACCACTACCCCCCAGGGGTATAGTGAGCGGAGATGACCGACGTCCTGAACTTCCTGTGGCACGGCGTGCGCGACGCCCTGCTGATGGCGTGGGCGGTGTGGTGGGCGCTCGTGCTGGGGTTCGCGATCTCCGCGGTCGTCCAGGCGTGGGTGCCGCGGGAGCGGATCCAGCGCACGCTGGGCGGGGAGGGTGGAGGTGCCGCCACCCGCGCCACCGTGCTCGGCGCCGCCTCGTCCTCCTGCTCGTACGCCGCGGTGGCGATCGCCCGCTCGCTGTTTGCCAAGGGCGCCTCGGCAGACAGCGCGCTGGCCTTCCAGTTCGCCTCCACCAACCTCGTGTGGGAGCTCGGCCTGGTGCTGTGGATCCTCATCGGGTGGCAGTTCGCGGTCGCCGAGTACCTCGGCGGGATCGTGATGATCGTGTTGATGGGGCTCGCGCTGCGCCTATTCGTCAGCCCGTCGCTCGAGGCCCGCGCGCGCGAGCACGCCGTACACGCCGATCCCGGCCACCAGCACCACTCCGCCGGCTCGGAGCTTGGCTGGCGCCGCCGCCTGACCTCGGCCGAGGCGTGGTCGGACGTCGCCCACAACTTCCGCGGGGACTGGCAGATGCTGTGGCGCGAGATCTGCATCGGCTTCCTGCTGGCCGGCTTCATCGCCCAGGTCCCCGACAGCGTGTTCCAGGGCCTGTTTCTGCACAGCGCGCCGGCGCCGATCCCGGCGATCGAGAACGCCCTGATCGGTCCGGTGATCGCGGTGCTGAGCTTCGTCTGCTCGATCGGGAACGTCCCCCTGGCCGCGGTGCTGTGGTCGGGCGGGATCAGCTTCGCCGGCGTGCTGGCCTTCCTGTTCGCGGACCTCATCGTGCTGCCGATCGTCGCCATCTACCGCAAGTACTACGGCACCGAGTTCGCGCTGCGGATCACCGGGCTGATGTTCGTCACGATGGTGGTGGCGGCGCTGCTCGTCGCCGGCCTGTTCGCGCTGCTGGGACTGACTCCGAGCGGCCCGCGCCCGGATCGTGCCGACATCTTCGGGTCGGTGCAGCTCAACTACAAGCTCGCGCTCAACGTGGTCGGGGTGGTGGTGTTCGCCACCCTGATGTGGCTGACCCAGCGCCGCGGCGTCACCGACCCGGTGTGCGGGATGCGCGTGGATCGCGACAAGGCGGTCACGCGCGTGAGCGGCTCACGCACGGTGTACTTCTGCTCGGACGGGTGCGCGGAGAAGTGGGATCAGACGGCCGCCGTCACGGCGTCGGCGGGCACCGCATCCGTGCCGGGGTGAGCAGTCATCTCGTCGCCATCCGCGGCGGCCTGGTGCTGGCGCGCCTCGTCCTCGGTATGGATGATGAGCACGGGCACCTGGCTGTGGTTGAGCGCGTAGTGGCTCACGCTGCCCAGCAGTGAGGCGCTGAGGGCGCCCCGCCCGCGCGACCCCATCACGACGAGGTCGTGCTCGCCGGTGCGAATCCGTGCCATCAGGGCTTCGCGGATCGGCTGGCGGGTGAGGATCTTGGTGACCGGGATCGATGCGGGGACGCGGTCGACGGCGGCCGTGAGCGTCGCCTTGGCCTCGTCGGCCAGATCGTTGGCCAGTGGCTCGATGCCCGCCGCGGTGACGGGGCTGCACGCCCAGTAGGGCGGGCGGGGGATGGAGGTGAGGATCGTGAGACGCGACCGCTCGGCCGTCGCGAGGTCGATCGCCTCGCTCAACGCCCGCTCGGCGTGGGCCGAACCGTCGACGCAGACCAGGATGTTCCGAAACATGACGACCCCCTACGGGGACTGAAATTTGATTAGCATGCCAAACATTAGCATGACAAGGGTTGCTAGGCTAGTCGCCTCATGGAGGTGCATGCCCCCAGCCCGCCCGCCGGCGCCGAGGATTTCCTGGTCGCGTTCGAGACCCTGGCCCAGGCGGTGCGCCGCGCCCGGGGCGCGGTGGCGCAGGACACGGCGGGCCGTCTGACCCTGTCGCAGTACTCACTGCTGCTGCCCCTGTCGGGCTCCGACACGGCGCGCGTCTCCGATCTCGCCGCCGGCGCCGGTATCGCCCCGTCCACGGCCAGCCGCATCCTCGACGCGCTGGAACGGCGCGCGATCGTCCGGCGCGAGCGCTCGGTCGAGGACCGCCGCGGCGTCACCGTGACCCTCACCGATCACGGCCGCTCCGCCCTTGATCTGAAGCACGAGTGGATGCGCTCGCTCCAGCTCGAGTTCTTCGAGGGGCTGCCGGGCGACGAGCGCCGGCTGGTCGCCGACCTGCTCGTACGCCTCGCCGCGCTGATCGACGAGCTCAGCTGCGGACCGGCTGACTAGACGCACGCGGTAGCCGCTCGGTGCGGACGCGGCGCCCGTGCTTCACAAGTGGTCAACATCCCGCGCCCGGCGGCTTCGTATAACCAGATGCGTCACTCGCCGGGCGCCTCCCTCCTCGGGCGCCCGGCGAGCGCTGATTCGCCGCTGCACCCCTTTCTGGTGGGGATTTTGCCCCTACCCCCCGGGTGTCTGGTGTTCCCCGCGGCGCGTTGGAATCTGCGCGGGGGGCCCATAGCGTGTGGAACTATGCCCACCACCTTGCACGTGGAGCCGGAGCTCGCCCCCACGCCCGTGCTTCAGCCGCGCGCCGGTGTCGCGGTGGCGTCCGTCGCCGTCAGCGTCCCCGAGACCGTGGTCACCAACGCCGAGATCGGCGCGCGCCTCGGCGTCGACGACGACTGGATCGCGCGGCGCACCGGGATCCACTCCCGCCGGGTCGCCCGCGCCGACGAGCGCCTGGAGACCCACGCCACCGAGTCCGCGCGGGCCGCGCTGGCCCGCGCCGGTGTCCATCCCGCCGACGTCGACCTCGTGATCGTCGCCACCACCACCTCCGACGAGATCATGCCCGGCACCGCGCCGCTCGTGGCCCACGCCCTCGGTGCCACCGGCGCCGGCGCGTTCGACGTCGGCTCCGCCTGCACCGGCTTCCTGTCGGCGCTGGCGATCGGCGCCGCCCAGGTCGAGGCCGGCCGCGCGCGCTGCGCGGTGGTCATCGGCGCCGACTTCATGTCGCGCATCACCGACCCCGACGATCGGGCCACCGCGGCCGTGTTCGCCGACGGTGCAGGCGCGGTCGTGCTCGAGCAGATGCGCGGCCAGGGACGGATCGGCCCGGTGGTGCTCGGCTCCGACGGCGCCGGCGCGGACCACATCAAGGCCGAGCGCCCCGACGGCAAGATCCGGATGCGCGGCCATGAGACCTTCCGCGAGGCGGTCGCCCGGCTCACCCTGTGCACCCACCAGGCGGTGCGCGCCGCGGGCATCGGACTCGACGAGATCGACCTCTTCGTCTACCACCAGGCCAACGGCCGGATCCTCTCCGCCGTGGGCGAGCGGCTCGGCCTGCCGGCCGGCCGCGTGGTCGACTGCATCGGCCAGTACGGGAACACCTCGGCGGCCACGCTGCCGCTGGCGTTGGCCTTCAGTGAAAGGGAAGGGATGCTGTCCCCAGGTGACCGGGTGCTGCTCGGTGCGTTCGGTGCCGGGTTCACCTGGGGAGCGACGGTTCTCGAGTGGGGTCGCCCGTGAGCGCCCTCCTCGAACGCCCGGCACCCCACGGCCGCCGCTTCCAGCCGAGCGCGCGCCGTGAGCAACAGGACTCGCTGACGCCGCTCGAGCGCCTGGAGGCGCTGTGCGATCCCGGCTCGCTGCAGCTCATCCGCACCGAGGTGCTGTCGCACGCCATGGGCGACAAGGCCCGCCACGGCGACGGCGTGCTCGGCGGCTCGGGCACGGTCGGTGGCCGCCCGGTGTTCTGCTACGCCCAGGATCCCGCCTACGCGGGCGGCTCGCTGGGCGAGCCCCACGCCGACACGATCGCCCGCGTCCTGGAGCTGGCCGAGCGTGGCCGGGCCCCGGTCGTCGGCTTCGTCTCCTCGGGCGGCGCCCGGATGCAGGAGGGCATCGGCGCCCTCGGCGGTTACGGACGGATCTTCAAGCGCACCGTGGCCCTGTCGGGGAAGGTGCCGCAGATCTCGATCGTCACCGGCCTGTCGGCGGGCGGCGGCGCGTACTCGCCCGCGCTCACCGACTTCATCGTGATGACCGAGGAGTCGAGCATGTTCCTCACCGGCCCCGGCGTGGTCCGTGAGGCGCTCGGCGAGGTCGTCGACGCCGAGACGCTCGGCGGCGCCAAGGTGCACGCCAGGAACGGGGTGTGCCACTTCGTCGCACGCGACGACAGCGATGCCGCGATGCTCGCCCGTGACCTGCTCGGCTACCTGCCCAGCCACAGCGGCGGGACCGTTCCGAACGTCCGGCGCCATCCGCCCAACGGGGCGGACCCCGAAACGATCGTGCCGCTCGAGCAGCGCCGTGTCTACGACGTCCGCGACGTGATTGCCGCGGTGGTCGACGGCGGCGAGCTGCTCGAGGTCTCCGCCGGCTGGGCGCGCAACCTGGTCACCGGGTTCGCCCGCCTCGACGGCCGGACGGTCGGCGTGATCGCCAACCAGCCGCGTTATACCGGCGGCGTCCTGGACGTGGCCAGCTCTGAGAAGGGGGCGCGGTTCGTCTCCAAGTGTGACGCCTTCGGGATCCCCCTGTTGGTGCTCGTCGACACCCCCGGCTACATGCCCGGCGTGCGTCAGGAGTCCGCCGGCGTCATCCGGGCGGGCGCCTCGTTCGTGCACGCGTTCGCCCAGGCCACGCGTGCCCCGGATCACGGTGATCCTGCGCAAGGCGTTCGGTGGTGCCTTCATCACGATGAACTCCAAGGACCTCGGCGCCGACTACGTGTTCGCGTGGCCGCAGTCGGAGATCGGGATCATGGGCGCCAAGCCCGCGGTCGGAGTCATCCACCGCCGTCAGCTGGCCGCCGCCGACGACTACGAGGCCGAGCGCGAGCGCCTGGCCGCGCACTACGCCGAGACGCAGCTGCGTCCCGAGGTCGCCGCCGCGCGGGGGTTCGTGGACGAGCTGATCACCCCGGGCGACACGCGCGGACGTCTCGTCTGGGCCTACAACACGCTGGCTCCGCTGCGATGACGGCCACCACCCAAGGCGAGGTCCTCCTCACGGGGGCCACCGGCTTCGTCGGCATGGAGCTGCTGGCGCGCTACCTGCAGCGGGGCGAGCGCGACGTCGATCACGCTCGTGCGCGCCGACAGCCATGCGGCGGCGCAGGCCCGCGTCGACGGGGTGCTGGAGAACCTGTTCGGCGACGAGGCCCGTGGCTACCGCTCGCGCGTGCACGCCGTGGCCGCCGACATGACCGCCCCCGACCTCGGGCTCACCGAGGCCGAGCGCACGCGGCCTGGCCGAGCGCGTGACCAAGATCGTCCACAGCGCCGCGTCGGTGTCGTTCACGCTTCCGCTCGCCGACGCGCGGGCGATCAACCTCGAGGGCACCCGCCGGATGCTCGAGCTGGCCGAGCTGGCACGCGCGCACGGCGGCCTGGAGTGCTACGCCCACATCTCCACCGCGTTCGTCGCCGGCGACCACACGGGAGCCTTCGCGGAGTGCGACGCCGATGTCGGCCAGGCGTTTCACAACTCCTACGAGCAGTCCAAGTTCGAGGCCGAGCAGCTCATGCGCTCCCATGAAGATCTGCCGTACACGATCCTGCGCCCCAGCATCGTCGTCGGCGATCGCAACAACGGCTGGACCTCCGCCTTCAACGTCCTGTACTGGCCGCTGCGCGCCTTCGCGCGCGGCCTGTTCACCGCGGTGCCGGCGATCGCCGTCGGCGCCCGTCGACGTCGTCTCCATCGACTACGTCGCCGACGCCGCCTACCAGCTGTGCGAGACGAGCTGCGGCAACGGGGCCACCTACCACCTCACCGCCGGGGAGGACGCCTCGACGATCGCCGAGCTCGCCGGTCTCGCCAGCCGCTACTTCCGCCGCCCGGTGCCCCGCGTGGTGCCGCCCGCCGAGTTCGCCGCGATGACCCTCGGCGCCGCCGAGCGCAAGGCGCTGGAGGCCGGGAGCGAGTACTTCCCGTACTTCTGCATGGAGGGGACGTTCGACGACCGCGAGGCGCGCAAGCGGCTGGAGCCCGAGGGCATCACCAGCGCTCCGCTGCGCGACTACGTCGACCGGCTGCTGGACTTCGCCACGCGCGCCCGCTGGGGCAAGCGCCCGATCACCCGGGTCGACGCCTTCGCCGCCGACGCGTACCCGGTTCCCGCTCAGAGCCGCTTCCTAGCGGCCGCTGCCGATCATCCGCCAGAGGGCTCGCCCCCCACCCGGGGGGTCGTCCCCGTCGCCGGGTTGCCCCTGCCGGCGGCCGACGCGATAGTGGACCATGGCCGCGCTCGCCGACATCGCGCGGTTCCGCCCCGAGGACCCCGACGTCCTCGTCCAGGCGGCCCTGGCGTGCCCGGTGTGCCTGCGCGCCGAGGACGTGGAATTCCAGGACAGCCTGGAGGGCTACGATCCATCGGTCCAATGCCGCTGTCCCTCATGTCAGACCCGGTGGCGCGTCTACCTGGCGCCCGACCAGGCGCTGCGGCTCGGGCTGATGCACGCGCACGCCGCGTAACGCGCGCGGTCCATGCCTTTTCCGCCGGGGCCGTGACGACGTGAGCCTTGACGTTTCCAGCGAGGGCCGCGCCGATCTCGGGATCGGGGCGCTCGAGCTGTTCGTCGAGGTGCTTTCCCAGTCGGAGGCCGGCGCCACCGTCGACGGCTTCTACGACCACCTGTGCGAGGCGGTCTGCCGCCTGGCGCGGATGCGCCGCGCGCTCATCTTCCGCTACGACTCGGCCGACCGGCGCGTGCGCGCGGTCGGGGCCCACGGCATGGACATCGAGCCGTTCGCCGGCGCCTACGTCACCGTCGAGTCGGCCCCCATCGCCGCCCAGGCCATCCGCCAGGACCGGGTCGTCGAGGTCGTCGGCGATCTCAGCGGCCAGGTGCCCGAGGAGTTCGCCGCGCTCGTCTCCGAGCCGGCCCGGCTGGTGTGCGCGCCGATGGCCGCGGCCGACCGCGCGTTCGGCGTCATCCTCGCCGATCGCCTCATGCACGAGCCCCCGCTGGACGAGGCCGACCGGCGCCTGCTGTGGACGCTGGGCAAGGCGGCGGCGCTCGCGTCGGTGGCGCGGATCGTCTCCACCCAGTTCGAGAAGGCCAGCCAGCTCGAGCAGCGCATCGACCTCGCCCGCGAGCTGCACGAGGGCGTCATCCAGCGCCTGTTCGGCGTCTCGATGGCGCTCGACGGCGACGGCGAGCTGCCCGCCTCGGCCCGCCAGCGCTGCGCCGAGGAGACCCAGGCGGCGCTCACCGACCTGCGGGCGGCGCTGCAGCGCCCGCTGGGTCGCGCGCCGCGCGCCACCAGGACGACCCTCGCCGCCGAGGTCAGGCGGCTCGCCGTCGCCCATCCCCACCTCGGGCTCTCGCTGGTGGAGGGGGCACCGTCCGACGTGCCGCCGCCGCTCGAGCCGCTGGCCCAGTCGGTGCTCATCGAGGCGGTGCGCAACGCCGGCAAGCACGCCGAGCCCACCCACGTCGACGTGCGGCTGGGCCGGGCCAACGGGGCGTTCTGGATGGAGGTCGTCAACGACGGCGTGACCAGCGGCCCGCCGGCGGCCCGGCATGGGCCTGCGCCTGGCGGCGCTGGAGGCGCTGCAGTCAAACGGCGTCATCGAGTTCGGCGAGCGCGGGCCCGGGACCTGGCAGGTGCGGCTCGTGGTGCCCGACGAGGACGATGACTGACGAGGAGCGCAGCCCCGAGCGGCTGCGCGTGCTGGTCGTCGACGATCACGACGTCGTGCACTGGGGCTTCCGGCTGATGCTCACCCAGCAGTCGTGGGTCGAGCGCTGCGTCTCGGCCCACACCGGCCCCGAGGCGGTGACGATGACCAAGCGCTACCGGCCGCATGTCGCGCTCGTCGACCTGTTCATCGGGGAGGAGTCCGGCGCCGAGGTGTGCGAGCGCGTTCGCGAGGCCGAGCCGGCGACGCGCGTGCTGCTGTTCTCCGGCGCGGGCGAGATCTCGCCCCAGGCGGCGCGGGCGGCGGGCGCGTCGGGGTTTGCCTACAAGGACTGGCCGGCGCGCAAGATCGCCAGCGCCGTGCGGCTGGTCGGGATCGGCAAGACCGTGTTCGAGCACCAGGACCGCCAGGGCGCGCTGGGTCTCTCCGATCGCGAGCGCGCGGTGCTCGAGCTGATGGCCTCCGGCGCCACCAACCCCGAGATCGGCGAGGCGCTGCACCTGTCGCGCCACACGGTCAAGGAGCACTCGAGCTCGGTGTACCGGAAGCTGGGTGTACGCAACCGGACCGAGGCGGTGCAGCGCGCGCAGCGCTTGGGGCTGCTGCGATGAGCGGGCGGCTACCGTTGATCAAATGATTTCCGTCACGAGCGACCGGAGGGCGAGCTGGACGCCGGCCTGAGCGAGATCGCCCGCTTCCTGGCGCAGCGCCCGCCGTTCGACGCGCTGGCCGCCGACGAGCTGGCCGAGGTCGCGGCACAGGCGGCGATCGAGTTTCACCTGCGCGGCGCGGTGATCCTGGCCGAGGGGGGCGGCCCGGTGACGTTCCTGCGCGTCATCCACTCGGGCGGGGTGGACATCATGCACGAGGGCCGGCTGCTGGACCTGCTCGGCCCCGGCGACGCCTTCGGGCACGCGGCGATGCTCTCCGGGCTGCCGCCCGGCTTTGAGGCGCGGGCCGCCGAGGACACCCTCTGCTACCGGATCCCGGTCGAGGTGGCGCGGCCGCTGCTCGATCGCGCGCGGCGCAGCGAGCTGCGCTCCGGCCGCACCGACGTCAACTACCAGCCGGTGGTCAAGCTCATCCGCGCGGCGACCGTGACCTGCAAGCCCTCGGAGAACATCGGGTTCGTGGCCGAGCGCATGACCGCGGCCGGGGTCAGCGCCGCCGTGGTCGAGCTCGAGGAGGGGGGATGGGGGATGCTCACCGACCGCGATCTGCGCGCCCGCGTGCTCGCCGTGGGCCGGTCGGGCGCGGTCCGGGTCGACGCGGCGATGACCGCGCCGGCCTACACCGTCAGCCCGGACCGCCTGGCCGGCGAGGTGCTGTACGAGATGCTCGAGCGGGGCATCCGCCACGCTCCGGTGGTCTCCGAGCGCGGTCGCCTCGTCGGCATGCTGGAGGACGCCGACCTCTACGCCGCCCAGCCGCGCTCCTGGGTGCGCGCGCGGCGCAACATCGAGCGCTCCCGCAATCTCGACGCGCTGTCGGAGGCGGCGGCGCAGCTGCCCGCGCTGATGCTCGACCTGCACCATTCCAGCGTCCCGGCGCTGGAGCTGGCCCCGGTCCTCTCGGCGCTCGTCGACGCGCTGACCCGGCGCGCGATCGAGCTGGTGTCGGCCAACGGCACCGGCGCCGGCGCCGGGGACGGTGTGGGTCTCGCTGGGCAGCCAGGCGCGCCGCGAGCTGACGCCGGCGTCCACCCGGCGCGGGGCGGTCATCCACGATCCCGAGATCCCCCCGTCACCCGAGTGGCTGGCCGAGGTCGAGGCGGCGCTCACGCCGCTGTGGCGTCGTCGGGCCGCTGGTGGCGCGCGACGCCGGCAGGCTGGGCGGCGCGCGCCGGCGACGACGAGCTGGCGCTGTCGGTGCTCGCCGACCGGCGGGTGCTGTGGGGCACGCCGAGCCGAGCCGCTGCCGATCGCCGACGGGCCCGGCGCGTGCCGCGCTGCTCGAAGTCGCTGGCCGCGCGCGCCTTCACGCCCGCCCTGCCGACGGGGTTTGACGCCGACGCGGTGCTGACGCGGGAGGGCCGCCACAGCCGCCTCAACGTCCGCTCGTCGGCGATCGTGCCGATCGCGGCCATCGCCCGCTGGGCCGCGGCCGCCGCCGACGCCGGCGAGGGCTCGACCTCGGAGCGGCTGCGCGCCGCCGCCGACGCCGGCGTGCTCGCGCGGCGATCAGGCCGAGACGCTCACCGAGGCCTTCGAGCTGGCCCTGGAGCTGCGCATCGTGCACCAGCTCGAGCAGATCGCGGCCGGCCAGACCCCCGACGATCTGCTCGACGCCGCGGCGATGAGCGCGCTGACGCGCGGGCGCCTGCGCGACGTCTTTCACGCGGTGGGCACGGTGGCGCGGGAGCTGCGGCCCGCATGAGGCTGGCGCTCAAGCGCACCGAGGCGGGGAGCCGGTTCGCCCAGTCGAGCGGCCCGGACCGCGACACCCCGTGGCGTGAGGCGGAATGGTGCGCGATCGACCTCGAGCTGACCGGGCTGCACCGCTCCGATGAGATCATCGCCATCGGCGCGGTGCCGATCCGCGACGGGGCGCTGATCCTGGGCGAGGCGATGTACACGCTGGCGCGGCCCGAGCACCCGCCCAAGCACGCGTCGGTGCTCGTGCACAAGCTGCGCTCCGTTGACCTGCGCGAGGCGCCGCCGCTCGACGACGCCATCGACGAGCTGCTAGAGACGCTGACCGGCCGCGTCCCCGTGTTCCACACCGCGATGGTCGAGCGGGCCTTCCTGGGCAAGGAGCTGCGCCGGCGCCGGCTGCGGCTGCCCGACGACGTCGACACCGAGGTGCTGGGCCGGGTGTGGCTGCGCCAGCGCGACGGCGTCGACCCCCGGCGGGCCTCCCGCTGGCCCGTCTGGCGTCGGTGCTCGGCCAGCCGGGGGAGGACCCCCATCACGCGCTCGGCGACGCGCTGACGACGGCCAAGGCGTTCATCGCGCTGGCCAGCCACCTCGACGCGGAGTCGCCCCAGACGGTCGGCTCGCTGCAGGCGGCCGAGCGCGAGCTCGGGGCCGGCGGGACGCGGCGGTTCGGGCCCGGTTAGATGTCGGGCCGGTTGAGGCCCGGCGTGGTGGTCGAGCCCCGCGCTAGCGGCCGGGGCCGTCGGGGCCGGGCATCCCGGCCTCGGTCAGGCTGAAGCGGGTGGAGGCCTGGAGCACGACGGTCGGCGGTGTGGGCGAGCTCGCCGAGCGAGACGCTCACCTCCTGGGACTGCGCGCTCGTCTCCTGGGTCGCCGAGGACATCTCCTGGGCGGCGGCGGAGGACTGCTCGGCGACCGAGGCGATCTCGCCCGAGGTGTCGGCCATGCCGGCGACGCGCTCGGAGATGCCGGCGATCGCCTCGCCGATCTCCACGAACGCGTGCTGGGCGCGCTCCGAGCTCCCGACGCCCTCGTCGGCGAGGTGCGCGGCCTGCTGGACGAGGCCGACGACGGTATCGATGCCCTGCTGGATCTCCTGGATGAGGTCGGCGATCGAGGTGGCCGAGTCGCCCGGACTGCTCGGCGAGGCGGCGGACCTCCTCGGCGACGACGGCGAAGCCGCGGCCGTGCTCGCCGGCGCGGGCCGCCTCGATGGCGGCGTTGAGCGCGAGCAGGTTGGTCTGGTCGGCGATGCCGGTGATCGTGTCCAGGATCCCGCCGATCTGGCCCGACTTGCGCGCGAGCTCCTCGATGCCGGCCTGCGCCTCCTGACCGGAGACGCGGACGCGCTGCATGACGTCGTTGGTGGATCCGACGGCCTGGGCGCCGAGCTCGCCGAGCTCGCGGGCCCGCGCGGTGGCCGCCGCGGCCTCGTCGGAGAGCTCGCGGTTGCGCTGGAGCATCGCCGCCTGCTGCTCGGCGCCGCGGGCGACCTCGGAGCTGGCCTCGGCGATCCCGTTCATGGCGTGGCTGGTCTGCTCGACGCTCTCGCGCACCTGCGAGAACACCTCGTGCATGCTCTGGCTGGAGTCGATGAACAGGTGCAGCGACTCGTTGACCGTGGCCTTCAGCTCGGGGCCGCGATCGGACAGGTCGTGCTTGCCGCCACGGCTCTGGATCTCGCGCGAGGTTGACGCCCAGCGTGGCGAAGGTGTCGAAGTAGAACGCGTCGGTGATCGCCTGCTGGTCGTAGTTGAAGACGATCCGGATCGCGCGCTCGGCGTCGGCCAGCACGCGCGACGTCGACCGCGGGCTCCCGGCGGCGGCGCCAGCCGGACCCCTTGGCCTCGGTGCCGGCGATCTGCGGCGGCGTCTGGCGCAGCGCGTGGCGCACCGCGTCCAGGTACCTGGGATAGGTCCCCAGGAACCACTTGAGCGGCAGGTCGATCTGGTTGTGGAGGGCGCCCACGCGGAGCAGGGCCTCGAAGTACTCGGTGCCGAACGGGCTGCGCCTTGCCCGGCTCGGCGAAGATCGCGCGCCAGTGGCCGGCCTGCGCGGCGTGCCAGCCCTTGCGCAGCGCGGCGAGGGAGATGCCCGTGCGCGCCACGTAGGCGTCGAAGAACTCGGCGGCGGCCGGGAAGGCGAAGGTGTGCTCGGTGAGCTCGGCGGCGATGTCATCGGCCACCTCGTCAGCCCACGGGCGCAGGCTGCCCAGCAGCGCGATCACATCGGCGTCGAGGCCGATGAAACGGCGTCGGAGCGCCAGGTTCTCCGGCGTGATGTGGTACAGCCCGGCAAGAGAGTCCATCGGCGATTTACGCCCTTCCTTGTAGCGCCGGACCGCGGGCGCGCCCCCGGCGGTTTGCGGTTGGGTTGCCGGGGGTTGATCGGTCAGCCGGTCAGATCCTTGAGGTAATAAGACGCACAAACCCGGACTTGCCTTCATGAGTAGGGTTGACCCCCCATGATGCGCGGCCTGTTCATCGCCCCCTTCGACGAGCTCGTCGACCCGCGGGTCATGGCCGATGTCGCCGCCGCCGCCGAGGAGAAGGGCTGGGACGGCCTGTTCGTGTGGGACCACATCGTCTACCGCGCCCCGGTGCGCGCCGTGGCCGACCCCTGGATCGTGCTCAGCGCCATCGCCTGCGCGACGCGCACCATCCGGTTGGGCCCGCTGGTCACGCCGCCGGCCCGGCGGCGGATCCAGAAGCTCGCCCGCGAGACGGTGACCCTCGACCACCTCAGCGGCGGCCGGCTCACGCTGGGTGTGGGGCTGGGCAGCGACAACAGCGGCGAGCTGGGTCCGTTCGGCGAGGAGCTGGACGCCAAGAAGCGAGCCAAGCTCTTTGACGACGGGCTGGAGCGGCTGGCGGCGATGTGGGCCGGCGAGTTTGAGCCCCGGCCGGTGCAGCAGCCGCGGATCCCGGTGTGGGCGGCCGCCCGGTGGCCCAACCGGCGGCCGGTACGGCGGGCTGTGCGCTGGGACGGGCTGTTCCCGATCGAGATGCCCGGCCCCGAGGCGCTGGCCGAGCTGGTGCAGGAGACCACCGAGGCGCGCGGCGGCGAGCCCTTTGACATCGTCGCCGAGATCGAGCCGGGCGACGATCCCAGGCCGTGGGAGCAGGCGGGGGCGACCTGGGTGTTGACCGGGTTCGGGCGCCAGCCGAGCCTCGCCGCGGTCCGCGACGCGGTCGCCGCCGGCCCCTGAGACCCGCGCCCGCGCTCCGCTGGCCGGCCCGCCGAGTAAACCTATGAGTTTACTTGTGGTGGGTTCGGATGCCCCGCAGGGGCACCTTTGGGAGATTGTGGTCCTCTGACAACCATTTGCGCCCACACCCTCGGCTGAAGGGGGTGTGGGAGATCTTCATTGGCAGCCAGGGAAAATCGCCCAAGCTCCTCCGTCGGGGCCGGGTGTGGGCGATGTTCATGCTCAGAGACGGAAGATCTCCCACGGGCTCCGCCCGGGGCCCGCCGGAGCGTCCCGGGAACCCGGGCGTCCCCAAAGAAGCTGTCGTTGAACCTCGGCGCGGCCGATCAATAGAGCTGGAGGTAGCGCTCGAGCTCCCATTGGGTGATCTGCTCGTGGGCCGCCTGGACCTCGCGCCGCTTGCACTCGATGAAGTAGTCGATGTAGTCGCCGCCGCGCGTCTTGCCAAACGCCTTGCGCAGCGCCTCGTTGCGCTCCAGCTCGCGCGTGGCGTCGAGCAGGTTGGCGGGCAGGGTGTCGATCCCGGCCGCCTCGCGGTCCTTCACCGACATCGTGTAGAGGTTGGCGCCGTTGGGATCCCCGGCGTCCAGGCCGCGCTCGATCCCGTCCAGGCCGGCGGTGAGCATCGCCGTCGCCGCCAGGTAGGGGTTGCACGAGCCGTCGACGGTGCGGTCCTCGACCCGCCCGGCGGCCGGCACGCGCAGCATCTGCGTGCGGTTGTTGTAGCCGTAGCTGACGTAGGCCGGGGCCCACGTGGCGCCGCTGGTCGGAGCGCCGACGACCAGGCGCTTGTAGGAGTTCACCGTGGGCGCCGTGATGGCGATGTAGGCCTTGGCGTTGGCCTTCAGCCCTCCGATGAAGTTGTAGCCCAGCTCGGTCAGCCCGAGGCCGCGCTTGTCCTCGGACGGGTCGCACTCGAACACGTTCTCGCCGTCCTTCCACAGCGAGACGTGGAAGTGGCAGCCGTTGCCGGTGAGATGGGCGAAGGGCTTGGGCATGAACGTGGCGATGAGGCCACGCTGCTGGGCCAGCGACTCGACCATGTAGCGGAAGAAGATCGCCCGGTCACACGTGGTCAGGGCGTCGGCGTACTGGAAGTTCTGCTCGAACTGCCCGTTGGCGTCCTCGTGGTCGGTGGCGTAGTTGTCCCAACCCAGGTCGGTGACCGCGCGCGATACCTCGGAGACGAAGTCCAGGTTGCGCGTCAGGGCGCGCATGTCGTAGCAGGGCTGATCGAGCGTGTCGAGCGGGTCGGCGAGCTCCAGCGACCCGTCGGCGGCCCGGCGCAGCAGGAAGTACTCGAGCTCGGCGCCGACGCGCAGCTCGTAGCCCTGCTCCGCAGCACGCGCCAATGCGCGGCGCAGGATGGTGCGCGGGCAGTAGTCCCACTCCTCACCCTCCACCGTGACGTTGCAGGCGAACCGGGCGACGGTGGGCCGCCACGGCAGGATCGTCAGCGTGGTCGGGTCGGGCATGGCGATCATGTCGGGATCGTCGGGGCCCTGGCCGATGTCACCGGCGGCGAAGCCGGCGAAGCCGGCGCCTTCGGTCAGCAGGTCATCCAGGTGGTGCGCGGGGACCAGCTTCGCGCTCGGCTTGCCGTGCATGTCCACGAACTGCGCGAACAGGAACTCGATGCCGTTTTCCCTGACGATCTTGCGGACGTCGTCTTCGTTCTGAGGAGGATCGATCATTGCCCATTTCTATATGGACGCCGCTGTGCTGCACAATGGTCCTGGGCACCGCGTTACGGCGCCCGGGCATGTGCGCGCCGCACATAGCAAGGACCGTATGGCACTCCACGCAGAATCACCGAGCCCGATCGGCACGGAGCTTCACGGCCTCCGCGAGGAGAACCGGACGCTGTACGGGGTCATCAAGCTCGTGTCCTCGTCGCTGGAGCTCGTGCCGATGCTCCAGGGCGTCGTCGACCTCGCCACCGAGGCCACCGGCTGCCACGCCTGCTTCATCTACCTGCTCGAGGACTCCGAGCTCGTCATCCGCGCGGCGTCGCCCGTCTTCGGCGAGGCGGTCGGCAACGTCCGCTTCTCGGTCCAGGAGGGGCTGACCGGCTGGGTGGCCCGTCATCGCCGCCCCGAGTTCATCCGCGACCGGGCGATGAAGGACCCGCGGATGAAGTACGTGCCGCTGCTCGAGGAGGAGTCCTTTCAGTCGATGGCGGCGGTGCCGATCCTGTCGCGGGCGGGCGAGACGATCGGGGTCATCGTCCTGCACACGCGCGCGCCCCACGAGTTCGGCGAGGACACCCCCAACCTGCTGACCCACATCGCCTCGCTGGTCTCCGGCGCGATCGAGAACGCCCAGCTCTATGACCGCGAGCGCCGCCGCGTCGATGCGCTCACCGGCCTGTCCGAACTGGCCCAGCAGGTCGCCGCCGCCCCGGACGCCGGCCAGCTGGGCGAGGTGCTGGTCCGGGGCACCGCCGCCCTGCTCGACGCCGACGCCTGCCAGCTGTTGCGCGTCGAGGCCGACGGTGAGACCGTGGTTCCGCTCGCCTCACACCCCGAGAGCCTGCCGGCCCCCGCGCTCACGCGGGTGGCCGAGGTCATGCTGGCCGGACTGGAGAACCGCTCCGGGCCCGCCCGGCGCGCCGCGGGGCAGGCGCTGTGGCCATCCGAGGCGCTGGCCGACGTCCTCGTGACGCCCCTGGTGGCGGGCGGTCAGCGGGTGGGGGTGCTCTGCGTCGCGTCGGCGGCGACGCGCGCGTTTGCCGACGAGGACGCCGAGATCTCCCGCGCCATCGCCCATCTGGCGGCGGTGGCGATCAAGCGGGTCGAGCTGATCGAGGGTCTGACCAAGGCCAACACGATCAAGGACCTGTTCGAGGCGCTGGCCGCGGGCGCCACGACCTTCGCCGCCACCAAGGCCGCCGAGGTGCGCTGCGACCTCAACGCCCCGTATCTGATCCTGTCCGCGCAGCCCGCCGGGTCCCGGGCGCAGTCCACGGGCGAGTGGCGCGTGGCGGCGGAGGCGGTGGGCCGTGGACTGGCCGAGCTGGCGCCGCGTTCGGCGATCGAGTCCGGGCCCGGTCCGGTGCGGGCGCTGCTGGCCTTCGGCTCGGCGAGGCGCAACGCCGTCGAGGGGCTGCTGCGTCAGGCGCGGGAGCTGGGTCAGGCGCACGGCGCCGTCGTCGGTGTCTCGGAGTCGCGCGACGCGCCCGACGATGCGCCGGGCGCGTACCGCGAGGCCCGCGACGCGGCCACCATCGCCCACGCGCTGCTGCGCGACGGGGGCGCGATCGCCTACTCGCAGGTCGGCGCCTACCGCTACCTCGTCCAGATCGGCGCCGACGACGCCCCCCGTGACCGGATGCGGGCAGCCGTGGATCTGCTCATCGACTACGACCGCCGCCGGCGCACGTCGCTGCTCGACACGCTTGAGCGCTACCTGTCGGAGCGCCGCAGCGTGATCGAGTCCGCGCGCGCGCTCTACATCCACCCCAACACGCTGCGCCAGCGGCTGGGCCGCATCGAGGAGCTCACCGAGCTCGACCTCAACGACGACGACCTGCTGTCCCTGGAGCTGGCGATCAAGCTGGCGCGGCTGCACGGCCGCCCGGACGCCGGGCGCCTGAGCGCCCGCCGCCGAGCCCAAGGCCCCCGCCGAGCCCAAGTACACCTATAGGTTTACTCGTCGGGGACCAGGTAGACCGGGAGCTTGGCCTTGCGCTTGACGCGCTGGGGCTCCTGGGTCCACATCATGTTGCCGGTGACTCGGTTGCGGTCGGGGTCGGCGGCCATCACGATCGCGTCGCACCCCTCCTTCTTGGCCTCGGCCAGGATCATCTTGGTCGCGTTGCGGGTGCCGAGCACGTGTCCGCCGGCCTCCAGGCCCTTGCGCTCCAGGCGGCGGATCGTCTTGGCGACGATGTCGCGCTGCTCGGCCCACTCCTTCTTGGTCGGCATCAGCCCGGGGGTCGGCATGCCGAAGCCGGTCCCGTGGATCCGGGCGATCGTGAACACGTGCACGCTCGCGCCCGCCGGCTTGGCCAGCTCGATCACCCGGGCGACCGCCTCCGGCGGGATCGGCCGGCCTTCAGAGGCCAGCAGGATCCGCCGGAAGGCAGCCTTGACCGGGTGTGGGCTCCGCCACCTGCGCGGTGGCGCTCAATCGCCCGCTCCGGCGACGCCCGCCTGACGACGGGGCCATCGCCTCCGCGGGTGAGTCGCGCGGATTCTCGACCCGTTTGCGGTACCAGTACAGCGGGAGGTAGAGCAGGAGCACGCCCCAGCCGATGAAGTAGAAGGGAAGCGTCTTGGTGCCGGCGGCGTTACAGGCGCACGAGGCGTAGATGGGGCCGCCGTAGAAGTAGATGACCGCGTACAGCAGCGCGATCGCGATCGCCACCCATTTCATGTACTCGGGCAGCTTGAACGGGCGCCGGACGTTGGGACGGTGCTTGCGCAGGAGGTAGTACCCGACCAGGACCGGGATGAACGACGCCAGGTAGCCGACGTTGGACATCGTGTAGATCTGCACCGCGCCGCCGGCGAAGACCACGAGGATCGAGCAGACGACGTTGAAGATCATCGCCCGGTCCGGGACCCCGTGGTGGTTGACCTTCTGGAAGAACTTCGGGAACTGACCGTCGGTGGACATCTGGTGCAGCGAGCGCGCCGTGCCCGTGATGGCGTTCAGCGCCGACAGGATGAGCGCCAGGATGAGCATGATCGCGATCAGCCAGTCCAGGAGGTTGGACCCGGCGCCGGCGCCGAACACCTTGGAGGCGAAGGTGACGAACATCGTCTGCGGATCGACCAGCGCGGGGTTGCCCAGCGCGTGGTTGCCGATGACGATGATGAAGGCCACCGGGATCATCGTGTAGATGAACAGGCCGTAGAGGCCCTCGAGGTTCATCGCGATCTTGGCGTCGCGATCGGGGTTCTTGGTCTCGCCGATGTAGCAGGCGGCCGCCTCCATCGCGATCACGTTCCAGGTGAGCAGGAAGCTGAACGCGATGTACAACGTCAGCCAGTTGTGGCCGAAGAGGCTCGAGAAGAAGCTGGTGCCGTTGGTGTGCTGGAAGTGGACGAGCTGGCCGAAGTCGACGACCGAGGGGTTGAAGATCCACGCGATGGCCAGGAAGGTGAGCGGGATCATGGACAGGATCGCCAGCGTCGTGGCGAACATCGTCCCGAAGCGCAGCCCGCGGATCGCCGGCACCGCGAGGATGATCAGGCCGACGATCGAGATCGCCAGCGTCCAGTAGCTGATCGGGGTGCTGAACACCGTCAGCGATCCGCCGGTGAGCTTGAACCGGTCAGCGATGTAGAGCGAGGCCAGGATCATGTTCAGCGGCGCGACGGGGAACCAGCCCAGCCAGTAGGCCCAGGCGGTGAAACCGTTGACGTGCTCGGCGAACCGGGGCCACTTGTCCTTATAGGCGGGGTAGGCGTAGGAGGGCAGTCCGCCCGAGCGGTCGGGCATCATGGCCGACAGCTCTGCCAGGAGGAGGCACACGAGATAGCCGGTGATGGTGATGAACACGATCACGGGCACCGACGCAGCCCCCAGCTCGGTGACCATGACCGGCGCGATCCCGGTGACCAGGATCGTGCCCGCCAGACCGATCACGAAGGCGCCCCACCAGTTGGTCGTCTTCGGGAGCCCCGCGCCCTCGTAGACGAGCTCGTCGTCTAAAGGTCCGGGCGTGGTCATTTCGTCCGGCATGTGCCCTCCAGGTCCGCTGGTCGTTGCTGGGCTTACCCTGACATGTCGCCGTTGGCTCACAAGGCAAGATGCGAACACAATTGCGGCGTCTGACATGGACGACTTGGACACATTTCTCGCCGGGCACCCGCCGTTCGACGCGTTGGCGCCCGAGCAGCTGCGTGAGCTGACCGCCGGCGCGGCGGTCCACGACTACGAGCCCGGCGCCGTGCTGCTCGTCGAGGACGGCCCGCCCGCCACCGGCATGGGGGTCGTCGTGACCGGATCGATGGACGTCGTCCATTCGGGCGAGGTCATCCAGGTGCTCGAGCCCGGGGAATGCTTCGGGCATCCGTCGCTGCTGACCGGGATGGCGCCCGCCTTCACCGTGCGCGCGCGCGAGCCGTCGAGCTGTGCGCTGTTCTCGCCCACCGCCGCGCGGCGGGTGCTGGCCACCGAGGCGGGCGTCGCGTACGTGGCGGGGTCGCTGCGCAAGCGGCTCACCCGCGCCGGGCACACCGTCCACGGCCTCCACGACGTCGGCACCACGCCCGTCTCGGCCATCATGCGCGCCCCGGTGTACGCCGCGCACGCCGAGACCGTGCGCTCGGCGGCGCAGCGGCTGGGCGAGGACCACGTCCAGGCGCTGCTGGTGGCGATGCCCGACGCCAGCATCGGCATCCTCACCGACGCCGATGTGCGCGCCGCCGTCGCCCGCGGCCACCTCTCCGGCGATGCTCCCGCCCACGAGCTGGCCCGCGCCCCGGCGCCCACCGTGCCCGTGCGCCAGCTGGCCATCGAGGCGACGGTCGACATGCTGGCGGCCGGGGTCGAGCACATGGCCGTGCTCGACGGCGAGCGCGTCTGCGGGGTGCTCTCGGCGGCCGATCTGCTCGGCCTGGATGCCAACAGCCCGATCGGGCTGCGCCACACCATCCTCGGCGCCGCCGACGCCGACGTGCTCGCCCAGGCGGTCTCGCACCTGCCTCAGCTGTTTCTGACGCTGTCGCGCGCGGGGGTGCCGTCGCGTGACCTGGGCCGGGTGCTGAGCCTTGCCCACGACGCGGTGGTGGCGCGGCTGATCGACTTCTCGATCTGGACTTACGGCCCCGCGCCGCTGCCGTGGGCGTGGCTGGACATGGGCTCCGCGGCGCGGCGGGAGTTCACGCTCGCCTCCGATCAGGACAACGCGCTGGCCTACGCCCGGCCCGCTCCGGGACAGGAGCTGACATCGGAGGCCGCCGACGCGTACTTCGAGCGGCTCGGCCAGGACGTCAACGAAGGGCTTGAGCGCTGCGGCATCGGGATCGACAACAACGGCGTCATGGCCCGCAACCATCGCTGGCGCATGTCCAAGCCCGACTGGCTGCGCACGTTCGACGAGTGCCTGACCCAGCCCGACGAGTCCCACCTGGTGCGGGCCACGGTGGCCTTCGACTTCCGGCCCGCCGCGGGCGGGCTGGCGGTCGTCGCCGACCTCACCGCGCGCATCCGCGCCGCCCGCGAGCATCCCCAGTTCATGCGGCTGCTGGCGCGCTCGGCCTCCGGCTTCCCCGTCGCGCTGGGTTTCCGCGGCCAGCTCTCCACCGACGGCGACGGCCATCTCGACCTCAAGAAGGGGGCGATCATCCCCGTGGTCAACCTCGTCCGCTACCACGCGCTGGCGGCCGGCGTGACGATCTCCCCGACGCTTGACCGGATCGAGGCGGTGGCCATGGCCGGCGCGCTCCAGGACGACGAGGCCAAAGCGCTCAGCGAGGCGTTCGAGGTGATCGCTCGGGTGCGCTTCGAGCATCACGCCCAGCTCATCTCCGAGGGCCGCCCCGCCGACAATCTCATCGATCCGGGAGCGCTGACGCCGATCGCGCGCACCGAGCTGCGCGAGGCGCTCCACGTGGTCAAACGGGCGCAGAAGCGGCTATCGGTTTAAATTCGTAACGCAATCGCAAGCCGCACTGGTTGACAGGGCCGCGAATGTGGCGCAGATCGCCACATTTCCGGCCAAAAGTGTGCCCGGCGCGGCCATTGGAGCGCGTCAGATCAGGGCTTACGCTCCGCGGTCATGTGCGGCATTGCGGGGCTCTACACCAAGACCGATGCGCTGCGCTCGCAGCTGGGCGCCCATCTGGCGGCGATGCTCCTGCAGCTCTCAGATCGCGGACCGGACAGCGCCGGGGTCGCCTTCTACCGGGATCCCGCGCCCGATGGGTGGTGCAAGGTCTCCTTGCACTCCGCGGGCGACGAGCCGGGCTGGGACGATCTCGCGGATGCGCTGGCGCTGCAGTTCGGCGACGCATCGCTGACCGGCGTGCGCGCCACCCACGCGACGTTCGTGGTCGCGGCCGGGGCCGGCGAGGTCCAGGCGTGGCTGCGCGCCGAGCACCCGGAGCTCACGCTGATGAGCGCGGGCCAGACGATCGAGATCTACAAGGAGGCCGGGCTCCCCGCCGACTTCGTCGCCCGCTTTGACCTGGCCGGCGATCGAGGGCAGCCACGCGCTCGGGCACACGCGGATGGCGACCGAGAGCCGCGTCACCACCGAGCACTCGCACCCGTTCTCCACCGGGCTTGACCTGTGCCTGGTCCACAACGGGTCGCTCTCGAACCACAACCGCCTGCGCCGCGCGCTGCGCAAGGAGGGGATCCACTTCCAGACCGACAACGACTCAGAGGTCGCCGCCGGCTATCTGACCTGGCGCATGGCGCAGGGAGCGACGCTGGAGCAGGCGCTCGAGGGCTGCCTGGATGACCTGGACGGCTTCTACACCTTCGCGGTCGGCACCGCCGACGGGTTCGCCGTGCTGCGCGACCCGATCGCCTGCAAGCCGGCGGTCATGGCCGAGACCGACGAGTGGGTGGCGATGGCCTCCGAGTACCGCGCCATCGCGGTGCTGCCGGGCGCCGAGGACGCCGTCAGCTGGGAGCCGGTCCCGGGGCACGTGTACAGCTGGGGCACCGCGCTGGTGGCGTGATGGCCACGCCGGAGATCACGCCGGCGGCGGCGCTCAGCTTCGACCTGCGCTCCGACACTGTGCGCGAGCTCAACCGCCGCCTGCACGGCGCGGAGGCCGTGGGGCGCATCCGGGTCGTCAACCCCGACGGCCGGCACGCGATCGCCGTGGGCGTGGACGCCGACTGCGAGGTCGAGATCGAGGGCCACGTCGGCTACTACTGCGCGGGCATGAACAAGCGCGCGACCATCCGCGTGCGCGGCAACTGCGGCGTCGGCGTGGCGGAGAACATGATGTCGGGTCAGGTGATCGTGGACGGGTAGGCGAGCCAGGCGGCGGGAGCCACCGCGCGCGGCGGACTGCTCGTCATCCACGGCGACGCCTCGGCACGGTGCGGCATCTCGCTCAAGGGCGCCGACATCGTGGTGCGCGGCTCGGTCGGGCACATGAGCGCGTTCATGGCCCAGCGGGGCTGCCTGGTGGTGTGCGGCGACGCCGGCGAGGCGCTGGGCGACTCGCTGTACGAGGCGCGGCTCTACGTCCGCGGGACGGTCGCCGGGCTCGGCGCCGACTGCGTGGAGAAGGAGATGCGCGACGAGCACCTCACCCAGCTGCGCGCGCTGCTGGCCGCCGCCGACATCGACGCCGACCCGGCCGAGTTCCGGCGCTACGGCTCCGCGCGCCAGCTCTACAACTTCACGATCGACAACGTCGGGGTCTACTAGATGTCCGCGACCACCAACGGAAACGCCCGCGGCCACTGGCAGCCGGGCCTGCGCGAGTCGGCCACCTTTGACCGCGACACGATCGCCGACATCCAGCGCGCCGCCCGCGAGGGCATCTACGACATCCGCGGCTTCGGCGCCAAGCGCCGCGTCCCGCATTTCGACGACCTCCTGTTCCTCGGCGCCAGCGTGTCGCGCTATCCGCTGGAGGGCTACCGCGAGCGCTGCGCCACCGACGTCACGATCGGGACGCGCTTCGCCTCTGAGCCGATCCACCTCGACATCCCCATCACGATCGCGGGGATGAGCTTCGGCGCGCTGTCGGGCCAGGCCAAGGAGGCGCTGGGCCGTGGCGCCAGCGAGGTGGGCACGTCGACCACCACCGGCGACGGCGGCATGACGGCCGAGGAGCGCGAGCACTCGACCAAGCTCGTCTACCAGCTCCTGCCCAGCCGCTACGGGATGAACCCCGACGACCTGCGCCGCGCCGACGCGATCGAGATCGTCGTCGGCCAGGGGGCCAAGCCGGGCGGCGGCGGCATGCTGCTGGGCCACAAGATCTCTGACCGCGTCGCCGAGATGCGCGACCTGCCCAAGGGGATCGACCAGCGCAGCGCCTGCCGGCATCCCGACTGGACCGGCCCCGACGACCTGGAGATCAAGATCGGGGAACTGCGCGAGATCACCGACTGGCGCATCCCCATCTACATCAAGGTGGGCGCCTCGCGCACGTACTACGACGTCGCGCTGGCGGTCAAGGCCGGCGCCGACGCGATCGTGCTCGACGGCATGCAGGGCGGCACCGCGGCCACGCAGGAGGTGTTCATCGAGCACGTCGGGATCCCGATCCTGGCCGCGATCCCGCAGGCGGTCGAGTCGCTGATGGAGCTCGACATGCACCGCAAGGTCCAGCTCATCGTCTCCGGGGGGATCCGCACCGGGGCCGACGTGGCCAAGGCCCTGGCGCTGGGCGCCGACGCCGTCTCGATCGGCGTGGCCGCGCTCATCGCGCTGGGCGACAACGCGCCCGAGCACGACGCCCAGTACGCCGAGATCGGCTCCGCCGCCGGCTACTACGACGACTGGCAGGCCGGGCGCGATCCCGCCGGGATCTCCACCCAGGAGCCCGAGCTGGCCCAGCGCCTGGACCCGGTGGTGGGCGGCCGGCGGCTGGCCAACTACCTGCGCACGCTCACGCTCGAGACCCAGACGCTGGCCCGTGCCTGCGGCAAGTCCCACGTGCACAACCTCGAGCCCGAGGACCTCGTGGCCCTCACCATCGAGGCCTCGGCGATGGCCAAGGTGCCGCTGGCCGGGACCAACTGGATCCCGGGGCAGACCGCCTTCTAGGGCTAGGCCTCGACCTCCGAGCCGTCCCCACCCCAGAGGGTGTGGAAGGTGCCGTCGCGGTCGACGCGCTTGTAGGTGTGGGCGCCGAACAGGTCGCGCAGACCCTGGATGAGGCTGGCCGGCCCGCGGGCGCGCCGGTAGCCGTCGTAGTAGGCCAGCGAGGAGGAGAACGCCGGCGTGGGGATGCCCAGCTCGGCCGCCCTGGCCACCACGCGCCGCCACGGGTCCTGGGCGTTCTCCAGCGCCTGGGCGAAGAAGTCGGCGAGCATCAGGTTGGCCAGGGCCGGCTCTGCGTCATAGGCCTCGCGGATGCGGTCCAGGAAGCGGGCGCGGATGATGCAGCCGCCCCGCCAGATCGTCGCCATCGACCCGAGGTCGATGTCCCAGCCCTCGGTGTCGGCGGCGGCCGCCATCTGGGCGAAGCCCTGGGCGTAGGAGACGATCTTGGACGCGTAGAGGGCGTGCTCGAGGTCGTCGGCGAGCGAGTCGTCGGCGGGGTAGGGACGTTCACCGTCGCCAGCCGGCCCCTTGAGCACGCTCGGCGGCGTGGACGCGCTGGTCCTTGAGCGCGCTCAGCGTCCGCGCGAACACCGCCTCGGTGATCCCGGTCAGCGGCACGCCGAGCTCCAGCGCGTCCTGGGCGGTCCAGCGGCCGGTGCCCTTCTGCTCGGCGGCGTCGAGGATGACGTCGACGAGCGGCTGGCCGGTGGCGTCGTCGGTCTTGGAGAGCACCTGGGCGGCGATCTCGATGAGAAAGGACTCGAGCTCTGAGGTGTTCCAGCGCTCAAAGCGCTCGGCGATCTGCGGCACCTCCCAGCCCACGCCGTTGCGCAGCAGGTCATAGCTCTCGGCGATGAGCTGCATGTCGGCGTACTCGATGCCGTTGTGGACCATCTTCACGTAGTGCCCGGCGCCGTCGGCGCCGACGTAGGTGCAGCACGGGGTGCCGTCGACGTTGGCGGCGATCGCCTCGAAGATCGGCTTGACCGAGGCGTCGTAGGGCTCGCGGTCCCCGCCGGGCATGATGCTCGGCCCGTTGAGCGCCCCCTCCTCGCCGCCGGAGACGCCGACGCCCAGGAAGTGGATCCCCTGCCCGGCGAGCTTCTCGTGTCGCCGCTGGGTGTCGCGGTAGTTGGCGTTGCCGCCGTCGATGAGGATGTCGCCCTTGTCCAGGTGCGGGGCGATGTCGTCGATGACGGCGTCGGTGGCGGGCCCGGCCTGCACCATGCTCATCAGCACCCGCGGCGCCTCCAGGGCGCGCACCCAGTCCTCGGTCGAGGCAAAGCCCTCGATCGGGCCCTCGGAGCCGTGCTGCTCCACGAACGTCGTCATGCGGCTGGTGGTGCGGTTGTGCACGGCCACCGGGATGTCGTGATGGGCCACGTTGCGGGCGAGGTTGGCGCCCATCGTCGCCAGGCCGGTGAGTCCGAAGTGTCTGTCGTCGCTCATGCGCTCAACTTACTCCCCAGGCGATGCGCGGCGACCAGGATCTTCACATCGGGTTCCTAGTGTGGAGGCATGGACTACCGCACACTAGGAACCACCGGCGTCAAGGTCACCCCGCTCTGCCTCGGGGCGATGATGTTCGGCGACTGGGGCAACCCCGACCGCGACGACGGCATCCGCATCATCCACCGCGCGCTCGACGCCGGCATCAACTTCATCGACACCGCCGACGTCTACTCCCGGGGAGGCTCGGAGGAGATCGTCGGCAAGGCGCTGGCCGGCGGCCGGCGCGACAACGTCATCCTCGCCACCAAGGTGCACGGCACGATGGGCGACGACCCCAACGAGTTCGGCAACTCGCGCCGCTGGATCGTGCGCGAGGTCGAGAACTCCCTGCGCCGGCTGGGCACCGACTGGATCGACCTCTACCAGATCCACCGGCCCGAGGCCGACACCGACATCGACGAGACGCTGGGCGCGCTCACCGACCTCGTCCGCGCCGGCAAGGTGCGCTACATCGGCTCCTCCACGTTCCCGGCCTCGCAGATCGTCGAGGCCCAGTGGGTGGCGGAGCGCCGCGGCCGCGAGCGCTTCGTCTGCGAGCAGCCGCCGTACTCGATGCTCATCCGCGAGATCGAGAAGGACGTCCTGCCCACCACGCAGCGCTACGGGATGGGCGTGATCCCCTGGAGCCCGCTGGCCGGCGGGTGGCTGTCGGGCCGCTACCGGCTGGGCGAGGATGTCCCCGAGTCCCGGCGCGCCGATCGGATCCCCGACCGCTACGACATGTCGCTGCCCGCCAACCAGCGCAAGCTCGAGGCCGCCGACGCCCTGGCCCGGGTCGCCGAGGAGGCCGGGATCACGCTGATCGAGATGGCGATCGCCTTCGTCATCCGCCACCCCGGAGTGACCGCGGCGATCATCGGCCCGCGCACGATGGAGCACCTCGAGTCCCAGCTCACCGCCGCCGACGTGGTGCTCTCAGACGAGGTGCTGGACAAGATCGACGCGATCGTCCCGCCCGGCGTCAACATCAATCCCGCCGACGGCGGCTGGCCCAACCCGGGCCTGGAGCCCGCCGCGCGCCGCCGCTGAGGGGGCGTGTGTCATCTGGTGGTTGCTCAGCAGCCACCAGATGACACACCCCTACCGGGAAGTCGCCGCGACCCGCCAGCTGCCGAGGATCGCGGCGATCTGCGTGCGGGCTGAAGCCGGGG
Organism: uncultured Solirubrobacteraceae bacterium; assembly: GCA_963764125.1. GTDB lineage: Bacteria > Actinomycetota > Thermoleophilia > Solirubrobacterales > Solirubrobacteraceae > Palsa-465. The sequence goes on from CAVXRR010000001.1 coordinate 234,488, forward strand.
CGTCGGGGCCGAGGTAGATCTGGACCTGGAAGCCCCGGCCGCCCTCGCGGAACAGCCGCGCCGTCGCTGGGCCCACAATCGCCGGGCTTGATCGCCGAGGCGCCGATCCGGAAGCGGGTGGTGTGCGCCGGGAACTGCTTCAGGTCCCCGTGCCCCAGCGCCTGGTACTCCATGACGAACAGATACGCCCCGTCGCGCGGGAAGTCGGCGACGTGCGGCGTGTCGCACACGCAGTAATGCCCGGAGAAGTGGACCGGGAAGGTGGCCGCCGAGAGCCGCGGGAAGGGGTCGAGCGAGCGGCGTGCCCATGCCGTGGGTGAGGTGCCAGCCGGCGGGCAGGGCGACACTGACGCCGCCGCCGACCTCCAGACGCCCGCTGCGACGGCCGCCGGTGCTCCTGGTCACCGGCTCCGGCGGGCGCCGTCAGCGCCGCTGTGACGGCCAGGGCCAGGGCCGGGACCAGGAGGAGCCTGCGCACACCCTTCTGTACGGACGGCGCGCCGCGGCGGGTCCGCTCAGCCGCGCAGGTACTGCGCGGTCTGCGCGTCGGCGGGGAAGAACGCCTCGACGGCGAGCTCTGACACCGTGACGTCGACCGGGGTGCCGAACGTGGTGATCGTGCTGAAGAACGACAGCTCGGGGGCGTCGGAGCCCGGGGCCGGGGCCAGCCGCAGCCCCACCGTGACCGCCGCCTCGGCCGGGGGCCGCCGGGGACCAGTCCCGCCCACCGGGGTAGCCGAGCATCTCCTCGTGCAGCTCGGCCAGCAGCGGGTCGCCGGTGAGCCGCGCCGGCCCGGTCCAGGCGCTCGATGAGGTCGGCTCGGTACTCGCCCAGGTTGAGGATCCGCGGCGCGACGCCGTCGGGGTGCAGCGCGAGGCGGATCGTGTTGACCGGCGGCACGAGCAGCTCGGGCGCGACCCCCTCCAGGAACGGTCCCAGCGCCTCGTTGGAGGCGACGAGGTTCCAGTAGCGGTCCACCGCGATCGCGGGATACGGCTCGTGGGCGGCCAGGACGCGGCTGACCGCGTCGCGGACCTCCCGGAGCGCGGGATCGTCGAAATCCCGCGCCGCGTACTGGGGGGCGAACCCGGCGGCCAGCAGGAGCTCGTTGCGCTCGCGCAGCGGCACGTCGAGCCGCTCGGCGAGGTGGAGCACCATCTCGGCGCTCGGCCGGGAGCGGCCGGTCTCGACGAAGCTGAGATGCCTCGTCGAGACCCCCGCCTCCAGCGCGAGCTCCATCTGGCTCATGCGCCGGCGCTGGCGCCAGTCGCGCAGCAGCGGTCCCACGCGGCGGCTGCGCGGGCGGGGGGCGGTGGGGTGGGTGGGGACCGGTTGTCGGCGATCGTCACCATCACGAGCCTACCGTCGCCGGGATGAGCCGGGTGAGCGCGGCGACGCCCGCCAGCGCCACCGCCAGGGCGATCACGCTCACCTGGAAGGCGCTCCGCGAACCCGTGGGACACCGCGCCGTAGAACAGCACCCCGACCACCGCCACGCCGATCGCGTTGCCGACGTTCTGCATCGTCGCCAGCACGCCCGACGTGGCGCCGAGGTGCCGGGGCGGAGCCGCCGCCATGATCAGCGATGCCAGCGGCGTGATGCCCAGGCCCATGCCGGCCCCGACGAGCGCCAGCCCGGGGGCGAGCGCCAGCACCGAGCCGCCGACGCCGACGTCGCCGACGGTCAGCGCGAGGGTGATGTGACCGACCGCGAGCAGGCCCGCGCCGGCCGCCAGGACCCGCCGGCCGTGACGCACGGTCAGCGCCGGTGCCCGCAGCGACGTCAGCAGGTAGGCCCCGGCCAGGATGGTGAACACCAGCCCGGAGTGCAGCGCGCTCATGCCCCGTCCGAGCTGCAGGTACAGCGACAGCACGAGGAAGAACGAGGCCTGCCCGCTCCAGAACAGCAGCTGGGCGGCCAGCCCGACGGTGACGCCCCGGGAGGCAAACAGCTCGGGTGGCATCAGCGGCGTGCCGCCGCGCGCGGCCAGCCGGCGCTGCTGGAGCGCGAAGGCACCGATCAGGACGGGGGCGGCGCCCAGCGACAGCCACGTCCACAGCGGCCAGCCGTGCGCGCGGCCCTCGACCAGCGGCAGCACGATCGCGGTCAGGCCCAGGGTCGCCAGCAGGGTGCCGGCGAGGTCCACGCTGCCGCCCTGACCGCGGGACTCCGGAATCACGCGCGGCGCCGCGAGCACGGCCACCAGGCCGATCGGGAGGTTGATGAGAAAGCAGCTGCGCCAGCCCAGCCCGGCCGGGTTGACCTGGACCAGGATTCCGCCGATCAGCTGGCCCGAGACCGCGGCGAAGCCCATGCTCATGCCGTAGGCGGCCAGCGCCTTGGCGCGGTCGGCCCCGTCATAGAGGACGCCGATGATCGCCAGGACGTTGGGCATCAGCAGTGCGGCGGCGCAGCCCTGCGCCAGGCGCGAGATGACCAGCACCTCGGGCGTGCCGGCCACCCCGCATCCGGCAGAGGCCAGCGTGAACAGCGCCAGGCCGACGGTGAAGACCCGAACGCGGCCGAGGCGATCACCCAGCCGGGCGCCGGTGATGAGGAACACGGCGTTGGTGAGGCCGTAGCCGGCGACGACCCATTCGATCGCGCCGCTGGACGCATGCAGGCGCGCCTGCATCGACGGCAGCGCGACGTTGACGATGAAGAAGTCCAGCACGACCATGAAGGTGCCGGCGAGGATCACCGGCAGCGGCAGCCAGCGGCTGCGAGTGTGGGAGAACGCCGGGGCGGGCCCGGCGGCCGTTATCGATTGAGTGCTCATGGCCGGTCACGTTCCCAGCCGCCGGTCACGCCGTCGATTACCCGCCGGGTAACGACGGGGTAACGCTGTGTGCGAACTCTTCGCTTGCCCCTACGGAATTCTGAGGGGCGAGCGCCACAGTGGTGTCCGGGCAGACCTCCCAAACTGCCCCCTCACCAAGTGATCGAACGAGTGAACGGACGATCACCCATATCCCCGCCGCAGTTGGGCCGGCCTCCTCGCGGGGCCGGCCCAGCGTGGTCGTGGCGCCGGGGGGTCCGGCTGGCCGCGGGCGTCGCCGGCGACCCGAGACGAACGTCAACTGCGGCTGGGGAAGGGGTGGGTTTGAGGGCGAAATAGCGGTCTTTGCAGGGGGTTGTGGTAGATAAGTATCGCCAGACGAGCCCTATCTCCCAACACCCCCGCCGGGAGCCCGCCGCAACCGCCTCGGACTGCCCGCGCCTCCTCCTCCTAAGCCGCAGTTGACGTTCGCTTCGTGTCGCCAGGGACGCCGGTCCCCGCGCCATCAGGTGAACGTGATGACGCTCCGGATCCCGTCCTGGCGCTCCATCAGCTCGAAGCCGTGGTTGACGTCATCGAGGGTGATGGAGTGGGAGATGAACGGGTCGACGTTGATCTGTCCGTCGAGGTAGAGCTGGACGAGCTGGGGCACCTGGTCGCGGCCCTTGACGCCGCCGAACGAGGAGCCGCAGATCCGCCGGCCGGTGATGAGATAGCGGGGGACGACGTCGAGCGTCTCGCCCCGGCCGGCCACGCCGGCGACGGTGCACAGGCCCCAGCCCATGCGCGCGGACTCGACCGCCTGGCGCATGACGGCCACCAGGCCGGTGGCCTCGAAGGTGTAGTCGGCCCCGAAGCCGCCGGTCTCGTCGAGCACGCGCTGGACGGTGTTCTCGTCGGCGACCCAGGTCTCGGTGGCGCCCTGGCCCGTGGCCAGCTCCAGCCGATCGTCGGACAGGTCGACGCAGATGATCCGCTCGGCGCCCTGCAGCCGGCAGCCGGCGACGGCGCCGAGGCCGACCATGCCGGCGCCGAACACGACGCAGGTCGAGCCGGCCTTGACCTTGGCGGTGTTCATCGCCGCGCCCAGGCCGGTGGAGAGGCCGCAGGCGAACAGGCAGGCGTGGTCGGGCTCGGCGTCGGGCGAGACCTTGGCCAGCGCGATCTCGGGCATGACGGTGTACTCGGCGAACGTGCTCGTGCCCATGAAGTGGCGGATCGGCTCGTCCGTCGCGCGAGAGGCGGGTGGTGCCGTCGGGCAGGTAGCCCTGGTTCTGCTGGTCGCGGATGGCCAGGCACAGGTTCGTGTCGGGGCTGAGGCAGTGCACGCACTCGCGGCACTGGGGCGAGAACAGGGTGACGACGAGGTCGCCGGGGGAGACGCTCGAGACGCCCTCGCCGACCTTCTCGACGAACCCCGCGCCCTCGTGGCCGAGGACGGTCGGCGCGTAACCGGACGGGTCCACGCCCGAGGCGGTGTACATGTCGGTGTGGCAGACCCCGCACGCGGCGAGCCGCACCAGCACCTCGCCCGGCTTGGGCTCCGCCAGGTCGAGCTCAGTCACCTGGAGGGGCTTGGCGAACTCCTCCAGGACCGCGGCGCGCATCTTCAACGGGGCTCTCCTTCCCTCGGGTTGGGTCAGGGCCAACCTTATTGGTCGGCCGCGCGCTCCCGGCCGGCCGGCCACGACGCGCATCGAGCGCGTCGATCATGAGCTCGAGCATCCGCTGCCACTGGTCGGGCTCGACGCCGCGGGCGGCGCGCGTGGCCGCGAACAGCAGCCGCAGGTCCAGCGTGGTGGCGTCGGCGCGCAGGCGGCCTTCGGCGCGGGCGGCGGCCAGCAGCTGCTCCTGGGCCTCGCTGGCCCGGGTGACCGCGGCGATGACGTCGGGATGGTCGGCCACGGCGGCGCGCGCATCGCCGATCAGGTAGTCGGCGCGCTGCCCACTGACCAGGCTGGTGAGCATCGCCGGTGAGCGCTTCCCATCGGTCGCCGGGCTGCTTGTAGGCCTCCTGCGCCGCGGCGGCAACGGTGTCCATCCGCCGCACGACCAGCGCGGCGAGCAGTTCGCGCTTTGACTCGAACAGGCGATAGACGCTGGCGACGCCGGCTCCGGCGGCGTCGGCGACGACGCTCATCGGCGCGTCGAGGCCGTCGCGGGCGAACACCTCGGTGGCCGTGGTCAGCAGCCGCTCGCGCTTGGCCGCGGAGTCGAGCGCGGTCCACTCGCAACGACCGGAGGCAGCCTCCGGCTCTGAGACCGGAATCATCATTCCGCTAGAGTACCTCGGCGTGTCAGACGGGCGCCATCAGGGATCACGGAGTCCACCCCAACCTGATTCTCGCTGTCACCGCGCTGGCGGGGATGGGCTACTCGATCCTGAGCTCCGCGGTCATCCCGGCGCTGCCGTCGATCCAGCACAGCCTGCACACCACCGAGACCGGCGTCACCTGGCTGCTCACCGGCTACCTGCTCTCCGCGTCGGTGGCCACGTCGATCATCGGCCGCCTCGGCGACATGTACGGCAAGGAGCAGCTGCTGGTCATCACGCTGGTCATCCTCGCCGCCGGCACCGTCGTCTCGGCGCTGGCGACCTCGCTGCTCCCGATGATCGTCGGGCGGGTCATCCAGGGCGCCGGCGGCGGCATCTTCCCGCTGGCCTTCGGGATCGTTCGCGACGAGTTCCCGCGCGAGCGTGTGGCGGGCAGCATCGGCATCCTGTCCTCCGTCCTGGGCGTCGGGGGAGGCATCGGGATCGTGATCGGGGGGCTGATCGTCGAGCACCTCGACTACCACTGGCTGTTCTGGATTCCGCTGCGGTCACGGTGGCCGCCAGCGATCTGCACGCAGCTGTTCGTCCCCGAGTCACCCGTCCGGGTGCCCGGCCGCGTCAACTGGCTGGCGGCGGCGCTGATGACCGTCGGCTTCTGCTGCGTGCTCATCGCCATCTCCGAGACGATCACCTGGGGCTGGGGCTCGCCCAAGACGCTCGGGCTGCTCGCGGCCGGTCTGGTCATCACCGCCGCGTGGATCCTGGTGGAGGTGCGCAGCGAGGAGCCACTCATCGACATGGCGATGATGCGCGTCCGCGGGGTGTGGACCACCAACCTCGTCGCCTTCCTGCTCGGCGCCGGGATGTACGCCTCGTTCCTCGTCTTCCCGCAGTTCGCCCAGCTGCCCACGAGCACCGGGTTCGGCTTCGGCGCCTCGGTCGTCATCGCCGGGCTGTACCTGCTGCCCGCCGCGCTGGGGATGAGCGTGCTGGGGTCCGTGGCGGGCCGCGTCGCGCGCCGCTACGGCTCCAAGCTGGCGGTCATCGTCGGCAGCGGGATCACCGCGCTGTCCTTCGGCCTGCTCGCGGTCGCCCACGGGCATCCCTACGACATGCTGATCAGCGCGGCGCTGTTGGGCGTCGGGATCGGCCTGGCATTCGCGGCGCTGGGCAACCTCATCGTCCAGGCGGTCCCGCCCAGCCAGACCGGCGCCGCCACCGGCATGAACACGGTGATGCGGACGCTGGGCGGCGCGCTCGGCGGCCAGATCGTCGCCACCTTCATCGCCAAAAACGTCGCGCACGGCCTGCCGACGGTCGACCGGCTTCACCTAGTCATTCGTGCTGGAGGCGCTGTTCCTCGTCATCGCGATGCTCGCCGGGATCCTCATGCCGGTCATGAGCGAGCACTCGCCCCGCACCCGCGCCGGCGGTGCACGAGCAGCCCGAGCTCGCTCGGGCGCACGAGGTGGGCTGAGCCGTGGCGCGACACTCGCTCAGAGGCACGCGCTCAGATCCCCGAGGTCCCAACTACAAGTGGATCGCGCTGTCCAACTGCACGCTCGGCGTGCTGCTGGCGACGCTCGACGCATCGATCACGCTCATCGCGATGCCCAACATCTTCCGGGGGATCAAGCTCGATCCGCTGGTGCCGGCCAACAGCTTCTACCTGCTGTGGATGATCCTCGGCTTCCTCGTGGTCTCGAGCGTCCTGATCGTGAGCCTCGGCCGGCTGGGCGACATGTACGGCCGCGTGCGGATCTACAACCTCGGCTTCGTCATCTACACGGTGGCGTCGCTGCTGCTCACCGTCGACTGGCTCAGCGGCCGCGATGGCGCCATGTTCCTGATCGTTTTCCGGGTCGTGCAGGGCATCGGTGCCGCCTGCCTGCTGGCCAACTCCGCGGCGATCATCACCGACGCCTTCCCCGCCAACCAGCGCGGCATGGCGCTGGGCATCAACAACATCGTCGGCGTCAGCGGCATGTTCGTCGGGCTGGTGCTCGGTGGGCTGCTGGCGCCGATCAGCTGGCGGCTGGTGTTCCTCATCTCGGTCCCGGTCGGGCTGTTCGGGACGGTGTGGGCCTACCTCAAGCTCCAGGAGCTCTCGACGCCGCGACGCGCCCGGATCGACTGGCCGGGGAACATCAGCTTCGCGCTCGGGCTGATCCTCATCATGATCGCGGTCACGTACGGGATCCGGCCCTACGGCAGCTCGGCCACCGGCTGGGGGAGCCCCAAGGTGCTCATCCTCATCGGCTCCGGGCTGGTCTCGCTCGCCCGTGTTCGCGATCGTCGAGCGGCGCGTGGAGGACCCGATGTTCCGGCTGCCGCTGTTCAAGATCCGCGCGTTCACCTTCGGGACCCTGTCGACGTTCCTGTCGGCGGTGGCGCGCGGCGGGCCTGATGTTCATGCTGATCATCTGGCTGCAGGGCATCTGGCTGCCCCAGCACGGCTATGACTTCACCGACACCCCCCTGTGGGCGGGCATCTACATCCTCCCGCTGACGATGGGGATGCTGCTGGCCGGTCCCACCTCGGGCTACCTGTCGGACCGGTTCGGCGCTCGCCCGTTCGCCACCGGCGGCATGATCGGCGCGGCCATCAGCTTCGTCCTGCTCGCGCTGCTGCCCACCGACTTCTCCTACCCGCTGTTCGCCGTGGTGCTGTTCCTCAATGGCGTCTCGATGGGCCTGTTCGCGTCGCCCAACCGCGCCGGCGTGATGAACAGCCTGCCCCCGGCAGACCGGGGCGCCGGCGGCGGCATGAACCAGACGTTCCAGAACTCCGCCCAGGTGCTGTCGATCGGGATCTTCTTCACGCTGATGATCCTCGGCCTGGCGTCGACGCTGCCCCACGCGATGGCGTCCGGCCTGCAGGCCCACGGCGTTCCGGCGCACACGGCGCAGGTGGCCGCCCATCTGCCACCGGTGTCGATCCTGTTCGCGGCGTTCCTGGGCTACAACCCCATCCAGCACCTGCTCGGGTCCAGCGTGCTCACGCATCTCACCCACGCGCAGCAGAGTCTGCTCACCGGCCGGTCGTTCTTCCCACAGCTCATCTCCGCGCCGTTTCGCGATGGGCTGCACGAGGCGTTCGCGTTCGCGATCGTCGCCTGCCTCGTCGCCGCGGCCGCGTCGTGGTTCCGCGGTGGCAAGGCCGCGCCCGCGGCGGGGCAGCCGCCGGAGCCCGGCCGCGATGTCCGCGGTGCGGACGCGCGGCGAGCAGCACGCCGGGACGACCGTCGCCCGCTGACCGGGCGCTCAGAGCTTCTGCTGGAGGGCCAGCACGAGCAGCACGACGGCGATGGTCCCGGCGAGGACCACGACCACCAGGTTCGCGGCCAGGACCATGCGCAGGGTGCGTCGCGGATTGCGCGGCCGCTCGGCCGAAGCGTCGCCCATGGGGGCCGCGTCCGCCGGTGGGTCGGTCGCCGCCGCCGGCTCGTGAGCGCGCCCGCCGGTGACCGACTCGGCCAGGGCGTCGGTGACGAACCGGTTGAGGCTGACCTGCTCGCGCTCGGCGGCCTGGGCGAGTTGTTGATGCAGGTCGCCCGACATCCGTACCAGGAACCGTCCGCTGTACCCGGCGGCCGGCTTGGCGGGCTTGCCGGCCCCGGTCGTCCCCGCCGGGCTGGCCTGGGCCTTGTCCGTCGCCGCCACAGCGGGTGATACCACGCGTGCGTGCGGTGGTATCACCCCTGGCTGCGGGACTTTCATCCTGAGCGAGCTCGGCGCGCAGCTTGGTGAGCGCGCCGGCGAGCAGCCGGGAGACGTGCGCCTGGGAGATCCCGACCTCGCGCGCGATCTGGCGCTCGGTCATGTCGGCGTGAAAACGCAGGTAGACGATCTGGCGCTCACGCTCATCCAGGACATGCAGACGCTCGAGGATCAGCAGGCGGTCGTCGGAGTCGGCATATGGCTCGTCGGCGCCGGCGCCGTCCTCCGGTCGAGGCAGGCTGACCGGCTCACGCGCGTGCTCGGCCGCGAGCGCACGCTCGACCTGTTCTCGGCGTCGGCGCCAACGGCATCGGCCAGCTCGCTCAGCGTCGGCGCACGGCCCAGACGGGCGGCCAGCTCGGGCTGACGTCCGCGCAGCCGCTTGCCCAGGTGCTGCACCTCGCGGGGGATCCTGACGGGCCCGGAGCGGTCGCGCAGGTGGTGGCGGATCTCGCCTTCGATGGTCGGTTCGGCAAAGGTGGAGAACGACACGCCGCGGCGGCCGTCGAAGCGGTTTGCCGCCTTCACCAGACCGACGGCGGCCACCTGGACCAGGTCCTCCAGCTCGACGCCGCGGCCGACATAACGCCGCGCCACCGACTTGGCCAGCGGCAGATGCGACTCGATCAGGCTCTGGCGATCCGCGATCGCGAGAGTCCGTTGCCTTGACGTCACCCTTCCACCTCAGCCCGTTCCCCCTGGGGCAGTATCAGCGCGATGGTACCAAGGGGCGTCTGAGCGGTTGCATGGATCAGACCAGGCCGCCCTGGGGATCTTAAGGGTGTGGGGACTTGCAGAAAGCTCAGCATCCCTCCGGGGCCGTCGTAGTCGATGCCAAGCCGGGGGCGGCACGTTTCAGGGGCAGTCTGGTCCGCGATCACGATCCTGATCACGGCGCTGGCAATGGCCGCGCCGCAGCGCGCGCACGCCGCCGTCGCGCCGGGGGCCCCCGGCGCGCTGGCCCAGGCCGGCCTGACGGCGGCGCAGAACGCTGTTGACGCCGCCACTGCCGCCGTGAGCGCCGCCCAGCCGGCGGTGGCCGTCGCGGCTGCGTCCGTCCCGGCCGTCGCTGTCCCGGCTGTCACCGGAGTGGCTCCGATCAGTGCCCCCACCGCAGCTGCGCGGGCCGCCGCGATGCCCCCTGCCGCGGCCCCGCAGGCCGCCGCGCACCCCGCGGCGTCCACGGCGGGCGCGGCCTCGGCCTCGAGGGCGCCGAGGCCCCCCGCCCCGCCCACTCGCCCGACGCGCGCCGCCGGTCCGCCCCTGCCGGTCGCGGCGCCGGCGGCGCACGTGGGGGCGATCCCGGCGCCTCCCGTGAAGCCGGTGGTCACAGCGCCGGTCGTGCCGGTGAGCATCGCGCCCGTGACCGCGGCGTCGATACCGTCGATGCCGGTCGTCCCGGCGCCGGCGGCCGGCGCCATTCCCACGGTGAACGTGCCGGCCATTGCCATCCCGTGGCTGGATGGATGGGCGTCTCTTCTCGAGCCTCCTGCGCCGAGCTCACCGGTGCCTGCGCCGGTGCTGGGCATCCTCGCGCCGATCGGATGGCCGCTGGCCTTGTCGGGGACCCCGGTCCCCGGCATCACGCCGCCACCGCTGGACACCGTCGGCGCGGGCGTCGCGCACGCCACTCGGTCCGCTCGGCCCTGTCGCGGCGCGCCATCAGCGGCGTCTGACCTCGGGCGCCGGACACGGCCGGGCCGGGGACTCCCGCCCCGCGGCCCCCGCGACCTCGGCGTATCGCCGGCTCCGGGCGGTCTCACCGGCAGCGTGGCTCGGCCACACCGCCTCGGCGTCGCAGCCGGCTCGCGCGCCGCAGCGGCCAGCGCCGGTCCGGCCCGCGCACGGCGCCGGGTCGACGCGACTCGCGCGCTCGGCCCCCGAGCCGAGTAGCTCGGTTCCTCCGCTCGGCTCGCCGATGACGGGTGGCGGGCCGGCGGCCGCGACGGCGGCAGGCGGTGGCGGCGGCGCCGCCGTCGTGCTGACGACGATCGCCGCCATCCTCTTGATCTTCCTGTCGTCCACCCGTGTGTCGCTGGACCTGTCGGCGTGGCGGTCCACGCTGCTGTGTCTGCGGCTCGAACGCCCGGGGTAGCTCTCGCTGTCTGGCACCAACGGCGGCCCTGCTCGGGGATCCGAGCCGCCGCCGGGCCGTGCGGCACACGCCGTCGCGGCCACCGTCTCAGTGCATCTGTCCCGAGCTCGCTCGGGCGGGGCACGGATTCCACTCAGGAGAGAAACAGCATGCGATCGAAAATGATCGCTCTGGTTGTCACCCTCCTCGCGATGGCCGTCCCGGCCACCGCGATGGCGGGAGGCGATCCGGGCAACGTGGGAGGGGGTGCCGCTGGCGTCGGTCAGGCGCAGCTGGCGTCCCAGCTGGCGGCGACCCTGCAGAAAGCGGCCTCACAGGCACAGGCCGGGCAGAACGCCGTCAACAGCAACGCCCCGGTCAACACGGCCGGTGGTGCGGTGACGGGCGGCGCGAACAGCGCCTCTCAGAACGCGACCAATGGTGCGATGAGCAGTGCGGGCAACAATGCCGGCACGACTCAGAACAGCAACCAGAACCAGTCCGCCGGGTCGAGCTGCAGCGTCGGTTGCGGCGGCTCGGGTCAGGCGCAGGGCTCGACTCAGGGCTCGGCGACGCTCCAGGCGGCGAAGTCCGGTGCTGATGCCAATCAGGGTGCGGTCAACGCCAACGTTCCGGTGAACGTCGCCGGTGGCGATGTGTCGGGTGGCGCGAACAGCGCCTCTCAGAACGCGACCAATGGTGCGATGAGCAGTGCGGGCAACAATGCCGGCACGACTCAGAACAGCAACCAGAACCAGTCCGCCGGGTCGAGCTGCAGCGTCGGTTGCGGCGGCTCGGGTCAGGCGCAGGGCTCGACTCAGGGCTCGGCGACGCTCCAGGCGGCGAAGTCCGGTGCTGATGCCAATCAGGGTGCGGTCAACGCCAACGTTCCGGTGAACGTCGCCGGTGGCGATGTGTCGGGTGGCGCGAACAGCGCCTCTCAGAACACCACCAACGGCGCCGCGAGCAGTGCGAACAACAACGCCGGCACGACCCAGAACAACAACCAAGGCCAGTCGGCCGCGTCCGCGTGCGGCATCGGCTGCGGCGGCTCCGGCCAGGCGCAGGACAATCAGCAGGGCTCGTTGACGGGCCAGCTGGCTGACTCCAACGCCAACGCCGGGCAGAACGCCGTGAACGCCAACGTTCCGGTCAACGTCGCGGGTGGCGATGTGTCGGGCGGCGCGAACAGCGCCTCTCAGAACGCCACCAACGGCGCGATGAGCAGTGCGGGCAACAACGCCGGCACGACTCAGAACAACAACCAGAACCAGTCCGCCGGATCGAGCTGCTACATCGGTTGCGGCGGCTCCGGGCAGGCGCAGCAGTCGGGCCAGTACGCGGCGACGCTGCAGGCGGCACTGTCGGGCGCCAACGCCAACCAGAACGCGGTGAACGCCAACGTTCCGGTGAACGTCGCCGGTGGCGACATCTTGGGCGGCGCCAACAGCGCCTCTCAGAACGCCACCAACGGCGCGATGAGCAGCGCGAACAACAACGCCGGCACGACCCAGAACAACAACCAGGGTCAGTCGGCCGGGTCCGCGTGCGCCATCGGCTGTGGCGGCGACGGGTCAGGCCCAGTTCAACCAGCAGGGTTCGCTCACCGCCCAGATTGCGGCATCGTGCGCGAACGCCTGGCAGAACCTGGTCAACTCGAACGCCCCGGTCAACACCGCGGGCGGCGATGTGCTGGGTGGCTCCAACAGCGCCGCGCAGAACGCCCTGCAGGGCGCGATGAGCGGCGCCGGCAACGACGCCGGAACCACGCAGAACGGAGGCCAGGGCCAGACCGCCTGACGCCTTGTGGGGGCGGTCCGGCCGGCCGAGCCTGATCCGGCCGGACCCCCTTGATGCTTCGGAACCCCCGGCTGACCGCGGCCGGGGCGTTCCGGCACCTGAAGTAACTGTGGATGGACCTCCTCAACCTCGGAAAACGACTCGCAGTTCTCACCATCGCCGCCACGCTGCTGGCCGGGACGGCCGGGGCGCGAGCCGCGGGGCCGCGATCGCCGGGGAGTGGCGGCGCGAGCCTGATCGGGTTGACGGCGCCGGCTCAGCTGCCGGTGTCGACGCCGGTCCCGGCGCCGCCCACGCCTCCGGCTCAGGTGGCGGTTCCGACGCCGCCCACGCCCCCGGCGGTGCCCGTCCCGGCGCCACCCACGCCTCCGACGGTGCCCGTCCCGGCGCCACCCACGCCTCCGGCGGCCCCGATACCACCGGTATCAGCCCCGATACCACCGTCAAATCCTGCCCCGGGCGTCGATCCGGGCTCGCCGCCCACCCCCGCGCCAACGGCGACACCCGTACCGGCGCCGGCAACCCCACCTGCGCCGACACCCCCACCCGTGCCGACAACCCCACCCGCGCCGACAACCCCACCGGCGCCGGCACCCGCACCCGCACCCGCCGCATCCAACACGACCACGCAGACAATCACTCAAGTCCAGGTCTCGACGTGCGTCTCGCATTGCGACGGGGGCAAGCAGGTCCAGCGGGCATCACAGGACAACACGACCGTGCAGGCGGTCGGCCCGCCCGTGCCCAACAACGGCGGCACTCCGCTCGGGCTGCCACCACCCCGGACCACCCACGCCTCGTCCCCGCCGGCGCCCACGGCGAGCCCGCCGCCACCTGGCGTGACCCAGGTCCAGGTGGGCTGCCTTCGGCACTGCTACGGCACGACGACACTCGACACCTCAGGCCTCAGCCTGGCGCAGATCGAGCAGCTCCTGGGTGACCTCCAGGCGCCATCCCCGCCGACCGCGACCGCCACGCCGGGGAGCGAGCAGAGCGTCACCCAGCAGGCGGCAGCGCAGTCGCAGAACGGCGACGGAGACCAGTCGCAGATGGCCGGCCAGACCAACGGCACGGTCCAGGTCGTCGACGACGCCGGCGGGCGCCCCGACCGGCGGCGCACCCGGGCCGGCGGCGGTCAATCAGACGGGGCAGGGCATCGCGCAGCTTCAGGTGGGCTGCATCTTCTACTGCTCGGGCACCCGGCAGACCCAGCAGGCCCAGCAGTCCAACACGACCGTGCAGTCGGTCAACAACTCCGGGACGGGGCCCGTCAACACGGTCTCGACCGTCATCTGGCAGGTGCAGGTCGGGTGCCTGGCCTGGTGCTATGACGCCGTCGAGAACCAGACGGCGACCGGGACCGACTCGACGGTCGTCGCCGTTGCCCCACCGCCCGAGGTGCCGGCCCCGGCCGCGCCCGTCCCCGCGCAGGCGCCGGCCGCACCGCCGCCGTCGACGGGCGCCCGCACCCGTGACAGCGGGGGCGCGGCCGTCAGGGTCCTGGGCGCCAGGCTCGGTGTCACGTTGCGCGACACGGCAGCGCCGGTGCTCAACGCCGATCGGGTGACCGCGGTCTCGCAAGCGGCCGAGGACGGCAACGGGGCAGTGCTCGTCTCCGTCGCCGCCGCCCAGACGGTGCAGACCGTGGGCACGCAGCGGGTCGCGCACTCGGCGCGCCGCATCGGCCGTCATCGGCGCGCGGCGCGCGCCTCGCGGCCCGCGACCGCCGGGGTGGGCCCGAACGCGTTGGCCCGGAGCTCCACGGCCCAGCCCACCCTGGAGCTCGCGTTGGTGCTGGTACTGGCGGCAGCCGTACTCGGTTGCGGGCGCTGGCGCCGGGTGCGATGATCCACGGGCGTGGCGTTCATGAAAGGCGCCGCGCAAGATCGACGGAGGCACCCCCGTTGATTCCAAGAGGGGAGAGCAACACGTGCGGAGGGGAACGCGCGACGTTCACGCTCAGCATCGTCCGTTGCCATGAGCCATGGCGCGATGGTCCAGGATTAGCCTGACCGCGACGGTAGTCGCACTATCAGCCGTGCTGCCGCTGGCGGCGGCCCAGGCCGCTGGGCCCAGCCCGCAGCCGCCGCCGGTCACCACCAAGGCACCCGCGCCGTCGCCCGATCCTGCTCCTTCGGCGCAGCCGCACAGTTCGCCGCCGGCCACGCATACATCCGCCCGGACGATCGGCCGGGTGCCGACTGCGACATCCGAGCGGCCCACCGTGACCGCTGCAGCGCCGCAGCCGGTCACGGTGACGCACAGCCGTGCTCGGGCGCGCCCGCGCTCCGCGGCACCGGCGCGGCATCGGCCCCGGCACCGGGCGCACGCGCGCCACCACCCGGCGCCCGCTCGTCACTTGAGCCCCGTGGCCCTCGTGGCCCCACCCGTGGTGGCGAGCCACGCCACCGCGCGACCCGCGCCCCGCCACAACAGCGGCATCGCGCTGGCCCTCGGTGCGCTGCTCCTGCTCGTGCTGGTCGCGGCCAGCCTGGTGTTGCTGCGGGTGGCGAACCGGTTGCACCGGGAGATCGCGGGGTCGGCGGCATGAGCGTGCGCCGGGTCCTCGCGGTGTTGGCCGCGGTCGCGGCGGTCGCCGCCGTGGCCGCGAGCGTGGCGCCGCGCAGTCAAGTGCGGTCACTGCCGCAGTGCTCCGTATGCGGGGCAGGCGCAGCCGACTGCCGGACAGCTGGTACGCGGGCCCGGTGACAGTCTGGTCTGGCAGCGTGACGCCCGCGCCGTCGAGCAACGTCCGGGTGCGCGCTGCAGATCGAGTACGTGTTCGACGCTGACACCAATCGGTGCCGCTGAACTGCACGGCGACCTGGGCGGGCATCCTGCGTCCACTCAGTCCCGCTCCACGTCGAGATCTCCAGCCCGACGGCCACTGCGACCCCGGACCGCCCCCCAGACGCCAACGGCTGGTACAACCACCCCGTCACGGTCACCCTGGCGGGCACCGCCTTCTCGGGCATCGCCGCCTGCACGCCGGCCCAGAGCTACGCCGGCCCCGCCATCACCTCCACCGCGCTCGCCGGCAGCTGCACCGACAACGCCGGCAAGACCGCCGCCGCGAGCTTCCCCTTCCGCTATGACGCGACCCCGCCCAGCCTCGCCGTCACGTCGGAGCCGGGCGACCGCCTGGCCGGCCTGGGCTGGCACGCGAGCTCCGGCCCGGCGCCGCTCGCCTGGGTCCAGGTCGCCCGCCGGCCCGGCCTCTCCGATGCGGCGAGCAGCGTGCTCGACACGGTCGGCGGCGGCGCGTCCTACCAGGATCGCCGCGTGCACAACGGGATCGCCTACACGTACACGATCACCGCGGGCGACCAGGCCGGCAACGTCACGCAGCAGACGGTCGAGGTCACCCCGGGCGTGCGGCTGCTCGCCCCGGCGCCCGGCGCCCGCCTCAGCGCGCCGCCGACCCTGCGCTGGACGGCGATCCCCAAGGCCAGCTACTACAACGTGCAGCTCTTCCGGGGGTCGAAGATCCTCAGCGCGTGGCCCGCACACGCCAGCCTGAGGCTGTCGCGCACGTGGAAGTACCGCGGCCGGCGGCACAAGCTCGCTCCGGGCCGGTATCGCTGGTACGTGTGGCCGGGCTACGGGCCGCAGCGCAAGGCTCACTACGGCAAAGCCGTCGGAAGCGCCTCCTTTGTCATCCGTTGAAGACGTCCAAGCTGGCTAGCCAGCCAGTAGGATGACCGAGGTCCATCGGCCCGTCAGGAGGAGCAGGTGACAACAACTCGTCGTGACCTCGACCAGGCACTCGAAGGCGACCTCGACCAGGTGCTGGTGACCGAGCGCGATCTCTGGATCGACGGTCCACCGCACCCGCTGTTCGCCCGGCTACGCAACGAATGCCCCGTCCACTGGACCTCGCGCATCGGCGAGTACCCGAACGAGCCCGGCTACTGGTCGATCACCCGGCCCGACGACATCCACGCCGTCAGCCGCGATTGGAAGACGTACTCCTCCGAGGTCGGCGGCGTCACCGCGATCACCGACGGGTTCCCGCTCGAGCTGATGCGGGCGATGTTCATCGGCATGGACCCGCCCAAGCACGACCGGCTCAAGATGCTGTTCCAGGCGGGCTTCACGCCGAAGCGCATCGCCGCCCACGAGGATGCCATCCGCGAGATCACGCTGCGCGTGCTCGATCGCCTCGACGGACGCGACCGCTGCGATCTCGTGGCCGACGTCGCCCAGCCGATCGTCTCGCGCGTGATCGGGAGCTTCATGGGCGTCCCCGAGTCCGACGACGCCATCTGGGCCAAGCTCCTGAACGTGTCGCTGGCGGCCGGCGATCCGGATCTCGCCCCCGAGGGGATGCAGAGCATCATGGCCAACGAGATCCCGGAGATCTTCCGTCGGTGCACGGAGCTCATCGCCGCCCGGCGCGAGACGCCCACGGACGACCTCACCTCGGTCCTCGTCCATGCTGAGATCGATGGGCAAAAGCTGGAGGAGCACGAGATCGTGATGGGCTTCTTCCTGCTCATGGCCGCGGGCAACGACAGCACCAAGGCCACCTACTGCAGCGGCATGAAGGCGCTGATGGAGCACCCCGAGGAGCGCCAGGTCCTGCTTGACGACCCGTCGCTGATCCCCAGCGCGGTCGAGGAGTCGCTGCGCATGTTCCCCGCCTTCGCCCATTTCCGCCGGACCGCCACCTGCGACGCCGAGATCGCCGGGCAGCAGATTCGCGAGGGCGACAAGGTGGTCATGTGGTACGTCTCCTCCAACCGCGACATCTCGCGCTACGAGGACCCCGATCGCTTCGATGTGCGCCGCAACCCCGAGCACCAGGCGTTCGGCGCCGGCGGCCGGCACTTCTGCCTCGGCACGGCGCTGGCCCGACTGGAGCTGCGGATCATGCTTAAGGAGACGCTGGCGCGCTACCCGGCGATGGAGGTCGCCGGACCCCACACGTTCGTCGAGTCAGGCTTCATCAACCAGCTCAAGACGCTGCCCGTGACCCTCGGGCCGCGACGACCCTAGCCCCACCCAGACCACGGCGACTGCGCCGCGACGACCTCCTCGTCGGCGCGGATCACGTGCATGACGGCGTTGATGAGCGCCAGGTGCGTGAACGCCTGGGGGAAGTTCCCCAGGTGACGGCCGGTCTGCGGGTCGATCTCCTCGGCGTAGAGGCCGAGCGGGCTGGCGTAGCCCAGCAGCCGCTCGCACAGGGACCGCGCGCGGTCAAGCTCGCCGATCTCGCACAGCGCCGACACCAGCCAGAACGAGCAGATGAGGAACGTTCCCTCCTTGCCCTCCAGGCCGTCGTCGGTCTCCTCGGTCTTGTAGCGCAGGACCAGGCCACCCTCGGTGAGCTCGTCGGCGATGGCGAACACGGTGGCGCGGATCCGCTCGTCGTCGGGCGGCAGGAAGCGCATCAGCGGCAGCAGCAGCAGCGCGGCGTCGAGCGCCTCGGTCTCGTAGTGCTGCACGAACACGCCGCGCTCGTCCAGCCCGTTGGCCAGCACGTCGGCCTTGATCTCGTCGGCCGCCTCGCGCCAGCGCCGGGCACGGGTGAAGTCCTCGCGCAGCTCGGCCAGCCGGGCGCCGCGGTCACAGGCCACCCAGCAGAACACCTTGGACGACGTGAAGTGCTTGGGCTCGCCGCGGACCTCCCAGATGCCGCGGTCGGGCTCGCGCCAGTTCTCGATGGCCTGCTCGACCTGGCGCTGGAGGATCCGCCACACGCGGTCATCGAGGGAGTCGCGGCTGCGGGTGTGCAGGTACACCGAGTCCAGCAACGCGCCCCAGACGTCGTGCTGCTTCTGCTCATAGGCGGCGTTGCCCACCCTCACCGGGCGCGCGCGCTCGTAGCCCTCGAGGTGGTCCAGGATGTACTCGTCCAGCTGGCGCTCGCCGTCGAGTCCGTACATCACCTGGAGGTTCTCCTCGCCGGCGGCGACGTCGGCGATGAAGTAGAAGAAGTCGTTGGCCTCCCATTCGAAGCCCAGGGACAGCAGCGCCCACAGCATGAACGTCGAGTCGCGGATCCAGCTGTAGCGGTAGTCCCAGTTGCGCTCACCCTGCGGGGTCTCGGGCAGGGAGGTGGTGGCGGCCGCCAGCAGGGCGCCGCTGGGCGCGTAGGTCAGGCCCTTGAGCGTGAGCGCCGAGCGCTGCAGGAACGTACGCCACGGGTGGTCGGGGAAGTCGCCGCGGTCCAGCCAGTGCTGCCAATGATGGGCGGTCCACACCAGCCGCTCGGAGGCCTCCTCGATGTTCTGCGGCGGTGCGTGCTCTGACCACGACAGCGCGGCGTAGACGCTCTCGCCCTCCTTCATGAGGTGGCGCGCCGTCGCCCGGCTGCCCTCGAAGCCCAGGCGCAGGTCGGTGGTGAGCTTCAGCTCCACGCTGCCGTCCTTGCTGCGCGCGAGGCCCTCGTTGTAGCCATCGCCCGAGTACTCCCAGTTGGCCGGGTCGCGGCCGTAGTCGAACTTGGGCTCGCAGTCGAGCAGGAGCTGCACCTCGCCGTTGACGCAGCGGACCGTCCGGAGCAGGACGTGGTCGGCGTCATAGTCGGTGGGGGCGCGGCGGTGGGTGTGGGAGCGGTCGTGCTCGTGATGCCAGCGCCCGATCAGCAGCACGTCGCGGACGATGATCCAGCCCGACCCCGAGCCCCAGCTCGTCTCGACCACCATCGTGCCGGGGAGGTAGCGGCGGGCCGCCGGGACCGTCGTGCCGTCGGGGCCGAGGCGAAACAGGCCGGCGTCGCGGTCGAGCATGGCGCCGAAGATGCTCGGCGAGTCGACCCGGGGCAGGCACATCCACTCGATCGCCCCCGACGGCGCCAGCAGCGCCACCGTCTCGCAGTCGGAGAGGAACGCGTACTCGGCGATCGGCGGAAACGCGCTGGTGCCCGTGCGCGGATCGTATTCGCGCTCGCGCGCAGGCGACGACGGCGCCGGGGTCGGCGCCGGGCGGGTCTGGAGCTCAGGGCTGTTGGCTTCCTCGCGCAAGGTCGGCAGTATCAAGCTTTACCCGCAAAACGCCAAACTTTGGTCGGCCTCTGTCAGCGAGGGCGCGCCGGTTTTGCGGCGGTTTTGTCAGCCTCCGAGGCCGCCGAGCAGGGTGAAGGGGTTGAACGGGCGGTGCTCGTAGACGACCCGCCGGTTCTGCTCCACGACCACTTCGCTGCCCGCCGGGGCCTCGCCGCGCAGGCGCTCGGCCAGGGCCTGGGCGCTGTCCTCGTCGGTCGCGCCGACCAGCAGGTAGTGCGAGCGGTGCACGTGGGGGACGTTCTCGCGGTCGAGCCGGTGAGACAGCTCCGAGGCGTCGTGGCGCGAGCGGCATTGGACCCGGACCTCGAAGTCCGGGTAACCCTGCTCGGTGGATTCCTCGCGCTCGTCCTCGACGCGCTCCTCATGCTCGGCCTCGGTGTCGGCCGCGGTGGCCGGCAGCGGCTCGTCGGGGCTCTCCCACTCCTCGGAGACCGGATGCCACTGCGCGATCTGCACCTCGACGGTCATCTCATGCTGCTTCGCGAGCTGGCCCACGAGGTCGGCGACGCCCTGCGCCTGGTCGCGCGAGCCGGTGTAACAGAAGACCAGCGGGCCTTCGACCGAGACGACCACGCGGTCGTGGAAGGACTGCTCGCAGGTCGTGCTCGAGCTCGTCGGCATCGAGCTGCTCGGTCAGGCGCCGGGCCAGCCCGTCGTCCTGGACGTCGATGCGTACGCGCCAGTCGTCATTCATGGCCAGACACAGTAGTCCAAGCCGCGCCGGGGGAGGTGACGCCTGCGTAGGATGAGGGGAGACATGAGTTCCGGAAATCGAGGTTTCGCAGCGTCGCACGGTGCCGGTGGCAGCGGTTTCATGCGGTCCACGCGCGGGTCGGGCAAGAAGCCGCCGGCGCTGATGGACCCCACGCGCGAGCGCGACCGGTCGCGGATCCTCGCGCTGTTCAAGCCCTACCGCGTGCGGCTGACAGTGGTGCTGGTGATGATCATCGTCGCTGCCGGGGTGAGCATGCTCAACCCGTTCCTGCTCAAGGCGGCGTTCGACACGGGGCTCGCCAAGCACAACGACGCGGTGTTGACCGCGACGGTGCTCGGGATGATCGCTGTCGCGATCTTCACCAACGCCACGTCGGTCTGGCAGACCTACCTCTCCAACATGGTCGGCCAGCAGGTGATGCACGACCTCCGCGCGGCCGTCTACCGGCACCTGCAGCGGATGTCCCTGGCCTTCTTCACCCGCACCCGCACCGGCGAGATCCAGTCCCGGATCGCCAACGACATCGGCGGCCTGGACAGCGTCGTCACCACCACCGCAACGACGATCGCCTCCAATGTGACCACGGTGCTGGCAGCGCTGGTGGCCATGTGCATCCTGAACTGGCATCTGGCGCTGCTCTCGCTGATCTTCGTCCCGCCCAGCGTGTGGGGGACGCGTCGTGTCGGCAAGATCCGCCGCCGGATCACCACCGAGCAGCAGAAGCGCCTGGCCGACCTGTCGGCGCTCGTGGCCGAGTCGCTGTCGGTATCCGGGATCATGCTCGGCAAGACGATGGGGCGCGGGCAGGACCTCGCCGAGCGCTTCACCGGGGAGTCAAAGGGGCATCGCCAACCTCGAGGTCCGCAGCCGGATGACCGGCCGCTGGATGATGGCGACGATCCAGTTCATCTTCGCCGTCCAGCCGGCCATCGTCTACTGGCTGGCGGGACAGGCGTTCGTCGGCAGTTCGATCACCATCGGGACGGTGGTGGCGTTCACCACACTGCAGACGCGGCTGCTGTTCCCGATCAACTCCCTGCTCGGCACCCAGGCCGACCTCGAGTCCTCGATGGCGCTGTTTGACCGCATCTTCGAGTACCTGGACCTGCCGATCGACATCGTCGAGGCCTCAGATCCGGTGACGCTACGCCCCGACGAGGTGCTCGGCGAGGTCCGCTTCGAGGACGTGTCGTTCCGCTACGACGTCCCCGGGACGAACTCGGAGGAATGGACCCTGCGCCACATCGACCTCGTGGTGCCCGCCGGCACCCGCACCGCGATCGTCGGCGAGACCGGCGCGGGCAAGACGACGCTCGGCTACCTGGCGGCGCGGCTGTACGAGCCCCAGGAGGGCCGGGTGACGATCGACGGCGTCGACATCCGCGAGGTGTCGCTGGCCTCGCTGGCCGCGACCGTCGGCGTCGTCTCCCAGGAGACGTATCTCTTCCACGCCAGCGTGCGCGAGAACCTGCGCTTCGCCCGCCCCGACGCCACCGACGAGGAGGTCGAGGACGCGGCCCGCACCGCCCGGATCCACGACCTGGTGGCCTCACTGCCCGACGGCTACGACACCATCGTCGGCGAGCGCGGCTACCGATTCTCCGGCGGCGAGAAGCAGCGGATGGCGATCGCCCGCACCGTGCTGCGCAACCCGCCGGTGCTCGTCCTCGACGAGGCGACGAGCTCGCTGGACACGCGGACCGAGTACGCGGTCCAGGCCGAGCTCGAGCGGCTGTCGGAGGGGCGCACGACGATCACCATCGCCCACCGGCTGTCCACGGTGCGTGACGCTGACCAGATCGTGGTCCTCGACGCCGGTCACATCGTCGAGCGCGGGACCCACGAGCAGCTGATGGAGCGCGGTGGCGCCTACGCGGCGCTGGTGGCGCGCGACGTCGCCGACGATCCGGATTTGCCCGAGCCCGGGAAGGCAGCCGGGCCCAGAGCGTCTTAAGCGAGTAAGGGTCACCTGACACGAGGCCGAAGGCCGCGCGCCGGCGATGTGCCGGCACGAGGCGGGGATTGCGCGGGCGAGCGCAACCGCTGACGCGCGTGTTGCTGACCCCTGCGCGCAGCCGCCGTCCCGGCGGCTCGCGGTCCGGCGATCAAGTTTCAGATCGGAGTTGACGTGACGATCCCACCCCCGCAGTCCTCCCATCCCGAGCGCGCCTCGCGCGTGACCAACCGCCGGCGGTTCATCGCCGGAGCCGGGCTCACCGTGCTCGGCGTCGGCTCGCTGTCCGCCGCTCCCGCGGCCTTCGGCGCCGGCGACCTGTCGGCCGGCGACGCCGCCATCCTGCGCTTCCTGTCGGCGGCCGAGATCCTCGAGACCGACCTGTGGCAGCAGTACAACGAGCTGTGCGGGATCCAGGACCACGAAGTGCCTCACGGCACCGGGAACAAGGCCTTCACCGACGCCTTGAGCGTCCTCGACGCGGACATGGCGCAGTACGTCCATGACAACACCGAGGACGAGTTCACCCACTTCACCTTCATCAACGCCTACCTGCAATCGCGCGGGGCCCAGCCGGTCAACCTCGATCAGTTCCGCACGCTGCCCGGCAGCACCGCCAAGGGAGCGGCCAACCTCAAGCGCATCACCAACCTGATGGAGCTCACCGTCGACACGTCGTGGTGGACGCGGTACCGCTCGCGGACCAAGAACCCCGACAACGGCGACAGCTTCGCGCAGGCGGTGCCCGCCCTGGCCAAGGGCCGCTGGCCGGCCATCCCGCGCAACGACGCCGACCTCAAGAACAAGAAGCACCTGCAGGCGATCGCCAACACCGCGGGCTTCCACTTCGCCACGATCGAGCAGGGCGGCACCAGCCTGTACCCGGCGCTCGCCCAGCGTGTGCGGGACGCGGACGTGCTCCGAGTCGTGCTCAGCATCGGCCCGACCGAGGCGATGCACTTCCAGACGTGGTCAGACAAGGCCGGCAACGCCCCGGCGCTGCGCGACCCGATCAACGGGCTGGTGTTCCCCGACCTCAACAAGCGGCCGTTCGCAGGCGAGGACTTCCAGACCAACCTGATCATGCCCGAGCCGACGACAAGCTGGCTGGGGCGCAGGTTCCCGGCGGTGTCGATCGTGCGCCCCACCGAGACCAAGGGCATCGCGATGGGGGTGGTGAAGTTCCTCACCGCCATGGGCCTGTTCCGCGGCCAGTCACCGGCGTTCTTCACGGCGCTGACCACGCTGGCCACGCAGGCTGACGCCGCGACGCGGTGACCAGCTGACGCCTGACGGGGCGGCGGTCGCCCTCGCCGCTCCGGTCAGCCTCCCGGCGTCCCCGCCGCGCCGCCGCCCCGCTCAGCGCAGCAGCGCCCGCGAGATGACGAGCCGCTGGATGTCCGAGGTGCCCTCCTCGATCTCCTCGAGCTTGGCGTCGCGCATCCATTTCTCCACGGGGTACTCCCGGCTGTAGCCCCAGCCGCCGAGCGTCTGCACAGCCGCCCAGGTGCACCACATGGCCGTCTCGGAGGCGTGCAGCTTGGCCATCGCCGCCTCGGTGGTGGCGCGCTCGCCCCGATCGACCATCTGCGCGGCGCGCCAGGTGAGCAGGCGGCTGGCGTCGACCCGCAGCGCCATGTCGGCCAGGCGGAAGGCGACGGCCTGATGCTGGCCGATCGGCTTGCCGAACTGCTCGCGCTCCTTGGCGTAGGCGGTGGCGTATTCCAGCGCGGCCCGGGCCAGGCCGGTGGCGGAGGCCGCCAGCGTCACCCGCGAGCGGTCGAAGGTGTGCATGAGCCCGGTGAAGCCCGTGCCCTCCTCGCCGACGCGGCGATCGTCGGGGACGAACACGTCGTCGAGGAACAGCTCGCAGTTGGGGATGGCCCGCTGGCCCATCTTGCGCAGCGGCGGGCCGCAGCGCAGGCCCTCGTCGTCGTCCTGGACAAGGAACGCGGTGATCCCCCGGTGGCCGCTGCCCGGCTCCACGGTGGCGAAGACGACGTAGAAGCGCGACACCCCGCCGTTGGAGATCCACGCCTTCTGGCCGGCGAGCACGTAGCCGCCGTCGACGCGGCGAGCGCGGGTCCGGATCGACGCCGCGTCTGAGCCGCTCTGGGGCTCGGTGATGGCCAGCGCGGTGAACGGCGGGTCCTCGCCTGCCAGCGGCGAGAGCCATCTCTGCTTCTGCGCGTCGGTGCCGAGCGCGAGGATCGGCTCGGCGAAGAAGCCGTTGGAGGTGATGAGGTTCCCGATCCCGCTACAGCCGTGCGAGAGCTCCTCCTGCACGAGGCACCCGGTCAGGCAGTCGGTCATGCCGGCGCCGCCGTACGCCTCGGGCAGCATGAACGAGGTCAGCCCCAGCCGCGAGGCCCTGACCCACACCTCGCGGGGGAGCTCGGTGTCGGCCTCGTCGACGGCGAGCGAGATGGGGCGGATCTCCCGGAGGGCGAACTCCCGGCAGACCCGCTGGATCTCGCGCTGCTCGTCGCTGAGGTCAAGCATGGACGGCGGGCTCGGTCACGCGGTAGGTGACGAGCTGCTCCAGGCCGCGCTTGGCCACCTCGTTGGCGATGATCATCCGCTGGATCTCCGACGTGCCCTCCCAGATGCGATCCACGCGGATGTCGCGGTATAGGCGCTCAACCGGGTTCTCGCGCATGTAGCCACGGCCGCCGAAGATCTGCAGCGCGCGGTCGATGACCCGGCCGGCCGCCTCAGAGGCGGTGAGCTTGACCATCGCCGCCTTGGCGTGCAGCAGCTTGGGCGACAGGCCGGCGTCGGCCTCCCAGGCGACCTGATGGGTCAGCGTGCGGCAGAGCGCGATGTCACAGACGCTGTCGGCGATCATCGCGCCGATGAGCTGATGGGAGGCGATCGGCCCGCCGGACTGGATGCGCGAGTTGGCGAACTCCGAGGCCAGGGTGAGGGCGCGTTCGGCGGCGCCCGTCGCCCGCGCAGCGATCATCAGCCGCTCCTCCACGAACCACCCGCGGGTGAGGTCATAGCCGCCGCCGATCTCGCCCAGTACCTGCTCGGGGCCGAGCGCGACCTCGTCGAAGATGAACTCCGGGTGCTCGAAGACGAACGTGTGCATGTAGGCGGGCGTGCGCTTGACCGAGACGCCGGGCGCGTCCTTGTCCACCAGGAAGAGCGTGGGGGCACGCTCGTCGCCCACCAGCGCCTGCACGATGAGGAAGTCGGCGACGTCGCCGACGGTCACGAACCACTTCTCCCCGGTGAGGCGAAAGCCGTCGCCGTCGCGCCTGGCCACGGTCTCGATGAGCGAGGGATCAGAGCCCGCCTTTTCCTCGGTGACGGCGAAGCAGTCGCGGCGGTCGCCGTTGATGGCGGGGATGAGGTAGCGCTCGCGCTGCGCCGGCGTGCAGTGCCGCAGGGCGTTGGCCGGGCGCCACACGGCATCCCACAACGCGTTGGTGAGCTGGCCCAGCCGCTCCTGCACGATCACCTGCTCGAGCACGGACAGCCCCTGGCCGCCCCACTCGGTGGGCATGTTGATGGCGTTGAGCTCGTGCTCCAGGGTGAGCCGGCGGATCTCGGCCAGCGACGCGTCGGGCAGCCCGCGATCTTGCTCGCAGGGCTCCTCGAATCCGATCATGGCCTCGGTCAGCCGCTGGGCGCGGTCGCGCAGCTCGTGCTGCTCAGGGGTGTAGGTGAACTGCACTCTCTCGCTCCTGTGACGGGGTTTCGTGTGACGGGCTGAGTGCCCGGATGAAGCGCGCGTCGAGGGCGATCGCCTCGGTGCGCGTGACCAGCAGGGGGTTGATCTCGAGCTCGGCCAGCTCCGGGTGGGTGGCGGCGACGCGCGACAGCGCGGCCAGCGCGGTGGCGGCCGCGCCGATCGCCAGGGGCGGCCGGCCGCGGGCGCCGGTGAGCAGCGGCGCGATACGCAGCGCGCGCAGCATCGCCTCGGCCTCGGCCTCGGTCACCGGGGCCAGGCGCACGGCGGTGTCGCGCAGGACCTCGGCATAGACGCCGCCGCTGCCGGCCAGCGCCACCGGCCCGAAGCGCGGGTCCCAGCGCGCGCCGATGAGCAGCTCGATGCCCTCGGTGAGCGGCGCCATCCGCTCGACGGTGCAGCGCTCGGGCGCCAGGGCGTGCGCGATCTCGGCGTAGGCGGCACGCAGCTGGCCATCGCCGGAGATGTTGAGCACGACCCCGCCGGCGTCTGACTTGTGGGTCTGGCCCAGCGCCTTGAGCACGACCGGGTAGCCGATCTGCAGCGCGGCGGCGACGGCCTCGTCGGCGTCGGTGACCTCGTGATGGGCGACAAAGCGGATGCCGGCGGCGGCGAGCAGGGCGCGCGCCGCGAGGTAGCCGTCGCCCGGGCGCGCGGGGCGCTCGGGCGCGGGGTCGGGCGGGGCGGTTCGGGCGCGGGCGGTTCGGGCTCGGGAGGTCCGGGATCGCTGCGGCACCCACGCGCCGCGCGCGGCCAGCAGGGTCAGCGCGCCGGCGGCCTGCTCGACGGACTCATAGACGGGGACACCCGAACGCCGCAGCGCCTGGGCCGCGGGCCCGTGGGGGTACATCGTCTGTGCGATGGTGGGACGGCCGGTGGCCGCCACGGCGGCGCCCAGCAGCTCGGCGGTGGACAGCTCCTGAGCGGCCGTCTCGGGGCCGTACTCCGCGTAGCCGCCGAAGTAGCCGGTGATCAGCAGGGCGTCGACCTCGCCGCCGCCCAGCAGAGCCAGCGCGATCCGGTCAAAGACGTGGACGTCCTGCTCGGCGGCGCCGGCCAGGTCGATCGGGTTGGAGACCCCGGCCGCCGCCGGCAGGGCG
This sequence comes from uncultured Solirubrobacteraceae bacterium, assembly GCA_963764125.1. Lineage (GTDB taxonomy): Bacteria > Actinomycetota > Thermoleophilia > Solirubrobacterales > Solirubrobacteraceae > Palsa-465. The sequence goes on from CAVXRR010000001.1 coordinate 261,617, forward strand.
TCGCGCAGCGATGCGGCGGCCGCGTCGGGCAGTTCGGGCACCTCGAGGCCGGCTCGCGTGGTCACCGCGGAGGCGATGCTGACGTGGCCGCCGCCGTCGCCGAGCACGGCCACTCGCCGCCCGCGGGAGGCGGGAGCGCGCAGCAGGGCCTGGGCGGCGTCGACGAGCTCGCGCGGGGTGCGCACGCGCAGCACGCCGGAGGCAGCGAACGCGGCATCGATCGCGGCGCCATCCGAGGCCAGCGCGCCGGTGTGTGACTGAACCGCGCGGGCGCCGGCGCCGGCACCGTCGATGGCCAGCGCGATGACCGGCGTCCCGGAGCCGACGGCGGCCGCCGCGGCCCGGGCGAAGGCGCGGCCGTCGCGGAAGTCCTCGACGTAGACGGCGATGACCTCGGTGGCCTCGTGGGCGCCGAAGGCGTTGATGAGGTCGGTGGCGCTGAGGTCGGCCTGGTTGCCCAGCGAGGCAAAGCGGGAGAAGCCCAGTCCCTCGGGAGCGGCCATCAGCCCCAGCTCCAGCGCCAGGTTGCCGCTCTGGGAGATGAGGCCGATGGCGCCCGCGGGCAGCGGATTGGGCACGAGCTCGAGCCGCCGCGCGGAGTCCAGGACGCCGAGGCAGTTGGGCCCCAGGAGCACCGCCCCGGCGTCGCGGACGCGACGGGCCAGGGCCGCGTCGTGCGCCGCGCGGGTGGGGCCGCCCACTCCGGCGCTGATGACGACGAGCGCGCGCGCTCCGGCGTCGAGGGCGGCGTCGACGGTGGGCGCGATCGCGGCGCTGGGCACGGCGATGACGACGAGCTCGGGCGCCTCGGGCAGCTCCTGAAGCGAGCGGTAGGCCCGGCGGCCGAGGACGGTGCCGGCGCGGTGGTTGACGAGGTAGGCCGGCCGGTGGCCCTCACCGCGCAGGGCACCCTGGGCCAGCCAGTTGCCCCACTTGCGGGTGTCCTCGGACGCGCCGACGACCGCGACCGACGCGGGGTCGAAGAGGACATCGATGGGGCGGGAGCTCATGGGCGGGGCGGCTGACGGAACCGACATCTGAAACAATGATTTGAAATGGCCGTTTCAAGTGGAAACGTACACCAGCGACCCCGCAGGCGTCTAGATGATGTGAGGCGCCCGCAGATCCTGGCCACGACCGTGGCGCTCATCGGCGAGCGGGGGCTCTGGGACGTGCGGCTCGCCGACGTGGCCAAGCGCGCCGGAATCAGCGCCACCAGCGTCGTCTACTACTTCGGTTCCAAGGATCAGCTCTTCGCCCAGGCGATCGCTGAGGCCGACGACGCGTTCTATGAGCCGCTGCTGGCCGAGTTGGAGGAGCTTTCGAGCGGCGCCGAGCGGATCGCCTGCCTGTTCGTGCGTTCGAGCACCAGCGACTGGCCGCTGTGGATGGACCTGTGGGTCTACTCGCGCCACCACCCCGAGACGGCGCTGTCCCAGCGCCGCTTCCACGAGCGCTGGCGGCGGACGATCGCCGACGTGGTCAGGTACGGGTGCGAGAGGGGGGAGTGGAGCGTCGCCGACCCCGATGCGGTGGCTCTGCGGCTGTCCGCGCTCACCGACGGGCTGGCCGTCCACATGGTGCTCGGCGACGCCGCGCACACCCCGGAGGCGTACGTGGCGATGTCGCTGGCAGCCTCGTCGTTGGAGCTCGGCTGCGATCCGCGAGACCTGGAGCGCGCCGCTACGAGGTCGGCTGGGCCGCCGCGATGAGCTGGCGCAGCACCACCACCGCCGGCCCGGGCTGGTCAAGGGCCCAGTGCAACTGCTCGCCGAGGTTCTCGGGCGTGGCGGTGCGCACCGCCACGCCGTAGGCCTCGGCGATCGCCTCGAGGTTCTTGCCGGGCAGCTCGACCGACGTGGTCTGGCCGAACCGCTCGCGCTGGTACTCGCGCAGGATCCCGTAGCCGCCGTCGTCGACGACGAGCAGCTTGGCGTCGATCCCATGCTGGGCGGCGGTTCCGAGCTCGGCGATGGTGTATTGCAGGCCCCCGTCACCCATCACCCCGAGGACGGGCCGGTTCGGGTGGGCCACGCGCGCACCGATCGCCGCCGGCCAGGCGTAGCCGAGCGTCCCTGAGCCCATCGGGTACAGGAACTGCTGGTCGGGGGCGAGGCGCAGGTGCGGGGCGGCCCAGTAGGCGAGGATCGTCATGTCCCAGACGGTGACGGCATCCTGCGGGAGCGTCTGCTCGAGCGTCTCAAGCAGCCTGAGCTCGGTCCCGCGGCCCTGGGACTCAAGCCCTGAGCGGATGCGCTCGCGCACGGCGGTGACCCGCGCGTGCGCCTCGGACGCCGACGGCTCGGGGTGCTCGGCGGAGAGCTCGGCCGAGAGGGCGAGCAGGGTCAGCTTGGCATCGCCGACCAGCGGCAGGGCGTTGTAGTTGACCCCGATGCGCTCCGGGGCGGCATCGAGGTGGATGACCTGGCCGCTGAAGCGCAGGCCGTATTGGGCGGTCGTCTCGGCACCGAGCTCGGTGCCGACGCACAGCACCACGTCGGCGGCGGACAGCAGCTCCTGGAACGCGGCCTCGTCGCAGCCCGAGCCGACCGCCAGCGGGTGGTCGGCCGCGATCGCGCCCTTGCCCATGTACGTGGTGGCCACCGGCGCCTGGATGAGCTCGGCCAGCTCGCGCAGCTCGCCGGTCGCGCCGGAGCGCAGGACCCCGCCGCCGGCCCAGATGACCGGGCGCCGGGCGTGGGCCAGCCGGGTGGCGGCCGCCAGCACCTGCTCGAGCGGCGCGCACTGGCGCTCCACCATCGCTTCGAGCGTCGTCACCGGTCCCCCCGGCGCGGGCGCGCTGAGGAGGTCGGCGGGGATCTCGAGGTAGACCGGGCCGCTGGGCGGTGTCAGTGCGGTCCGCCACGCCCGCGCCAGCAGCCCGGGGATCGACTCGATGCTCTGCGCGCGCGCCGCGTCCTTGACGATCGGCGCGAACGAGGCGAGCTGATCGGGCAGCTCGTGCAGGTAGCCGCGGCCTCGCCCGATCAGGTGCGAGGGGATCTGGCTGGACACGGCGACCACCGGCACGTGCGCGCTGGCGGCCTCCATCAGCGCGGTCAGGGAGTTCAGCGCGCCCGGCCCGGTGGAGAGAAACAGAGGGGCGGGGCGCCCGCTGGAGCGGGCGTATCCGTCGGCGGCGAAGCCGGCGGCGAGCTCGGTCCGCGTCCCGTAGACCGAGATCGAACTGTCGCGCAGCCCCTCCCAGATCGGCAGCGCGTGGATCCCGGGGACGCCGAACGCGGCCTCGGCGCCCAGCGCGGCCAGGCTCTCGGCGACGAGGTGCCCGCCGATCCGCTTGGCCATCAGCCCTCCTCTGCCGCGGCCGTGGCTGCGGCGGGCTCGAGGATGGCCCGGGTGCCCTCAAGCACCGCCTCCTCCAGCGTGCGGGGGCCCAGAACGTCGCCGGCGCGCACGGCCGAGGGGTGCGATTCGAGTTGCGCCCACAGATCGTCGGCGGGCACGCGGCCCTGCGCGAGGACGAGCGTGGCCGCGTCGGGCAGCGGCTTGTGGGCGCCGGAGAAGACGTGGCGCAGCTCGAGCGCCCGGCCGTCGAGGGCCAGCTCGTGGTGGTGCAGGATGGCGATCCGCTGCTCGTCCAGGCGGCCCAGGTACAGGTTGCGCTGGTACTGATGCAGCGTTTCGCCGACGACGAGGCCGGCGCAGGCCAGGGTGACGTCGCGGCCGGCGCCGGCCAGGCGCTCGGCGGCGTCCAGTCCGTCCCACCCGCCGCCCCAGTCGGCGACGAGGACGGGCCCGGTGACGCTCTCCGGGGAGCGGATGGCGTCCCAGGCCGGGACGAGCTCAAGGTCGGTCGCAGGCACCGTGGGAAGGTATGGTCGCGCACCGCTGGCCAGCACGACGGTGTCGTAGCCGGAGGCGAGCTCGATGTCGGCCTCGGTGTCGAGCTTCAGGGTGACCTCGGCGGCGCGCAGGCGGGCGGTGGTGGAACGCAGGTAGCGCTCCCACAGCTCGGTGTGGGCGGGGGCCAGACCGGCCAGCCGCAGCTGGCCGCCGAGCTGTGATTCGCGCTCGACCAGGGTGACGTCGTCCCCGGCGCGGGCGGCCTCGATCGCCGCGGCGGCACCGGCCGGTCCCGCTCCGATGACGAGCACGCGCCGCACGTGGCCGGTGGCGTGGGGGATGGCGTGGTGATGGGTGGCGCCCAGAGTCAGCTCCCGGCCCGTGCGGGCGTTGACGGCGCAGCCGATCGGGACCCCGGCGTGGTAGTGGCCGATGCAGGCCTGGTTACAGCCGATGCACTCGATGACCTCGTCGGTCTGGTCCGCGAGGGTCTTGGCGACGAGCTCGGGGTCGGCGATGAGCGCGCGGGTCATGCCGACAAGCTCGGCGACGCCGTCGGCGACGAGCCGGTTGGCGGCGGCGAGGTCCGCGACGCGTGTGGTGGCCAGCACGGGGAGGCTGCGCGGCAGCGCGGCGCGCACGGCGGCCGCGGGCAGGGCGATCGCGGCCGCCGGGGTGGGGGGCGGAGGGGCGATCCACGTGGATGCCGACGGGAACGCCGAGTGGCCGAGGACCAGGGAGACGAAGTCCAGCAGGCCACGCTCGTGCAGGTGCAGGGTGGCCTCGATGCAGTCCTCGATGGTCATCCCTCCGGGGGTGAGCTCGTCGGCGGAGAGGCGTGCCCCGACCGCCATCGGACGCTCGCCGACGGCGTCGCGCATCGCGGTCAGCACCTCGGTGGAGAAGCGCAGCCGCGCGGCGGGGTCATCGCCGTTCCAGGCGTCGGCCCGCCGGTTTGACTGGCGCGAGAGGAACTGGGCGGGCAGGTACCCGTGCGAGATCGACAGCTCGACGCCGTCAAGGCCGCCCTGCGCGGCGTGCTCGGTGGAGACGGCGTAGCCCTCGATCAGCCGGTCGATCTCCTTGAGCGTGAGCGCACGCGGCTCGGTCTTGAAGCGCAGGCTGGGGATGGCCGACGGCGCCGCCGTGGGGGCGCGCGGCGAGGCGGAGATCTGCTCGCGCCCACCGTGGTTGAACTGGACCAGGAGCTTGGTGTCGTGCGCGTGCACGGCGTCGGCCAGCCGCCGATAGGCGGGCACCACCTCGGGGAGGAAGCCCCCGATGGTGTGCGCGGTGAGCAGCCCGGTGGGGTCGGTCGCGGTGGCCTCGATGAAGATGGTCCCGGTCCCGCCGCGAGCGCGGGCCTCGTGGTAGGCGATCAGGTCGTCGGTGGGGAGGTGATCGTGGACCAGGCTCGTCTGATGGGAGGTCGAGACGACGCGGTTGCGCAGCGTGACCGGCCCGAGCGCGATCGGCGCCATCAGCGCCTCCAGCACGCCGGTGGCGCTCACCGCGCGGCGGCTGCCGGCACCCATGCCTCCTCACGCGCGTCGCCGGTGCTCTCGGCGTCGTGGGGGTGAGCGGGGGTGAGCCGGGCTCTGATCACGGGTCGCAAGGTGAGCACCATAATCGCCGAGAGGGCGAGCAGGGGAACGGCGTCGGTGGTGACCTGCGACACGTTGGCGGCGGCGGGGGCTCCGATGACCTCGCCGAAGGCCCACGCGAGGTTGAGCGCCATGGTGGCCACCGCCAGCGGGATCCCGAGCCGCTCAGACGTGTCGGTGATCACGGTCAGCGCGGGGATGGTGTAGGCCGTCAGCGGGCCGCCGAGCGCGATCACGCTGACGATGGCCAGCAGCGCGGCGCTGTGCGGGAGCGGCAGCAGGGCCATGAGGATCGCCGTCAGCGTCAGCCCGACGCACAGCGGCGCGCCGGCGCCGCGACGGTCGACGGTGCGCCCAATGGGGCCGGACACGGCCATGCTCATCAGCGACGCGAGCAGGAAGACGGCCCCGACCACGATGCTGTGCGCCCCGAAGCGGGCCAGCCGCAGGGGCAGCAGCGCGCTGGTGGCGCCGATGGTCGCGGCCTCGAGCAGGATGAGCCACGAGCCCAGGCGGATGAGCGGGCTGCGGGCCATGTCGCGCAGTGGCGAGCTCGTCTCGGTGGTGGGAGCCTGACGCACCGGCTCGGGGTGGCGCATCGTCCAGGCGGCGAGCCCGAGCGCGCTGGCCCCGACGACCGCGAACACCGGCCCGGTGCCGACGGACACCGCGAGGATGCCGAGGACGGGGCCGATCAGCGTGCCGAAGATGGCGGCACCGATGACCGAGCCCAGCATCGCGCCCCGGCGCTCGCGCGGCGCGACCGTGATCACCCAGGTCAGCCCGCCGCCCCAGATGAAGCCGCAGCCCATGCCCTGGATGAAGCGCAGCGCGTCGAGCGTGAGGATGCTCGTGCCGAAGCCGAAGCCGGCGATCGACACCGCGAAGAGCAGCAGCCCGACGATCGAGGTACGCCGCACGCCGGCGCGCGTGGCGATCCAGGCGCCGATCAGCGAGCCGGGAATGATCCCGGCCGGGTAGGCGCCGGCCAGCACGCCGACCGCGGGCTTGGAGGCGCCGAGGACGTGGGCGTAGTGGGGCAGCACCGGCGTGATCGCCGAGTACATGGCCGACTCGAAGAGCAGCAGCACGCGGATCAGCACGACCGTGCCGTGCGCGGGGTCCTGGCGGCCGTACTTCACCGCCTGCAGGCGGGAGCGCAGCAGGCACATGATCGAGCTCATGGGTTGGCCACCAGTGCCGCAGCCAGGCGGCGCAGCCGCGGGTTGAGGTTCTCGTTCGTGCCCGAGGCCAGCTGCTCCAGCAGCAGGCCGTCGGTCGCGCCGATGAGCAGCTCTGCATCGGCGCGCGGGTCGGCGGAGCCGGCGCGCTCCATCAGCCGGCTCAGCGTGACCAGGTAGGCCTCGGTCCAGCGCTGCGCGATCTGCTGCAGCGCCGGGCGCCGGGCGGCCTCCAGGAGGAGGGCGAAGGTGGCGATGAGCGAGCCCCGGTTGGGCTGGGTGCCGTCGTCGCACTCGCCGATGGCGCCGACGGCGGCGTCCAGCGGATCGGTGTCTGACTGCGCCATCGCGGCGCCGTAGGCGAGCAGCCGCGCGGTGTCGCGCTCGGCCGCGAGCTCCAGCGCCGCCGTGAGCAGGTGCTCCTTGGAGTCAAACCAGTACGTGGTGGAGGCCAGTGGCAGCCCGGCCACCTCGGCCACCCGGCGGTGCGTGACCGCATCGGGACCCACCTCGGCAACGATCCGCAGCACGGCCTCCAGCAGCGCCTCGCGCCGGGCGGCGCCGCGCGGGCGGGGGTTCTCAGGGGTCTTGTGGGTCGTGCGGGCAGTGGTGGTCGCCATTGGTACAAGCGTACCAAAGACCGGTACATATGTACCGATGTGTGCTCAGCCGCACACGTCTGCGTTGCTGCTCAGCACGCCGTGTCGCTGATGACGGTGAAGCCCAGCTGCGTGCAGTAGGTGGTGCAGGAGTAGCCGCCGTTTGCGAGCACGTTGGGTAGCGGCTTGCCGTCGTTGTAGTCGCGACACACGCAGCAGTGATATCCGGCCGTACACCCCTGGCAGGCACCCCGCGCTGGAGGCGGGTATCTCTTCGGGTCTCCGCAGTTGGGTTCACCGCACTTGCCGGCGTCGCGGTAATACCGAACTTCGGTGACGACGCCGCACAGGTCAGCGCTCGCGATTTCCTGGGCGAGCACCAACGCGCCAAGGCCACCGAACTTGATCTTCGCCGCCACGTAGGCAGCGAGTGCCTTCGCGTCAGGAATATCGGTGCCAAACGCCGACACAAGGCATTTGGTGAGACGGGCATCGTGTGCCGCGTTGGCGTCGTCCAGGCATTGGGGGGCGCAGTAGCCCTCGGCACGCGCGTCGCTGGGGTCGACGAGGCGGAGGGGGAGCACCGCGACCGCACCGGCGCCCGCAACCCGGGTGAACAGCTTACGGCGTGAGAGTCGCGTTGCGCCGCCGTCTGCGGGTGCCGGCGTGGTCACACGCGTTGAGTGGCGCTCGGCGATCCGGACGGCAAGCCGTTCGATCCGGGAGCCTGACGTCGTGTCGGCGCGGGGGTGAGTGGAGCGGTTCACAGGCGAGTCGCTCCGGCCTGGTGGAGCCGTGCCGTCAGGTCCCCGATCGCCGTGTCCAGAAGGCGCGCGTCGGCTTGTTGTCGTTTTGCATATGTGCTGCGCTTGCCGGCCGTTGGGCTGGTGAGGGCGAGTTCGCCGTCGCGACACGATGCTCGCAGCACGTCCAGCGCATGCAGCGCGGCTTGGCGGACTGAGTCGGCACCGTGGACCCGGGCGATGCTGGCGTGGGCCCGGTCGATGTCGTGAAGCCTGCGGTGCCATGCCGCCCTCGCCGCGGCGGGGACGCGGATCGAGCTGCCCGGAGCGCTGATCCGTGCGGTTGCCAGCGCCTGGCTGGCGGCGAAGCTTTGGGGGGCGATGTCACGGAGCAGATTGCCGAGCGCGGTGGCGATCTCTTTGGCGGCGCCACGGTCGCCGGCGGCGGCGGTCGCGTCCGGCGTCGCTGCACTAGCGGGTGCTGCTGCGGCGGCGGTCACCGCCACGGCGGCGGTCGCCAATCCGGCGGTCGCCGATCCAGAGGTCGCTGATCCGGCGCGTGCACCCCGATCAGCCCGGACCGGCTTGGTGGCGCCGTTGGCCACGGGGCGGTGATGCTCGGCCTCAGGCTTCATCAGCCTGGCAACGTGGTCCGCGCCCACGACCAGCGGGCCGACGATCCGGCCGTCGGCGCCGATCAGGATCGCCGAAGGGGTGGCCCCAACCCCGTAGGCGGCATCCGTCTCGTGCTCAGCCTGACGGGCGATGTACCGCACGCCATGCTCCTCACGCGCCGCGAGATTGTCCGCCATCGAACCGCGGCTGATCAGCCCGACTGTCCATTTCGGTGAGGCCGCCTTGTGCAATGTCGCGAGCCGCGGCAACAGTGCTTGGCAGGGGCCGCAGCGGGGGTCGGTGAACACCAGCAGAACGTCGCGACCGGTCGCGAGCAGACCCGCCAGGGACACTCGCTCGCCGGCGAGGCCGGGCAAGTCAAACGACGGTGCCGCGTCGCCGATCATCAGGGTGGACGTCGTGTCTGCCGAGGTCGCGGCCAGCTCCCGCACGCGTAGGAGCGCCACGCCGTGACGACGCAGCAACTGCCAGATCAGAGCCGCCGGCGCGGCCACAACCACGCCCGCAAGCACACCAGCAAGCAGCCACGGGTGCCCAGGCGAGAGCGACGCCCACCAGCCGGTCACGCTGGGCTGAGGTCCCGCAACCACGACCACAACCGCGACGCCGGCGAGGGCGAGGTTGCGCGCCAGCGTCGCCCAGCCCGCGCGTGCCGAATGCAGCTGGCCAAAGCAGTGACAGTCGGGCTGTTCTCCCCTGACCAGGGCCGCGGCGATCGCGACGACAAACGCACCGATCAGAACCAGCGCCCCGATCCCTCCCAGACGCGCCGACCCGGAGAAAACCAGAGCGCCGGCAACGGCCAGTTCGGCCAGCGGCAGCACCGCCCCGACCACGCCTCCCAGTGCCGCGGGTACGCCAAACCCGCGCGCGGCACGTTGCGACCCACCCAGATCGGCCAGCTTCGCCGCGCCGGCCAGCGCGAACACGACAGCCAGACCCAGCCGCGCCAGCACCACAACAGTGCTCACCATCACCTGCCCCAGTCCGAGGCCAAACCGAGCAAGGGCACCAGCCCCGCCGGTCTCAGCGCTCATAGAAGTCCCCGGAGCTAGGCCTACCGGACCCAAACCCCGTAGCGGAAACCAAGCGGCCGGCGAGTCAAACGACGGCAAGTCAGCAAATCAGCGCCCGTCCGATGCCGACCATACTCCCATCGGAGCACAAACGGAAGGCTCTCGGCGCGGGGAGATCCTGACTCGTCGGGCCGGGAGCGCGATGGTACGGTTTGCCCGTGGGGACCGGGCCGGAGCAGGACGTTGCTGGTGGCACCGAGCCGCTCGTGGTGGCTCGCGAGCCGGCTCCAGCCGGACTGGCAGAGACGGCTCCAGCGGGGCTGGGCGAGACGGTGTCGGCGGCCAAGCGGCTGCACGCGTCGGCCACCGTTGCCGCGGGTCGGCGCCCGCACGACCGGCGGGGCGTCAGCCCGCCGTGGGGGCGAATCGTCGCCCGAGTGTGGAGTGACGCCCGGCCCGGAGGCTGGAACGCGCAGGACACGAGCGTGGGGGGGAGCCTGCGCATCCCGATCGACGGGTTGCCTGACGGCTTCTCGGGCCGGGATCCTCAGCCGGGCGTGACGAATGAGAGCGCCGCCAATCGGGCGATCGTCGTGGTGCCCGACAACGCGGATCTGTCCAGCGGCAAGGTCGAGGTGCTGCTGCACTTCCACGGGCGCAACATCGGCTACCGCGAACGGGCGGCCGGCCATACGGTGCGTGACGTCGAGGTCGATCAGATCGAGCAGCAGCTCGCCGCCAGCGGTCGCAACATGGTCGCCGTGCTGCCCCAGGGACGGCGCGAAGGCGACTCGAAGATGACGAAGTTCGGGATCGGAGTTCCGTCCGCGTACGTCAACTCGGTGCTCGCGCTGGCGCTGGCGCATCTGTCGGGGTCGCGCCTCCCCGCCTCGGGCACGCTCCAAGCCGGGCGGCTCGTCATGTCCGGACACAGCGGCGGCGGCCCGTATGCGGTCGCCTACGGAAACTATGCTCAGAACTGGCCGTCATCCTCGGTCGACGATTGGGTTGATGCCCCGCCCGTGCTGTTGTTCGATGGGATCAATGGTCCCGGCGAACTGGCGACGCTCGAGTCAGACCTCGACGTGTGGCTGCGCGAGGACCTCAAGTGGCTGGTCCAGTCAAACGATCAGCTCGCACTGCTGGGCCGCCGCGGCCTCAAGTTCCGCAGCACGTGGGGGACGGGCTCCGACCCCGTCTACAAACGGATGAACGAGGCGTTGGACACGTGGCTGACCAACTGGTTCACGAAGAACGCGACGGTCTCGTCGGGAGTGGCCGCAGCCTGGCGTGATCAGTACCGAATCGAGAAGTTCGTGGGCCAGCACGACTACAACGTGGGCACGGGGCGCCCGGCGACCCCGTCGGAGCGCGGCGCGGTTCCCCCGGGTGTGACCGGGGTGCCCAAGGCGGCGGGACCCCCGGCCTACAACGGCGGCAACCTCGATTCGGCACTACGCGCCCTGCGGCCCAACCCGGCTCCCGCGGTGATGCTGGCGCCGATGCGCGATCCCGGCCGTCAGGCCGTGCACCCCGATCGCCCCGCCGACGTGGTCCAGTTGCAGCGGACGATCGGCAACCGCGCGGTGAGCCGCATCCTCACCCGGCTCGTCTCCTCCGTACGACTGGAGACCGAGACGCCGCTGCGCGCGACGGAGACCGCCGGCATGCTGCCGACGCTCATCGTCAACGGCAAGTTCGCCGTCTACGTGCCGTGGGGATGGATCGCGAAGTACAACCTGATGAACCCCGCCGACATCACCGAGACCAAGGTGCACGTGTTCTTCGGGGCCGGAGGGGTGATCGGCGACGACTTCAACGACGTGCTCCTGCACGGACTGCGGTCCGCGGCGAACCCGACCGACTGGATCACGATCGCGGTTGCCGGAAGCACCACCGCCACGGGGGCTTCGATCCCGACGCCGTTCTCCGATGCGGACATCTCCGACTGCCTCTCCGCGGTCGGCCTGACCACGCCGGTGACCAAGCTGCGCCTGACCGGGCACAGCCGGGGAATGGTGAGCCTCGTCGCCTACGCGCCCAGGACGAGGCTGACAGGGTTGATCGATCGCGTGCACGTGCTCGACGAGTTCCAGGTTGGCGATCCCAAACTCGGCAACTACCACGGCAAGATCGAGGCGCTGATCGCCGCCGGCATCCCGCGCAGCAAGATCGTCGGCTACGAATCCCAGGATCCCGCCAAGCTCCATCTCCGCGGGGTCAACTACATCACCTTCAACCCCGAGCTGATGGCCGTGTTCGGCACCGTCAGGCTGATTCAGGACGCGATCGCGCGCGACCCGGCGATCGCGGCCGCGGCCGCGACGACCAGGACCAAGCGCGATCCCGCGGACCGGACCAGGTTCCTCACCGTCCAGGACGAGGTCTCGTCGATCCAGCTTCCCGCGCGCGGGAGCCTCCCCTCGACGGCAGCGGCCGGTACCTCGTCGCTGGTGTCGTGGATGGCGGATCGCACCAACCGCAGGGCCCTCCGCTCACTCTCCCAGCCGAAGCTGATCGCGTTCGTCACCAACAAGAACCTCACGCGCTATCCCGGCCAGGACTGGGGGCCGTTCGCCGCGCACGAGTTCTTCGCCTACGAGATCGCGCCGGAGCTCTACAGCTGAGGTACCAGCGTCAGCGACGCAGTGCGGAGGTACGCCCGGGTCGGGGCGCCCCCGCGAGCCACGCGAGAAGGTCGGCGCCCGGCACCGGACGGGAGAGGTAGTAGCCCTGGGCGCTCGTGCACCCCAGGGAGCTCAGGAGATCCCAGGTCTCGGGAGTCTCGACGCCTTCGGCGACCACATCGAGCCCGAGGTTGCGGCCGAGATCGATGGTGGACCGGACGATGATCGCGTCGTCCTCGTCGTTGTCCATGTTCATCACGAAGGACCGGTCGATCTTGATCTCGCTGACGGGGAGACGCTTGAGGTAGGCCAGCGATGAATAGCCGGTCCCGAAGTCGTCGATCGAGAGCCGGATCTTCAACTCCGCCAGCTGCTCCAGGATCTGCTTGGTGCGCGCGGGGTCGGCGAGCATCGAGGACTCGGTGATCTCGAACTCGAGCAGGCTCGGCTCGACGTTCCAACGCTCGAGGAGACCTGCCACCTGCGCCGGGAAATCGGGATCGACCAGTGACCGGGTCGAGAGGTTGACGGCGATGGCCAGGCGCACACCCTCGTCCAGCCATGCACGGCACTGTCGGAGTGCCTCGTCGATGACATAGACGGTCAAGGGCTTGATGAGACCGGTCTGCTGCGCGACCGGGATGAACTCGTCAGGCGGCACCAGGCCGCGATCGGGATGGTTCCAGCGGATCAGCGCCTCGACCGAGCGGATCTCGCCATCGCTCAGGAACGCCTTGGGCTGGTAGTGAAGGATCAACTCATGCTGGTCCAGCGCGCGACGGAGCTCCCCGACGATGGTGAGCCGGTTGGTCCCCTGTGGGATGCAGTTGGTGTCATAGAAGGCCCAACCCAGCTTCTCTCGCTTGGCGTGGTACATGGCTCCGTCCGCGCATCGGACGAGCGTCTCGACGTCATCGCCGTCATCGGGGTACAGCGCGATTCCGATCGATGCCTCCAACGAGAGCGGAAGCCCTTGCACCGTGATGGGGCGCTCGATGGCGTCGCGCATACGCTGCACGGCGGCGAGGACATCTTCGGGGACCGCGGCCTCGGGCAGGAGGACCCCGAACTCGTCACCGCCGAGGCGGGCCACTGTGTCAGAGCCGCGAAGCGTCTCGGTCAGACGGTGGCCCAGCTCCACGAGCAGTTCGTCGCCGGCGGCGTGACCCAGGGAGTCGTTGATCTCCTTGAAGCCGTCGAGGTCCATGACCAGTACCGCGGCCCGGTGACAGCCGCGGCTTCTGACCCGCAGCGCCTGTTCGATCCGATCGCGGAACAGCGTGCGGTTGGCCAGCCCCGTGAGCGCGTCGTGCAGAGCCTGGTGCTCGTTGAGCTCAGCCTGGGAGAGGAGCGCCGCCTCGGCTGCCTTCTGCTGGGTGATGTCCTGGACCATGACGATGACAAAGCCCGGGCCGCCCGCCGAATCGGCCACAACGGATGCCGAGACGTCGACCCACAGGACGTCGCCGTCGCTGCGGATGAAACGGTGCTGCATCCGCAGCGAGCTCCGGCCCTTCTCGATCATGCGCAGGAAGGCGGTGCGCGCCTTGCGGCGATCGTCCGGGTGCACGAACTCCGACGTGCGTCGGCCACCGAGCTCATCATGGCCGCGACCCAGCATCGACTGGATGGCGGGGTTGGAGTCGATGATGCGCCCATCCACGTCCGTCAGGAGCATTCCGGTGAGCGCGCCGGCGAACGTCGCTTCGAACCGCGCCAGCGCTTCAACCTGGTCACGCTTGGCCTCGAACTCAGCGGCATGCGCCATCGCGCCCGACAGGACGACGGAGAGCAACTCCATCATCGTGACGTCGCGCTCGCTGAACGCGCCGGCCGTGTCGCCGTACAGCAGCAGCAGCCCCACCGCCTCGCCACCGTGAAGCAGCGGAACGGCGATGATCGAGCGAACGCCGCGCTTGCGCGACAGCTCGGCGTCGACTCGGTCATCGTTTTCGGTATCGAGGCACAGGAGCGAGCGCCGGCTGCGCATGGCGTGACCGGACAGGTTGTTCCCCAGCGGCAGGCGGTGCGGATTCTGGATCTCCGGTTCGCCGCTGACCGCGCCGCACACCAGCGCGTCACCATCCAGCAGCCGGACCGCGGCGGAGGTCCCGCCGGTCAGCTCACGCGTGCGATCGGCGATGCGCTGCATGACCGCCTTGAGATCGAGGCCGACCTCGGCCAGCTCGCGCTGCAGGGCGCTGACGGCGCGCAGAACCGACACGTCGACGGTCGCGCCACCGTCCACGATGCCAGCATCGGCGTGGGTCTCGACCACGGGGTCCATATCTGAGCAGATATCGGCCCGCGCGCGTTTTACTTTAAACCGCGCGCGTGAACTGGTTCCACAGAGAGGTGACGCCCTTGAAGCTTGGGGGGCCTGAGTGGTTTTGATCATATGTGCGAAGCGCACATCCTCTCCTCCGCCAACGGGTGCCTGCGGCCATTGCCCGGGGCCCGGTGCGGGGGATAGAACTCGCATATGGCGCAACCGCGACTAAGGGAGTAGGGATCGCATGAAGAACATCGTTGTCGGCTATGACGACACCGAGCCGTCCCAGCGCGCCCTGGAGCGCGCCGCGGAGCTCGCCAAGGCGCTGAGCGCCGACCTGGGTGTCGTCAGTGTCGCGCCACTCGGTCCTGGAGGCGTCCGCGCGGCGGGCGGGGTCGATTCGGTCGACTCGCCGGCCAAGCATGCCGCGGAGCTCGGCCGGGCCCGGGAGTACCTCGAGGGCCAAGCTGTCAGGGCCGTCTACGAGGAGATCGTGGGCGACCCCGCCGAGGCGATCGTTGAGTTCGCGGACCAGCGCAAAGCGGACCTGATCATCGTCGGGACGCGGGATCACAACATGCTCGGTCGACTGCTCGGCCAGAGCGTCAGCGAGACCGTCTCGCACCACGCGCACTGCGACGTGCTCGTCGTTCACTGAGTCGTACGCGGGGTCCGGGCGAACGGTCAGGCACGCCCTGACCGCCCCGCGGCGGGCACCGCGGGCGCCGGGGGCGCTTGGTCAGTCCGTCGCGTCGCTGTGCGGCTCGTCGAGGACGATGCCCTCCGGCGTGATCGTGAATTCGCGAATGGCGGGATCGTGTCTGCTTGCGCGGGTCTTGAGGACCGTCACGGCGCGCCGCAGTTCCGTATCTCGGGGCACGAACTGGAGCACGATGACGTTGTCCGAAAGGTGGGAGATGCCGTCTTCGGAGAGTTGGGAGATGCCGAATAGAGCCGGTATCTCCTGGCTCATCATGAGGCTGATCTGCTGGTTGGCGCACCGCTGCAGCAGCGAGTAGAGATATTCGCGGAAGCGCAGTTCGTCCACGGCGGCGCGCCGTAGATCTCCGAGGCTGTCGATGAACACTCGCCGTGCGCGGGTCCGCTCGATGACTTCGAGGAGCTCGTAGAACCATTCGTCGAGGTAGAGATCCACGGGTGAGCGGTACATGAGCTCGACCGAGTCGTTGGCCAGCGACCAGCCAAAGCCCGCGACGATCCGCTCGAGTTGCGTGCTGTTCTCCTGGAGGGTCGCGATGACTCCGGGTTGCAGCGCGGCAGCGCCGTTGAAGATGAAATGCAGGCCCATGAGCGTTTTCCCTG
Source organism: uncultured Solirubrobacteraceae bacterium (assembly GCA_963764125.1). GTDB lineage: Bacteria > Actinomycetota > Thermoleophilia > Solirubrobacterales > Solirubrobacteraceae > Palsa-465. Next base: position 277,422 of record CAVXRR010000001.1, read on the forward strand.
ACCCTGATGGGCCCGCGACCATCGTCGCCGCGCCTGGCCAATAGCCATCGGCGAGCATCTCGTCGATCGCGGGGATGCCTGAGGACATGCGCTCGGCGTGCAACTCGTAGGTCTCGGGGGTGAGGCTTTCCGCGAGCCGCGGGAATACGTGTAGGCCGTCGCTGGCGATCCTGTAGGCATGCTCGCCGGACATGAACCCCGTGCCACGAAGCTTGAGGACCTCGAGATGGCGGACCGCGCGTTCGGATTCGCGGCGTGTGGCGAGCGAGATGATCCCGTCGGCGACGGCGAATTCCGGTGCGGTCGCGATTTCGTCGCGCCCGTACTCGCCGATCCAGAATGCAGTCGTGGGGAAGGCGGTGAGCATCCCGGCGAGCTGATGCAGGAACTGGCGGAAGGCCTGCGGGGTCGCCGCGTACGCCGACAGCGCCTTGAAGCTGTCGATGACGATCACCCCCGGCCGGCGCTCGGTGATCAGCGCACGAATGTGACCGAGGACCGCATCGAGGCCACCGTCGTTGAGCGTCCTTCCCAGGTCGTCGAAGAACACGCTCGACCCGATCGCCGGAGCATCGAAGAAGTCAAGGCTCTGGCCGTAGCGCAAGATCTTCTCCAGCGGTTCTGAGACCGTTGAGAGATACATGCCCGGCCGCTGCGCGGACGCGTTGTGGAACATGAACTGCTCGGCGAGGATCGTCTTGCCGCTCCCCGGGAGGCCGATGATCATGTTGAGCGCGTTGGTCGGCAGGCCACCACCGAGGACGGCGTCCACGTGCGGGTCGCCGCTGGAGAACCGCTCGCTCATCAAGCCATGCTCGGTGCTTCGCGCCCGAGTCCGCCGCGGCCGAGCAGGTCCTTGACGGCCGCCACGAGCTGGCGCGGCTCAAGTGGCTTCTTGAGGAAGGCGTCCGCGCCGGCCGCCAGCGCGTGCTCGCCGAGATCCAGGCTCGAGATGCACAGCACCGGCGTCGCGCGTCGCTGCTTGAGTCGTTCGCACAGCTCTCGGCCTACGCCGCCGGAGATCGTGAGCTCGATGATCGACAGCGCGGGATCCCGGGAGGCGAACTTCTCCTCGGCCTCCTCTGCAGTCAGTGCGATCTCGACCTCGTAGCCCTCTGCGCGGAGGAAGAAGTCGTTGAGCTCCGCGCCATACCGATCGCTCTCGGCCAACAGGACCAGCCGCCGCGGGGATGGAGTCAACTCTTCCGTTTCTACAATCGGCTGGGCGCCCGCCTGACGTTCGGCGAGCAGGCGGTGCGCATCGGCGGCGGACAGTCCCGCATCGAGACCCTCCTTGACGAAGCGCAGCTGCTCGAGCTGATCGCGCGTGTAGACCCGCCGTCCGCCTTCGCTGCGCTCGGCGACGATCACTCCGTAGCGATCCTCCCAACTGCGGATCGCCGACTGAGACAGACCTAGCATCCGAGCGACGGTCCCGATGCTGTAGATGCCGCGCGCGCGAGCCAAGGCACATGAGCGTATCGCAACGAACCCGCCTGGCCCGGGTTTCTTCCGCAATATCTCAGCAGTACGTGTCCAATACATCCGCAGGACTTTGACAATAGCTCTGCAGTATGCGAGCATGATCTATGCAGATCCCCCTCCCGCAGGCTATCCGGAAGCCGGTACCGCCGATGCACGAACCTGATCGCCGCTGTCATGCAGCGCCGATGGGACCCGATCTGGTTCAGGAGCACGTCGCGGTGCTCAGTGTCCAAGGCGAAATCGACCTCGAGACCGCGCCCAAGCTGCGAGGCCGCCTGCTGCCGGTTCTCGAGCAGCGCACCGGGCCGGTCGTCGTGGATCTGTCCGAGGTCCCGTTCATGGACTCGAGCGGCGTGCACGTCCTCCTCGACACGCTGCGGCGGCTCGAGTCCCAGAACCGTGCGCTCATGCTCGTATGCCACGAGGAGGGTCTGGTCCACCGAATTCTCGCGTTGGTCGGCCTGCTCGACGCCGTGGCCGCGCCCGCAATGAACTAGCCGGCGGTCTACCCGCCACCACCACGCCGGACCCGCGAGCGCCTCCGCATCACATCACGGTCGCTGCGAGCTGTCGGCCGCCGCGTGGTCGCGAAGCAGCACCCAATCCCAAGGCCAATCAATTGAGAGACGATGTCGATTACAACCACGCACCTTCCCGAGCCAAGCGGAGCGGATCAAGGCACCACTGCCGAGCTGCTGCGTCGCTGGCACGACCAGGCTGACCGGTTAGCGCGCGAAGCTCTGGTCGAGCGGTACATGCCGCTCGCCCGGCGGCTGGCGAACCGGTACCGCAGCCCCCATGAGCCGATCGACGACCTGATACAGGTCGCCGCGGTCGGCCTGCTGGGCGCGATCGACCGGTTCGATCCCGACCGCGAGATCGCCTTCCAGTCATTCGCGATTCCCACCATCCTGGGGGAGCTCAAGCGGTATTTCCGCGACACGGGGTGGTCGGTGCACGTCCCGAGAGGGCGCCAGGAGATGGCCCTCCAGGTCGCACGCGCCACTGAACAGATCACCTCGCGGTCCGGACGACCGCCGCGCCTCCAAGAGCTCGCCGAGTACCTCGAGCTCAGTTGCGAGGACATCGTCACTGCGCTCGATGCGGGCAATGCCCATTACGCCGCCTCGCTCGACGCACCAGTCGCCGGGACGGATCTCGATGAGCCGCAGACGCTGATCGAGACGATCAGTGACACCGAGGGAGGCTACGAACTGGTCGAAACGACGGCGTCGCTGACCGTCGCGATGACGCGCCTGCCCTACCTGGAGCGCCGGGCGCTGCAGCTGCGGCTCAACGCAGACCTGAGACAGCAGGACATCGCGGTGAGGCTCGGCTGCTCGCAGATGCAGGTGTCACGGCTGCTTCGCCGCGCCACCGCGCGGCTACGGGTGATGATGGATCCCGAAGAAGGAGGGGCTGTCCCAGCACCGGTCTCGTGAAGGCAGGAGATCCCGCCGGAGCCGGTGTCGCATGGGGATGCCTCACCGGACGATGAAGCGGAACCGGCCGACGAGCACGGAGCCGTCGCGGATCGGGGTGTCCCAGGAGAGCGTGTCCTGGCCGTCGCCGCCGTCGGGTTGGTAGGTGATGACACCCGCGTAGGTGCCGTGGCACGGGGACTCCTGGTCCTGGAAGCGAACGAGTTGGCCGACGCGGATCGGGATCATCGACGTGCCCGACACCCCGCCGCCGCCTCCGGCGCACCCCGGTCCGCTCCCGCGGCCCACGGAGAACTCATAGACCTGGTGGTGGTTGTCGGCGGCGACGCGAGCCTTGAAGGTGACGGTGATCAGCAGCGTGCGGGGGCCGGACTGACCAAGGCGGTAGCCCGGGGGGATTGCGTGCGGGCAGGGGATCAGGTCCTGGGTGAAGGCAGTGCGGCCCGGCAGATAGCAGATCCGGCGCGTCACGGCGAAACGCGCGTGAAGGGGCGTCCGGGCCTCGCCGGGCGTGACCACCGGCGGGACGTATCGCGGGTAGTGGACGTAGCCGGCGTTTGGGCACGACGCTTCCGGAGTCCCCGCGGCGCTCGGCGCAGGGAGCCCGCACACGTGGCCGTCGCGGTAGCGCACGGACGTGATCACGCCAGACTCAAGCTGCCCCGCCGTCGTCTCGCCGGAGCTCAAGAGGCAGCGGCGACCACCCAACGGGCCACCGACGGTGCACGTCCGTGCGGTGGCAGGCAGGACCACGATGTAGGCGCCGTCGGGGCCGGTGGGCACTGACCGCTGGCGCCCAGCGATCGTGTACGTGATGCTGATCGCGTCGGGGCCGAGCACGCCGTAGGCGATGTTGCGCAGATCGCGCGGCGGGCAGATCCCGATGTGCGGGAGCGGCCGGTGCCGAAGCAGCCGCGCGGGTGGCCGGCTGGCGATGCAGCCCGGGCCGCCGCCGCCGAACGCCGCGCTGGCCGCGACGTTCTGCTCGAACACGTCGACGAACAGGTGGCCGCTCGCGTCGGTGCGATCGCACGGGGAGTTCCGGGTCACCGGGATCGGGTGGAACCGCCCGTCATTGCGGTAGGAGCCGTCCTGCCCGAGTGCCCCGATCCGGCCGTCGCGCAACCGGCCGATCTGCAGACATGCCGCCAGCCGCCGTCGCTGGATCAGCCGTAGCCCCCACGGCAGTCCACCCGAAGGATCGGGCGTCGTGGCCGCGAGCTGAACGGTGCCGACGGGCACGCTGCCACCTGGGTCCTTCGCGGCAAGCGACACCGACGCGACAGCCGCGACGACAGCGATAACCAGCGCGATGAGCTTCGCCAGCCGTCCCACGTGCATCCGAGCAGAGTAGGCGACGGAATACCTTGTTGCAGACAACCAGAGCATCTTCGCGTGACGACGGCGATGCCGGGGCGTATAGATAGGGACTCTGTCCGTCGATCGAAGGGGTGTGTCGTGCATGTCCGAACTGCGGCCGTGGTAGGTCTGATCTCGTTGAGTTTCGCGCCTGCGGCGCTCGCGGACCCGTCGACGCCTGGGACGCTGACCGTGGATGGCCACGGGTCGGTGATGATCACCCCGGATGTGGCGTCGCTCTCACTGTCGGTGACGCGCTCTGCTGCGACGTCAGCACCGGCGCTGTCGGCCGCGAACCGCCGCGTCGACGCGATCGTCCACGCCGTTCGGGGCGTGGGGGTGCCCGCGTCCGGGATCCAGACCGAATCGATCAACACGATCTGCAGCAGGATTCGCGTGGGGCCGAAGGGACATAAGCACCTGATCAGGCGCTGCACCGCCAGCGAGTCGTTGTCGATCACGTCGACAGCGGCGATCGTCGGCCGTGTGATCGATGCGGCCACTCATGCCGGCGCGAACACGATCAACGGCCCCGACTTTTCGTTTGCGAACCCGTCCGCCGGCGAGATTGCAGCCGAGAAAGCGGCGATCACGGACGCCCGAAGCCAGGCGAACGCCGCCGCCGCGCAGCTCGGCGACACCGTCACCGGGGTGCAATCGATCAGCATCAACCCGCAGTCAGGTGTCGCCGCGCCCGTCGCAGCCCCGGCCCCGCCGAACGCCACAGGAGCACCTTCGACACCGACAACCGTCCACCCGGGCGTCCAGGAGGTCGACGCGACGGTCGCGGTTGTGTTCACGATCGCCCCCATCACCCCGGCACAGTGAATCCTTTCACGCAGAGGGAGCATCCCGTCCCCGGGCGTTGGCGAATACGAGGACGCTGTCGAGAAAGCAAGTCGAGACCTGCCTTCGCTTTCGCGCGGATATCTCGACGGACGCTGACGATCTAGTCGCTAAAGCCATCGGCAGATCTCGCCGGATGGTCTCGGATGAATGTCTCGATGAGCTCGCGCAATCCTGGCTCTAGGCCCGATCGGTCGCGGACGCTCTCAGCCAGTTGGCGCGCCGAAACCTCTGGATCGAGGCGCGGTTCCCAGAAAGCGGCGTCCACGCGAAGCACACTGGCCAGCAGATCTCCGGGGTAGCAATCGCCCTCCAGCAACGGGTCCGATCGCAGTCTGTCGAGCGCGAGCCCGACGAGACGGTGTAAAGCCACCTTCTGCCCGATCATGATGCGTAGGTCTTCGACCGTGAAGTCTCTCAGCGGCTTGGTCCGCAACTCGTGACACCGCTTGATCAGAACGTCGGCGTCCGGCGGTGCAGGATCCCACGCTGGAGGATCGAGAATGTCGAGGATGCGCTTGCTCTCGTCAGCAGGTATCTGACGTTCCGCGGCGTGACGTCGAAGCTCTCTCTCTCGGGCACGGTCATTCGCATCCGGCTCCTCTGACCATCCCCACGACACCTCCTGTTCGCTGTGGTGACGGCGCAGGTCACGGCCCGTGTCCTCGAGCACGTCGATCGTGGCCAGCGACAGCGCTCTGGCACCGCCCATGCCGATGCCAAGCTTCGCCGCGTCCTCAGACCAGGCGTAGTAGCCGCCCAGCGTCCCGATACGAGCTAACTCGTCATCTGACAATGACAGCGCACGCTCTGCCAAATCATCCTCGTCATACGCGCGCAACATCCCAGCTAGTACGTCTCGCTGCACTCCAATGGCCATGTGCGAAGGCTAGCTGTTCGCTTCACAGACACCGAGCCGTACCCTCCCCTGTCGACCCGATCCCACCGACACCATCGCGATCGCGCGGGGGCCCGCCTTCCCACCACCCGGACGTACCCTCTCAAGCCAGCCGCTATCAGCCCCGCTTCGCGCGGCAGGCAGGACGCCCGACGCCGGCCGGTCGCAGCCTCCGTGTGGTCGGTTGCGCTCGTGGCGACGAAGCAGCGTCAGGCGGACACCGTCACTTCGTAGGTGTCAGTGCTCAGTCCGGTGACTGCTGCAGCCGGTGCGGCCTGGCCCGCTGCTCGGTCAACGCTGGCCTGCAGGTCTTCCTTGGTCTCCCACAGTGATCGAAGCCCTCGGCTTCTGCCTGGGCGGTGACTACGTGGGCGAACATTCAACACTCCTTGGTGATACAGGCAAGGTCTGGCTGGATGCACCCGCATCGGATTGCCGCTTCCTGGCCTGCAGGTACGCCGACGCCGGGCCTCGGGCCCTCTCAGCGCAGCGTTCGCGCGTTCGCGGAAGGTTGTTTCGCATTTGGTGTGTGGTGACGGTTGGCGCGAACCCAGGCGCCGAAGCCCTCGATCGCGTCGATGACCTCGTCGAAGCGCAGCGAGTGAAACAGGTCGAAGGAGTGCTCCGCCCCGGGGAGTTGAAGGAAGACGACCGGGCCGGTCGAGCAGGTGCGCAACCGGCGCACAAAATGGTCGGCGTGTGCTGTCGGGATGAGCGTGTCGTTGTCGCCGTGCGCAATTAGAAACGGCGGCGCGTCGTGGCTGACGTAAGCCTCCGGCGACGATTGCAGCGGCCCCGCGACTTCGCGGTCGCCGTAATAGCCGTATAGGCAGACCGCGGCGGTCACGGCGGTGTCGGCCTCCTCAAAGCCTGGCTGAAACGCCGGATTGTTAGGCGTCAGCGCGGCCATCGAGGCCAAGTGGGCACCGGCCGAACTTCCTGCCACGATCAGCACGGAGGGGTCCGCGCCGTACTCGGCGGCGTGTGACCGTGCCCAGCAGACGACACGCTTGGCGTCGATCAGCGAGTTGGGGAACCGCCCGGCCTGACCGAGCCGGTAGTTGGCGCTGATGCACACCCAGCCCCGACTCGCGAGCCTGTGCAGCAGCGGTCGCGCCTCGCGGCTCTTGCCGCCGATCTGAAAGTGACCACCGTGGAAGTGGACCAATACCGGACCGCCACCCGCGACCGAGCCGCGGCGGCGGTACACGTCAAGCCGGTTGCGCCTTCCCGCCTCGCCGTAGTTGATGTTCCTGATGCGCTGCACGTTCAGTGGGCGCAGCGGCAGGGGTGCGAGCAGGTTGCGCGCCAGGCGCCGCCACCGTGACTGGCCGCTACGGCCGGTTGCCGAACGCCAGGCGCGGCCGAGCTCCTGGTCGAGCGACCGCTCGACCACGGGGCGGGCCAGCAGCCCGCGTCGGGCGACCTCGAGCAGGCCGAGCGCCGCCAGTGCTGCCAGCCCGAGTACCGCCAAGCCGCCCGTCGAGGCCAGATCGCCGTGCACCAGCGCGAGCACCGTACCGGCAAGCAACACCCCGAGCGCGATAAACGGAAGCTCGTTGACCAGGTGGCTGACGACGAAGACCGCGACCGCGAGTGCCCGTGGTCGACGTGGCGGCCACAGAACGAGCACCGTGTACAGCGCGATGATCGCGACCAATTGCAGGTATCCGCCCGGCAGCGTTCAGCCCTCCGCAGATCTCACCGGCTGGGCACCCGCGCGACGCGCACGGCTCGCGCGTCCCGTGGTCGTGGCACGATCGAACAGGGTCGCCAGCTCACGCCCGTACGCCACCAGACCGAGGTCCGGCACGTCAGTCGGCCGGTAGGCAACGGGGCGATGGCTTCCCTGATCGTCAGCGCTATCACACCCACGTAGTTCAGTCAGTTCCGGGGATGCGTCCGAGGCAGCCCGAACCGCGGCATCACGCTCGCGTCGAAGCCGGTGATCGCGGTGATGCGGTCGCCGATGATCGTGACGACCAACAGTCGCGTAGGCTCGGAAGACACCCGTGTGGGGATCGGCCAGGTACATGCCGAGCGCCGGCTGGCCGTTCGCGCCGGTCGGCACCACCCGGTAGGACCGGCCGGGCCGGAGGGTGGCGGCCTCGAAGAATTGACGTGCCACGTCGATTCCCCGGTACTCCAGCATGGCGGGCGGCATGGAGACCCGGACGTCCTCGGCGAGTAGCCCTACCAGGGCCTCTACGTCGGCTCGTTCGAGAGCGTCGGTCAGCTGGGCTACGAGGTGGCGCTGGGTCGTGCTGTCGGGTTGGCGCGCCGGCCTGCTGTTCCCTGAGTCCGCCAGATAATTGTCGAGTGTGACCCGCGCTCGTTTGAGCGCGCTTTGAACCGATTCCTGGGTGGCATCGAGCATCATCGCGACCTCGCCCGCGCGATAGCCCAGAACGTCGCGCAGCACAAGCACGGCGCGTTGGCGCGGCGGCAGCAGTTGCAAGGCGGTGATGAACGCGAGCGAGATCGCCTCGGTGGTCTCGTAGCGGGCCGCTGGACCGGGGGCCTGGTCGACCAGGTTGTCCAGCAGCACGTCCGGATATGGCTCCAGCCACGGCGGAATGTCGCCGGCGCCCGTCGGCTCGGGCAGCAGAGCCACGTCGAGGGGCGGGGTCGCGCTGCGTGGCCGTCGACTGTCTGCGCGGAGCATGCTCAAGCATCGGTTGGTGGCGATCTGATACAGCCAGGTCCGCAGCGAGGACCGGTGGCCGAAGCCGTCGAGGCTACGCCAGGCGGACACGAGGGTCTCCTGGAGCGCATCCTCGGCGTCCTGCGCTGACCCGAGGATGCGGTAGCAGTGCACCTGCAACTCGTGCGAGTGCACTTCGACCAGTTCGCGGAACGCGTCGTGGTCGCCGGCCCGAGCCCGAGCGATCAGATCCGTCGTGTCCATCTTCATCGGCATGCATCCTCGCTTGTCTTCTTTCCGCAGGGGGCGTTCGGCTCACTCAACGATTGAGACGCCGCCGGGCCCGCGAATTGGGCGGTGTCGGCGCGCCCAATTCACGGCCGTGCCGGCGTCTACCCGGTTAGCGGCGACCCCAGCCGGGGCCGCGCCCCCTACACAAAGGACCACAGATCATGACCAATTACGTTCTCTCCTTCCGTGTCCCTTCCGACTACAGGCCCGACGCCGGGACACCGGCCGAGTGGCAGGCCTGGTTCGGCGGGCTGGGCTCGGCCCTGGCGGACGTCGGCAACGCCGTGACCGAGTACGCGTCGCTCGGCGAGGTCGGCGGCAGCGACTCGCGGCTGGTCGCTTACTCGGTGGTGTCCGCCGAGGACATGGACTCCGCGCTGGCGCTCGCAAAGGACTGCCCGGTGATGCGGGTCGGCGGCGGGGTCGAGGTCGGTCCCGTGATGGAGGTCGCCGGGTCATGAGCGGCGCCATGACCACATCGACGGCGCTGCCGGAGGGGTCGTTCCTGGCGACAGGGCGCGGCAAGCTCACGCTGGCGCTGCTGTGCGCGGTCACGTTCCTGGACGTCATGGACGGCGCGATCGTGAACGTCGCGCTGCCGACCATCCGCACGCATCTGGGGTTCTCGGTGCAGAACCTGCAGTGGGTGGTCAGCGGCTATCTGATCACCTATGGCGGGTTCCTGCTGCTGGGCGGTCGGGCCGGGGACCTGCTGGGGCGGCGGCGACTGCTGATCGCCGGGACCGCGCTGTTCGCGGCCTCCTCGCTGGCCTGCGGGTTGGCCGACAACCAGGGCCTGCTGGTCGGCGCCCGGTTCGCCCAGGGCTTCGGGGCCGCGATGATGTCCCCGGCCGCGCTGTCCATCCTGACGACCACCTTCCAGGGCGCCGACCGGCACAAGGCGCTGGGTGTGTGGGCCGGGATCAGCGGGATGGCCTCGGCCGTCGGGTTGCTCTTCGGCGGGGTGCTCACACAGGAGTTCGGCTGGCGGTGGGTGTTCTTCGTGAGCCTCCCGATCTGTGCGCTGGTGCTGTTCGCGGCGTTCCGGATCCTGAAGGCCGACCACGGCGGTCCGTGCCGGGCGGTTTCGATGCGATCGGCGCGGTGCTGGTCACCGCCAGCATGCTGCTGCTGATCTTCACGTTGGTGAAGGCGCCGGACGAGGGCTGGGGTGCGGGCCGCACCATCGGCGGGCTGGCCGCCTCGGCGGTGCTGATGGCCGCATTCGTGGTCAATGAGCAGCGGCGCGCCCACCCGCTGGTCCCGATGTCGATCTTCCGGATCAAGGGCCTGGCGGCGGCCGATGCCACCCAGGTGATCGCCTGGGCCGGGTTCTATTCGATGTTCTTCTTCGTCACTCTGTATATGCAGAACGTCCTGGGCTACTCCCAGCTGCAGGCCGGGCTCTCATATGTGCCGGTGAGCGTCGGCATCGGGTTCGGCTCGACCGTGGCAACGAAGATCTTCGTCCGGACCGGGACCCGCCCGATCATCGTCTCCGGTGCGCTGCTCGCCGCCGGCGGCATCTTGTGGCTCTCCCGCATCCCCGTGGATGGCACCTATCTCGGCAATCTGCTCGCCCCGCTGGTGAGCATGGGGAGCGGGCTGGGGCTGCTGTATGCCGGTGTGCAAACCGCCGCGAACGCGGGCGTGCCGGAGGATCAGGCAGGATTGGCCGCGGCTCTGATCACCGCCTCCTTCCAGCTCGGGTCAGCGCTCGGCCTGGCGGTGTTCAGCGGGATCGCGACCAGCCGCACCAGCCACCTGCTGGCGGCCCACACCCCGCGCCCGGAGGCGCTTACCGCTGGGTTCCAGCGGGCCCTGCTCGTCAGCGCCCTTTGCCTCGTGGCGGCCGGAGCCATCGCGCTGCGGGCCCCCAACACCCGCGGCGAACCCGCCGCCAGGCCAGAACCCCAAGCAGACCTCGAGCCCTCCTATCACCCCGCATAACACCACACAACAAACTCGCCGGGTGTGCGGCGCTGACGGGCGAGCCCAACAGCGCCGCACGCTCGAGCGCGGTGCGGCCTGGCTCAGTATCGGTCGGTCGCCGGCGGTGTTCTAGGTCGGCGTCGTCGCGAAACCCCGCTGTCACCAGCACGGCTGCGCCTACCTCGGAATCGATCACGATCCGCCCGGCGTCGTTCGTCGATCAGTTGTCAGCTCGACGAGGTTCCCGAACGGGTCGTGCACGAACGCCTGCGCGCGGTCGGTCAGCACGTCGTAGCGATCAATGCGGTACTCGTCCGCTTCGAGCCGTTCCAGGATCTCGTCGAAGCGATCGACCGACAGGCACGCGTGCCGGTCGCTTCGATCATTCCATGTCGACGATGGTTCAGGGATGAGGTGAAGTTCTCCGGTCCCGGCGGCGAACCAAACGAACGAGCGGTCAGCGAACGCTTCCGGGACGGGAAGCTCCGTCAGCCCGAGCAGCGCCCCGTAGAACCGCCGAACCTGGTCCTGCGCGCCTGGCACATACGGCACCGCGACATGGTGCAGTCCCGCCCCGGAGGACCCCAGCCGTTCACGCAGGCGCGCGCTGATCAGGTGGAGCGCCTCCCAGGCCACGTCCAGCTCCGCGGCGAAACTTAGGAACGCATGGATCGTGTGGGGATACTCGACCAGCTCGGAGGTGATGCCCTGGTCGATCAGCCGTCGGTGGTAGAGCCGGCTGTCGTCGCGCGATGGATCGAACCCCGCCGCGAGGATCAGCGCTGGGGGGACGCCGTCGAGGCGCGGCGCGGTCAGCGGCGCCGCGAGCGGCGACGCCGAGGCACGGCCGAGGTAGTGCTTCCAGCACCACGCCGTCTCCTCCGTCGTGAACAGGAAGTGGTGGTCGTTCTCGACGTAGGATGGTTTGTCAAGCGCCGCGTCCAGTACCGGGTAGGCAAGTACCTGAAACGCTGGACGGGGCCCGTCCTCGTCACGCAGCCGGAGTGTCGTTGACGCAGCAATCGTCGCGCCTGCGCTCTGCCCGCCGATTGCGAACCGCTCGGAGTCGACGCCGAGCGTCACGGCATGGGCAACGATCCACTCGACGACCGCCGTGACGTCGTCGAGCGCCGCCGGGAATGGATGCTCGGGCGCGAGCCGATAGTCGATAGCCACGACGGCGCACCGGCCGTCCGCCGCGAGGATGCGGCAGATGCCGTCGACGTCGTTGACCTCGCCTGCGACGAAGCCACCCGGATGTAGCCAGATCAGGACCGGCCTCGGCCCCGGAACGTGCGGAACGAACATGCGGATCGGGATCGGAGCCGGGCCAGGGACCATCAGGTCAGCGACGTCGAGGAGGTCCCTGGGTGCCAGCTCCTGCACCATGTGCGGTTCGAGCGGCGCTCGCATGTTCTCGAGGCTTGGGGTTGGGCTGGAATCCACGGACAAGCGCTCGACGAGAGCTCTCGTCTGCGAATCGAGTCCGTCCATGGGCGTTGTCATGCCCGACATTTTCGGCCGCCATGCCGATACGTCAAATGCATATTGGCCTAGGGGACGATACGCTCCAAGCATGGACCCTCGTCGCGTCGTGCTGTTCGCCGAAGCGCTCGAGCATCGGTCGCTGACCCGGGCCGCCCGTGCCGTGCACATGAGCCAGCCATCGCTGTCGCGCCAGATCGCCAGCTTGGAGCGCGAAGCCGGCGTCCGTCTGGTCAACCGGACACCGGAAGGCATCAGCGCGACCCCCGCGGGCGAGATTCTCCTTCGCCGCGCCCGCGCGATCCGCGCGCATCTCGACCATGCACGGCAGGAGGTGGACGAGGTCCTCGGGCTCGGGGCCGGACGGTTGCGTCTCGCTGCGTTCCCGACCGCCGCAGCAACGCTCGCGCTCGAAGCGCTGCTGTCGCTGAGGACGGGCCACCCGGACGTGGCGGTCACGATCGAGGAGCACGATCGGTGGACGGCGCTGGATGCGATCCGGACCGGCCGGGTGGACATTGCATTGACGTTCACCGACCTCGACAGCTGGCCGGAGGACGACCTACTAGACACTTCAGTGCTGATGAAGGAGCCGATGCTTGTCGCACTGCCGGCGGACCATCCGAACGCGGCCGCGGATCGGCTCAGCCTCCGGAGTCTCGCAGAGTCGCCGTGGATCACCGGGACCGGTGGCGGCGCGCCGGGGCTGATCGAGAAGGCGTGCCAGGCCGCAGGCTTCGAGCCACAGGTCGTGGCCCGACTCGACAACCAGCCGGCGATCCAGGCTGCCGTCGCGACCGGCGTCGGTGTGACGCTCGTCCCGGCGCTCGCCGCCCGGCACGCACGCGCGGGTATCGCCTTCCGGCAGGTTTCACCGCGCGCGCTCACGCGGACGGTGCTCCTTCACGTGCTTGACGGCCCGTGTCAGCCTGCGACTACCGCTGGCCTGGAGGCGCTTCGCCGTGCTGCCGAAGCACACATGCGCAACGCATCCAGCTGATCGGTCGAGCGGGTCGACGGCCTCCCTGAACAGATCGTTTGAGACACATCCGCCGATTGCGAGATAAAGCAGCTGGCCTCCGCTGAAGCCAAGCCCTCGCCCTCCGCCGTCAGCCGGGCGATCCACCGGAACCTACCCGAGGACCCGAGGTAGCGCGGGATCGCTGGTTACGCGGCCCGGACCGCGATGCCTGGATAGTCGAGCAGAAGGCCGGAGTCGTCGTAGGCCAGCACGCACCTGAAGTCAAACGCCGGCGCGGTATACGCAAAACGCCGACCCGCACCTTGGTCCTCGAGGCGAACGTAGCGCTGCTCAAGACGTTCGACGCGGAGATCTTCTGCGCGGACATACGCGCCGGGCGCGTCAGCGCCCTGCCCGGAAGCCAGCCCGAGCCGGCGCACGGGAAACGCGTTGGTGAGCGCCGAGGACTCGAGGTCGACGTCCAGGCAGCCATCGAGGTGCGCGGCGGGCCGGCCGTCCAGCCACCAGCCTCCCCTCCCGTCGGTAGTCACCTCCAGCGCATGCTTCCCGGCGTCGGTACGGGCGCTGACACGTGCGCTTCGAGTCGCCCAGGACATCGGGTCGACGATGACTTGGTAACTGACGGTCCAGGCGCGCCCATCCTCAAGCGCAGACGTCGTTCCGCTGAAGCACAGGCCGCCGTTGTCCTCAGCGACGAAGGTGACCTCAAAGCCCTCACGCGCCCCGACGTGACGCCACGCAACCTGAGAAGGCAGGAGCCCGAGCATGGCTAACAGCCTATGCCTCGCCCAACCCGAACCGATGAGTTCCTCGCTGCGCGGCTGTCTATGTCTTGAGAACCGACGCACGCCTGGACGACATCGTCGCCAAGGCCGACCCGCCACCCGCCGACCCCGAGGACAGAAAGCCGTGATGACGACACCCCGCACAGAGCTCGACACCCGCTTCAGCGAACCGGCAGCACAGCCCACCAGTTGGGAGGACACACTTGAGGCGATCAAGCAGGCCGAGATCTTCTGGATCGCGACCGTCCGTACAGACGGCCGGCCGCACGTCACCCCGCTCGTCGCCGTCTGGCTCGACGACGCCCTGCACTTCTCCACCGGCTCGGACGAGCAGAAGGCGCGCAACCTCGAGAGCAATCCGCGCGTCGTGCTGACCACTGGCGCCAACGACTGGCAGAGCGGCCTCGACGTCGTCGTCGAGGGCGAGGCGGTCCGCGTCACCGATGCACAGCAACTCGAGCGGCTCGCCGCGGCCTGGGCGCAGAAGTGGGACGGGCGATGGCGATACGACGTCAGTCAGGATGGCTTCCGGGGCGACGCCGGGACGGCACTGGTGTTCGCGGTCCACCCAGCAAGAGTGCTTGCCTTCGCCAAGGGCGGCTTCAGCCACACCCGACATCGCTTCTGAGACGGCGGGTTAGCGCTCGACGATCGGGCGGATCTCGATGGTGGCCCCGAGTCGGGTCGCGGGGATGCGCGTGGCGAGGTCGATTGCTGTCTCGACGTCGGGGGCGTCGTAGAGGTAGTAGCCGTCGAGGGCGGCGGGTGCCGCTACGGGGATCTCGTTGCTGACGTGGGTTTGGCCGTCGTGGATTCGCACGGTGGTGGCGGTTCCGGCGGGTTGGAGCTGGTTGCCGTCGAGCACCCCTGGGACGTGCTGGAGCGCTTCGAATTCGGCGAAGACGGCCTTTTGCTCGTCTGGCGGGAGCTTGCCGATCGTGAGGTCGGCGCCGTTGAAGCGGACCTGGAGCATGTATTTCATGTCTGTGCCTTGTCTTGGTTGGGGCGAATCAGAGGGTCACCGGCTGGGGCGTGGCCTCGGCGGGAACGATGAGCGGTTGCGCGGCGGCTCTGGTGTTCGGGGTGCGGGTGGCGATGAGTGCGGCCGCGGCGACGAGGATGCTGCAGGCGAGCAGGGCGCGCTGGTAGCCGGAGGTGAGCGCGTCGGGCCGTGCCGCGTGGATCGCGGTGAGATGGTGGGTGCGGGCAGTGGCAACCGCGGACAGGACTGCCAGCCCGAGTGTCATGCCGACCTGTTGGGAGGCGCTCAGCAGCCCGGCGGCGAGTCCGGCCTGCTCGGCCGGAACTCCGGCGTTGGCGGCGGTGGTCACGCCGACGAACACGGCGCCGAAGCCGACCGCCATCATCACCAATCCGGGGAGCACGTCAGAGGCATACGACCCGTGCACCGGGATCTTGGAGAGGAGGTAGATCCCGGCCGCGCTCAGCAGCGCTCCGCCGACGATCACCGGCCTGGTCCCGATCCGCGCAAACAGCTGCGACGCGACGACGGAGGCGATCGCGAGGCAGAACGTCACGGGGAGCAGCGCCGCGCCCGCCTGGATCGGGGAGAAGCCAAGGACCTCTTGCATGTAGAGGGTGAGGAAGAAGAACATCGCGAAGAACCCGGCCATTCCGATCAGCCATGTGGCGTCCGCTGCGGCAAGCCCTTTCACGCGGAAGATCGAGAGCGACATCAGCGGGTTACGGCTGCGCTGCTCGTTGAGCACAAACGCGGTGAGGATCACGCCCGCGCCTGCGAGCATCGTGATCGTGAGAGGGTCGCCCCAACCGATCACGGGTGCCCGGATCAGACCGTAGACCAGCAGCAGCATGCCGCCGGTGGCCAAGACCGCACCCTGGGTGTCGAACTCGGCGAGTCGTCCGCGCGCTCTCGCGCCGGGCAGCAGGCGCAGCGCGGCGCCGATCGCCAGGATGCACACCGGGATGTTGACGTAGAACACCCACCGCCATCCGGGGCCTTCGGTCAAGACCCCGCCGAGGAACACGCCGGCGGCGGCCGCGAGACCGCTGATCGCACCCCAGGCACCGAGTGCGGTATTGCGGTCGGCCCCCTCCCGGAACGTCGTCGTCAGGATCGACAGCGCCGCGGGCGCCATCATCGCCGCCCCGACGCCCTGGAGCAGTCGAGCGCCGACGAGCGTGGTCTCGTTGTGCGACAGGCCCGCCGCGAGTGAGCACGCGCCGAACACGACCAGGCCGGTGAGGAGGATTCGCCGTCGCCCCAGCAGGTCAGCCAGTCTGCCGCCGAGGAGCAGCAGACCCCCGTAGGTCAGCAGATAGCCGCTGGCGATCCACTGCAGGTTCTGCTGAGAGAAGTGAAGCGCACGTTGGATCGAAGGGAACGCGACGTTGGTGATCGATGCATCGACGACGTCGAGGAACTGGACTCCGCAGAGCAGCAACAGCGTCAGAGCCCCCAGGCGCGTGCGCAGAAACGACGGACGGTCAGAACCTGCCTGAGCTGAATCTGGTCCCACCTGGACGTCCCCTCAGTTAGTTGGCTGACTTAACGTACCACACGCGCGGTATCCTTTGGGTGAGATGACTGACTCAGCAATCCACCCGAAGCCGGGAAAGCGGGAGCGCCTGGTCACGAGCGCGCGCGAGGTGATCCACCGCCAAGGCGTGGAAAGGACCACGATCGCCGACATCGCGCAGGCAGCCGACGTCCCCGTCGGCAACGTGTACTACTACTTCAAGACCAAGGACGAGATCGTCCACGCAGCGATCGACGGCCACGGCCACGACGTGCGATCCATGCTCGCTTCGCTCGAGCGCCACCGCACTCCGCAGACCAGGCTCAAGGCGCTCGTTGGCGCGCTGACCGACCAGCGCGAGCTGGCCGCCCAGTACGGGTGTCCGCTCGGGACCCTGTGCTCGGAACTGGACAAACGCATTGACGGCCTTGACCGCGCCTGCGCGCAGCTCCTGGAGCTCCCGATTGAGTGGGCCGAGGAGCAGTTCCGGCTCATTGGTCGGCGTGACGCCCGCGACCTCGCGGTCGCCCTGATCGCCTCCTACCAGGGAGTCGCACTCCTCACCAACACGTTCCGCGACCCCCAGCTGATGACGCGAGAGGCACGTCGCCTGGAACGCTGGATCGACTCACTGGCCTGATCCCCTCCAGGCGCATGTGGAGCCAGGCGGCGGTGCTCCGGGCGCCGATCTGCCCCGGCGCCCGGACCCGGGCGCCGGGGCCCGCGGCCAGCGACCCCCAGGCGGCGCGGGCCCCGGCTCTCGTGCGTGCCGATGGGGACGCATCAGCACGGCGGCACGCGTCCGTGCGCAATGAGAGTTAGTGCGCGAAGCTAGGCATTTGGTAAGACCGTGCCTGGTTCCGCGCTCTCGAGTGGCGGCCGGCCTGGCCGTTGGACTGGGATTGGGAGATCGTTAGCGCTTGCAGCGGTTACGAGTCGTTCACGAGTCGCTCATCGTCTGCTGGCAAGCTCGGACCGATGCGCAAGATGCTTCTCGCTGCGCTGGTAGGGGTGGCCGGCCTGGCCATCACGCCGGCGCTGGCAAAACCGACCGGCACCCTCACCGCACGGGTGTGGGCGAGCGGGAAGACGCTGACCCACACGACCCCGGCCGGCAAGGTCGCGTTGAGCGGGCCCGACGACCTCACCCACCTCGGCGGCGACGTGTTCGTCGCCTTCCAGAACGGGGTCGGCTCCAAGGGGGAGGCCAGCCCGACTGGAAACAGAGCATCGACGATCGTCGAGTTCAGCACGTCCCGCAAGGTCATCAAGCAATGGGACGTCACCGGCAAGGTCGACGGGATGGGCGCCGTGCCCGCCATGAACGCCGTCTTTGCGAGCGTCAACGAGGATGGCAATTCGAGCCTCTACGAGCTGCGCGCCGGCACGGTGACCCACGACCGCTACTCGCCCGCGAAGCTGCCGTCCGGCGGCGGCACCGACGCGATCACCGCACTCGGCAAGCTGGTTCTGATCAGCGCCTCGGCGCCGTCCACCACGCACGGCCCGGCTGTTTACAACCTGGCGTCGCGTCGCAGCGGTCACGTCGCGAAGTTGACACCGCTGTTCGCCGACGATGCCAACGCCACGATCCTGAACGCGGGCAAGCTGAACGGCAAGAAGCGTCGTCTTGCCCTCACCGACCCTGACTCCAGCGCGCTCGTGCCCGCGTCGGTCTCCGGCGTCGGCGGCGACTTCGTGCTCAACAGCCAGGGCGACCAGCAGCTGATCTTCGTGTCACATCCGGGCACGAAAGCGCAGTCGCTGTCGGTCCTGAACCTGAGCCACTCGGTCGACGATCTCGTCTGGGCGACCAGCGCCAGGGGCACGATCCTCACGACCGATGCCAGCGCAAACGCGATCGTCGCGATCACAGGCAGGTTCAGTCCCGGCACCACCTACACGGCCACGACCCCGTGCAACGCCAACTCGGCGTCGGCGACGTGCACCGCGCCCAACTATTTCGGGACGATCAACTCCGAGAGCGGCGCGGTCACGGCCAAGGCGGTCGGCGGGATCGCGTTCCAGCCCAAGGGCATGGTGTACCTGCCGTAGACGGCTTCGGGGATCGGCCGGACGCCTCCCCTTAGTCGTCAGACCGTGCTGGGTCCTTTTCCTGGTGCCAGCGGCGGGGCAGGCGAACGGTGATGTCGAGGCCGCCGGTGGCGGCGGCCGTGGCGTCCACGGTTCCGCCGTGGACGGTGGCGATCGACGACACCAGAGCGAGGCCGAGACCGAAGCCATCGTGGTGGGTGCGGTCGTCGAGGCGTGTGAAGGGCAGGAACAGCCGGTCCACCTGGTCGGGTGGTACGACCGGGCCGGTGTTGATGACGCGCACCATCGACGCGGTGTCGTCGGAGGCGGTCGAGACCGCGATGCGGCCGTCGGCGATGTTGTAGCGCTCGGCGTTGTCCAGCAGATTGGCGACGAGCCGTTCGAGCAGCACCCCGTCGCCGGTGACGGGGGCTTCGTCGAGCGTTGTCGTCATGGTCGCGCCGTTGGCCGCACGTCCCTCGAGTGCGTCTTCGGCGACGGCGGCGAGATCCAGCGGGTCGGCGAGGACGCGCGCCTGGTCGTTGCGTGCGAGGACGAGCAGGACCTCGATGAGCTGCTCGGCGTGATCGACGGCCTGGCGGATGTCGGCGGCCATCGACACCAGCTCGTCGCGCGTGGGGTCTGGCTTGGCGAGGACGACGTCCATCGAGGTGCGCATGACGGTCAGCGGCGTGCGAAGCTCATGACTGGCGTTGGCGATGAAGTGCCGCTGGCTGGTGAACGCGCGGTCGAGCCGGTCAAGCATCGTGTCGAACGTGTCGGCGAGCTCGCGCAGGTCGTCGCGCGGGCCCTGCAGCGCGATCGCTGAGACAGGTCCTGCTCACTTGCCGCGCGGGCGGCCGCGGTGAGCCGGTGCACCGGCCGCAGGATGCGTCCGGCGACGATCCAGCCCGCGGCGGCGGCGAGCAACGTCACGCCGGCCAGCCCGAGCAGCGAGTAGGCCAAGAGGTGGGTCAGCGTCGTGCTGCGCTGCGCAGACGCGCCGGCCTGGACGCCGTTGGCGTAGACCGCGGCGCACTTGATCACGACGCGGGGGGCCAAGGCGCCGGCGGTCTGCGCCGCTTTGGCGCACCCCGCGATCGCCTGCTGGCTCGCGCCCGGGATCCCCTTGGTCGTCGGGCCGTGCAGGCTATGCACGACCAGGAGGTAGGTGACCGATACCAGCGCGGCCCCACCGAGCGCGAACAGCGAGGCGTAGAGCAGCGTGAGCCGCGACCGGGCGCTGAGATTCCTTCTCACAACCGGTAGCCGACGCCGACGACGGTCTCGATCAGCGGCGGGGCGCCGAGTTTGCGCCGCAACCGACCGACCGTCACCGCGACGGTGTTGCTGAACGGGTCGGCGTGCGCGTCCCACACATGTTCGAGCAGCTCCTCGGCGCTGACCGTAGCGCCGTCGGCGCCGGCCAGGCACTCCAGCACGCCGAACTCCTTGCGCGTCAGGGTCAGCACGACACCGGCGCGGCTGGCCCGGTGCCGCGCGCGATCGACCACCAGGTCGCCCCGCTGCACGACCGCGGGCGAACCAGGTCCGCGCCGCCCCAGGGCCCGAATGCGCGCGATCAACTCGTGGAAGGCGAACGGCTTGCCGAGGTAGTCATCCGCGCCCAGCTCCAGCCCGTGCACCCGGTCGTCGACGTCCGTCGCGGCGGTGAGCATCAGGATGCGGCTGGGCGAGCCACCGCCGACAAGCCGGTCACAGACGCGGTCGCCGTGCACCGTCGGCAGGTCGCGATCGAGCACGACCACGTCATAGCCGGTCGTCGCGGTGCTCTGCAGGGCCGCCGCCCCGTCGTGGACCACGTCGACCGCGAACCCGGCGTCGCGCAGGCCCTCGCCGATCCGGTTGGCCAGCACGACGTGATCCTCCACGACCAAGATCCGCACCTGCACATTCTGTCCCAGCGCAGATGACATCCGCCTAACAACGTTCTGCCCGTGTCATGGGCCAGGCACTACACCGGACAGCACGATGAGTGACCCCATCTCGATCCTTCGCCGGCCATCCCGGGTAGGGACGCTCAGCAGCGCGAACGGCAGCCACGATCGCCGCCGCCGCACTGATCACCGCCTGCGGCTCCAGTGCGTCCAAGCTCGACGGCCAGGCCAACCCGAACCAGGCCCCAGCCCAACAGGCCCTGGTCAACTTCGCGCGCTGCATGCGCTCCCACGGGGTATCGCACTTCCCCGACGACCTCCATTTCCAGAACGTCCCCGGGATCGACCCGTCCTCACCCGCGTTCAAGACCGCTCAGACGGCCTGCCAGCATCTGCTGCCGGTCAAAACCGTTCCGCCGGCCGCGCCGTCCGCGCGGACATACGCCAAGCTGATCCGGCTGTCGAATTGCCTGCGCGCACACGGGTACCCGAGCATCCCGGACCCCAGACCCAACCCGCCTCCATCACATTCGAGCCGCTACGGCACGCTCTACGGGGAGGGCGATTACTGGATCGGGATCCCGTTGGCCATCGACGCACACGGGGCCGCTTTCGTGCGGACGGCACGAGCGTGCCACGCCACCGGCGTCGGTTGATCGCCGCGGCCCACGCCGGATCCCGTGGTGAGGGGTAGGATGGCGGGTGTTGTGGTGGCTGGTGGTGCGGTTTGTCGGGGCGCGGGGTGGAGGGTGCTGATGAGCGAGACTGACGTGACGATGTCGGGGGGCGTGAGGGGGGAGGGGCCTTCGAGGGCCCCGTGGCGTGCGTGGGGCCCAGCAGCGTGGGTGCTGGCCGGAGCGCTGCCGCTCATCGGCTTGGTCTCGTTGCTGCTGCGCTCGCAGCTTGATCCGCACTGGGAGAACCCCAAGCTTCACTTCGTCGTGTTCGCTGCGGTCGGATCGCTCGCGTTTGCGTTGGCCTTCTTCGCCGGGGAGGCCGCGACACGTCGGGGCGACGCCCGGGTGTTACTGATCTCGCTGGCCTTCTTGGCGACGGGAGGCTTTCTCGGCCTGCACGCGATCGGGACGCCCGGTGTCCTGTTCACAGGCGAGTTGTCGGGGTTCAAGGTGGCGATTCCGGTCGGCTTGCTGCTGGCCGCGATCTTTGGGTTTGGATCGGCCTTCGTGGACTGGGATCCGAGCTTCGCGGCAGTCGTCATGCGCAGACGGTCTGTTCTGCGCCGCACGGTAGTGGGAGCGATGCTGCTGTGGTTCGTGTGGACGGTGGCCAAGTTGCCGCCGCTGAATCATCCGGCCAGCGAAGGGGCCACCGGGAGCCTGCTCAGCGTGACGGCGGTGCTCGGAGTCCTCCTCTACGGTGCGGCGGCCGCGCGGTTCTGGAGCGTCTACCGGTCTGACCTGACCCTGCTTCCGGCGAGCGTGATCGCCTGCTTCGTGCTGCTGGCAGAGGCGATGATCGGGGTCGCCACCACCGGCGAGCGCAGCTGGCACGCCAGCTGGTGGGAATGGCACGCCCTGATCGTCGTGGCGTACGTGATCATCGGGTTTGCCGCTCACCACGAGTGGCGCGAGGATCGCTTCCGCCACCTGTATCTGCCGACGACCCGCCACCGCAGCCAGGACGTCAGCGTGTTGTTCAGCGATCTCGCCGGGTTCACCAGCTTCTCGGAGCGCTCGTCGGGGGATGAGGTCGCTGCGCTGCTGAGCACCTACTACGAAACCGCGGCGCCGCTGATCTCGCGCCGGTTCAGCGGTGACATCGAGAAGTTCATGGGCGACGGCATGATGGCGACGTTCAACAGTCGCGGTGATCAGCCCGACCACGCCGTCCGCGCTGCCCGCGCTGCGCTCGCGCTCCAGGCGGAAATCGGACAGCTGGCCGAGCAGCACCCCGGATGGCCGCGCCTGCGCGTGGGGGTCAACAGCGGCACCGCGGTGCTACGCGAGCTCGGCGGACACGGTCACGTCGCCTATTCGCTGATCGGGGACACCATCAACGCCGGCGCACGGCTGGAGGGCAAGGCGCCGGTGGGAGCCGTCCTCATCGGCGCGGAGACCTACCGGCAGCTGCCGGAGGGAGCCGTGGTGGAGGCGATGGGCCAGGTCATCGTCAAGGGCAGGAGTGCGGCTCTGGAGGCGTACATCCTGCACACGCTCCCCAACTGACGCGCGGATCGCCCCGGCGCTGGAGACCGCGTCGATTGACGCCGATGCGGCAGGATGCTTGAATCCCCGCGCTGTCCGGGGTCGGGCCCAACGGTCGAAAGAGGGGTGGGGTTGCATGGGCGTGGAGGAAGCGGGTCGGAT
This sequence comes from uncultured Solirubrobacteraceae bacterium, assembly GCA_963764125.1. GTDB lineage: Bacteria > Actinomycetota > Thermoleophilia > Solirubrobacterales > Solirubrobacteraceae > Palsa-465. The sequence continues at coordinate 300,331 of CAVXRR010000001.1, forward strand.
CGCGCGAGCGGCTGAGCGGATGCGGCGGAGCTCCCGGGTGCCGTTGAAGCTACTGCTGCCGACGGCGGCGGCGCTGGGCGCGGGGGCGGCGGTGGCCGTGGGGTCGATCCCGGGGTCGGGCGGGACGATCACGGGCTGCTATGTCAACGGACGGTTCCACAACCTCGACGATTCCCGTACGGGGCGCTGAGGGTCATCGATCCGACGGCGCCAGGACATCGGGAGCCGACTGGCCGATCAACAGGTGCGCCGTGAACGAGAAGCGACCATCACCTGGAACCAACAGGGCCCGACCGGACCGACGGGACCGACCGGACCGACCGGACCGGCGGGCGGCACCGGCGCGTCGGGATCGATCATCGGCGAGACGACGTTCGACGTGGAGAGCGGCGGTGGCAGCCGCGTCCTGCTCAAGCTCGATGGCGTCAGCGGGTCGGTCAGCGCCAAGGCGCCGGCAGGCGACATCGCACTGGACAAGTTCGCCTTCGGCGCCGAGGGGACGGTGGCGAATACCGGCTCCGGCACCGGCGATGGGCGCGGGCAAGCTGAGCGTGCAGACGTTCGAGTTCGTCAAGCCGATCGACAAGGCCAGCGATACGCTGTTCCGTGACGAGGTCAACGGCACGGTGATCTCCAAGGCCAACATCGGCGTGTTCCACACGGGCAACAAGGGCGCGCTGACCGAGGTGGCCAGCTACAACCTGTCGCACCTGGTGATCAAGAACATCACCCACAAGGGCTCCACCGAGACCGTTCTCGGGGTGTTTCAGTCGGTCTCGAGCACCCTGGGCTCGGGCCAGAACAAGGTCTCCACCGGGTGGAACCAGGTCAGCAACAGCGGCTGGAACCTGACGCAGAACAAGGCGCCCTGAGCGCGCCGGCGAGCACCGCGGGCGCCTACGAGGAGGTCGCCTATCCGGGGTACGCCTATCCGCAGACGCATCCCACCCGGCTGGAGGCACTGGGCCGGCTGTTCGGCCTGAGCCCGGCCCCGGCGGCGGGCTGCCGCGTGCTGGAGCTCGGCTGCGGGGACGGGGCCAACTCGCTGGCGATCGCGCAGACACTGCCTGGGGCCACGGTCGTGGGGGTGGACGCGTCCGCCTCGGCGATCGCCCGGGGGCGGGCGCTGGCGGCGGCGGCGGGGCTGGGCAACGTCGAGTTGCGGGCCGGGGAGTTCGGCGAGGTCGACTCGCTCGCGCGGCTGGGCCCGGTCGACTACGTGATCGCGCACGGCGTCTACTCGTGGATCGCGCCGGCCGCCCGGGGCGCGCTGCTGGAGCTGACGCGGCGGGTGCTGGCGCCCCAGGGGATCGCCTTCGTGAGCTACAACGCCTACCCGGGGTCCTACCTGCGGGACATGGCGCGCGACATCCTGGCCTATCACCTCCAGGGCGTCCACACGCCGGCCGAGCGGCTCGCCGGCGCCCAGCGCCTGATGCGGACGATCGTCTCGGTCGACTCCCCGACGCCCTACGCCCGGGTATTGCGCGAGCAGCTGCAGCGGATGCTCGACGGCTCCGACGCGCTGCTCTACCACGACGACCTGGCCGCGATCAGCACGCCGTTCTACTTCCATGAGTTCATGGAGCACGCCGCCGCCCGCGGCCTGCGGTTCCTGTCCGAGGCCGACCTGGCCGACAGCCAGCTCAGGGATGTTCCCGAGGGCGTCGGCGAGCTGGTCGCCTCGCTCCCACGCGATGTCGTGGTGCGCGAGCAATACCTGGACTTCTTCAGCAACCGGGCCTTCCGCCAGACGCTGCTCGTGCACGCCGAGCTGCCGCTGGGCCGGGTCATCGACGACGCGGCGCTCGAGGCGCTGGTGCTCGCCTCGCCCGCCCGACCGACCGAGGACGGGTTCGTCGGGCCCGACGGCGCGGTCATGCGCACGTCGGACCCGCTGGTCGCCGCGGCGATGAACGAGCTGTGTGACCGCTGGCCCGAGCCGGTGGCGCTCTCCGCGCTGGTGGCCGGCGCGGCGCGGCGGGCGGGAGCCGAGCCTGTCTCGGGCGAAGGCCGCCGGGGTCTGCGTCGCGTGCTGCTCGACGCGCATCTCGCCCACCTGGTCGTGCTCGGCGGCGGGGCGCCCGCGCTCACCGTCGACCCAGGGCCGCGACCGCGGGCCAGCGCGCTGGCCCGCGCCCAATGCGCCGCCGGCGCTCAGGTGCTGAGCACGCTGATCCCGGGCAACCTCCCGCTCGACGACGAGGTCCACCGGCGCGTGCTGACGCTGCTCGACGGCACCCGCGATCGCCCCACGCTGGCCGCGCAGCTCGGCCTCACGCCTGAGACACTCGAGCAGGCGCTGCAGTACCTCGTTGGCCACGGGCTCATCTCACCCTGAGCCGCCCGCGATGCTCTCGTCGAGTCGATCATGCTCAGGAGGTTCGCAGTGAGGTTCGGAAGACACGCCGCAGCTGCGCTTCTCCTGCTGGCCCTCGCGGGTCCGTCCCTTGCCCGTGGGGCATTCCCGGCACCACGCTCGCATCTCATCGTCCCCGGCACGTCGATCGGGGGAGTCACGCGAGGCCAGACGATCGCCCAGGCAAAGCGGCGCTGGGGCAGGCCGAGCTCCTGTACGACGTCGCACTACCGCGGAGCGGCGCAGACCGGGTGTGTCTACGGCATCAACCTCGAGACGAGCACCCAGGCCGGTTTTGAGTCTCGACGCGGCCGGATCGTCGCCGTGTACGTGAGCACCAGCTGCCCCTCGCGCCACATCCCGAGGCGGCTTGCCCGGTTCAAGACCGCCAGCGGCATCCGGCTCGGCTCAACGCCGGCGCAGGTGCGCAAGGCCTACCCCCAAGCGCTACGTGTCCACTCGGTGATCTCGCTCGGAGATAGCAGCAGCCAGACCTCCTTCGACATCATCCGTGGGATCGTGTGTGAGATCGAGGTCGGCCGGATCTAGCCGTCGGAGAGCAGGGTCGCCAGCTTGGCCGGGGTGTCGTCGTCCTGGAGCGGCGAGTAGAGGATCATGCGCTGCTCGGGGGTGTCCTGGGGGTGGAACACGGCGTGCTCGAACACGAGCGTGCCCACGATCGGGTGGTGGATCGTCTTGCGCCCCGCGCCGGACTGGGCCACCTCATGCTTGCCCCAGAGCTTGCAGAACTCGGGGCTGGACTTGCGCAGCGTGGTGACGAGCTCGTCGAAGGTGGGGTCGCCGATGTGGCGCGCGTGGTCGGCCCGGAACTTGGCCGCCATCAGGCGCGAGCTGCGCGACCAGTCGGGGAACATCTCGCGCCGGGCCGGGTCCATGAAATGCATCCACAGATGGTTGCGGGCGGGACGGGGCACGTCGTCGAAGTCGCCGAGGAGCGCGCAGGCGGCACGGTTCCAGGCCAGATAATCCCAGCGGCGGCCGATGACGAAGGCCGGGTTGGGGCCGAGGTTCTCGATGAGGCGCTTGACCGTGGAGGACACGCGCTCGTCGGACTTGCAGGGCGGCGGGACCTCGCCGCGCCCGAGCAGCGACGAGGTGGGTGCGCTCGGCCGGGGTGAGCCGCAGGGCCCGCGCGATCGCCTCCAGCACCTCAAGTGACGCGCGCACGTCGCGTCCCTGCTCCAGCCACGTGTACCAGGTGGCACCCACCCCGGCGAGGTGAGCCACCTCTTCGCGGCGCAGGCCCGGGGTGCGGCGGCGACCGCCGGAGGGGAGCCCCACCGCCTCGGGCTGGAGGTGCGCGCGGCGCTTGCGCAGGAAGTCCGCGCAGCTCCTCGCGGCGGCGCTCCTCGGTGGCGCCCAGGATCTCCCTGGGGTCCAGCGCCGGCGGCTCGGCGATGATGGGGGGAATCTCGACTACCAGGATAACTCCTTCTCTTGTACCTGGATAAGAATCATTGCAGACTCCTGCTCATGCTTGCAACCAGAAACTTTCTTCAAGGGCGACTGGCGTCGACGAACGCCCTTTTGGCGGTCGTCTGCCTGGCCCAGTTCATGATCATCCTCGACGTCTCGATCGTCAACGTGGCGCTGCCGTCGATCCGCAACGGACTGCACTTCTCCACCACCGGCTTGCAATGGGTCGTCAACGCGTACACGCTCACGTTCGCCGGGCTGCTGATGCTCGGCGGCCGCGCGGCCGATCTACTGGGCCGCCGGCGGGTGTTCCTGGCCGGCACCGCGATGTTCGCGCTCAGCTCACTCATCTGCGCGCTGGCGAGCTCGCGCGGCCTGCTCATCGGTGCCCGCGGCGTCCAGGGCATCGCGGGCGCGATCACCTCCCCGGCGACCCTGTCGATCATCACCAGCACCCTGCCCGAGGGCCGCGAGCGCAACCGCGGCCTGGCGCTGTGGGGCGCGATGGGCGCGCTCGGCGCGTCCTCGGGGGCGCTGCTCGGCGGAGTCCTCACCCAGGGCTTCGGCTGGCAGGCGATCTTCGCCGTCAACATCCCGCTCGGCGCGATCGTGGTGGCGCTGGGCCTGCTCGCCATCCCGTCGATCGCGCCGGTGCAAGATCACCCCCGGCACTTCGACGCGCTCGGGGCGGCGCTGGTCACCACCGGGCTCATCTCCGTGACCTTCGGGATCGTGCGCACCGACACGCTGGGCTGGGGCTCGCCCGGCGTCCTGGTCGCCCTGGCTGCCGGCGTGGCCCTGCTGGGGGCGTTCTTCTACGTCGAGGCCCGGGTGGCCCAGGCCCCGCTCGTGCCGCTGCAGATCTTCCGGATCCGCCGCCTGCGCGCCGCCAACCTGATCGTGGTCCTGCTCTACGCGGCCAACTTCCCCGCGTGGTTCTTCATCACGCTCTACCTCCAGCAGGTCCTGCACTACACCGCGATCGAGGCAGGACTGGCGTTCCTGCCGATGACGCTCTCGATCTTCGCCGGCTCGACCCTGGCGCCTCGGGTCGTGGCGCGCTTCGGGGCGCGCGCGGTGATCGTCACCGCGATGACGGCGATGGCGGCCGGGATGGTCGCGCTCAGCGGGATCGCGCCCGGGCAGAGCTACGCCGGTCCGGTGCTGATCGGCGCGGTGCTCACCGCCCTGGGCATGGGCTTCAGCCTCGTGCCCTCGACGATCGTGGCCATGCAGGGCGTGGCCGGCGCGCAGAGCGGGGTGGCGTCGGGGCTGCTGAACACCAGCCGGCTGATGGGCGGTGCGCTGGGGCTGGCCGTTCTCTCGACGATCGCCAGCGGCCAGACGCACGGTGCGGTCGGGATCAGCGCGGCGCGGGCGCTCACCAACGGGTTTGACCTGGCCTTCACGGTGGCCGTCGGGTTCGCCGTCGTCGGGGTGCTGGTGGCGGCCTATGCCCTGCGGCCGGGGTCCGAGCGCGCCGGCGTGGTGGACCTCCCCGAGCCGATCGAGGCCGAGGAGCGCCAAGCCGTCGTGGCCGCCTAGCCGCGACGAACCGATTGATCCGCCACCAGCGCCCGCCGGGAATGAGCCGGGCGCCGGTGGCGGTGTCGTTCCCTTCCCGGGGGAAACCTGGGGCTACTCGGCCGTCTCGCCGGCGAGGCGGAAGCGACCGACGAGCTCGGCCAGCCCGTCGGCGGACTGGGCCAGCTCGGAGGCCGAGACGGCGAACATCTGGGTCGAGGCGGAGGTCTCCTGCGCGGAGGCCGACACCTCCTCGGCGGCCGCCGATGATTCCTCGGCGATCGCGGCCACCACGGCGATGTTCTCATGCACGGCTTGGGCGCCGGTGGCGATCTCCTCGACCACGGCGGTGATCTCCTCGACCCGCCCGCTCATGTCGGACACGCTCTGGCCGAGGGCGAGGAAGGCCTCGCGGGCCTCCTCGACGACGACCGTGCTCTGGGTCGAGCGCTCCTTGCCGGCCTCGACGACGGCCACGGTGGCGGCGGTCTCGGACTGGATCTCGTTGATCAGCGCGGAGATGGTGGCCGCGGCGTCCTGGGACTCCTCGGCGAGCTTGCGCACCTCCTCGGCGACGACGGCGAAGCCCTTGCCCTGCTCCCCGGCGCGGGCGGCCTCGATAGCGGCGTTCAGGGCCAGCAGGTTGGTCTGCTCGGCGATGGCGGTGATCGTCCGGGTGATACCGCCGATCTGGTCGGACTTCTCGCCCAGCTGGGAGATGGCGTCGGTGGCGGCCTGCGACGACTCGCGGACCGCATCCATGGCCTCGGCGGCACGGGTGACGGCGTCGGCGCCGCCGCTGGCCACGGTGCGCGCGGTCTCGACGGCCTCGGCGGTGCGCTGGGCGATCTCCGCGCCCGACTCGGCGGCGGCGGCGACCTGCTCGGCGACGCGGCGCGCCGCGTCGATGGAGGCGACCTGGCGCTCGTTGCCCTGGGCGACGTCGGTGATGGCGGTGGAGACCTCGTTGACCGACCGGCCCGCGTTCTCAGAGCTGTCGGCGATCCGGCGCGTGGAGTCGTTCATCGTGCCGGTGGCGACGTTGATGGAGCCGACGAGGCTGCGCAGGCCGTGGGTCATGTCGGCCAGGGCATTGCCCAGGGCGTCGTTCTCCGAGCGCGGCTGTACGTCCACCGAGAGGTCGCCGCTGGCGATCGTCTCGGCGACGTCGGCGGTGGCCTTGAGGTAGTCGGTCATCGCGTTGAAGTCCGATGCCATCTCGCCGAGCTCGTCGCGGCTGGTCACCTCGATGCGCTGGTCGATCTCGCCGCGGGCGATCTTCTTGGCGGCGCGGCCGACGGCGGAGATCCCGCGGGCCAGGCGGCGGGAGATGGCCAGGGCCACGCCGGCGGCGACGACCACGGCGAGGATCAGCAGGACGATGATCAGCGAGCGGCCCGCGGTGTAGGCCGAGCGCGACGTGGCGGCGGTGCGCTTCGCGGTGGTCTGCTCGTACTTCTCCCACGCGGCATCGGCGGCCTTCAGCGCGTTGTAGGCATCGTCGCCCGGGCCGCTGCCGACGACGGCGCCGGCCGCGGTGGTCTTACCCCTGTCGGCGAGCGTGCGGAACGACGCGGTCTTGGCCACATAGGTGTCAAAGGCGCTGCGGAAGGCCGCGAGCAGGCGGCCGTCGGTCGCGTCGGTGATCAGTCCGTCCTGGCGGTAGCCGTCGAGCAGGCCGCTCATCGTCTGCAGGTCACCCGCGAGGTCGCCGGAGACGCCGGCCGCGCCCGCCCGCTCGGCGGGCGTGGAGAGGATGTAGTGCAGCTCGTCCTTGCGGAACTTGTTCATCGCCGCCGATGCCTGCCCGACGGCGTCGGTGGCCGGCACGACGCGAGACGCGAGCTGGTTGACCTTGCCGTCCAGGCTGCCGAGCTTGCTGATGGCCAGCAGGCCGACGGCCAGCAGCAGCGCCACGACGACGCCGAACGAGGCCAGCAGCCTCGATCGAATGGACAGGGACGGGAATGTGGGCACGGATGACTCCTCGTAGCTTCAAGACGGATTCGGTCCCGTCGGCCACTGAGATGGCTGGTCCCTTGCTTCGGCTCCAGTCAGCGGGTCTTGAGCGTTTGTGGCGCGCGCCAGCCAATGATGTATTGGCCCTGACACTCCGGAGCGCGCCGCTTCCGGACCGAAGCTGACCTCATCCGGCCCTAACGTCCGTCCCCATCACACACATGACGCCCGCAGGGAGGAACGATGGACATGAAGCTCGAGCTGGTCGCCGTCCCAGTCTCGGACCCCGATCGGGCCAAGGCGTTCTACACCGAGCAGGTGGGGTTCACCGCGGACCATGACATTCCGGTCCAGGAGGGGCTGCGCTTCATCCAGCTGACGCCTCCCGGCTCCGCGTGCTCGATTGCGCTGGGGGTGGGGATCACCGACGCTGAGCCCGGCAGCGTCGTCGGGCTCCAGCTCGTGGTCGCCAGCGCCGACGCGGCCCACGACGAGCTGGCCGGCCGCGGCGTCGCCGTGTCCGAGGTGCAGGAGTTCCCCTGGGGGAGGTTCGTGTTCTTCGCCGATCCCGACGGCAACCGGTGGTCGCTCCAGGAGATCGTTCAGCCCACCTGAATCCGGTCAGTAAACTGACCACCGGTGCGCGGGCCCGCGAGATCGGACATCCGTCCAGCGTTCCTCGATTGATTCAAGTCGGTCCGGTGTCCGTGGGGGCGGCGGCGGGCAGGATGCCAACTGCGAGGTGAGCCGGATGCTCACCGTGGAGGTCCGAGGTGCACCGGATTGTCGTTCTCGCTACGACGCCGCAGATCCCACCGATTCCATCGATCCCACGGCGCCGTGCGCTGGGATCGCCAAGCGGCTCCAGGCGGAGACCGGGGCGGGCGAGGCCGCCGTCGCCCCGGCTCTGCCGGGCCCGTAGTGGTCGCCCGCGCGGTCGTGCGCGGGCGACCACTCAATCTCAGCCGGCGGCGGGCTCGGGCGCGGCGGGAGAATGATCCGCGCGCGTCGTGGCGCTGCGCCCCTCGACATTGAGGCGGGGCAGGGCCGAGTTCAGCCAGCTGGGGATCTTCCAGTTGGAATCGCCGAGGAGGATCATCAGCGCCGGCACCAGCACCGAGCGGACGATCAGTGCGTCGAGCAGGACCGCGCTGGCCAGGCCGACGCCGAACAGCTCGATGATGCGCTCGCCGCCGAGGATGAACGAAGCGAACACCAGCACCATGATCGCGGCCGCCGCGGTGATGGTCCGCCCGGTGGCCGCCAGGCCGTGGGCCACCGCCTCGGTGTTGTCGCGCCTTCGGTGCCACTCCTCATAGATGCGGCTGACCAGGAACACCTCGTAGTCCATCGAGAGGCCGAACAGGATGGGGAACATCAGTACCGGCACGAACGTCTCGATCGGCCCGGTGGTGCCGCCCAGCCAGCCCTTCTGGAAGATGGCGGTGACGATGCCGAACGCCGCCCCGGCCGACAGCAGGTTCATCACCGCGGCCGTGAGCGGGATGACGAGGCTGCGGAACACCGCCATCAGCAGCAGGAAGCTGAGCACGACGACGACGCCGATGAACAAGGGCAGCTTCGCCGACAGGATGTGGCTGAAGTCCTCGAAGATCGCGGTCGTGCCGCCGACGAGCACGGTCAGCCCGGTGCCCTTGGTCGCCGCCGGGATCACGGTGGTGCGAACCCGGCTGAGCAGGTCCGTGGTCGAGGCCGCCTGCGGTGAGCCCTTGGGATACACGCTGGCGATGGCCACCGTCGGATGACCGTGGCCGCCGACCAGCGCGACCGGGGTCGAGCCGACGACGCCCGGCGTGGCCGCGACCGCCTTCACGGCCTGCTTGAACGCGGCGATCTCGCGAGGCTGGGTGGGGTCGATCTGCGCCACGAGCTCGAGCGGGCCGTTGTAGCCGGGACCGAAGCCCTTGGCCAGCAGGTCATAGGCCTTGCGGGTCGTCGTGCTGGATGGGTCGGTGCCGGCGTCGGCCGAGCCCAGGCGCATGCTGAGGAACGGGACGGCGATGATGAGCATCACCAGCGTCGCCACGATGGCGAACACCGCGGGGCGCTTGCTCATCGCATTGGCCCAGCGCACCCACGCCGGGGACTCGACGTTGAGCTGGAGCTTGCCCTCCTTGCGCGCCCGTCGCTCGCGCCGGCGCGGGACGAGACGGCCGATCGGGGTGGCCAGCAGCGCCGGCAGCAGCGTGAGCGCCGCGAGCACGGTGAAGGCCACCGTCACCGTCGCCGCGATGGCCACGCCGTAGAGGAAGCTGACGCCCAGCGCGAACATGCCCAGCATGGCGATGCAGACGATCAGCCCGGCGAACAGGACCGCGCGGCCGGAGGTGTCGATGGCCTCCACCACTGAGTTTTCGCGGGTCTCGCCGCGGGCCAGCGCCTGCTTGAAGCGGGTGACGATGAACAGCGCGTAGTCGACGCCGACGCCCAGGCCGATGAGCAGCGCCAGCTCGGTAGAGAACGTGGCGATGTTGATGGCGTGTGAGAGCAGGCCGACGACCGCCGTCCCGGCGCCCAGCGACACCCCGGCGGTGATCAGCGGCAGCAGCATGGCGAAGAACGACCCGAACGCCAGGAACAGCACGATCGCGGCGGCCAGGAACCCGAACAGCAGGCCGCTGCCCTGGTTGTTGGTGTTGCCGGCCTCGGCGATGTTGCCCTCGACCTGGAACTGCACGCCGTTGCCCGACTGCGAGGTGATCGACTGCACGAACGCACGCGCCTGGGGCGCGGTGATCTTGTTCTGGTTGGCGGCGTTGGTGAACGTCACGTTGGCGAACGCCACCTGCCCGCCGGGAGCGATCTGATGGCTCGTCTGGGGCGTGAACGGCGACACGACGCTGGCCACGTCGGGGTTGGCCGCCACCTTGGCGAAGACCTGCTTGGCGCGCGCGACGACGGCCGGGTCGGTCACCTTGCCCTGTGAGACGCCGATCACGAGCTGGTCGGTCTCGCCCGACTGGTGGGGGCTGGCCTTCTGCAGGAGCCGGATCGCATCGAAGCTGCCCGTGTGGGGAAGCTTGAAGTTGTCCGTGAACGCGCTGCCCGCCGCGCCGTGGATCGCTACGAGCGCGACCAGCCCGACGACCCAGCCGAGCACGGCCAGCCATTTATGTCTGAAGCACCAGGAAGCTAGGGTTCTCATGCGACTGTCATCCTCCGAAGTTGTTCCGCCCTCAGGCTAAGCGCCCGCGCAGTTCGGCGTAAGTGGCCTGAGGCCGAAAAGAGTCATGACAATTGTCATGCAGCCGCCGCGCCGTGCCCAGCCCGGCCACCGATTGAACACATGTTCGCTGACATTTGGCTGACAATCCCTGAGCGGAGCGCGCGATGAGCCCCGGGCGGAGCTCCAGAGGTCGCAAAAGCGCGGGTTTGCTCCTCTTCCGACATGTCGCCGGCAACCTGGAGGTGCTCCTCGTCCATCCCGGCGGTCCCTTCTGGGCAAAGCGCGATCTCGGCGCTTGGTCGATTCCCAAGGGCGAGTGCGAGGACGGCGAGGACCCCCGTGCGGCCGCCTGGCGGGAGTTCGCCGAGGAATTAGGATCCCACCCACCCCACGCGCCCGACGGCGAGGTGCTCGAGTTGGGGGAGGTGCGCCAGAAGGCCGGCAAGACCGTGCTGGCGTGGGCCATCGCCGGCGATCTCGACGCCGAGCAGATCACCAGCAACACGTTCACGATGGAGTGGCCCGCACGGTCCGGGCAGACCCAGCGGTTTCCCGAGGTCGACCGGGCCGGGTGGTTCGGCCTGGCCGAGGCGCGCGAGCGGATCAACCCGGCTCAGGTGGCGCTGCTGGACCGGCTATGCGAGGCGCTGCAGGCGTGAGCATTGGGTGGCGGGGCGGTAGGAGGTCCTGGGCGATATTGCTTGCTTCCTGAATCAATATCTCCCACGACCCCGGTGAGGGACCGTCCCGGGCCGCTCAGGCCGCCCCGCCCCACTCGAAAGGCCTGCCGTTGACCCGGTTCGTGCCCCAGGGCCATCGCGACCCGCACAGCCGCGCTAGCGTGGGCGGCGGGATGCGGTCGAGCTCCGGCGACAACATCAGCCCGACGGCCCACTACACCGGCGAGGTGTGGCAGCGCGCCGGGCTCTCGCACCCGTGGCTGAGGACCCGCGAGGGCCGGCTCATGGTCGAGGCGCTGCACCCGCTCATGGCCGTCAGCGGGGCGCTGGGCGGCCCATCGCTGGAGAGCTACCTGCTGGCCCGCCACCGCGCGATCGACGCGCTCCTCACCGACGCGGTGGAGCGCGACGGCATCACCCAGGTGATCGAGATCGCCGCCGGGATGTCGGCCCGAGGCTGGCGCTTTGCCAACCGCTACGGGGACCGCCTCACCTACGTCGAGGCCGACCTGCCGGCGATGGCGCGGCGCAAGCGCCGGGCCCTTGAGCGCATCGGCTCGCTGTCTGACGCGCATCGGGTGACGGAGATCGACGCGCTGCGCGACGACGGTGCCGCGAGCCTCGCCGAGATCGCGTCAGAGCTCGACCCCGGCGCGGGCGTGGCCGTCGTCACCGAGGGCCTGCTCGGGTACCTGCCCACGGCCGACGTGTTGGCGCTGTGGCGGCGCATCGCCCTGACGTTGGGGAGGTTCCCGACGGGCCGCTACCTCTCCGACCTGCACCTGGGCAGCGTCCAGACCCCGGCGGTGCGCTTCTTCCGGCGGCTGCTGGCGGCGTTCGTGCGCGGGGACGTGTACCTGCACTTCGACGGGGCCGAGGAGGCCGAGGCGGCGTTGCGCGAGGCGGGCTTTGACCGCGCGGCGGTGCGCCGGGCGGGAACGATCATCGAGCTGCCCGAGCGCGAGCAGCGGTCGACGGCGCATATACTTGAGGCATCAACCACCTGACTCGGAGCGTCGCCCCATGATCACCGCCACTCTGTACTCCGATCCAGCCTGCCCCTGGGCCTATTCCGAGAGCCCCGCGCTGAGGGTGATCGAGTGGCGCTACGCCGACCAGCTCGACTGGAAGCTGGTGCTGGTGGGGCTCACCGAGAGCTCTGAGCAGTACGCCAAGCGCGGCTACACGCCCGTGCGCGGAGCGCTGGGCCAGCTGCACTTCCGCAGTCGCTACGGGATGCCGTTCTCGCCCGCACCGAAGGCCAGGCTGAGCGCCACCGCCCGCGCCTGCCGAGCGGTCGTCGCCGCGCGGCTGGCCAACCCCGGGACCGAGTGGGCGGTGTTCCGCGCCATCCAGCTGGCCAACTTCACCGGACCGCTCGTGCTCGAGGACGACGAGATGCTGCGCGAGGTGCTCGCCGAGGTGCCCGGCGTCGACGCCGACGCGATCATCGCCGCCCTGGACTCGCCCGAGGTCACCGAGGCCTACCAGGCCGACAAGGCCGACACCCGCAAGGCCGCGGGCTCGGCGGCCGAGCTCCAGGGCAAGACCGCCACCACCGACGGGCCCGTCCGCTTCACCGCGCCCTCGATCGTCTTCCAATCAAACGGCACGTCGCTGGTGGCCGGTGGCTTTCAGCCCGTCGAGGCCTACGACATCCTCGTGACCAACCTCGACCCCACGCTCACGCGCCATGCGCCGCCCGAGACACCGGCGCCGCTGCTCGGCGCGTTCCCCGGAGGGCTGACCACCCAGGAGGTGGCGGCGCTCATGACCCATGGCAACGACGCGCCCGACCGCGGCGCGGCGGAGGCGGCGCTCATCGAGCTGGTGGCCGAGGGCAAGGCCACGCGCCGGCCGCTGGGCGACGACGCGCTCTGGCGTGCCGCCGCGTAGGCATCGCCCGCCGGCGCGACCGCGGACCCGCCGCCTACTCGCCCAGCGCAACCGCAGCGGCAGGGACTCCAGCCCGTAGATCCCCGACGGGGTCCCGAACTCGGGCTCCCCGGCGAGCTCCAGCCGCTCCGCGCGCCGCGCCAGCGCGGCCAGCCCCTCCTGGATCTCGGCCCGCGCGAGGTTGGCGCCGACGCAGTAGTGGATCCCGGCGCCGAAGGTGAGCACCCGCGCGCCGCCGCGGTCGGCGGTGATGTCGAACGCGTCGGGCTCCACCCCTTGGCGGTTGGCGTGCCAGGCGGAGACGAGGATGACCGAGCCCGCGGGGAAGGTGATCCCGCGATGCTCGATCTCCGCGGTGGTGATGCGCGCGGTGAAGGGCGTGATCGGCTCGTAGCGCAGGGCCTCGTCGACGGCGGGCAGGGCCAGCCCCTCGGGGTCTGAGCGCAGCGCCTCCCACTGCTCGGGGTGCAGCGCGAGCAGGCGCACCGCGTGGGCGAGCTGGCTCTGGCTGGTGTCGACGCCGCCGACGAGGATGTTGAGCACGAGGTTGCGCAGCTCGTCGTGGTTGAGGTGCTCGCCCTCGGCCTCGGCGGCGATGAGGTCGGTGATCAGGTCCTCGCCGGGGTCATCGCGGCGGGCGAGGATCAGCTCGTCGGCCCAGACATAGAACTCCTCGACGGCGGCCTCGATCCGGGGGCGGTCCTGCGTCAGGCTGGTGGCGTCGAACTGGCGCTGGATGACGTTGGACCACTCGTGCAGCTTGGGGGCGTAGCGGCGCGGGGCGCCCATGACGTGGGCGATGACCAGCGAGGGATAGGGCTTGGCGATGGCGGCGATGAACTCGCACTCGGTGCCCGGCGCCACCCCGTCGAGGAGCTCGGTCAGGAACGCCTGCATCGCCGGGCGGTAGCGGGCGACCGCGCGCGGCGCCAGCGCCGGGTTGACGAGGTTGCGCAGTCGCCGGTGGTCGTCGCCGTTGACGTTGATGATGTTCTTGACGATCTCCTCGTGCAGGGGTCCCTCGGTGATGCCGAAGATGTCGGCAATCGTCATTCCGGGGAACATCGCGTCGCGCGTGCGCAGGAAGAACTCCGCCGGCTCGCGCTCGAGGACGAGGAAGCCGAACGGGCACGCCGCCAGCCACCCGTCGTGCCCCTCCAGGGCGCCCATCGCCTGGCGGTAGTGCGCCCCCCGCAGCGTGGGGTCGGTGTGATCGAACATCTCGAGCTGCAGCTCGGCGGCCAGTGGCATCGGCGTCCGTGCCTCAGATCCAGGGGTTGGCGGCGAGCTCGCGCGCCACCGCCTCGGTGAGGACCAGGGCCTGGCGCACCGTGCGGTAGTCGACGTTCTCGGGCGTGTCTGACATGAGGTGGTAGTTGGACAGGGCCTTGTAGCGGTTCATCGAGGCCAGCGTCGCGGTGGGGTAGCCGGCCCGGCTGGGGATGACGGCGTCGGTGGAGTTGCGGGCGCGCATCCCGCGGCGCAGGTGGGCACCCGCCTGGTCGGCAACCCGCGCGACCAGGTCTCTGAACGCGCGGTCATGGTAATCCTCCATCACCACCGGCCCCTCACCTTCGAGCAGGATCAGGCGCGGGGAGCCCAGGGTCTCCAGGTTGAGAAACCAGGTGCGCTCGCGGTCCAGCGCCGGGAAATGGCGCCGGGCGAAGCCGTAGATGCCGCCCTGGATGACCTCCTCGGCGCCACAGGACGCCATCATGATGCGCAGGCCCGGCACCGGCGCGGCGCGCAGCCGCTCGGCCAGCGCCACCAGCACGGCCACCGCGCTGAGGTTGTCGTTGGCGCCGGGCACGATCGGGCTGCGGGCGACGTCCTCGAACACCGCCGTGGCCAGCGCCGAGCCGGCCAGCCCGGCGGCGATGAGCCCGCGCCGGCCGCGCAGTGACCCCAGCGCCACCAGGACCGGGGCGGCGAGCAGCGTGGACCACAGCGGCAGCGACGTGTCGCGGCGCTCCAGCAACCCCGGGAAGGTCTCGCCCATCCACGCCTGGAGGGTGTCGTCGAAGATCTTGCCCGTGGGGGCCGCGTCGTGGTGGGCGAGGAGCACCAGCGTGCGCGGCGCCCCGGCGTCGCCGCAGGTGCCCACGACGTTCCACGTCGTCCGGCTCGGGCTCGCCGTCCGGCGAAACAGGCGCGGCCCGTTGGAGACGTCGTCGGCGATCGCCGCCGCCACCACCCCCGCGACGGCCCCGGCCACCGGCCGGGCGCGGCGGCTGGCCAGAGCGGCCGCGCCGGCGAGCCCGCTGGTCAGCGACAGCGAGCTCATGACGCGCGCGTAGCCGTCGCGAAACTGCTCCTCCTGCACCTCGGCCTCGCAGCCGGCGGCGCGCAGCCGCTGCGCGATCCACTCCGCCGCGCGGCGCTCGTCCTGAGAGCCGGCCCGGCGCTCCAGCGGCGCCAGCGTGTCGATCACCTCGCGGAGCGTGGCCTCGTCGTCGCGGGGCCGGGCACCCGGATCGTGTCCGGGCTCCACTACCGGTCGGCCCCGCGGCCGACCACCTAGGCGTCCACGTTCTCGAAGACGGCGGCCAGCCCCTGGCCGCCACCGATGCACATCGTCTCCAGGCCGTAGCGCGCGCCCCGGCGCCGCAGTTCACGGACCAGCGTGGTGAGGATGCGCCCGCCGGTGGCCCCGATCGGGTGCCCCAGCGAGATCCCGGAGCCATTGACGTTCACGCGCTCCATGCCGTCGGGCAGATTCCAGTTGCGCAGGACGGCCAGCACCTGGGCGGCGAAGGCCTCGTTGAGCTCGATCAGGTTCATCTGGTCCATGGTCAGCCCGGCGCGCGCGAGCGCCTTGGCCGTCGCCGGGACCGGGCCGATCCCCATCGTCTTGGGCGGCACGCCGGCCACTCCCCAGCTCACCATCCGCGCCATCGGCGTCAGCCCCAGCTCCGCGGCCTTCTCGGCGTGGGTGACGATGCAGACCGCGGCGCCGTCGTTCTGGCCCGAGGCGTTGCCCGCGGTGACGGTGGCCTCGGGGTCCTTGCGCCCCATCACCGGACGCAGCGAGCCCAGGCTCTCCAGCGAGGCGTCGGCGCGCGGGTGCTCGTCGCGGTCGATCGAGCGCGTGCCGGTCTTGCGCTCCCTCACCTCGACGGGGACGATCTCCTCGGCAAAGGTGCCGCTCTCCTGGGCGGCGACGGCGCGCTGGTGGGAGCGCAGCGCCAGCGCGTCCTGCTCCTCACGCGGGATCGAGTACTCGCGCCGGAGGTTCTCGGCGGTCTCGATCATCCCGCCGGGCACCGGGTAGTTCTCACCGCCGGCGGTGACGCGGCCGCGCACGAGGCGGTCCTCCAGCATCGCGCCGCCCGAGCGTGCGCCCCAGCGCAGCGTCGTGGAGTACAGCTCGGCCTGGCTCATGCTCTCCGCGCCGCCGGCGAGCACGACGTCGGCGGCGCCGGTCTGGACCTGCATGCCGGCCTCGATCACGGCCTGGAGCCCCGAGCCGCAGCGGCGATCGATCTGCAGGCCCGGCACCTCGACCGGAAGGCCGGCGTCCAGCGCGGCGACCCGGCCCAGAGCCGGGGCCTCCCCGTTGGCGTAGCCCTGACCGAGGAGCACGTCGTCGACCTGGTCGTGGGGGAGCCCGGTCCGTTCGAGGACCGCCTTGATCACCGTGGTGGCCAGGTCGGTCACCGGCACGTCGCGGAACATGCCGCCGAATCGCCCCACGGGCGTGCGCAGCGGTTCGCAGATGAGGGCCTCGCGCATCACGCCAGCTTATCCGGACGCCAGTGTGGACCTGCCCGTGGGGGTCACGGTGGCGCCGCCCCGTGCTCACGCGTTAGCGTGGGGCCATGCCCACCTACACGAAGCTCAACTTCTCAGAGGTCAAGGACCTCGCCCCCGACTACGGGATGTCGGAGATGGGGGAGGCCCGGTTTGCCCGCGGCGCGCTGGGCGCCGAGCGTATCGGCGTGACCCGCTACCTGATGAACCCCGGGCGCCGGGTCGGCTTCGGCCATCGCCACCCGGATTCCGAGGAGGCCTATGTGGTGCTGGCCGGCTCCGGTCGCTTCCAGATCAACGACGACGTGGTCGACGTCGTCGCCTACGACATCGTCTACTGCCCGGCCAACACGATGCGCGAATGGGAGGCGGGACCCGACGGCATGGAGGTGCTCGCCTTCGGCCAGCACACCGACGGTGAGAACACCGAGATGGACCGGGAGTTCTGGAGCGGCTGAGGCCGCGCGGTCAGTCGGTGATGGGGATGTGCCCCGGCTGGGCGGCCACCCGCGCCAGCCATTCCCGCAGCGCCGGGTAGGGGCCCAGCGAGAAGCCGCCCTCGGGCGCCACATGCGTGTAGGCGTACAGGGAGATGTCGGCGATCGTGTAGCGGCCGCCGACGAGGAACTCGTGCTCGGCCAGGTGGCGCTCCATCGCCGACAGCGCACGCTCGCCGCCCTTTCGCTTGGCCTCCCGGTCGGCCTCGGGCGGGTGGATGTCGCCCAGCTCCCAGAACCGGGCCACGGCGAGGTTGGGCTCGTGGTCGTACTGCTCGAAGAACTGCCACTGCATGACCTGGGCGCGCTCGTAGGGGTCGGTGGGCACGAACTCGGTGCCGTCACCGAAGTACCAGAGGATCGCGTTTGACTCGCCCAGCGAGCGGCCGTCGTCGAGCACCAGGGTGGGGACGCGCAGCGCCGGGTTCAGCTCGCCGAGCACGTCGGGCCGGTCGGAGCGATCGAACACGCTGAGCTCCCGGCGCTCGAACGGGATCCCGAGCTTGGTGAGCAGGAGCCGGACCTTGTAGCAGTTGCCGGAGATGGCGGAGTCATAGAGGAGCATGGCGTCGGACCTTAAACGACGGCGCCGGCTGAAACCGGACTCGCGGCAAATGACTAATCTCGAATGATGGCCGAGGCAACGCGCCCGACGGAGCCGGGGGAAGGGGCGCCTCCGGATCTGCTGGTACAGGTCGCGGGTCGCGCTCCGCACCCGCTCATGGTGCGGGCGATCGCCTTTGTCGTGGGCGCCGCCAGCCTCGGCACCGAGATCGCCGCGGCGCGATTGCTCGCCCCGTACTTCGGCGCCTCCACCATCATCTGGGCCAACACGATCGCCACCGTGCTGGTGGCGCTGTCGGCCGGCTACTGGCTCGGCGGGAAGCTGGCCGACCGGCGCGCGGACATGCGCGGGCTGTGCGCGGTGGTCCTCGTGGCCTCGCTGCTGCTGGCGCTGGTGCCGTTCGTGGCCGACCCGTTCCTGCGGCTGTCGGTCGACGCGCTGGGGTCGCTGTCGGTGGGCGGGTTCGCCGGGTCGCTGGCCGCGGTGCTGGTGCTGGTGGCGGTGCCGGTGATGCTGCTGGGGACGGTGGCGCCCTACGTCAGCCGCCTCAGCATCCAGAACGTGAACGAGACCGGGCGCACGATCGGCAACCTGTACGCGATCTCGACCGTCGGCTCCCTGCTGGGGACCTTCCTGGCCGCCCTGCTGCTCATCCCGACGATCGGCACCCACCGCACGTTCATCGTCTTCGCGCTGTCGCTGGCCGTCGTCGCGGTGCCCGGCCTGCGCCTGCGGCGGCTGTGGGCCATCCCGCTGCTCGTCGGCGGCTCGCTGGCCATTCCGCCGGCGGCGATCGGCGCCGGGGTCGCCGGCGGCCGGGTCATCTACGAGACCGAGACCCAGTACCAGTACGCCCGCGTGGTCCAGTTCCGCAGCGGGGTGCGCTGGCTCCAGCTCAACGAGGGGGTGGCCGTCCACTCGCTCTACCGGCCCGGGACGTTCCTCACCGGCGGCTACTGGGACGACTTCCTGGTCCTCCCGTTCGCCGCGCAGTCGCCGACCCGGGCGCCGCCCAGCCGGATCGCCATCCTGGGCGACGCGGCGGGCACGGTGGCCCGCGCCTACGGCCACTTCTTCCCCGAGACGCGCGTGGACGCGGTCGAGCTCGACGGCAGGCTGACCGACATCGGCAAGCGCTACTTCCATCTCTCGGGGCCGCGGCTTCACCTCTACACCGCCGACGCCCGGCCGTGGCTGCAGGCCAGCCAGGCGCGCTACAGCGCCATCTTCCTGGACGCCTATCGCCAGCCCTACATTCCGTTCTACCTCGTTACCCGCCAGTTCTTCCAGTCGGCGCGCGCGCACCTGCGGCCGGGCGGCACGTTCAGCATCAACGTCGGGCACCTGCCGGGCTCGAGCGCGCTGGAGCGGGTCGTGACCGCCACCCTGCGCGCCGTGTTCCCGCACGTCGTGCGCGACCGGGTCAGCTCGGAGAACTCGCTCCTGGTGGCCTCGACCGCGCCGCTGTCGGGGGCGTCGATGATCGCCGCCAACGGCCACGTGCCGCTGGAGCTGCAGGGATTGCTGGCCTCGATCTCGGGCCGGATCGGCCCGACGCTGAGCGGCGGCACGGTCTACACCGACGACAAGGCGCCGGTCGAGTGGCTCACCGACCTCTCGATCCTGCGCTACGCCGCCGGGACGCGCTGATCTGACGCGCTCGCCTTGGCGGCGTCGCCGGCCTCGGCCGCATCGCCCGCCTCGGCCGCCCGCGCGGGCAGCGGGGCGCGGTCCTGCCGCACCCGGACCCCGCCCTTGGGGGCGAGCGTGATCGCGCGGAACTGGGTGTCGGCGAGGTCGGGGTCGACCGGCGCCAGCGCCGTGCGCTCGAGCACCCGCGAGAGCACGACCCGCATCTCGGTCTGGGCGAAGCTCGCCCCCAGGCACCGGCGCGTGCCGCCGCCGAAGGGCACCCAGGTGTAGGTGTCCGGTCCCCGCCCGCCCCCGCTCTCGTCCTCGAGGAACCGCTCGGGCGAGAACGCGCGCGGATTGGGGTACAGGTCGCCGCGGCGGTGGATGGTGCGGATCGACGGGTTGATCTCCACGCCCACCGGCACCTGGTAGCCGCCGATCGGGAACGGCCCCTGACGGACGACCCGGCCGACGCCGGGGATGACCGGCCGGATGCGCAGGGCCTCCTTGACCACCGCGTCCAGATAGCGGTCGTCGCCCTCCTGCGCCCGCGCTCGCACCCGCGCGTCATGCAGGACGAGGTCGAAGGTCCAGGCCAGCCCGGTGGCCGTCGTCTCATGGCCGGCCAGCAGCAGCGTGAGGAGTTCGTCGCGGACCTCCTGGTCGGTGAGGGAGCCACCGTCCTCGTCGTGGGCCAGCAACAGCCCGGAGAAGACGTCGTCGCGAGCGGCGAGGTCCGGGTCGGCGCGGCGGCGCGCGATCTCGGCGTAGATGATCTCGTCGACCGCGCGCTTGCGCGCCTCAAACCGCTGCGCCGAGGCGCGCTCGTTGCGTCCGCGCACCACGGCGTTGAGCAGCATCACCCCGCGGGCGCGTGACAGCGGCTCCACCATCGCGCGCAACCGTCGCGAGAGCTCGTCCTCGTCGGCACCTGGCGTGTAGCCGAAGACCGCCCGCAGGATGACCCGCAGCGTCAGCGACTGCATGCTCTCCAGCAGCGTGAACGGCTCGCCGACGGGCCAGCGGTCGATCTCGGTGTCGGCACACGCGCGCATCGTCTCGACGTGGGCGAGCATCCGCTTGCCGTGAAACGGCGGCAGCAGCAGCCGGCGGTGGCGCAGATGCTCGGAGCCGTCGAGCAGCAGCACCGACCGCTGGCCGACGATCGGCCCCAGCAGCGCGTTGGCCTCGCCGGCGTGCAGCCCATCGGCCGAGCCCTGGAAGAGCTCCTTGACCGCGCCGGGGTCAAACACCATCACGAACCGCTTGTCGAACAGCGTCCCCATGGTCACGACGTCGCCGTAGCGGCGCCGGCACCAGTCCAGGTAGCGCACGCCGCCGACCATGAACCCGGCCGTTTGCACCCACCGCGGAAACCGGGGGCCGGGAGGGACTGCAGCGGGCGCCGGCGGGGCGAGCGTCGTCATCGCCACCGATCGTGTCATACGCGCATCGCCGGCCCGCGACGCGGTCAGCGCGTCTGCGGGGACTGCGAGGCGGCGGCGGTGTCGCCCAGGTCGGCGAGCGTCAGCGGGTGAGCGGGTGGCGCGTCGAGGACCCGCCGGCGGGTCACGCGCAGATCGGGGTCGACGTGCAGCAGCTCGCCCGAGCCCAGCGGCGCCCACGCCGGGTCATCATCCATCCGCTCGGTGGCAACCACCACCGCGGGGCTGGCGGCCAGGTCGCCGGAGTGCACGCGGATGCGCCCGCGCGGACTGGAGTGCTCGAGGTGACGGTCGCCGGCCGCGCCGCCCGCGGCGCGCTCGAGCACGAGCAGGTCATGGCTCTCGGGGTAGCGCAGCGCCCAGAGGTCCTCGGGTGTGATGAGCACAAGATTGATGGCGAACAGCGGCAGGTTCTCAGCCACCCAGCGCGCCGCCGCGGCGATGCCCTCGCCGACGTCGCCGGTGCGCCGCGTCTCGCGGGTGATCAGCGCAAAGAAGCGCTCGGAGTCGGTCTCGCCCTGCACCAGCGACATCGCGTCGCCCAGTTCGGCTTCGAGGCGGTCCAGGCCCTCGATGACGCCGTTGTGGGCGAACAGCCGCCCGTCCTGCTCGAACGGGTGGGTGTTGCGCTCAGAGAGGGCCCCGGTGGAGGCGTAGCGGACGTGGGCCACGAACGTGCGCGAATCGACCTCCTGGGCCTCCCGCGCGAAATCCTTGTCGTGGTAGGCGGCGATGGCCTGCTTGGAGACGACTGGGCGGCCGTTCTCGTCGAAGTACCCCAGGCCCGTCCCGTCGGGCTCGCGGCGGCTCTGCTGCGCCAGCGAGTCGGGCGCCTCCAGCAGCCAGAAGGTGGCGTGGACGGGCTCCCGGCCTCCGCTCATGGCAAACAGGCGACACATGATCCCCACACTAGGGAGCAATTGGCGTCTGTCAAAGTTCTTTCAAGCTCGCCTGCGATCTTTGGTCTCGTCCAAGGAAAGGCGGACCGATCATGAGATTCCTGCGTACAGCATCCACCGGCCGGCTTCTGGCCCTCATCGGCGCCCTCGTCGTCGCCATCGGTGCCGGCACCGCGATCGCCGTCGCCGCGACCGCCAACGGCCCCGTCCCGCGGGCCAAGCCCCTCGCCGGCGCGCTCCACGCTGCCCTGGCGGCCAAGCCCGTCGCGGGCATCACCGCCGACATCAGCTTCACCAACAACCTGATCAGCTCCGACAACCTGCCCGGCGAGGCTGCCGACCCGCTCCTGCAGGGCACGCGCCACGGGCGGGTGTGGCTGTCCAACGACGGCCGGCTGCGGATCGAGCTGCAGGGCGACAACGGGGACGCCAACCTCGTCGTCAACAACAACGCCTTCTGGATCTCCGATCCGATGCAGAAAACGGTCTACGAGGGCACGCTGCCCGCGGGCAAGGCCGGCACGGCGGCCGCCAAGGACAAGGCCGACACGCAGGGCATCCCGACGATCGCCGAGATCCAGTCGCACATCACCGACATGATCAAGCGCGTCGATGTGACCGGCGTCGGCACCTCGAACCCGGGTGACGTGGCCGGACGGCCGGCGTACTCGGTGTCGGTGTCGCCCAAGCACTCCGGCGGCCTGCTGGGCCGGGCCCAGCTGGCCTGGGACGCGGTCACCGGCACCCCGCTGCGCATCGCGGTCTACGCCCGCGGCAACCCCAACGCCGTGCTGGCGCTCACCGCCACCAACATCTCCTACGGGAAGGTCGCGGACTCAGACCTCAACATCTCACCGCCGTCGGGCGACAAGGTCGTCAAGGTCTCGACCGCCGACAAGCACGCCATGGCCGCGGCGACCGCGCACGCGGCCCGCTCCAAGGCGCGCCGCGCGCACGCCCAGGTCAACGGCGTCGCCGCCGTGGCGAGCCGCGTGTCCTTCCCCCTCGCCGCGCCCAAGGCGCTTGCGGGCCTGCCCCGCGCGGGCGTCACCCTGCTGGACTGGGGCGGCAAGCCGGCCGCGCTGCTCACCTACGGCCAGGGCGTGGGCGCGATCGCGGTGATCGAGCAGGGCGCCTCCTCACCGGCGGGGGCGCCGAGCAGCATCGGCTCGGGTCGCGGCCTCAACCTCCCGGCGGTGTCGATCAACGGAGCGACGGGCCAGGAGCTCGCCACCCCGCTCGGGACCGTCGAGCGTTTCACCAAGGGCGGCGTGTCCTACACGGTGATCGGGTCGGTGGCTCCCTACGCGGCGGAGACCGCAGCGCGGGCGCTCACGAAGCCCTCTCCGTGACGGACGGCGCCGACAGCTCGAACCACGGTGCGGCAGCGGCGAGCGCCGGTGCCGCGCCGCCACCTATCGAGGTCCGCGGGCTGGTCAAGCGCTACGGCGAGCTGACCGCCGTCGGCGGGGTCGACCTGACGGTGCAGACCGGGGACGTCTACGGGTACCTCGGCCCCAACGGTGCGGGCAAGACCACATCGCTGCGGATGATGCTCGGCCTCATCCGCCCGACCGAGGGGACGGTCCGGCTGTTCGGCCGTGACCCGACGGCGAGCGTGCAGGCGCTGCAGGGCGTGGCCGGCTTCGTCGAGGCGCCGACCTTCTACCCCTACCTCAACGCGCGCAAGAACCTGGAGATGCTCGCCGCCTACGACGGCGGCGGCGCGCCCGAGCGCATCGACCAGGCGCTGGACACCGTCGAGCTCACCGACCGCCAGCGCGACCGGGTGGGCGGCTACTCGCACGGCATGCGCCAGCGGCTAGGGATCGCCGCCGCGCTGCTGCGCGCGCCTGAGCTCCTGCTCCTCGACGAGCCCGCCACGGGCCTGGACCCCGCCGGGATGCGCGACATGCGCCTGCTCATCCGGCGCCTGGCCGAGCAGGGCATGACCGTGCTGCTCTCCAGCCATCTGCTGACCGAGATCGAGGACGTCTGCAACCGGGTGGCGATCGTGCGCCAGGGCCGGATCGTCTACGAGGGGGAGATCGCGGAGCTCAAGCGCGGGGCCGGCACTCGCTACTGGCTGCAGACCACCGACGACGAGCGGGCCATGGCGGTGTGCCAGGTCCAGCCGGGGATCGCCGACGTCCGGACAGAGCACGGGCGGATCTCGTTCACCGCCGACGAGGATGCCGCCGGCGCGCTGTCGCAGGCGCTGGTGGAGTCGGGGGCGCTCATCCACGCGATGGCACCCCAGACGGTCACGCTCGAAGACCTGTTCTTCTCCTTCACCGAGGGCGACGGAGTCCCGCCCACCCCGCCGGCCGCCCCCGAGCATCCTCACACCGCCGAGGCGGCGGAAAGCGCGCGCTGATGCCCGGCGTCGGCACGGTCTATCGCTGGGAGCTGTTCAAGCTGCGCCATCAGAAGCGCACCTTCATCGGGCTCGGCGCGGCCATCATCGTGCCCATCCTGTTCGTGCTGGCCATCCACCTGCGCCATCACCAGGACCGCGGCGGCGGCTTTGCCTTCTCGGACTATCTGGACCGCAGCGGCCTCGCGGTCCCGCTGGTCATCCTGCTCTTCGGCGCGGTGTGGATGTTCCCGCTCATCACCGCCCTGGTGGCCGGCGACATCGTCGCCTCCGAGGACCACAACGGCACCCTGAAGACGATCTTCACCCGGTCACTGGAGCGCTGGCAGATTTTCGCGGGCAAGGCGCTGGCGGCCAGCACCTACGCGGTGACCGCCATCTTCCTGTGCGGGACGGTCGCGGTCATCGCCGGCAGCATCCAGTCCGGGTTCCACTCGCTGCAGAGCCTGTCGGGGACGACCGTGTCCGCGCCCAAGGGCCTGGAGCTCGTCTACGTCAGCCTGCTCGTCTACCTCATTCCCATCGCCTCGATCGTCTGCATCGGGCTCCTGCTCTCCTCGGTGACGCGCAACAGCGCCGCCGCGGTCGTGGGGACGCTGATGGTGTCGCTGCTCATCCAGCTGATCGGGATCCTGCCGGGACTCGGGTCGCTTCAGCCCTACCTGCTCTCCACGCAGTTCAACGCCTGGCAGGGGCTGCTGCGCACGCCCACCGACTGGGAGCCGATCGTGCGCGCCGCCTGGGTCTGCGCCCTGTACGGGATCCCCACCATCGCCGCGGCGTTCCTGGTCTTCATCCGCCGCGACGTCGCCGGTGGCTGACCCGCCGCTCGACGCCGACCGCGTCCTGGTCGTCGACGACGACCCGCCGCTGCAGCGGATGCTCACGCGTACGCTGTCGGCGGAGGGCTTCGCGGTCACCGTGGCGGGCGACGGCGGCGCCGCGCTGGCCGCCGCCGAGCGGTTCGCTCCCGACGTGATCGTGCTCGACGTGGCCATGCCGACGCTCGACGGCCTGGCGGTCTGCCGGCGTCTGCGGGGCAAGGGCCTGCCCACCCCGATCCTCATGCTCACCGCGCGCGATGCCGTCCAGGACCGCGTCGCCGGGCTGGAGGCGGGCGCCGACGACTATCTGGTCAAGCCCTTCGCCATCGAGGAGCTGGTGGCGCGGCTCCGGGCGCTGACGCGCCGCGGCCAGGTGTCGGATGCGCTGGCCTACGCCGATCTCAGCCTTGACGTGGCGGCGCGGACGGCGACGCGCGGCGCCCGCGCGCTCGAGCTCACCGGCCGCGAGACCGCCCTGCTGGAGCTCCTGCTGCGCCGGCCCGGCCGCGTCGTGACCCGTGAGCGCGCGCTGGCGGAGATCTGGGACGACGCCGCCGAGGCCAACGTCGTGGACCGCTACGTCACCCGCCTGCGGCGCAAGCTGGGAGACCCGCCGCTCATCCGGACCTTGCGAGGCACGGGGTTCGTGCTGCGCGCCTGACCGAGCCGTGCCGGCCCCCGGGCCGCGCCGCGCGCCCGACCGAGCCGTGCCGGCCCCCGGGCCGCGCCGCGCGCCCGACCGAGCCGTGCCGGCCCCCGGGCCTACGCGGTGCTGAGCAGGCTGTAGACGCCCTCCTCGGGCATCGGCTGGCTGAACAGGTAGCCCTGGGCGCCGTCGCACCCCATCTGGCGCAGCTGGGCCAGCTGGGCGTCGGTCTCGACGCCCTCGGCCACCACCCTCAGCCCGAGCGCGTGGCCCAGCTCGACGGCGTCGCTGACCGGGTCGCTGTCGCCCTCGGTGCGGCCGAGCCGCGACACCAGCGTCGTATCGATCTTGAGGATGTGGACGGGGAGCTCCGACAGCGTGATCGACGAGGAGGTGCCGGTACCGTAGTCATCGATGGCGAGGGTGATCCCGAGCTCATTGAGCGCGGCCAGCTGGCGCATGGCGAGCTCGGGGGCGGCCTCGAGCGCGCCTTCGGCCACCTCCAGGCACAGGACGGCCGGGTCGTGGCCGCCATCGCGTATCTCCTCGGCGAGGTGCTCGACGAGGTTGGAGTCACTCAGCTGCCGTGCCGACAGGTTCACGGAGATCGTCACCCCGGGCCGCGACTCGCGCCAGTGCTCCACCTGGTCGAGGGCCTCATGGATCACCCACTCCCCGATGGGGACGATCAGCCCGGTCTCCTCGGCGATCGACATGAACTCGACCGGCTCGATCAGCCCCAGCTCCGGATGCTCCCAGCGCACGAGCGCCTCGAACCCCTCCAGGCCGGTCTCGTCGTTGAACGAGACGCGCGGCTGATAGTGGACGCGCAGCTGGGCGAGCTCGACCGCCTGGCGCAGCTCGCGCTCCAGGTGCGTGCGCGGCCCCGGCAGCCTGGCCATGACGTCCTCGAACACAGCGAAGCGGTCGCCGCCCGATTCCTTGGCCCGGTACATGGCCGTGTCGGCTTGGCGGATGACGTCGTCGATCTCCTCCTCGGGGTCGGTGACGATGTAGACGCCGATGCTGATCGAGACCGAGCGCTGCTCGCCGGCCAGATGGAGGGGGAGGCTGGCCGACTGGGTGACACGATGGGCGACGAGCGCGGCCTCCCGCTCGCTCTCCAGGCCCTCGAAGAGGAAGGTGAACTCGTCGCCGCCGAAGCGGGCGACGGTGTCCATCGGGCGCAGCATGGCGCGGAAGCGCTCGGCCAGCACCATGAGCAGGCGATCGCCCTCGCCGTGCCCGAGCGTGTCGTTGATCTGCTTGAAGCCGTCGACGTCGAGGAACAGCACCACCACCGGGTCACCCGTGCGGCGGCTACGGTCAAGCGCGCCGCGCAGGCGGTCCAGGAACAGGGCCCGGTTGGGCAGCGCGGTCAGCGGATCGTGCAGCGCCCGGAGCGCCAGCGCCGCCTCGCTGTGCTTGCGCTCCACCGCGTAGCTGACCGCGCGGGCCAGACGGGGGGCGTTGAGCTCCGATCTGACCAGGTAGTCCTGGGCGCCGGCCCGCACCACGGCAACGCCGAGATTGTCGTCATCGCCGTCGGCCACGACGACGATCGGCGTCGCGGGCGACGCGGTGCTCAGTTCCTCCAGCGCCTCGAGCGTGGGCTGATGGTGCAGGTCCAGCAGCACGCACGTGGCTCCGTGGTCGGCCAGCTCCTGGACGGCATCCCCAACGTGTTGGGTATGACTGACCACCAGGCCACGGCTCCACACCGACCGCAGCATGTCTCCCAGCTCGAGCGCCGCGCGTGCGTCATCCTCGACGAGTAAGACCCGCGCGGGCTTGCCGGGCCCGTACAGCTCCATCACCACCTTGCAAACCTCCGTGTTGCGTCCTGGGACTTTACTCGGAACGGAGAGGTTTGACCATAAAAACAAAAAAATGAAGTCTTGGCCGTGCGGTTCGCCCTGAGACCACTGCGTTCGCTACGCGCACGAATCGTGGCCGCGGCGGTCGCGGCGATCCTGGCCGCGGTCGCGCTGCTCGCCGTCGTCACCGTGTTGCTGGTCAACCACGAGCTGCGGTCCTCGCTCGACACCGCGCTGCGCCAGCGCGCCCAGGAGGTGGCCGAGCTGGCCATCTCCACGCCCGCGGTGCTCACCGATCCGGGCGCCTTGGAGAGCCCCATCTCGGGCCGCCAGATCTCGGTGCAGGTGGTGGACCGCCGCGGCCGGATCGTCGCTCGCTCGCTCAACCTGGGCGCGCGCGTACTGCCCGAGGATGCCCTGGGGCGTGCCGCCCGCATCCACGGGCGCACCGGCGCCGAGGACGTCGAGCTCGACGGCCGGCCCCTGCGCATCTACGCGGCGCCGATCGCGGATGCCAGCGGGCCGGCCGCGGGCGGGGCGGTGCTCGTCGCCTCCGACACGTCGGACATCGCCCACACCACCTCGCACCTCGGGCTGCTGGTGGCGCTGAGCGGCGCCGCCGTGGCCGTGCTGGCGGCGCTGGCGGCGGCCGTGCTCACCCGCCGCGGGCTGCGACCGCTGCGCACGCTGGCCGTGGCCGCGGGGGAGATCGAGGCCACCGCGGATCCGAGCCGCCGCTTACCCGAGACGGCGTCGCTGGATGAGATCGGCCGGCTGACCGGGGTGCTCAACCGCATGCTCGCGTCGCTGGAGGAGGCTCGCGCGAGCGAGCGCCGCCTGCTCGCCGACGCCTCACACGAGCTGCGCACGCCGGTCACCGCGTTGCTGGGCAACGTCGAATACGCGGCGCGCCACGGCGCCGATGACGAGGTCCTGGCCGACCTGCGCCACGACGCGCGCCGGCTCGCGCACCTGGTCGACTCGCTGCTGGCCCTCGAGCGTGCCGGGGAGGGGACGCCCGACCTCGCGCCCGTGCGACTCGACGATCTCGTGCGCATGGCGGTGGACGAGCGCGACCCGGGACGGGTCCACGTCGGCAGCCTGGACCGGGTGACGGTGGCCGGCGACGACGATGGCCTGCGCCGGGCGGTGGGGAACCTCATCGACAACGGGCTCGTCCACGGGCCGGTTCGCGGCCACGTCACCGTGTCCCTCGACGTCGTCGGCAATCGCGCGCTGCTGAGCGTCACCGACCAGGGTGCGGGCCCCGAGCCCGAGCTGCACGGTCAGCTCTTCGAGCGCTTCTGGCGCGGCCCGGGCGCCTCCGATCGTCCCGGCTCGGGCCTGGGGCTGTCGATCGTCGCCGCGATCGCCGGACATCATCACGGGCGCGTGCGCATCGACGGCTCCACCTTTACGCTCGACCTGCCGGTGGTGCAGACGCCCGGCGGCTCGGGCGGCTCGGGCGGCTCAGGCGGGTCGGGGGGGTCAGGAGACGGATAGGCGCCCGGGCGGCCCGATCTCCGCCGGGCGCTCGCCGTCGGGCCGCGGGCGCAGGCTCATCTGCCACCAGCCCACGTTGCGCCACTGGCCGAACTTGAAGGCGACGTCGCGGTAGACCCCGACCGGCGCGAACCCCACCGACTCGTGCAGGCCCACGCTGGCGTCGTTGGGCAGCGTCACCCCGGCGCACACCTCGTAGATGCCCTGGCGTTCGAGCAATGGGAAGAGCGCACCGTACAGGGCGCGTCCGACGCCGCGGCGGTGGTGGGCGGCCGAGATGTAGACGGTCACGTCGGCCGTCCAGCGGTACGCGGCGCGGTCGCGATGGCGCGATCCATAGGCGTAGCCCACCACCTCGCCGTCGATCTCGGCGACCAGCCACGGATGGGTGCGGGCGGTGATGCGGATGCGGTCGGCCATCTCGTGGGGCTCGGGGGCGCACTCCTCCAGCGAGGCGACGCTCTCGGTGACGCTGGGGGCGTAGATCGCCGCGCAGGCGGCGGCGTCACGGTCGGGATCGGCGTGGCGGATGAGCACGGTCCGCGGAAATCTAATGGGCGGAGAGCGCGACCCGGATGCGGTCGACAGGGGCCGCGGGGGCCGCGGGGGCGCCGGTCATCGTCGCCGGGACGGCGAGGCGGATCGCCGAGGTCACGAAGGTGACCGGGGCGCGCCGGACCCGGTGCAGGCTGACCGCCTCCTCCCGGGGTCGCAGGCCGAGTGAGGGCGCGAGCTTGAGCAGCAGTGCACGCGTGACGCCGGGGAGGATCCGGCCGTCGGCGGGCGGCGTGATGAGGTGGTCGCCCTCGACCAGCCACACGTTGCCCCAGGCCGCCTCCAGCACCGTCCCGTCGGCGTCGACGAGCAGGGGCACCTGCTCGCCCCCCGATATTGCCCCGCGATATCGTGCCGCGATATCCAGGAGGAGGCCGCGGTCGCGCCACTTGTGCGGGCCGAGGCCTCCGGGAACGACCGACGGCTCGAGCGTCACCGGTTGGCGGGAGCCGGCCGCCACCGGGCGGGTGGTGATCGCGATCTCCTCGCCGGGCACGACGTCGATGCGCAGGCGGTGCTCGCCGTCCAGGGGCGCGGCTTCGGCGAGCAGCCGCTCGCCCGTGCCGGCCGGGAGCCTCAGTCCGTACAGCGCGCCCGCCGAGTGGGCGAGGCGGTCGAGGTGTGGCCGCAGGGCGTGGACCCGTCCGTCGCGGACGAGCATCGTCTCGAACACTCCCTGCGCGGGGTCAGGCGGCACGGGTGGCGGGCGCGGCTCGCTCGACGTCCAGCGTCGCGCCGACGGCAGCGGCGATGGGCCGCGCCTTGGTCAGCGCCTCCTCGAGCTCGGTGCGCGGGTCCGAGTCGGCGACGATCCCGCCGCCGGCCCCGAGCCAAACGTGACCGTCGGCCAGCTCGAGGGTGCGGATGGCGACGTTGAGCTCGAGGCCGGCCACGGGGCTGGCGAAGCCGATGGCGCCGGTGTAGACCTCGCGCCCGGTCTGCTCGAGCTCGGCGATGACATGCAGCGATTGGACCTTGGGCGCGCCGGTGACCGAGCCCGGCGGGAACGTCGCGCGCAGGACGTCGGCGTCGGTGACCTCGGGGCGCAGCCGGCCATGAACGTGGGAGACCAGGTGCCACAGGCCGGGATGGGGCTCGGCGGTCGGGCGGCGAGGGGCGACGACCGTGCCGTACTCGGACACGCGCCCGAGGTCGTTGCGCATGAGGTCGACGATCATCACGTGCTCGGCGGCGTCCTTGACCGAGCCGCGCAGGGTCTCGAGGGCGGCGGCGGCCACGATGGGATCCGAATCGCGCGCGATCGTGCCCTTGATCGGGCCGGTGACGATCTGGCGGCCGCGCCGGCGCAGGAACAGCTCGGGCGAGAGCGAGGCGATGCCGCCGCGCGGGGTGGCGAAGGTCGCGCCGTAGGGCGGATCCACGTGCTCCAGCGCGGCCGCGAAGAGGTCGGTGGCGCTCGCGTCGGTCTCCCCGTGCAGGCGCAGGCAGAGGTTGGCCTGAAAGATCTCGCCGGCCGCGATCCGCCGGCGGCACTGGGCCACGGCATCGAGGTGGTGCTGGGCGTCGTGTGCGCTGAGATGCAACTGTGAGAGGTGCGGACGGGGGGCGGCGGGGGCCGGCCGGCGCAGCAGGGCGGCGAGATCGCGCAGGCGCTCCTTCAGCGCGTCGCGGCGGGCCTCGGTCACGAGGGCCTCGAACCACCACTGCCCGTCCGGGGTGCGGCGCAGCACGTTGTCGTAGTAGGCGAGGTGGAACTCCGGGAGGACGACGGGCCGGTGGGCGTTGAGCGGGATGCGCTCGACCCGGCGCGGCCAGGCGGTAGCCCAGCCAGCCGAACCAGCCCCCGCCGACCGCCCCGGGCGCGGCGCCGGCGGCCACTGGCGGGAGCGCGTCGAGCAACGCGAACGGGTCGTCGGTGTCGGCGGCCTCGCGCAGCGGGCCGGCGCCGACGATGGCGCCCCCCGGGCGGGCTGGGTGGGGTGGGTGGGTCCAGTTCCCCGTGAGCGCGAAGGGCAGCGGCTCGCGCTGGGCGAGGAGCTGGAGCACCTGACCGGGGGAGAGGGCGCACTCCAGCGGCACGCGTTCGAGCGTCGCCGAAGGCGACGACGGCGGCGACGCTAAGGTGGGCTTGACCGGCACTCTGCTCATACTGTACGAATTGGTCCAATGACTGCGACGCTCATCGACGGCAAAGCCATCGCCCAACAGGTTCGCACCGAATTGCGCGAGGAGATCGACATCCTGGGTCGCCGGCGGCGGCCGCCGCCCCGGGCTGGCGACCGTGCTCGTCGGCGAGGACCCCGCCTCGGCGGTATACGTCGGCGGCAAGCAGAAGGCGTGCGCCGAGGTCGGAATCGAGGGCTTCGCCCACCACCTCCCCGCCGACACCGCTGAGGACGACGTCGTCGCGCTCCTGCACGAGCTCAACGCCGACGACCGCGTGTCGGGGATCCTGCTCCAGCTGCCCACGCCCGACCACATCGACGGCTCACATCTCACCACCCTGATCGACGCCGGCAAGGACGTCGACGGGCTCACCCCGGTCTCGGCCGGCCTGCTGGCCAAGGGCCTGCCCGGGCTGCGGCCATGCACGCCCTCGGGCTGCATCGAGCTGCTCCGGCGCCACGACGTCGCGCTCGAGGGCGCGGAGGCCGTCGTCGTCGGCCGCTCAGACCTCGTGGGCAAGCCCGTGGCCGCCCTGCTGCTGGCTGAGAACGCCACCGTGACAATGTGCCACTCGCGCACCCGCGACCTCGCGGGGGTGTGCCGCCGCGCTGACGTGCTGATCGCCGCCGTGGGCCGGCCCGAGATGGTCAAGGGCTCCTGGGTCAAGCCCGGCGCCACCGTCATCGACGTCGGCATCAACCGCACCGACGCCGGTTTGGTCGGTGACGTGGAGTTCGCCTCGGCCGTCGAGGTGGCGGGGCTCATCACCCCGGTGCCAGGCGGCGTCGGACCGATGACGATCGCGATGCTGCTGCGCAACACGCTGCAGGCTGCCCGGGCGGCCGACGCCGCGGCGTCGGTGGCGTGACGCCTCTGCGACCCTCGAAACCGGGGGAGGGGGTATCGGCGGTTTACGGCTTGGCTGGGGAAGGGTGGGCTGCGGGGTGGTCGGCGACCTGCAATCGGTGACAAATCGGCGTCGCGCATTCGGATTTGTCACGGAATGCATGCCCCACATGGTTTTCGTGCCAAAGCCGAACCGCTCGTGCGAGTTTGTCACCGATCGCAGGTCGCCGGGGAGCGGGGTCGCCGCCCCGCTGCGTCCCCTTTCCCCAGCCGCCGTTCTACGCGCTCGCGGCGAACGCAGGCTCCTGAGACAACACCGTGTCCAGGGCCTCCAGCACCCGACTCGCGACCGCGCGGTCGGCGTTGACGCCCATCAGCCCGATGCGCCACATCGGGGGCGCCCCGGCCAGCCCGCCGCCGATCTCGATGCCGTGCTCCTGCAGCAGACGGCCGGCCACGGCCTTGCCGTCCACGCCCTCGGGGACCTTGATCGCGGTGAGCTGGGGCAGCTGGTACTCGCGCTCGGCGAGGAGCTCGAGGCCGCGGGAGCGCACCTCGTCCTGGAGGAAGCGCCCGGCGTCCATGTGGCGCGCCCAGCGGGCCTCCAGGCCCTCGACGGCGACCTCGCGCAGGGCCTCGTGCAGCGCGTAGACGTGCAGGACCGGCGTGGTGTGGTGATAGGCGAGCGGTCGCTCCACCCAGTACTTGCGCAGCAGCGAGAGGTCGATCGCGTAGGGCACCGGCCGGGTGCGGGCGGCGATGCGCTCAAGCGCGCGGTCTGACACCGCCACCGGCGACATCCCGGGTGGCGCGCCGACGCACTTCTGCGAGCAGGAGTAGGCGAAGTCGATCCCCCAGTCGTCAAAGCGCAGCTCGATGCCGCCCAGGGAGGTGACGCAATCGGCCATGAGCAAAACGTCACGCTGACGCAAGGCGGCGCCGAGCTCGGCCAGCGGGTGCTGCACCCCCGTGGAGGTCTCGGCGTGCACGACGCACATCAGTCGCGCGGTGGGGTGCTGCTCAAGCGCTTCGAGCAAAGCGTCATTGGGAACGTGCTCGCCCCAGTCGGCCTCGACCTTGACCACGGTGGCGCCGAGCCGGGCGGCGATCTCCACCAGCCGGCGGCCGAAGAAGCCGTTGACGCCGACGATGACCGTGTCGCCGGGCTCGAGCAGGTGCGACAGCCCGCACTCCATGCCCGAGGTGCCGGTGGCCTGCAGCGGGAGCACCAGGCCGCCTGCAGCCAGGTAGGCGATGCGCTGGAGGGCGACGACCTCCAGCAGGATGTCGGCGAAGTCCGGGTCCATGTGGCCCAGCAGCGGCTTCTGCATCGCGGCCAGGGCGGCCGGTGAGACGTTGCAGGGGCCGGGGCCGCAGAGGAGCCGCTCGGGCGGGTTGGCGGGCGAGGGGATCTGAGTCATGCCGCGAGCTTAGTTGTGCCACGCGCGGGCAACCATCGACTGCGGTCTATGTGTTGTACAAATTCATCCAAATATGTTGCGCACCCCCATCCGGCGCACGTACGCTGCTGCGACATGAAGCCCACCCGCTCCCGCCTGCACCGCTCCGAACTGGCCGTACCCGGCTCCAACGTGCGCATGCTCGAGAAGGCGCCCAAGCTCGGCGCCGACATCGTGATGCTCGACCTGGAGGACGCCGTGGCCCCCGATGACAAGCCCCAGGCCCGGGCCAACGTCATCGCCGCCCTCAACGAGCTGGACTGGTCGGGGTGCAGCGTGTCGCTGCGGATCAACGGGCTGGACACGCACTACTGCTACCGCGACATCGTCGACGTCGTCGAGCAGGCGGGCCGGCACCTGGACTCGATCATGATCCCCAAGGCGTCGGGCGCGGGCGACGTCCACCTCGTGGCCACGCTGCTGACCCAGATCGAAGAGGCGATGGGGCTGGAGCGCAAGATCGCGCTGTCGGTGCTCATCGAGACCGCGATCGGCATGGTCAAATGCGAGGAGATCGCCACCGCCTGTCCCGGGCGGATGGAGGCGATGGTGTTCGGCGTGGCCGACTACGCGGCGTCGCTGCAGAGCCACACCACTTCGATCGGCGGCACCAACCCCGACTACGCGATGCTCGCCGACCGCGAGGAAATCCTCTTCCTCGGCCAGGAGCGCGAGCACCACCTCGGTGACCAGTGGCACTACGCCCTGTCGCGCATCGCGGTGGTGTGCCGTGCCTACGGGCTGCGCCCGATCGACGGTCCCTTCGGCGACTTCACCGACCCCGAGGGCTACATCGCGTCGGCCCGGCGCGCCGCGGTGCTCGGCTACGAGGGCAAGTGGGCGATCCACCCCAGCCAGATCCAGCTGGCCAACGACGTGTTCACGCCCAGCGCCGACATCGCGCAGCGGACCCGGCGGATCATCGCCGCCATGGAGCAGGCCGCCGCGGAGGGCAAGGGCGCCGTGTCGCTCGACGGTCGGCTCATCGACGCCGCCTCGATCCGGATGGCCCAGAACCTGCTGGCCAAGCTCGACCAGATCGAGGCGCGACGCGACGACCGCGCCTTCCTGCGGCACGACGACCGCGCGCCGCTGCGCAACGCCGGCTAGCGAGGAGCGCGCGCGGCGGCGAGCTCGTCGCCGATCCGCGCCCGGAACAGCGAGGAGTCGACGCCGACGGTGATCAGCCGGAAGCCGGCGGCCGCGCGCGCCCGCGCTTCCTCACCGCCGCCGTTGCAGTGCATCCCGGCGACGATGCCCGCGGCGGCGCACGCCTCGCGCACGCGCGTGATCGCCTGCTCGAGCACCTCGCCACCGTGACCGGGCTCGCGCCCCAGCCCCAGCGACAGATCCGAGGGGCCGATGTAGATCCCGTCGAGGCCGGCGGTGGCCGCGATCGCCTCGACGTTCTCCAGGCCCCCCCGGGTCTCGACCATGACGAAGCACAGGGCCCCGGCGGCGAGCCGCTCCGGATCGGCGGACCCGACGGTGAGCGCGGCGCGCAGCGGTCCGTAGGAGCGTGCGCCGTGGGGCGGGTAGCGACAGCCGCTGACCGCTCGCTGGGCGTCCGCGGCGCTCCCCACGAGGGGGACGATCACGCCCGCTGCGCCGAGGTCGAGCACGCGATTGACCATCCACGGCTCGTTGTAGAGCACCCGCGCCAGCGGCACCGCCCCCCGCGCCTCGATCGCGGAGAACATCGCGACCATCCGCTCCTCGTCGGCGCCCCCGTGCTGGAGGTCGACGCAGATGTAGTCAAAGCCGGCCGCGGCGGCGAGCTCGGCCGTCAGCGCGGACGGGATGGAGCCCCACAGACCGAAGGCGGGGCGGTCCTCCTTCCAGCACTGGTCCAGACGATCGCGACCTCGTGGCGCCATGGGCCGCACCCTACCGGTTGGGCAGGGTCGCCTCAGGCCACCGCGCGGGCGTCGTCGACGAAGGCCTCGGCCAGCGGCGAGGCCTCACCGGCCCGGGTGAGCGCGACGAGCTCGGCGGCCGGAGCGCCGCTGAGCGGGCGGTAGGTGACGCCGTCGATGGCCAGGTGCTCCATCGACGCCGGCACCGGGGAGACGCCGATGCCGGCGGCGACCAGGCCGATGATCGTCATCATCTCCGGGGCGTACTGGACGACGTGGGGGGTGGTGCCGGTGGCCGCCAGGCGGCCGATGATCTGGTCGTGATAGCCCGGGGCCTGGGCGCGGGGAAAGAGCACGAGCGGCTCGGCGGCCAGGCGCTTCAAAGGGATGCGGCGCAGGGCGGCCAGCTCGTGGTCCTCGGGGATGGCGGCGATCGTGTGCTCCCGCATCACCTCGTGGAGGTGGACGTCGATGTCGGAGCGGATGGGCGGGCGCACCAGCGCGACGTCGACCACCCCGGTGCTCAGCGCGCGCAGCTGCTCGGCGGTGGAGCGCTCGCGCAGCTCGACCTCCACCCCGGGGCGGGTGCGGCGGAAGCGCTGGACGGCCGCGGGGACGATCGAGAGCAGCGCCGAGCCCACGAATGAGACGCGCAGCACCCCGGACTGGCCGGCGTCGATGGCGCGGGCGGTCGAGACGGCGACGTCGAGCTCGGCGAGCATCGCCCGGGCGTCGCGCAGGAACGCCTCGCCCGCCGGGGTCAGCTCGACCCGGCGGCGCGTGCGCTCCAGCAGCGTGCAGCCGAGCTCGGACTCGAGCGCGTGGATCTGCTGCTGAGCGGGGGCTGGGAGATGTGCAGGCGGGCGGCCGCGCGGCGGAAGTGCAGCTCCTCGGCGACGGCGACGAAATAGCGAAGCTGGCGTAGTTCCACAAGAACCTCGATCCGATGGCGGCCACAGCTGGATCTACTGATACGAGAACCAAATCAATAGATCGTAATTCGATATTGGACAGGATCAAGCGCCGGGCTTAGCGTCCGGGGCCATGTCGTTTCTCTTGGAGTGCCCGAACTGCGGGGTGCGCGAGGTGACCGATTTCGGCTTCGGCGGAGAGGTGTCGGCGCGCCCCAAGTCGCGCCCGAGCTTCCGCGAGCTCAACACCTACAACTACTTCCGCCGCAACGTCGCGGGGGTTCAGCGCGAGTGGTGGTTTCACCGCTCGGGCTGCCGCGCCTGGTTCATCGCCGAGCGCGACACCGTCACCAACGAGGTCAAGCTGGTGGAGCTGCCGTGAGTCGACTCAGCCAGCAGCCCGGCGAGCGCATCGACCGCACCAAAAAGATCTCCTTCACCTTCGACGGCAAGAAGGTCCAGGCCTACGAGGGCGACACGATCGGCTCGGCGCTGTACGCCGCCGGGCGGCGCACCTTCAGCCGCAGCTTCAAGTACCACCGCCGCCGCGGGCTGATGTGCGTCGCCGGACAGTGCCCCAACTGCATCTGCGCCGTTGACGGCGCCCCCGGCGCCCGGGCCTGCACCGAGCCGGTGCGCGAGGGCATCACCGTCACCCACGTCAACGCGCTGCCCTCGCTGGAGTTCGACGCGATGCGCGCCACCGACATCTTCGGCGGCCCGTTCACCCCGCCCGGCTTCTACTACAAGACCTTCATCCGGCCGCGCAGGCTGTGGCCGCTGTACGAGAAGATCCTGCGCAACGCCGCCGGCCTGGGCAAGCTGCGCCACTCCCAGCCCGAGCGCGAGTGGCGCACCGAGTACCGCCGCCGCCACGCCGACGTCCTGGTCACCGGCGGCGGGATCGCCGGGCTGAACGCGGCGCTCGCCGCCGCGCGCCTGGGCGCCGACGTGGTGCTCGCCGACGAGGGCGCCGAGCCCGGCGGCCAGCAGCTCATCGAGTCAGACGGCCAGGGCCTGGGCGCGCTCATCGCCGACGTGCGCGAGGCCGGGGTGGAGATCATCCACCAGGGCTCCGCGCTGGGCTACTTCGACGGCCTGGTCCCGGTGTGGCAGCGCGACATCCTGCACCAGGTGCGCGCCGCGCATCACGTGTTCGCCACCGGCGCCATCGAGCAGCCGCTGGTGTTCGCGGGCAACGACCTGCCCGGCGTGATGCTCTCCGGCGGCGCCCGGCGGCTGGCCGCGCTCTACGGGGTCAGCCCCGGCCGGCGAGCGGTCATCGCCACCACCTCTGATCGCGGGCTGCACGCGGCCCAGGCCCTCGCGCGCCGTGGGTGTCCAGATCGTGGCCGTCGCCGACCTGCGCCCCGAGGCCGGCAAGCTCGCTCAGGCGCTGCGCGCCGACGGGATCCCCGTGTTCAGCGCCCACACGATCATCGAGGCCCGCGGCGAGCAAGACCGTCACCGAGGCGATCATCCAGCCGCTCAGCGGCGGCTCCGAGCACTCGTTCGAGTGCGACCTGGTCGTCGTCTCGGGCGGCACCATCCCCGCCACCTCGCTGCTGCTGCAGGCCGGCGCCAGGAGCGCCTATGACGCCCGGCGCGGCCACTTCGCGCTCTCCGAGCTGCCCGCGGGCGTGTTCGCCGCCGGCGAGGTCGCGGGAGCCGACTCCGACGCCGCGGCCGCCGCCTCGGGGGAGCTGGCCGGGCTGGAGGCCGCCCACGCCCTGGGTCTCGGCGACGACGCCTCGGCCACAGCGCGGTGACGCTGCTCAAGAAGCGGCTGGCCGAGCCGCCCGACGCCCGACGTCGCCGTCGCCCCCGCGGTGAGCGGCGCGGGCCGCGGCAAGTGCTTCGCCTGCCTCTGCGAGGACGTCACCAGCAAGGACGTCCACCTCTCCATCGAGGAGGGCTATGACTCGATCGAGCTCTCCAAGCGCTACACGACGGTGACGATGGGGCCCTGCCAGGGCCGCATGTGCCAGCTGCCGTCGGTGCGCCTGATGGCCCAGGAGACCGGGCAGGGCCTGGAGCAGGTCGGCGTCACCACGGCGCGCCCGCCGTGGGTGTCGGTGCCGATGGGGATCCTCGGCGGGCGTCCGGTCGAGCCGGCCAAGCGCTCGGCCATCCACGACCGCCACCGCGCGCTGGGCGCGAGCATCAAGTGGGCCGGCGACTGGCGCCGCGCCTATGACTACGGCGATCCCGAGGGCGAGGCGCTGAACGTCAACCGCGCCGCCGGGCTCATCGACGTCTCCACGCTGGGCAAGCTCATCGTGCGCGGGCCCGACGCCGGGGAGTTCCTGGACCGGCTGTACCCCAACCGCTTCTCCAACCTCAAGCCCGGGCGGATCCGCTACGGGGTGATCAGCTCCGACGCGGGCCGGATCGTCGACGACGGCACGGTCTGCCGCATCGACGACGAGACCTTCTACGTGACGACGACCTCGAGCGGGGCCGGCGCCATGGAGGAGTGGTTCTCCTGGTGGCTGGCCGACTGGGGCGACCGGGTCCATCTCACCGACGTCACCCAGGGCGTCGGCGCGGTCAACCTGGCCGGACCCAAGGCGCGCGAGATCATCGGCCGCGGTCACCGACCTGGACTGCTCCAACGAGGCCTTCGCCTACCTCGACGGCAAGCAGGCGCAGATCGCGGGCGTGCAGTGCCTCATCCTGCGCATCGGCTTCGTCGGCGAGGTGGGCTATGAGATCCACTTCCCCTCGGGCTACGGCGAGCACGTGTGGGACGCGCTGATGGCGGCGGGCAAGCCCCACGGGCTGCGGCCGTTCGGCCTGGAGCCCCAGCGGATCCTGCGCCTGCAGAAGCTGCACATCATCGTCGGCCAGGACACCGACTCGGAGTCCACGCCGTTCGGCGCGGCCATGCCGTGGATCGTCAAGCTCGACAAGGAGCAGGACTTCATCGGCAAGTGGGCGCTCGAGCACTTCTCAGAGCACGGCGCCGGGGTCGCCCTGGTGGGCTTCAGCATGCCCAACGGCGACGTGCCCACCGAGGGCGCCGTCGTGCTCGACGCCGAGGGCACCCCCGCCGGGCCAGGTGACCAGCTCGCGCCACTCGCCGGTGCTCGACCGCACCATCGGGATGGCGTGGGTGCCCGAGGCGCTTCGCGCAGGACGGGGCTCAGATCACCATCTCCGACGAGGGCCGCACGCTCACCGCCGAGATCCAGACCAAGCCGTTCTATGACCCCGACGGGGAGGTGCTGCGCTCGTGAACCTCGATTTCCTGCAGGGTGGGTGAGACGTTTTCCGACGGACGCGGTGGCGCACTCGCCGATGGAGCGCCTGGCGCGCGCCGCCGGCGCCCGCTTCGAGGTCCGCGACGGCTGGAACGTCGCGGTGCGAGTTCCCGGGGCGGGCGGGACGGGCGCGCTGCGGCCACGGCGACACGGTGAGCTGGGCCGACGTCTCGCCACCTGGCCAAGGTCGAGCTCCAGGGCCCCTCCGAGGCCATCGACGCCGCCGCGGGCACCGAGCTGCCCTTCGGCACCGCGGTGCGCAAGGACGACGCCTGGTGGTGCCGGCTGACCCAGACGCGCGCGCTGGTCATCGGCAAGCGGCCGTGAGCTCAACGGCGCGCCGACGATCTCGACGTGCTCGACGTCACCTGCAACTTCGCCGCCACTCACGCTGCTGGGCCCGCTGGCGCGCGAGACGTTCGCGCGCTTCTGCGCGCTGGACCTCCGGCCCGCAGGTGACGCCGGTCAACGCGCTGCGGCCGGGATCGGTCGGCCGCCAGCCCGGGATCGTCATCCGCGAGGACGAGGAGCGCTACCTGTTCCTGTTCGGGTGGGCCACCGGCGAGTACATGTGGGCGGTCGTGGCCGACGCCGGCGGGCACCTCGGCGGCGCGCCCGGTGGGCGCCGATGCGCTGCGGGAGGTGGCCGCGGCCCATGCTTGACATCTTCCGCAAGCGGCGGATGTGGCGCCGCCAGCCCGACCTCAAGAGCTCCTACGACGTCGTCATCGTCGGCGGCGGGTCCCACGGCCTGGCCACCGCGCACTACCTGCGCGATCACGGCATCAAGGACATCGCGATCCTGGAGAAGCGCTACATCGGGTCGGGCGCCGCCGGGCGCAACACCACGATCCTGCGCTCCAACTACAAGACGCCCGAGGGCGCCAAGTTCTACGACGCCAGCGTCAAGCTCTACGAGGGCCTGTCGCAGGACCTCAACTTCAACCTGCTGTTCTCCCAGTGCGGCCACCTCACGCTGGCCCACGCCGACCGCGCCATGTTCGTGATGGCCAACCGCGCCGAGGTCAACCGCCTGCAGGGGATCGACAGCCGGCTCATCTACCCCGACGAGATCGCCAAGCTGGCCCCGGCGATGCAGGTGCACAACCCCAACGCGACCTATCCGATCATGGGCGCGCTCTATCACCCGCCGGGCGGCATCATCCGCCACGACGCGGTGGTGTGGGGGCTGGCCCGCTCCGCCGACCAGGGTGGCGCCGAGATCCACCAGAACACCGAGGTGCTGGGGATGGAGCGCTCGGGCGGCAAGGTCACCAAGGTCAAGACCAACCGGGGCACGATCAACGCCGGCCAGGTCCTCAACTGCACCGCCGGCTGGAGCACGCTCATCTCCGACATGGCCGGCGTGGCGATGCCGATCACCACCCACATCCTCCAGGCGTGCGTGACCGAGCCGATGAAGCCGCTGCTGGACGTGGTCATCGTGTCCTCGCAGATGCACGTCTACCTCAGCCAGACCGACCGCGGCGAGTTCCTCATGGGCGCCGAGATCGAGCCCTGGACGACGTACCGCATGAACGGCACGCTCAACTTCCTGCAGGACGTCTGCCGCCACGCGCTGGAGCTGTTCCCCCAGCTCGAGCGGGCGCGCCTGCTGCGCAGCTGGGCGGGCCTGTGCGACCTCAGCCCCGACTACAGCCCCATCCTCGGCAAGACCGAGGTCGACAACTTCCACGTGTCGGCGGGGTGGGGGACCTACGGGTTCAAGGCCGCCCCCATCGTCGGCAAGACGCTCGCCGAGCTGGTGGCCACCGGACGCCAGCCCGACCTCATTGCACCGTTCGCGCTGGAGCGCTTCTATGAGGACAAGCTCGTGTCCGAGCTCGCCGCCGCCGCCGTCAGCCACTGAGACCCAGAAGAGGGAGACACCGTGAAGTCAAGCCTTGAGATCGCCCAGGAAGCCGTACTTCAGCCCATCGAAGCGATCGCCTCAGAGGCGGGGCTCGAGCCCGACGAGATCGAGCCCTACGGCCGCTACAAGGCCAAGATCGGAGCTGTCGGTGCTCGACCGGCTGGCAGGACTCGCCCGGACGGCAAGCTCATCTGCGTCACCGGCATGACGCCGACCAAGGCCGGCGAGGGCAAGACCACGACGCTGGTCGGGCTCACCCAGGGCCTCGGCGTGATCGGCAAGAACCCGGTGGCGTGCCTGCGCGAGGCCTCGGTGGGCCCGGTGTTCGGCATCAAGGGCGGCGCCGCCGGCGGCGGGCTGACCCAGGTGGTGCCGATGGAGGACCTCAACCTCCACTTCACCGGCGACATCCACGCCATCAGCGCGGCCAACAACCTGCTGGCGGCGATGATCGACGCCTCGATCCTGCACGGCAACCCGCACAAGATCGATGCGCTGCGCATCGGCTGGCGCCGCGCGGTGGACATGAACGACCGGGCGCTGCGCCACATCGCCGTCGGCCTCGGCGGCCGGGCCAACGGCTACCCGCGCGAGACCGGCTTTGACATCACCGCCGCGTCGGAGGTGATGGCGATCATGGCCGTCGCCCGCGACCTCCAGGACCTGCGCAGGCGCATCTCGCGGATCACCGCCGCCTACTCCTACGACGGCGCCAAGGCGATCACCGCCGAGGATCTCGGCGCGGCCGGCGCGATGACCGTGCTGCTCAAGGACGCGATCAAGCCCAACCTGGTCCAGACGCTCGAGGGCCAGCCGGTGCTCATGCACTGCGGGCCGTTCGCCAACATCGCCCACGGCAACAACTCGCTCATCGCCGACCTCATCGGGATGAAGCTGGGCGACTACGTCGTCACCGAGTCGGGCTTCGGCGCCGACATGGGCATGGAGAAGTTCTTCGACATCGTCTGCCGCTTCGGCAAGCTGACCCCGTCGGCGGCGGTCCTGGTCACCACCGTGCGCGCCATCAAGCACCACGCCGGCCTGGAGGACGATCCGCGCGCCGACCGCTCGGCGGCGCTGCACGCGATCGAGACCGGGTTTGCCAACGTCCGCCACCACCTCCAGACGGTCAACACCTTCGGCGTGCCCGCGGTCGTGGCGGTCAACCGCCGCCCCGGCGACACCAACGAGGAGGTCGAGCTGGTCAAGCGGCTGGCGATGGAGGCCGGAGCGTTCGCCGCCGAGGCCAACGAGGGCTTCACCAAGGGCGGCGCCGGCGCGGCCGATCTCGCCTCCGCGGTCGTGGAGGCATGCGAGCAGCCCAACACCTTCCACCAGCTCTACCAGGACGACGAGCCCATCCAGGACAAGATCGAGGCGGTCGCCAAGCAGGTCTACGGGGCCAAGGACGTCTACTTCTATCCCGAGGCCGAGGCCAAGATCACCCAGTTCACCCGCGAGGGCCTGGGCCACTTCCCGGTGTGCATGGCCAAGACCCACCTCTCGCTGTCGGCCGACCCGACGCTGCTCAACGCGCCGGAGAACTTCACCCTGCCGGTGCGCGACATCCGCGCCTACACCGGCGCCGGGTGGCTGGTGCCGCTGTGCGGGGACATCGTGCAGATGCCGGGGCTGGGCAAGACCCCGGCGGCGCTCAACATCGACATCGACGAGAACGGCCGGACGGTCGGGCTCTTCTAATCTGGCCACGGACTAGGAGTCAGGCGATGGGCGGCGAAAGGAATCTCCGCGGAGAGACAGAGCCTGCGGACGGCAGGCTGACCGATCTGGCGCTGCGCGTTGAGCTGCTCTCGGCGCAACGTCCGGCGCGGACGGCAGAGTGTTCGGGCGATGCCGACATCCCGCCCCAGGCTCTCTCCAAAGCGCATGAAAGCTGATGCCAATGGGTAGCCCCCGAGCGAGAAAAGGAGGCTCAATGCGCCCCACGCATTTGCCGCTCCCGCGTCTGCTCCCGACGATCAGCCGGCCTGGCTTCCAGCCGCCGAGAGGCGGAGGAGAAAGCCGGCCAGCGAGGCCAAGCCGCCGAAGAAGCGCAGCCTCAACGAGGCCGCGCACAAGCTGGGCTACTGAAAACTGATTGACCAAACCTCCGCGCGGGGACATACGATTCCACCCGACATCATTCGGGACGAGGAGTCGTCGAGATCACACGCGGAGGGTCACCACGGAAGGCGGGGGCAGTCGTCTCAGGCGACGAGGCCGCCGCGGTCAACCGGCCGTCGCTGGTCGACGGCGCC
Source organism: uncultured Solirubrobacteraceae bacterium (assembly GCA_963764125.1). GTDB lineage: Bacteria > Actinomycetota > Thermoleophilia > Solirubrobacterales > Solirubrobacteraceae > Palsa-465. Next base: position 344,477 of record CAVXRR010000001.1, read on the forward strand.
GAACGGGCGCTGCGCAACTGGCTGGCCCCGGGGCGCTACCGCCAGGGCGACCGGCTGCCGCCCGAGCACGAGGTGGCGGCGATGCTCGGGGTGTCGCGGGGGACGCTGCGCAGCGCGCTGCAGCGCCTGGAGGAGAGCGGCGAGATCGTCCGGCGCCAGGGCAGCGGGACCTTCGTGGGGCGGATGGCGGTCCCGACCGCGTTCGGCGAGCGCCTGGAGCGCCTGGAGCCCTATTCCTCGGTGGCCGCGCGGCGGGGGCTGCAGCTGTCGGCGGTCGACGTGCGCATCGAGCACCGCGCGGTCGGCGCCGAGGTGTGCGAGGCGCTCGGCCTCGAGCCCTCAGAGCCGTGCACGTCGGTGTGGCGCACGCTGGTGGCCGGCGGGTCGCCGGTGGCGGTCATGTACGACGTCGTGCACCCGAGCATCGCGCTGCCCGAGCCTCGACGCGCTGCGCGCCGAGGTGGAGCAGGGACGGATGGTGCTCGACGTGCTCATCGACATCGGCGTGCCGGTCACCTACGCGCGGACGCGCGTGATGCCGGCGGTGCTCACCGCGCGCGAGCGGGCCGGCAAGCTGCTGGGCATCAGCGGCACCACCGCCGGCCTGGAGCTCGAGGAGCTCATCTTCGCCGGCCGCGACGAGCGGGTGGCCTACTCACGCGACCTGTTCGCCCCCGGCGGCATCGAGGTGATGGTGATGCGCTCCCTGGACTCGCCGCGGCCGGCGCGGGTGGCGGGCAAGGTGGGCGGCGCGCGCAGCGCAGCCAACGGCCGCGGGGCGCGGGGCCCCGCTCGGGCCTCTGACCGCTGAGCGACAGCGGGCGCATGCCCGCTGAGCGGGGTGAGGCGCCGCGCCGTGCGGTGGGCTCGGTGGCGCGCGCGACCCAGCTGCTCGACGTGCTCGCCGCCTCCGAGACCCCACTGGGGGTCAACGAGCTGGCCCGGCGGATCGGGGTCAACGCCAGCACCGCCTCGCGGCTGCTGGCCACGCTCCAGGACGCGGGCCTGGTGATGCGCACCGACAGCGGTCCCTACCGGCTCGGGCCTGCGGCTGGTGACGCTGTCTGACCGGGTGCTGGCCTCGCTGGACGTCCGCGCGCTGGCGCGGCCGCTGCTGGCGCGGCTGGTCGCCGAGACCGGGGAGACGGCGACGCTGTCGGTGCCGGGGGAGACCGAGGCGATCACCGTGGACTTCGTGCCCTCGCCCTCCAGCGTGGTCAGCATGGCCCGCGTCGGGCGGCCCAGCGTCTCGCACGCCACCGCCGCGGGGAAGGTGATGCTCGCCTACGCCGGGGGCGAGGCCGCCGGCGGGCCGCTCGCTGGGGCGGGCGGGAGGGGGCGCGGACCGGTTTCCCTCACCCCGTTCACCGCGCGCACCATCACCGACCCGGCGGCGCTGGCGGCCGAGCTGGACACGGTGCGGGCCCGCGGCTGGGCCGAGGCCGTGGGCGAGCGCGAGGCCGACCTGGCCGCCCTGGCGGCGCCGGCGTTCGGGCGCCACGGCGAGCTGGCGGCGATCCTGGGGGTGCAGGGCCCCGTGTCGCGGCTGCCGGTGGCGGCGCGGCGGACGCTGCGCGAGCCGCTGCTGGTGGCGGCGGCGGACCTCAGCGTGGCCCTGGGGGGCCGGCCCTGCGCTGACCGCCGCGCTGCGGGCGGGCGGCGGGCGGCGGGCGGCGGAGCGGCGTGCTGGGCGGTCAGCTCCAGGGGTAGGGGCTGTGCGAGACCGGGTGCAGGTCCCCGGTGGCGAAGCGCTCGTAGCGGAACGGGTGCAGCAGCGAGGAGTGCTCGCCCTGCAGGACGCGGGCGATCTCCTTGCCCACCGCGATCATCTTGTAGCCGTGGTTGGAGTCCGCGGCGACGAACACGTTGGGGCGCATGTAGTCGAACACCGGGAAGTTGTCGACGGTGAAGGCGCCGACGCCGCCCGAGCGGACCTGGCGGTACTTGGCCCGCGCGCCCTCGAAGCGCTTGAGGCAGTGCGAGAGCGAGGCTGACCACATGTCGGGGAAGCCGGGGTCGACGGTGCCGGTGGGGTAGGGGTCGACGTCGAAGGTGTGGCCGAGCTTGATCGGCTGGGCGCCGCCCTGGACGCTGTCGCGGTCGGGCTTGAAGTACACGCCCCAGAACTCGTCGGTGATCAGCGTGCCGTCGTCGGCGTGCAGGGGCGCCTCGGAGTCGACGTGGAGCACCGGCGAGGAGGCGCCGTCGTTGGTGACGAAGATCGCCGGGTCGAAGGCGGCCTCGCCCTCCTGCAGGTACCAGTAGGTCCACATCGGCTGGTCGGTGACGACCTGGCCGTCGGGCTGGCGGACGTCGAGGCGGTCGGGGAGGTCGAGCATCGACCACAGCGAGGCCGACCCAGGGGCCGACGGCGACGACCACCTGCTCGACCGCGATGTCCCCGGCGCTGGTGTGCACGGTGGTCACGGCCCCGGCGTTGTCAGAGGCAAAGCCGGTGACCTCGACGCCGGTCTCGATCCGGGCGCCGGCGGCGCGCGCGAGGTCGGCCAGCCCGTGCATCGACTCCTTGTTGAAGGCATAGCCGCCGGCCTGCTCGTGCAGGCAGACGCTGAGGCCGGGCGCGCGCCAGTCGTCATAGAGCGAGCGCATGTGCTCGGCGACCTCGCCCTCGCCGACGTAGAGCCGTGGAGGGGTAGCCGATCCGCTGCTGGCGCTCGTAGACCTCGGTGAGGTCCTCCTCCTGGGCGGCGGGCCCGAGCGCGATGTAGCCGCTGGGGTGGTAGTGCAGCTTCTCGGGCTCTGACTCCCACACCTCGACGCAGGCCGCCATCAGCTCCTGCATGGCCGGCTGGAAGTAGTTGTTGCGCACGATCCCGCAGGCGATCCCGGAGGCGCCGGCCGCGACCTCGGTCTTGTCGACGACGAGGACCTCCTGTCCCTGGCGGGCCAGATGCCAGGCGGTGGACAGGCCGTGCACGCCGGCGCCGATGACCAGCGTCGGGGTGGAGGAGGGAAGGCGGTCGGACACGGGGTGGCTCTCCTAGCTGGCTTGTTGCCTATAGCGCAATAGAGTTGTAGATGACGCAACACGATGCTACCGTGACGACGCCGCGCGCGCAAGCGCGGAGCCTTGCCATGTCCACGGCCGCTTGGTATAAACGCGCCGTGTACCAATTTGTCCAGTCGCGCGGCTGCCGAGGTGGGGGCAGCGGCCGTCTGCGGGCGGAGCGGAAGCGAGCCGGGAGTGCCGCCGCGGCGGTGACGCCGCGGACCCGGCCGCCCAGCGAATTCGATCCATTGCGGCTGCCCGCGGACGCGGCGGCCTGAGGAAGGAGTGGAGATGGCGACAGAGGTGGAAGCGCCGCAGTTCGGCGGGAACGTAGAGACGGTCCTCTCCAGTCCGCGGATCGCGCCCGGCGCCGGCGACGCTGGAGGAGGCGCGCAACGCCCCCGGCCGCGCCGAGAAGATCGAGGCCCTGACGCGGCGGATCGAGGCCGAGGGCATCAAGTACGTCTTCTTCCAGCAGGTCTCGGTCACCGGCCGGGTGATGGGCAAGGGCGTCGTGTCCTCGTTCTTCCCCCAGGTCGCCAAGCGCGGCTACCAGCTCGTCTACGGCGCCGTGGCCAACCTGTTCACCGATCGCTACGGCAACTACATCGGGTTCGGCCCCGAGGAGTCAGAGCTCGCCGCCGTCGCCGACCTGGACACCTTCGCCGTGCTGCCCTGGGACAACCGGGTCGCCCGCGTCTTCTGTGACTGCTACGACACCGAGACCGGCGATCTGCTGGACGCCGACCCGCGCCAGAACCTCAAGAAGATCGCCCACGAGTTCGAGCAGGAGCTCGGCTACCAGTTCCTCATCGGCATCGAGCCCGAGATGATGTGGCTGCGCAAGCCGCGCGAGGGCGAGGAGCCCCAGGGCGTCACCAAGCCCTACTGCTACCACATCCACCAGTTCGAGGAACTGCGTCCGGTGCTGCTCGACGTCGTCGAGTACGGCCAGGCGCTGGGGCTGGACATGAGCTACGGCGACCACGAGGACGCCCCCGGCCAGCTCGAGCTCAACTTCCGCTTTGACCGCCCGGTGCGCACCGCGGACAACATCACCACCTACCGCCAGGTGTGCGCGGCGGTGGGCCGCAAGCACGACCTGCTGCCGACCTTCATGCCCAAGCCGTTCACGGGCGTGTCGGCCAACGGCCACCACCACCACTTCACCCTCATCGACGACCAGGGCACCAACGTCTTCTACGACCCCGACGGCCCGGCCAAGCTCTCGCAGTTCGCCCGCCACTTCCTCGGGCGGGATGCTGGAGCACTTCCCGGCGCTGATGTGCGTCGGCAACCCCACCGTCAACTCCTACTGCCGCATGTGGGACACGGGCTTCTGGGCGCCGATCTACAAGAACTGGGGCTGGCAGAACCGGACCACCACCGTGCGCGTGGCCGCGGGCGGCCGCTTCGAGTACCGCGGCGTGGACTCCTCGTGCAACCCGTACCTCACCGTCGCCACGCTGCTGCGCGCCGGCCTGGACGGCGTGCGCCGGGAGATCGACCCGGGCCCGCCGCAGCAGGGCAACACCTACGACCTGCTCCAGGAGGGCGCCGAGATCGAGAAGGTGCCCGACAGCCTGGGCGCCGCGCTCGAGGCGCTGGCCGCCGACGAGGTCGTCCGCAGCGCCATGCCGGGCCGCCTCTACAAGGTCTTCAACCACTACAAGCGCGACGAATGGGAGCGCTACCTCGCCGCCGTGACCGACTGGGAGCGCGACGAGTACCTGGAGGTCCTGCCGTAAGCGGGCCGGCCCACGCCTCTCGCATCGGGAGACACGACTATGTGCGGAATCGCAGGGATCATCTACAAGAACGGCAACGGTGCCCACCGCATCGGCCGCGACATGACCAGCATGTTGCAGTCGATGAAGCACCGCGGCCCCGACTCGACCGGCTACGCGCTGTACCACGCGCCCGGCCACGAGCTGACGGTGCGCATCAACCTGGCGGAGTCCACCGCGCCGCGCGACCTGGACTTCGCCGACGACGTGCGCCGCCGCCGGCCGCGAGGTCGAGGCGCGGCTGCGCGGTCGCCGGCGCCGAGATCAAGAGCACCGAGGACGTCAACGAGTACACGTTCTCGGCCACGATCGTCTACCACGGCGACCTCAAGCGCCTGGCCGACCACATCGAGTCGGTGCCCCACACCGAGGTGCTGTCGCTGGGTCACTCGCTGGACATCGTCAAGGACCTCGGCGACGCCAAGACGGTGTCGGGCTCCTACGGCCTGGACGACTACTTCGGCTCGCACGGGATCGGCCACGTGCGGATGGCCACCGAGTCAGACGTGGACATCGCCAACGCCCACCCCTACTGGGCCTATCCGTTCTCCGACGTGGCGGTGGTCCACAACGGCCAGCTCACCAACTACCACCAGTGGCGCCGGCGCCTGGAGTCCCGTGGCCACCGCTTCGCGTCGATGTGTGACTCGGAGATCATCGCCGTGTACCTGGCCGACCGGATGGCCAACGGCGAGTCACTCGAGGACGCCATGCACCACTCGCTGGAGGACCTGGACGGCGTCTTCACCTACATCTGCGTCTCCGAGGACGCGCTGGGGGTGGCCAAGGACGAGCTCGCCGCCAAGCCGCTGGTCCTCTACGAGGGTGACGACATGGTGGCCCTGGCCTCCGAGGAGATGGCGATCCGCGCGGTCATCGACCACGAGATCGAGACCTACGACCCCTACGAGAGCACGGTGATGGTATGGACACGGTGAATTCGCCCCACCCGGCCCGGGCGGGACGGTCGGCTGAGGAGCCGCAGTTCGACGCCCGTGGGCTGGTGGAGCTCAACGCCCGCGTCCCGCGGGTGTCGGAGATCGACGGCGCCAGCGCGACCTTCGACGCGGGTCCGCTGACCACCCGGCAGATCAACCTGGAGCTGCGCTGGCTGCTGTATGAGCAGGGCGTCACCGACGTCACGGTGCTCAACCCGGCGGCCCAGCACTCGCTGGGCGCGGGGATCCTCACCCGCTGCAAGCTGCGCTTCGAGGGGTCGCTGGGCTACTTCGCGCTGGGCATGATCGACGGTCCCGAGGTGCACATCGCCGGGCGGGTCGGCTGGTCTGCGTGCGAGAACATGATGTCCGGGGTGGTGGTCATCGAGTCCAACGCCGGGTCGCTGACGGGCGCGGCGATCCGCGGCGGGGACCTGGTGATCAAGGGCCAGGTCGGCGCGCGCACCGGGATCGACCAGAAGGGCGGCACGATCATCGCCCTCGGCAGCGCCGGCTCGATGACCGGGTTCATGATGCAGCGCGGCCGCCAGATCATCTGCGGCGACGCCGGCCCCGGGCTGGGCGACTCGATGTATGACGGCACGATCTACGTCGGCGGCACGGTCAAGTCGCTGGGTGTCGACTGCGTCGAGGGCGAGTGGACCGACGCTGACACCGAGTTCGTGCAGCGCAAGTTCGGCATCTACGGCCTCGGCTCGCCGCCGTCACTGCAGAAGTTCGTGTGCGGCAAGAAGCTCTACAACTACGACTCGCTCGAGCCATCCGAGCGCAAGCTCGTTCTTTAGGAGGGGGTCTGTTCATGGCTGCTGTTGACGAGAACGCACCGATGGCCCGCAACGTGCTCGGCCGCTCGAGCATCTTCACGCCCGAGGTCATCGACGACATCCACGTGAAGTCCGAGCTCGGCCGCTACCGGATGCGCGGCTTCTCGATGTTCAAGAAGATCCCGCACTGGGACGAGCTCATGTTCATGCCGGGGACGCTGACCCGGTTTGTCATCGAGGGCTACCGCGAGAAGTGCCTGACCAAGACCGTGCTGGGCGCGCGCTTTGCCTCCAAGCCGATCGAGCTCGACATCCCGGTCTACATCACCGGCATGTCGTTCGGCGCGCTGTCACTGGAGGCCAAGATGGCCCTGGCCAAGGGCGCCTCGATGGCGGGCACGGCCACGTGCAGTGGCGAGGGCGGCATGATCCCGCCCGAGCGCGACCTGTCGACGAAGTGGTACTACCAGGTCATCCAGAGCCGGTACGGCTTCAACCCGCACCACCTCATGCTCGCCGACGCGTGCGAGTTCTTCATCGGCCAGGGCTGCAAGGTCGGCCTCGGCGGCCACCTCATGGGCCAGAAGGTCACCGAGCAGGTGGCCGAGATGCGCTCGCTGCCGGCGGGGATCGACCAGCGCTCGCCCGCTCGGCACCCGGACTGGCTGGGACCCGACGACCTGTCGCTGAAGATCCAGGAGGTCCGCGAGGCCACCAACTACGAGATCCCCATCCAGCTCAAGCTGGGCGCTGCGCGCGTCTATGACGACGTGCGCATGGCGGCCAAGTGCGGCCCGGACATCATCTACCTCGACGGCGCCGAGGGCGGCACCGGCGCCGGCCCCCACACCGCGTCGGAGGAGACCGGGATCCCGCTGATGGCGGCGATCCCCGAGGCCCGGCGCGCGCTGGAGGACGTCGGGCTGGTCGACGAGATCGACCTGGTGGTGGCCGGCGGCATCCGCAACGGCGGTGACGTGGCCAAGTGCCTGGCGCTGGGCGCGGACGCGATCGCCATCGGGCACTCGGCGCTGATGGCGCTGAACTGCAACAAGGAGATCCCGGGCGTCACCGACTACGAGGGCACCGTCGGCGTGCCCGCGGGACGGTGCTACCACTGCCACACCGGGCGCTGTCCGGTCGGGCGTGGCCACCCAGGATCCCGAGCTGCGCAAGCGCCTGGTCGTCGACGACGCGGCCAACCGCGTCTACAACTTCCTGCACACGCTCACGCTGGAGTGCCAGATGCTGGCGCGCGCGTGCGGGAAGACCGACGTGCACTCGCTGGAGCCCGAGGACCTGTGCGCGCTGACCGTGGAGGCCTCCGCGATGGCGAAGGTCCCGCTGGCCGGCACCGACTACATCCCCGGCGTGTCCGAGGAGCGGACGCTGGCGCGGATCGAGCGCCTGCTCGAGCGTCACGTGGCCAACCCGATCGACTACCTGGACCCGGTGCAGGCGGCCACGGGAGGTGAGCGGTCATGAGTGACGTGACGCGTGTGCCCGGCGAGCCGCAGAAGGTCTTCGCGATCGACGCCGAGTACCTGTCGGGCAAGCGGTTCGACTACCAGGAGGACATGTCGCTGGTGGAGGACGTGGACCTCATCGCCGCCACCCCGGGCGAGGACATCAACTGGCTGGAGGACGTCACCCTGCTCGCCGAGGAGGGCGTGCCGGCGGTGTTCGACCGCTACTCCAACTCATTCATCAAGATCTACTTCGACATCCCGGAGGGACGCGAGGACGAGATTGCGCGTAAGGTGCTCATCAAGCACCTGCAGTCGGGAAACTCCTACGGAATCGCCTTGAAGGAACGTCACGCCAAGTTCCCCCAGCCCGAGCTGGGCCCGTGGGTGGCGGGCTCCCGGACGGTCGGTACGGACTACCGGCCCTCCGTGCTGGAGGGCTGGGAGCCGCCCGAGCACTGATGCTCCTGGGGACGGCCACCGAGATGGACGGTCCGGCGGGTCTGCCCAGGTCGGTCAGGCGCGGCCCGCCGATCACCCTCACGTGTGACTGCGGCGAGAAGCGCTACCTGCGCTACGGCGAGCGCTGGACGTGCGAGAAGTGCGGCAAGACGTGGAACACCAACCGGATCCCGATGGAGCAGTACGTCGCCATCCGCGCCACCCAGCTGCGCTACCGCCGGATCCCGATCGCGATCAGCGCCTTCGCCCTGGCCTGCGTGGTCGCCTGCATCATCGTCGGCAAGGCCCTGGGCGGGCTGATCATCGTGGGGATTCTCGCCACGACGTGGAGCATGTTCTTCCGGCCGATCCACCGCCGCAAGTACCGCGAGGCGATCGCGGATCTCCCGAGCTGGAAGATCAAGCCCGAGTAGCTTT
>CAVXRR010000002.1:0-29807 GCA_963764125.1 uncultured Solirubrobacteraceae bacterium
TCTGCAGAGATCGAGCTGACCGCCGCGCCCCGGGGCAGAACGGCGGGTCTCGCGCCACAAGCCGATCGCTCACCGGCCACACGTTCGTAACCTCGCTCCGCCGTCCCTCTGGGACTCTGTCAGCGCGCTGCGGCGATCGGATAGGGAGGCTGGCCATGAACCATGACAGCGGGACGGACGACGGGCGCGAGGTGACGGGCGGGATCGGACCTCCGGGGTCGGTCAGCCGCCGGCGTCTGCTTCAGGGCGCCGCCGCCGCAGGTCTGACGCTGGGCGCGGCTCAGTTGAGCCCAGCCGGGTGCGGGCCGCGGCCTACCGCGCGCGTGGGCCCGCGGCGGTCGGACCTGCGGACGCGGACGGACGTGGGGGGAGCCGTAAGCCGGTGGCGCCGGTCAACGGCCTGCACCTCCAGTTCGGAGCCGACGCCTCCGACGAGGTCGTGGTGACGTGGCAGACGTACGCGCCGGTGAACGCGCCGCAGGTGTACCTCGGCACCCTGGAAGCGGGGGCTTCCACCGCTCGCCGGTGGCCGCGACGACGCGGGGTTACGTCGACCCCAAGGAGCCCGACGAGCCGGTGTTCGTGCACTCGGCGAGGCTGAGGGGGCTGCGACCCGACCGCGAGTACTTCTACGTCGCCATCGCACGACGGGGCCGAGCCCGAGACCGGGGGCTTTCGCACCGCCCCCCGCGGCCGCGCACCATTCACCTTCACGAGCTTCGGGGATCAGGGCACGCCGACGCTGACCGCGCCGACCAACCTGGCCTCTCCCGGCGCCCGCGTTCAAGAACGACAACCTCGGGTCGCCGGCAGCGGGCGACGTGACCGCGGGGGTCGAGGAGATCGCGCCGCTGTTCCATCTCGTCAACGGCGACCTCTGCTACGCGAACCTGTCGACGGTGCCGGTCCGGACGTGGTCTGACTGGATGTCGAACAACAGCCGCTCGGCGCGGTACCGGCCGTGGATGCCGACCGCCGGAAACCATGAGAACGAGGCCCTCGGCGCCCACGGCTTCCAGGCCTATCAGACGTACTTCTCGGTGCCGTCCAACGGCGCTCCGCCCGACCTGGACGGCTGTGGTACTCGTTCCGCGCCGGATCGGTCAAGGTGATCGCGGTCAACAACGACGACGTGTGCCTGCAGGACGCCGGCGACGTGTACGTGCACGGGTACTCGGGCGGCACCCAGAAGGCGTGGCTGGAGCGCGAACTGGCGTCCGCGCGGCGGGATCGCGACGATCGACTGGATCGTGGTCTGCATGCACCAGGTGGCGATGTCGACGGCGATGGCGCCCCGTTCAACGGCGCCGACCTCGGCATCCGCCAGGAGTGGATGCCGCTGTTCGACCAGTACGGCGTCGACCTCGTCGTCGCCGGCCACGAGCACCACTACGAGCGCGAGCTACCCGTCCGCGGGACGACCGGAACGAGCCTGCTCACCCCCAAGCCGGTGCCGATGTCAGGGTCCGCGATCGACACGACGCAGGGCACCCAGCACATGATCATCGGTGGCGGCGGCACGTCGGCGCCGAGCAACACGATCCTCACCGACCCGCCGGTCTGCCACGTCATCACGTCGGTCGGCCCGGCCAAGTCCAATCCGGGTCCGGGCGCCCCCACCGGGCACTTCCTCCCCAACTACACACAGGAGAACGCGGTCTGGTCCTCGGTGCGCGACAAGGACTGGGCCTACGGCTTCGCCGCCTTCTCCGTGGACCCGGGCGACCGGCCGGGCGGTCAGACCTCGATCGACGTCACCTACTACCGCGTCAAGGGCTTCGGGGGCCTCCTGGAGGTCTTCGACACGTTCACGCTGACGCGCCCGCGCAGTGACGGTAGGCACTGACATGGCGCAGTGAACTTTCCCCACTGAGCAGTCCGGTCCCCGTACGATTGCCCCGTGGGACCGTACTTCGGGCAAGGGGAGGGGATCGATGTTCATGAACGCCGTCGTCTACCGGGGCGGACGCTGATGGCTGGACGCACCGCCTCCACCCTGCCCTTCCCCGACAAGGCGCCCGGAACGCCCAACCCGGACATGCCGTTCGACCATCTCATCGTGGTGATGATGGAGAACCACTCGTTCGACAATCTCCTCGGCGCGCATCCGGGCGCCGACGGCCTGACCTTTGATGCCAACGGAAACGCGACGGACAAGAATCCCGGCGCGCCGCCGCACACGCCGCCCGAGGTGACCGTGTTCCCGCTGGCGAACACCGCCCAGGCCAAGAACGTGTCGCAGAGCTGGAGGAACACGCACGTGCAGATCAACGGCGGTGCGATGGACGGCTTCGTTACATCCGCCGCTGCCCTCCAGCCGATGGGCTACTACACCAAGGACGTGGTTCCGTTCGCCTACTCGCTGGCGGCCGCGTTCACGGTCGGCGATCGGTGGTTCTGCTCGATGCCGGGTCCCACCTATCCCAACCGCCGCTTCCTGCTTGCCGGCACGGCGTATGGCGCGATCGTGACGTCCCCGGGCACATTGCTCAATCTGCCGCCGCGCCACGGGACCATCTTCGACAGCATGTCGTCACACCACATCAACTGGTGCAACTACTTCAGCGACCTGCCGATGACGGCGGTCATCCCGTCCATCGTCGTCGGGCACGCCGATCACCTCGCTCCGATCAGCAAGTTCTTCCACGACTGTCAGGCGGGCTCCCTGCCCGCCGTCAGCTTCGTGGATCCACGGATCGGCGTGGCCTCGTCGATCGGCCTCCCGCTGGCGTCCCTCTCCGATCACACCAAGGGGAACATGACGGCGCGCGGCGCCGACTTCCAGGCCTCGGCCCCTGCCGAGACCGAGGAGGATCCCCAGGATGTGTACTGGGGAGAGCTGTGGGCGTACGGCGTCGTCAGCGCCGTGCTCAAGTCGCCGTTGTGGGAGCGGACCATGCTCATCTACATCTACGACGAGCATGGGGGCTACTACGACCACGTGGCTCCCCCGCAAGCGGTTCCCCCCGATGACATCCCGCCTGACCTGCAAGCAGGCGACCCACCCGGCGGCTATGACATGTACGGGCCCCGCGTGCCCGCCATCGTCGTGTCCCCGTATGCCGAGCCCGGCGGCGTGACCAGTGTGGTGCACGACCACACCTCCGTACTGGCGACGATCGAGGAAAAGTGGAACCTCCCGACGCTCACCGACCGCGACGGCGCCGCCGAGACGGTCATGGACTTCCTCACGCTCGACGCTCCGCTGCTCAACCGCGGCCCGCTGGTCGCACCGCAGCTCAACACGCCCTCCGGTCCGGTCACTCCGACAAACTGATCACGGCGGGTCGGCCACTTGGGGACCCTCCAGGTCCTCGCCTGACAGTTTGCGAACGGCCCTGTCGGGCTAGTGATGATCAGATCCATGCGTGCGGAATTCGATCCGCGAATCGCATACCGGGCGGTGCTCCTCGCGTTGGGGCTGCTGGCCGCCGGTCTGCTGTTCGAGCAACTGGTGCAGATCGTCATGCTGGTCACGATCGCGGTCGTGGTCGCCGTGCCGCTGGCCGCCTCGGCCACCTGGCTGCGGCGCTGGCACGTTCCCCGAGCGGTCGGGGCGGTGCTCTCCCTGCTCGCGGGAGCCGCCGTGGCCGGCCTCCTGCTGGCGTTCGTGGTGCCGACGTTCGTCAGCCAGGTCAACGACTTCATCGCGCAGCTGCCGACCACGGCCGCACACTTCGAACGGACCATCAACCACGTTCTGGGCCTGCGGCGGGGCACGACGACAAAGGCGGTGACGCAGTTCGTGCAGCGCTACACGCGCCATCCCGCCGTCCTCCTCGGCCCGCTGGCCTCCATCGGGGTCTCGATCGCCACCGGCGTGGGGTCGATCGTGGTGGTGCTCATCAGCGCCCTGTACATGGCCATCAGCCCGGCTCCGCTGGTGAACGGCCTGGTGCGCCTGTTTCCGGTACGACGCCACGCGGACGTCCTGCGGACACTCGAGCGCATTCGCTTCGCGTGGCTGGCCTGGCTGCGCGGCGTCGCGCTGGACATGATCGTGCTGGGAGGCCTGCTGTTCATCGGGATGGAGATCATCGGGCTCCAGTTCGCCGCGGGCTTCGCGATCTTCTCGGCGCTGCTGACGGTGATCCCGAACTACGGCTCGGTGATCAGCGCCATACCCCCCATCGTCTACGGGCTGACGTCCTCGTTCCACGAGGGCGTGCTGGTGGCGATCGTCTATGTGGTCGTCAACCAGATCGAGGGCAACGTCGCGCTGCCGCTCATCATGGGCCGGTCGGTGAGCCTGCACCCGGCTGTCATCGCGGTGGGAGTGCTCGTCGCCGGATCGCTGTTCGGCCTCGTCGGGCTGCTCATCTCGGTGCCGCTGATCTCGCTCACCCTGATCCTCGCCGACGAGCTGTGGGTCAAGCCCCACGGGTCCAGGCATGGTCCGCTCGGCGATCCGGGAGCCGAGGGCGCATGAGCTGGACGCGCGGTGAACGCGCGATCTACGGCGCGATCCTGCTGGGCGCGGCGCTGATCGCCGCCGGACTCGTCGCCCAGCAGCTCTCCTCCCTGATCCTCGCGACGATGCTGACGATCATCCTCAGCCTGCCGATGTCGAGGAGCGCTCGGTGGCTCGCGCCGCTCGGCGTCCCTCGCGCCCTGGGCGCCTTCATCGGCCTGTTCGTCGGCATTGCCGTCGTGGCCGGGGGGCTGGCGCTGCTCCTGCCTCCACTCATCGACCAGGCCAGGACGCTGATCACGGCTGCGCCGCACCTCATCAGAGCCGCCGAGGTCAAGGTGAGCTCGGTGACGGGCGATCGCCCCGGCCACGTCGCCGCGCAGCTGCAGCGTGAGCTCACCACCTTCGTCCACGACCCGTCGCAGCTGCTCGGACCGATCACGACGATCGGAGCCAACGTGGCGACCATCGTCGGTGGCATGGTCATCGGCATCATCACGGCGTACTACATCGCCGCTCAGCCCGAGCCCCTCCGGCACGGGCTCCTCAGCATGTTCAGCGTGGAGGCGCGGCCTCAGGCGGACGCGATCCTGGGACGCATCGGCGCCGCGTGGCTCGGGTGGCTGCGCGGTCTCGCCATCTCCATGGCGCTGATCGGGATCATGCTCTACGTGGCCCTCGGCCTCATCGTGGGGCTGCCGTTCGCCCTCGTGTTCGCCGTGCTGAGCGCGTGCGCCGAGGTGGTCCCCTACCTGGGCGCACTGGCCAGCGGCATCCCCCCCGTGGCCTTCGCGCTGACCATCTCCCCCACCAAGGCCGTGGTGGTGCTGATCGTGTACATCCTGGTACACCAGATCGAGGCCAATCTGATCGGCCCGTTGGTGATGGCCCGGGCCGTGCGACTGCACCCCGCGGTGATCGCGATCGGCGTGGTCGCCGTCGGAGAGGTCTTCGGGTTGCTCGGGCTGATCGTTGCCGTGCCCATCCTCTCTGTCATCACCATTCTGGTCGACGCGCTGTGGATCAACCGGCGCGAGGCGAAGCCGCTTCTGGTGCTGCCCGACTGACCTGACGGGCCACGCGAACTTTTGTGAGCCGGCCGGAGGGCGGGGTAGCCACATCTTGCGCCAGACACGCCCATCTTGGAGCGCAGACGAACGGAGGGAGAGATGGTCGTTGCAGTCGACGAGGTGCCGTGGATCAAGATCGACCCCGAGCGCGACCGCGTCCGCGTCCGCTGCGCGGGAGAGCTGGCCGGCCGCGTCGCCGCCCAGCTCGGTCACGACTGCGAGGGACTGATCGACCGCGGCTTCACGCGCCTGATCCTGGACCTCAGCCGGACCACCGCGATCGCGCCGTCAGCGGTGACCGCGATCGCCGTCGTCGATCATCGCGCCCGGACAATGGGCTGCCGGCTCTCCATCGTGGTGCCGGGAAACCCGAGCGCCGCGGCGGCGTTGCGCCGGGCGGGGCTCCTCGGGCAGCTCCACCTCGACGGCGCCGACGAGACGTTCCTGGACTGGAGCCGATAGGCGCCCAGGACGGGAGATCAGCCGGCGCCGAGCTGCTCGTGCAGACGATCCGTGGCCCGGCGCAGGAGACGCGACACCTGCATCTGCGAGCACCCCAGGGCCTTGGCGATCTCGCTCTGCTTGACGTCGCCCTGCATGCGCATGGTCAGCGCGGTCCGCTCCAGATACGGGAGCCGGCGGATGCAGCCGTCGAGGCTGCTGGCGATCTCGAAGAGCGCGTAGCCGTCGTCGACCGCACCGAGCGTCTCGCCCAGCGTCGTCGGCTCGGGCATGCCGTCGGCGATGGGCGCGTCGAGCGAATCCGAGTAGTGCGCCTGGGCTGACTCGAGTCCGTCGAGCACCTCCTCGACATCGAGCTCCAGGAACTGCGCGAGCTCGGCCACCTCGGGGCTGCGGCCGTACTGCTCGGTGAGGTCGCCGACGGCCCGCTGCACGCGTTGCGCGCGCTCCTGTGCCGCGCGTGGCACGTGCACCGCCCAGCCCGTGTTGCGGAAGTAACGCTTGAGCTCCCCCAGGATCGTCGGAGTGGCAAAGGCCCCGAACGGCACCCCCCGCTCGGGGTCGTAGCGATCGACCGCGTTGAGCAGGCCGACGTTGGCCACCTGGACCAGGTCCTCAAGGGGCTCAAGCGGGTTGTGGTAACGCGCAGCCAGCCTGCGCGCGAGCGGGAGGTGGCGGCGTACCAGCTCGTCGCGCGCCGCGGCCTGCTGGCCCCGGATCCGCCAGAGGGCGTCCGTGGGCGTGCGCTCCAGGTCGACCGGCATCCCGTGGACTTTCTCGGTATCCGGATCTAACAAGGACAAGTTCCTATCTAGAAACTGATCATACCTGGTACAGCGATGTAGGCTGCACATATGACCGGCGACGACGTCGCAGGGCTGCTCCGCCGCCACCGCCTGCGGGTGACGCCGCAGCGGCGCGCGATCCTCAATGCATTCCGAGGCACCACCGACGAGCATCTGTCGGCCGAGGAGGTGCTGTCGCGGGCCAGCCAGGCGGTGCCCGAGATCGGGCGCGGCACCGTCTATGCGACGCTCGCGGAGCTGGCCGAGCTCGGCCTGCTGGGCTTCGTGGGCAACCCCGAGCCCGTTCGCTACGAGACCAACGTCGCGCCGCATGACCATTTCCGCTGCCGGCTGTGCCTGCGGCTGTTCGATGTGGACCTCGGCGGGCGGGCCCTCCACGCCCGGAGGCTGACCGGCTACACGATCGAGACCGTGACCGTCGCGGGCGAGGGGATCTGCGCGCAGTGCCGCGACTACGAGCGCGGGGTCATCGACGGGGCGCGGCGGATCATCGAGACGCCCACCATCGGCGACGATTCGATCCGGGTGCTCTCTTGTCTGCGGGTCGACAGCCCGGTGGGGGAGCTCGCGCTCGGCGCCTCAGCGGGCGGGGTCGTCCGGGTCGCGTTCGAGGACCACGCGGATTTCGAGAGCCTGCGCATGCGCGCCAAGGCACGTCGGGGGCCGATCGCCGGACGCGATCGCCTGGGCGCCCTGCACACGACGTTCACCGGCTACTTCGGCGGTGGCCGCGACGCGCTCGCGGACCTGATCGACTGGCGTCTGCTGGCCGACGACGAGGCGCAGCTGTTGCGCTCGGTGCAGAAGATCCCCTACGCCGAGCCACTCTCCTATGACCGGATCATGGCCTCGATGTCCGCCTATGACTGCGGGGTCGCCGTCGGCGCCAACCCGATGCCGCTCCTGATCCCCTGTCACCGCGTGAGCCGGGGCAGCAACCGTCTCGAGGCCTATGTCGGCGGCCTCGAGCGGTTGCGGTTCATTCAGGATCTCGAGCGCGGCCTGTCCGCGTAGCGGACCCCGGGCGCGGTGCGGCCGGGGATGCAAGCCGGCTCCGGTCTGCGTGGGTCAGCGGCCGTACCACCGCCGACGCCGGCCGGCGCCCGTCGCATCGGCCACGCCACCGACGAAGAACCCGACCAGCCACAGCACCAGCGCCACCACCAGGACGATCCACAGCAGGTGCACCGCGAATCCGAGCCCACCGAAGAGGGCGAGGATGAGAAGTAGGGCGATGAGAGCAACCACGAGCTTCCTCCTTGTTGACCGGCCTTTGTTACCCGGCCGGTGCCAGCGCAAGCCAAAACGACGGATTGCTTGGCATACGGGGCAGCGGGTATCAGAGCCGGGATGAGATTCGCCGCCCTTGCCGGCTCGGTGGCCGCGTGTGTCCTGGCGGCCGTCGCCGCCGTCACGCTCGGCGGCATCGGCTGGATCGTGGTCGCGGTCGTCTTCGGAGCGCTCGCCGCGGTGGGTCTCTTCGACCTCGGCCAGCGGCGTCACTCGATCCTGCGCAACTACCCGATCCTCGGTCACGCGCGGTTCGCGCTGGAGGCGATCCGGCCCGAGCTGCAGCAGTACTTCATCGAGCGCAACTACGACGGCCGGCCCTTTGACCGCGACACGCGGACCTCGATCTATGAGCGCGCCAAAGGCGTCAAGGACGAGCAGGCATACGGCACCGAGCGCGACGTGCGGGAGCCCGGGTACGAGTGGCTGCTGCAGTCGATCCACTCGTTCGACCCCCCCAAGGAGGTCCCAACGGTGACCGTGGGCGGCCCGGACTGCTCGCAGCCCTATGAGATGGCGCTGCTCAACGTGTCCGCGATGTCGTTCGGCGCCCTCTCCGGGGCGGCGCTGACGGCGCTGAACCGTGGCGCGGCGAAGGGCGGCTTCGCTCACGACACCGGGGAGGGCGGCCTGACGCGGTACCACCTCAACGGCGCCGACGTCGTGTGGGAGATCGGCACCGGGTACTTCGGTGCGCGAACCAAGGACGGCGGGTTCGATCGCGAGAAGTTCCGCGACAAGGCGTCCCAGGAGGCGGTCAAATGCGTCTCCCTGAAACTGAGTCAAGGCGCCAAGCCCGGCATCGGCGGCGTCCTCCCCGGCGCCAAGGTGACCAAGGAGATCGCCGACGCGCGCAGCGTCCCGCAGGGCCAGACATGCGTGAGCCCGCCCGGTCACAAGGTGTTCTCCACGCCGCGGGAGCTGATTGCCTTCATCGCCGAGATGCGCCAGCTCGCCGGCGGTAAGCCGGCTGGGTTCAAGCTCTGCGTCGGCGCCCGCCACGAGTTGCTGGCCATCTGCAAGGCGATGGTCGAGGAGGGGACCGCCCCGACTTCATCGTCGTCGACGGGTCTGAGGGCGGGACCGGTGCGGCGCCCGGCGAGTACGAGGATCATGTCGGCACGCCGCTCACCGAGGGGTTGATGATGCGTCCACAACGCGCTTGTCGGATGCGGCCTGCGCGACCGCGTGAAGATCTGGCGCCAGCGGCAAGATCGCGACGGGCTCGGACATCGTCAAGCGGCTGGCGATGGGCGCCGACTACACCAACGCGGCTCGGGCGATGATGATGGCCGTCGGCTGCCTCCAGTCCCAGCGCTGCCACACCAACCAGTGCCCGGTCGGCGTGGCCACCCAGGATCCCAAACGCTCCCGTGCGCTCGACGTGCCCGACAAGACCGAGCGCGTGTACCGCTATCAGCACGCGGTGGTGGCCGAGGCAGCCGCCTCATCGCCTCCATGGGGCTGCACTCGCCGGCCGAGGTCGGACCGCATCACCTCGTCCGCCGGGTCGACCACGTCTCGTCACGCACCTACGCCGAGCTCTACGAGTGGCTGACGCCGGGACAGTTGCTGCACGACCCGCCGGAGTCCTGGCGGACCGACTGGGAGCGCGCGGATCCGGACTCGTTCGCGCCACGTGAGGCCGCCTCGCTCAGGAACGCCTGATGGCGACGGTCGGCCGAGATGATCGTGCAGGCGATCGCCGACCTGGGCGTGCGCTCGGTCTGGGGCGTGGTCGGCGACGCGCTGAATCCCATCACCGACGCGATCCGCCAGGAGGAGCGGCTGGAGTGGATCGGCGTGCGGCACGAGGAGGCCGGCGCCTTCGCCGCCGGCGCCCAGGCGCAGCTCGGCGCGCCACTCGGTGTCTGCATGGGCACGGTGGGCCCGGGCTCCCTGCACCTGCTCAACGGGCTCTACGACGCCAAGAAATCCCACGCGCCGGTGCTGGCGATCTGCGGTCAGGTGCCGCTGGCCGAACTGGGCTCAGAGTTCTTCCAGGAGGTCGATAACGACGCGGTGTTCAGCGACGTCTCGGTCTTCTGCCGCACCATCACCAGCCCCGAGCAGCTGCCGGGCCTGCTCGAGCAGGCGATTCAGCGGGCGCTCGACGGGCCGGGGGTCGCCGTGCTCACCGTTCCCGGTGACGTCGCCGCTCGTGACGTCGACGGGCCGCCGGCGCGCATCGCCCGGACCGCCATGCCCGTCGTTCCCGAGCCCGGCGCCGTCGCGCGGGCCGCCGAGCGGATCGACGGCGCGCCGCGGGTCACGCTGCTCGTCGGCCACGGGGCGCGCCACGCCCGGACCGAGGTCCTGCAGCTCGCCGACCGGCTGGCCGCACCCATGGTGCTGACGCTGAAGGCCAAGGCGGGGCTGGAGGCCGACAACCCCTACGCGGTGGGGCAGAGCGGCCTGATCGGCAACCCGGCGGCCCAGCGGGCCTTCGAGCGCTGCGACCTGCTGCTGATGCTCGGCACCGACTTCCCCTACAGCGACTGGTATCCCAAGGGCAAGGAGGTCATCCAGGTCGATGTCCGCTCGGGCCATATCGGCCGGCGGACCGCCGTGGACCACGCGATCGTCGGCGACGCGCGCCTGACCGTCGCCGCCCTGCTCGAACGGGTCGCCGCCAAGGCCGACCGCGGGCACCTGGAGGACGCGACCGGCCGCTATCGCGAGTGGCTCGAGCGCCAGATGCAACTCGCCGACCCCGACTACGACGCCCGCGGCGTCGTCGAGAAGGTGCGGCGCGAAGTTCGACAACCCCGACGAGCGCATCCGCCCCGAGGCCGTTGCCCTCGCCGTCGATCGCCACGCCGCGTCCGACGCGATCTTCACCAGCGACACCGGCATGTCGACGGTGTGGCTGTCGCGCTTCGTGCCGATGCGCGGTGACCGGGTCTGATCGGCTCCTACAACCTCGGATCGATGGCCAACGCGATGCCGCAGGCGCTCGGCGCCCAGGCGCTGCACCGCGACCGCCAGGTGATCGCCTTCTGCGGCGACGGCGGGCTGACGATGCTGCTGGGCGACATCATCACCGCCGTCAGCCATCGAGCTCCCGGTGCGGCTCGTGGTCTTCAACAACGGCCGCCTGGGCATGGTCAAGCTCGAGCAGGAGCAGGCGGGCCTGCCCGAGTTCGGTACCAAGCTGGGGAACGTCGACCTCGCTGCCATCGCCATTGCCGCGGGGCTGCACGCCGTGCGCGTGGAGCGCCCGGACGATCTCGACGGTGCGATCGGCTCAGCCTTCGCTCACCCCGGGCCGGTGCTGGTCGACGTGGTCACCAACCCCGAGGAGATCTCGCTCCCGCCCAAGACCAAGCCCGCCCAGGCGTGGGGGTTCGCGATCGCCAAGCTCACCGAGACGCTGGAGAGCCGCACGTCGTAGTCACCCGCCTCGGGTGAGGCGCACCCCCCGTTCGCGAGTGCCACGGCGGTGGATGTGGCCCGCGCGGTGCGCGCCGTGACCCACGTGGTCGTGGTCGGCCCGCTGGTGGCGTGCGCGGCGGACGCCCGCTCCTCGACGCGGCAGCCGCCGACGATCCGGCAGCTCCCGCCGCGGCCGCGGGCGCGGCCGCCTGTTGACACCACGCGGGCCCACGACTGCAAACGTTTGCGGTATTGTGCCCTGACCATGCCCGACGTCGTCATGCCGCGCCTGTCGGACTCCATGACGGAGGGCACGATCGTGCGCTGGCTGAAGGCCGACGGCGACGAGGTGGAGCGCGGCGAGGAGATCGTCGAGGTCGAGACCGACAAGGCGACCGTCGGCTATGAGGCCGAGCTGTCGGGCACGTTGTCGACCCGCCAGCCCGAGGGGGCGGTCGTCGCGGTCGGAGCGGTGATCGCGGTCATCGGCGCTGAGGTCCCCGTCGCGGTGCGGGTCAAGGCCTCACCGCTGGCTCGGCGCGTCGCCCGCGAGCTGGGTGTCGAGCTGTCGGGGCTGTCCGGGTCCGGTCCGCAGGGCCGGGTCGTCAAGAGCGACGTCATGGCCGCGGCCGGCAACGGAGGCGGCGCCCACGCGCCGAGCCCCGCCAAGCCCCAGCCAGCCCCCGTGACGCCCCAAGCCAGCCCCACGGCCGGCGACGAGGTCCAGGAGCTGAGCCGGACCCAGAGCCTGATCGCCCGGCGGATGGCCGCGTCGCGCAGCACCGTGCCCGAGTTCGCTCTCGAGGTGGACGTGGACATGAGCGGCGCGCTGGAGATGCGCCGCGAGCTCAAGGACGTGGCCGAGCCGGCCCCGTCTCTGAACGACATCATCGTCAAGGCGTGCGGGCTGGCGCTGCGCCGGCATCCCCGCGCGAACGGGAGCTTCGCCGAGGATCGGTTCGTGCTCCATCCGCGCGTCAACGTCGCCGTGGCCGTCGCGGTCGAGGGGTCGCTGCTGACCCCGGTGGTCTTCGACGCCGACGTCAAGTCGGTGGGCGAGATCGCGCGGGAGACCCGGCGGCTGATCGAGCGGGCCCGGGCCGGACAGCTCGCGCCCGCCGATCTGGACGGCGGAACGTTCACGGTCTCCAACCTGGGCATGTTCGGGATCGATCGCTTCGAGGGGATCATCAACGCCCCCCAGGCAGCGATCCTGTGCGTGGGCGCGGTCCGCGACCGGCCCGTCGCCGTCGACGGGGAGGTCGTGATCCGGCCGATGGCGTCGATCACGCTCGCCGCCGACCACCGGATCCTCTATGGGAGCGACGCCGCGACCTTCGTCGTGGACGTACGTCGCTTCCTCGAGCATCCGCTGGCCATGGCGCTGTAGGCACCCCGCGCCGGCCGATGGCGCTGTCGGCGCCCGCGACCGCCGGCCGCCCCGCACGCCCAAGATGGGGTCTAGACCCCATGCGCCGGGAAGGGGGCTCGGGCCGATGTCGAAGGTGGCGATGTCCACCTCTTCGATCTCCAGCAGCTCCGCCGCGACGAGCGCGAGCCTCACCTCCCCCACCAACGGCGCCCCGATCCAGATCACGGGTCTCGCGTCGGGCCTCGACACGGCCAAGATCGTGTCGCAGCTGATGGACATCCAGAAGCGCCCGGTGACGATGCTGCAGAACCAGCAGAAGCTGCTGCAGGCCCGCAACTCCCAGCTCACGAACATCCAGGCGGCGCTCAAGAAGGTGAATGCCGACGCGCTGGCGCTGCTGGACCCGCGCGTCTATCGCGGCACGCAGAAGACGACCTCCAGCGACACGACCCGGGTGGCGGCGACCACCACCGCCGGGGCCGGCGTGGGCGGCTATCAGGTGTCCGTCGGCCAGCTCGCCAACGCGGCGCAGCGGACGTTCTCCTTCACCGCCCCCGCGAGCGCCGGGGCGATCACGATCGACGGCCACGCCACGAGCGTCGCTGCCGGCGCGTCGGTCTATGACCTGGCCGATGCGATCAACAGCGACCAGTCGGCCACGGTGTACGCGGCCGCCACCGATGCGGGCACGCTTGTGCTCTCCAATCGCAACACCGGCGACACCGGCTCGGGCTTCATCGCGATCTCCGGCGCCGAGGGCATCCTGTCCGAGCAGGCCGCCCGCGCCAAGCAGGGTCAGAGCGCCACCTACAGCATCGACGGCGTCCCCGGAACGTCGAGCTCCAACGTCGTCACCGGAGCCATCCCCGGAGTGACGCTGAATCTCACCGGGGTGACGACGACCTCGGGGCCGGTCACCGTCAACGTGGGCGCCCCCGCCGCGGACGCGTCGAAGGTGGAATCCGCGATCAACCAGTTCATCACCGACTACAACTCGGCCATCGCGGTCATCCAGACCCAGCTCTCCCAGAAGCCCACCGCGAGCGACCTGACGCAGGGGTCGCTCTATGGCGACAACCAGCTCAAGGGCCTGCTCTCCTCCATGCGCTCGCTCATGATCAAGGGCGGCGACGGGCTCCCCACGGGAATGGCGACGATGCTGGACATCGGCGTGAGCACGGGCGCCGCCAGCACCGGGGGCCCCACCGCGGCTGAGCTGGCCGGCAACCTCACCCTCAACGCCGGCACGCTGGAGGCGGCCCTCAAGAGCAACTCCACCGCGGTGCAGAAGGTCGTCGGCACGTGGGCCAACAGCCTGGCGACGGCCGTCAACAGCTACTCGGGTCTCGGCGGCACCATCGATGTCCGCCTGTCGGGGGACACACGCCAGGTCGCGTCGCTCACCCGCCGGATCGGGACGATGCAGTCAGCGCTCGACGACAAGCAGAAGCAGCTGACCCAGCAGTTCGCGATGCTCGAGGCGGCCCTCTCGGGCAATCAGTCCACGAGCAGTTGGCTCACCAGTCAGATCAACGCGCTGCCCGGCTTCACCCGGAGGTAGCGGCGGCGGCGCCCGTCAGATCGTCTCGGTCATGTAGACCGTCCCCTCGTCGTCGACGTGGGACACGGTGAGGGCGCTGCCCTCGAGGTCGACCACGGCGAAGCCGTGCTTGGCCCAGCACTTGTCGTCGCCGTCGCCCGTGCGGAAGCCGCGGTACTCCCACCGCACCGCATCCAGCGCAAGACCGGCGCGCGCCCTGGCCGAGCGCTTCGGCTTGACCACGCAGGCCGGCGCGCCGGGCACGGCCTCGCCCGACGGATCGGTGCGCACCAGGGTGGGGACGGCCCCATGTCCGATCACGCGGGCGGCGCGCACGCCCCCGAACGCGTCGTAGGCGAGGCAGTCATGCTGGTGTCCCCAGAACCAGGCATCGACGCCGCGCCCGGTCAGAGTCGGCTGCAGCAGGGACCGGAGCGGGCTCTCGTTGGTCGCCGCCTCGTCGTGGGTGCTGAAGAGCTGATGGTGACTGAGCAGCAGCAGGCGCCGGCCCGGCTCCGCGCTCAGGCCGTTGACATAGTCCGCCTGTGACCCGTAGAGGCGGCCAAGCGTTCCGAACAGGAAGAGGTCCCCTCCGCGCAGGTCGATGAGCGGATCGTGATACGACGTGTCCAGGCCGACCACATCCCATCGATCTGACCGAAGGTGAAACCAGCTCGTGGGCCCGGCGGCCGTCGACTGCCGCTGGAAGCGCGGGTCGCCGAGGGTCGTCTCAAACAGGCCTTCGCCCCCGGAGTACATGTCATGGTTGCCGTTGAGGACCCACGAACCGACCTCATCGGCCCGGTCGAGGGATACCGGCCATGGCTTGAGGAGGTGTGCCCTGGCCTCGAGCGGCGTTCCCGAGTAATAGGTGTCACCCAGGTGAATCACGTGGACAGGGTGCGGGCTCTGCTCGACGAACGTGGCGACGTGCTGGACCACCTGCCGCGCCTCGGGGAGACCGGTGCCCCAATCGGAGAACAGGATCAGCCGACTGCGATCCGCCAGCGCCGCCTTCGCCGGCGCATCCTGGAATCGGTGGCTCCCGTGCAGGAAGCGCCACATCAGCGACAGTCCGACCCTGACACCCCAGCCCGCGAGGTCCCACCGGGTGAAGGCATCTCCCATCTGCTCATCGGTGTATTCGAGTGCCTGTTCTCCCTCCGTCGTCACCAGCTGCTCGTGCGCGGCCGACTGCACGAGACTGATCAGGGGGTCGCGGGCGTAGTAATGCCCGCCCGGATGGTGGCGTTCGTTCTCCATCCCCCGGCGCAGCGCGTCGCGGATCCGCGCGATCTCGCCGGCGCCGAAGGGATGCTCCACGCCGTCCACCCGGCGCCGGCCCTCGAACCGGGCAAGGTGATCGTGCAGGGCCGCCACCTGCCGATGGACGAACTCATGATCGTGCAGCAGGCTCATGACATCACCGTCCCCAAGTGTCACATCTCGCCCGCCTCGCGGGTCTAGTGTCCAGGACCGCCAGCGACATGAGGACATGACGATGGACGAACAGGATTGGTTGGCCCGGAACTTCGAGGAGCACCGGTCGCGCCTGCGCGCGGTCGCCTACCGCATGCTGGGCTCGCTGAGCGAGGCCGACGACGCGGTGCAGGACACGTGGCTGCGGCTCAGCCGGACCAACGCCAGTGAGGTCGAGAACCTGGGCGGGTGGCTGACGACCGTGGTCGCGCGGGTGTGCCTGAACATGCTGCGCTCGCGCCAGACACGGCGCGAGGAGCCGTTCGGCCCGCATGTGCCCGAACCGATCATCGATCCGGTGGCCGGGGTCGACCCCGAGCACGAGGCCCTTCTGGCCGACTCCGTGGGCCTGGCGCTCCTCGTCGTGCTGGAGACGCTGGCCCCCGCGGAACGGCTGGCCTTCGTCCTGCACGACATGTTCGCCGTGCCGTTTGACCAGATCGCCTCGATCGTGGACCGCTCGCCCGAGGCGGCCCGCCAGCTCGCCAGCCGCGCCCGGCGTCGTGTCCAGGGCAGCGCGCCCGTCGGCGACGCGGACCCCGACCAGCAGCGCCAGGTCGTCGAGGCCTTCCTCGCCGCCGCCCGGGAGGGGGACTTCGATGCCCTGGTCGCCCTCCTGGATCCCGACATCGTGCTGCGGGCCGACTCCGGTCCGGGCCTCCCGGGCGCGACGATCGAGGTGCGCGGCGCGGCCGAGGTGGCGAGCCGGGCCCTCACCTACGCCCGGCTGCAGCTCCTGAACAGGGCCGTCCTCGTCAATGGCATGTACGGCATGATGTCCTACCGCGACGGCCGGCCGTTCTCGGTGGGGGCGGTCACCGTGCGGGGTGGGCTGATCGTCGAGATGGACATCCTCGCCGACCCCGAGCGCCTGGGGCAGCTCGACCTGACGGCCGTCGACGAGTGAGGCCCGGGCGCGCGGCCCCGAGGTCCTGACGCCTGTACCGTTGCGGGTGATGGCCGCTGACCCGACGCTCATCCTGCAGATCCCCGCCGAGGGCCTCGTGGACCGCCGGCTGCGCGAGGATCCGCCGCCGAGCCTGACGGCCGGGAATGTCGTGGTCGAGCACGGGCCCACCGACGAGCAGGGGGTGCTGGAGCCACCCACCGCCGGTCAGGTCGTGCTGTCGGTGCCCTCGCCCGAGGCGCTGCGCCGTGAGCCGGGGACCGTGCGTGACGCCGTCGACGGGGCGGGTACGAGCACCGAGCCGATCGTGATCGTGGTCGAGGCCGCCGAGGAGTTGCGCGAGGAGGAGCTGGTGGCGGTCATCGCCGCCGCCGCCCGCGCGCCGCGGCCCGTCATCCTGCGCGTCATCCGCGACGGCTGACGCTCGGCGCCGCGCCGGCCGTCACCCCGCGCCTCTCACCACCACTTGCGCTCGCGGGCCTGATCGGTGCCATGGCTCTGATCGAGGTCGTCGAGGAGCGCCATGTCCTCGTCTGAGAGCGAGAAGTCGAAGACCTCGATGTTGGCCCGGATGCGCTCCTCGTGGGTGGACTTGGGCAGCACGATCGTGTCGCGCTGCAGGCACCACCGGATGAGGACCTGGGCCGGGGTCCGGCCCACGCGCTCGGCGACCTGCGCGACGGTCGGGTCGCCGAGGTGCCGGCCGGTG
Source organism: uncultured Solirubrobacteraceae bacterium (assembly GCA_963764125.1). GTDB lineage: Bacteria > Actinomycetota > Thermoleophilia > Solirubrobacterales > Solirubrobacteraceae > Palsa-465. The sequence continues at coordinate 17,422 of CAVXRR010000002.1, forward strand.
CCCAGCGGGCTGTAGGCCTCGATCGCGACGCCGTGGCTGGTGCAGGCCTCGAGCAGCTCGCGGCGATACTCGAACGGGCTGAACTGGACCTGGTTGACGACCGGCGGGGTGTCGGCGACGCCGATGACCTGCTCCAGCTCGGCGACGCTGAAGTTCGAGACGCCGATCGAGCGCGCGTAGCCGCGGTCGCGGGCGGCCTCCATCCCCGGCCACGCCCAGGTCGGGCCCTTCTGGGGCCAGTGGATGATGTACAGGTCGATCTGCTCGATGCCGAGCCGCTGAAGGCTCTTCTCGGCCTCGGCCGCCGGGTCGGTGCGCGCGGGATAGAACTTCGTGGTGATGAAGACCTCGTCGCGCGGGACGCCGCTGTCGCGCAGCGCGCGGCCGACGCTGGCCTCGTTGCCGTAGGCCTGCGCGGTGTCGATGTGCCGGTAGCCGGCCTGAAGCGCCCAGCGCACCGCGTTCTCGCACTCGGGCCCGTCGGGGACCTGCCACACCCCGAGCCCGACGGTGGGGATCGAGTTGCCATCGGACAGGGACCGCCACCGGTCGACTTCGCTCACGTCGCCTCCCTCGGTTGCCTACCTCGGCGCACCTTAGCGTCGCGGCGCGGGAACCCCGTGAGTGCGGGGCTGGGCCGGCGGCGCGGGAACCCCGTGAGTGCGGGGCGGGCCGCGCGGCGGGCCCCGTGAGTGCGGGGCGGGCCGCGCGGCGGTGCGGCGCGGAATCCTGAAGCCACAGATCGCGCACTCGCCTTTTCTGACCTGCGCGATCCAGATCACGGGTCATGTTGAAGCCAGAGATCGCGCCGCCGAGGAGGGGTCGGTGTGCGATCCCTGGCTTCAAGATCCCGGCGCGACGGGCTCAAGGTCCCGCCCCGTGGCGGGCGGGCCCGCGGCTCAGACCGCGTCGAGCTCCTCCAGCCGCCGTCCGCGGGTCTCGGGACCGATGAGGAAGGCGACGATGTAGAGCACCCACAACACGGCGAAGCACTTGGCCAGCGTGGGCAGCCCGACCGAGCCGATGAGGCTCCCGGTCAGGACCGGGCCCGCGATCGACGGGATCCGGCCGAAGGCGACGCCCAGGCCGAAGCCGGTGCCGCGCAGCGCGGTGGGAAAGAGCTCGGCGACGTAGGTCTGGCCCACCGACCAGGTCCAGCCCAGCAGGCCGATGCCGAACACCTGCGCGAGCGCGAACACGAGCAGGTGGCTGGTCGAGAATCCGATGACGCTGCAGGTGGCGAGCACGACCGCACCCGCGATCGCGGCCGGCCGGCGGCCGAACCGCTCGGCGGCATGGGCTCCGACGAAGGGACAGATCGCCATCGCCACGTAGAAGGCCATGGTCAGCGCCAGCGACTGGCGGAAGGTGAGGCCGAAGCGCCCGAGCATGTACTTCTGCAGGAAGACGAGGAAGCCCCAGTAGCCGACGGCGTTGGCGATGAAGATGAGCGTGGCGATCCCCAGGCGACGGCGCAGCCGCGGGTTGGCGAGGATCTCGCGGACCTGGCGGCCGGTCTCGCCGGCCGCGCGCCGCTTGCCGCGCGCCGCGAGGTAGGGCGTGGACTCCCGCAGTGCCCGGCGCATCACGTAGACGAGCCCGGCGGGGATGAGCGCCAGGATGAAGGTCAGCCGCCAGCCCGCCGCCGGCGCGACGAGCAGCGCCACGCCGAGCGCGATGAGCGCACCCACCGCGTAGAGGGAGAAGATGACGCCGCCGGCGCCGATCGCCCGGCGCTTGTGCGGCCAGGCCTCCATGGTGTAGGGCACGCCCACCGCCAGCTCGCCCGCGCCGCCCAGGCCGGTGAGGAAGCGCAGACCGGCGAAGAGCCCGGCGCTGCCGGCCACGCCCGAGGCGGCGGTGGTCAGGCCGTAGAGCGCGATCGAGGTGCCGAGGGTGTTCTTGCGGCCGAAGCGGTCGGCGGCGTAGCCGAAGGCGAACGTGCCCAGCGTGTAGCCGGCGAGCATGACCGATCCGATCACCCCCTGAGCCGTCGTGGAGAGGCTGAAGCTCACCGCGATCAGCGGCAGCACGAACGAGTAGATGTTCACGACATAGGCGTCGAAGAGGAACCCGAGCCCGGATGAGACGGCGACGAGCCAGGCTTGGCGCATGTCATGGGGCGCGGCCGCGGCGGTTGCCGTGGCGGATCGGCGCGTGGACGGGCGAAGGGCGCGAGCGCCCGTGATGTCGGTCATGGGTCTCCTTCGGGCTCTAGGGAGCGAGGAGGACGGAGCCGTCCTCCTCCCAGACGGTCAGGCGTCGTAGACGTCGTGAGGGGTCAAACAGCGTGCAGCCGGTGCGCACGTCGTACTCGTAGCCGTGCCACGGACATCGCAGGGCGGTCACCGACTCGTCGGCGCGGTAGTCCCCGACGCCCTCGGTGCCGCGGCTGCCGTGGCCCAGGCGCCCGCGCGACAGCGGCGCGCCGTGGTGCAGACAGCGGTTGACGAGCGCGTGCAGCGAACCGTCGTTCAGGCGGATGACGACCGCGGGAAGCCGCCCCAGCGAGACGGGGCGCATCTCGCCCGGCGCCAGCTCGTCGCTGGCGCACACCCGCGTGGCCTGGTCGGGGTCGACGCCGACGCTCATCCCGGCAGCCGGTACGTGGCGCGCGCGTTGTCGGCGAGGATCTTGCGGGCGAGGTCGTCGGGCAGCCCGGGCGGCAGCGCGCGCTCCGGAGAGTCGAAGTCCCAGTGCGGATAGTCCGAGGAGAAGAGGATCAGCTCATCTGACTCCATCTGCTCGACGAGCCCGAGGAACTGGCGCGCGGTCATCTCCTCGATCGGCTGGGTCGCGAAGCGGACGTGGTCGCGGATGACATCGGAGGGCTTGCGATGCAGCCACGGCACTTCGGAGCGCAGCTCGCGCCACTGCTGGTCCGAGCGGAACATGATGTGCGGCACCCAGGAGAAGCCGCCCTCGATCATCGCCACCCGCAGCTCGGGGTGGCGGTCGAACACGCCGTTGAAGACCAGGCTGACGGTCTGGGACATGAACACCTGGGAGACGAGCGTGTGCCACTCGGCGAACAGGCGGTGGTGGCCGAGCGCGGTCGGCGAGTTCTCCGAGTGGTGGATGCCGACGACGAGGCCGTGGCAGGCCGCCGCCGCGAACAGCGGCTCATAGAAGGGGTCGCCGAACGGCTTGTCGCCGATGTAGAGCATCACCTGGACGATCCGCGGGTGGCCGGCCAGGCGGTCGATCTCACGCGCGGCGCCGGCCGGGTCGTGGGCATTGACGTGGATCGAGCCGACGAGACGCGGCTCACGCTCCAGCCACGTCTCCACCTGCCAGTCGTTGTAGGCCGACATGAGGCCGGTCTTGAACTCGGGCCACCCCGGCCCGAGGGCCGAGGCGTTCAGCCAGCCGGTGAGGACGGCGGTGTCGATGTCATAGAGGTCGAGGAGCTGCTCGCGCACCAGGCCCAGGTCAGAGCCGCCGGGGCGGCCGTCGGGGAGCTTGGCGTCGGCCCGGTCAAGCCCGCCCGCGGTGGGTTGCGCGTAGGGCAGCAGCCGCTCCGGCTGCCAGCCGAACTCGGTGATGTAGCGCCGCCACCGCGGCTCGAGATAGGGCACCAGCTCCTCCAGCGCCGCCCGCTCGTGAACGTCGACATCGACGATCTCGGTGCGCTGGCGCCCGGGGATGGCGGTGGTCTGGGAGGTCGCGGTCATGGTGGCGGTGACCCGTCGTCATCGGGCCTGTTACCACTAATACCACAATCACCATCGTTTTAGTCGTCAATGATTCGCGCACGCGACGGCGCGAGGGCGGCGGGCTACGGCGAGGGCGGCGACCCTTCGAGGACCGACTTCAATCGCGCCAGGTCCTTGCGGTTGGCGCGCTCCATCGCGCGGGCCATCAGCCCCGCCCCGACCTTGGCGAACCCCGAGGGCTCGCCCCGGTTGCGCAGGGTCATGAGCGTCGCCCCACCCGGCCCATCGCGCCACTCATAGGTGGTCTCCATGGGGAACGGACCATGATCGGTGCTCATGACAAAGCGCTCTGCGGGCGTGTGCTCGCGCACCTGGTAGGTGTACGTGAGCGGGCGCCCCATGAACGACGCCGTGAACCGCAGGCGCGAACCCACGACCAGCGGCGGGGGCGTCTCCCACTCCACAGATTTGATGTTCTGGTACCAGCGGGTGGCGTTGTCGGGGTCAGCGGCGTAGGCGGCCACCTCGTCACGAGGGCGCTCGATCCCGATCTCCGTGGTGACGTCGACCGCCATATTGACCAGAGCAGACGGTACACCTCGCCAGGAGGACGGAAGGTGCGGCCGCGGCCGGTGGTCAGGCCGCGAAGGCCGGCCAGAGCGTGTCCACGACGCGCTCGCTCCACCCCTTCGGCGGCCGTCCGCCGGCGAGGTAGGAGAAGATGAAGCTGCCCATCAGCGCGTGAGAGGCGATCTCGGAGTCGAGGTCGGCCCGGACCTCGCCGCGCCCCTTGCCCCGCTCCAGCGCCGCCGCGATCGAGTCGCTCCTGGGGACGATCATCTCCTTGCGGAACTGCTCGAGCAACTCGGGGTGGTTGCGCTCCTCGACGATGAGGGTGCCGGCCAGGGTGACCGTGAACCGCTTGCGGGCCAGTTCGAGATGGGCGACGAGATCGTCGCGCGCGCTGCCGGTGTCGATCGGCGGGACGCCGGCGACCTTGTCGGCGATGACCGCCGCCACCAGCTCCGACTTGTCCTTGTAGCGGCGGTAGATGGCCGGCCGCCCCACCTTCGCCGCCGACGCGACACCCGCGATCGAGAGCCGGGCGTACCCCTCCTCCAGCAGCAACCGCCACCCGGCGTTGAGGATCGCGGTATCGACCCCCTCGTCCAGCGGGCGCCCTGCGCCGCGCGCCCGGACAGCCGCGTCGCCGTCGTCTCCATGTCCACCGCTCACTGACACGAGGCCAAGTCTCCCAGACACCAGCCCGGCGAGCCCGGGGCGGTGGCGTCGTCCACCGGCTCTAAGCCGATCTTAATATTACGTAGCAGATTCGTATCGTTACACTAGTGCCTCGTTACGCAATGCCTCAGTTTCGATTGGAGCGCAAACACATGAGTGCCACCACCACGACAAACGGGACCGCGGCCCCCGCCGCGGTCGAGGTCGAGGACCTGCGCAAGACCTACGCAGGCGGCGTCGAGGCCGTCAAGGGGATCGATTTCACCGTGGCCCCGGGGGAGGTGTTCGGCCTGCTCGGTCCCAACGGCGCCGGCAAGTCGACGACGATCGGGATGCTCACGACCACCGTCACCCCCACCGGCGGCCGCGCCCGGTTGGCCGGGTTCGACGTCGCCCGTCAGCCGCTGCTGGCCCGCGGTGTCTCCAGCGTCGTCTTTCAGGACACGGTGGTCGACGGCTCGCTGAGCGGCCGGGAGAACCTCGACCTCCACGCTCGCCTCTGGGGCGTCCCGGCGGCGCAGGCCCAGCGGCGCATCGCCGACCTCGTCGACGCGATCGGTCTCTCCGAGCTCATCGACCGGCCGGTGTCGAGCTTCAGCGGCGGCCAGCGCCGGCGGCTGGAGATCGCCCGAGCGCTGGTGTCCACGCCGCGGGTCCTGTTCCTGGACGAGCCCACGGTCGGGCTCGACCCCCGGATCCGTCACGAGCTGCTCGACCTCATCGCCGGGCTGCGAGCGCGGGAGGTGATGACGATCGTCATGACCACGCATTACCTCGACGAGGCCGAGCGGCTGTGTGACCGCGTGGCCATCATCCACCTCGGCGAGATCGTGGCCCTCGACTCTCCCCGGGCGCTGCTGGCCGGGCTAGGCGACGAGATCCTCGAGTTCCGCGCCGGCGGTGACGCGCAGGCGGCCCTCGACACGCTGCGCACGGCCGGCATCGCCGGCGAGGACGCGTTCGCGGTCGGCGCGCGCATCACGGTGCCGTTGCACGGCCGCGCGGCCTCCGAGGCTCTGGCCGCGATGGACGCCGAGCCGATCCGGCTCTCGGAGATCGCGACCCGCGTTCCCACCCTCGACGACGTCTACCTCAATCGCACCGGCACCCAGCTCACCGCCGTCAACTGATCCCACCACGCACACAGGAGCCCTTCGACATGTCCTCCACTGCCACCGCCACCGCCGAACTCGCCCCGCTCGCACTTGCGCCCCCACGCCGCACCCGCCGGACCAGCGCGCTGATGACGCTCGCCCGGCGTCGCGCGCGGCTCACCTCGCGCACGCCGCGCCAGATCGCCGTGCCGCTGCTCGGGCCCGCGATGCTCGCCCTGATCCTCGCCCCGGCGCTGAAGAAGGCCACCGGCGGGCTGCACTCCCACATCGACTACACCGCCTACGTGGGCATCGGCGCGGTCGGGCTGGTGATCCCGCTCAGCTGCGTGTTCGCCGGGCTGAGCGTCCTGGTCGACCGCCACAGCGGCGCACAGCGCGAGCTGCTGGCCGCGCCCATCCCCCGCGGCTTCCTGGTCGTGGGGAACCTCATCGTCGCCTTGGTCCTGTCGGCGCTCCAGGCGCTGGTCGTGGTCGGGCTGTCGGCGCTGCGCGGTGGGGTCTTCCACATCACGGCTGCCGGGGTCGCCTGGTTCCTGGGTGCCGCGCTGCTGTTCACGGTGTTCATGTACGGCCTGGCCGAGACGGTGGCCAGCCGCGTGACCAAGGAGGAGGACTACGTGGGCGCGACGCCGGTGTTGGCGATCCTCCCGTTCTTCTTTGCCGGTGCGCTGTTCCCGATCTCGGCCATGCCCGGCGCGCTGGCTGACGTCGCCAAGGTCATGCCCCTCACCCACGCGCTCGCGTTGCTGCGCTACGGGTTCATCGACCCGTCGGGCCGGGGCCTGCACGACATCTGGGGGATGAGCAACGTCACCACCGAGGCGTGGCTCAGCCTCGGCGTGGTCGCCCTCTTCGCGGCCGCGCTGACGCTCATCTCGATCCGGGTGTTCTCGCGATCAGCGGTCAGCTGAGGGCACGGCGAACAGGCGCGGGTCCGCGGTGGTGATGCCGTGGACCCCGAGCCCGCGCAGGGACTGGATCGCGGCCCGCTCGTTGACCGTCCAGGCGTAGAGGCGGCCTTCGCGCGCGACGACGTGCTCGAGTAGCGTCGCGTCGACCAGGCGGTGCTGAGCCATGAGCGCCTCCCAGCGGCGTGAGGCCAGCCCGCTGAGGACATGAGCGCGCCAGTCTCCCCAACGGCGGCTGAGGCGCGCCATGCGGCCACCCACTGAGATGCCCAGCCGCGCCCGCGGCTCGCGCTCGCGCAGCCGGTCGAGCACCGCCGGCACCTGGGAGGACAGCAGCGAGCGGTCGAGCAGGCGCGCGCGGCACAGCCCGTCCAGCAGCGCCGCCTCGCAGCCGACGTGCTTGACGTCCACGTTGAGGCTGACCTCGGCGAACCGCGGTCCGGCGAGGTGGGTCAGGGCGTCGTGGAGGCCAACGCTGCCGCCCCGGCGAGCATGCAGCACGGTGTGGGCGAGGACCAGCTCGCCCCGCCACTCGCGGACGTCGAACTCCACCATGTCGACCCCGACCTCGAGCGCCGCGTCGAACGAGGCCAGCGTGTTGGCCGGGGCCAGTGCGCTGGCCCCGCCATGCCCGATCCGCTCGCATGGCGCGTGAGACATGGCTCTAACCATGCCAGGCCCGGACTCCCGGGCCCGCATCCGATTGACCACATCCGCAAAGAGCACCGAATCAGTGGGATAGACTCCGGGTGCCCATGCGAGAGCTGTTCTCCTTCCCTAACCCGGTCAACGAGAAGGCCGCACGCACCGTCGCCGGTGTGGTGCTCGTCACCGTCGTGGCCATTCTGGTCACCGGCTGGTACTGGCTGCTCGTTCCCCTGGCCTACGGATTCTGGGCGCGCGTGCTCACCGGGCCCACCCTCAGCCCGCTCGGATGGACGGCGCAGAACGTCATCGCCCCGCGGTTGGGCGAGCGCCGGCCGGTCCCCGGGCCACCGAAGCGCTTCGCCCAGCTCATGGGAGCGGTGATGTCCACCGGCGCCCTCGTGCTGGCGCTCATCGCGGGTGATCACACCGCGGCCGACGTCGTCCTCATCCTGTTCCTGCCCGCGGCGGCCCTGGAGTCGATCGTCGGTTACTGCGTCGGCTGCAGGGTGTTCGGTCTGCTCATGCGCGCCGGGATCGTCCCGGAGGGCGTCTGCGCCGAGTGCGCCGACATCCGCCCGCGCCTGCGCGCGGCCACCGAGAACCGCTGAGTCGCACCGGCGGACCGGCGGACCGGCGGACCGCCGCACCGGCGGGCCAATTAGGCTAGCCTAATTAGGGTCACCTAAGAGCTGGCTCGCCGCGCCCTTGAACGGCTGCCTCGTACCGACGAAAAGGAGCATCCCGATGCAGCTGTGTAGGCGCCTGCCCGCCAGGCCGAGACGACCGGCGTGGGCACGGCGGCTGGGCGCGGGCCTGGTGACCGCGGGCGTGTGCGTCGCGCTCGCCGGGTGTGCAGGAGCGTCGGGTTCGGGCGGGAAGGGGACGCTGGTGGTCTACAGCGCCCAGCACCCCGAGACGACGGCGGCCATCGCGGCGGCGTTCACCAAGCAGACCGGCATCGCGGTGCAGCTCAAGAACGACAGCGAGGATGTCCTGACCGCGCAGCTTCAGCAGGAGGGCAGCCGCTCCCCGGCCGACGTCTTCTACACGGAGAACTCCAACTGGCTCCAGCAACTCGACGACAAGGGCATGCTCGCCGGGGTCGACGCCTCGACCCTGGCCCGGGTCCCGAGCCGCGACAACGCGGCCAACGGCAAGTGGCTGGGCGTGTCGGGCCGCTTCAGCACGCTCATCTACAACCCCAGCAAGATCTCGGCGTCGCAGTTGCCCACGTCCGCGCTGCAGCTCGCCGACCCGCGCTACAAGGGCAAGCTGGAGCTCGCGCCGGCCGAGACCGACTTCTGGCCCATCGTCAGCTCGATCGTCCGGGCCCGCGGGCGCCAGGCCGCGCTCACGTGGCTCCAGGGGCTGAAGGCCAACGCCGGCTCCAACGACCACACGCCCGACAACGAGACGCTCGTCGGTGACATCAACAAGGGCGACGCGGCCATGGGCCTCATCAACCACTACTACTTCTTCCGCATCCGCTCGCAGGCCGGCGCCGGCTCCTTCCACGCCAGGCTGGCGTGGTTCGCCCCGCGCGACCCTGGCTTCGTGCAGGACATCTCTGGCGCCGGAATCCTGAAGTCGGCGCCACACCCGGCGGCGGCACAGAAGTTCCTGGCCTTCCTCACCAGCAAGGCCGGCCAGAACGTGATCGCCCATAGCGCCAGCTACGAGTACCCGCTGGTCCGCGGCGTGGCCCCGAATCCGGCGCTGCCGCCGCTGAGCATGCTCAAGCCGGACTCGATCACGCCGGCCGAGATCGGGACGGGCACCGACGCCCGGGACCTGCTGCGCCAGGCGGGTCTGATCTGAGCATGGCGACGCTGTCTCCCCCGAGGCCCGGCTCCTGGGTCAGCCGCCGGCGCAGACCCGCGCAGGGGGTTGGGCTGCTCGTGCTCGCGGGGGTGATCGCGCTCGCGCTGCTGTCGCCGCTGGCGCTGGTGGCGCTCGACGCCCACAGCGCCGGCTGGGGTGAGATCCACCGCACGCTCTTCCGCTCGCGCTCGGTGATGCTGCTGCGCCACACCGTCGTGCTGGCGATCGTCGTGTCGGTGCTGGCGGCGGTCATCGGCACGGCGATGGCGTGGCTGACCGAGCGGACCGCGCTGCCGGCGCGGCGGCTGTGGACCGTGCTGCTGGTGCTCCCGGTGGCGATCCCGGACTTCGTCGTCGGCTTCGCGTGGCACTCGTTCGCCCCCCGCCTGGCGCCGCTCGTGGGCGCGACCATCGTCATGACGCTGGGGACCTACCCGCTCGTCTACCTGCCGGTGGCGGCCGCCCTTCGGCGGGCCGATCCCAGCATGGAGGAGGCGGCGCACAGCCTCGGCGTGGGCCCCGCCGCCACCTTCTTCCGCGTCACGCTGCCGCTCGTGCGCACGGCGATCTTCGGCGGCTGCGTCCTCGTCGTGCTCACCGTCATCTCCGAGTACGGCGCCTTCGAGATCCTCGGCTATCAGACGTTCACCACCGAGATCTTCACCGAGTTCCAGTTCGACGCAAGAGCCGCGGGCGCGCTGGCGATCCCGCTGGTGCTGCTGGGGCTGCTCGTGCTCCTCATCGAGGGCCTGATCCCGCGGCGCACGGTGACCGGCTCGGCTCCGCGGCGCGCCGTGCGCCCGGCCCGCCTGCGCCGGATGGCGGTGCCGGCCATGCTGGCCATGGCGGCGACGGTCGCTCTCGGGGTCGGGGTTCCGGTGGGGACGATCGTCTACTGGATGGTCTCCAGTCAGCACACGACGCTTCCGGCGACGGCGACGGTGGCCACCGCGACGTGGACGACCCTGTCGTACAGCGCCGCCGGGGCGGCGGTGGCCGTGGTGCTCGCAGTCCCCGTGGCGCTCGTGTCGTTCCGGCGCTCCACCATCCCTCGCTCGGTGCTCGAGCGCAGCACCTATGTCACGAAGGCTCTGCCCGGGGTCGTGATCGCGCTCAGCCTCGTGTTCTTCGCCACCCGCTACGTCTTCGGCCTCTATCAGACGAGCACGCTGCTGATCGCGGCCTACGTGATCCTCAACTTCCCGCTGGCCCTCGTCTGCGTGAAGGCGTCGGTGGCCCACGTCCCGCCGCGCCTGACCGACGTCGGCCGCTCGCTGGGCCGCGGCCCGGCGGCGGTGTTCATGCGCGTGACCCTGCCGCTGCTGGCCCCGGGGCTGCTGGCCGGGTTCTGCCTGGTCTTCCTCACCGCGGTGACGGAGCTGACGGCGACGCTCGTCCTGGCCCCGATCGGCGTCCAGACGTTGGCCACGCAGTTCTGGGCCTTCCAGCAGAACATCGCGTACAGCGCCGCCGCGCCCTACGCGCTGGTGATGGTGGCGCTGGCGATCATCCCCGGCACGCTCCTGGGGCTGTGGTTTGACCGCGCGAGGTGATGCACACTGCGCACCATGAGTGCGATCGAACTCCGCCACGCCAGCAAGGCCTTCGGCGCCACCCGGGTGCTGGAGGGCGTCGACCTGGACGTTCCCGAACGGTCGATCACGGCGGTCCTCGGGGCCTCGGGCAGCGGCAAGACGACGCTGCTGCGCCTGATCGCCGGCTTTGAGGCGCTGGACGGGGGCAATCTGAACATCGGCGGCCGGCTCGTCGACGACGGGAGCCGGTCGGTCGCGGCGCAGCACCGCGGGGTCGGCTACGTGCCCCAGGAGGGCGCGCTCTTCCCCCACCTGACCGTGCGCGGCAACATCGCCTTCGGGCTGCCCCGCAACGATCGCCGGCGGGTGGGCGAGCTGCTGGACCTGGTGGGCCTGCGCGAACTGGACAAGCGCTACCCCCACCAGCTCTCCGGCGGGCAGCAGCAGCGCGTCGCGCTGGCGCGGGCGCTGGCCATCGAGCCGTCGGTGGTGCTGCTCGACGAGCCGTTCGGCGCCCTGGACGCCTCGCTGCGCTCAGAGCTGCGGCGCGACGTGGCCCGCATCCTGTCCGAGACGGCCACGACAACGGTGCTCGTCACCCACGACCAGGGGGAGGCGCTGGCCATGGCCGACCAGATCGCGCTGCTGGCCGGCGGCACCGTGATCGCCGCCGATGCGCCGCGCCGGCTCTACCAGGACCCGCCCGACCTCGACGCGGCGGCGTCGATCGGCGAGTTCAACCTCCTCGCCGCGCAGGCCAGCGGCGAGACCGCCCACACCGTGCTGGGCCAGATCCGCATCGTCGGCCCCGGGCCCGGGGCGGGCGGGGAGCCGATGCACGGCCGCTGCCGGGTGATGCTCCGACCCGAGCAGCTTCAGATCAAGCTCGCGGGCGGCGACGCCGACACCGCCGCGCGGGTCCTGGAGGTCCAGTATCTCGGCCATGATGCCCTGGCGCGCCTGCGCGTGGACGACGCGTCGGCGCCGGTGCTGCTGGCGCGGATCCCCGGGGAGCTCCGCCTTGAGGTCGGGCAGGCGGTGTGGATCGAGGTGACCAGCGTGGGGCGCGCCTGGCCCGCGACGGGCGAGCCGGCGCCCGTGGCAGACGATCCCCACCCGCCCGAGAACGCCGGCCGTCGCTAGCCTGACCGGCGCGATGCCTCCCGCCACCGCCGCAGCTCGCCTTGCTGGTCTGGGAACGACGATCTTCACCGAGATGACCGCGCTGGCCGTGCGCACCGGCGCGATCAACCTGGGCCAGGGGTTCCCGGACACCGACGGGCCCGCCGCGGTGATCGAGGCGGCCGTGGCCGCACTGCGCGGCGGCGAGAACCAGTACGCGCCGCTACCGGGCGTGCCCGCCCTGCGCGAGGCGATCTTTCAGCACCAGCGCCAGTGGTACGGGCTGGAGCCCGAGGACGTGCTCGTCACCTTCGGGGCCACCGAGGCGATCGCCTCCGC
>CAVXRR010000003.1:0-147560 GCA_963764125.1 uncultured Solirubrobacteraceae bacterium
GCTCCATGCTGCGCCAGGAGGTCTCGCGCTGGACGGGACAGCAAGGGCAGCCGCACCCCTACACCGTCACCGAGCAGAACTTCACGGTCGCGTGCTGCAGCCGCAGGCCGGAACCGCCACGCGGTGTTCTTCACCCACGCCGCGAGGCGCTCACCTACCACTACGAGCGCGACCCGGCCGATCCGCGCGTCGGCCATGCCCTGACGCTGGAGGTAGACGAGTTCGGCAACGTGCTCAAGTCCGCCGCGTGGGCTACGGCCGCCGCCAGCCGGACCCGGCCCTGTGGCCCCGCGACCAGGAAGCAGACGGGACCCTCCCCACCTTCACCGAGAACGCGTCACCAACCCGGTCGAGACCGCCGACGACTACCGCGCGCCGCTGCCGAGCGAGACGCGCACCTACGAGCTGACCGGCCTCACGCTGCCGGGGCGCCCCCCGCTTCACGTTCGACGAGGCGCTCGACGGCGGGGGCGACGGCGGCCGCGATCGAGTACGAGCAGGCTGCCAACCGCCGGGCGCGATGGAGCAGCGCCTGATCGAGCAGGCGCACCGTTACCGCCGCGACGACCTGGCCGGGCCCTGCCGCTCGGCGAGCTTGAGTCGCTGGCGCTGCCGGGCGAGAGCTACAGGCTCGCGTTCACGCCCGGGCCTGTGGCCCAGGTCTACGGCGGCCGCGTCTACCGACGCCGATGCTCGCGGACGAGGGCCGCTACGTCCACAGCGAAGGCGACGCCAACTGGTGGATGCCCTCCGGGCGGGTGTTCCTTTCCCCGGGCCCGGCGACACGCCGGCGCAGGAGCTCGCCCACGCCCGCCGCACTTCTTCCTGCCGCACCGCTACCGCGACCCGTTCCACACAGCGCGGTCAGCACCGAGAGCTTCGTCACCTACGACACATACGACCTATGGTCGTGGAGACCCGCGACGCGCTGGGCAACCGGGTCACCGTCGGCGAGCGCAACGTTGACCCGACACCGGCCGCCCGAGCCGAGCCAACGACTACCGCGTGCTCCAGCCCCGCTGGTCACGGACCCCAACCGCAACCGCGCGGCGGTGCGCGTTCGACGCGCTCGGCATGGTGGTCGGCACGGCGGTCATGGGCAAGCCCGAGGAGCCCGTCGGCGACTCGCTGGACGGCTTCGCGCGCCGACCTGACCCAGGCCGAGATCGACCAGCTCCTGGCCGATCCGCAGCGGCCGATCCGCGCGATGCTGCTCGGCGACGCCACCACGCGGCTCGTCTACGACCTGTTCGCCTACCAGCGCACCCGAGCGAGCGCAGCCGCAGCCCGCCGTGGTCTACACGCTCGCCCGCGAGACGCACGACAGCGACCTCGCGCCGGGCGAGCAGACCAAGATCCAGCTCAGCTTCTCCTACTCCGACGGCTTCGGCCGCGAGATCCAGAAGAAGATCCAGGCCGAGCCGGGGCCGGTTCCCCAGCGCGACGCCAACGGCAAGATCATCGTGGGCGCGGACGGCCAGCCGGAGATGACACCGAACGACGTCAGCCCGCGCTGGGTGGGCAGCGGCTGGACGGTCTTCAACAACAAGGGCAAGCCCGTCCGCCAGTACGAGCCGTTCTTCACCGACACCCACCGCTTCGAGTTCGACGTCCGAGATCGGCGTCAGCCCGGTGCTCTTCTACGACCCGCTCGAGCGCGTCGTCGCCACGCTGCACCCCAACCACACCTGGGAAAAGGTGGTCTTCGACCCCTGGCGGCAGGAGACCTGGGACGTCAACGACACGGTGCTCGCTCGATCCGCGCGACCGACCCGGACGTCGGCGACTTCTTCGCGCCGTCTGCCGGAGGCCGATTACCTGCCCACCTGGTACGACGCAGCGCGCACGGCGGGCGCGCTCGGACGCCGCGAGCAGGACGCCGCCGCGCAAGGCGGCCGTCCACGCCGGCACGCCCACCGTCGCCAGCCGACACGCTGGGCCGCGCCTTCCTGACCGTCGCGCACAACCGGTTCCTACGCGACACGGCGGCCTCGCCGGTCGAGGAGCTTCTACCCACCGCGTCGTGCTCGACATCGAAGGCAACCAGCGCGAGGTCATCGACGCCAAGGACCGCGTCGTCATGCGCTACGACTACGACATGCTCGGCAACGCATCCATCAGGCGAGCATGGAGGCGGGCGAGCGCTGGATGCTCAACGACGTCGCGGGCAAGCCGCATCTACGCCTGGGACAGCCGGGACACCGGTTCCGCACCGCCTACGACCCGCTGCGCCGGCCCACCGAGTTCATTCCTGCGCGAGGGGACCGGCGCCGAGCTGCTGGTCGGGCGCACGGTCTATGGCGAGACAGCCGCCCGACCCGGAGGCGCGCAACCTGCGCGGCAAGTGTCTCAGGTCTTCGACCAGGCCGGCGTCGTCACCAGCGAGCGCTACGACTTCAAGGGCAACCTGCTCGCAGCCAGACGCCAGCTCGCGCGCGGAGTACAAGGCGACGCTCGACTGGTCGGCCACGTGCCGCGCTGGAGGCCGAGACCTTCACCAGCCGCACCGCCTACGACGCGCTCAACCGGCCCGACCGTCGGTGACCACGCCCGGACGGCAGCGTCGTACCGCCCACCTACAACGAGGCCGACCTGCTCGAACGGTCGACGTCAACCTCGGCGGCGCCGGCGAGCCGGCGACGCCGCTTCGTGACGAACATCGACTACGACGCCAAGGGCCAGCGGACCTGATCGACTACGGCAACGGCGTCACGACCGACTACGCGCTACGATCCGCTGACCTTCCGGCTCGACGCCGCCTGACGACCACGCGGCGCGGCCGACCAGGCGCCAGCTGCAGGATCTGCGCTACACCTACGACCCGGCCGGCAACATCACCCGGATCCAGGACGGCGCTCAGCAGACGATCTTCTTCAACAACCAGGTCGGTCGAGCCGAGCGCCGACTACACCTACGACGCGCTCTACCGGCTGATCGAGGCGACCGGCCGCGAGCACCTCGGCCAGCTCGGTCAGCGCCGCAGACGACCTGGGACGACGCACCGCGCGTACAGCCTGCCGCACCCCGGCGACGGCGCAGGCGATGCGGCGCTACACCGAGCGCTACGAGTACGACGCCGTGGGCAACTTCCTGCAGCCTGATCCACCAGGCGGCCGAACGGCAACTGGACCCGCGCCTACGCCTACGACGAGCCGAGCCTGCTCGAGCCGAGCAAGGAGCAACCGGCTGAGCCAGCACCACCGTCGGCGCCGGCCGCCGAGAGCCTACACCTACGACGCGCACGGCAACATGACCGCCATGCCGCATCTGCCGCTGATGCGCTGGGACTTCCAGCGACCAGCTCCAGGCCACGGCGCGCCAGGCGGTCGAGCGACGGGCACGCCCGGAGACGACCTACTACGTCTACGACGCCGCCGGCCAGCGGGTGCGCAAGGTGACCGAGCGCGCGAACGGCGCGCGCAAGGACGAGCGCATCTATCTCGGCGGCTTCGAGGTCTACCGCGAGTACGAGGCCGACGGCGACGACCGTCGATCTGGAACGCGAGACGCTGCACGTGATGGACGACAAGCAGCGCATCGCGCTGGTGGAAACCCGCACGCAGGGCAGCGACGGCTCACCGCCCCACTTCTCCGTTACCAGTCGGCAACCATCTCGGCTCGGCGACCCTGGAGCTGGACGACACGGGGCAGATCATCTCCTACGAGGAGTACTATCCGTACGGCAGCACTTCCTATCAGAAGCTGGCCGGAGTGCGGCCGAGGTGAGTCTCAAGCGGTATCGATATACCGGCATGGAACGGGATGAGGAGACGGGATTTAACTACCACATGGCCCGTTACTATGCGTCATGGCTCGGCCGATGGTCGTCCGCTGACCCGCGCGACATAAGCGACGGCGTGAACACCTATGTCTATGCGCAGAATCGGCCCGTCACCTTGGTCGACCCCGCCGGGACGGACTCAAAGCTCTCCGAGGTCGGGGCGTGCCGCGCTAACGACACTAGTCCTCTGGATATCGCGCCGCGGCCACTCGCGGAAGGACCCATCAACACCCCGCTAGGCCCAAAGTACCTCGATCCGGACAGACCAGTGTCAGCATCGGTGTCCATGGGACCGCTCGGGAACCGGCCATACTCCACCGCGTCGAGCGTCTACGCGGAGTTCCAGATGAAGATGGCCGGTGTAGATCAAATTAACCTGCCAACCGTTGGGTTTGTCCTCGCCCTGGAGATCACCGGCCACGATTCCAGGCCGTTTCTAACCAAAACCGCGCCCTTGGCCAACATCTTGATCGCCTCTGGCGATATGTATGGGAATGCGGCAAGGCAGCCGAATTTGTCCCCGTCTGGTCCGTCTGTCTTGACCCCATTTGAAATCACTGGAGTCCTCGGGTGCGGCCCTCGAGGGTCCGGTCGCGTCCTCGGTTGCGGGGTCCGGGCCAGGAGCGGGTGCAGGCGCGGGCTCAATTGGGAGCTCCGCGCAGGCAGAGGCCCCAGCGAGCGCGGGCGCGGCCCCGCCACCTGTGGAGGGAACGTGGATCCCCTTCAACCGGAACAAGGGCGAGGCTGACGCGTTTGCAAAGGCCATGTCGTTCCTCGACGACAGAGTGGTGCCCCCACCGGTGCCGATTTTGACGCCGGCCCGGGGCCCTTCAAATGGGACAGGCCGTTTCCGGCAATCGACCTCTCGATTCGATTCGGATTCCTGAGATAAAGCCCGAGCATGGGCCCTTCAGAGAGCACTACGTGCTTACGCCAAGGCAAACAGGCGCCGGCACACTACGGCTAGTGACAGGGGCGCACGGTGAGAGATTCACCAGCTGGACACACTATGGTACGGACCAAGCAGACTTTCATTGGCCGCTGAATCCGCACAAACCATTGCCACTGCCATCCTTCTTGCGATCGAGGTGACCGCAAGTGATGTACCTCGCCAAGCTGATCGTTGTGATCTAACCGGCGACAGCGAGCGCCAACAGCCAGACGCCACAGTAGCTGCTTACGATCACTCCTGCTGCTCCAGCCACAACAATGTTATCTTCAGACGTTTCATGCAGCGTACATGCACCCGCAAGATATGACGGCGGCCTCCGCGGTAGACAGCGAGCACGCCGACACACTAGAAGCGTGCGCGAGCGTGGCAATGCTGAGATTTGACTGACGCCAACTGAAAGTGAAACGCGTGGCTACGCTTACCTCCCGCCGCGTTACCTCGAGCCGCTCAGATCCGAGTCTCGCGAGGCGCGGAGTCCAGGACCGGCGGGAATGCGGGCCACCGGGCACCGAAGCTGCGAGCAGCTTGCCAGCGCGGGGCGGGAGACGACCGCGCCGGACGACCCAGGTCTGAGCGAAGTGGGTACGATCTTGCCGCCGATGCTGCCCTCGTTCGCGACCGCCCCCGGACGAGGCTGTCGGGTTTAGGGTGTCGTCCGGGGGGTTTGAAGACGATTTCAGGATGGGTCAGAACTCCATCGCGTGTGATCGCGGCCAGGAGATGTTGTTGCCGCCGTCACTGACGGATTGGTTGCCGGAGGATCACCTTGTCTGGACGGTGCTCGGCGCGGTCGATCAGATGGATCTGGACGGGTTCTATGGGGCGTATCGCGCGAACGGGCAGGGTCGGGCGGCGTATGACCCGGCGATGATGGTGGCATTGCTGTTGTACTCGTATGCGGTCGGGATCAGGTCGTCGCGGCAGATCGAGCGGGCGTGCCGGGGGATGTGGCGTTCAAGGTAATCACGGCGTTGGAGGTACCTGATCACTCGACGGTCGCGGAGTTCCGCCGCCGCACGAGACCGCGATCGGCGAGTTGTTTGTGCGGTCCTCGGCGCTGTGTGGTGAGGCGGGGTTGGTGCGGGTTGGGGAGATCGCGGTCGAAGGGACCAGGATGCGCGCCAGCGCTTCGCGGGATCGCAACCGTGGCTATGAGTCGATCGTGACCGAGATCCTCCAAGAGGCCGAGCAGCTCGATCGCGAGGAGGACGAGCGCTACGGCGACGCGCGCGGGATGAGCTGCCTGAGCAGCTGCGGACCCGGGAGGGTCGACGGGCCGCGTTGGCGGCGGCGCGGGAGCGGTTACAGCGTGAGCGTGCGGCCGCTGTGGAGGCGGGTGAGGAGGTGATCGCAAGGTCGAGGTGGATCTCGATCCTGGCCGGTTGAGGTGCGGCCGGAGGGGCGGCGGCGTGGCTGCGCGCAGCCCGGCGGGCGGTCGAGGCCAGGCGCAACGAGAACCCGTGGCCGGTCCAGCGCTCGCGGCAGGAGCGGCTGGTGGAAGCCAAGCGCCGGATGGATGAGGATCTCGCGGTACGAGCACGCCGCGAATGAGTGGTACGAGCACTACCGCGCGACCGCGGTTGACAGCCTCGGCCGGCGGCTGAGCAACTACAACCGCAAGACCAAGCCATAACCCCGCCGCTGGTGCCAGAGGGCAAGATCAACGTGACCGATCCTGACTCACGGGAGATGCGCACCCAGGGGCAGCCGAACATCCAGGGTTATAACGCGCAGGCCGTGGTGACCGAGCAGCAGATCGTGATCGCGGCAGAGATCACAACCCAGTCACCGGACTTCGGGCAGCTCGAGCCGATGGTCAACACGGCACTCGCAGAACTCGAGCACGCCGGCGTTGCTCAGCGGCCGCGGACGGTGTTGGCTGATGCCAGCGACTGGCACACCATGACCTGCGATCACGTGTGGCAGGGTCTCGCACCCCGCCCGATCGGACAGCGCCTCGTGGCGCACGATCTCGGCCTCCATCAACTCCCGCGCGACGAGCACGACCGCCTCGCGCACGAAATCCTCCAAGCGCCCAAGGTCCGGTCTCTGCGATGCCGCTTCGTCTCGGGCGCAGCCCGCGAAAGTGGACTTACGCGGGCGGTCGAATCTGGCCTTCGGCGATCCGAGAGGCGTCGGGGCATGGGCTCTGGCGTCCGCGCGATATCTTGAAGCGTGTCACGAACCGTGTAACAAGATGGGCAAATCTAACCTCAGTCAGCCTCAGCCAAAATCAGAAAAGCCCTGCAAATAGCGACTTAGGTGAGCCCGTCGAAGCCTCTCATAACCCGAAGGTCGCGGGTTCGAATCCCGCCCCCGCTATCGAAAAAGACCTGCACCACGGTGGCCGTGAGAACGACCGCGGTGCAGTCCACCGGGACGACCCACTGCACCGGGACCGTCAGCTTCGTCGCGCGCGCGGGCGGTCAGTGGCTGCTGAATCAGATCGACATCCACTGCACCTGACGCCGTCCGCGAGCGGCCACGTCGGCGACTGATCGCCCCCCACGGGCCGCGCCGGAACGGGGCTGAGGCTCGGCCCAACAAATTTCGGCGCCCGGGAAGGAGCCGCCCGATCTGGTGTCGAACGCCACTGACAGAGATGTCGCGGGCAGTGGTAACAGCTATCGCAGCGCAGAAGGGCGGAACCGGTAAGACCGCCCTCGCCGGGAGCCTGGCCGCGCAGTGGGCGTACGCGGGGGTCCGGACGCTGCTGATCGACCTCGACCAGCAGGCCAACCTGACCTACGCCTACGACGTGGACCCCGCGGAGCTGGAGGCGACGGTCGTGGATGTGCTCGCGCCTCGGAACTCGGTGCCGGCCGAGGACGTGGTGCTGGAGGATGTGCATGACGTCCCGGGCCTGGATCTCCTCCCGTGCGATGAGCGTGCCGAGGCACTCGATACGCAGCTGCGCTCAGAGACCATGGGCGTGTTCAAGCTCAAGGACGCCCTCGAGCCGCTCCTCGGGGACTACGACCGGGTGCTGATCGATTGCCCGCCCAACGTCGGGGAGCTCACGGTCTCGGCGCTCCTGGTGGCCGACGAGATCGTCTGCCCGGTGAAGATGGGGGACAGCAACGCCCTACGCGGTCTCAGCCGCCTGTCCCAGACCGTGGAGAAGCTCAACCGTCGCGGCGCCGGCGTCAGCATCAAGAAGCTGGTCAAGGTGGAATGCGACCCCGCCCAGATGAGCTACCGGCTCAACCAGGACGCGCTGCGGCGGCTGTCGCGGCGGCTGAAGCTCTCGGTCGCGCGCACCGAGCTTCGCGCCCGCGCCGCCTGGCGGACGGCGATCACCCAGGACGTCCCGCTGATCCTCCTCGACGGCCACGACCGCGGCACGCGCGAGGCCCAGTCCGACCTCCATCAGCTCGCCAAGGAACTCTGGCCCCGCGTCAAGTTTCCCTCGCCCGACGAGATCCGGGCGCGGCGGAAGGTGATGAGCCTGCCCGAGAGCAGGGCGGCCTGATGGCGCTCCGGCCGGTCTCGGAGCTCGGGCTGGTGGATCTGACCGATCTCACCTCCTCCGATCAGGGCGCAACAGCACCCGCCAAGCGACGCCCAGCCGGCGGGGCCAAGCGAGCGCGTCCCGTCGCTCAGACCAAACAGGCCCGTGGCTCCGCCTCCACGCAGCGGGAGCCCGCGAAGACCCAGAAGGCGGCGACTCCAAGGTCACGGCGGACCCGGACGAAGGCCGCGACCGTCGCCCGGACCGGCATCGTGCTGGCGACGTGGACCGCCGCCGGCGTGTGCGGCGTCGCGCTCGGGCGCGCCGCCGTCCGCCGCTGAGCCCACAGGGCAACGTGGCGGTCCAGAGCCTGCTGCGCCAGCTCGCCCTGCATGTCGCCGCGCGCGCATGAGCGCCCGCGCCCTGGTCATCGGGGCCGGGCCCAACGGCCTGGCGGCCGCCATCCGCCTCGCCGGGGCGGGCATCGAGACCACCGTGCTCGAGGCCCAGCCGCAGCCCGGCGGGGCGGTGCGCACCGAGGAGCTCACCCTGCCCGGCTTTCGCCACGACACGTTCTCCTCGGTCTACCCCGCGGCCGCCGCCTCGCCGGTGTTCGCAGGCATGCCGCTCGCCGACCACGGCCTGGCCTGGATTCACCCTCAGGTGGCGATGGCCCACCCGCTCGATGATGGCCGGGCCGTGGGGCTGTACCGCGACCTCGACGCGACGGTCGCCTCCCTGGAGGCCCAGCACGCGGGCGATGGGCGGTCTTGGGCCCGGTTCGCTGCTCCGTACCTACGCCACTTCGACGCGGTGCGGGGGACGATGCTCTCCGGCTTCCCGCCCGTCGGCGGCCCGCTGAAGCTGCTCGCCCAGGCCGGGCCGATGGCGACCGCCCAGTTCGGGCTGCTCGCCGCCACCGCCGCTCAGACGCACGCCCGGCGGCTGTTCTCGGCCTCGGGCTCGCGGGCGTGGCTGCTCGGCGCCGCCGCCCACGGCGATGCGCCGGTGTCCGCTCGGGGCTCGGCGGTCGCGGGCTTCTACCTCAACCTGCTCGGCCATGCCGTCGGCTGGCCCAGCCCGCGCGGCGGCGCCCAAGCCCTCACCGACGCGCTCCTCGGCCATCTCCACGCGCTCGGCGGGCAGGTCATCTGCGACGCCTCCGTGCAATGCATCCTCACCGCCGGCGGACGGGCCACCGGCGTCGCTCTCGCCGACGGGCGCCGCTACGACGCCGACGCCGTGCTCGCTGACGTCATGCCCCGGGCGCTGTTGGACATGACCGGGAACGCCCTGAACGGCTGGTACCGGGCCGGGCTGGTCCGCTTCCGCCAGGGGCCGGCAACGGTCAAGGTTGACTGGGCGCTCGACGGCCCCATTCCGTGGAGCGCCCCGGAGGCGCGCCAAGCCGGCACCGTCCACGTCGGCGGCGATGAGGCGAGCACCATCGCGGCGCTCGCCGCTCACGACCCCGGCCAGCCGCCGTTCTTGCTGCTGGGCCAGCAGAGCATCGCCGACCCCAGCCGCGCCCCTGACGGCAAGCACACCGCCTGGGCCTACACCCACGGACCGCGCCGGCGCGCGGGCCGGGCTCTCGTCCGAGCGCTCCGTCGAGGCGATCGAGGCACAGGTCGAGCGCTTCGCGCCCGGCTTTCGCGCCCGCATCCTCGCCCGGCACGTGCTGGGCGCCGACGAGATGCAGGCCCGCGATGCCAACCTCGTGCACGGAGACGTCGGCGGCGGCAGCTACAGCGGCCTGCAATCGGTGTTTCGCCCGCTGCCCACCCTGTCGCCCTACCGCACGCCCCTGGCCGGCCTCTTCCTCGCCAGCGCCGCGACGTTCCCGGGCGGGGCGGTGCACGGCGTGCCGGGCGACGCCGCCGCCCGCGCGGCCCTGCGCGCGCTGACCGGCCGGCGCGCGCGATCCGTCGGCAGGGTGGGCGCCCTCAGGCCACCTCGCTGGCGTCGATAGTGGCGCCGAGGCGGCCCGGCTATCCGGCGTGCGTGCCCGGTGACGAGTTACCGCGGCTGTCGTCCGGATCGAGATCCATCACGACGCACGTCTTGGACTCGTGGTAGATGAAACGCACGCAGGTGAAGCCGTACTCCACCTCGTCGGGCTGAGGCAGATCGTACGACCGCAGGAACTCCCGTAAGAAGTGCTCCGCTTCGATCTTCGCCGCCAACGTCCAGGCCATGACCGAGAGATTTGCGCCGAGGCCGCTCCGGATCAAGGATTGTGTCGACGTTGGCACAACTGAGCGCCCGTGCGGGCCGTCGGAGGGTTGTGATATGACAGTCTAGGGTATAAGTTATACCCACGATGGTCGCAAGTCTTGCCGAGCTGTTCAAAGCTGGCCCGCCACTGAGTGAGGACGAGCAGGTCGGCCGCTCGCTGGTCATTGACGCGCTGTATGAGCGCGTCGCCGCTGGTGAGGTGGTCCGACTGTTTGATCAGCGCCGGGAGGGCAAGACCAGTCTTGCCCTCGCTGTTCTCGGCCGGGCTCGCGCGGCGGGCATTGTCACGTGCGCGGTAGCGCTCGACGAGTATCCGACGGCGCCGGCGGCCGCCGCGCGGGTTCTGGGCCAGCTGCGACGAGCGAGAGATCTGGCGTTGCGCGCCGAGCGGACTGTCGGGCCACTGGCGCGGATCGCGGGTCGCGCCGCGGGTGCCGCCGGTGATGCGGGACTCGGAGGTCTCATCGATGCCTTCGGCGATACCGAAGCACGGTCCCTGCAGATCTCACGCGTCCTCGCCGACGTCCGAAACCATTTTGCTGAGGGCGATCGGCGCGCCGTGATCCTGATTGACGAAGCCCATCTACTCGCGGATTGGGCCGCGGAGGACCAGGCCGCCGTCCGGGCGCTGCTCAAAGACGCGAAGCAGCGGATCGGCGTGCTCCTGGCGAGCAGCGTGGCGAGCGCGGAGGACGTGCTGATACCGGTTCTGAAGTTCCTGGGTGAGCCGTTCGTGCTGCCGCGGATCGCGAACGAGGATTGGCGCCACGACCTCCGTGAGCGCTTCGCCGCTGTCGAGGCACCGATCGACGATCAGGCGCTTGACCGGCTGCTCGAGCTTTCCACCGGGCAGCCGTACTGCACGATGCTGCTGGCCCATCAGTGCGCCGAAGTCGGTCAGGCCTTCGGGGCGGTCAACGTTGACGTTGTCGAGATTGCCCTCACCACGGTCAGCACCCATGAGGCATGGCAAGTCCTGCGCTACCAATGAGCGCCACCGCGGATGTGGCGGCGGCTTTCCGGCTGGATCGATTCCTGTACCCGGATCGCGAGCCGCCATGGGGTGGTCGCGTCCCGGAGCGGGGCACCCTGACTCTGGTCGGTCACCCGGGGTCCGGCGCCGACGACGCGGTGCAACGGCTCGCGGAAGTTGAACGTGACGGCAGCGCGGGGTTCTGGCTTGATGCACGCCGCTACGGAGACCGCGAGGCTTTCGTCGATGCGCTCGTGGACAAGCTGCTCGACCGGCTCTTGGGTGCCGAGGCGACGTCTCGTTGGCGGGCAGGTCAGGCCCCGGACAGCGAGACGCTCGCCTCGCTGGGAACCCGCCGCGCGGCCGAGGTCGGTCGATTGCTGAGCGGTGGACGAGACCAGCGACCCTCCGTCGCCGAACTGCTCGCGCTCGCCGACGGGCTGACCGTCGGTGTCACCTGGGCGCATCTCCTCACTGAACGCTCAATGGCGAGGCTGCTGTGGGAGCTTCGTGCCAGCGTTACTGGGACGTCCCTGGTGCTCTCGACGTTTCCAGCAACGCGTGAGCTCCTGCTCGGTCGCGACGCGGCGCTGTTCGGGGCTGGCACCGAAGTCGAAATCACGGATCCGACCACCTCACGGTGGCGAGAGCTCGTCCGCGTGCATCACCTACCGGTCCGCGACGAAGACTTGCTCTGGCTCCTGTCGCACGCCAACGGCCAAGCCCAGACGACAAGCGAGATCCTCTGGCTGACCCGCGACAGCCCTGCCGATTCGCGGTGGGCGGCCCGAGAGATCTGGGAGCGTCAGGCGATGACGGCGCGCATCCGCGCCGCCGACCAGCTCGCGCTCGTGCGGGCCATGACCCCCTTCGGCCCAGCGCTGCTCGGAGCGATCGCCGCCGGCCGAGGCCCGTACAGCGCGCTTCGGGCCTATGCCAGCCCCAAGCAGATCAACCGGTCGCTGGACCAGCTCGCATACAACGGCCTCGTCTACCAACCGAAGCCCCGGACCTGGCTCCTCGGCGAGCCGATGCTGAGTGACGCCTACGCCGAATGGGGCACCGCGGACTGAATGACGAATCTGCCAAAACCGGTGCAGAGGTGAACCTGTGGCGCCGGTCGAGCGTCGTGCCCCGCGCCCGGAGCGGCGTCGCTCATGACTCCTGGAGCCTGACGACCTGCCCGACCGTGGCGCTCTCCCGGGCCGCGTCGAGGACCCGCGCCGTCGCCACCGCGTCCCACGGGTCGACCGGCACCGGACCGGCGCCGCGAACCGCCGCGGCGAAGGCGGGATAGAACGTGTCCCAGGCTCCTCGCTCGGACCTGAGGAGCTCGGACGTGCCGTCGCGAAACACGCGTCCCCACCGGTCCTCGGGCTCGACGCCCCAGTCGGCGTAGCGTCGCCGGCGACTGACCGGCCACGAGCAGGTGCTCCTGGCTCTCGAGGTCGGGAACGACGATGTAGGTGGCGGCGGTGCCGGTCACCCGGTAGCGCGGGCCCGGCGCGTTCTGGCGCCAGCTGCCCCAGAGCTGCGAGTGCACCCCACCGGCGTGGGTGATGGCCACGAAGACGTCGTCGTCGACGGCCGCCGGGCCCTCGCCGGTGTGCATCTCGGCGTAGACGGAACGGGCGGGACCGAAGAGCACCAGCGCCTGGTCGACGAGATGGCTGCCGAAGTCGCGCAGCGTGCCGCCGCCCGAGGCCGGCGGCCCCGGGTCAGGAGCGAACCGCTCAAAGCGCGACTCGAAGCGCACCGGATCCCCGAGCACGCCGTCCGCCAGGGCCTTGCGGACCGTGAGGAAGTCTGAGTCCCAGCGGCGGTTCTGGTAGACGGTCAGCGGGAGCTTGAGCTGCTCTGAGAGCAGCACCGTCTCGCGCGCTGATGTGGCATCGAGCGCGAACGGCTTGTCGCACACCACGGCGAGCCCGAGCCGCAGAGCCTGCTGGGTGAGCTCGATGTGCGTGGCGGCCGGCGTGGAGATGGTCACGGCCTCGGCGCCGGCGCCGGCCAGTTGCTCGAGTGAGTCAAACGTCGCCCGGCCCGGAAACTCCGCGGTGAACGCCTTGCGGCGCTCGGGGGAGTTGGTGACCACGCCGAGGAACTCGCACTCGGGCGCGCTGGCGAGCAGCGGCGCGTGAAAGTAGCGTCCCCCGAATCCATACCCGACCAATCCGATGCGCATCTCGGATACGGTACTCAGCCGTCCGAGAGGGCCGGCTCGCGCCTCTCGCCCGGTGGAGTGTCGCCGGGCAGCAGATGTAGCGAGCGCCGCGCGGTGCTGACGCGGCGCTCGCAGTTACGGCATGGCGTGTGGCTTCTATCCGTGCGAGTGCCACCCTTCGCCGAAGCTGGAGGTGGGCTGCCCGGTGGTCGGGTCGAGGAACAGCTTTCGGTTGTCTCCCTGGCCGCGGAAGCTGAACATCGAGTTGAGCGATCCGGCGATCGAGTCAAACGAGCCAGGGATCCTGGGCAGACCCCAGTTGTCCTCGATGAACTTGTCGATCGAGCTGGCGTCGGTCAGCGTGTGATCGACCTTCCCTTCCTTCGCCCACGGCGAGACGAGCAGGAACGGCAGCCGGGGCCCATAGCCGCAGCGGCCGTTTTGCCCCGCGAGCGGCGTGCCCGTCCCGCACAACCCGGTCCCGGTGAGGAAGTCCTGCGGCCCGGGCGGGTTCGCGACGCCGCTCGTGTTCGACGGGTTGTGGACGCCGCTGAACGCGTGATCGTAGAAGCCGTCGGAGTCGTCGTAGGTGATGATCACCGCCGTGCTCGACCAGTCCGGAGTCTGCTCGAGCGCATTGATCTCGGTGGTGACGAACTGCTGCTCGTCATAGGGGTCTGAGTAGCCGGCATGGCCGTCTTGGTAGCCCGGGGCCTTGAGGAAGCTGACCCCCGGGAGATGGTCGGGCGACAGGTAGCCGTGGCTGATCGCGCCCAGCAGCGAGTTGAAATCGCTGATGTCGTACTGGTGATTAGCCGTGTTGAACTGCGGCACGCCGCCCGTGATGGTCTGCGTGTCGGTGCCGATCGCCGCCAGCGACGCTGGGGGCAGGTGGTGCGGGTTGGCAGTCGACGCGTAGTAGTCGAACGGCTCGTGATGCGGGATGTAGTCGTCCTTGTTGCCGTAGTTCGTGGGGCCCGCCACCGTGCCGCCGGTCCCGCCGATCGCCGCTCCGACCGGGTGCACCGCGTTGCAGATGCCCTGATCGGAAGCGGGCGGCTGGGCGAACTTGCCCTTGAACTGGTCCGGGATGAACGTGCTCGTTGGCTGAGTGCCACCCGTCGCCTGGGCGAAGCTGGTCGTCGGCCGGAACCCGCCCTGGAACCAGCCCCAGCTGAGCCCCTTGGCGTTGAGCTCATCGCCGATGTTCGTCCCGGTCAGTGACACCGCGTCGCGGGTCGAGCAGTCGTCGTAGTAGGGCTGGGCGTCATCGATCAGCGAGGCACCGCCCTGCCCGTCCGGAACCGTATCTCCGTCGGTGTTGGCCCCGTTGATCTGAATCCCGACGTTGCCGGTATTGCCGGAGACCAGATTGATCGCCCCCGGCGATGAGGGGCCGAAGGTGCTGGCGAAGAAGTTGTCGCTCAGCGCGAAGTTCTTGGCGTAGTTCCACATGCCGGTGACGGTGTTGCCGTCGTAGTAGTTCATGACGTCGGTGGCCTTGCACGCCTGTCCGGTGCCGCTCGTGCCCGACCCGGTGCCAACGCTCGTGACGAACTTGTCCATCTTGCCGCCGTCGAACGCCTTCTGCTCGTCGGCGTAGCCGTGGTCCTGATCGCAGACCAGCACGTCATTGATGTTTGCCGGGTCGAGGCGCCGCGGGTTGGCCTGGTTGCCGCTCGCGTCCGTGTTCGGATTGTTCGTCAGCAGGGTCCCGTGCCCGTTGAGACCCGGAGTGTCATAGAGCCCATTCACGCGGACGTGATGGTTCCCGAAGAATCGCTCCCCGGAAGAATTCGCCGCGAATGGATACGTGCCGAAGTAATGGTCAAACGACACGTTCTCCTGAAAGATGATCACCAGATGCTTGATCGGCGTACGCGTCGACCCAGGCTCGGTATGCGGCTTGCGAGCGCCGCCATGAGCGGCGGCGACCGCCACGGCCCCTCCCAGCACGCACGTGGCAACTACCCCGGCCACGAGCGCCCGCCTTGTTCCAAAGACCTTTCGCATGCGATCTCCTCCACGGGAGTGTTTCGCTGAGACAGCCTCCGGAGACCACGTGCAGCCCGAACCCAGACGGGACCCGGGAGCGTGCGGAGAACCGCAAGCCTTCCAGCCCGATCATCTCCGAACCTTGCCAGGTTGTGGCCCGCGTGTGGAGATTTTCCGCGTCCGCCCGGTGCCCTCGAAGCGTCCTGACAAGAAGCCGGTCCCGTGATCGCCGCCGCGCACCCGACGAGCGGGTGATCGCCAGCCTCCTGGGCGCCCTACGACGGCGCGGTAGCCAGCGTGGGGTGCTCGCCCTCGCCGGCGATGTGCTCGACCCCATGTAGCGCGCGCGTGAGCAGCTTGAGCAGCGTCGCGCGCTCGTCGGCGTCGAGGGCTTGGAGAACCTCGTTCTCGACGGCGTCCATGTGGTCGCGAGCCCGTCCGAGCGCCTCGCGGCCGGCCTCGCGTGATCAGCACGCGGTGGCGGCGACGGTCGTCGTGGATCACGCCGTCGGACGAGATAACCGGAGTCCTCGAGCTCGTTGAGGAGCAGGACGACGTTCTTGGCGTCCATGCACAGTGCGTCGACCAGCTCCTGCTGAGGCGCTCCGTCATGGTCGCCCAGGTAGCTGAGGGCCATGAGGAGGCGCAGGTCCATCCCGAGCAGCTCTGGATTCGCGCGCCGCATCACCTGCTTGGCCAATCGCGGCAGCAGAATCATCGCGCTGGGGATGGCGGAGCAGTTCTCGAGAGACATGACGCGACCAAGAATAGCAGAAATTTCGGCATCGTGACCGCAGGGAGAATAGTTACCAACATGTAATTGATACCTACAGCATGGATGATTCGTGCTAAGGTGTTCATCACTCCCACCCGGAAGGATCCTGATGAGCACCACCAGCCCCGATACATCCCTCTTACCTCCCGCCCCAGCCGATGGGCGGTCCTCGCGCTCCTCGGCGTCGCCCAGCTGATGGTCGTGCTGGACGCGACGATCGTCAACATCGCGCTCCCGTCAGCGCAGCGGGCGCTTCACTTCTCGGCCGACAACCGGCAGTGGGTCATCACGGCCTACGCCCTGGCGTTCGGCAGCCTCCTGCTGCTCGGCGGCAAGCTCGGCGACCTGTTCGGCCGCAAATGGACCCTGATCGGCGGGCTGATCGGATTTGCGGTGGCGTCTGCCATCGGCGGGATGGCCCAGTCATTCGGCATGCTCGTCGGCGCCCGGGCCCTCCAGGGAGCGTTCGGAGCGATCCTCGCTCCCTCGGCGCTCGGCCTGCTGACCGTGACCTTCCAGGGATCGCCTGATCGGCCGAAGGCGTTTGGCATCTTCAGCGCGATCGCGGCGGGAGGAGCCTCGGTCGGCCTGCTCCTCGGCGGCGTGCTCACCCAGGCGCTGTCGTGGCGGTGGAGCCTGTACGTCAATCTGGCCATCGCCGTCCCCGCCGCCATCTTCGCGCTGCGGCTGCTCCAGAACGAGCGTCAGCCCAACCGGGCGCGGATCGATCTGCCCGGCACCCTGCTCGCCTCCGGAGGTCTGTTCGCTCTCGTCTACGGCTTCTCCAGCGCGGAGACGAGCTCGTGGTCCAGCATGACGACGATCGTGTCGTTGGCGGCCAGCGTCGTGCTGCTGGGCGGATTCCTCGCCGTGGAACGGCGCGCCGAGCATCCGCTGCTGCCCCTGCACATCGTGTCGGATCGAGCTCGCGGCGGCGCCTTCGCGACGATCGCTCTCGCCGGCTCGGCGGTGTTCGCCGTCTTCCTGTTCCTCACCTACTACCTGCAGCAGAACCTCGGCTACTCGCCCCTGAAGACCGGCCTGGCCTTCCTGCCGATGACCGTGATGATCGTCCTCACCGCGACGACGGTGCAAACGCGCATCCTGCATCGCACCGGGGCCCGGCCGCTGGTGATGACCGGGATGACGCTCGGGATCATCGCCATGCTCGTGTTCACGCAGCTGACTCCGCAGGCGGCCTACATCACCCATGTGCTGCCCGGGCTGCTGCTCACCGGAGTGGGCATGGGTTGCATCTTCGCCCCCGCGTTCTCAACCGCGACGCTCGGGGTCAAGAACAGCGACGCCGGCATCGCCTCGGCGATGGTCAACACCTCACAGCAGGTGGGCGGTTCGGTGGGCACGGCTCTGCTGAGCACGATCTTCGCCAGCGCCGCGGCCAGCTTCACCTCCGGCCACGCCCGGACCGCCGACCTCGTCGGCGCGGCCTCCATCCACGGCTACACGACGGCGTTCGAATGGGCCGCCGCGCTGTTCGCCGCCGGATTGCTGGTCGCCACCCTCGTCCTTCCTCGAGACGGCGCCGCCCGTGCCCGTGCCGCCAATGCCGAGGCGCGCAGCGACCTCACCCTCAGCCTCGAGACCACATGACCGGAGCATCCGCCATGAGTACGCAAGCCATGAACACCCAGTCCCCCAACCGAGAGCTCCTCACCGAATCCGCCGGCCGCCGCATGAGGGTTCGCCGGCGATCCGCGGCGGCGCTCGCCTCCACACAGGACCACGCCGCGGCGTCCGCAGCCGCCTCCCCGGATCGCCCGGACGCCACCCGTGACAAGGGTGACACGGGTGGGGCTCGAGTCCTGCGCCGCTGGTCGGTGACAGATCTCATCGCCCGCGCCGGCGGCGCGCCGCGGGCGATGGCCTGAGCGGGGGCGACGAGCCCGGCTGATCTGACCGCTCCCGCCCGCCGTGTCGGTCACCGCCACCCCCAACGAGATACCGGCGCCGCACAACGATCTGCGCCGCAGGCTGTTGACGGTGGCGGTGCTGGCCACCTGCGTCGGGGCCGTGGTGGCGGCGGTGCCCGACCTGCGGCCGGTGATGCGGGAGATAGAGGCGATCAACCCGGCGCTGGTGGCCGCCGCGGTCGCCCTGGAGTTGGCGTCGTGCCTGAGCTTCGTCGTCATCTTCCGGCTCTTCTTCGGGCCGATGCCGGCCCCGGTCGCGCGTGAGATGGCGTGGTCGCAGATGGGGTCAGGCGCTCTGCTGCCCGGCGGGGGCGTCGGCTCGCTGGCGGTCGGCGGTTGGCTGCTCCATCTCGCCGGCATGCCCACGCGGCAGATCCTCCAGCGCTCGAGCGGCCTGTTCTTCCTCACCAGCGCGGTCAACGTCATCGTGCTCGCCGCCGGCGGCCTCGTCCTAATGACGGGGATCGGCGGCGGCCCTCACGACGTGCTGCGCACGGGGGTGCCGGTCGCGGCCGCCGCGGCCGCCGTCATCGTCGTCCTCGGCCTGCCGCGAGTCATGCACCGCGTCTCGCGCCGGCGGCCGGCGCCGGCGTGGCTCCAGGACATCGGTACCGGGATTCCGGCGGCGCGCGATGCGCTGCTGCGACCCAACTGGCGCCTGCTGGGCGCGCTGGGCTACCTGCTGTTCGACATCGCGGTGCTGTGGACCACGCTGGCGGCCATGGGTCCGGCGCCGCCGGTGGCGGCCCTGGCCGTCGCCTACCTCGCGGGCTACCTGCCGAACGTGCTGCCCATCCCGGGCGGGATCGGCATCCTCGATGCCGGACTGGTCGGTGCGCTCGCGCTCTACGGACTGCCTCTGTCGCACGCCGCCGCGGCGGTGCTCGTCTACCACGCGGTGGCGTTCTGGATCCCGACCTTCGGCGGGATGCTGGCGTACGCCCGTCTGCGTCCCCGCGACTGGCCTCGAGGGCCGGCTGAGGTCAGAGCCCGCGATTGCGAGCGTCGTCGGCGAGGGCGGCGCTCATGGCTCCCGGCTCGACCTGGGCCTGGAGCTCGGCGATCAGCTTGGCGTGGCGGTCTGATTCCCGGTGGACGGAGTCCTGGAGTCCCTCGACCAGCCGTTCCAGATGCGCGACGCGCGCTTCGAGCGATCGCATCCGCTCATTCTGAGGATCCTCGGCCTCGCCCTTCGGTTTCTCGCGGACCGCGGCGATACGGCGGACGTGGCGGATCCGCGCGATCAGACCTTCGCGGTCGCCGGTGCTCATCGCCCACCGCGCTGTGGGGGCCGAGGTCGGGGCGGATAGAGCCGGCGCTCAACGGAGGTCATCGGGCGGATCACCAGCGCGCCGCTCTCCACCTGCTGGCGGATGAGGTCCAGCTTCTCCAGACGCTTCTCCTCAGCTCGCTCACGCGTCGTCTTCATAACGCCTCGCGCTCTGGGATCGAGAGGGTGACGGGCATCCGTCTCCTTCCTTTCGCCGGCGGGGGGTGGGGCTGTCGGAGGGAGATTCGCTGCGTCGGCGATCCGAACCTCGCGTAGCGGCTCCGCCGCACGCACGTTCGACAGTAGCACTGAATATTCGCGCGTCGACTGTGTCCGTACCCCACCTCCAGCCGCAGCAACTCGCGTACCGCGGCCCCTCCTCAGATCGCGGACGATCGACCGTTCATCTCCCCTGACGGCCGTCCGTTCGTCTCTGCGGCCGCCCCGCCGTAACGCGCTCCGTTGAGGTCGAGCTCGAACCACACGCGGGCGGAGTCGTTGCTGATCCCCCAGCGGCTGGACTCGGTGCTCACGAGCTGGAGACCCCAGCCCCCGGTCACACGAGCGTCCGGTGGCCGGTCCTCATGGGCGAACCGTCCACCCTGATCGCGCACCTCAACGTGCAGCGCGTCGGCTCCCAGCCATGCGCTGAGGGTGATCTTGCCCTCACCGTGGAGCACGGCATTGGACACCAGCTCGCTGACCAACAGCCGTGCCGTGTCCAGCTGGTCTGGCTCCACCTTCGCCCCGGCCCAGGTCCGGATGAGGCCGCGAGCGATCCGGGGAGCATCCGCCCCGTGAGGCAGCCTCCTTCCGAATCGCTCGACGGCCTGTTGCCCCCTCACTCCGAGCCCCCATTGCGGGCGCGTGTGCCCGCCCTCTCCGGTCGCCCGCCGCTGCGGCAGCGGGTTGACCCTCTCCTTCCCGGAGCTTCATCGGTGCTAGTCGGCTCCGGGCCCGCACGCTCAAACGTGAACGCGCGGCCCGGGAACCGCTCGGTCAGTGAGGCGGGAACGTCCCCGAGGCCCGCTACGTCGCCCCAACGTGTTGAGCACCTCGACGACCCCGCCCGCCCCATCTGAGACTGCCAGCACCCACTGCATGCGCCCCCACCGTTCTTGCCAGTCGCGCACAAGCATGTCGAGCTCGGCTGTGGCGAGCAATTCGAGGTCGGCCGACCTGCGGATTCCCCTGGTCGGTAGCTGCTCCTCACCACGGCGGTACCGGTGGCGACGGAATATCGGCGGCGAACGCACGACTGTATCCACCCAGACCTCTACTGGATTCGATACGGACCGCGTTTCCCGGCCAGCTTGTGACCGATCGCTCGTTCCGCCTACAAAGGCGCAATCCCTCACCACAGTTCGTAACCGCGAAAGGGATCGCTGTACGTCTGAGCATACCCGACGCGTCTCCTTCGTGAACAAGGTTGCGACCAAGCACGCGCCTGGCGTCACGCGGCAACGAGACGGCGATCGAGCATTCCGGTGGTAGCATCGGCTTGCCTTCGCCGGGTCCTAGTCCGTCTCTGCTCCGCGGCGGTTCTCTGCCCCAAGCGAAGAGACGCGGAGGGAGGTGGCCATGCCACCCACACCGCCCAGCGCAGACAACGGCTCGCCCGGCCGGCTCGGCGCGGCGATTGCCAACGAGATCGGCAAGCTGGTCGCCGAGTTCGCGGGCCGGGGGGCGACTCGGTCGCGCGCCTTCGTCCACGAGGATGTGGTCGTCTGCCTGCTCGAGGACGGCGCGACCAAGGCCGAGGTCCATCTCGCTGCGGCGGGGCGCGACGAGCTCGTGCGCATGAATCGCGACGCCCTTCAGCGCGTGATGGAAGATGAGCTCGTGGCCGCCGTCGAGCGTCTCACCGCGCGCAAGGTCATCAAGTTCCTGAGCGGCATCAGCACGATGGGGGACGCCTCGGTCGAGGTCTTCGTGCTCGAGCCCGGCGCGGCTGAGAGGCGCGACAGCAAACGTTGACAGAGCGTCAGTCGGCGCTACGCTCTTCGTAGGCAGGCCTTTGCCGGGTCAATGATCCGGAGAAGGCAAGTCACGACGCAAACGCGATCGACGGAAGGGGCCTAGCGGGCCTCGCCGGAATCGGGGTAACACGAGTGAACGTACCGCCGGACAGAGCAACGACTGAGTTCCCTTCGGGCGGGCGCCTGCTGGCGGCGATCTCGACCAGCATCGTCGGCATTCTCCGCGAGCACTACGGCCGCGGCCCGATGAAGGCCAAGACCTACGCGCTTGACGACATCATCGTCGTGGTGATGCGGGGCAGCGGCTTCACGCCGCTGGAGCAGACGATCATGGACAGCGGCGAGCCTGACCGCGTCGTCGAGTTGCGCGAGGACTTCCAGCGCATGATGGCCGTTCGCTACAAGCGGACGATCGAGGATCTGACCGACCGCAAGGTCGTGGCCTTCCTCTCCCAGGCCCACGTCGAGCCCGACATCACGATGGAGGTCTTCTTCATCGATCGGCCGCTCGAGGGATTCGGAGCCCTGGAGCTCATCGAGCCCGAGTAGCGACAAACGGTGACCGACGGGGCGCTGACCGACGCGGGCGCCGGCGCGGCGCGTTTAGCTGCCGGTTCTGATCAACGTCTCGGTGTCGCCGGGAGCCGGGGGGCCGTCGTGCTCTTCGGTCTCCGACACTTCGTGGTGCTCCGGATGTGCCGCGGCGTCACGCCGGGCCTCCTTGCGAGCCAGCTTCTCAGAGCGACGCTCGCGGAGCCGCGCTTCGCGGTTGAGCTTGGCCATCGTGGTCTTCTTCTTGCCGCGTGAGCTCATCAGCGTCTCCTGGTTTGACGAATGGGAAGCGATCTGCCCCGTCGCCGCCAGGCGGTGCGTCGCTGGATGCCGCCCTCAGTCCCTTGCGCGTGCGGCGGGCAAAGCGGTTGCAGCGATGGGGACGTGTGCCCCCATCGCTGTTGCCAGATCAGACGGGTACGACGTTGGCGGCGGCCGGACCCTTCGGGCCCTGCTCGGACTCGTAGCTCACCTTGGCGCCTTCGGCGAGCGACCGGTAGCCGTCGCCTTGGATCGATGAGTGGTGCACGAACAGGTCTTTACCGGGCTCATCGGGGGTGATGAACCCAAAGCCCTTGTCGTCGCTGAACCACTTCACGGTTCCTGTGGGCATTGTTGCCCTCCTTCGTTCACGTGCGCTGCGTGACACGAGGGGCGCTGTGAACAGCGAACTGGCGAAACGCGGGGCACTGCAGTCAGGCCAGGCGGACGCCCGACCGCCACGGACGATAGCGGATGGCGCCGGCCGCGTCGACGGTCGCGCGTCGTTGTCAGTCCTCGTGAGCCCTCCCCAGCGCGTGGCCGCAGAGCGCTTTGACGGCCGCCGGGGAGGTGATACGGTGGCCCACAGGAGCAGATCGTTCCGGGGCCGCGCTGACCGATCAAACACCGATCACGCCCGACCTCTCGACATCCCCGTCGCCGCTGGAAGGAGCCGGATGTTCGCCGTGTCGGGCCAGTCATCTGGCGAGCGGGTGCTCTGACTCTCATGCCTCAGTTCTTCTTCCCCATGGGCGATGGTCAGGCCGGTGAGCGCGCCTATCAGCAGTTGCGTCTCCAGGTCGAGGCCCAGATGGGTCGCGCGCCGAATCGGCGCCGGATCATGGAGCTCTGGACCCGTCGCGGCAACCTGGACTGCGTGACCGTGGTCGGCGCGCCCGACCCCGTGTGGGGCGGCATCGTCACCGCCATCTTCGACATGGGTCCCCACCAGCCATTCATCGTCTACCGCCAGGACGCCACCGACCCACAGCACCAAGACTGCGATGTACTGGGCTGCAACGCCTACTCGGTCTCGGAGTTCGCAGCGTGAGCCCGCTGAGCGCCGGTGTCGACCACTGAGCTCACCCTCACCGGGGGCGAGCGCCTCCGTGTCGAGGGCGATCCCCAGGCAGTCGAGGCGGCAATCCTCGCGGCGGCTCGCGGCTCGATCATGGAGTTCGCCTGGATGACCGAGGTGGGCTCGGGGCACCGGGTCGGCGTCAACCCGGATCATGTGCTCATGCTCCGGGCTCTCGAGCCCGGCTCCGAGCGGTAGCGACCGGGCGCTCACGCGCGCGGACCAGTTTGGGTCGCGGTGGTACCCTGGGTAGTGCTCAGCGAGCCCAGGGCTCCTCTCGCTTTCCGAGCGATCCCTCATGAGAGGAGCGGAGAGGTTGGAACGCCATGCCGATTGCAACCGAAGGGTTGGTGGGTGGCGACTGGACGGTGGGTGGCCCGTTGGTCGAGGCGATCCCGGAGCCTTTCCGCGACCCGGAATGGCACAGCTTGCGGTTGTTCGGCCGCGGCCGTCATCGGGGCGTGTTCGCCGGCGGAGTCGAGACGCGCGACGGGCTATGACGCTTGCGCCAGGGTTCTGGTGGCACGATCCGTCGAGTCACCAGGTCCTGCGGCCGCGCCGCGTCGCTGGCAACCGGCTCTCGCCATGAGTCATCTCTGCTGCCACCATTGCCGGGTGCGGTTCACCGCCGACGCGGCGACGTATCTCCTGGCCTGTCCCGAGTGCGACCGACCGACGTCACGCGTCGAGGAGCCGGGGCGCCTTATCGGCTTCCGACTGTTTGACCCGCTGGACCTCACCGACATGGTTGCCGACGGGCGCGAGGTCTCGCCGGCACCACCCGGGCCGCGCGGACGCCGCTCCTGACCAACGCCGGCCTGATCCATCGACAGTGCGCTATGAGCGCCCGCTGAAAAGCGATTGATGGCACGGCTGGCGGGTGGAAGACTCCCTTGTATCAATCGATACAAGGGAGCGTCAGATGCCACCCTCACGCGTTCTGGTCGTCGCCAACCGCACCGCCGCCGCTACGCCGCTGCTTAAGGCCGTCGAGGCGAGAGCCCGGGATGGCGAGGCCGTCTTTCATCTCGTTGTCCCGGCTGAGCCCGCGGGCCTTCACCGTGTGGTGGATCCCGAAGTGGCGGGTCGCGAAGCCGCCCAGGCACGCCTGCTCCATGCGCTGCCGCTGCTGAGCCGGGCGGCGGCACAGGATGTCACCGGGCACGTGGGAGACGCCGACCCGCTCGCCGCTGTGTCTGATGCCCTGCACCAGCATGGTTTTGACGAGATCATCATCTCGACGCTGCCCTGGCGGGTCTCGCGCTGGTTGCGGGTCGACCTGCCCCGCAAGATCCGGGACCTCGGCGTGCCGGTGCACCATGTCGAGGGCTCGGCGGTCACCGCGCCCGCTCGGACTGAAACCGCCGCGGCGGCGATCCCGTCCGCCGCACACAGCGGGCTCGCCTAGCGGCGAGCGAACCGCGCTGAGATGAGCGCACAGCGACCGCGATGAGCGCCCACTGGGATGTTCGTCGAGTATCGGGTGAAGTTCGTCAGGGATGGGAATCCACGGCACGACAAAACACTTGTCTGCAATGCCGGCGACAGCGGCCCGGATCAGGGAGCCGCAGTTGCCACGTGCCAAGGGAGAAGCGATGTCCAGTCCCGTCGAAGTGCCCACCTCGTCCGCGCAACCCAGCCTGGCGGTCAGCCACCGCGATGGCGGTGACGGGGTGTGCGTGGTGACGCCCGCCGGCGAGATCGACCTCGCGTCCGCGCCGCGGTTGAAGTCGAGCCTGGTCGCGTTGCTGGACGAGGGCTTCACGCGATTCGTCCTTGACCTCTCAGAGGTCCGCTACCTGGACTCGACCGGACTCGGGGTCCTCATCGCGTTCTCGCGGCGGCTGGCCGACGACCGGCAGGTGGTGCTCGCCCAGGCGCCCGCCCCCGTGCTCGGCCTGCTCGAGCTCACCGGCCTCGACGCTCGCTTCGAGACCTTCGCGACCGTGGACGACGCGCTGGCGCGGGTTCACGGCGAGGGCCGGCCGGCCCAGCCCCAGCTGTGCCCGGACGCGGCGATCGTGCTGGGCCTGGCCGCCACCGCGCTGCCGTTCGCCGAGTCCTCGGCGGATGAGCTGCGGCGCTGGGTACGCATCCTCAGCGAACACGGCGAGGCGGGACGGGCGCTGCGGGGCGTCGGACTCAATCACGCGTGCGTCGAGCTGTCTCCGGCCTCGGCCGGCGCACACGACGATGGCCCCCGGGCACAGGCCGATTCGGTGACGCGCGTGAGAAACGCCGCGGCCGCCATTTCCGCAGACCGCGAGGCCGCAGCCGTCAGCACCGTCGATCTGCTGCTGGCCGTGATGCTGGTCTACGGCGATGCGTTCGATCATGAGCTGCGCGTGCACGGCACGAGCGCGGTGGAGCTGATCGAGTGCCTCGGCAGCACTCCGGATCCCACCGCCACCAGCTGAAACTGGCGCAGCCGAGCTTCCCGCATTCGCCGGCAGTCGCGGCGCTCGGGCGCTACCGTGACGGCATGCGAGTGCTGCGCTCACACGGCGGACCGAACGGTGCCGCGACGTGAGCGTGTACGTCGATCATGCCTTTGCCTACGGCGAGTGGGGGCGATGGAGCGGTGGCGGCCACCTGCAGGCGGATACGGCCGACGAACTGCACGTGTTCGCCGAGCGGCTGGGAATGCGGCGCGAGTGGTTTCAGTCCAAGCCGGGTCGCCCCGAGAATGACCACTACGACCTGACCGAGACGGGTCGAGCCCGCGCGCTGGACATGGGCGCGGTCGCGGAGGACCGGCGCGCGGGCACGCGGCGCCGGCAGGCGATTCGCATCGCCGCGCGGCACGGACACCGTCAGCAGGTCACGACCCCTTCTCGCTGACGCCGCCCGGGAGTGTCACATTGCACGTCGACGCCAGATATAGCAGTTACTCTAGGCATGGGGACAGCCTGGCACGACGGCTGTGACAGAACAAGACCTGACTGTGTCGTTGTGTGCCGTTTGTGTGCCGATTCGGTCACACGCCGAGCGCAGACCGTCAGCTCGGCGGCGAGCTCCAGAAGCCGCTGCGCCACCACCCGGCGGGGAGGCGGCGCTTGTCCTCGATCCAGTGCGCCTGCTGCTCGGCGTTCCACTCGCTCCAGGGCGCCTGGCTGGCCACCTTGCCGGAGTAGTCATACGCCTTCTCCCAGTCGCCCTGGGTCATCTGGGCCCACGCCATCGCGCTCAGCGCACTGGCGGCGTAGCTGAACGGGATGCTGTTCTGGTGCTGCCAGACGTGGGAGGCCTCGTGGATGAGGTCGTGGTCCGGGATCACGGTGCCGGGGATGTTGATGATGTTGCCCGTGGTGCGGTAGCACCCGGCGCCGGCGATGATCGTCGCGTTCTCGCGGATGCGGATCACCGCTGTCGACAGGGCGTTGCCGAAGACACCGTCCAGCAGCGTCTTCTCATCGGGGCTCAGCGCGCGACCGACGCCGATCCGCGTGAGCTGGTTGAGCGGATTGAGATATGACTGCAGGGCCCCGATGTAGGGGGCCTTCTGCTCCAGGCGATCCAGCCGCCGCTCCCCGCTCCCACCGTCGCCCAGCAGCCGGCCCACAGCCCGGTTCCCCGCCGCGCGCTGCAGCGCGAGCACCTGCTCGGCGGCGTCCGCGCCTGGGACGATCGCCGGCGCCGCCCGAGCCTCGGGCGCGGACGAGTGCTCGGCGTGCTCGAGCCCGGGCTCCATCGCCGGGCAGCCTACATCCGATCACCGCTCACATCGAGCACGCCCACGGGCGCGTGAGAAAACGCGGCGAGCCGACGCTCAGAGGGGACGCGGCCGGGGTTCACTCCACGAGGTACACCTCGTAGACCACCCCCGCGGGCTGCCGGCCGCCGACCCCGACGAAGACGCCCTTGTTGAGCCAGTCCAGATGGGGCGCGGCGGTCTCGATCTGGGTCGCCGTCCGGAAGGTGTACTCGTCGGGGGCGACCTCCTCACCGCGGCCCAGGCGGGCCAGGACCTCCGGCGGACCGTGGCGCACGCTGCGCGACTGGACGTAGAGCAGGTCGCCGCCCTCGGTCTGCAGCGTGTAACGGATGTCGCCCAGCGCGGTTCCGTCGTCCAGGAGGATCTGCCAGTCGGCGCTGCCCCCGGGCAGCAGGGTGCCGCTGAGCTCAGGGCCGGTGAAGGTCCCGCCGCTCAGCGCGACGATCCGGCGGCGCCCCTGGGAGATCGCGCCGAGCGCCAGCGGCGCGGCCAGGGTCGCCTCCACGCGGTAGACGCGCCTGAGGACGGGGGTGGGGAGCGCGACGGTCATGCGGGCCTCCTGTGGTTGAGTTCGGGGACGGCGGCGGCTGCCGCCCAGAGCGGAGACGATCGGCCCGAGGGCGACGTTCACGATCGTGGCGTCCAGAGCGATCATGAGAAAGCCCAGGCACATCGCGCCCAGACCCGGCGCCGGGCTGCGGCGCCGGCGCGCCGCCGGGGCGCAACGGACGTCGCCGATCGCGAGCTCGCTCATGAGCGTGTCGGCTCGACGTCCGCGTGCGGGGGTCGTTGGGGTGCGCCTCGAGCGGCGTGACCTCGATGTCCATCCAGTCAGCCATGGGCAGGGCGCCGAGCAGCCCGTCGAGCTGCTCCCGGCTGTCGGCGCGGTACAGGCCGAGGGCCTTGGTCTCATCCGGGGCGGCCGGCGGCTTCCACAGGCGGACGAGGTGGCCCTCGCGGATCAGCTCCTGGGCGGCCGCCGCCTCGGCCTCCTCGCGGGCGACGACGTCCGCGCATGCGGTCCCGCCGGGAACCTCGATGGTGAACTGAACGAGAAATTCCATGCTGTGGATGGTGAACCCCGCGCCCGCCGCAGTCCACGACTTTCTGTGGCTCAGTGATAGGCGTGGCCTACCGAGCGTTCAACGCGACGCCTCACGGCACCGGGTGGCCCGGCCACGCCCCTCGGCGTGACCGGCCCGGGTGATCAACGGTTAGCCGTGCTGCGTCCTGCGCGCGGTGTGCTCCCATCGGCTGGGGTGGCCCGGCCACGGGAAGGCGTAGGCGCGGTAGCTGTTGACGCCGGCGGGGTACTCGGCGTTGAGCACGAGCGCGCCCGAGGGGGCGAACTCGGAGAGGTAGGACAGGGATCCCCATCCCACGAGGAGGTTCCCGTCCGAGGTCGTCTGAGCGTTGCCCTGCGACGGTGCCGTCAGTCCCTCCGGCTGACCGTAGGACTGCACCAGCGTGGCGGTCCGGCGGCGCTCGTCGAGGATCACGCGAACCGCCCGGCTGAGCCCGAACTGCGCCGTGGCGCCCGAGCCGGTATTTGCTACACCGGCCGACTCGTTGTCAAAGAACGTGTACTCGCCATGGCCCAGCGATTCAGGGTCATGCTGCCAGGCGAAGATGTCGCCCGCGTCATTGAGCGACTGGCCCGGAGCGGCACGGAGGGTGAAGCTGGAGGCCTTGCCGCCGAGTTGCCAGATGATGGCGCCGGTGCGGTGGTTGACCTTGTAGGTGGTCCAAGTGTCGCGCGCGTCGATCAGGAGGTTGCCGTCGGAGTCCAAATGGACGGCGTTGATGTGAAACCAGTCCCACGGCGTGCTCGAGGAGGCCGGCAGCGGCTGCTCGCTCTGGCTGTAGGGCACGTGATCGGCGCTGTTCCACTGGAACAGGACCTTGCCGGTGCGGATGTCGATCTCCTGGACCACGCCATCGATCACCGTCTGGCTCGCGGGACCGCCGATCGAGCTGAGGTCCGCCGTCGCCGTGGTGTAGGCGAGGATCAGGGCAGTGTTCTGCGGCGTGATCAGGAACTCGTGTCCGTCGGCACTGAGCCCGTTGCCGGCGTTGACGGTGGCGATCTGCTGGTAGTGATCGTTGTAGATGTAGTCCGTCCCGGAGGCCAGCCCTCCCAGTCCGGTGCCCTGCCACCAGGTCAGGACCGGACGCCCGCGGTAGCGTTGCGTGCGGAAATCGGCCGCGGTCTGGCCTGCCGGGATCGGGTGAAACCAGACGACGTTGCCATGCCGGTCCAGGATCTCGGGTCCGTTGGCGTACTGCGTGGTATCCCCGGTGGGGGTGATGAAGAGGTCAGCGCGCCCGGAGTGGCCGGTTGCGGTCAGGATGGTGACGGGCGGCGGAGACGCGGGTGCCGCCAGTGCGGTGGTGGCGCTGACGGCGACGACCGCCGACACCGTCGCGGCGACCGCGACGAGCCGGCGCAGGGGAGAACGCGCGTGCGCGTGATGAGGCATGCGAGGGAGTCCTTTTTCCGTAGATGGACGAGCCTCCCCGGGGCGCAGGTTCAAGGGCGCGCCCGGAGAGGGGGCGCCACACCGTATCAAGAACTAGATAAAGTCGATCGACTTAGTCTAGTTATACCGGCAGCACCTTGCCCACGGTCAACGTCACGCCGGTGGTGCCGTGATCGTCAGCGTCAACCCGTCCGTGCCGCCCGGGCCCGTCGCGCTCACCCCGTCAGCGCGGATCGCGGTCACCTTGACCGCGCCGAGGGTGGTCAGCGCCTCCGGGACGGTGACGGTGATGTTGTCCACGCCCATCGGCTGACTGGTCGCGGTGACCGCGGCGGTGAGCCCGCCGATCGAGACGATCGGGGGGAGCGCGCTCGCGCCGGCTGACGCGCTGGCCGGAACGATCAGGTTGCGACCCCAGATCTCGATCGACGAGGGCGCGGCATCGCGCGTCGGCGCCGCCGATGGCGGGTGCAGGGAATTGAGCACCGGCGCCGCCTGGGCGACCAGTTGCTTGGCGGAGTAGCCGGCAGCGGACGTCAGGGCCAGACCGGTGAGCAGCTGCGGGAGGTTCGGCATGCCGTCGGAGAGGTGCGGGATGAACGTCCCGAGGTAGTAGATGAGCGCCAGCAGGTTGAACACGACGTACTGGAAGTCGCCGATATCCGTCTCGCCGCTGTCGTCGGCGATCAGCTGTGACGGCGATGCGCTCCCGACGGGCGCGGCCGCCCGGCCGTTCTGACCCTGCGCATCCGAGGTGGCCTTGTACTTGGCCAGCACCCCGGCCGCCAGGGGGCCGCCGAGGAACAGCAGGTACTCCTCCTGCAGGCCGTGGTTGATCAGGCTGGTGTAGCCCGCCGGCGTGCCCAGCCATTTGGCGACGATCAGCGCCAGGAGGCCGAAGACGACGGCGTACGTCCAGCCGAGCAGAACGGACTTGGACGTCGACACCCGGTTGTCCTTGCCCACGATCAGGTACCTCAGAAGGGGCAGGCGCTTGAT
Organism: uncultured Solirubrobacteraceae bacterium; assembly: GCA_963764125.1. Classification (GTDB taxonomy): domain Bacteria; phylum Actinomycetota; class Thermoleophilia; order Solirubrobacterales; family Solirubrobacteraceae; genus Palsa-465. Next base: position 30,595 of record CAVXRR010000003.1, read on the forward strand.
CGTGTAGTCCGCCGGGAGCAGGAGCGGTGTGTCGGTGCCGGCGATGACGCTGCCGGCGGTGAACTTCACCTGAACGCCGGAACGGTCGGTGTAGGAGCCGTCCTTGGTCGTAAGCGCGACCTTGCGGCGTATGGCAAGCAGGACTCCCGTGAGCACCAGGAGGGCGCCCAGAGAGATCAGCTCAGCGACAGCGGAGTGGTCCGTCATGGTGGTGTGTCACCTTTTTTGCGCAGATCGAGACATGGCTGCGCGTCACGGAGCACCACTTAACGGTGGCCACAGATTCCAGTGATCGCCCCTGCTGCCCACGCCCAATCCCCCTCGGAAACCAGTGGTGAGGGCAGCATAACGCCGCGGGGCCGCCGCGCGGAGCTTTTTCGCATACGAGGGCGGTAAACGGTAAAAAGACTCAGATAACCATGACGCGTGTGGCCATCATCGGCGGGGGCATCGGTGGAGCGACGGCAGGGTGTGCCCTGGCGCGCGCAGGGCATGAGGTGGCCGTCTATGAGGCGGCGCCGGAGCTCAAGGAGATCGGGGCCGGCGTGGCGCTGCACCCCAACGCGATGCGGGTGCTGCGGGCGATCGGCGTGGAGAACGCGGTGCGGAGGGTCGCGGGGCACTCCGAGTTCGCCGTGACCTGCGATGGTCGAACCGGCCGCACGATCTCGAGGATCAGCCGCGCCCAGCAGGCCGCCACCTACGGGATGGCCGGCGCGACGGTCCACCGTGCCGACCTGCTCGATGTGATCGCCGCGGCCCTGCCCGCAAACAGCGTCACGCTCGGCAGGCGCTGCGCCACGGTCGAGTCCCACTCAGACGTGGCGATCGCCCGCTTCGAGGACGGCTCAGAGGTCGAGGCCGACGTCATCATCGGCGCCGACGGCATCCACTCGCGGGTGCGCGCCGCGCTGTTCGGTCCCGACGATCCACGGTTCACCGGGAAGATCTGTTATCGCAGCGTGGTCCGCCGCGCGGCCATACAGGGGGACAGGCCCGCCACCGACAACGCCCAGTGGCTCGGCCCCCACGGCACGATCGTCCTCTATCCGCTCAGGGGCGACGAGCTCATCAACGTCGTCGCCCACTACGACGACGCGCACTACCGCCACGAGTCGTGGATCAACGAGTGCGACCGCCAGGAGGTGCTCGACCGCTACGCCGGCTGGCACGAGTCGCTGCTGCGCGTCTTCGCGGCCGGGGACACCTGGTACAAGTGGGCGCTGTATGACCGCGACCCCATCCCGCGCTGGACGCAGGGGCGGATCACCATCCTCGGCGACGCGGCTCACCCGATGCTGCCCTACCTCGGACAGGGCGCCTGCCAGGCCATCGAGGACGGCGCCGTCCTGGCCACCGCCCTGAGCGCCGAGCCCGACGACCCGACCGCAGGACTTCAGCGCTACGAGCGGACCCGCCGTCCGCGGGCCAACCGGGTCGTGCTCGCGGCGCGCGAGCGGGGGGTCAGTAACCACCTCAGCTCCCCGATCGCGGCGCTCAGGCGCGACCTCGGCATCGCTCTGCGCCGGCGATTCAAGCGAGACACCGAGGGGCGCGGCGCCGGCTGGATCCCCGACTACGACGCGACCTCGCCGGACGTCCTGGCCTCATGATGGCCGCCCACGACGAAACGGAAGGCAGCTGATGGGGGAGAACAACTCTCGATTCGATGTAGGGATGGGCGTCCGCAGCGAGGTGCTCGGCGCCGAGCACGTCGCGCGGTCCCTGGAGAACGCCAGCTCGTTCGGGCGCCCGATGCAGGAGCTCGTCACCGAGTACTGCTGGGGGGCGGTGTGGTCGCGCCCCGGCCTTGACCGCCGGACGCGGTCGCTGGTCAACCTCGGGATGCTCACCGCGCTCAACCGCCGTCACGAGCTCGGCGTGCACATCCGCGGCGCGCTGAACAACGGCGTCACTCCGGAGGAGATCCGCGAGGTCCTGCTCCAGGCCGCGATCTACTGCGGGGTGCCGGCCGGCATGGACGCCTTCCGCATCGCCGAGGAGTCGCTGGCCGAGCAGGGCGTTGACGTGGACTCGATCGAGTGACGCCCGACGCGCAGTCCCCGGTCGGGTTCGTGGGATTGGGCGCGATGGGAGGGCGGATGGCGGCGCGGCTGCTTGACGCCGGCCACCCCCTGATCGTCTGCGACCCCGACGCGTCCGCGGTGGCCCGCGCGCGTCAGGCCGGGGCCGCGGTCGCGCCGACCCCCCGCGAGGTCGCCGACGCCGCGCCGATCGTCCTGGTCAGCCTGCCCCGGCCCGAGATCGTCGAGGAGGTCGCGCTCGGTCGCGACGGCCTGGCCGGCGGCGCGGCCCTCGAGGTGTACGTCGACCTCTCGACGACCGGCGTGGCGGTGGCCCAGACGGTGTCAGACGGCCTGGCCGCCCACGACGTGAGCGCCGTCGACGCCCCGGTGAGCGGCGGCCCCGCGGGCGCCGAGGCCGGCCGGCTCACCGTCATGGTCTCCGGGCCCGAGGCGGCGGTCCAGCGCGTGCGTCCGCTGGTGGAGGCCTTCGCCGGCAACGTGTTCGTCGTCGGCTCAGAGGCCGGGCACGGCCAGGCGGCCAAGGTCATCAACAACCTCATGTCGGCGTGCTCGATCGCGATCACCGCCGAGGCGATGGTGCTGGGCGTCCGCGCCGGCCTGGATCCGGGCACCCTGCTCGACGTCATCCACGTCTCCAGCGGCGCCAACAACGCGGCCTCGGACAAGTTCCCCAAGCAGGTCCTCACCCGCGCCTTCGCCCACGGCTTCCGCCTGGACCTGATGGCCAAGGACGTGCACCTCGCCCTGGACGAGGCGCGGCGCCGCGGCGTGCCCATGGTCCTCGGCTCGATCGTGGAGGAGCTGTGGGGGCTGGCCGACGCCACGGGCGACGCCGGGCGCGACTGCACCGAGATCGTCCGCATGTTCGAGGGGTGGGGCGGCGCCGAGATCGCTCCGAACGGATGAGCGGCGGCTGGACCCTCACCGCGCTGCGCTACGCGTCGCGGATGACCACGCGCTCAGACGTGTTCCTGCGCTACGGCCAGTACGGCGAGCCCGACGGCCCCCAGGAGATGACCTACTACCTGTGGGTGCTGCGCAATCACAGCCAGACGATCGTGGTGGACACCGGGTTCAGCGCGACCGGCGGCGGCTCGCGCGGACGGAGCTTCCTGGTGCAGCCGCTGGAGGCGCTGCGGCGCGTGCACGTCCAGCCCGGCGCGGTCGACCTCCTGATCGTCACCCACCTGCACTACGACCACACCGGCCACCTCGACGCCTTCGCCGGCACGCCGACGCTGGTCAGCCGCAGCGAGGTCGAGTTCTGGACGGGGCCGCTGGCTGCCCGGGCCCAGTTCGCCGCCCACGTCGAGCCCGATGAGGTCCAGCACATCGCCGACCGGGCGGGCGACGGCGCGGCGACGCTGATCGACGGCGAGCACGAGGTCGCGCCCGGGGTGGTGTCGATCGAGGTCGGGGGCCACTCGCCCGGCCAGACGATCCTGTCCATCGAGGGTCAGAACGGACCGATCCTGCTCGCCTCCGACGCCGTGCACTTCTATGAGGAGGTCGACCGCGACCGCGCCTGCGCCGTGCTCCACGACCTCGCGCGGGTGTACCGCGCCTACGACACGATCCGTGCGCACGTGGAGCGCGGCGCGCGCCTGGTGGCCGGGCACGACCCGCTTGTCATGGACCGCTTTCCCCGCCTCGAGGCAGCCCCCGAGCTCGGCGTCCTCGTGGCCTGACCGATGGAGGACCGCCGATGAGCACGCCGACACGCCTCCGCGCCGGGATCATCGGCGCCGGGAACATGGGCGGCCGGATGGGCCGCCGCGTCGCCGCCGCCGGAGACCCGATCATCGCCTTTGACGCCGACGCCGAGACGCTGGCCGCGTGCGGGATGGAGGCGGCACCGTCGGCCGCCGAGCTCGTCCAGGCAGTTGACGTGGTGCTGCTGTCGCTGCCCGACAGCGCGGTGATCGAGCGGGTCGTATCAGGGGAGGGAGGCGTGCTGGCGCACGCCCGGGTTGGGCAGGTGGTCGTCGATCTGTCCACGGCGGATCCCCGGTCGTCGGTCCGCCTCCACGCAGCGCTGGCCGAGAAGGGCGTGGAGTTCCTGGACGCCGGGATCTCGGGCGGCGCGGCGGCCGCCGAGAAGGGGTCGCTGACGCTGATGGTCGGCGGCGACGGTCAGGCGCTGGCGCGCGTGACGCCGCTGCTGGAGCGGTTTGCCGCCACCATCGTCCACATGGGCGCGCCCGGGAGCGGCCATGTCACCAAGGTGCTCAACAACTTCCTCAACGGCGTGGCCTTGGCGGCGACGTCTGAGGTGATGGTGGCCGGGCGGCGCGCCGGCCTGGATCTGGAGCGGCTGCTCGAAGTGCTCAACGCCAGCTCCGGCGTGAACTTCGCCACTCTGAACCGGTTCCCCAAGATCATCCACGGCGACTACCTGGAGGGCGGGCTGACCGGCGAGCTCATGGCCAAGGACATCCGCCTGTACCTCAACTACATGGCCGGGATCGGCGTGCCCACGTTCAGCGGCCCCGGCTGCCTGGCCGCCTTCGAGCTCTCCAACTCCATGGGCTATCGCGACGTCATCTCCAATCGCGTCGTGGATGGGATCGGTGACCTCGCCGGCGGTGTCCGGCTCTACGACGCAGAGGAGGACTGACATGCAGATCAGCCACGGCCACGCAGCGGGCAAGGCCACCAGCGAGGTCTCAGAGACCTTCACCGGCACCGTCCTGCGCGATCCGGTCCTCTCCGGCGACGGCGCCCCCACCGTCAACTCGGTCACCTTCCCGCCCGGTGCGCGCACCAACTGGCACACCCACTCCGACGGCCAGATCCTCATCGTCACCAGCGGCAGCGGCCGCGCCGCGACCCGCGAGGGCGAGAGCACCGTCCTTGAGGCCGGCGACGTCGTCTGGTTCGCGCCCGGCGAGGACCACTGGCACGGCGCCGGCCCCGACACCGTCATGACCCACCTGGCCATCTCGTTGGGCACGACCTCCTGGGGCGCGGCGGTCACCGACGACGACTACACCCGAGCCGGCTAAGCCCAGAGCCGCAAATCGTTATGGCTCGTCTGGGCGGGTACTGGGTTTCAGATCAACGAGCCAACCCGAGGAGCGCGCATGTCCGAGTCAGATACCTACAGGATCATCGAGATCGCCGGCACGTCGCCCGACGGCGTCACCGAGGCCATGAACTCGGGCGTGGCCCGGGCCGCCAAGACGCTGCGCGGGCTGGACTGGGTCGAGGTGCGCAGCATCCGCGGGCACGTCGAGGGCGACACGATCGCCCACTTCCAGGTCGAGATGCGCGTCGGCTTCAAGCTCGAGGGGCAGTAGAGCGAGCGCGTGAGCCCAACCGGACGGGCGAGTTCGGCCGGTTCGACCCAGCGAGCGCCTTCCATCCCTGAGCCGCGCGCCGTAGCATCGCTCTGACGACGACGACCGAGGGGGGACCACAGTGGCCGAAGTGGCGGGCCGGCGGATGACGGCCGAGATCGAGGGGGACTTCGTGGTGTTCCTGATCGGCGCGCGGCTGAGCAAGCTTCAGCTCGCGCGGAGCTTCATGGACCTGGGCGGCCGGCGCGGGATGACGCACATGCTCGAGTACCTGGTCGCGCATCCGGAGAAGGGGCTGCTCGCGTATGAGATGGGGCTCCCGACGATCGTGCAGTACTGGCGGTCCTTCGAGCAGCTCGAGGCGTTCGCCAAGGACAAGGACGATCCGCATCTGGAGGTGTGGCGCCAGTACTGGCGGCGGGTGGGACGCACGGGCCGGACCGGCATCTGGCACGAGACGTTCCTGGTCAGGGCCGGCCAGTACGAGGCGGTCTACGGGAACATGCCGCCCCGCGGTCTGGGCAAGGCCGGACGCCTGGTCCCAGTCTCCGAGGCCTCGAGCGCGCGCTCGAGGCTCGGAGCGCTGAGCGTCTGACGCTGCGTCAGCTCACGGCCACCGCGTTGAATTGGTCGGCGATGCCGGGGTAGATGAGGTTCTGATCGTCGTGCAGGCCGGCCTTGACGGTGCGGCTGAGCTCATCGACGATGGCCTCGGGCTCGCCCGCCTCCAGGGCGTCGAGCGCGGAGGCGGCAACCGCTTGCGGGGCGATCTTGTCGCCGGGCAGGCCGGCCGTCAGATCGGTGTCGACGAAGCCGACGTGCACGCCGACGATCTCGGTGCCTGACCGTGCCAGCTCGACGCGGGCGGCGTTCGTGTAGCTCCAGGCCGCGGCCTTGGAGGCCGAGTAGGTGGTCAGGCGGGGACTGGCGGCCCAGGAGACCACCGAGAGCACGTTGACAAACGCGCCGCCGCCGTTGGCGGCCAGGACGGGAGCGAAGGCCTGCGTCATCGAGACGAGGCCCAGGTAGTTGACCTCCAGCTCGCCGCGGGCGCGGTCGAGATCTGAGGTCAGCGGGGTCGAGACGCCGCCGATGCCGGCGTTGTTGACGACGATCTGCACGTCGCCGAGCCGCTCGGCGGCGGCAGCGACCTGGGCCGGATCGGTGACGTCGAGCTCGACGGGGACCAGCCGGGGGTCGGTCACCGACCCCGTGTTGCGCACTCCGGCGTAGACCTTCGCCGCGCCCCGCGCGAGGAGCTCGTTGGCGATGGCATGGCCGATCCCCCGGTTCGCGCCGGTGACCAGAGCTGTGGATCCTTCGATCTTCATGGCTGCCCTTTCAGGTCGACTGTTTAGATGATGGGCGTCATCCAAATAGATGATAGCTAACATCTATCGCATGCCACGTCATTCCCAAGAGGAGAAGGCCAAGAGCCACGAGCGGATCGTCGACATCGCCGCCGCCCGCATCCGCGAAGCCGGCACCGCGGCACCCAGCGTCGCCGAGATCATGGAGGCCGCGGGCCTCACGCACGGCGGCTTCTACAAGCACTTCGCCTCACGCGATGACCTCGTCGCCGAGGCGGTGCAGCGCACCTTTGACGACAGCCAGAAGGCGACCGCCGCGGTGATCGACGGCGCCGATGATCCTCTGGCGGCGTTCGTGGACTGGTACGTCTCGGCCGACCACCGCGATAACCCGGCCTCCGGATGCGGCGTCGTCGCCCTCGGTGCGGAGGCGGCCCACGCTGACGGCCGGGTCCGGGCGGCCTACACCGAGCAGGTCAAGCGCTACCTGGCCCAGCTCGAGGAATTCCTCGCCGCCGAGACGGGCGCCGACGAGGACGCAGACGCCGACCCCGAAGCCCGCCGCCAGGCCACGGTCATGCTCGCCACCCTCGTCGGCGCCGTCCTGGTCGCCCGGGCGGTCGACGATCCCGCGCTCTCGGACGAGATCATCCGCGACGTCCGCGCGGGGTTGGCCTCACGCGACCCGGCCGAGGAAGCCCGCTAGGTGCGGGCCAGCAGGACGTGGACCTCCTGCGGGAACTCCAGGCCGCCGTCGGCCGCGTAGGGCCGTAGCGCCTCCGCGACGGTCGCGGTGATCTTGTCCGTCATGCCCCGCCGCGCGAGCTGGTCGGCCAGGAGGCCGGCCAGCGGCGTCGCGGTGAGCTGGACGTGCACGTACTCCTCGGCGGAGGAGAAGCGGACGAGCTTGGTCTCGGTGGTGATGGTCACGTCGCGGAACCCGGCGCCGGTGACGAGTTTCTCCACCAGCGTGGAATAGCCGAGAACGTGCTCGGCGCGTTTGGTCTGCGAGGCGGCGGTGCCCAGATGGTGATCGAGCGACTGGGCCAGCGCGAAGGTGGCCGGGTTGTGCTCGATCGGCCCGAACACGCTGAGTCCGAGCCGCCCGCCGGGGGCGAGCACGCGGTGCATCTCGGCGACTGCGCGCGATCGGTCGGGGAAGAACTGCAAGCCGAGCTGGCAGAGAACGACGTCGCGGCTCGCGTCGTCAAACGGCAGCTGCAGCGCGCTGCCCTGGACGAAGTCGATCGGAAGGCGAGCGTCCTGTGCGCTTGACCGCGCCACGGCCAGCATCGCGGCGTTGATGTCGAGCCCCGCGACCGATCCGGTCTCGCCCACCCGCTCCGCCGCCGTGCGGGCGACCACGCCGGTCCCGCAGGCGACGTCCAGCACGCGCTCACCGTCGCGCAGACCGACGCGGGCCACCAGGTCGGCCGCCCACATCCCCGTCATCGTCCGTACGAGGTGGCGCTCGTAGAGCTCCGCGGCGTTGCCCTGAAGCTGCCAATGCTCGGCGCTGGGTACCTGGGTCACTGACTCACACCTCGGCGGCGAGCATCTGAAGGTTCTGGCGCAGCCAGCGGTGCGCGGGGTCGTCGTCGTAGTCCTCGCACCACCACAGGGCCTCGACAATAGCCTCCGAGGCGCCGGGGCAGGGCATGATCCGCAGGTCCAGCGGCGCGGCGAGCTTCTCGGCCAGGCGCGACTGCATCAGCGCGACGCGGTCGGTGCCGGTGATGAAGAAGGGCACGGCCTGGTAGCTCTCCACCCGCACCGAGACATGGGGCTGGATGCCGAGGATGGCCAGCTGGGCCAGCAGCGGAGCCGCTGAGGTGCGGCCGCGATCGGGCACGAAGGGCGCGACCCAGTTCATGCGCGCCAGGTCGGCGACGCTCGGGGAGCCCCCGTTCAGTTGTGCGTTGCCCTCCCAGCAGACGCACACCCAGCGGTCGCGAAAGAGCTCGGCGGAGCGGACATGCGGGACCATCAGCGCGGTCAGGGGAGGGGAGACGATCCCGTCGATGCGGCGGATGAGCTCCGCGGCCTCGGCGGCGAGCGGCCCGCGCACCACCAGGATGTGCAGGCACACGTTGGGTGCCTGGCGTTCCACCAGCGCCGACAGCCGGTCGCCGATCACGGCCACCGTGTAGTCGGCCATCAGCAGCGTGAACTCGCGGTTGGACGTCTGGGGGTCGAAGTCGTTCTCGGCGGCGAAGACGCGCTCGGCCGCGGCGCAGGCCGCCTCGACATGCTCGGCGAGCTGGGCGGCGAGGGGCGAGAGCAGGTAGTCCCCGCCCCGGCGCACCAGCAGATCGTCGGAGAAGTGCCGGCGCAATCTCGCCAGGGCCGCGCTGGCGGCAGGTTGGGTCACGGCGACGCGCTCGGCGGCCCGGGTGACGTTGCGCTCGCGGATGAGCTCGCGCAGGATGACCAGCAGGTTGAGGTCAAGCTTGGCCAGCTGTGCCACCGGGCGGGTGACCTTGGCATCTCTCGTCCGGGCCACGGCCCCGCGAAGCCTAGACCACGGCCTGGGCGAGCCCCGGCGAGCATCGCCGCTCGGAGCGCCCCGCCGGCGCGGGAACGCCGCCGTCTCGGACCGCCGCCCGCGCGCCGACCTCCGGCGCCGGCAGCCTCCCGCGGCCGCCGGCGCCGACCTGGATCGGTTCAAGAGGTGGAGCGCACGCCGACGCGGGCGCGACTGCCGCTGCGGACCCGCATGGCGCCGGTCGCCGCCAGCTCGGCCCCGGCCTCGTCCTGGCGGCGGTCGCGGCCGGGCTCGCCCAGCAGCGGCGCGTTGAGCGTCTCTGGCCCCAGATGGGCGGCGAGGAACACGAGGGCCCCGCCCAGCGGGATCAGGAACAGCGCCGTGTAGGCGTAGGGCACGACGTGGGCCAGGCCCTTGACCCAGACGGTGTAGAGCCCGGGCAGGATCAGCCCGAAGGTGTAGGCCGTGCTGTAGCCGGCGGCCCGCACGTTCGTGCCGAAGCGCTCGTTGAGGTAGACCACGAACACGCCCAGCGGGGCGTTGGTCACGAAGCTGGCGGTCCCCGCCATCAGGGCGATGAGGCCGAAGCTGGCGCCCGCCTCGGCGAAATGGATCATGAACACCCACGCCGCCGAGCCGATCGTCACCACCGACACCGCGACCCAGCGCAGCACCGTCCGCCGCCCCACCTTCTGGCTGAGCGCGCCGTAGAGGACCATGCCGCACGCGGTGGTGAGGCTGGAGACGATCTCGAACCAGCTCACGTCGGCGGGGCTCTGGTGCAGCACGGTGATGAGCAGTACCGGCAAAAACGAGACCGTCATCTGGGAGGCGAACCACATGCCGGTCATGAGGACCGCGGACTGGATCAGCCGCGCGCGGTCCTCCTCGCCGGTGAGCAGCTGGGCCAGCGGCATGCGCTTCTCGCGCCGGGGCCGCGCGAGCTCCTCGTCGTCGAGCTCGGGCACAAGGCGGTGGAAGTACGCCAGATAGAGGATGCCCATGATCGTCCCGACGAAGAACGGGATCCTCCAGCCCCAGACCTCGAACGAGTGCGGCGCCATGTGGTTGAGCGCCAGGAGCTGGATGAGGCTGATCATGACCAGCGCGAGGCCGGCCCCGGTGACGACCAGGCCGCCGACAAGGCCGCGCCAGCGCCGCGGCGCGCGCTCGATGGCCAGCGGGACCGGGCCGGCGTAGCCGCCGCCCAGGAAGATGCCGCCGATCAGGCGTAGCACGATGAGCGCGATGATCGAGCCGTAACCCCAGGACCCGTAGCCGGGCAGGCAGCCCATGAGCGTCACCATCACCGTGAAGCCGGCGCCGGTGATGAGCGCGACGCGCTTGCGGCCGATGCGGTCAGACAGATTGCCGAAGATCGGTCCGCCGATCGGCCGGCCCAGGAGCGTCACCGTGAACACCAGCGTGTCGAGCGTCGCCCGGGTGGTGTCAGACATGTTCGCCGGCTCGAAGTAACCCAGCGCGGCCGGCAGCACCAGCGCCGGCAGGTAGATGTCATAGCTGTCGAGGAACAGCGTGACGAGCCCACCGAGAATCGACCGGCGGGCAACCGGGGTCAGGCGCTCGGGCGCCACCGTTGCAGAGGCCGTGGACATCTCTCTCCCTCCGTCATGGGGACGGCGACGCGACCACCTGGAAGGCCACGCACCACCGCGCCCTCGCAGCAGACGAAGGTCGCGATGGGAGGGACCCTAACACCGCCCCGCGCCGGGAAGAAATGGATTATTTGTCTACCGCGCATAAATGGCATTGATGCTCAGACCAGGCCGAACGGGTAGCACACATCTGGCCTTGCGCGGTCGCACTCCAAGGCGCTACGGTGGTAGTCATCACAGTGACAACAAACGGCACTGATGAGTGAGGAGACACCAGGTGAGAGTGGTGGTGGCACCGGTCAGCGAGTTTCCCCCGGGGAGCGGCGCATCGTCCAGGCGGGCAGCCGATCGATCGGCGTGTTCCGGGTGGGTGATCGCTTCTACGGGGTTCGCAACCGCTGCCCGCACCAGGGCGGGCCGCTGTGCCGCGGGCACCTGCTCGACGACGCCGTGGCCGATGGGCCGGGCCGGCCGCGGATCTCCGACAACCCGCTGCGGATCGCGTGCCCGTGGCACGGGTGGGAGTACGACCTGGAGACCGGCCAGTCGTTCATGGGCGCCGGCCACGGCGGGCGTGCGCAGCTACGGCGTCGCCGTCCAGGCGGGCGGCCGGCTGCTGGCCGAGCTTCAGGCCGCGCAGGCCGGCGAGACCGAGCTGCGCCCGGGACCGTACGTGGCCGAGACCTTCGAGGTGCACGTGCAAGACGACTACGTGGTGCTGGAGACATAGCGGATGACCACCGCCCAACCCGGCCACCGGGCCGAGACGACCACCGCGAGCGATGGCGCCGTCAGGCTGATCGACTGCGACGTGCACGCCCAGGCCACCGAGCCGATGCTGGCCGAGCACCTCGGCCCCTGGGCCCGCGCGCAGCTGGAGCACTATGGGCGCCGCACGCCACGCATCACCGACTGGTACCCGCGCGCCCGCAACGGTGGCATGCGCGTCGACGCGTGGCCCAACAAGCCCGGCCACATCTGGGGCAGCGATCCGGAGATGCTGCGCGAGCAGCTGCTCGACGAATACGACATGGACTACGCGATCCTCGAGGTCCTCAGCGGCCAGGACTGCTACGACCACCCCGACTTCTCGCGCGAGTGGAACCACGCGATCAACCAGTGGCAGCTCGAGACGTGGCTGGACTTCGACCCGCGCCTGCGCGCCACCATCGCCGTCGCGCACGAGTACCCGGAGCTCGCGGTCCGGGAGATCGAGAAACGCGCGGATGACCCGCGCTTCGTCGCCGTGCTGCTCCCCGCCAGCGCCGCCGAGCCGCTGGGCGCGCCCAAGTACTGGCCGATCTACCGCGCCGCCACCGAGTGCGGACGGCCCGTCGTCGTGCACACCGGCGGCTACGTCGACCACCGCGGCGCGGGCTATCCGTCGTTCTACCTCGACTACCACGTCGGCAACGGGATCGTGACCCAGGGCCAGCTCACCAGCATGGTCGCGGGCGGGCTGTTCGAGGAGGTCCCCGGCGTCCGCGTGGTCATGACCGAGTCGGGCGTCGCCTGGGTGGCGGCGCTGCGCTGGTCGCTGGACGCCGCCTGGGAGCTGATGCGCGACGACCACCCGCGCCTGGACCGCCGGCCCTCGGAGTACATCGACGAGCACGTCTGGTTCACCACGCAGCCGATCGAGGAGCCCGAGGACCCGCAGCACCTCATGTACGCGATCGAGCAGGCCCACCTGCGCGACCGGCTGCTGTTCGCCACCGACTATCCGCACTGGGACTTCGACTCGCCCAAGCAGGCGCTGCCGCGCGTCATCGACAAGGAGCTGCGCCACAAGATCCTGTGCGGCAACGCGCTGGACCTCTACGGCTTCCCCACCGAGCGCCAGCACCCGGCCGCCGCCGGAGCGCCGGTCGGCATGAGCGCGCCACTACGAGCCCGGTGCGGTCGACTGCGACGTCCACGTCGCGCCCGCGGCCTACGCCGACCTGCTCCCGTACCTGAGCGACTACTGGCGCCAGTACATCTCGGAGGCGGCGATCCGCCTCACCGGGGTGGGCCACGCCTACCCGCCGGGCGCCCCCGTGACGGCGACCCTGGAGGCCCGCGACAAGGGCTGGGCCACGCCACCGAGCACGTACGAGCAGCTCGCCGAGCGCTACCTCGACGCTGCCGCCCCCGGCACGCGGTCCTCAACTGCGTCACCGGCTTCGACACCCACCGCAACCCATACTTCTCGGCGGCGGTGGCGGCCGCGCTCAACGACTGGGTGCGCGAGACGTTCCTGGAGCGTGACGATCGCCTGCGCGCGAGCCTGTCGGTCTCGGCGGTGTCGCCCGAGGACGCCACCGCCGAGATCGAGCGCGTCGGCGACGACCCCCGGCTTCGTGCAGGTGCTGCTCCCGGTGCGCATCGGACCTGCCGTGGGGCCACAAGAACAACCACGCGATGTTCGAGGCCGCGCGCGCGCGCTCGCTGCAGGTCGCGCTGCACGCCTGGGGGCGGGCGGGCAAGTCGCTGACCCCGAGCGGCTTCACCACGACCTATCTGGAGGACTACCTCGCCAACCAGCCGATCGCCCAGGCCCAGATGCTGAGCTTCGTCTCCGAGGGCGTGTTCGAGCGCTTCCCCGATCTCCGGGTGATGGTGACCGAGTGCGGCTTCGCCTGGCTGCCGACGCTGCTGTGGCGCTTTGACAAGGATTGGAAGGGTGTGTGGCGCGAGGTGCCGTGGGTCAAGGACCTGCCCTCGGAGTACGTCAGGCGCCACTTCTGCCTCACCACCGCGCCCGCGCACCTGCCGCCCGATGAGCCCGGCCGCGCGCAGTTGCTGGAGATGCTCGGCGGCGCTGCGATGCTCACCTACGCCAGCGACTTCCCCCACGATCATGGCGACAGCATCGCTCCGCTGCTGGACCAGCTGTCCGCCGAGGACCGCGCGCGCGTGGTGCACGGCACCGCCGCGGCGTTCTACGGCCTGGGCGCCGTCGGGCCGCTATGACGCCGCGCGGCGCCGCACCGCCCTGACTGACAAGCTGTCGGCGTGCCGCCCACGGACGGCGAGCTGCTGGACGGCCGCGCGAGCGAGGATCCGGTCCTGGACCTCGCGCTGGCGACGGCGCTGCTGCAGCGCGTCGCCTCCGGGCGGCGCGGGCCGGTGATCCGCGTCTACCGGCCCGCGCCCACCGTCGCCTTCGGCCGGCGCGACAGCTTCCTGGCGGGGTTCGAGCGCGGGCGGCGGCGGCCACGGGCGCCGGCTTCACACCGGCGATCCGCTCAGCGGGAGGCCGGGCCGCCGCCTATCACGAGCAGTGCCTGGTCATCGACGAGATCGTGCCCGCGCGCGACGCGATGGCGGAGGTCGACGCGCGGTTCGCCGCGGAGGCCGAGAGCCAGGCCCAGGCGCTGCGCGGCCTCGGGATCGACGCGCGCGTCGGCGAGGTCCCGGGCGAGTACTGCCCGGGGCGGTTCAGCGTCAACGCCCGCGGCCAGACCAAGCTGATCGGCGCCGCGCAGCGCATCATCAGCGGCGCGTGGCTGTTCTCGACGGTGGTGGTGGTGGATGGGGCCACGCGGCTGCGCGCGGTGCTCGAGGAGGTCTACGCGGCGCTGGCGCTGGAGTGGGATCCGGCCAGCGTCGGGTCGATCGCCGGCGAGCGGCCCGGCGCCACCGTCGAGCAGGTCCAGGCGGCGCTGCTCGAGCCACTCGCCGGCCGCTACCGCCTGGTGCCGTCGAGCCTGGGCGAGGGCGAGCGGGCGGCGGCGCGCGACCTGCTCGGCCGCCATCGCGCGGTGCCCGGCGCTAGGCCTGGCGGCTGACCGCGCGGGCCTCGGCGAGCGTCGGCTGCGCCGCGGTCCCGCCGGCCGCGCGCATCGACAGCGTCCCGCACGCGCAGGCGAAGGCCAGGGCGTCCTCCAGCGACTCTGCCGTCGAGCAGCGCCGCCAGGAGCCCGGCATCAAACGTGTCCCCGGCGCCGATGGCGTCCACCGGATCCACCACACGCTGGGGCGGGGAGGCGCGCACGAGCTCGCCCCCGCCCGCCGGCACGGCGAGGGCCCCATCGCCGCCGAGCTTGACCACGACCAGCGGTCCGGCGGCGGCCAACGCAGCGGCGGCCGCTTCGACCTCGGAGACGTCCGCGATCCGGCACGCTTCCACGGCGTTGGGCAGCAGGATGTCGATCAGCGGCAGCAGCTCGCGCAGACCGCCGTCCCAGCCCTCGGCGGGGTCCCAGTTCGGATCCACGGAGGTGGTCGCCTCACTCGCCCGCGCCGATTCCAGTACGCCTGCCAGCCCGGGCGCGAGCGCGGTCTGCAGATAGAAGGACGACACGTGCACGTGCCGCGCCTGCATCAGCAGCCCGGCATCCACCCGCGCCGCGGTCATCGCGCCGATCGCGCCGGGGAAGGTGAGGATCGCCCGGTCCTCGCGCTGGGCCAGCACCACGGTGAGCCCCGTACGCACCTCGTCGGAAACCACCACGCCGCGCACGTCGACGCCGCGCGCGGACACCTCCCGGAGCATGAACTCGCCGAACTGATCGGCGCCCACGAGCCCGACCAGGGCGGTCCGCAGCCCGAGCCGCGCGGCAGCGCAGGCCATGATCGCGCCCGAGCCGCCGATGGTCAGGTCAACGTCGTCGACGAGCGTCTCGGCCTGTCCGAACACCACGTCCGCGCCCGACAGGACGAGGTCGGGATTGACATCGCCCAGGACGAGGAGATCGAGGTCGCGCCCCGAGGTCACCGGATGGCCAGCCCGGTCTCGGCGTCGAAGAGGTGGACCTCCTCGGGCTCGACGCCGAGCTGGATGACGCTGCCCTCGGCGGGGCGGTCGCGCGGGGGCAGGCACGCCACCGCCTCGGCCCGCTGGCCGTTGGCGGCGATCAGCGCGGCGTCGCCCTCGCCGGCGACGACGGCCGCGAGCTCGGCGCCGACGGTGCCGTGGACGATGACCTCGTCGCCCAGCGGCTCGACCACCGCGACCTCGAAGTCCAGCGATGGCATCCCGTTGCGCGCCGGGCGCAGCGACTCGGGGCGGACGCCGACGAAGACCTCCCGGTCGGCCACCCCCGGCGCCGGGACGACGAGATCGCCGGCGGTGGCCGAGCCATCGCGGACCCGCCCGCGCAGCAGGTTCATCGGCGGGCTGCCGATGAAGCCGGCGACGAACACGTTGTCCGGCCGGTCATAGACGTCCTGGGGCGCCCCGAGCTGCTGGAGCTTGCCGTCTGACATCACGGCGATGCGGTCACCGAGCGTCATCGCCTCGACCTGGTCATGGGTGACGTACACGGTGGTCACGCCCAGGCGCCCGTGCAACCGCTTCAGCGCCGCGCGCATCTGCACCCGCAGCTTGGCGTCGAGGTTGGACAGCGGCTCGTCGAGCAGGAAGACCTCGGGCTCGCGCACCAGGGCGCGCCCCATGGCCACGCGCTGGCGCTGGCCGCCCGAGAGCTGCCCGGGCCGGCGCTTCATCAGCTCCTCGAGGCCGAGCATCTCGGCCACCTCGGACACCCGCGCGTGTCACCTCGGCGCGCGCCACCCGGCGCTGGCGCAGCGGATAGGCCAGGTTGCGGGCCACCGTCATGTGCGGGTACAGCGCGTAGTTCTGGAACACCATGGCGATGTCGCGGTCGCGCGCGGAGACCTCGTTGACGATGCGGTCGCCGATCTGGATCGTTCCCGACGTCGGGGTCTCCAGGCCCGCGATCATCCGCAGCGCGGTCGTCTTGCCACACCCAGACGAGCCCACCAGGATCATGAACTCGCCGTCGGCGATCTCCAGCGACAGCTCGTCGACCGCCACCGCCCCGGCGGCGAACCGCTTGGTCACCGTGTCGAGCGTCACGCCCGGCATGAACCCTCCTCAGGCAGGCACACGGTCACTTGATCCCCGTGAAGGCGACGGAGCGGATGAACCACCGCTGGGCGAACAGGAACACCGCCAGCATCGGGATCTGACTCATCAAGGTGCCGGCCATGAGCAGGTTCCACTGGGTGAAATGCGAGCCCTGCAGCTGGGAGAGCCCAAGCTGGAGGGTGTCGTGGGCCTGGGACTGGATGATGATCAGCGGCCAGAGGAAGTCGTTCCAGGACCACATGAACTGGATGATCCCCAGCGTGGCCAGCGCCGGCAGTGACAGCGGCAGGACGATCTTGAACAGGATGCCCAGGCGTGAGGTGCCGTCGATGCGGGCCGCCTCCTCGAGTTCGATCGGCAGGGTGCGGAAGAACTGGCGCAACATGAAGATGCCGAACGCGCTGCAGAGGTTGGGCAGGATCAGCCCGCCGAGGGTGTCGACCATCCCCAGGTGCTTGACGATGAGAAAGGTCGGGATGAGGATCACCTGGAAGGGGATCATCAAGGTGGCCAGCAGCACGACGAACAGGACCTCGCGGCCGAAGAAGCGGATGCGCGCGAAGGCGTAGGCGGCGAGGCTGCAGAACAGCAGGTTGCCCGCCACCGTCGCCGCCGAGTACACCAGGCTGTTGAGGAAGAACCGGCCGAAGGGGACGGCGTTCCACGCGTCGGAGTAGTTGCTGAGATGGACGGGAGACGGGATCAGGACCGGCGGGAAGCTGGTGGCCTGTTGCCGGGTCTCCAGCGAGACGATCAGCATCCAGATGAGCGGCACGAGCATGATCGCCGCCACCGGGGCCAGGAACAGGTGCCAGGGGCTGAACGGCAGCCGCCTGCGCCGGCGCGACGGCCCAGCGTCGGGGACCGGCGGGAAGCGGTCGGAGACGGCGACGGCAGGCTGGACGCTCACCGGATCCCCTAGGAGCTGTAGTAGACCCGCCGCCGCCCCACCCAGAGCTGGAGGAGGGTGACGATGAGGATGGCCACGAACAGGACGTAGGCGATGGCGGCGCCGTAGCCCCCGTTGAAGAACTGGAAGGCCTGCTGGTAGAGGTAGTAGACGATCACCGTGGTCGAGCCCAGCGGGCCGCCGCGCGTGGTGACGTAGATCTCGTCAAAGAGCTGGAGCGCGTTGATCGTCGACCACACGACGATGAACAGGGTCGCCGGTCCCAGCAGCGGCAGCACGATGCTGCGAAACGTCGACCAGCGGCTGGCGCCGTCCATCTCAGAGGCCTCCAGCAGGTCCTGGGGGATGCCCTGCAGCGCGGCCAGGTAGATGATCACGTCGAAGCCCAGCCAGCTCCACACCGTCATGGCCACGATGCAGTAGAGGGCCTGGTTGGGGTCCTGGAGGAACTGCTGCGGTCCGATGCCCACCAGGTGCAGCACGTAGTTGACCAGGCCGAACGTCGGGTCCAGCAGCCACAGGAAGATGATCCCGGTGGCCACCGTGGAGGTGACGAGCGGCACGAACACCGCCAGGCGGTAGAAGCGGATGCCGCGGATCTTGCGGTTGAGCGCCACGGCCAGGCCCAGCGCCCCGGCCACCGAGATCGGGACGAAGAGCACCGTGTAGACGACGGTGTGGCCGATGGCGGAGCGAAACGCCGGGTCCTTGGCCAGCGCGCGGTAGTTGGCCAGCCCCACGTAGTGCGCGGGGGCGATGAGGTTGTTGGCCTGGAATGAGAGCAGCAGCGACCAGCCGATGGGGATGATCGCGAAGACGGCGATGAGGATCACCGCGGGCGCGACGAAGGCCCAGCCGGCCAGATGGTCGGAGCCGGCCAGCCGCTTGAGCAGGCTCGGGCGCCGGTGGACCGCGATGCCGGTCGCCGAGTGCGCGCTCATATCGTGACCGGCACCGCTATCCCGGTGCCGCGAGGATGCCGTTGACCTGCTGCGCGGCCTGGCTGAGCGCCTGCTGGGGAGCGGCTTTGGCGAGGAGCACCGACTGCACGGCCTGGCCGACGGCCGTGGACATCTTCGGATACTTGGTGCTCTGCGGGCGCGCCTGGGTGGCGTTGTTGAGGTTGCTGGCCCACACGCCGATCCCCGGGTACTTGGCGACGTACTTCTTGTAGCCGGGGAGCTGCGCGACCGAGGCGCGGACCGGAAGGTCACCGGTCAGCGTCACCCACTGCAGGTCGATGGCGGGCGAGGTCAGCCACTTCATGAACGTCCAGGCGGCCTGCTCGCGGGCCGAGCCGTTGTTGAACATCACCCAGTTGTCGGGGCCGGAGATCGTCTGGTGATTCTGATCGGCGGGCAGGATGGTGACCCCGTACTTCACCTTGGCTTGGACGATCTGCGCCAGGTCCCACGGGCCGGTCCACAGCATGCCGATGTGGCCGTTGTTGAACACGCTCAGGTAGTTGTCCGAGCCATTGTCGAGATAGATCGCATGGTGCGTGGTGAGCTGCTGGAGCAGCGTCATCGCCTTGACGCCGGCCGCGGAGTTGAAGCCCGCCTGCTTGCCGTCGGCGGAGAGGATCGAGCCACCCGCCTGCCACAGCATCGCCCAGTAGCGCCACACCGTGTCTTCTGAGGCGTCGTTGACGTAGGCCCAGCCGAACTGCTTCTTGGCCGGGTTGGTGAGCTTGATCGCGGCGTTCTCGAAGTCGCTCCACGTCCAGGTGGACGTGGGCAGCGGGATGCCGGCCTGCTTGAACAGCGTCTTGTTGTAGACGAGGGCGAGATTGTCGACGAGCGCCGGGATCCCGATGATGCTGTTGCCGACGGTGGCCACCTTGCGCTCGGCGGGGAAGAAGTCGTTCCAGTTGAAGCTGGGGTCGGCATCGATGAACTTGTTGAGCGGAACCAGCTGGGGGTTGGTGGCGATGTTGGGCGCCCACGAGCCGTACAGGTAGGAGACGTCCGGCGGCTTGCCGCCGGCGATGGCGGCCAGCACCTTCTGCAGGGCGTAGTCGCTGTTGCCGTAGAACTGCGAGTTGACCGTGATGCTCGGGTGCGTCTTGTTGAACTCGGCGACGAGCGTCTTGAAAGCGGCCGCCTCGACCTCGGTGTCGCCCTGCCAGACCGTGATGGTGGTGTGACCGTTCTTGGTGCCACCCGCGGCGGGAGCGCTCTTGGAAGAGCTGTTGTTGCTGCTCGTGCCCCCACACGCGGCGAGGGCCAGCGTGACGGTGATGAGAGGGAGGAGGATGAGGCGCTTCATCGTGTCCTAGCCTTTACGTTGGGGTCAACCCAGCACCACGGACCGGGTGAGGTGTTGGGGATTGTCGGGGTCGAGGCCCTTGGCCTCGGCGAGGGCGACCGCGCCGCGCTGCAGTGCGACGAGCTCGGCCATCGGATCGAGGGTCCGGGTGACGACGGTCGCGCCGGTCACGCGGACATCGCGGACCAGGTCGGCGTCGGTGTCTCCCACGAACCACACGAGCGTGCCGGGGCCGGCGACGCTGATCGGGCCGTGGCGGTACTCCATGGCCGGGTAGGCCTCCGCCCACGCCTGCCCGGCCTCGCGGAACTTCAGCGCTGCCTCGGAGGCCAGACCGACGGTCCAGCCGTGGCCGAGGAAGACGAAGTGCTCGAATTCGGCGGGCTCCGCGGGCAGCGACTGGTCAAGCAGCGCCTGCGCGTCGGCGATCGCCGGGGACAGGTCATGCCCGAAGTGCGCGCGCATCAGGGCCAGAGCCGTGGTGGCGAACCGCGTCTGCACGATGGAGGCTTCGTCGGCGAAGGCCAGGACGATCGCGTCGTCGGCCGCGTCCACGACCGGCGTGCCCGAGACGGCCGAGATCGCCAGCGATCGAACGCCGGCGGGCAGAGCCTCCAGGCAGCGCACCACCTCGGTCGTCGTGCCCGACCGCGAGATCGCGAGGACGAGGTCGTAGGGACGCCCGCCGGGCATCTCGGAGGCGACGAACGCGTCGGTCTCACCATGGCCGGCGCTCTCTCGCGCCGCGGCCACCGCCTGGGCGATGAAGTACGAGGTTCCACAGCCGACGACGGCGAGGCGCTGCCCCGGCGCGGGAAGCCGGCCGGCAACCTGGGGCAGCAGGTCCACCACCTGACGCCACATCTGCGGCTGGCTCGCGATCTCCTCACGCGTGACGCTCACTTCTGCGCAATATATGCACTAGATGAGCAAAAGGCAACATCAAACTGCGGGCATTTGTGTTCATACGACGGCCGCGCGCCATACACTGAGCGCGCGATGCAGCAGCCTGAGCGTCTCGGAACCATTCTCGAGCGTTTGTCGGCGGACGGTTCGGTCAACGTGGTGCAGATCGCGCAGGCGCTCGACGTCTCCGCCGCCACGGTTCGCCGCGACCTGCGCCTGTTGGAGGATCAGCGGCTGCTCGAGCGCACCCATGGCGGCGCCGTCCCCCACGGTGTCACGTACGAGCTGCCGCTGCGCTACAAGACGACGCGCCAGCCCGAGCAGAAGCACCGGATCGCGCTGGAGGCGGCCAGCCGCGTGCGCGAGGGCTCGGCCATCGGCCTCACCGGCGGCACCACCACCACCGAGGTGGCCCGCGCGCTCGTCGACCGCCCGCGGCTGACTGTGGTCACCAACGCGCTGAACATCGCCGCCGAGATCGCCGTGCGCCCGAACCTCAAGCTGGTGGTGACCGGCGGCGTGGCGCGCGCGGAGTCCTATGAGCTCGTCGGGCCGATCGCCGAGTCAAGCCTCGAGGGCCTCAACCTCGACGTCGCCTTCCTCAGCGTCGACGGCATCTCGCCGCGGGCCGGGCTGACCACCCAGCACGAGATCGAGGCCGGCACCGACCGGGCGCTCATGGCGCGCGCCGAGCAGGTGGTGGTCGTCGCCGACAGCTCCAAGCTCGGCCGCGTGGCCTTCGCCCGGATCTGCGAGCTGGCCGACGTCGACGAGCTGATCACCGACGACGGCGCGGATGGAGCCGCCGTGGCGGCGATCCAGGACGCCGGCGTGCGCGTGACGATCGTCTAGGGGTAGGTCCTAGGCGGCTCGGATCCCCTCGGGCAGCAGGTCCCCGTGGGCCGCGATGAGCTCGTCCACCATGGCGTGGATCTCGGCGATCGTCAGCGTCGCGCCCGCGTTGGGGTCGAGCATCACCGCCTGGTAGACGTGATCGCGGCGGCCCTCCAGGGCGGCATGCACCGTCAGGTCGGCGACGTTGACCATGGTGCGGTTGAGCGCCGCGCACTGCGGCGGGCAGCGCGCCGACGGCCATGGGGTGGACCCCGTTGGCGTCGATCCGGCACGGGACCTCGACGCAGCAGCCGGCCGGGAGGTTGTCGATGAGCCCGTCATTGCGGACGTTGCCGTACTCGATGCGCTCGGCGCCGGTGACCATGGCATGGATGTAGCGCGGGGCGAGCTCGCCCTCGCGCAGGACCTCGAGCGGCTCGCCGGCGGCCAGCTTGGCCTTGATCTCGGCGTACTCGCGCAGGTTGTCCTGCGAGCGGCGGATGTACTCGTCCACCGGGATCCGGTAGCGATCGAGCTGATCGTCGTGGGACATGAACCACGGCAGGTACTCGGCGCTGTGCTCGCTGGACTCCGTGGGGAAGTGGCCGAACTGGCGGTAGAGCTCGACCCGCACCCGCCGGGCCAGGCCGTCGGGGTCGCGCGCGATCGCCTCGTCGAGCAGGGGGTACAGGCTCTCGCCGTCGCGCTCGAAGCGCAGCACCCAGGCCTGGTGGTTGACCCCGGCGGTGAGGTACTCGATCTCCGGCTCGGGCACCCCGACGATCTCGGCGATCTGCTCGTGGGTGTTCTGCACGGAGTGACACAGCCCCACGATCCGCGTGTCGCGCCCGCTGGCCCACACCGACCAGCACAGCATCGCCATCGGGTTGGTGTAGTTGAGCAGGATGGCCTCCGGGCAGACCTCATCCATGTCGTCGGCGATGGCCAGCAGCACCGGGATGGTCCGCAGCGCGCGGAAGACCCCGCCGACCCCCAGCGTGTCGGCGATCGTCTGGCGCAGGCCGTACCGCTTGGGGATCTCGAAGTCGCGGAGGGTGGCGTCAAAGCCGCCGACCTGGATCTCGTTGATGACGAAGTCGGCGCCCTCCAGCGCTGCCCGGCGCTCGAGATGAGACTCGATGGCGAACGCCGCGCCGGTGGAGCGGTTGGCGTCCTCGGCGATCTGCTCGGCGGTGGCCAGACGCTCGGGGTCGATGTCATGCAGGACGACGGTGGCCTCGGCGAGCTCCGGGAACGCGCTGAGATCGGCAAGCAGGATGCGGGTGAACTCGACGCTGCCTGCGCCGATGAGCGTGATCCGTGGGTTCATGCTCACAATTGTTCTACTTGGAGGGAAAGTGTGCAAGAGTGAGCGCCAGATGATCGTCTGCGTCGCGGGCAACCCTGCCGTCGACAAGCTGTTCGAGGTCGGCGCGCTGCTCCCGGGCGAGATCCATCGTCCGGACACGTTCGTGCCCCTGCCCGGCGGCAAGGGCATCCACGTCGCGCAGGTGGCGACGGCGCTGGGCGCGGAGGCGATCGCGACCGGGATCCTCGGCGGCCATCACGGCCGCTGGCTGTCCGAGACGCTCGCCGCTGAGGGCGTCCCCGGCGTCTTTGCCTGGGCGGCGACCGGCGAGACGCGGTCGTGCCTCACCGTGGCCGACCGGGAGACCGGCGGCCTCACCGAGTTCTACGAGGACGGCATCCGGGCCACCCCGGAGGACTGGGCCGGGCTCGCGGCCGTCGTCGGCGAGCTGCTGGCCCGAGGTCCGAGCTGGCTGGCCATGGCGGGCTCGGTGCCGGCCGCTCCGGCGGCGCAGGCGCGGCGGACCGGTGGACCCGGCGGACCCGGCGGTGCCCGGCTACGCGGGGCTGATCCGGGCGGCGCGCGCGGCCGGCGTCCGCAGCGCCGTCGATTCCCGGGGCCCCGACCTGGCCGGCGCGATCGAGCAACACCCCGATCTGGTCAAGATCAACGCCGCGGAGGCATGTGAGCTC
Source organism: uncultured Solirubrobacteraceae bacterium (assembly GCA_963764125.1). Classification (GTDB taxonomy): domain Bacteria; phylum Actinomycetota; class Thermoleophilia; order Solirubrobacterales; family Solirubrobacteraceae; genus Palsa-465. The sequence continues at coordinate 54,090 of CAVXRR010000003.1, forward strand.
CTTGACGTGCCGCGTATGCGATGACATCGCGCAGGCGCGCGAGGCGGCCGACACGATCCGCACGCGCGCCGGCGGCGACGGCCACGCCGTCGTCATCACGCTCGGCGAGCAGGGCATGGTCCTCGTCGATCCCGCCGGCGAGGCCTGGCACGGCGCCGTGGGGGCGCACGGCAGCTATCCGGTGGGCAGCGGCGATGCCTTTCTCGCCGGCCTGCTCACCGCACTCTCGGGCGATGACGCTGGCGGCTCCGGCCTCGGGCTCCGGCGCGTGGGTGCGGGCCGCAGCACTCGGCCTGGGCGCCGCGGCGGCCAACGCCGAAGTCCCCGGCGCGGCTCGCCTGGACCCCGCTCGGGCGCGCGAGCTCGCGGCCGGCGGCCGAGATCCGCCCGCTGCCCGCTTAACGCCGTCTGAGAAGTCCCTCACGGCCGACCGATTAGTTTTTGAGGCCTGGTTGGTCTTAGGTGTGTGTGAGCTACAACCACCTGGAGGGAGCAGCATGAGCACCACGGCAACCCGGATCCGCACGATCAGTCTGGTCTGTGTCGGCACGCCGGATCAGGACAAGGCGATCGCCTTCTATGAGTCGATCGGCTTCGAGAAGCGGACCGACACCCCCTTCGGCGGCGGCTACCGCTGGATCGAGGTCTACCCGCCCGAGGGCACGACCGGCATCGCCCTGGCGCCGCCGCCCCCGGGAGGCGAGAACGTCGAGCCCCAGCAGACCGGGATCACGCTGACCACCGACGATGTCGACGCCACCCACGCCCAGATGAAGAGCCTGGGTGTCGACGTCGACGCGGAGGTGTCGCGCATGGGCGACCCCGTCCCGCCGATGTTCTGGTTCCGTGACCCCACCGGCCACACGCTGATGGTCGTGGAGAACCCGTCCTGACCGGACAGCCGCCCAACGAAGATCGGGGCTTCGCCGATCTCGTCGAGCTCCACCGGGCCGAGCTCCACGCGCACTGCTACCGGATGCTCGGCTCGGTGCATGACGCCGACGACGCCCTCCAGGAGACGCTGGTGCGCGCGTGGCGCGGTGCGGCCGGGCTGCGCGAGCAGGGCTCGGCCCGGTCGTGGCTGTACACGATCGCCACCAACGTCTGCCTGACCGAGCTCGAGCGCCGCAAGCGCCGCGTGCTCCCGCATTGACCTCGGACCCGCGGCCGAGAGCCAGACCCCGCCCGGCCAGCCCCTGGTGGAGTCGACGTGGATCGAGCCCTATCCCGATGAGGCGATGGGGCTCGGTTCGGGGCGGGCCGCGCCCGAGGCCAGCTACGACCAGCGCGAGGCCGTCGAGCTGGCCTTCGTCGCCGCCGCGCAGCACCTGGGCTCCAACCAGCGCGCGGTGCTCATGCTCCGCGAGGTGCTGGGCTTCAGCGCCCAGGAGACGGCGACGATGCTCGACACGAGCGTCCCCTCGGTCAACAGCGCGCTGCAGCGGGCGCGCGCCGCCGTGGAGGAGCGCGTGCCCGAGCGCACCCAGCAGACGACCCTGCGCGCCCTCGGGGACGGCAGCCTGCGCAAGCTCATCGACCGCTACGTCGACGCCTGGGAGCGATGCGACGTGCCCGCCTTCGCGGGGCTGCTGGCGGAGGACGCCACGTTCGCCATGCCGCCGCTGGCCACCTGGTACACGCCCCGCGACACGATCGCCGCCTGGGCCGCGCACTCGGCGATGTCGGGCGCGTGGAAGTGGCGCGCCGTGGTCACGCGCGCGAACGCCCAGCCGGCGCTCGCCTTCTACGCGTGGGACGAGGCAGAGGGTGCCTACCTGCCCTTCGCCCTCAACGTGCTGAGCCTGCGCGACGGCGGCCTGGTCAGCGACGTCACGGCCTTCATCGTGCGCGCCGCCGATAGCCCGGACCCCAACGACTACCGGAACTTCCCGGCCCAGCCGATGAACGAGCGCCAGCTCGCCGGGTCGTTCAGCCGCTTCGGCGTACCCGACCGCCTGAACTAGCTCTCGCTCGCCGCGACCGGCGGTCTTTCCGTCGCCGAGCGATGAGTTTCGCCGGGGCCGCTGGTCTTATCGGTGTCCCAGTTGAGAGCGACGACAAGGAGATCGAAACGTGTCTGGCGAGAACACAACCAACGCACCGGCGGTCGGGCAGCCCAGCGACCGCTCCCGCTGGATCGCGCTCGTGGTCCTCTGCGTGGGAATGCTGATGATCGTGCTCGACGTGACCGTCGTCAACGTCGCGCTCCCCACCATCCAGAGTGACCTCGGCTTCGCCCAGTCCAGCCTGGCCTGGGTCGTCAACGCCTACCTGATCTCGTTCGGCGGGCTGCTGCTGCTCGCCGGCCGCCTCGGCGACCTGCTCGGCCGCCGGCGCGTGTTCATGTCGGGCCTGGTGCTGTTCACGGCAGCGTCGCTGCTGTGCGGATTCTCGGACAGCCAGGGCGTTCTGGTGGCGGCGCGCTTCGTCCAGGGCGTCGGCGGCGCGATGACCTCGGCGGTCATCCTGGGGATGATCGTGACGATGTTCCCCCAGCCGGGCGAGCAGGCCAGGGCGCTCGGCGTCTACGCGTTCGTCGCCTCGGCCGGCGGCTCGATCGGCCTGCTCGCCGGAGGGGTGCTGACCCAGGCGATCAGCTGGCACTGGATCTTCTTCATCAACGTCCCCATCGGCATCGTCACCGGCGCGCTCGCGCTGCGCGTGCTCCCCGCCGACCGCGGCATCGGGATGCGCGCGGGGGCGGACGCGCTCGGCGCGCTGCTCATCACCGGCGCGCTCATGCTCGGCGTCTACACCATCGTCAAGCCGGCGGCCGACGAGGGCTGGGGCGCCACCACCACGCTGGTGCTCGCCGCCGTCGCAGTCGCGCTGCTCGCCCTGTTCCTGGTCCGCGAGTCGACGGCCAAGACCCCACTGGTCCCGCTGTCGATCTTCCGCTCGCGCAACGTCGCCGGCGCCAACGCGATCCAGGCGCTGCTCGTCGCAGGGATGTTCAGCGTCTTCTTCCTCGGCACGCTGTACCTGCGCGAGGTGCTCGGCTACGACGCGCTGCAGATCGGCTTTGCCTTCCTGCCGACCACGCTGGTCATGGGCACCCTGTCCCTGCGCTACTCCGAGCGGCTGATGATGCGCTTCGGGCCCCGGACCACGCTGATCCCGGGTCTGGTCCTGATCGCCGCCGGCCTGGGCCTGTACGCGCGCGTCCCGGTTAACGGCCACTACCTGACCGACGTCCTGCCGGCCGGGCTGCTGATGGGAGCCGGCGTCGGCGTCTCGATGGCGGCGCTGATGACATTGGCGATGTCCGGGGTGGCTCCCAACGAGGCGGGCCTGGCCTCAGGGCTGGTCAACACGACGGCCCAGGTCGGCGGGGCGCTCGGCCTCGCGGTCCTGGCCACGCTGTCGGCGACCCGCACCCGCGACGCGCTGGCGTCGGGCACCGGCTCGCACGCCGCGCTGACCGCCGGCTTCCACTTCGGGTTCGTGGTCGGCGCGCTGCTGGTCGTCGCGGCGATCGTGGTCGCGGTCGTCGCGCTGGAGCGCGTCGCCCAAGACGGCCGCTCACGCGATCGACGCGACCCCCGCGCTCTCGGACGGCTGAGTCCGAGGGCCGGAGTGGGCCGCGGCGTGGAAGACTGCGGCCCACCAATGAGCACCACCGCCACCCCAGCGACGCGGATCCCGCGCTTCGACGTGCTGCTCGAGCCGGTGGCGATCGGGCCGGTGACCGCGCGCAACCGCTTCTTCCAGGTGCCCCACTGCAACGGCATGGGCTACCGCGACGTCACCGCCCACGCCGAGATGCGGGCGGTCAAGGCCGAGGGCGGCTGGGCGGTGGTCTGCACCGAGCAGGCCGAGATCCACTACTCGTCGGAGGTCACGCCGTTCATCGAGCTGCGGATCTGGGACGACCAGGACATCCCGGCCATCGCCCGCATCGCCGACTCCATCCACCAGCACGGCGCTCTGGCCGGCATCGAGCTCTGTTACAACGGGATGAACGGGCCCAACCTGTACAGCCGGGTGGCGCCGATGGGGCCCGCGCACCTGCCGGTGGCGACGTTCACCGCCGATCCGGTGCAGGCGCGCCGCATGGATCTCGACGACATCGCCGACCTGCGCCGCTGGCACCGCGCCGCGGTCCGGCGCTCCCTGCAGGCCGGCTACGACCTCGTCTACGTCTATGCCGGCCACGCGCTGGGCGGGATCCACCATTTCCTGTCGCGCCGCTACAACGACCGCACCGACGCCTACGGCGGCTCGGCGGAGAACCGGATGCGGCTGTTGCGCGAGATCCTCGAGGACACGCGCGAGGAGGCCGACGGCCGCGCGGCGGTGGCCTGCCGGATCACCGTGGACGAGCTGCTCGGTGACGAGGGCATCACGCGCGAGGACATCGAGGACGTCGTCGGGACGCTCGGCGAGCTGCCCGACCTGTGGGACTTCGTCCTGGGCTCGTGGGAGGACGACTCGGTCACCGCGCGCTTCGGCGAGGAGGCCGAGCAGGAGCAGTACGTGCGCGGGCTGAAAGCGCTGACCACCAAGCCGGTGGTCGGCGTCGGCCGCTTCACCTCGCCGGACACGATGGTGCGAATGGTGCGCAGCGGCGTGCTCGACCTCATCGGCGCGGCGCGGCCGTCCATCGCCGATCCGTTCCTGCCGCGCAAGATCGAGGAGGGCCGGCTCGAGGACATCCGCGAGTGCATCGGCTGCAACGTCTGCGTGTCCGGGGACTTCACGATGTCCCCGATCCGCTGCACCCAGAACCCGTCGATGGGGGAGGAGTGGCGGCGGGGCTGGCATCCGGAGCGCATCCGCCATCGCACCACCGACGCCAAGGTGCTGATCGTCGGAGGAGGCCCGGCGGGCCTCGAGGCGGCCACGTCGCTCGGCAAGCGCGGCTACGAGGTGATCCTCGCCGAGGCCTCGGCCACGCTGGGCGGCCGGGTCGCCCGCGAGGCGAGGCTGCCCGGGATGGCCAGCTACATCCGCGTCGCCGACTACCGCGAGGCCCAGCTGCGCCGGCTGCGCAAGGTGCGAGCGCACCCAGGGCGAGGTGAGCGCCGAGGAGATCCTGGAGTACGACTTCGATCACGTCGCCGTCGCCACCGGCGCGCGCTGGCGCGCCGACGGCGTGGGGCGCCACCACACCCGGCCGATCGCGCTGGACCCCGCGCTGCCGGTGCTCACGCCCGATGACCTCATGACCGGCGCGCTGCCGGCCGGCGAGCGCGTCGTCATCTACGACGACGACCACTACTACATGGGCGGCGTCCTGGCCGAGCTGCTCGCCCGCGCCGGGCGCCACGTCACGCTGGTCACGCCGGCGGTGTGCGCGTCGAGCTGGACCACCAACACCATGGAGCAGCACCGCATCCAGCGCCGGCTGCTGGAGCTCGATGTCGAGATCGTCGCCTCGCACGCGGTGGTCGCCACGGCGGCCGACGGTGTCCGCACCACCTGCGTGTTCACCGGCCGCGAGCATGAGATCGCCGCCGACGCGGCGGTCTTCGTCACCGCGCGCCTGCCCGAGGACGCCGTCTACCGCGGGTTGATCGCCCGCCGGGACGACTGGGCCGACGCCGGCCTGAAGACCGTGTGCGCGGTCGGCGACTGCCTGGCCCCGGGCACGATCGCCGCCGCGGTCTGGGAGGGCCATCGCTACGCCGAGGAGCTCGACGAGCCCGCCCATCGAGGCGACACCGTGCCCTTCCGGCGCGAGGTCACCGAGCTCAGCCCGCCAGGTGCTGACCCCCGTTGACGTGCAGGACCTGGCCGCGGATGTGATCGGCCTCCGGACGGCACAGGAACGAGACGAGGGCCGCGACGTCGGCGGGCTCGCCGGCTCGGCCTGACGGGATCAGGCGGGTGAACCGCTCGCGGCGCTCGCTCTGGTCGCCCTCGCCGAAGAAGCGAGTGCCCGCGACATAGCCGGGCGCGACGGCGTTGACTGCGATGCCCTGCGGTCCGAGCTCGCCAGCGAGCGCGCGGGTGAGGCCATCGGTCCCAGCCTTGGCGGCCGCGTAGGCCAGCGCGCCGGCGGACCCGCCGGTCGCCGAGGCGATCGAGGAGAGCGTGATCACCCGGCCCCCGGGCCGCGGAAGATGGCGGGCCAGCGCCAGCAGCGTGTAGAAGGTCCCGGTCAGGTTGCGATCGAGCACGTCATGCCAGGTGGCGGCGGCCCGGTCGGGATCCTGAGCGGTGTCGACGCCGCCGGTTCCGCCGGCGCTGGTGACGACGATGTCGACGTGCCCCAGCGCGCCCCGGATCCGGTCCAGCGCCGCGGTGAGCGCGCGGCGATCGGTGACGTCGGCGCGCTCGACGGCGACGGCGTGGCCGGCGTCAGCGGCCTCGGCCAGGCGGTCGGGATCGCGCCCGAGGAGGCCGAGGCGGATGCCGTCGGCGGCCAGCCGCTCGGCGATGGCGCGGCCGATGCCGGAGCTGGCGCCGGTGATGATGGCGGTTCTGTCAGTGCTCATGGCTGCTGAGTGTCTGCGACTGATCGTGCTGTTTCAAGACTGAATAGCTCAGGCATGAGACACTTTTCGTCTCATGGAACTGCGGCATCTCGAGGCGTTCGTCGCCGTGGCTGACGAGCTGCACTTCTCGCGCGCCGCCGACCGCCTCCAGATGGCCCAGTCCCCGCTCAGCCAGCGGATCAGGACGCTCGAGGCCGAGCTCGGCGTGCGCTTGTTCGAGCGCACGAACCGCCGGGTGCGCCTGACCCCGGCCGGGGAGCGCGTCCTCGTCGAGGCCCGCGCGACCCTCGGGGCGGCGGACGCGACGAGGCGTGCCGCGCAGCGCGCCCGCGAGGGCGAGACCGGCCTGCTGCGCCTGGGGTTCGTGGCCAGCGCGGCCTTTCTCCGTCTCCCCGAGCTTCTGCGTGCGCTCCGCGACAGTGTGCCGGCGGCCGAGGTGGAGCTGTTGCGTCTCAATTCGTCTGACCAGCTCGACGCCCTGGCGGAGGATCGCATCGACGCCGGGCTGGCCCGGGTGCCCCCGGTGGACCGCGTGCGCTGGAAGGTCGGGATCGCCGCGTTGGAACCGGAGCCGTTCGTGGCGATCATGCCCGCCGGTCACCCGCTGGCCGGCAGGCGGAGCATCGCCCTGGCGGCCCTGGCGGATGAGCCATGGATCCTGTCGGGGTCGGCGTCGGGGTCGGAGATGGTGCGTGGCATCCATCGCATGTGCGCCGGTGCCGGCTTTGACCCGCGCGTGGCCCATGAGGCCCCGGATCTCCCGTCGGTCATCGGGCCCGTCGCCGGCGGGCTCGGGGTCTCCCTGGTTCCCCTCGGGATCGCTCAGCTGAAGGTGCCGGGTGTGGTGGCCATCCCCCTGCGCTCCGAGGACCAGCGCCCGCTGGCGACCACGCTGGTGTGGCACGCGCAGCGCGCCGGACCGCTCGTGGATAGGCTCGTGATCGCGGCGACCGCGCCGCCGACCTCATCCGCGCCCGGCCGTAGTTGACCTCCCGGGGGTGGCCCGTCTACGCTCCCGCGCGTGATCCGCCGGGGGCCTCTGACCGCGCTGTGGGCTGCCATCGGCGCGGCCGCCGTTGCTGCCGCGGTCGTGCTCGCCGTGGTGCCGGCCGCCGACGCGGGCGCTCCCGGGCTGACCTGGCAGCAGGCAGCAGCGCGCCTGCACGCCCCGGTCTATCGCCCGCGGGTGACCCTGGGCATCACCCCGCAGCCCCTGGTGATCAACCAGGGCGGTTGTCTCATCGGCGGCTGGGGGAGCGCGAAGACCCAGAAGGGCCCGCACTTCAGCATCGACGAGCCCGGGGTCACGCCGCAGTGCGGCCAGCCCGGGGAGGCCGATCAGGTCTCCACGGCGGTGATCCACGGAAAGACGGTCACTGTCCTGGTCCAGTGCCGGCACCTCCCCCACTGCACCGTCCACGACGGCGAGACCGACGGCGTCTTCATCATGTTCGTCCCCGAGAGCGGGGCCAGGCACTACGTCATCCAGCTTCAGAGCGCGCACGTCTCGCTGCGCAACCTCGTCCGGGTCGCGCGGAGCTTCGTGCGCGTCACGGCGACGCGCACACCCGCCACGGCCGCAGCCGCCGCCGCGGTGGCGGTGCATCACTTCGGCGACTTCCTGTCCCCGGACGGCAAGGTCTGGTGCGGCGCGGGCCCCACCACGTTCTGCGGCACCGGTGGGGACCCGTCGGCGCCGGCCAACGGGCCCCAGACCCTGGGCAGCCTTGCGCCCAACGGCAGGGTCACGCTCTGCCGCGTGGCCCACACCAGTGTGAGCAGCGTCTGCCTGCAGAACTGGGATGACATGGCGCCGGTGCTCCAGGTGGGCCAGCGCACGCAGCACAACAACATCGTCTGCACGTCGGGCGCGAACGGAATCGCCTGCGTCATCGCCACCGGCCCCGGCAAGGGCCGCGGCTTTCTCGTGAGCGCGGCCGGCGCCAGGCGGATCGGCCCCTCCGGGCCCCCGCCGGCGGCCGTGCCGGTGCTGGGCGACGCCGCCGCCGGGTCGTTCGGGTTCGGTAAGGCCCACCCGCGGGTCATCGCGGTGGCCAACGACATCATCACCCAGATCCATCGCATCAGCTGGCGCAACTGGGGTGCCACGCAGGCCAGCGGCACCGGGACGGGCTACTGGATCCCCGCCGGCAAGCCGGCCTCCGACGCCCGGGCCGCCCCGGCCAGGATCGTCGCCTTCGACCTGGGGTCCTGCCACGGCGTGCGGGCCTATCGCAAGGTCGAGTGGTGGCTGCCCAGTCGCGGTGGGCACTTCACCGCGCGCAACGCCGCCCCCACCTGCTTGTAACCCGACCGAGCCAGCGCGCTGGCGCGCCCGACCCCTGCGCAGGAGCTGCCGATCCCCATGCCGCAATTCGACCTCTCCGGCCACGAGCTGGCCAGCTATGACCCGCCCCTGGAGGCGCCCGCCGACCTCGACTCGTTCTGGGAGCAGACGCTGGCCGAGACCCGGGCCCACGATCTGGACCCGCAGGTCGCGGCTGCGGACTCCCCGTTCACCGTGCTCGAGAGCTTTGACGTCTCGTGGCGCGGCTTTGGCGGCGACCCCATCCGCGGCTGGCTGCACCTGCCCGCGTCGGCGCGTGCCCGGCGACGGCCCGCTGCCCGCGGTCATCCAGTACCAGGGCTACGGCGGCGGGCGCGGCCTGGTGTTCGAGAACGTCTTCTGGGCGTCGGCGGGCTACGCCCACCTCGTCATGGACACGCGCGGGCAGGGGAGCGGCTGGTCGACGGGGGACACGCCTGACCCGGCCGGCTCCGCGCCGGCCCAGCCGGGATACATGACCCGTGGGATCACCGATCCGGCCACACTACTACTACCGGCGGGTCTACGCCGACGCCGTCCGCGCCGTCGAGTTCATGCGCACCGTTGACGGAGGTGGACGCCGAGGCGATCGCGATCACGGGCGCGTCGCAGGGCGGCGGACTGTCGCTGGCGGTCGCGGCGCTGGCCGAAGGCGTCACGCGCGGTGATGCCCGACGTGCCCTTCCTGTGTGACTTTCGCCGCTCCAGCCAGGTCGCCATGACCAACCCGTACCTGGAGATCGTCCGCTATCTGGCGGCGCACCGCGACCACGAGGACGCCGCCTTCGCGACGCTGTCGTACTTCGACGGCGCCGTGCTGGCCCGCCGCGCGACCGCGCCGGCGCTGTTCTCGGTGGCGCTGATGGACGAGACGTGCCCGCCCTCGACGGTGTATGCCGCCTACAACGCCTACGGCGGGCCCCAAGGAGATCGTCACCTACCCCTACAACGACCACGAGGGCGGCGAGGCCTTCCACAAGGCCCGCCAGGCCGAGTGGCTGGCGCAGACCCTGACGTCCGCCGGCACCGCGCCGGTGCACCCGCGCAGGGGGGTGAAAACCGGGTCGCTGGAGGCTCTCTAGTTATGTGGAGAGAAAACGCTGGAGCTGACGTGTTCACCTCGGAGGCCCGAGGCGTGGATGAAGAGCCTCGCTCCTGAGAGGGCCACCCGCGTCGCATCAGCCGTCGACCAGCTGGCCGCGCGCGGGCCGGCACTGGGCCGTCCGCTCGTGGACCGCATCAAGGGCTCGCGGCATCACAACATGAAGGAGCTGCGCACCGGCACGATGCGCGTGCTGTTCGTCTTCGACCGCGATGGCCGCGGTGTCATGCTGCTCGGCGGCGACAAGCGCGGCGCGTGGCATGACTGGTACCGCGCAGAACCTCCCACGCGCTGACAAGCTGCTATGACCGCCATCTGAGACACAACGGAAAGGGGGGACCTGGATGGCGCCGAGATCCGCCAAGTCATGGAAGGTGAGTCCGGCAGGAGCTGCCCATCGATGAGGCGCGGGTGGCCGCCTACGCGCGGATCATCGAGGCCCAGAACCGCATCGCCGCCTCGCGCACCCGCGCCGGCGTGACCGACGCCGAGATCGACGCGGCGCTCGATGCGTGCGAGCCCCCGGACCCGGAGTCGCTCAGTCCGCGGGACCTGTACCTCACGGCGATCGAGTCGTTCGTGGCCGCGCTGGGCGGCCGCCTCGACGGGACGTCGGCCGTCTTCGGCGACGAGACGGTCGACCTGCCCGCCCCGAGTAGCGCCGAGTCGTGGTCGATCCTGACGCTATTTCCTTCACGATCGACCACAGCCCCTCGGGGGGCGGCGATCGGTCGCGCCTCAGTGACTGGGCGGCACGTCGAGCGCCGGGTTGCGGTCAAAGAACCCGACGGGCTTGAGCCAGAAGGAGACGGTGTCCACCGGCATGACCGGCCACTCCTCGGGGCGGGTGATGTGGTGGATCCCGAAGACGTACCAGAGGACGACGTCGGTGTCCTCGATGGAGCGGTTCGGCCGCCGTCCACACCGGCAGGCCGCGGTCGTCGTGGCTCTGGACGACGAACTCGCCGCACGGCCAGCGCTCCTCCTCGTCAAACGGCGTCACCCACAGCGTGTGGGCCAGGACCTGGGCGCGGCGCAGCACCGGCGAGTCGGCGGCGAGCATCGCCGGGAAGCAGTCGCCGGGCACGAGCTTGTAGCCCACCGGGCCGCCCAGGCCGTTGCGCACGCCGGGGTTGATCACCTTCCAGGAGCGCTGCACCGACCAGTCGTAGTCCTGCATCCCCTCGGACTCGGTGCGCAGCGGCGTGCTCGCGCTGCACCAGCGCCACCCCGTGCGGGTTCTCGGGGCCGACCGGCAGCGCCTCTGACTCCGAGGCGACGACCGTGTTGGCGTCCCCGTCGACGTCGAGGTCCAGCCGCGCCACCAGGAAGTGCTGGTGAAACGGCGCGTAGGTGCGCTCGTCCACCAGCGTCCCGTAGGGCGGCTGGCGGCCCTCGGCGAAGTGCGTGGTGACCATGATCCCGGTGGCCCGCACCTCGGCCTGGATCGTGCCGTCCTGGTGAAAGCGCCAGTAGATGAGGTACTCGTAGTTGCCGACGGTGACGTGGAAGGACACGACGAGCCGGCGCATGCGCCGGGTCTCGGCGCCGCTGACCTCGTCGACGTGCTTCCACAGCACGCCGTCGTCCTCCTCATGGATGCAGACGGCGTTGGTGATCGTGTAGGGCTCGCCCGCGGTGTCGTGCAGCACCGCGTCGAGGTAGGCGATCTCGCCCAGGCAGTCGCAGCCCGAGCTCCAGCGAGGTGGTCATGAAGCCCAGGCCCCACTCGCCGATGTCAAACGCGGTGCGCCGGTAGTGCTCGGAGGTCGGGTCGCGGTAGGGGACCACCATCTCGGCGAAGGACAGCCGGTGGGCCACCGCGCGCACGCGTCCGCAGTCCTCGTAGCCGACGGCGTGGAGCACCAGCCCCTCGCGGTAGTTGAAGCCGACGCGCATCGACCACCGCTGCCAGCGCAGCAGGTTGCCGTCCAGCGTGAACGACGGCCCCGACGGCTGGGTGATCTCCAGCGGCGGGACGTCGTCGCGCAGCTGCAGCCCCGGCACCAGGCGCGGGATGTACTCGCCCATCGTCGCGGGCTCCTCGATCGCCCCGGTGTCCTCGACCTCCAGCAGCTCCATCGTGTTGAGGTCCACCACGAGATGCAGGCCGGTGACCGGGTTGGCGTAGGGATTGGAGCCCTCCTGTGACCGGTACCAGACGTCGGCCCAGCCCAGACGGCGGTCGGAGTAGGGCTCGGGCAGCAGGTGGGCCCCGTAGGCCCAGGCCTCGACGACCACGCGGTCCATGTCGGTGATCCCGCGCCGGCCCAGCGCCTCGATGACCCGAGGTTCGCGCCGCATCGCCACGTCGCACTCGTGCACCTCGTCGACGGTCATGTTCGGCTGTCCGTCGGGCTCGTGGGCCCAGCTCACCACCGCGTCGGCGGTCGAGCGACACCAGCGCCTTGTAGGCCCTGCCGTCCTCGCGGTTCCAGCAGACCACGCGGGCGGCGCGCTCGCACGGCGCGGCCGGCCGGGCCGGCATCCCAGGCGCCCACCACGTCCTTGGGCGGCTCGCGCAGCTCGATCGAGGCAAAGCGCCAGCGCTCGCCCACGCCCCGGTCGCGGCGCAGGATCGCCGCCGCCTGGCGGAGTCTCATCGGCGGTGAGAGGGTCCAACGGATGGAGGGCCATCGAGCCGCCATGCTCCATGATCCCCTCCTAGGAAGCAACCGCCGCCATGGCGCACCAGCTCTTAAGGACCTCTCACGAATGTCGCCTACCTTGACACCCGGCTTATGAGTGGACCAAAACATCTCTGGTCAGGCGATTGGGAGAACGAGTCCGAGGACGCATCGGCTCAGACCCTCCGTCGAGCCCCGGCCGCAGCCCGAGCCCCCCGCTGCACCCCCTGAGCCCGCAGGCGCCACAGCGCCCCCGGCGCTCGGTCCGTCCGTGGGTGCTCCCGGTGGCGATCGGCGCCCTCGTGATCGCGGCGGCCGCGTTCGGCCTGAACAAGGTGTTGGCGGCTCCTCTCAGCCCTCCCACCAGAGCACCATCTCCACCCGGCAACCGCTACCGCCCCCGCAGGTGACCGGAAATCCACGGCCCATCAAGTGGCTGGGGATGGAGATCGTCACCGCGCCGTCGGGCGTCCCGGTGGTCGAGACGGTGCGGCCCAACAGCAACGGTGACCTCGCCGGGCTCGAGCCCGGGGACGCGATCCTGCTGATCAACAACCATCCGGTCGGCTCGACCGGGAGCATCTCGGACGCGATCAAGGGACTGCACTCGGGAGACAAGGTGACGATTGGAGGTCAGCACCGGTGGGGCCGTCCTCCAGCTCGTCGCGACGCTGGCCGCGCCTCCCTCCGCGTACCCGTGAGCTTCTCCTCGCCGCTCATCCTCGCCGGCCTCATCGCCGTTCCCGTGCTCGTCATCTGGTACCTCGGCCAGCAGCGCCGGCGCCGGGCTGCGGCCGCCGCCTTCGCGGCGCCGATCCTGACCGAGTCGGTGTCGCCGCGGCGTCCCGGCTGGCGCCGTCACGCGCCGATGCTCGTGTTCGCGATCGCCATCGCCGTGCTCATCGCCGCCGCCGCCCGTCCCCAGCGCACGGTCGCGGTGCCCGTCAACAGCGCGGCGATCATGCTGGCCAATGACATCTCGAGCTCGATGAGCGCCACCGACGTCACTCCCTCCCGTCTGGGGGCGGCGCAGAAGGCGGCGTCAAAGCTCGTCTCCGGGGTGCCGGGCAGCGTGCAGATCGGGCTGATCGAGTTCGCCCGCCGCCCCGTCCTGCTCCAGTCTCCGACGACCAACCACGCGCTCGCCCTGGGCGCGATCGCCGGCCTGCGCCCCGGCGGCGGCGGCACCGCGGTGGGTGAGGCGATCAACACGGCGCTGCACGCGCTCACGACGCTGCCCCGCAAGGACGGCAGGCGGCCTCCGGGGGCGATCGTCCTGCTCTCCGACGGCACTTCGAACGTCGGCCCCGGCCCGCTGGCGGCGGCCCGCCAGGCCAAGGCCGATCACATCCCCATCTACACGATCTCCCTGGGGACGCCCAACGGCACCATCCCCATCAAGAAGAACGGCCAGACCGTGAACGCGCCCGTCCCGGTGAGCTCGCAGGAGCTGGCCCAGATCGCCCAGAGCTCCGGGGGCAAGACCTACACCGCCGCCGACAGCGCCAAGGCCAGCGCGGTCTACGCGCACCTCGCCGTCCAGCTCGGCCACAAGAAGGTCAAGCGCGAGATCACCGCGGACGTCGCCGGTGGCGGCCTGGTGCTGCTGCTCGTCGGCGGCGCCATGAGCCTGCTCTGGTTCGCCCGCCCTGTCTAGACACACATCCCCGGAGGACCCATGACCGACATCGAAGAAACCAGCCGACAACGACACGAGGCGCGCGACGCCCTGCAGCAGGTGCTCCACGAGATCAAGCGCGTGATCGTCGGGTCAGGATGCGATGCTCGAGCGCCTGCTGGTCAGCCTGCTCGCGGGCGGCCACGTGCTGCTCGAGGGGGTTCCGGGCCTGGCCAAGACGCTCACCGTCAAGACGCTGGCCGCCTCGCTGGGCGGCACGTACGGCCGCATCCAGTTCACCCCGGACCTCGTGCCCGCCGATCTCGTCGGGACCCGCGTGTGGCGGCCCGACACCGGGAAGTTCGACACCGAGCTTGGCCCGGTATTCCACAACTTCCTGCTCGCCGACGAGATCAACCGCGCGCCCGCGAAGGTGCAGTCCGCTCTGCTCGAGGTCATGCAGGAGCAGCAGGTGACGATCGGCGGCACCAGCTACGGCGTGCCGCTCCCGTTCATCGTCATGGCCACCCAGAATCCGATCGAGTCCGAGGGCACCTACCCGCTGCCCGAGGCCCAGGTGGACCGCTTCCTGATGAAGATCATCGTCGACTACCCGAGCGTCGGCGAGGAAGCGGCGGTGGTGGGGCGCAGCATTCGCGAGGCCGTCGACGTCCGCGAGTGTCTGTCGCTGGACGACCTGCGCCGGCACGCCGACGCGGTGCAGACCGTGATGGTCGACCGCGAGGTGATCGGCTACGCGGTGTCGCTGGCCGATGCCACCCGGCACCCGGCCGAGCACGGCCTGGAGGACATCAAGGGCATGATCGAGTTCGGCGCGAGCCCCCGCGGGCCGATCGGGCTCGTCCAGGCCTCCCGGGCGCTGGCCCTCCTGCGCGGCCGCGCCTACGTCGAGGTCCAGGACATCCGCGACCTCACCCCCGATCTGCTGCGCCACCGCATCGTGCTCTCCTACGACGCGCTCTCAGACGGGGTCACCGCCGACGAGCTCATCGAACAGGTCCTGGCCACCGTGCCCCAGCCGGGCACGCGCCGCCTCATGCGCACCGAGCGCGAGGACCGCAGCGCCGGGGGGTTGATGAGCGCAGCCGGATGACTCACGCCGCCGACATACAAGCGAGGCAGCCGGATGACGCGGACGCCCCCCCACATACCGAGCGCGCGATCGCCGAGCGGAGGCGATCAGCGTGAGTGACGCGCTGCTCGCGCCCCCGGCGGCGCGACAGGGCCCCGGCCCGATCGCGCAGCCGCTCATCGAGGCGATCGACCTCGCCGTCAACCGGCTCGTGGCCCAGACCCTCCCGGGTGACCGCCGCGCCGCGGGCGTCGGCCTGGGCACCGAGCTCGCGCAGCTGCGCCCGTACGAGATGGGCGACGACGTGCGCCACATCGACGCTGCCGCCAGCGCGCGCACCGGGGCGCCGCACGTGCGCCTGCACGTGCCCGAACGGGCGCTGACGACGTGGATCGTCCTGGACGTCTCGCCCTCGATGGCGTTCGGCACGGCTCGGCGGCTCAAGGCCGATGTGGCCGAGGGCGTGGCGCTGGTGTTCGGCCGGCTCGGGGTTCGCCGCGCGGGCAGCGTCGGCCTGGTGACCTTCGGCGCCGGTCCCGCGCGCGTGTCGCCGCCCCGCGGCTCACGGCCGGGCATGGTCGCGCTGCGCCACCGGCTGGAGGCGGGCGTGGCGACCGACGGGCGTGAGGATGCGGAGGCGCTGGCCGACGCCCTGGCCCGCGTCGGGAAGCTGGCGGGCCAGCCCGGGCTGGTGGTGCTCATCTCGGACTTCCGCGACCAGCGGGCGTGGGAGCGGCCGCTCGGGTCGCTGCGCATCCGCCACTCGGTGCTGGCGCTCGAGGTCATGGATCCCCGCGAGACCGAGCTTCCCGCCGTCGGCCATCTGATGCTCGTCGACCCCGAGACCGGGGCGCGGGTCGAGGTCAACACGGGACGGCGCCGCATTCGCGAGCGCTTCGCCGCGCTCGAGCGCGAGCGCCGCGAGGTGGTGGCGAGCGAGCTGCGCCGGCTGCGGGTGCATCACACCACCCTGTCGACCGACGAGGACTGGCTCGTCGAGATGGGCCGGCGCCTGCGATGAGCTTCGCGTCGCCGCTGTGGCTGCTGGCGCTGGCCCTCGTTCCGGCCGCTCGTGGCGGTCTACCTCCTTGCCCGGCGCCGGCGCGCGACGCGCTACGCCATCCGCTTCCCGGCGGTCTCGACGGTGCGCGAGGTCGTCGCGTCCACGCCGTCCTGGGCGCGCCATATCCCGCCCGCGCTCGCGCTCGCCGCCGTGGCGCTGCTGGTAGTGGCCCTGGCGCGCCCCCGCGTCACCGATCACATCCCCACCGGCGAGGCGAACATGATGCTCGTCACCGACCATTCCGGCTCGATGGCCGCCCAGGATGTGCAGCCCAACCGGCTGGCAGCGGCGGTGTCGGCGGCCAACACGTTCATCGACCAGCTGCCCTCGACCGTGCGTGTCGGCGCCATCGGCTTCGGGAGCTCGCCCGACGCGGTGCAGGGGCCGGCGGCCAACCACGCGCAGGCGCGGTCGCTGGTGGACTCGCTGGTGCCCAACGGCGGCACCGACACCGGCGACGCACTCCAGCTCGCGCTCCAGCTCCTCCAGGGCTCGAACCGCAAGCACCCGCCTTCGGCGATCGTCCTGCTCTCCGATGGCGCAGGCCAACGCCGGGCCCTGACTCCGGTGGCGGTGAGCCAGGAGGCCAAGAAGGACCGGATCCCCATCTACACCGTCGCGCTCGGCACGGCGGCGGGGTGCTGCCCAACCCCGACCCCCTCGCGCCAGCCTCAGTCGGTGCCGCCCGATCCGCAGCTCATGCAGGAGATCGCCCGCGTCTCGGGCGGCCGCGCCTTCAACGCCCGCAGCGCCGACGAGCTCAGCTCGATCTACAAGAAACTCGGCAGCCAGCTCAGCACGGTGACCCACAAGAAGGAGATCACCGCCTGGTTCGCCGCGGCCGGAGTGCTCGCTGCTCATCGGCGCCGCGGTCTCATCGGCGCGCTGGTCGGGCCGCCTGCCCTGATCCGCCGCTAATGGGCGAGATGCCCCGCGCCACAGCAGCGCCCGCTGCCGCGCGCGGGACAGCTTGGACACCACGAGGTCATAGGAGTCCTCGACCATGTCGGCGATCATCTGCTGCGACAGCGTCCCGTCGAGCACGACGGTGTTCCAGTGGCGCTTGTTGAGGTGATAGCCGGCGGTGATGCAGGGGTGGGCGGCGCGGAGCTGCTCGGCCAGCAGCGGCTCGCACTTGAGGCTGACCGACAGCGGGGTCGCCTCCAGGCGCGACAGGGCGAACATCTTGCCCGCGACCTTGAACACCGAGGTCTCAAAGCCGAACGGGAACGTCTCCTCGGAGCCACGGAAGGTCAGGCACAGGTCTCGCAGCGCGTCCCCCTTCACGAGTCAAATCGTGACAGCCAGGATGGGAACCGGCGGCTCACTGAGCGGCTGCGTCAGTGCACCGGTGATCGGCGCCAGGTCTGTACGTCGGCCGGTCGGTACATCGGCCGGACGCGCTACTCGGTGAATGCGGGCGCGAGGCTCGCCACCAGGCCCTCGAGCCGGTCTTCGCCGCTGGGATGGTCGCGCTGACGGGCGGCTCCCGGCGCCGCGACGAGCGCGGCGATCCGCTCGAGCTCGGCCAGGCAGCCGAGCGCTGCGGCGTGCGGCCGAGGCAGCGTCGAGCAGTTCGATGAGGATCTCTTTGATCGGCCGAAGCGATTCCGCGGTCGGGTCGATCAGGCGGGCGTCGACGCCGTCGCGAGCGGCGAGGAACCGGTTCTCGGCGAGCACCTCCTCGGAGGCGCAGGCGTGCTCTGACACGTACCCTTCCTCAAGCTCCAGCCGAGCGATCGACTGGACGAGCGCGACCAGCGTCGCGGTCTCCGCGAGACGGGACTGCGCGTCCATGATCCGGATCTCGACCGTTCCGAACCGGGGCTGGGGACGAATGTCCCACCACAGGAAGGTCGCCTCGGGCAGTGCGCCGACGCGGATCTGAAGGTCGACGGCCTCGACCCATTCGGCGTAGGAGCCGTAGCGCCGAGGCATGCCCGTCCGCGGGAAGGCCTGGAAGAGAATCGTCCGAGTAGAGGCGAATCCCGCGTCCCGACCGCGCCAGAAGGGCGAGTTGCCGGAGAGAGCGAGTAGGAGTGGGAGATGGACGCGGAGCCTGTTGTAGAGGTCGATCGCCCGCTCGGGATCCGGTACCCCGATGTGCACGTGGAGCGCGAACGTCGGCTCCCGTGCGGTGAGGTCCCGCATGGTTCGCTGGATCAGTTGGTAACGGCTCGCGGACGTGACCTCCGTCTCTGACCAGACCGCCATGGGGTGCGTTCCGCGCCCGCCGCGGCCAAGCCGATCCCTCCGAGCGCATCATCCAGCCCGGTACGCAGCGCGCGTAGTTGCGCGACCGCCGGGCCCACCGATTCGTGGGGATCGGTCCTGAGCTCGATCGCGGCCTGATGCGTCTCGGCGCTGACATGGTCTGCCAGCGCCGGGGGCAGCTTCATGGAGCACATCGTCGATCCGCTGCGCCAGCGCCCAGCGCCGAGCCGGGTCGACCAGCATCACCTCTTCCTCGATGCCGACGCCATAGGGCGCAACCTCGGTGTTCCACTCCGCCCACTGGGCTTGCGCGGGCATGGCGCGATGCCCTAGTGAGGCGCCCATGACGTCCTCGCGACATGCGTCTGTCGAGAGCGCCGCGCCGACCATTGCAACAAGGCTCCGTAGATCGGAGAACATCGGGGCAGAGAGAGCCGACATGGTCAGCTGGACGCCGACCCGGGCGCTAAGCAGCCCGTCGCAGCGTTGTGATTCCAGCTGAGACGCTGGCCAGCTCTTCGAACAACGCCAGATGCATGGGAATGTCGCGCAGAGTCTCCGCGTGCCACTGAACCGCCAGGAGGAAAGGCTGCGCGAGGGTCCTCGATCGCCTCGATGGTTCCGTCCGGCGCCCACGCGCACGCGCACAGACCGGCGCCCAGGCGGTCGACAGCCTGGTGATGAAACGAGTTGACGTTCAGCTCCGTCGTTCCAAGCACAGCGGCCAGCGTGCTTCCCGGGGCGACGGCACCGGGTGAGTCGGCACGCGGCCGTCTGCTGACTGGCGATGGGCGATCGTGTCGCCGACCACGTCCGGCAGGTGCTGGTGCAGGCTGCCGCCGCGGACGACATTGAGCGTTTGAGCACCGCGACAGATGCCCAGGGTCGGCAACCGGAGCCGCACGGCCTCTCGCGCCATCGCATACTCGAAGCGATCAAGGTGAGGCTCGGTCGGGCCCAGCTCGACATGAGGCTGCGCGCCATACGCCCCGGGTGCGAGGTCCGGACCTCCCGAGAGCACGAGCCCGTCGAGCCGTCCGAGCAGGCGCCGAGCGTCCTGTCGCCGACCGGAGGGACGACCACCGGGATCCCGCCCGCGGCCTCGACCGCCCGCACGTAGGTCATCCCGAGCGCCATCTCGGGGTTCGGAGGCTCGCCGTGCCGTTGAAGCGTGCGCAGCTCTCCTGGGCGTAACTCGGAGGTCGTTATCCCGATGAGTGGCTTCACCGGCCGAGACGATCGCCTCAAACGGCGTGGCTGTCTATCTCCACGTGGACAAAGATCGCATCAGGCATTGGGCCCCCAGACGAGCCTCGCAAGCTGCGAGGATCCGCTCATGGATCCCTCCGACGCCTATGGGTCGCTCGTGGCTGAGGTCGGTGATCTGCTGCCCGCTGATGCTGTCGTCGTGGACGCGCACACGCATTTGGGCCGCGACGAGGACGGGCAGGCGCTGGACGTAGCTGGGCTGATCGCAAGTCTGGACGAGGCCAGTCCGAACGCGCGCGCGTGCACCTTTGCTCTGCATGATCCCGATCGCGAGCCGGCATATCGGACGCCCAATGATCGCGTCCTGCGGTGGGCTGCGGAATCGGGAGGGCGGTTGTACCCGTACTGTCGCCTGGATCCTGCCCAGGACCCGGTCGGCGAGGCGGAGCGGTGCCTCGCGCTCGGCGCGCGCGGGATCAAGCTCCATCCGCGAGCGCAGGCGTTCGGGTTCGGCGATGGGCCGGCGGACGCGATCTGGCAGGTGGCTCAGGCCGCGAAGGTGCCGATCCTGATCCACGCCGGCCGCGGGATGCCCCGGATGGATCCGCTCGCCGATCTCGCGCTGCGCTTCCCCGACGTCGTGCTCGTGCTCGCCCACGCCGCGATCGCCGATCAGGGGATGTTCGCCTCACGGTTGGGTGACCATCCGAACGTCGTCTACGACACGTCGACGTTCTCGGTCTTCGATCAGCTCGAGCTGTTCGCTCGCGTCCCCGCGGAGCGGATCGTGTTCGCCTCCGATACCCCATATGGCCGCCCGCTCGGCGCCCTGCACACCGCCCTGCGGATGGGGATGTACGCCGGCCTTGATGAGGAAGAACGCCGGCGCCTGATCGGCGGGACGATGACCACCATTCTCGAAGGACGCCCGCTGGCGGCCCCCCAGCCTCCGCGGGTGCCGGAGATCCGCCGGATCAGCGGCCGGCTGGCCCGCGTCAACGGCTACATCATGATGTCCTTCGCCGCTGCGATCGGATCCGGCCCACCGCCCGACTTTCACCGGGCCCTCC
Source organism: uncultured Solirubrobacteraceae bacterium (assembly GCA_963764125.1). Taxonomy (GTDB): domain Bacteria; phylum Actinomycetota; class Thermoleophilia; order Solirubrobacterales; family Solirubrobacteraceae; genus Palsa-465. The sequence goes on from CAVXRR010000003.1 coordinate 74,852, forward strand.
CGTTCCTCGCGCTGGCCCGCGCCGCGTGCCGCGATCCCGACCCGGGGGTCGTCGGACCCGCATTGGAGCGAGTTGACGGGCTGCTCGGCGCCGCCGAGCAGCTGCTCGCTGCGGGCGATGCTCAGGCCCGCGCCGCCGTCGGCCTGGTGATGGCCGTCGGGGTGATCGCCGCCACCGAGCCGCTCCCGGCAGCCCCGGAGGCGTGACAGGAGTCCGCTTGGAGCAATGGAACACATTCGCGGTGATCGCCGGCGGCGCTGCAGCGGCCCTCACCGGCCTGCTGTTCGTCGCGGTCTCGATTCGGATCGATGTCATCGCGCAGTCCCAGGAGCTGCGAAACCGTGCGGCGCAGACGCTCGGGTTGTTCGTCACCGTGCTGTTCATCGCGATCCTGCTCTCGATCCCGGATCAGTCCCTCCGGGTCCTGGGGGCCGAGTTGGTGGCCCTGGCCGTCATCACCGGGGGCGGCATGCTGATCCTGGATCAACGCGCCACCGTCAGGCCGGATACGCAGGCCGCCGGCGCGCACAGAGTCGCGTCGATCCTCGACGCCGTCGCGCCCAACGCCGTCACCTCGGTCCTGCTCCTGATCGCCGGCCTGCTCCTGGTCTTCGGAGTCCACGCCGGCCTCTACGTCCTGGTCTCACCGGTGCTCGTCGCGCTCGCCGGCGGGGTGACCAGCGCCTGGCTGCTGCTCACCAAGCTGCCGGCGGGGTCGATCTGAGCGACTCCCGTTCGTAGTGTTGTGGAGGCGGGAGACGCCCGCCCTGACCAGGAGGATCCACATGACGCACTACCTGCTGGCTGTGCACACCGGGAGCGGCGCCGGTTCCCAGATGAGCCCCGAGGAGAGGCAGGAGTCCTTCCGGCAGATCGCGGCCCTGGAGGCGGACCTGAAGGCCTCGGGCGCGTGGGTGTTCTCCGGCCGGCTGCACGATCCCGACACGGCGACCGTGGTGCGCGAGTCGGGCGGCGACGTGATCACCACTGACGGACCGTTCGTGGAGTCAAAGGAGCATCTTGGCGGCTTCTACATCATCGAGGCCGAGGACCTGGATCGCGCGTTGGCGTGGGCGTCGCGGGTGACGTCGGCGATCAGCACGCCGATCGAGATCCGTCCCTTCTCCTTCACCGGCGAGCTCAAAGACGCCCTCGGGCCTGGATCGAGCGCCTGAGTGGTCCATGGCCGGCGGGCTGAGCAACGCGGCGATCGCGCTGATCTTCCGCGAGGAGTTCGGCCGGTCGGTGGCGGCCCTCATCCGCGTCTTCGGCGACGTCGAGCTCGCCGAGGATGCGGTTCAGGAGGCCTTCGCCGTCGCGCTTGACCGCTGGCCGCGCGATGGGCTGCCGCCCAACCCCGGCGGCTGGATCACGACGACGGCCCGCCACCGTGCGATCGATCGCCTGCGCCGCGAGTCTCGGGGGCGGGAGCTGCTTGACCAGCTGGGAGACATGGGCTCTGACGACTCATCTGAGGACGGTGAGGGAATGCGCGACGACCGGCTGGGGTTGATCTTCACCTGCTGTCACCCGGCGCTCGCCCCGGAGGCCCGGGTGGCGCTGACGCTGCGGCTGCTCGGCGGCGTATCGACGGAGGAGGTCGCGCGATCGTTCCTGGTCTCGGAGACCACGATGGCCCAGCGGCTGGTGCGCGCCAAGCGCAAGATCAAGGCCGCGCGCATCCCCTACCGCGTCCCCGACGACGAGGAGCTGCCCGAGCGCCTGTCCGCTGTGCTCACCGTGCTGTACCTCATCTACCGGCCCGAGCAGCCCCCGCTCTGCGCCGAGGCCATCCGGCTGGCCCGGATCCTGCATCAGCTGATGCCCGACGAGCCCGAGGTGCTCGGGCTGCTGGCGCTGTTGCTCCTCACCGAGTCGCGCCGCTGCGCGCGCACCGCGCCCGACGGTTCGCTGGTGACGCTGGGCGACCAGGACCGCGGGCGCTGGGATCGCGCGCTGATCGCCGAGGGTCATGGGCTCGTGCGCCGCTGCCTGGCGCGCAACCAGCCGGGCCCGTACCAGATCCAGGCAGCCATCAACGCCGTCCACGCCGACAGCACGAGCCTTGAGACAACCGACTGGGGGCAGATCGTGGCCCTCTATGACCAACTGCTGGAACTGGCGCCGACGCCGGTCGTGGCCCTGAATCGAGCGATCGCCATCGGCGAGGTCCGCGGCCCCGCGGTCGCGCTCGCGCTGGTCGACGATCTCGATCTGGGGACCTACTACGCCTTTCACGCCGCCCGCGCCGACCTGCTCGTCCGACTCGCGCGCCACGACGAGGCGGCGCTCGCCTACGAGCGCGCGGCCGCGCTGGCCCCGACACCGGCCGAGCGCGACTACCTGGCGAGCGGTGGCCGGCAGAGACGACCGCCGCCCGCCGGTGGCACCGAGCATGCTCAGCGCTCGGCGCCGTGCAAAAGTTCATGACCGTGCGGGTGGTCAACGTCTTGGACACCGAGATGGAGGAGGGACCCGGGCGCGACGGCTTCTGGTTTCGCGCCGCCACGTTGGGACCGAGCCTCCAGGCGGCGCGCATCGGCGCGGGTTTGTACGAGGCGCGTGCGGGGGTGCCGATCTGGCCCTATCACTACCACTACCCGGCGGAGGAGTGGCTGTACGTACTGGAGGGCGCGCCTGTGCTGCGCGACCCCGGCGGCCGGCGCGCGCTGGAGGCCGGCGACGTCGTCTGCTTCCCGCCCGGTCATCGTGGTGCGCACACGCTCGAGGGTCCGGGCCGCTTCATCATCTTCTCCGCCGAGCGGTCGGCCGGGCCGTACGTGTCGGTCTACCCCGACTCCGACAAGCTCTCGGTGTTTCCGGCGATCGAGGCCGACGCGCTCAACCATCTGCTGCTACCGCGCGCCGGTGCGGTCGACTACTGGCACGGCGAGGGGAGCGCTCCGGTGCCGCCGGCGCCGGTGACGCGTGAGCCAGAACATGCGCCGGGGCCGCCCGCGCTCAACGTTCGGGACGTGACGGCAGAGCCGGGGGAGGGCGGGCGGTGGGCGTCGCTGGCCGCCGCGGGTGGGCAGCGGCTTGACGCGGCGGTCCTCGAGCTTGATCCCGGCGTGGACTCCGGCCCCTACCGCTACGAGTACGGGCGAGAGCTGTGGCTGCTGGTGATCGCCGGCACCCCGACAGTGCGTCACGCCGAGGGAGAGCGGACGCTGTCGCCCGGCGATCTCGCCTGCCTCCCGGAAGGGCCGGCCGGAGGGCGCAGCATGCTCAATGGCAGCGGTGAGACGGCCCGGGTTCTGCTGCTGTGGACGACCGGGTTCCCGGCCGCCGAGTGCTACCCCGAGACGGGGGAGTGGGTGCTGCGCACCCGTCGCGGCGTCGACGAGATCCGCCTGCGCGACCGATAGCCCGCGCGAGACGCCCGAGACAGATGGCACCCGCCGCCGAGCCGCCGGATCTGGACGCTGGCGACAGTCGCCGTCGTTCGCCGGCCGGGGCGAGGACGACGCTCACCTGGCTGGCGATGGCGATGCTGACCCTGGGCTCGGTGGGCGATCTCGGCGCCACGCCCGCGACGGCCGTCCTCGGGCTCGCGTCGGTGGGGATCTACGTCCTGCCCGCGATCGTGTTCCTCCTGCCGGCGTCGCTGGTCTCGGCCGAGCTCGCCTCGGGCTGGCCGGGCGGCGTCTACAAGTGGGTGTCGGAGGGAGTCTCTCCCCGGATGGGCTTCGTCGCCGTCTGGTGTCAGTTCGCCCAGACGACCTTCTACTACCCGGCGCTGCTCGCCTACGTGGCGAGCACCCTGGCCTACGTATTCGCGCCCAACCTGGCGCACAGCGGCCTGTACACGACGGTGGTGATCATCGTCCTGTTCTGGGCGGCGGTGCTGGTCTCCGCCAGAGGGGTGCTCTCCACCGGCCGGCTGGCGTCGTACGGCATCTTCGTCGGAACACTGATCCCTGGCCTGCTCCTCGTCGTGTTGGCCGCGATCTACCTGCTGCAGGGCAACGCCTCGGCGGCGCCGCTCAACACCCACCACGTGCTCCCGCCGTGGCATGGCCTGACCAGCGTCGTGCTCATCGTCAACAGCTTCTTCCTCTACGCCGGGGTCGAGGTCAACGCCGTCCATGTCGACGAGCTGCGCGATGCCCCGCGGGAGTTCCCCAGAGCGACGCTCCTCGCCGTGGTCCTGATCCTGCTCGTCTTCATCCTCCCGACTCTGGCGATCTCGGTTGCGGTCCCAGCGCAGCACCTCAGCTTCACCGCGGGCGTCATGCAGGCGTTCACGCGCCTACTCGATCACTTCGGGCTGAACGTGCTGGCGCCGATCGTGGCCGTCGGACTTGTGGTCGCATCGCTGAGCGGGCTGCTGGACTGGCTGACCGGTCCGTCGACCGGTCTGCTGCACATCGCGCGTGACCGTGGCTACCTACCGCGGTACTTCCAGGAGCTCAACGCCAACGGCGTGCAGGTGCGCATCCTAGTCGCCCAGGGGCTGGTCATCACGGTCATCGGGGTGCTCTACGCCCTGGTGCCGGCGGTCTCGCGCGCCTACTGGGTGTTCGCCGCACTGGCGACAGAGGTCTACCTGATCATGTACGTCCTCATGTTCGTCGCGGCGTTCAACCTGCGCCGCCGACAGCCTGAGCATCCGCGCGGCTACCGCGCGCCCGCTCTGCTGGTGATCTGTGTCATCGGCATCCTCGCTGCCGCAGCGGCCAGCGTGGTCGGCCTGCTGCCACCCAGCCAACTTGGACAGGTCACCACGGTGCCCTACCTCCTGGCGCTGCTCACCGCGACGCTGGTCGTCGGCCTTCTCCCGCCGCTCCTGCTCCACAGGCTGCGCCGGGCCGGCTGGAAGGCCGCCGCCTGAGGCGGGCTGCGGTGGGATGCGTGCGCGCGAGCAGCAGGGCATAGGCTGTTCGGGGATGGACGGCCACGAGACTCCGGGGGCGCTGCTCGCGGCGCGCGCGCTCGCCTGGACACACAGGATCCAGGAGCGGGTGTGTGATCGGATCGAGCCCTGGGAGCACGGGACGGTGTACCGGTCCGCTCGCTATCCGCGGTACTACAGCGCCAACCTGGTGGTGGTGAAAGACGACCCAGGACTGAGCGTCGACGAGCTCATCGCGGTCGCTGATGACGCATTGGCCGGGCTTGCACATCGGCGGATCGACTTTGACCACGCACCAGCCGCCGAGCCGTTGCGCGACGACTTCGCCGCTCGCGGCTTTCAGAGCACCCGTCTGGTCTGGATGCACTTCGACGGCCCTCCACCCGCCCCGCCTGAGCTTGCGGTGGTTGAGGTGCCCTACGACGCCGTCGAAGCACTGCGCGTCGCGTGGCATCAAGAGGACTATCCCGGCCAGGATGCCTCGGCCTATCACGCACAGGCGCGCGAGGTCAGACTTGCCCTTGGCACGCGCGTCCTCGCCGCGCATGAGGGCTCACGCCCGGTCGGCTTCGCGGCGCTGGACGTCGGGGGCGACGAGATCGAGGTCGCCGCCGTCTACGTGTCACCCGAGCATCGTGGCCAGGGGCGCGGCACGGCGTTGACCCAGGCAGCGATTCAGGCAGCGGGTGAGGTCGCCCACCTGTGGATCTGCGCCGATGACGAGGACCGCCCCAAGCACCTCTACGGTCGGCTCGGCTTTCGACCCGTCGTCAAGACGACCGAGTTCTGGCGCGCCGCGGGGTCGAACCGCCGTTCGTGAAGCAGCGCCGGTGCGACGAGCCTCTTGCAGCGTGACTGTCGTTCGGTTAGGTTCGCTGGATGCCAATCCTCATTCGCTACGCGCCCACCTCGTTGACCCGCGAGCAGTACGACAAGGTCAACGAAATTCTTCAGGAGAATGGCCCCGGTGGCCCCCCTGAACCACTCCAACTGCACGTCATGTTCGGTGAGGGGTCGGACCTTCGAGTCAGTGAGATCTGGGAATCAGAGGCCGCGTGGCAGCAAGCCTGGGACGGCGGTCTCAAGGCCGCGCTGTCCACGGCCGGCGTTGAGCTTCCCGAGCCCGCCAAGTTCCCGGTCAACGAGCTCTGGGGAAGTCGCGTAGCGGACGCATAGCGATCACGCGAGGTTGCTGTCGCTGACGCGCTTCGCGCGAAGAGCGATCATGCTCAACGCGTCGGGGCGGCAGACCCGTCCCACCTCAGCCCGGGCGAGTCGATTCACGCGATAGCAATCGCGGTCGAATCTATAAGCTGACGGCAATGGGGCGGTTGTGCACAGCATTGACAGCGGTGATCCTGGCGGGGCTCGCTGGCGCGACCTCCGCGAGCGCTGCGCTTTCGAACGACGGGAGGGTGACGATCGAGTATTCGGGCAAGCTGGCCCAGTCCTATGTCGCTGACCCGAGCAACCCGGCGCTGCAGCAGGGACAGGTGACGTTCACTTGGGATGAGACCGCGACCTTCGCGCTTTCCGGGCGCGCGGAGCACAACGAAACCAGCCGCCTGGTCTCCTGGTCGTTGACCGTGAGCGGCGGCCACACGGAGACGCTGGCGCCCCCAAATCAAGCCGTGAGCTGCAGTGCCACCTTCTCGCGCCGGCCCGGCGCTCCAAACCCGATCAGCGTGTTCTATTCAAACAATGCCGTCGGCGTCACGGCGACCATGCCGGTGGCCGGGACCTTCGTGCAGAGCTCGGCATCCCAGTTCGGCTCGCATTGCTATGTGCCGCCTACCGGCGGCCTGGACTACCCCTCTCCGGACAACGCGACCGTGGCCTATGAGCACATGCTGCTGGCCGAGGCCACGGTTCACGTTCCTTCCAACGCGTACTCGCGCACCCTGTCTGCCGATGGTGCCGGCACGGCTGGGGACGGCAGTCATGTCACCCAGTCGTTGAGCGGCGTTCTCCAGGTCAGCACCAACGGCAGCACCGGCGGTCCCGGTCACACCAAGCTGACCCCGGCCGAGGTCGAGGCCAAACGCAACGCGCTGGACGCCCTCAAGCAAACGCTGCCCGCCGCGCTGTACCCGTGCGTGTCATTGGCTGCCGGGGCTACGCTCCTGGCGCCGACCCCGCTGGGTCTCGCGATCGGCGGCACGCTGGTCGCAGTCGCAGGCAAGCTCTGCTCCGATTACTACCAGACGATCCTGGCCGAGATAAACACGGTCAAGGATCCTCCGCGCGGCGACTTTGACCTGTTAGCGCCCGCGGGAGCGTCGAGCTCGATTGCGGCTGCCTCACCGGCCGGGCGGCTGCTCAGTGCAGCCAACGCCACCGCGGCGGCCGCGCGGGCGATCTCCACCACGATCGCGCGCGAGGTCGGCGCGCAGCACGCCCACGCGTTAGCTGCGGCCCGCCTCCAAGATCGCCACCTGAAGGCACTCGGCGTCATCTTCGGCCGCCGGCACGCCGACGAGGTCGCTGCCGGCCGGGCGCTGGCCGCGCGCATCCGACAGAGCGGAACGCCGCCGCGCCTCAGCGCCGCGCAGGTGTCCGCGGCCCGGTCGACCTTGCTGGGCCGGTTGTCGGCCCGCGGACTCTCGAACGTCAAGACGAGCTTCGCTGGCAGGCTGCTGCGGCCCGGCCCGCTTGACGTGCTGGCCACGCTGGGACGCTGAGTCTCCGCTTCCGCCGGCCAGAAGGATGCCTGGCTGGCGGTGTCAAATAGGGCGACGTCGCGTTCAAGGTCCGCGCCCGACAATTCCTCGGCCTGCGCCGACATGTACACCGCCCGGGCGCTGCCCACCGCGACCCGAGAGTCAAAGATGACGATGCTCACCTCGGAGCGCGCCCTGACGTTCCGAGAATGTCTGCGCTCGGGCGAGGAGACCCAGATGAACCGCCGGTGATCGGAGTGCGCGAACCACACCGGGGTCACCCACGGCACGCCGTCCTCGTCGGCGCTGCCGAGCACCATGTAGCGATTCGATTCGATGATGTCCCGCGCCATGTCGCTGAAGTCGGTCATCGCTTCTAGCGCAGTACCTTGAACTTCAGGTGCAGCACCCGCTCACCGCGGATGACGACGTTGGGATCCTCCAGTAGATGCTGACTGTCGATGCTGCCGAAATAGCGTTTGCCGGCGCCGAAGACCACCGGTACGACGTCCATCGCCACCTCGTCCACGAGGCCCGCCGCGAGGATCTGTCCACCCACCTCGCCGGCGTTCACCGCGATGACTCGCTCTCCGGCGAGCTCCTGTGCCTTGTCGATCGCAGCGGTCACATCGTCGACGAAATGGTATGAGGCCTCGGGGTGCCAGCCCGCAGGTTTCGGGCGGTGGGACACCACCACGACGTGTTCGCCGGCGGGCGGCTGACCTTCCCAGCCGTTGACCAGGTCGAACAGCTTGCGGCCCATGACGATCGTGCCGATCGCTCCCCACATCGGCCGGACGTACTCTGCCGACGCACGAGAGACCCTGAAGGGGCTTTCGGTCCCGGAGTGGTCATAGCTTCCATCGTCCCCGTCGCCGACTGGGGTGTCGCCGTTGAAGTACCACTCGTGGAGCGGCCCGACATCGTCGTTCTCGTCGGCGATGAAGCCATCCACCGACACCACGTTGTGCATGATCACTTTGCCCACAGGTCTCCTCGAGTCGTGTTGCGCTTTCGGTCCCGATCTTGCCGAGCCCCAGGGCGACTGTCTTGTAGAAAATCAATCGGCGGGCATCGGGCCGCTGTCCAGCGGGAACCCCGGCTCGGCCGGGAATCGCTGCCGCAGGGCCAGGTATCCCCTCGGGGTGTGGCCGGTGAAGTCTTTGAACTCCTTGGCGAAGTGGGCCTGGTCGAAGTAGCCCGCCGCGAGAGCGAGGTCCGACCAGTCGACGGGACGCAACGCATCTACGGACAGGATCAGCCGCGCAAAGCGGTAGATCCGCGCCACGCGCTTCGGGGTGACCCCGACATGAGACTTGAACTGCGTGGCCAGATGGTTGCCACTCACCCCGGCGGCATCGGCCAGCGCACCGATCGGGATCGCGCCGTGGGACTTCTCCAGATGGTCGCCCGTGCGCAGGACCAAGTCGAGACCGCGCGACGGTGCCTCGGCCAGGCGGGAGTGCAGCTCGGCCTCCACTACCCGCAGTGCCTCGGCGGCTGATGCAGTATCGGCAATCTGACTGCGAATTCGGTCCAACGACCGTCGCCAGATTGCGTCGACCGGCACCCATCGGTCCCGCAGCTCGGGCGCTGGCATGTCGACGAACGGAGACAGGCCCCAGGGCCTGAAATGCACCCCGACGACCCGCACCCGCTCGGGGTACTCGACGAGGAAACGCCGTGTCCAGACACCCATGAACAATCCATCGGTGAACACCGCCGGCGGCGCCGAGGAATCGGAATCCCACAGGCGGACAGGGCCGCCCAGGTTGATGAACAGGTGGGCCGAGGGCATCGGCGGGACGTTCATCCGGCGGTGGCGCGGCACCCCGGTCAGGCAGTAGATGTCGTCGATGAACCGGTCGAGCGGAGGGGCGGGTACCCGGCCGACGTATTCCATGGACGCAGTGTGGCCGACGAGGCTTCAGCTTGCATCGCGACCACCCCGGCGCATGGAGAGGACCCGCCTCAGCGACGCGGCGACCGCGTCGCGCTCGATCCAGGCCTGGCCGAGCCATCTCCCAACGCACAAACGGGTCTGAGATCGCCGATAGGTCTCCTCCCTGCTTCTCGCCAGACGAGGGTCGGCCTTCGGCCCGGCTCCTCATGGAGAGTGCATACGCACAGCAGCACCCATTGCGGGCTCGCGATCGACGCTCCGTACGATCGCATGGCGCGAGAAACCATCACGCGTGCTTCACGCTGGGTGGTAGAGCACCATGTTGAGCAGCATGGGTGGTGTGAGTTCGAGGGCGGGTGCGTGTGATGGTCCGTAGTAGAGCCGTAGCGTGGGATTGATGGCGTCGCCGGCGATCTCGGCATGTGGTTCGGGAGCCGCATCGGAGCCCTGTCCTGGCCATGCGGCGGCGGTGGTCGTGCGTACGGCGCTTTGGATACCTGCCAGCGCGGCATGAGTGACCTCGAGGATGCGCTGGCGGCCTGATCGGGCTGACGCCACGATGTAGCTGAGGTCGATCGCGAAGTCCTCCTCTGAGCGTGAGTCGGGAACTTTGAGGCGCATTCCCCCGCTGCGTCCGCTTCCCCAGATCGTCCATCCCCGGGGCAGCTCATTCGCGAACCAGGTGGTGAGGGTGCCGATCAGGAGGTCAAGGGCGATCACGCCGCCGCCGTCGACGCGACCGGTGGATCGCTCGTCGCCGGGTAGTGCCCGAACCACTGAGCGAGCGAGGCGGTCGAGCATCGCGCCGGAGCCCATGATGCCGGTGGCGAGGATGCGCTTGATCGCCCGGTCGTCGGCGTCGAGGGTGGCGAGCAGGAGATGTCCGGTGCTGATGTAGGGGTGGTCGTGGCGGTAGGCGTAGGAGAGTGCGTCCTGGGCGAGGATCCGGCGGGCGCGGTCGGTGAAGATTCCGGTCGCTTGGTGGGCGGGGTTGGGCCCGTACATCCGTGCGCGCTCCATCGCCTCCCCGACCATGCCCATGTCGCTCGAGGCGATCTCGGCCTCAATGGTGGTGGCGGCCAGGCTGGAGGGAACGTGCAGGCAGCCCAGCAGCAGATGCAGCGGCTGGACGTAATGATGCTCAAGCAGTGAGGCAACCTCGATCGCGGCGTGTACGGCACGCTGGGCCTCGGCGGTGTAGCGCTCGAACACGGGCGCGACCGGGCCCGGCTGTGGTGCTGATGAGCGAGACCCTGCACGCAGCAAGTACTGCTTGAGTTGCTCGTCGCTCACCGCCGGGCGGTCACCCGCCATGCCGTCGACCAGCGCAACCGGATCCGCGATCCCGACGTCGAGGAGAACCCCGGCCGGTCCCTCACGCTCACTGACCGCCAGCAGCAGGTGTTCGCTGCTGGGGCCCAGCACGCCCCGCTCGGCGGCGATGTCAACCGCGCGCTCGAGCACCGCGGCGGTCTCACGCGAGCGTGGGACGGCCCCAAGCACCAGGTCGTCACCCACCGGTGATGACCGAACGATCACCGCGTAGACGTCACTGCCGGTGACGCCCCGCTCGGCCATGAGCCTACGGACGTTGCCATGGCGGGTGAGCGCCAGCAGCAAATCCTCAGGTTCAACCACCCGACGGCCGAGCATCCGCGCTTCATCCTCAGCCAACAGGATCAGATTGTGCGCCTGATCGGTAAACGCCCCCAACACCGAGACGATCCTCTCACATCACAAACCAACTGAAAACGAGACCTCTCTCCTCCCCGAACGGGATCTGGGGCTACCGCTGCCGCGGGTGATGCCTACACGGTGACCCACCAGACAGCGACTGGCCCGACGATCGCTTGGCGCGCGAAATTCAGTCATCCGCCTACAACGCAACCGCGTGGTGTAATCAGCCGCCGTGCGGATCAGGGGATACCGCTCACGACGGAAGCTAGTGACGCGCCGGCGGCTGAGCCGTAGTGGCTGGGAGGCAATAGGAATGGCCGGCCCGAAATTCTGCTGGTGTGTTGATCGCGTTGCGGCGCTCTGCGTCGTTTATCGCTGATGGCGCACAACCGGCCCTCAGCGACGACGGGACCCGCCTCGCGTACGCTGCCTCGCCCAACGGACTTGCAGTCCGTGACCTCACCACGGGTCAGACGCGCAGGATGCGCTCCGTCAACTCGGCAGCGCCGCCGACCTGCTCACCGCAGCGATCGGCTGGCTGGGCGACGGCTCTGACCTCGCGGTCGTTCCCGCGCCCACTGCGTGGGACCTTGTCGGACGGCCACCGAAGCTGCACTGGTGTGGAACCAGCCAATCACGCCCGGTCATCGTCTTCGTTCATGTTCCCGCCCCACCGGCACCGATGACCGCCTCCTGCGTCCACCTCCCTCAAGGAGCTCTACGAGCAATACGCGTCTTTCGCTCGGCGCCGTCGCCTGGTAATCGCGGCAGCCCACCTCCCCCGAGCCAAAGACAAGCCCCGCCGCGCAGATCACCCAGATACCCTGCAAGCCCGCCGCAGGAGCACGGTGGCTGACGTCATCACGAGGAACCCCGCGCCTAGGCAAAAGGCCGGCCGCCAACAAACGTGGCGGACGATCGTAAGGCGCGAAGAGCGATCACGCTCAACGCGTCGGGGCGGCGGGTCCGTCCCACCTGAGCCCGGGCGAATCGATTCACGCGATAAGGGATCGCGACAGACAGGAATTGCCTCGGGCCCGGCAGCGACCTGTGGGAACAAGCGCCGAATGCATGTCGGCGGTCCCCATCATGCGCGTGGTCGACGTCCTCGGCGGTCTGAATCTCGCGGCCGAGTTCTCGCTGGTGGCCGTCGACGCGCTGCTCGTCGGCAGCCGCGCCCGGAGCCTGCTCGGCCGTTGAGCTGCATAGCGGTGGACGGCGGGGGTCCCTATCCCGTACCATGCGCGGCCGAGGGCATACCGGGTTGGGGCATAGACAAGGACTTCGCTGGCTGACGCCGGCCTTTCTGGGGATCGCAGCGGCGGTATGTATCTCCCTGCTCGGAGGAGCTTCGGGCAAGGCCGCGCAGACGCCCCTTGAGATCTCGGTCTCCGGCAATCACTTCGTCAACGGCCTCAACGGCGCCGGCCAGACGATCCAGCTGCGCGGAGTCAACGTCTCCAGTTCCGAGTACGCCTGTGCCGAGAACTTCGGCTACGACGACGGGGACTACACCGACGCCACCGCGGCAGCGATCGCCGCGTGGGGCGCCAATGCGGTCCGGATACCGCTCAACGAGGACTGCTGGCTGAACACGAACCTCCCAGCGGGCGATCCGTACGGGGGTGCCGGCTACCAGCAGGAGATTGAAAGCTTCGTCTCGGATCTCAACGCACACGGGATCTACGCGATCCTCGACCTGCACTGGACCGCGCCCGGCAGCCAGACCGCGCTGGAGCAGCAGCCGATGCCCGACATGGACCACTCGCCGGCGTTCTGGACCTCGGTCGCCACCGCGTTCAAGTCCAACCCGGCGGTCGTGTTCGACCTCTTCAACGAGCCGTTTGACCCGACCGATCGGCGGTCGGGAGACGACGCGAATGCGGCGGACGCGGTCACCTGGGGCTGCTGGCAGACCGGGACCAAGCCGGACGCCGTCGGTGGCGGCGCTCCGCCGGTTCCCTGCTTCACGCAGGCCTACGACGCCAACGGCAATCCGACGACGCGCTACCAGATCGTCGGCCTGCAGACGCTGTTGACCGACATCCGCAACGTGGGCGCCACCCAACCAATCGTGGTCGGTGGTCTCGACTACGCCGACGACCTCGGTGACACCAACGACGCCAACGGCGGCGGTCAGGGCTGGATGCAGCACGCGCCCGACGATCCGCTCAACCAGGAGGCGGCGTCGTTCCATAACTACCAGGGCAAGGGCTGCGACAACCAGACCTGTTGGGACAACACGGTCAAGTCGGTCGCCGCCCACGTGCCGGTGATCACCGGCGAGTTCGCCGAGGACAACTACCTCGCGGCCGGATGCAACGCGAATCCAGGGGCGAGCACGTTCGATGATCGCTACATGAACTGGGCCGACACCAGCGGTGTCAGCTACTTGGCCTGGGTATGGCTCGTGGACGACCCGCCCCAGCCGGGCGACGACGCGTGCGACCGGCACGGGCTGGTCAGCTCCTACGACGGCACGCCGCTCGCCCCGAACGGCACCGCGGTGCACGATCACCTGACGGCGCTGGCCGGTAGTGGCACAACCACGACGGGGTCGGGGCCGACCACAACCACCGGCAAGCCGGCGGTCACGCTGCGCTCTTTCAGCGCCGCCGTTCAGCCGGGCGGCTCGGCGGTGAAGTTCCGGCTGCGCTCTGCGCAGACGTGCACCGGCACGATCACCGGCCAGACGGTCAACACCTATGCGGTGACAACCGTCAAGCACAAGGCCCGCAAGGTGTCGCTGGGATCGGTGAAGTTCTCGCTCACGGCGGGCAGGTCAAAGACGGTCGTCCTGAAGCTGAGCAAGGCATCAAAGACGCTGCTGGCCGCTAAGCGCTCGCTCAAGGTGCAGATCACGATCACTCTGACCAGCGCCGGTCATCGCCGCACGGTCCTGCACCGCACGACGACGCTGCACCGCAAGCGCTAGTAGAGCCGGGACAGCACTCGACGGGCGCCTTCGGTCCTCGAGCTTCACCGACGCGTCCGGGGGGAGGAATGGCCCTGACCGGCTCGGCGATGCTGTGGGGCGCGGAGGTCTACTCTCGCGCCCCGATCGCCTCAACGGGCCGCGTGCGGAGCGCTCGTCTGGTTGGCAGCGCAAGGGCCACAACGGCCAGGAGCGCGGAGATGCCGAGGATCGCGGCGAATGGTGTCGCGGGTATGTATGGCAGGCCGCCGTTGAGCGCCCGGCTGAGTGGTAGCAGCGCGGTGGCGGCGATCGCCAGGCCGATGCCAAGTCCGATGGTGATGATCAGCGCTGCCTCCCAGCGCGCCATCGATCGGACTTGGCGGGGGGTCGCGCCGACGAGCCGCAGGAGCCCGAGCTCGCGGCGGCGCCGGAGCCCGATCATGATGAGCGTGCTGAGTACCGCGATTGATGTGAAGGCGAAGATCTCGGCGACGAACTGTGGGCCGAACCAGCGGTTCATCTCGTCCTCGGTGGCGGTGGCGGTGGCGAGCGTCGCGCGGTTGCTGATCTTCAGTCCGGGATACCGGGTAGCGAGGGCGTGGAGGCGCCGGGCGACCGCGGCGGGGTGGCCCGTTTGGATGAGGATCGTCCCGAGCAGCGGGATCGTTTGGTGGCCGGCGACGAGCTCGGGGGAGAGCAGAGCGTCTCCGAAGGCCAGGTCGCGGCTGTAGATCGCGACGACGGTAGCGTGGGCGAGCGTGCCGTCGCCGAGCATGATCTGGACGCGTTCGCCGATGTGGGCATGGGCGGCGTTGGCGCGGTGGCGCCCGAGCGCGATCGTGTTGCCGTGCAGGGCGTTGAGGGATCCGGCGGTGACGCCGACGTCGAGGCCGCCGCCCTGCCCGCCGGCGAGGATCTGGGCGGGTAGGGTATCGCCGGAGTCTTGCAGGCTGGGGCCGAGCGTGGTCGAGGTGAGCGCGACGGCCGAGCGTACTCCGGGGGTGGCGCGCGCGTCGCTCAGCGCTGCGGTGGGCAGTCCCGGACCGGTGGTGGTGAGGGCGAGCTGGCCGGTCAGCCCAGCGTGCCTTTGCTTGGTGATGGCGTGCTCGATGGTGGTCGTGCTGAACAGCAGCGTGCAGCTCATCGCGACGCTGAGCACCAGTGGGGTGCTGGCCGAGGAGAAGCGCCGGGTGGCGGTGCGCAGGTTGGCGGAGGCCAGGAAGCCGCCGACCGGCGAGATCGCGCCGAGCGCCGGCGCCAGCAGCCGAGCGACCACGAACGCGAAGATCGGTCCCAGGAAGCCGACCGCCACGACGAGGAAGATCGCGGTCATTTCCGCTGTCGCCGCGGCGGTCTGGGGCGTGCTGGTGGTGACCGACACGGTGAACAGCGGCACGGCGCCGGCGAGCGCGAGCAGCCCGCCGATGATCCGCCCCGGGCCGAGCAGCCGCGGCTCGACCGTGGCGTCGGTGAGCGCGAGGGTTGGCGGCACTTTGGCGGCGCGCCGTCCGGCGGCCAGGACGGCGAGCAGCGAGGTGGCGATCGCGCAGCCGATCACGGCGGCGGCGGGGAGCCAGTCGTAGTTGAGGGTGAAGTTCGGCGGGGCGATGCCGTGGCGCACGAGCCCGTGTGCGAGCGTGCGGCCGAGCACGATCCCGGGCCAGAGCCCGGCGGCGGAGCCGATCAGGGCGATGATCGCCGCTTCCAAGGCGATCATGCGGCGGATCTGCCCGGGCGTGGCGGCCACCGCCCTGAGCAGCGCGATTTCGCGCTCGCGCTGCTGGATTGAGAGGCTTAGCGTGCTGGCCACGACGAACATGGCGATGAACAGCGCGAGTCCGCCGAAGGCCGCTGTGACGGGGATAAGAGTGGTGCGGGTCGCCTCGAGCTCGGGGTATTCGCCCTGCCCGCGGGCCGCGCCGGTGAGCACCTGTGCTCCCGAAGCGGCGGCGCGCACGCGGTTGATGTCAAAGCCGGGCCCGGCGAGCAGGCCGATCGCGTCGACTCGCCCGGCGTGGCCGGTCAGCGCGGTTGCCTCGGCGTCGGTGAGGAAGATCGCGCTCTGCTGGGTGACGGGATGGCGGGGGCGGGCGACGCCGACCACGGTGACCATGCGCGTGCGCGCGGTCGATGCGAGCGGCAGCCGTGCGCCGAGCGCGGCGGGATAGCCGGTGACTACTTCGTCGGGTCGGGCGGGTGGGCGTCCGGCGCTCAGCACGTAGGGGGTGAGCGCGGCGCTTGACCACCCATGGGCAACGGCGGCGCGGTCGCCGAGCCGGGCAGGCACCGACACGTCGCCGATCGCGGCCCGGACGCCGGGCAGCCCTGCCAGGCGAGCGGTGAGCGCGGTGCTGACCCGCGCGCGTTCGGTGAGCTGGACGTCGTGGTCGGCGCCGACGTTCTGTTGTCCGGCCACGACCGCCGCGGCGCCGGCGTACCGCTCGACGGGCGGATGGGTGCGGAGCATCGATTCGAGTTGCATGCCCCAGGCCATCGCGAGCACGGACGCGGCGAAGAGGGCGATCAGGGCGCCGGTGAACGTGCCGAGGCGGCCGCGGGCGCTGAGGATGGATAGACGCAGCATGGCTCAGCCCCCCAGATGCGCGAGCTGTTCGGCGACGTCGTCGGCGCTGGGAGCCTCGAGCGTCGCGGCCACGCGTCCGTCGGCGAGCACGATCACGTGGTCGGCGTACGCCGCGGCCACGGGGTCATGGGTGACCATCACCACGGTGCGGCGGTCTTGGTCGACGATGTCGCGCAACAGCGCGAGCACCCCGCGTCCGGTGCGGGTGTCGAGCGCTCCGGTCGGCTCGTCGGCGAACACGACCTCGGGCCGGGTGACGAGCGCCCGGGCGATCGCGACGCGCTGCTGCTGTCCGCCTGAGAGCTGCGAGGGACGGTCGCGCAGCCGCTTCTCCAGGCCCACGCGCGCCGCGACCTCGCGCACCGTCGAGCGCCGCGGACGGTGACCGTCGAGGCGCAGCGGCAGGCCGATGTTCTGAGCCACGGTGAGCGAGGGCAGCAGGTTGAAGGCCTGAAAGACGAACCCGATCCGCTCGCGCCTCAGGATCGTCAGCCGCCGCTCGCTCAGTCCCGCCAGCTCGGTATCGGCGAGCGTGACCGTGCCCGACGTCGGCCGGTCGAGTCCCGCCGCCACGTTCAGGAACGTGCTCTTGCCCGAGCCCGACGGGCCCATCAAGGCGGTGAATGATCCGCGCGCGAGGCCGACCGTGACCCCGTCGAGAGCGACGACCGATCCGTCGCCCCGGCCGTACACCTTGCGCACCTCACGCAAGGCAACTGCCTGAGTCGAGGTGACCGCCTCGGAAGTGCGGAGAATCGAGTTGAGCATGAAGTTCCTCCTAGCCGGGCCGGCGGCGCTCGGTCGCGCCTCGCGTGCGGTCCCTCGTTGTGCCATGCGACGAACCTAAGGTGCGATCGCGAGATCGGCATCGTCGCCAGGCCGGATTGCGGCTCCTACCCTCCGACGATTTCGACTCCTACCTAGGTAGGAGGCGGGGACCGCGGGGGTGGAGTACGTTCACCACGTGCGCCGGATCGAACATCTCGCCCGCACGTACTGGTTCGACCTGCTGATCGCGCTCCTGGCGATCGTGGCGATCCTTGACGTGGTGCTCGGACGCGGCTCGCCCGGCGCTCCGACAACGACGTTGTGGTTCTGCCTTCCCGCGCTCGCGATCCTGGTGCTACCGATCTTCGCGCGGCGGTGGTTTCCGTTCGCGGGACCGGCGGCGTACTGGCTTTTGGCCGCGGGAATCTCGTTCGTCGACCCGCTGCTGATCCCGTACCCCGAGTCCCTCTTCCCGATCGGGCTGGCGACCGCATTCCTGCTCGGGAACCGCCGCGACCTCCGCCAGGCGGGCGTCGGCCTGGCGGTCGTCATCGGCGCTACGGCGACCCTCATCTACAACATCCCCGGACACTCAGTCAGCCAGCTCGTCTTCATTCCCGTCGACTTCGCCGTCGCCTGGGTTGCAGGCCTTGCCGTCCGCGCGCGGGCCGAGCAGGCCGAGGTGGCGGACTCACGTGCGACACAGGCCGAGCAGGAGCGCGATGCAGCGACCCGCGTCGCCGTGGCCGAGGAGCGCGCGCGGATCGCGCGCGAGCTGCACGACATCGTCGCGCACGCCGTCAGCGTGATGGTGCTGCAAGTCGGCGCTGTCAGGCACCAGCTCCCCGACGCGATGGCCGAGGATCGCGACGCCCTCAGGGGTGTCGAGCAGGCCGGGCGCGGCGCGCTGGCGGAGATGCGCCGTCTGCTCAGTGTGATGCGTCGTGACGGCGACGGCCTAGAGCTCGCGCCTCAGCCCGGCCTTGACGGCCTCGACTCGTTGATCAAGGAGATCGACCGCGCCGGGCTGCCCGTCGAGCTGCACGTCGCCGGGGAGCGTTTCCCGCTCCCGCCAGGAATCGACCTCTCCGCCTATCGGATCGTGCAGGAGGGCCTCACCAACGCGCTCAAGCACGCCCGCGCCTCCCACGCGGAGGTCACCGTCCGGTATGCGCCGAACGCGGTAGGCATCGAAGTGCACGACGACGGCACCGGCGCGACGCCGAGCGCACGGCCACGGCCACGGCCACGGGCTGATCGGAATCCGCGAGCGCGTCAAACTCTACGGGGGCGAGATGACCGCAGGCACGACAAACGGCGGCGGGTTCACGCTCAGCACCCGCCTCCCACTCACCCCAGACCGGCCATGACGATCCGAGTCCTCATCGCCGACGACCAGTCCATGGTCCGCGCCGGCTTCCGAATGCTGCTCTCCCGCGAACAAGGCATGGAGGTCGTCGCCGAAGCAAGCAACGGACTGGAAGCGGTGGCCAAGGCGGCGCGGTTTGACCCGACCGTGATCCTGATGGACATCCGCATGCCGGAGCTCGACGGGCTCCAGGCCACCCGCCGGATCCTTGCCACCGACAACACCGCGCGGATCCTGATCCTCACCACCTTCGGACTCGACGAATACGTCTACGAAGCCCTCAGCGCCGGCGCGAGCGGATTCGTGCTCAAAGACGACCCCCCCGAACAGCTGATCGAGGCGGTCCGCACCGTCGCCGCTGGAGACGCGCTTCTCTCACCCGCGATCACCAAACGCGTGATCAACCAATTCACCCGCATCCCTCGCCACGAGCCGCCGAAAGAACTCGACGAGCTCACCGCACGCGAGCAAGACATCCTCCGGCTCATCGCCCGCGGCCTGTCCAACGCAGAGATCGGCGCGGAGCTCTACATCAGCGAGACGACCGTCAAGACCCACGTCACGCACATCCTCCAGAAACTCGGCCTCCGCGACCGCGTCCAAGCCGTCGTGCTCGCATACCAGACCGGGCTCGTACCGGCAGCCACGCCCACCTAAGCCTCACAGGCGACCCGCAAGCGCGACTGCGCCGTTCCCCTCCCCGCCGGCCCCGGCAGTTCCGATCGCCAGCGACGGTTTGAGGGGTTGACGAGCGGCTCCTGGCGCTCTACGCGCGAGGGATGTCCACCCGCGATATCGAGGCGCACCTGCGCGAGCTCTACGGCGTCTCGGTGGAACGCGATCTGATCTCGCGGGTCACCGACGCCGTCATGGACGACGCACGCGCGTGGCAGAGCCGGCCGTTAGAGGACGTCTATCCCGAGGTGTTGCTGGACCGCCTGGAGCACAAGATCCGTGACGGCGGGTCGCGAGCAGCGCAAGGCGTGCTACCTGGCGCTGGCGATCGCGATGGACGGCTCGCGCGAGGCGCTCGGGCTGTGGTTTCAAGTGACGTTGGCCGCGAAGTTCTGGATGCAGGTGCTCAACGCGCTGCGCCACCGCGGACTCAGAGACATCCTGATCTGCTGTATCGACGGTCCCACCGGCCGCCCTGAGGCGATCCAAGCGGCCTTTCCGCCTCCAGGGGCAGACCTGCATCGTGCACCTCATCCGGCCAGCCGGAGTTGGGCGGCCTCCTTCGGTTGGGGGCTGTTGCGGGCTCTCGCCCTCGACGCGGCCTCCTGGGCGCGTCGGCGGCTATGAGCGCGGCCTGTTGCCGCTATGCCCTGGTCTCTTGCTGTCGCATGAGCCAGGCGAACCCGGCGGCGACCGCGTCGGCCAGCTGGGCGTTCTGGCGATCGCAGGCCTCCTGCTGGCAGCTGGCGCACGGTCCGACGTGGACCCGGTGCCCGCAGCGCACGCGCTCGCGCACGGTCGGTGTCTGGTAGGTGTGGGTGGTGGCGAGCCTCATGGGGTCGCTCCTCCTGCGGTGGTTGGGGGGCCTGCTCCTCAGCCTGGCCGGTCATCCCGGCTGGCTGGGGACCAGGCACCGGGCGTATTGGCCCGAGGCTGGGTCTGGGCCGCCGGGCCGACCTCGTCGCGGTTGGCGACGAGGTCGGCCGCGACGTCCTACCTTCCCGCTTTCCCGAGCACCAGCCCCAGCAGGATGACCAGGAAGAACACCGTCTGCGCGCTGTGGACGATGATCGCCAGCAGGGCGCTCCGGCGCCGCTTAGCGGGGAGGGCGAGGACGAAGGCGTCGCACAGGGCGCTCGGAATGACCCAGGGCTCGTGCAGGTGATAGGCGGCGAAGATCACGCCATTGGCAAGCCAGTCGAACCGGCCGAACGTGCGGTTCATGCGCGGGAGCAGATAGCCTCGGAACAGCAGCTCCTCGCCCAGCACGGTGTTGAACACCATCATCACCGCGGTCAGAGCGAACCAGCCCCACGCGCCGGAGAAGAACGCATGACCGGCGTGCGAGTTGAGGACCAGGCCGAAGTCGCGGCCGTCCGGGTGCGGGAGCGTCGGCACGAGCAGGTTCGTCAGGGCGGAGGCGACGAGGAGGCCCGGCAGGATCAGCCAGCCGCGGCCGCCGCGCCGTCCGCTGCGCGGGTCGCGCGGCGAGCGCAGCCAGAGCACCTCGCGGACCACCGACCAGCGCAGGGTGCGCTGCTCGCGGTAGACAAGGCCGACGACGAGGGCGAACTGCCAGATGAGGCCGACGGTGAGCGTGATGATCAGGGCCTGCACGAGCGGTGCCGGGCCGCTGAGGCCGTCGGCGAGCCGCGGCGCGACGACCCAGCTGAGCAGGCCCATCGGCACGGCCGCCGCGGCCCAGACGCCGGCGACGCCGGCGGCGGAGAGCTGGCGGACCGGCCGCGGGACCGCGCTTTGCTCAGGGCAAGCATCGGTCACGGCGGGTAGCGGGGCGGGGGGTGCGAAGGTGCTCATGGGACGGGACCTCCTGTGGGGTTTCGGGGTGTCCCCACGCTAGGTCCGGCCGAGCGCGGCGTCGTCGTCGGAACGTCGCGTTCGTCATGGCACTCCCCGACGACCTGGGGGTCCTCCTCGAGGAGGAGGGGGATCCGCGGGGGTCCTCCTCGAGGAGGAGTCAGCTGAGACTTGCCTGCGAACTGCGATGTGGGCTGAGGCGTTGCTATGAGATCCAGGCTGGTGTCCCGCGAGACTCAGACTCGCCCGGGACGCTGGCGGTGGCGGTCGCGTCGCCTGTTACCAGCATTCGGCAGGCAGTGGTGGCGCGCACCTGGCGCTGGGCCCCGGCGGGAATCACGAGCGTGTCGCCGGCGTCGAGCGCGTGGGTGATGCCCTCGATCTCGATCACGCTGTCGCCGTCGATCAGCGTCCAGATCTGTTCGGTGTCGAAGACATGTGTCGGGCCTGTGGCACCGGCGGTCATGTCGACCAGCCATAACGAGCGGCCGCTGGTAGCACCTAGGGTGGGTGATGCGAGGGTCGTCATCGTGGCGTTCGGCGTGACTGTCGTGCGCGCGTCGGCTCGTTTGATGAGGCGTTGCATGATGCTGCTCCTTTCGACAACCAGGTTGGCGATATCGTACACCTGGTTGTCGAAACCGCCAAGACCCGTCACGATCACCATCAATGTCCGCCGAACGCGGTTGGGAATTGCCTCTGCTGCTGGCCGGGGCGTTTCGAGCGATCGTTGACGACCTCCACGATCAGCTCGCCGACGCTGGTCATCCCGCAGCCCGCCCCGTCCATGGCTTCGCGCTGCAGGCCGTTGGACGAGACGGCGTCACCGTCTCGGAACTCGGACGCCGGCTCGGGGTCACCAAGCAAGCAGCAGCCAAGACGGTCGCGAGCCTGGAGAGCCTCGGGTACGTTCACCGCGTCGCCCACCCCCAAGACCAACGCGCAGCGCTGGTCAAGCGCGCCGCGCTCGGTGACGAGATGCTCGCCCTGAGTGCTCAGATCTTTGGACGGATCCACGCCGAGATTGCAGAGCTGCTGGGTGAAGCTCAGCTGGAGGCACTCGAGGCCGCGCTCGGCACAATCGTCAGTGAACGCACCCCCAAACTTGGCGATCTACCCGGCTGGCTCCGGTAGATCGTCTGCAGGTCACGAACTAGCCGCGGTTGCGGTATCTGACGTCTGTGAACGGCCAGTCGGCGGCGAGCCAGCTGTCGACGGACTCGTGCAACACGGAGTCCAGTTCCGCCCGACTTGCGGTGACCCAGGATCGCACCTCGGTGATGTCGGGGTCTGTCCGCGACGGGTAGATGTAGACGCAGCCGACAACGACGTCTTCATCATCGAGGACGGAGTACGTGAAGCCGACTCGCTGCTCGAAGTCGTCGGCATGCCGTCGCAGGTCGCGGAGGTTCTCATCCACTGACATTCCCTCAGCGGGTGGCCATCGCCGGGTCGAAAAACCCGGGGTGGCGCGGATGTGCTCGATGCTCGACATCCAGGCACGGTGGTCGGCGTCGTTGTGCTGGGGTCCGAGCGGCTCCAGGCGGAAGCCCGGACCGGTGAGAGTCAGCGGGACGACGTAGTCATCCGGGACGAAGGAGTGGGTCATATCAAGGAAATTGTCAGGGTCACCTCTCCACTTGACCGTCCGATCACCCCCGGGCAACCGGTGCGCTGAGCAGCGCGCTACTGCCGGGTGGGCGCGGCGAGCGGGCGGCGTGAGAACGCCGGCGGCACGGTACCAGTGTGGTAGTAGGTGACAAACAGATCGACGACCTCATCGGTCGTGAGCACCTCGCTCGGCGTCACGGCAGAGCTTCCACCCGACCAGGAGATTATCTCGGTGAGCGCCTCCGAGTCCGTATCGGAGCGTCCGATCACGAACTGCTCGTAGCCGCCGGCCTCATCGCGCTGCCGCAGCTCGGCGGTGAGCCGCCGGCCGTCCTCCCCGGCGGCCTGGATGTACTCCTGCGGCCACTCGTCGCGTTTGACCAGGTCGATCGGCGTCCCCGGTGGCAGCGCCCACAGGCTGACAGCGAAGTGGCGGCCGCCGTCGAGCATCCGGACGGCTCGCTCGATCGCCGCCTCGACCGTCGAGTCGTACGGTGCGGCCTCCATCGAGGTGTGGCCGTCGATCGTAATAGCGTGGGTGACGTCGGGCATCAGGGGACCGTGATGACGCGCACTGAGGTGATCTTGATCACCGTGCCGCCCAAGGTAGCAGTGGCCGGATTGGACGAGCTGACCTTGCCGTCGAAGGACCGCTGCGCGGCATTACGCGCAGCGGTGCCGCTCTTGACCTCGATCCCCTCATACGTGCCGTCCGGCTTGAGGGCAAGCCCGTCGTAGAAGCGGCCCTGCGGGCCGTCGGGAAGCTTCGCTTGGACATGGTCGGGGATCGCATCACGTCCCGTCACGTCGGCGTAGTCCTGCAGGCCCTGAGCCTCCTTGTCGGCGCCGTAGCCGCCGCTGCCGGTAAAGCGGCCGAGCGGATCGCGTCCGTCGCCGCGATCGATGCCCGGGCCACCCGTGGCGGCGTCACCCGCCTCGGTGGCCGCCGCGTCGGCCTCGATCGCCGCGTCGGTGGCGTCGGCGCCCGCGGTGACGGCTGCGACGGTGTCCGCGGTGCCCTCGATGGCGGCGACCTCGGCGACGGATGCCGCATCGGCGGCCGGATCCTCGGGGCCCCCGCCGATGATCTCGGTCCCACCGACCGCGATGCCGGCGAGGATATCGCTGAACAAACCGCCGCCGCTGGGGTGCGGGATGCTCAGCTTGACGTCATTGAGGTTCTTGCCGCTGTTGAGCGCATTGAGGATGGTCTGGACGTCGTTGTTTTCGTCGGAGCTCGAGAGGTGGTTCTTCTTGGCGTTCGCGGCGGCGATGATCCTGGCGAACGGGTCCGTCAACTGCGGGTTGGCGGCGAGGAATGGGGCGTCATCGGCGAGCGTGTTGGTGAAGGTCGCGGGCGCGCCGGCGAGGGGCGGGGGCGGGACCTGTAGCGGTTCAAGGCTCCCCGTCGCCAGCGCAGCCTCGTTCTGTGCCTCGTGCCAGATCAACCGCGCCTTCGTCTGGCAGGCGAGGACCTGCTGGTCGTCGTGGTCGACCGCCTTCTGAGCGGCCCGCTCGGCAGTCTGAGCCGTCTCGAGCGCCGCCTGCGCCTGACGGAGCCGCTGCGCTTGCGCATTGACTTGCGCCGTCACCACTCCAGGGCCACCGTGAGGGACGTATGAGTTGATCGACGACTGGGCGCCGGACACGGCGTTCTGGGCGGTCGTGACGTCGGCCTGAGCCTTCTCGAGCTTCTTCTGGTCCGCGGCCCGGACGGTCATCCAGTGCACGACCTGCTTGACGGCCGCGACGCCCTCCTGCTGAAGCAGAAGGAGCTTTGAGCCGTAGCGGCGCAGGGCCGCAGCGGCGGCGCTCGCGGTCATGGCGGCCTGGGTGAAGTGCCCGATGACCAGGCCGGTGAGATCCTGATAGGAGCTCGCCGCCTCGCCCGACCAGTTCTCGCCGCTCAGCGACCCGCGCGTGAATTGCAGCATCGTCACGGTGGTCTCGAAGTGGCTGGCGAGATTCTCGTGCCAACTGGCTGCCGCGAGCAGGCTGTCGGGATTGCCGGTCGGCGCCGCGACACCAGGATCCACGGGGATCACGACCGCGCCTCACCTTTCTCCGCTGCCGCGGTGACGGCGGCGTCCGATTGGGCATAGGCCCGGGCGGCGCCGTGCATCGCGGCCTGCAGGCGGTCACCGGCCTCGGCGAACCGGGGCAGCGCCGTGGCCCAGCGCGCCATCAGTCCGCTCACCGCCCCGTGCGCCTGCGTGTCCGCCGCAGCCGACGCGTGCGTGGTGACCTGGCCATGAAGGTCGCGGGTCCCGGGGCCGATGCCGCTCAGGCGGCCGGCCATGTCCTCGATCGCAGCGGTGACGACCTCGATTTGTGACATACCCCCAGCATGCGTCCCACCGGGAGCGACCGGAAGTGGCCGCGGGTGTGGACCGGGCAATACCTCGCCCGACTGACCTCACCGACGTTCCGCCGTACTTACGCAGGTCGGAGACTGCCCCTTCCGGAACAAACCCAGCCACCAGAGATGTGACGGGTGCGGTCGCGGCTCGCGCTCAAGCGGCTCATCAATTGCCATCGGGCTGGTCAGGGAGGCCCAAGCGCCGACGGAGCTCGCCAACCATCTCGAGCCGTGCACGCTGATATGACCGCGCTTCTTCGCGTAGCTCGCGCTCTTGATCGCGCAGCTGGGACGCGTCGGTGAACCGACCGTCCTCGATCGCTTGCTCTTTGGCTTGGGCGACCTCGGCCATGCGTTTGGCGAGCGCTTGTCGGGCAGTCTGTGCCCGCGAGCGGGCGCGCTCGATCCTGCCCCACAGCTCGTCGACATCGACGCCCAGCTCGCTCATCGCCTCAGCCGCCGGCGTGTCCGGCACGCAGAGGAGGGCGAGAAGGAGATCGCCGACGTCGGGCGCCCGCCCGAGCTCCGCGCGAATCTCCTCCCCCAACGGCTTGAGCAGCATGGGCAGACCGTCGAGCCAGCCGGGATCGACAGCCGGCTCAGGTCCGCTCTCGGCAGAGGCCGCAGCGGGGCGCCGCACACCAGGTCCGGACAGCATCCGGGTGACCTCGTCGCGGACCTTCTCAGGGTCAGCGTCGAGATCGAGCAGGATGCGTGCGCCCACGCCCTCGTTCTCCCGCACCAGGCCGAGCAGGATGTGCTCGGTCCCGATGTAGTTGTGGCCCAGGCTCAGCGTCTCACGCAGCGCGAGCTCGAACACCTTCTTCACGCGCGGCGTGAAGGGGATCTGGCCTGAGGTGACGTCCTCGCCCGAGCCGACAATCCGCACGACCTGGGCGCGCACCCGCTCCACGGTGACGTCGAGCGACTCGAGGGCGCGGGCCGCCAGACCCTCCTCACGTAGCAGTCCGAGCAGGATGTGCTCGGTGCCGATGTAGTTGTGCCTGAGAGTCCGCGCGTCTTCGTGTGCCAAGACGACCACCTGGCGGGCTCGCTCTGTGAACCGTTCAAAAATCGGCGAATTCAGATTCTCGTGGGGCTCGTCTGCCATCTATCCCCACCGGAGAATGCCACCAACCACGGCCTGCGAC
Organism: uncultured Solirubrobacteraceae bacterium; assembly: GCA_963764125.1. GTDB lineage: Bacteria > Actinomycetota > Thermoleophilia > Solirubrobacterales > Solirubrobacteraceae > Palsa-465. The sequence continues at coordinate 101,199 of CAVXRR010000003.1, forward strand.
CAATCCACCCCAAGTACGAGCGGCAGATCTCATCGAATACGATCCATCAGCGACGACGGTGCGCGGAGGTTGGGCAACCATCGGAGGTCGGGATGAGCGTGGCGTTTTTGCTGACATCGCTGGTGATCGTCGCCACTCCGGGCACCGGCGCGCTGTACACGATCTCCGCCGGCATCTCCGGAGGCGCCCGCCGGAGTCTGATCGCCGCTGTGGGGTGCACGCTGGGGATCGTTCCCCATCTGGCGGCCGCGGTGACCGGAACCGCGGCCCTGCTGCACGCCAGCGGCGTGGCCTTTGAGGTCGTCAAGTTCGCCGGCGTCGCCTACCTGTTGTTCATGGCGTGGTCGACCTGGCGCGACCGCAGCGTCTTGACGATCGAGGAGGCGTCTACGGGTAAGCCGGCGGTGAAGGTGATCGCCTCGGCGGTCCTGGTGAACCTCCTGAACCCGAAGCTCACGCTGTTCTTCTTCGCCTTCCTCCCGCAGTTCATTCCGGGCCATGCCGGCGGCCAGCTCGGCGCGATGCTCGCGCTCAGCGGCGTGTTCATGGCGATGACACTCGTCGTCTTCGCCGGCTATGGGCTGTTCGCCGCCGGCGTCCGCGAGCACCTCATCTCACGGCCGCGGATCGTGCGCCGGATGCGACAGACGTTTGCCGCCTCGTTCGTCGCGCTCGGCGCCAAGCTGGCCGCCACCAGCCGGTAGGATTTCTCGGCAGTGCCGGAGGGCGCTTCCGGGTCCGCGGGAAGGACTGAGTCCACCTCCACCGCAGTTCGGGACAGAACGGTCGACGATCTCTTTCGGCCCGACGCGGACCACGGGCTCACGAAGGAGTCGTCATGACCTATCTGCCCGCCCGGCCTGATCTCGAGCAGCTTCGCCACCAGGCCAAGGACCTGCTTGCGCGCGCGCACCCGCAGGACGCGGAGGCGCTCGCGCGGATCCAAGCCGTATCGGATCGGTTGATCCTGGCCTCAGCACAGCTGGCGATCGCACGCGAGTACGGGTTTGACAGCTGGCCCAAGCTCAAGCGCGAGGTCGAGCGCCGCGAGATCCTCAACAGCCGTGATCTCGAGCGCCTCTCGTCACTGCTGGCCGAGGACCCTGGCCTGGCGGTCAGCCCCATGGTCAACTGGACCGATCACAGGCTCGGCGCCAACCCTCTCAACTACATCGCCATGATCGGCTTTGATCACGAGCGACTCGGGCTCCCTGCAGACCTGCCGGGGACCGGCCGCGTCGCGGCCGCTCTGATCAACGCCGGCGCGCCGGTCGATGGGCTGCCCGGCGACAGCGAAACGCCACTGATGACCGCGGCCAGCTACGGCGACGCCGAGGTCGCGCGGGTGCTGATCGAGGCCGGAGCCGACATCGAAGCGCGGGCGTCGACCGACGCCGGCGGCGTGCCCGGCGGCTCGGCGCTCATGCACGCCGCGGTGTTCGGCATGACCGAAGTTCTCGACCTGCTGGTCAAGGCCGGCGCTCAGCCGCACGGCATCGAGAGCGCTGCCGCGGTCGGCGACATCACCGGCTGGCTGAACCCTGACACTCCCCTGCAAGCTCGGATTCGTGCGCTCGGCTTCGCCGCCGATCACGAACGGCTCTCGGTGATCGACCAACTCATCGACGCCCAGACCCCCGTCGACGCGGTCGATGAGCTCTTCGGTCGCCAGGCACTCCGACTCGCGGCCCAGCAACGGGCGACCCCGAAGCGTCCGCCGGCTACTGGAACACGGAGCCGATCCCAACCTCCGCGACGAGCACGGCCGCACCGCCCTTGACCTCTGCCAGCCCGGCCATCGGTACCTCGACAACCCGGGCCACGACGAGGTCGACTTGATCCTCCGACCGGTCACGGCCAAAACCTGACCAGCGCAGATAACCGGCGGGCACCATGAGCCCGCGGCTATTCGCCGCGGCGCAACCGCCGGACGCCGACGAGTTCGTATCCGTGCTCGAGGACTGTCGCGATGGCCGTACTCACCGCGATCAGGGCGGGGTAGACCGGATTGACCCCGGGGACGGAGCACACTCGATCATGGCCACCTATCAGGGTGACGCGCACTTCGCCGGCTCGCAGTCCCAGGCCCTGTCCGAGACGGTGACCGCACGTCGCCACCGCGCTCGGCCCGCGAGCCGGGGGTCGGGATTGCACGGCCGAGCCCCAGGCGCGATGCTTCATCGAGGATGTGGCCGTTTCGCAAGAGCGAAGAGAGGGTCGCCCTCGAGGCCGCCGCTCAGGCGGAGATCGCCCGCCTGAAGACGCTCAGCGTCGAGGAGCTGGCCGTGAACCTCCTGCCGCGGTTCGGGCCCGAGCGCTTGGCCCCCGGACAGAGTCTGCGACCCCAGCAGCTGTGTGAGTACCTGCTCAGGGACTTTCCCGGCGTCGGGCAGACCATGCCGCTGCAGCTCATGGCCCGGGTGCGTCGAGCGCTGGATCGGCTCGAGGACGCCGGGCTGATCTCCTCGGTGTCGATCACGCGGTCCCCGGTGTACAGCATCACCAGCCTCGGCACGAGCGTGCTGGCAGACGGGACGGCGGAGCAGCACCTCAGCGATTGAACTCGGTCGCGACGATCCGCTGGTTGTGGACTCCGGCGGCGTCCTCAGAGCAGAGCCACACGATGGGCGGCCCCATGATCGCGGGGTCAAGCAGTCGCTCGCGCACCTCGGCCGAGACCTCGTCGGGAACCATGCCCGTGGCGGTGGCGCCACCCGGGAGCAGGATGTTCACGCTCACCGGTGTTCCTTCGAGGTCGGCCGCCATGACGCGCGCAAGTGCCTCGACTGCGGCGCCGGACGGTCCGTAGGGCACGAACCCGCGGCGGGTCATCGTCTGCTCATTCATCGAGATGATCACGATCCTGCCGCCACCGGCCTCGAGCATGCGCGGCGCGACCGAGCGCGCGACGAGAAACGAGCCGGTGACCTTGGTCTCGACCACGTCGCGAAAGCCCTCGGGCGAGATCTCCCAGAACGCAGCCGGATGGGTCAGGAAGCGTGGGTTGACGGTGCGCATCCCGATGCCGGCGTTGGCGACCAGCACGTCCATGCCGCCCAGTCGCTCGTACGCCGCCTCGACTCCCGCCTCGACCGAGTGCTCGTCGCGGACGTCCATCTCAACGCCAAAGGCGCCCATCGCGCCCGCGGCCGCCTTGGCGCGCGCGCGATCACGACTGGTCAGCACCACCTGGGCTCCGGCCTTGACCAGGGCGGCAGCCATGGCCCGGCCGAGTCCGCTTGTGCCACCGGTCACCAGCACGCGGGTCGACTGCAGTTGGGGTGTCTTCGTGCTCATGCCACCGGGTCAGAAGTCGGTGCTCGGGGTGTTCAGCGCGCCGCCGGCGATGATCGCGGCCCAGACGAGCGCGGCGACGATGCTGACGGCGATGACCGCGACCCCGTGCCTGGATGCGGGCTTGTCGTAGCGGATGGCCAGGGTGAGCCCCAGAATAAGGCCGATCGGCGGCATGGAGACAGCGATGATGTAGGCGAGCACGACGAACCGGTCCGTGCTCGCGCTACCCAAGGAGGACCTCGAGCACGTGGTCGACGTCGTCCTCGTCGTTGTAGACATGCCAGGAGGTGCGCAGCCGCCCGCCGCGCATGGCCGCGACGATGCCCGCCCGCCCCAGGCGCTCGGCGGCGTCCGGAACGTCGGCGCAGACGATCGCGCTGTCTGACGGCTCCAGGCCCAGCCCGGCGCGGAAGCGGTTGGCGAGCGCCGAGGTTGTGCGCGTGGATGGCCGTCGACGCCGATCTCCTCGATGAGCTCGAGCGCCGGCTGGGTGCCGACCCAGCAGAACCACGCCGGGGAGACGTCGAGGCGGCGGGCGTCGGGACGCCAGCCGCAGCGGCGGCCCGAAGTAGCTGGAGTGGACATCCTCGCCGGCGTACCAGCCGGCGCTGTGCGGGACCGCGTCGGTCGAGCAGCCGGTCGGACACGGTGAGAAAGGCGGTGCCGCGCGGCGACATCAGCCACTTGTAGGCGCCGCACACGAGCACGTCGAAGCGGCCGGCGTCGATCGGCAGCCAGCCCAGTCCCTGGGTGGCGTCGCAGATGCGTGATCGCGTCGACCGCGGCGGCCGCGTCGACGATCGCGTCGAGGTCGGCGACCTCGCCGGTGCTCATCTGCACCGCGCTGAACGCGACCGCGTCGGCACCCGCGGCCACCGCGTCGGCCAGCTCCGCCACCGGGACCGTGCGCACGTCCAGCCGGCTCTGGACGAGCAGCGGGAACAGCATCGAGGTGAACTCGACGTCGGGCACGACCACGCGCGCGCCGTCCGGGAGCGCGGTGACCACCGAGCCGACCAGCTCTGACACCGTCGAGCCGACGGCCACCCGCGTCGCCTCGACGCCCACCAGCCGCGCGAACGCGGCGCGGGACGCCTCGGTGCTCTCGCCCCAGCGCTCCCAGCTCGTGCGCCCACCCTGCCAGTCGGCGAGCGCGGCCTGGAGCGCGTCCCATGCCGGACGCGGCGGGAGCCCGTAGCTGGCGGTGTTGCAGTACACGCCCGGCCGGCGTCCACAGCTCCCGCGCGTCAGAGATTCTCATGCCGACAACCTACTGACGAGCGCCTCGGCCACCTCGTCGGTGGTCGCCTGCCCGCCCACGTCGGGGGTCAGCACGCCCTCGGCGCACGCCGACTCCACGGCCCGCCGCACGCGGTCCGCGCTCTCACGCAGTCCGAGGTCGTCGAGCATGAGCGCAGCGGACAGCACCATCCCGATCGGGTTGGCGAGCCCGCGGCCCACGAGATCGAACGCCGAGCCGTGGACGGGCTCGTACATCGACGGACGCGAGCGGTCGAGGCTCAGGTTGGCGCTGGGGGCCATGCCGAGGCTCCCGGCCAGCGCACCCGTCAGGTCCGAGAGGATGTCGCCGTGCAGGTTGGAGGCGACGATGACGTCGAAGTCCTGGGGCGCGAGCACGAGCCGCGCTGCCGCCGCGTCGACCAGCACCGATTCCCAGCGGACGTCGGGGAAGTCCGCGGCGACCTCCGCCACCACCTCGTCCCACAGCACGCTCGCGTGGGGACTGGCGTTGGACTTGGTGACGCTGGTCAGATGCCGGTCGGCGCGGGTGCGCGCGAGCGCGAAGGCATACCGCGCGGTGCGCGCGATCCCGTCATGCGAATACACGGTGGTCTGCACCGCGACCTCACCGGGCAGGCCCCGTCGCGTGAAGCCGCCGATCCCCGAGTACTCCCCCTCGGTGTTCTCGCGGACCACCACCATGTCCACGTCGTCGGGGGAGCGATCCGCCAGGGGACCGCGCACGCCCGGCAGCAGCCGGGCCGGGCGCAGGCTCACCCCCTGATCGAACCCCTGGACGATGGCCAGGCGCAGACCCCACAGGGTGACGTGATCGGGGACCTCGCGGGAGCCGACGGCGCCGAACAGGATCGCGTCGAAGCCCGCCAGCGTCTCGAGCGCGTCGACGGGGAGCATCCGCCCGGTGCTCAGGTAGTGGTCCGAGCCCCAGGGAAAAGTCTCGAAGGCAAATCCGGCGCCCTCCTCGGCCCCGTCCAGCGCATCGAGGACCCGTAACGCCACCGCGCACACCTCGGGGCCGATGCCGTCCCCCGGGATGACCGCGATCCGGCTCATGCCCCGGATCCTGCCAGAGCGTGCCCGCGCGGTCTGATCCGCTACATCTGTCCGATGGCGGCACGCAACCTCGTCAACCTCCACTCGGTCGCCAAGGGCTACGGCAGCCGCGCGGTGCTGGACGACGTCACCCTGGGAATCAACGAAGGCGAGCGCGTCGGCATCGTCGGCGACAACGGCGCGGGCAAGTCGACGCTGATGCGGCTGCTGGCCGGCGCCGAGGCGCCCGATGACGGCGCCGCCACGCACACGACAGGGCTCAACGCTGTGCTGGTGAGCCAGCGGGTCGACCTGGCGCCCACGAGCACCGTGCGCGCCGAGTTGGTGGGTGGTCGCCCCGATCACGAGTGGGCCCGCGATGCCGCCATCCGGGAGGTCCTCGACGGCCTTCTCGGCGGCGTGGCCGTAAGCCGGTTCGCGGAGGGGCTCGAGACCCCAACGGGACGGCTCTCGGGCGGGGAGCAGCGCCGGATCATGCTCGCCCGTGCATTGCTGCGCGCCCCCGACCTGCTGCTGCTCGACGAGCCCACCAACCACCTCGACGTCGAGGGCATCGCGTGGCTGGCCGCGTTCCTGGCCGGCCATCGCGGGACGCTCGCGGTGATCACCCACGACCGCTGGTTCCTGGACGCGGTGTGCGACCACACCTGGGAGGTGGCCGACGGCGGGGTCCACCAGTACGACGGCGGCTACTCGGCCTACATCCTCGCCCGCGCCGAGCGCGACCGGCAGGCCGCCGTTCGGGAGGACCGGCGCCGCCAGCTCGTGCGCAAGGAGCTGGCCTGGCTGCGGCGAGGCCCGCCGGCCCGGACGTCCAAGCCCAAGTTCCGCATCGACGCCGCCAACGCGCTCATCGCCGACGAGCCGCCCGTGCGCGACACGGTGGCGCTCCTGCGCTTCGCCACGGCACGGCTGGGCGATCGGGTGCTCGACGCCGTCGACGTCTCGGTGACCTTCGGGGACCGCCGGCTGCTGTCGGACGTCACGTGGCGACTCGGGCCCGGGCAGCGGGTGGCGCTGGTCGGTGCCAACGGCTCGGGCAAGACGACGCTCATCCGCCTGCTGGCCGGCGACCGCGCCCCTGATGCGGGGGAGGTCGAGCGGGGCGCCACCGTCAGGCTGGCCGAGCTCTCCCAGGACACCACCGAGCTCCCGCCGGGACTGCGCGTGGTCGAGGCGCTGGCGCAGGTGCGCGGGCGGGCGACGACGAGCGCGGGGGAGGAGCTCACGCCCGGCACGCTCGCGGAGCGCTTCGGCTTTCGCGGGGAGAAGCTCAGCACCCGCACCGACGACCTCTCGGGTGGTGAGCGGCGCCGCCTGCAGCTCATGCGCCTGCTCCTCACCGAGCCCAACGTCCTGCTGCTGGACGAGCCCACCAACGATCTGGACATCGAGACGCTCACGGCGCTCGAGGACCTGCTCGACGGCTGGCCCGGGACGCTCGTCGTCGTCACCCACGACCGCTACTTCGCCGAACGTGTCTGCGATGACATGTTCGCGCTGATGGGCGACGGCGGGCTGCGCCACCTTCCCGGCGGCATCGAGCAGTATCTGGAGCTGCGGGCTGCCGCCGATGCATCAGCGGCGACCGGCTCCATGCCCTCGGCCGCACCCACCGATGGCGTCGATCGTGACCGGGCCCGCACCCGGGCGCCACGCGCCGGGCCACCCAGAAGGAGCTGGCCCGGGTCGAGCGCGAGCTTCAGCGCGCCGAGCGCCGCGACGCCGAGCTCCAGGCCGGGATGGCCGAGGCCGCCACCGATGCTGCGCGGCTGGACGAGCTCACCCGTGAGCTGGCCGTGCTGGCGGCCGACCGCGACCGGCTGGAGGCATCCTGGCTCGAGCTTTCCGAGGCGCTCGATGGCTGAGGCACGTCGCTGCTCATCGCGCGAGCACGGCCGCGTCGCCCGCTCCCTGGGCTGAGGACGAGGCCGGCGGGGACGGCGGGGCGGGCGGGTCCGGATTGTCAAGCCGCGCGCACAGCGCCGCGACGACGTCGGGGTCAAACTGCGTCCCCGCACACCGGCGCAGCTCCGCCAGCGCGTCGGGCAGGGATCGCCCGGCGTGGTAGCAGCGGTCAGTGGTCATGGCATCCAGGGCGTCGCAGGCGGCGATGATGCGGGCTCCGAGCGGGATGGCGGCACCGGCCAGCCCATCGGGATAGCCGCCCCCGTCCCAGCGCTCATGGCTGGCCCGGACCAGGCGTGCCACCGGCTGCATGACGGGGTCGGCGTTGAGGATGCGCTCGCCGATCGCCGTGTGCTGGCGCATCAGCCGCCACTCGTCCTCGTCCAGCGGTCCAGGCTTGTCGAGGAGGGCATCCGGGATGCCCAGCTTGCCGACGTCGTGCAGCTCCGCGGCGCACAGCAGCTCGTCGAGCTGATCGGCGTTGAGGCCGAAGTCGCGCCCGAGGTCGCGGACGAGCTGGCCGACGCCGTGGGCGTGAAAGTGCAGGTCGGGCGTGCGCTCGCAGAGCACCTGCATGAGCACGTCGTGGGTGCGCGGCGGGGTGCTGCGGCTGGTGCGGACCTTGGCGGCGTACATCCGCTGGTCGGCGAGCTGGAGCAACGCGGTCGTGGTGGCGGCCTCGTCGGGGACGATGGCCAGGCCATGCGAGGCGCTCACGCTGAACATGGTCCCGTACTCGGTGAGGGCGGCGGTGGCGGCACCGATGAGCGGGTCATCGGTGGAGAACCGTCCGGCGAGCAGGAGGCAGAACTCATCGCCACCGAGGCGGTAGGCCCGTCCGTGGTCACCGATCGCCGCAGACAGGGCGGCGCCGAGCCGTGCCAGCAGCGCGTCGCCGGCGGCGTGGCCGAAGGTGTCGTTGTAGCGCTTGAAGCCGTTGAGATCGAAGAACGCGAGCGTCTGGGGGTGGTGCTCTTCGGCGTCGGCGACGGCGTCGTCCAGATCGCGCATCAGCCGCCGGCGGTTGCCCAGTCCGCTGAGGCCGTCGGTCGCGGCGTCCTCGGCGCTGTAGCGCAGCATCCGGACGTTCTCCATGAACGTCAGGACCGCGCGGATGATGCCGATGATCAGGGCGCCGGCCGCGAGCACGACCGCGGTCGGCGTGATGCGGCTGAAGGCGGCGTCGACGAGCACCGCCAGCGCGACCGCCGCGAACGCGAGCGGCAGCACGATGACCTGCACCGAGGCCACCTTCGGGCGCGCCCGGCGCTTGGACGGCTGCCAGGCGGCCACCGCGAACAGCGCCATCGCGGCCGGCCACATGGTGTCCAGGATGCCGCCCGTGACGTAGGTTCCCTTGGCCTCCAGATACGTGAAGAGCAGATCGGCGACGGCATCGACCACCATGGCCGCGCCCAGGCACAGCCACATCCGATCCGGTCGCCACGACGAGAGCGCGAACGCCACCACGACGAACACCAGCAGCGTCAGGTCGCCCAGCGGATAGGCGAGGTTGACCGTGTCCTCGATCAGGCGGCCGTGGCTGATCTGGAGCACGGTGGGGAGGACCAGCCCGGTGCCCACCGCGGCCAGCGCCAGCGCCACGATCCCGCCGTCGAGCCACTGCTCGGCCGGCACGCGGCCCCGGCGTGATCGGATGAGCAGCATGAGCGACGCGTACATGGCCGGGTACATCGCCAGGTAGATCGGATCGGCGATCGACGGGAACGGCGGGTTGGCCAGGTTGTCGAGCCACAGGGTCCACACCAGGTCCCCGGCGGTCCACGTCAGCAGGCCGAAGGCGATGAGCCCCCAGGCCCAGCGGGACTCGCGGCGCGCCCAGACGCGGGCGGCGCAGATCGCGACGGCGATCACCTCGGCGGCGGTGTAGACCCAGTTCTTGGTCACCGCGTCCATGCCGGCGCCACCGAAGCCCAGCAGCGCGTGCGCCCCGTGAAAGGCGACGAGGAGCCACATCGCCGTGAAGGCGATGGTGAGGACGCGACGATGCCGGATCGGTGTGCGCATGGGGCGAGAGGCGCCCCAAAGCCCATCCGTGGGCGCGACTCAGCACATATCGGCGCAATCGAGCCGCAACTGAACCTCCGCGTGGCGCCGTCTTCTACATGCGGAGATGACGGGCGACGTCACCGCGCCCGTCAGCCGGTCAGCGCCGCCGCGATCAGCTCTCGCAGGCCGAAGCTGCCGTCGGCGCCGGCGAGGTCCGGATCGGGCTTCCACAGCGGGTCCATGTTCAGGAACGAGCTCGAGTCGGCCGCCAGCAGCCCGGCGAAGGTCTCGGCGACGATCCGTCCGCCCACCGGGCCCAGGCGCCGGGTGGAGATGCTCTGCGTCCCGTCCGCCGTGGCGAAGTCCACCGTGACCTCCTCGGTCTCGGCCAGGATGTAGGTCCACAGCGGGCAGTTGCCGGCGAACGCCGCTCCGCCGACGTCGACGATCGAGCCCTTGATGTCGGCGGGATCGCCGGTGAACTTGCCGATCTTGATGGCATCGTCGGCCAGCGGCACGATGCCCATGGCCCGGGCCACCGACTGCCCGCTGGGGAGCCGCAGCCGCCAGCCGCGCAGCAGGTTGCGTTCGGGCAGCGACGGCGGCGGGTCGCTGGCGACGCGCAACGGCAGATCCTTGAGCGGATCGACGAGCGACGTGTCGATCTTGTAGGCCAGCTGGGTGCGCTGGAGGTTGCCCGGGCTGCCGGCGGCGCCGGGAGTGGCGGGGTTGCCGTAGGGCCGGGGCTCGAGGTCCACGAACCGTCCCCAATCGATCGCCCATGGGGAGGGGAATTCCGTGAAGCCCCCCAGGGACGGCCCGTTCGGGTCGCTCTTGAAGGCGAAGATCGGCAGCGGCGCGATCTCGTCGTTGAGCCGGTAGCCGGGACGGATCATGGAGTGCCCGAACCGGTAGGCCGCGGCGGAGAACTCCAGCGGCATGAAGGCGCTGTCGCCGGGCGCGAAGAACTCCAGGTGGGGCGGATCGACGCTGACGTTGGTGTTGTTGCCCAGGTGCGGGAGCACCTCCGCCAGCACCTCCGCCGAGACCACGGTGGCCAGGAAATCGGTGAGCACGACCCACTGGTAGTGGAAGCGCACCTCGCGCTGCACATCGGCGAACGCCAGCCCGGGGTTCTTGGTCGCGAGCAGGTTGTGGAAGCGGAGCATCAGCCCCTGGAACTGCGAGACGATCACGTTCTCGTCGTTGCGGGGGTCGCCGATGATCGCCCGGTGCGAGTCCGGGTCGCCGCCGGTGCCCGCGCTGCGCGGCAGATCGTGGGCGTTGAGCGCCGTGCCGAGCGCGTCTCCGGTGAGCTGGCGGCCGAGCAGGAACGTTCGCCCGCCGGCGTAGAGGTAGGGCTGGTCGTCAGGCCCCCGGCCGTAGACGTCGTCGAGATCAAAGCGCGGCGTGCGGAAGTCCACCAGCGCGTTCGGATCGTTCTGGCGCGCCAGGCTGCTCACCGGATCGAAGGTGAGGTCGTGATCGATGAACTGCCCGAGGTACGTGTACGCGGCCGGGACGCCGCCCTCCTCGTTGTCGGGGCCGTCCTTGGGGTCGTCCTTGGTGGACACCATCGCGCGGCCCAGCTTCTTCAGCGCCGTCTGGGACTGGGTGTCGGTGGCGCCGAAATCGGCAGGCGGCAGCGCCCCGAACAGCCGCCCGAAGCGGCCACCGAACGGCGATGACGTCCCCGCCAGGGAGAGGCCCCGGACACCGGCCCCGTGGGGGCTGGGTGGGGGAGCGTTGAGCGCCCCGGCGCGCTGGTCGATCCGGGCCTGCTCTTCGGCCCGGCCCTCAGCGCCGTTGGTCACCACATCGTCGGCGGACATGCTCTGCGTTGCCATGTGGACTCCTCGCTGGTTGGTTCGCTGCGCCCGGCGGCTACGCCAACAAGACGACTCCCCCGCTTCATCTGAGAGCGTCGTATTCAGGACGCTCCGAGCCCCGGTCCGGGCTGTTGCACGGCGCACTCCCGAAGCGCACCGATGAGGCGATCTTAGGTCGGCCGAATGTCGCTTGTCAAGGCCGGGTGGGAGGGCACCCAGTCCACGGGAATCCGGCCCTTCAGACCCCCGAATCCGGCCCTTCAGACCCCCGAATCCGGCCATTCGGAGTCGCGTTACTCAACATAAGCCGGGAGGCGGTCGATGGCTCAGGCTGTGATCGATACGGTCTTGTCACCCAGTCAGAACGGCGCCGGCGGCGCTGAGCCGGCCGCCGAGCTCGCGCTGCGCGTGGCGCGCGAGGAGACCGCCCGCGTCCGCAACCTGGTGGCCTCCCACAACCGGCTGCACGACCTGATCGCGCGCGACGCTCCGCTGCGCGACGTGCTCAACGAACTGGTGGAGGGCATCGAGGAATACGAGCCGTCGGTCATGGCCTGCGTCGTCCTGCTCGATCGCGAGTCCAGCACACTGCACCCGGGCGCCGGCCCGTCGCTGCCGCCCCACTGGCTGGAGGCCATCGACGGTGTGGTGATCGGGCCCAACATCGGCAGCTGCGGATCGGCGGCATGGTCCGGTGAGCTCACCATCAGCGAGGACCTCTCGACTGACCCGAAGTGGACTCCGGTCCGCGAGTTCGCGGCGACCTGCAACCTCGGTCACTGCTGGTCGATGCCGGTCAAGGGCGCCGACGGGCTCGTCCTCGGCACGTTCGCGCTCTACGGCCCGCAGCCGCGAGCGCCGCAGCCCGAGCACATCGCCCTCATGCAGGATGGCGCGCGGCTGGCGGGGATCGCCATCGAGCGCCAGCGCACGATGGAGCGGCTCATTCACGACGCGCGCTATGACGCGCTGACCGGGCTCCCCAACCGCAAGGCGATCTTCGAGCGGCTGGAGCTGGCCCTCGAGCGCGCCGGGCGCGCGTCGAAGGTGGCCACGCTGTTCGTCGACCTCGACGGACTCAAGACCCTCAACGACACGCTGGGCCACGACCGGGCCGACGACATGATCCGCGAGGTCGCCCAGCGGCTGCGTCCGGCCCTACGCGCCGACGACTTCGTCGGGCGCTTCGGAGGCGACGAGTTCATCGCCGTTGCCGAGGGGATCGCCGACGCCGAGCAGGCCGCCGCGCTCGCGGCTCGCCTGCTCGAGGCCACCTCCGCGCCGCTGCGGGGCCTGGAGGGCAGGACCATCACCGCCAGCATCGGGATCGCGCTCCTGGACGGCGATGCGGACGCCGGCGAGGCCGTCCGGCGCGCGGACACCGCGATGTATCGCGCCAAGCAGGCCGGCCGCGACCGCTACTCCTTCTTCCTCGAGGCCAACGGCGACGGCCTGCCCGAACGCCGCCGGGTGTCGCTCACGCGCGAGTTGCGCGAGGCCGAGGTCCGCCACGAGATGACACTCGCCTTCCAGCCCGTGTTCGCCGTGGGCGGCAATGAGATCGTCGCCATCGAGGCGCTGACGCGCTGGACCTCGCCCACCTGCGGCGAGGTGTCACCCCGGGAGTTCATTCCGCTGGCTGAGAACTCGGGGACGATCGTGCCCCTCGGGGCCTGGGCGCTGCGCGAGAGCTGCGAGGCCGCGGTGCGGGTCGCCGAGCTCACCGGCCGCCGTCTCGAGCTCGCGGTCAACGTCTCCGGGCATCAGCTGGCCAAGGCGGGCTTCGCCCAGGCCGTGCACCAGACGCTGGCCCACGCGGACTTCCCGGCGGAGCTGCTCACGCTGGAGGTGACCGAGAGTGCGCTCATGCAGAGCGATGAGCTGACCGCGCGCACGATCGACGAGCTGCGGTCACTCGGTGTCCGGCTCACCGTCGACGACTTCGGCGCCGGCAGCGGGTCGCTCGTCGGCTTCCGCGAGCGGCCGGTCGACGGCATCAAGATCGATCGCCGGTTCCTCACCGGGCTGCCCGAGGATGCCGTGAGCTTCGCCGTCGTCGCCGCCATCAGCAGCATGGGCACCGCGCTCGGCGCGACGGTGACCGCCAAGGGGGTCGAGACCGAGGCGCAGCTGGTGTCGCTGAAGGCGATGGGGTGCGAGCGCGTCCAGGGTTTCCTGCTGGCCGAGCCGATGCGGCTGCGCGACCTCGTCACCCGCCTGCGGGACTAGTCGGCCGCTCCGCGGCTACGGAGACACATCCTCAAAGCGCCGCGCCCGGGTGTTCAGCGTGAACTGGGCGATGACGGCGGCCACGACGAGGAACCCCGAGACGAGCAGAAACGCGCCCAGCACGCTCATGTGGGGGATCCGGGGGGCGATGAGCAGCACCCCGATCCCGCCCCCGAGGTGGCCGACCCCGTCGACGAGCCCGAACCCGGTGACCCTGGCGCGCGTGGGGAAGCTCTCAGCCGATAGGGCATAGGTCATCGGAACCCACACGTTGAAGCCGAAGAAGACGACGGCCATGCCGATGAACGCCACGCCGGTGCTCGTGCCGGCCTCGGCGACCAGGATCGAGCCGACGATGGTGATAAAGGCGCCGATCGGCAGCCACAGCTTGCGCTCCAGCCGCTCGGCGTAGCGCACCGCGAACAGCGCGCAGGCCAGGAAGCCGAAGGCTCCGACCGCCTGGATGATCCCCGCCTCCGGGGGCGGGTAGTGCAGCGCGGTGAGCAGCGACGTGCCGCCCGCCGAGAAGGCGAACACCGTCACGTAGGCGAAGAACCACACCGCGACGAGCACCAGCACGCGCTTGACGTAGGTGGCGTTGCCGAGCACATGTTTGAACGAGACGTAGCCGGCGGCGGCCGGCACCTCGGTGGGGACGTCGTCGGGGACCGGGGGCAGCTGGCGTTTGCGGGAGGCACGCTCCTCCATCTCGGCGACCACGCGGTCGGCCTCGTCGACGCGGCCGTGCCCGATCAGCCACCGGGGGGACTCGGGCAGCTCCACGCGCAGGACGATGGCGATGAGCGCGAGCACAGCGCCGATGCCGTACATCCAGCGCCAGCCGTTGTCAAAGCTCGCGCTCGCCTGGGCGAAGGGCAGGCCGTGGGGCCAGGGCGTCGAGGGGGTGGTGAGGAACAGTCCCAGCCAGATCCCGAGCAGGGCCCCGAGCGCGGAGTTGACAAAGATCACCGACGTCCATTTGGCCCGGTTGCGCCGGGGCGCCACCTCGCCGATGTAGGTGTTGACGATCGAGAGGTCGGCACCGACGGCCATGCCCGTGACCACGCGGGCGAGCACGAAGTTGGTGTAGTCGGGCGCCAGGGCGTTCCACAGCGAGCCGATGCCGGTGAGCAGCATCGTCACCAGCAGCATGTTGCGGCGGCCGAGCTTGTCCGAGAGCGGGCTGAGCAGGAGGGTGCCCGCCACGTAGCCCGCGAGGTTGAGGGCGATCGGGACCCGGATCGTGTTCAGCGCGTTCTCCGGGGTACACCCCGGCTTGAGCGCCACGCAGCTCTGGATGAACGACACGTTGATGTCGAATACGTCGTAGAACGTAAACAGGAATCCCAGGCCGATGATCCCGACGAAGAGGAACGGCATCGACCACATGTCAAGCCGGTCGAGCCGCGCGAGCACCCGCTGCGCCGCGTTGGCGTCGGATCCGGCGCCGTCGCTGATGGGCCGCAGCCCGCGCCGGCGGATGTCGGTTGCGCCGCTCGCGGCGCCCGCCCGTGTCTCTGGCATGTCGCGTCCTCCCTTCGCCCTTCCGGGGCAAGCTCGACTTGTCAGTCGCTTACCTCTAGGCCTACCCCTCCTCTCCCATTTCGAACAAATGGGCGCAGAGCGAACACGCGAATGTCAGATATTCAACATCTCTTGATCATGCGCAAGAGAGCGGGCGCTCGAACACGTCGAAGCGAAACCGCGGGCCCATCCCGGCCGCTTCGTAGACGCGCAGGCCGCGAGGGTTGTCGGAGGCCACGCCGAGCTGGGCCTGGACCAGGCCGGCCGCGGCGAACCCGGCGAAGCCGTGCGTCAGCAGCGCCGTGCCGATCCCGCGGCGCTGGTGGCCGGGCGCGACCGCGAGCAGGTCGACATAGCCAGAGGCCTCGTGCGGCCAGCGACGGGCGAGCAGGAAGCCCACGATGTCCGCGCCCTCCTCCGCCACGAGGCTGAGCTCGGGGGCCACATCGTGAGCGCGCAGGTGCTCCTGGACGAACACCTCGTATGACTCGGGCACGTAGTCGGGGCTCGAGCCGAAGCTCTCGGCGTCCAGGGCGTGCAGCGCCCGGCCGTCGCCCTCGGGGCGCAGCCGGCGCAGGGTCACGCCCGCGGGCGGCCCGACCGCGGTGACCCCGCGGTCAAGCGGTCGTGCCATGCGCCAGTAGCTACGGACCTGCCGGTAGCCGGCGCCCTCGAGCAGCGCGCGGGCGCGGGTGTTCGTCGACGCGGCGATCTGGCGGTGAGCGTCGACGTCGCGCTCACGTTCGCGCTGCTCCACCCACTCCAGGAGGCGGGCCCCCACCCCGCGTCCCTCGTGGTCGGGGCCGACCACCGCGAACGCCCCGGGCCGGTGCACGATCGCATAAGCGGCGAGCACACCGTCGATCTCGATCAGCAGCGCGTCACGCCCGAGCTCGACGTCGGGCGAGCGCCACTCGTCCTGCACCTCCTCCAGCCGGAACAGCGGCAACCCGATGTCAGCCGTGTGGCGGGCGACGAGCAGGGCGAGCACGGCCTGCGCGTCCTGCCATTCCGGGCCCCGGGTGCGCACCGGTGTCAGGCTACCCGGCGCACTGCACCCGCGTCAGGCGACCCAGCGCACGTCGGGCGGGCGCGCGGGGGAGCGCGAGCCGAGCGCGCGCTCGGCGGCGGCGAGCCGCCGCACCGCCTCTGCCAGGCGTTCGGGCGGCTGGGTGAACGGCAGCCGCAGGCGCTGCTCGAAGCCGCCGTCGACGCCGAAGCGGGGACCCGGCGCCACCCGCACGCCGTGGGCCACCCCGCGGGCCGCCAGGGCGGAGGCGGTGGTCGTGTCGGGGAGCTCGACCCACAGCGTCATCCCGCCGGCGGGGCGCCCGACACGCCACTGCGGGCGCTCGCGGGCGACCGCGCTGAGCAGCGCGTCGCGGCGCTCGCGCAGCCACTCACGGCGGGCGGGCAGCAGGGTGTCAAAACGCCGGAGGACCTCGATGGCCATCAGCTGGTCCAGGATCGGGCTGCCGACGTCCTGGCCGGCGCGGGCGAGCGCCAGCCGGCGCACGAGCTGCGGATCGCCCCGCAGCCAGCCGGTGCGCAGCCCGCCCCACACGGGCTTTGACAGCGAGCCGAGCGCCAGCACGCCGGTCCCGGGGTCTCCGGCAGCCATCGAGGGCGGTGAACGGTGGGGCTCGCGCACGTCGCGGGGTTCGAGCACCAGCTCGGCCAGGCTCTCGTCGCTGACCAGCAGCATCCCCGCGGCGCGCGCTGCCCTGGCCACGGCCGCCCGGTCCCCGGCCGAGGCCCAGAAGCCGGTCGGGTTCTGGAAGTCGGGGATGAGGTATCCGAGCACCGGCCGGGCGTCGCGCAGGGCGGAGCGCAGCAGCGGCATGTCCCAGCCGTCGGCGCCCACGGGCACGCCGACGGGGACGCACCCGTGCGCCCGGACCGCGTCCAGCGCGCCCGGGTAGGTGGGGGTCTCCAGCAGCACGCGGTCCCCGGGACGCGCGAACGTGCGCAGCGCGAGGTCCCAGGCGTGCAGGGCGCCCTGGGTCACCAGCACCTGTGCCGGGTCGGTGGCCAGGCCACGCCGGCTGAGGTAACCGGCGATCGCGACCGGGTGGCGGCAAGGCCGAACGGCTCGTAGCCGTGGCCGCCGAGCTCGCGGCGCCAGCGCATGGGCGGCGTTGAGGGCCAGCTCCGCCAGCTCCGGCGGCGCGGGCAGGTTGGCCAGGGTGAGGTCGATGACGTCGCCGGCGGGCGGCTCGGCCTCGTCGGGGCGGCCCTCGGGTGCGGGCGGGGAGGTGATCCAGCTGCCCCGGCCCCGGCGGGAGGCGAGGTAGCGCTGCTCGCGCAGGACGTCGAGCGCCGAGGTCACCGTGTTGCGCGACAGGCCCAGCGCCACGGCCAGCTCGCGCTCGGAGGGCAGGCGCGTGTACGGCGGCAGCCGGCCCTCCACGATCAGCGCCCGCAGCGCGGCCGCCAGGGCCGGATAGGCCACCCCGCTTCCGCGCCACTCGCCGAGCAGCCGCGTCAGGTGGGGGGTGGCCAGCCGGCGCAGCGCCACCACGGTGCCATCATCGCCGGATTGGCCCTGTCTCAATGGTGCCAAGTCTGGCAGTCTAACTCCCATGACCCGCGCCGTCGCGCCCTGAGCCGTCTGCTCGCCCCCGTGCCCGCCGACCGGCGGCCGCGCCGCTTCGCCCAGTTGCTGGTGGGGCTGGTGGGGTACGGCGTGACCGCGTCGATGATGGTCCTGGCGGGGCTGGGACTGGACCCGTGGGACGTGCTTCACCAGGGCCTCTCGCGGACGTTCGGGCTCGGGATCGGCACGTGGGCCGTGATCGCGAGCGTGCTGGTCCTGGTGTGCGGCTGGATCCCGCTGCGCCAGCGACCAGGCGTGGGGACGGTCATGAACGCCCTCATGGTCGGCCTGGTCATGGACGTGATCCTGGCCGCAGTGCACCCGCCGCACGTCCTGTGGGTGCGGATCGCGCTGCTGGTCGGCGGGGTGGTCGGCAACGGGTTCGCCACCGGCTTCTACATCGGCGCCGGGCTCGGCCCCGGTCCGCGGGACGGCCTGAGCACCGGAATCGCGGGACGCGGCTACTCGATGCGCGTCGTGCGCACCGCGATCGAGGGGACGGTGCTCGTCACCGGGTTCCTCCTCGGGGGGCACGGTGGGGGTGGGGACCGTCCTCTACGCCACGGCCATCGGGCCGATCACGCACCTGACGATCCCGGCCCTCGTTGTCGGCCGCCGGCAGCGGCGCGAGCGCCGGCGCATCTGCCCGCCCCGAAGTGTCACCCACGAAGCTGTCGGTGTGGACACTTGCATTTGCCTGACACCTGGGTTAGTCTCCATCGACACAGGAACAGTTGCGATGTATTCCGTGACCCCCAACTTCCCCGGTAGGCCTCAGCCGACGCAAGTCGCGCTCGCTGGCCCGTGCCCGCATCGAGCATGGGATCTTGGCGGCCGCAGCAATCTCAACCCCCTCGCGGAGAGGCACGTGCGCTGACGACAGGCGCACCACCGGCCGAGCGAGGGCGACCCAGAGGGGTCGCCTTTTTTGTGCCCTCACCTGCCAGTGAGCGAGTGACACTGTCACCCATGCCCTGGCACGGGTGACAGTGACGCACGCCCGCCGGCGACCTCCGGACTGCTACAACCCACTACAGAAGGAAGGAGTGAGCACCGATGCAGATCAAGACGTTCGGTCAGGTCGACGAGCGCAGCTTGGAGCAGCTCAAGCGGTGTATGGCCGCGGGCGACGCCGAGCACGGCGTCCTGTGCGCCGACCATCACCCGGGCTACAGCCAGCCGATCGGCGGCGCGATCGCCTACGAGGGGTATGTCTCTCCGTCCGGCGTTGGATTTGACATCGGGTGCGGCAACAAGGCCGTCCAGACCCAGCTCACCCGGGCCGACCTGGAGGACCTGGGCGGCGTCGACGCGATCATGGGTCAGATCACGCAGCGGATCTCGTTCGGGATGGGCGTGCCCGCGCGCGAGCGCGTCGATCATCCGGTGCTCGACAAGATCCGCCACGCGGAGTTCGCGCCCCAGCGCAAGCTGGCCGGCGTCGCCGAGTCACAGCTGGGCACGGTCGGGTCGGGCAACCACTACGTGAACCTCATGGAGGACGAGGACGGCCACGTGTGGGTGGGTGTGCACTTCGGCTCGCGCGGGTTCGGGCACAAGACGGCGTCGGGTTTCCTGGCTCTGGCCCAGGGCCTGGCCTTCGAGGGCCGCGCGCACGAGGGCGAGATGGACTCCCCGCCGGTGCTGCTCGAGATCGGCACCGAGCTGGGCGACGCTTACATCGCGGCGATGCAGCTCGCAGGCGAATACGCCTACGCGGGCCGGGACGTCGTGGTCGCCAAGGTGCTCGAGGTCCTGTCCGCAGACGCGGTGCACGAGGTGCACAACCACCACAACTTCGCCTGGCGCGAGGAGCACGGCGGGCGGACCTACTGGGTCATCCGCAAGGGCTGCACGCCGGCACAGCCGGGGCAGGAGGGGTTCGTCGGCGGGTCGATGGGTGACGACTCGGTGATCCTGGAGGGCGTCGCGTCCGATGACGCGACCGAGTCGCTGTTCTCGACCGTCCACGGGGCCGGCCGGGTGATGAGCCGCACGCGGGCCGCCGGGCGCGTGCGCCGGCGCAAGCGCTGGGCGTGCAACCACCGCGACTGTGACCGAGTGTTCGAGATCGACAACGCCCGCTCACCCGAGGGTGCCCCGACGCACGGCGTGTGCCCCGACCATCCCGAGGCCCGCGTGCGCAAGGTCTGGGTGGAGGAGCAGGTCAAGCCGGGCGTCGTCGACTGGCCCGCGGTCCAGGCGCGGCTGCGCGACCAGGGCATCGTGCTGGTCGGCGGCGGCGCCGACGAGGCGCCCGAGGTCTACAAGCGCCTGCCCGAGGTGCTCGCGGCTCACGCCGGGTCGATCCGCGTCACCCACCGGCTCCGGCCGATGGGCGTGGCGATGGCCGGCCGCGACATCCACGATCCGTACAAGGACTAGGACCCGCCCGCCGCCCGGGGGCCTCCCCCGGACGCGCGCGTCCGGCTGCCTGCAGGTCACCGATGTCTGTGTGCCCCTTCTCACAGCGCGCCAGAAACGGTAATGTGAAGATCCGCACTAGGGCGCAGGAGACGCGTGAGGGCGACGAGGGCGCAGGAGCGAGGACAGAGGGGGCCAGATGTCGACGTGGACTACGCAGACGAGCTGCAACGGCACGCCGGAAGACGTGCTTGAACTGCTGACCGAGCCGGGCGCGATCGCCCGCTGGTCACCGGTGCCGTTCAGAGTGATGGACAGCGATCGGGAGCGGCTGTGCGCCGGGGACCGGGTGCGCGTGCGCGGCGAGCTTGCCGGTCGCGGGCTGGAGTTCCTCGTCGACGTCGCCAAGGCCGACGATGGGCATCTCGCCCTCACCGCCACGGGCCCGATCCGGATCGACGTCGACTACCGCGTCATCGGCGACGCGCGCGGCAGCAGTCTGCGCGCCCGCATCGGAGTCGCCGGCAGCGGCCTGTTCGGCCGTGTGCTCGCCGGTGCCACCGATGCGCTGCTCGCGGCGGGAGCGTTGCGGGTGGCCGTGGACCGCATCGCCGAAGAGCTGGAGCCGGCCGTGCTGGTGGCCTGACCGCCTCAGACAGGCCTCCGGCCGGCCGGCCCAGGACCGGCTGGCCGCGGGCCCGCCGACCGCCTAAGTGAAGGCTGACACGCCGGTCAGGTCACGCCCGAGGATGAGGGACTGGACGCTGTCGGTGCCCTCGTAGGTCTCGACGATCTCCAGGTCGGTGAGGTGGCGGGCGACGTGGTAGTCCAGCAGCAGCCCGTTGCCGCCCAGGATGTCGCGCGCCTCCGAGCACACGAGCTTGGCCTTGCGCGCGTTGTGCAGCTTGGCCAGCGACGCCATCGGGCCGGTCAGCTCGTCCTGCTCCTGCAGCCGGGCGAGCTGGAGGCAGATCAGCTGCATGGCCGTGGTCTCGGCCACCATCGTCGCCAGCTTGGCCTGGACCAGCTGAAAGCCGGCGATGGGCTGTCCGAACTGCGTGCGCTCGCGCGGCGTAGGCCACGGCCGCCTCGACGCCCGCCATGGCGTGTCCCACGCACTCCCAGGCCGCGCCGCCCCGCGTCTGGTCCAGGACGCGCGTCGCGTCCTGAAATGTCTGCGCGCCGGGCAGCCGGTTCTCCGCCGGGACGCGGACGTCGCTCAGCGCGATCTCGGCCTGCCACACCGCGCGCTTGCCGATCTTGCCGGTGATGAGGGTGGAGGCGTCAAAGCCGGCGCGTGCCCTTCTCGACCACGTAGGCGCCGACGTCGCCCTCCTCGTCGCGTGCCCAGACGATCACGAGGTCGGCGAACGAGGCGTTGCCGATCCATCGCTTGGCGCCGTTGAGGACGTAGGCGTCACCGTCGCGTCGCGCCTCGGTCTCCAGCGAGACGGAGTCTGAGCCATGCTCGGGCTCGGTGAGTGCGAAGGCCCCGATCAGCTCCAGGCGCGCCATCGGCGGCAGCCAACGGGACCGCTGCTCGTCGGAGCCCAGCAGGGCGATCGAGCCCATGGCCAGGCCGGAGTGCACGCCGAAGAAGGTGTTCAGGCTCCCGTCGGCCCGTGCGAGCTCGCGTGCCACGATGCCGGCGGCCAGCCGCGACATTCCCGGACACCCGTAGCCGTCGATGGTCGTGCCGGCCACCCCGAGCTTCGCGAGCTTGGGGACGAGCTCGAACGGGAACTCGGCCCGCTCCCAGTAGTCGTTGATGACCGGGAGAACCTCCTGTTCGCCGAACGCCCGGACCCGATCGCGGATCGCGCGCTCGGCGTCGGTGAGCTGCTCGTCGAGCCGGTAGTAGTCCGCGGCACGGGCGGACCGTTCCTGGTCGGTGTCGGCGGTCATCAGCTCTGGTCCTACCCGCTGTAGGCTGGCGCTCACCGCCGGTCACGTCTACAGCTTCGGAGGAACCACGATGGATGCCGTCAACCGCCAGGTCCGCCTGGCCGCGCGCCCGGTCGGGCTGCCCAAGGCGAGCGACTGGGATCACACCGAGGAGCCTGTCGCCGAGCCCGGGGAGGGGGAGGTGCTGATCAAGATCAGGTACCTCTCGCTGGATCCGGCGATGCGGGGCTGGATGAACGACGCCCGCTCCTACATTCCCCCCGTCGGCATCGGCGAGGTGATGCGCGCCGGCGGCTGCGGCGAGGTGCTCGCGTCCGAGCACCCCGGGTTCGAGCCCGGCGACCACGTCACGGGCGTGACGGGGATTCAGGAGCACGCCGTCCTGCATGGCGACGGACTGATCAAGATCGACCCGGAGCTCGCGCCGCTTCCCGTCTACCTGGGCACGCTGGGCATGCCGGGGCTGACCGCGTACTTCGGCCTGCTGGAGATCGGCAAGCCCCAGGAGGGCCAGACCGTGGTCGTCTCCGGGGCCGCCGGGGCCGTCGGCAGCGTCGTCGGCCAGATCGCGAAGATCAAGGGCTGCCGCGCGGTGGGGATCGCGGGCGGTGAGGAGAAGTGCCGGCACGTCGTCGACGAGCTCGGGTTCGACGCATGCGTCGACTACAAGTCCGACAACGTCCTGACGGCTCTGCGCCAGCAGTGTCCCAAGGGGATCGACGTCTATTTCGACAACGTCGGCGGGGAGATCCTGGACGCCGCGCTGGCCTGCCTGGCCCGTGGCGCCCGGGTGCCCCTGTGCGGCGCGATCTCGCAGTACAACGCCGAGGGCGGGATGCGCGGGCCGTCCAACTACATGTCGCTGCTGGTCAACCGCGCGACGATGACGGGCTTCCTCGTCTTCGACTTCGCCGATCGCTACGCCCAGGCCGCCCAGGAGATGGCGGGCTGGATGCAGGAGGGACGGCTGAAGTCCTTCGAGGACGTCGCCACCGGGGTGAGAAGTTCCCCGAGACGCTCCTGCGCCTGTTCCGCGGCGAGAACCTCGGAAAGCTCGTGCTCGAGGTCTAGTTCGGCGCGCGCTTTACAGCATCGCGTAACGCGCAAGCGCCGCGCCGCGCCGCCGCGCCGCGCGCGCCGCCGCGCCGCCGCGCCCGCAAGCACTCGGCCGTCACGGGGTCCCGCCGCATCCACCGCAACCCGCGCGGTGTGGCGGGTTAGCACCCAGGGGGCTGGATATTTCCGCCGCCCCCTGGCAGGATCAGAAAAAGGACCAATACGACCGGGGGACATTGATGCCGGGGATCAGGCTGTTCGATGTGCGCGCTGCGCTGGCAGCGCTCGGGCTCGCGGGGCTGGCTGCGCTCGCCATAGCGATCGCGACGCACCTGCCATTACCCGCTCTGAGTGGGCCGGCGACCCACGCGACCCACGCGACCCCGGGCGGCCTGAGCCGGCTCCAAGCGCTGCCGCTTCAGGCCCAGTCGGTCATCTCTTCCACGCTGGGCACCGGCAGCCGCTCGTTCGCGGCGCGCCGTACGGCCGCCGGCTGGCGCCTGGCCGGCGGCGGCGTGCGCGCCGACTTCCGCGCCGGCGAGCCGGCCCTGACCACCGCGGGCGGCACGCTTTCGCTCTCGCTGGTCGGCGCTCCCGTGACTGCCGTGAGCAGCCGCGGCAACCGCGTCACTCTGACCCGCCCCGGCATCCGTGAGTGGTACACCGCGGGTCCGCTCGGCATCGAGCAGGGCTTCACGCTGGCCCACCGTCCCGCCGGCGCGACGGCCCAGGGCCTGACGCTCGTCGCTGGCGGTCGGCGGCTCGCTGCGCGCCCAGGCCGCGGGGTCCGATGTGAACCTCATCGGGTCGCGGGGCGATGTCGCGGCGCGCTATGGCGGCCTGACCGCCGTCGACGCGACCGGGCGTCACCTGCCGCAGCACGCTGAGCGTCGGCAGGCCGCGTGCTCATCTCGGTCAACGACCGCGGCGCGCGCTACCCGGTCACGATCGACCCGCTCGTCCAGCAGGGCGGCAAGCTGGTGCCCAACGACGATGTCCGACCAACGGGAGCGGCAGCTCGATTCGGCGACGAGCGTCGCGATCTCGTCTGATGGCAACACCGCGCTCATCGGCGGCATCAGATCGACAACTCCAGCATCGGGCGCGGCCTGGGTGTTCACCCGCTCCGGCGGTCGATGTGGACCCAGCTAGGGCGCAAGATCGTCCCCACCAATGGCGGGCACCTCAGCCGAGTTCGGCAGCAGCGTCGCGCTGTCGGCGGACGGCAGCACGGCACTCATCGGCGGCGAGCATGGACACACACGCCAGCACCGGCGCGGCGTGGGTGTTCGTCCGCTCGGGCTCGACGTACGCCGAGCAGCAGAAGCTCACGGCAAATGGCGAGCTCGGCGCCGGCCAGATTCGGCGCACAGCGTCTCGCTGTCGGCTGACGGCAACACGGCGCTGATCGGAGGCCCGGAGACCAGGGCGCCGGCGACGCGGGCGTCGCGGCGGAGCGGCCTGGGTGTTCACGCGGTCGGGGACGACGCTGGACCCAGCAGGGCGCGAAGATCTCGCCGACCTGGCCCCCAACGCCACCAACCGAGCGGTTCGGCACCGCGGTCGGCCCTGTCCGCGGACGGCAACACCGCGTTCATCGGCGGCCCCGCAGGACAACGCCGGGCCGGGAGCGGTCGTCCGTGTACACGCGCATCGGCATCGACCTGGAGCCCGCGGCAGAAGCTCGACGCCGCGACGAGATGGCACCTCCGACGCCTCGGCGGCAGAGATCGGTACCTCGTCGCTCTGTCGACGGATGGCACCACCGCGATTGATCGGCGGGCCGGATGACAACGACGCGAGCGGGCGGCGCGGCCTGGGTCGTTCACCGGTCCGGGATGCGACCTGGACTCAGCAGGCCGAAGCTCATCGCCCGGCAACGCAGCGGGCCGAACGCCAACTTCGGCTACAGCGTCGCGCTGTCGGCGGACGGCAACACTGCGCTGATCGGCGCTGAGGACGACTCGCAACATCGGTCGGCGCCGCGTTCCTGTTCACGCGGTCGGCTGGCATGTGGACCGAGCAGCAGGCTCAAACGGCGGTCCGGGCGAGACCGGTTTCGGCGTCTTCGGCATCGGCGTCGCGCTGTCGTCCGACGGGCAGACGGCCATGGTCGGCGCGCCTGCACGACACGTCCGAAACGGCGCGGCGTTCGTGTTCGCGCCACCCGACCCGGTGTGCAACAGCGTCTCCGCGACGGGCCCGCAGGGCGGCGGCTCGGTCGCCGTCTCGCTCTCGTGCACGCTTCCGTTCGGTGCCCATCCCGCCTTCTCGATCCTGGGTGGACCGAGCAACGGGACCGTGAGCGGGTTCAACCCGGGCACGGGACAGCTCACGTACACCTCGGCGGCGTTCTTCTCAGGCCAGGACTCGTTCACCTACCGCGTCAGCGATCAGTGGGGCATCTCCAACATCGCCACCGCAACGCTCACCACGCCGTTCCTGCCCGTCCCGAAGTGCTCCAACGTCACGGCCAGAGGCAAGGCGGGCGCGACCAGGGTGACGATCACGCTGAAGTGCACGGGCCCCGCGGGCCACCCGTTCAGCTACGGGATCGTGAGCAAGCCCGGGAACGGCAAGCTGGGCAAGCTCAACCAGTCAAACGGGAAGGTCACCTATACGACGCACGTGGGCGCCCAGGGCACCGACCGCTTCGTCTACAACGCCACCGACTCCGGTGGGTCGTCGAAGGCGGCCACGGCGTCGGTGGTGCTCCCGAAGCTGGGGCGCATCACCTCGACGATGACGTGGGATGACTTCGGTGGCGGGCCGACGTCGACGCTCGTCCACGGCATGCTGATCAAGAACCTGCCCGGCGGGGCGCACGTGAAGCTCTCCTGCAGCAAGGGCTGTCCCATCAAGGCGCGGACCCTGGCACTGGCCAAGCACCGCGTGTGCAAGGGCAAGGGCAAGCACCGCAAGTGCAAGTTCGTCGTGCCCAAGAGCGCCAACCTCGACCTCTCGCGGTACGTCGCCAACAGGCGGGTCAAGGTGGGCTCTCAGATCACCGTGGCGATGATCCAGTCCGGCTCCATCGGCAAGGAGTACGTGTTCCGGATGGTCAAGAACAACCAGCCCGCGGTCAAGATCCAGACCCTGGCGCCGGGCAGCACCAAGCTCTGTCCCAACTGTTAGGCGGTCGCTGACCGGGCCGCGGCGCCGAGGCGTCGCGGCCCGCAACGCGCCGCGGCCCTCTCCGCAGCCGCGGCCCGATCGATCCAGAAAACGGGCTCACCGTGGTTGCGGGCTGATCACAGGCCGACGGTTGCCACTAGCTACATTGGGGTCGGCAAGCGTTGGTAGACGGGGATCTGAAGGGGAGTCGTTCGCATGGTCAGATTGGGTCGCTGGTGCATCGCTCATCGTCGGTGGGTGATCGGGGGATGGGTCGTTGTGGCGGTGCTCACGACGGTCATCGCCGGCGCCGTGGGCCGCCAATACGCCACCGACTTCAGCCTTCCGGGGACCGAGGCCCAGCGCGTCCTGGACCTGCTCGGCAACCAGTTCAAGGCCCAGAGCGGCGATGTGGACACCATCGTCATCCACAACGCGGCAGGCAGCGTCAACGATCCGGCGGTGCGCAAAGCGGTGACGCCGCTGCTGGCGAGTGTCGCCAAGATGCCCCACGTCGTCAGCGTCATCAGTCCGTACAGCAGCGCCGGGGCCGTCGAGGTGTCAAAGGACGGCAAGACCGCGTTCGCCACCGTCAACTACGACAAGCGCGCGAACCTGTTGCCCGACAAGACCGGGCAGCCCCTGCTCAACGCCGTCAACGCCGTCAAGGTTCCCGGGCTCAAGCTCGCCGCCGGCGGCCAGGTCATCGAGAACGCCGAGGGCTTCAACATCGGGCCCGCTACGGCGGTCGGCTTCGTGGCGGCGCTCATCATCCTGCTGCTCACGTTCGGCACGCTCAGCGCCGCCGGGATGCCGCTGGTCACGGCCGGGCTCGGCCTGATCACCGGCATCGCCCTCGTCGGTCTGGGCACGCACATCACCAGCATGTCCAACGTGTCGCCGGAGCTCGCGGTCATGATCGGGCTCGGCGTCGGTATCGACTACGCCCTGTTCATCGTCACCCGCTTCAAGGAGAGCTACGCCCACAACCGGGACATCGAGAAATCGATCGTGCAGGCCATGGACACCTCGGGCCGGGCCATCCTGCTCGCCGGGGCCACGGTCATCATCGCGCTGCTCGGCATGTTCGCCACGGGCGTGACCTTCATGTACGGGCTGGCGATCGCCTCGGTGCTGGCCGTCCTCCTCGTCCTGATCGCCTCGCTGACCCTGCTGCCGGCGCTGCTGGGCGCATGGGGGAAACGGGTCGTGCGGCCCACCCGCAGCGCCCGGCGCCGCGAGGCACGCGGCGAGCCGCCCCGCGAATCGGCGTGGCGGCGGTGGAGCCTCGTCGTGCAGTCGCGGCCGTGGCCGCTGGCGGCGGTCTCGCTCACGGTCATGCTCGTGTGCCTGCTCCCGGTGCTGGGCCTGCGGTTGGAGTCAAGCGACGCCGGCAATGACCCGTCCAGCACCAGCACGTACCGGGCCTTCAACCTGCTCTCCGACGGCTTCGGCCCCGGCTTCAATGGCCCGCTGGAGATCGTCGCCCGACTCGAGAACCCCGGCCAGCAGTCGCAGGTGGCGGCGCTGCGCGCCGCGGTCGCCGGGACACCGGACGTGGCGGCGGTGACCACGCCGCGCCTGGCGCCGTCGGGCAAGGTCGCCGTGATGGAGGTGTATCCCGCGTCCGCGCCGCAGGCCCAGGCCACCACCGACCTCGTCAACCATCTGCGCGACGACGTGCTCCCACCGTTTGCGAAGTCGTTCGCCGAACGGCCGTTGGTGGGCGGCTTCACCGCGGGATCGATCGATTTCTCCAACGTGCTGGCGGCCAAACTGCCGTTGTTCATCGGGATCGTGGTGGTGCTCTCGGCGCTGCTGCTGTTCGTCATCTTCCGCTCGCTGGTCATTCCGGTTCAGGCGGCGCTGATGAACCTGCTCAGCATCGGCGGCGCCCTGGGCGCGACCGTCCTCGTGTTCCAGAACGGGTTCCTGGCCGGTGCGCTGGGGGTGAGCAAGGGCCCGATCGAGCCATGGATACCGGTGCTCATGTTCGCGGTGGTGTTCGGCCTGAGCATGGACTACGAGGTGTTTCTCATCTCCCGCGTACGGGAGGAGTGGGTGCGCCAGCGCAACGCGACCGCGGCCGTGGCCGACGGAATCGCCCACACGGGGAAGGTGATCAGCGCCGCGGCGGCGATCATGATCTGCGTCTTCCTGTCGTTCATGCTGGGCGATCAGCGCTCGATCAAGGAGTTCGGCTTCGGGTTGGCCGCGGCCGTGTTCCTCGACGCGCTCGTCGTGCGCTGCGTGCTGCTGCCCGCGGTGCTCGAGATCCTCGGACCCGTCACCTGGGCGCTACCCGACTGGATCGATCGGAGGCTGCCCCGCATCCGCATCGAGGGGCACGCCGCCGAGGAGGATGCGCTGGACCAGCAGCTCTCGCACGATGACGCCCCGTTCCCCGACCCCACCCCGTCCGCCGGCTGAGGCTTCGCCGCCGTACCGGGGTGCGCCGGGACGCTGGTCGCCTCAGCACACCACAATGTGGATGCGTGCCCGGCTGACGACATTGACGGTGGCGATGGTGTGTGCCGCATGCCCGGGGATCGCGGCGGCGGCCAACGCCCCCGCCACAAACTTCGACGCCGACAACCACAGTCAGAACGTCTATTTCGCCGGGCCCGACGGCGCTCTGCACGAGAACGCGTGGACGGCGGCGAGCGGGTGGAGCCAGACCTTCACGATCCTGCCGGCGGGCTCGCTCGGGTCGTCGCTGGCGACCAACTTCGACCCCGAGAACCACAGCCAGAATCTGTATTTCGAGGGTCCGGGCGGGTCGCTGAAGGAGATCTCGTGGACCCTGTCGGTGGGATGGGACAGCCCGTCGACCGTTGCGCCCCCGGGCTCGCTCGGGTCGTCGCCGGCGACCAACTTCGACCCCGAGAACCACAGCCAGAACGTGTACTTCGAGGGGCCCGACGGCTCCCTGCGCGAGATCGCGTGGACCGCGGCGAGCGGGTGGAGCACCATCTTTGTGATCGTCCCGGCGGGCTCGCTGGGGTCGGCGCCGGCGACGAACTTCGACCCTGACAACCACAGCCAGAATCTCTATTTCGAGGGGCCCGGCGGATCGTTGGAGGAGATCTCGTGGACGCCGTCAGCCGGGTGGGACCAGGTCTCGGTGATCGCGCCCGCAGGCTCGCTGGCGTCGGCGCCGACGACCAACTACGACGCGGACAACCAGAGCCAGAACGTGTATTTCGAGGGGCCCGACGGCTCCCTGCGCGAGATCGCGTGGACGGCGGCGAGCGGGTGGAGCCGCATCTTTGCGATCGCTCCGGCGAGCTCGCTGGGGTCGGCGCCGGGAACGAACGTCGACCCGGAGAACCACAGCCAGAACGTGTACTTCTCGGGCCCCGACGGCTCGCTGCGGGAGATCTCGTGGACGCCGTCCGCCGGCTGGGACGCGATGTCGGTGATCACCCCGTCGAGCGTCCTGGGCGCTCCCGCCAGCGGCCGGGCGCCGGCTTCCGCGACGGGGACCGGGTCGGTTGCTCTCACGCCGGCGCAGCCCAAGCGCCAGCACAAGCTGGCCACGAAGATCGTCATGAAGTGGCGCTGGAACCATGGCCACACGCGTCTGCTGTCGGGTGAAGATCGGGCGGGCGCCCCACCGCGCCGCGTTGTCGATCACGTGCCGCGGAAAGGGATGCCCCACGCACAAGCTCCACGCGAACGCCGCCACCCTCCGCCGGCGCCACCGGACGCTGACTGGCAAGACGTACCGGGCGGGTGACCGGCTCCTGATCTCGTTGAGCGCGCCGTCCTGGACAGCTGAGCGCGCACGGATCACGATCCGCAACGGGCGCGAGCCGGCCCTGCAGCTGCTCTAGATCAGACCGCGGTCCGCGAGCCGCGCAGGAAGTGCGCGATCGAGTCGCCCAGCAGCTCGTCGAGCTGCTCCGGGGCCACCATGTGCCCGGTGACGAGCGCGGCGATCCCCTGGATGGTCGCGAACAGGACGAGCCCGACACGCTCAGGGTCGCCCGGCTCGAGCTGCCGCTCGGCCTGACCCTGGAGGATGACCTCGAGCATCACCGAGAAGGCCTGCTCGGCCGCCTGTTGCAGCGCGTCTGCCTGCTCACGGTGCTTGACGGCGAACATCAGCTCCAGCAGCGCCGGGTCGGCGGTGGCAAACCGGACGTAGGCCGCGGCCGTCGCGTGCAGGCGCTCCTCGAAGTCCTCGCCG
The DNA here is from genome assembly GCA_963764125.1 of uncultured Solirubrobacteraceae bacterium. Classification (GTDB taxonomy): domain Bacteria; phylum Actinomycetota; class Thermoleophilia; order Solirubrobacterales; family Solirubrobacteraceae; genus Palsa-465. The sequence continues at coordinate 131,539 of CAVXRR010000003.1, forward strand.
GCGGCGTCGACGGCGTCACGGAGTTCGGCGCGGAGCCGGCCAAAGCCCGTCTCGGCCAGCGCGTCGAGCAGTGCCTGGCGGTCCGGGAAGTGGCGGCGGGGCGCGCCATGGCTGACGCCGACGTCACGCGCGATCTCGCGCAGCGACAGCTCCTGGACACCGCGCTCGCGGACGGTGCGCTCGGCAGCGTCGAGCAGGGCGCTGCGCAGATTGCCATGGTGATAGGGACGCGCGGACATCGGCCGCGAAGAGGCTAGCGGACAAAGTAGCTCTTGACAACATTGTGGTCAACGCCTACATTGTTGTCTATGCCTACTTTCTCCACCTCCTCCATCCCCGACATGACCGGCAAGACGGTCATCGTCACCGGTGCCAACAGCGGCATCGGCCGCGCCGCCGCCGCCGCACTGGCCGATCATGGCGCCCGCGTCGTCCTGGCCGTCCGCAACACCGACAAGGGCCACGCCGCCGCGTCGGCGATGTCCGGGACCACCGAGGTCCGCCGCCTGGACCTGGCCGATCTCGCCTCCGTCAAGGAGTTCGCCGCGGGCTGGGAGGGCTCGATCGACATCCTCATCAACAACGCGGGGATCATGATCCCGCCGCTGTCGCGCACGGCCGACGGCTTCGAGATGCAGTTCGGCACCAACCACCTCGGCCACTTCGCGCTCACCAACCTTCTGCTCGGCCACGTCACCGGCCGCGTCGTCACCGTCTCCTCCACGGGCCATCGCATGGGCCAGATCGACTTTGACGACCTCAACTGGGAGCGCAGGACCTACCGGGCGTGGCGCGCCTACGGCCAGTCCAAGCTGGCCAACCTGCTCTTCACCGCCGAGCTCCAGCGCCGGTTGATCGAGGCCGGCTCCGAGGTGCAGGCCAATGCCGCGCACCCCGGCTACGCCGCCACCAACCTCCAGTTCCACAGCGACAACCGCTTCATGGACATCATCTCGGTGATCGGCAACCGCGTGATCGCCCAGGACGAGAAGGGCGGGGCGCTGCCCACCCTGTACGCCGCAGTGGCCGACATCCCCGGCAACAGCTTCGCCGGCCCGGGCGGGTTCATGGAGTCGCGCGGGGCGCCCAAGCTCGTCGGCCGGTCCGGTGCCGCGACCGACATGGACGTCGCGCGCCGGCTGTGGGACGTGTCGGAGCAGCTGACGGGCGTCAGCTTCCCGCTCGCCGCACAGCCGGTCCCTGCGCGCGTCTGACGGCTACCACCTACTCCCTCCCTGCACGATGTGATCTCGTGAGCCTCACCACCGACGTCCCTGAACCGAGCGCCACCGTCACGCGACCGGCTCGCCGCGCGGTCGCCACCCGGCGGCCCCCCACCAGCACGCGCGTCCCCCGGCGCAGGTGGGCGATCGTCAGCCGCGTCGCGCCATCGGTGCGCACGGTCATCCTCCCGGTCCGCAGCCGGGCGGCGGCACTGTCCACCGTGAGCGCCGCGACGTCGGTCAGCGTCAGGCGCATCCGCGAGGCGGCCGCCGGGCGAGCACCGAGCTTCCAGTGCAGCGACGTGCTCGTCCCCGGCAGCGGCTGAGTCACCAGCGACGGCCCGCCGCGCACCGGGGTGACCGAGCGCAGCGACGCGCCGCCGGCGAGCCGGCCGGTGCCCGAGGTCTGCGGGAACGTGCTGGGAAACGGCCACGCGGTGGGGGAGGGCTCGGGCAGCGACGGTGCCGGAGTGGACGCCGCGGCCGGCACGTCGGCCGGCATGCCCGCGGGCGTCTGGGCACTCGCCGTGGCCGCGCCCTGCCCGAGGCCGGCCGCCGCGATCACCACCGCGAGCAGCGTGTGGCGCCATGGCTGCCGGGCCCGGTCTCTCCGCACCTCCCGGACAATACACCAGGAGACGGTGTTTTGAGCTATGGGAAGGTTATGGGACCGTCACGCCCTGGAGCTTCACCGGACCGTTGAGCGGGTTGAGCTCGGACGCCTGGTCGACGCCCGCGGGCGGGATCGTGTCCATCACCTTGGGCACGGTGTTGGGATCGACCGCGCAGATGGGACTCGTCCCGGCGGGCGCGCACACGCCGAACTGGTACTGCTGCGGTGTCGCCGCCCACGTGCGTGCGGATCCGGGGCTGAACCCGTCCTGCCCCGTGAGCGCGACCGTGAACGTCCAGCCGGAGGCGACGGAGCCGAACGCGGACCGCGGCAGGACGATCGTCGCCGTGTCGCTGGGCTGGTCGACCACGAACCGGGCCGTGCCGAGCGAGGTCCCACCGGGATTGACCCACACCGGCGCAGCCCCGAACCCCTGAACTTCGAGGCGCTCGCTCCACGCGTCAGCCGGGGCGATGGTGTAGTTGGCACCCGGGAAGAACGGAGCCGTCGTGGTGGTCGTGGCCGCCGGGTCGTGGACGTAGACATCGAGCAGCTGAGCTCCGAAGTTGTCGCCGAAGGTCTGTGCGAGCGTGCGGAGCTTGAACTGGAGGTAGACGTTGCTGGCCGTCTCGTTGACCTGCATCGCGGTGAGGTCGAACTCGCCCGAGACGAAGTTCGAGTCCGTTGGGTACTGGTAGGTGCCCGGGCCGTTGTCGTCGCCCGAGGGGTCGGTCGTGCTGAACACCGTCGTACCCGGCAGGGTCACGCTGGAGGCCTGCGTGTAGGAGGTGCGATTGCCCTTGGTGGCGGTCACCGTGATCGGCGAAGCGCCGAAGCTCCACGGCAGCGTCAGCGACCACTGACCGGTCTTCGGGTCGGCCGTCGTGGAGACGAGGACGCCCTGGCCCGCGCCGACGGGGGTCGTCTCGGCGTCGACGTTGGCTCCCGGCAGCGTCGTGCCGCTCACGGTGGCGCTCGTGCCCGCCGAGTCGGGGACCAGGGACGTGATCGTCAGCGCGAACGTCCCCGGCATGCCATGGGCGACGTAGCGGTCAGAGACGATGTCGGGCGTCTCCACGCTGCGGCCCGCGCCGAGGTCGATGGTCAGCCGCGCCACCGTGGACTGAGCCCAGGTGAGCGGGCTCGCCGAGCCGACCGGCTTGCCGTTGGTGAAGCCGATGGAGGCCTGGGTCGGGTCGGTGCCGAACGGGGAGGGCGCCAGGTCGGGGTTCTCCCACACCTGCTCCGGCTCCAGCCCCTGGCCCGAGGTCATGTTGCGCATCGCGGTCAGGAGTGTCTCGGCCGCGCGCGCGTGGCCGGCGGCGAGGTCGTACTGCGCGCGCTCGTCGCTGAGCACCGGCCACAGATGGCCGCTCCCGTGGTTTGACGGCGGCCACGGCGCGCCGGTGGGCGAGCAGCTCGTGTTCAGGGCCATGAAGCAGTCGCCGTAGCCGTCCTCGGAGCCCGGAGCGCTGGTGCCATAGCGGTACCAGCCCGGCCCACTGTCGGTGCTGCGCTCGATGGTGCTGTCGATCACGCCCAGCGATGCTCGGATGTCCGAGTCCCGCGCGGGGAGGATGCCCAGCCGCACCAGCTCGAGGAAGCCGGCGTCGACGACCGAGCGCTGGTCGAAGTTGCCATTGATGCCGTTGCCCAGGCCATAGGAGATCGCCGCGTTGGGGTCACCGGTCTTCGCGACCCGGATGAAGTAGCGGCCCGACCCGTAGGGGCCGGTGCTGGTGACCGTCCAGGCTTTGATGTTGCGGGCAAAGTCGTCAGCCGTGGCCTGGTAGACGCGTGCGTGCGCCGGGTCGTGGTTGACCATCGCGATCTTGGCCGCCGCGGTGAGGCCGGCGATCTCGGCGGAGATGGTCGAGGGCGAGTAGCCGGACTGCTCCTCCCAGCGCTCGACACCGTCAGACGGACCGTGGGCGACGAGGAAGTCGGCGGCCGGGACGACGTGATTGGTGTACAGGGAGGCGTCGTGAGCCAGGCCCGACTGCCAGTCCATCAGGATCGGATAGGAGGTTTCGTCGAGCTGGGTGCCGCCGGTGTCGGGGGCGGGCTTGCCGTTCTCCAGCGAGTTGCGGGGCATCGACCCGTCGGCCTGTTGCTGGCGGTCGAACAGGAACAGGGTGGCGTCCTGCGCGGTGCGGACGTCGCCGGCGACGAGCAGCCCGGTGAACGCCTCATAGAGATCGCGGGCGAAGACCTCGCGGTAGGAGCCGAAGTAGTGCGGAGCGCCGTTGCTCCCGGGGTCGCCGGCGGTCACCGCCTGGCCCCACGGGGAGTCGAGCCCGGCGGCGATCGCGCCCGGGAACTGCTTGTCCTCGGAGGCCTTGACCACGTTGACCGATGCGTAGTACTCCTGACCGGCGGCGTGGCCGAGCCACCGGGCGGGGCGGTTCAGTCCCGAGTCATAGCGCTCCCACTGCGCCTCATAGGCCCCCCACGCGCGGCTGAAGCGCTGGTCCACCGACGCGCCGGCGGTCGCGATGGCCGCGGTCTGGGTGGTGCCGAAGCCCAACGCCAGGTCGGTGGATCGGCCATGGTGCAGATTCAGCTGCGCCGTCAGGGTCACGTGTCCAGTGGGCGCCGAGTCATATGTCGTGGTCAGCGCATGGGCGGCGTCGAGCATCGTCAGCCCGTCGGAGGCGCTGTCGGCATAGCCGACGCTCTCTGCGCCGAAGCCGTGCTTGGCCTGCAGGGCCTCGTACGTCGGCACCGCGTAGTCGCGGTTGGTCGCGTCGGTGACCGTGTTGGTGTTGGCATCGACCGGGACGGCGCCGACGAGGGACGCGCTGTTGGCACCCGAGTTGTGGCTGCCCCCGCCGCCGGTGCCGCCGGCCAGCGGATCGAGCCGCACGTAGACCTGGTCGCGCGACGGGCCGCGGAAGCGGGTGCGCATCAGCACGGCGTCGCGCGCGGGGTCGGCGATGTAGGTGGTGGTGATCGAGTAGCGGTGCGCCGCGCTGGAGGCGACGATCGTGCACGACATGCCCGTGGGATCCGGGATGACGCGGTAGGTCATGTCGCGGGTCTGCAGGTCGGTGAAGGTCGAGCCGTCGCTGACGACGTACTGGAGCGTGTGGACGTTGGTGGCGTCGACGTTGGGCCAGTAGGTGTCAGAGAGGACGCCGTCGGCGACCGTGAACCACACCCGGGAGGTCGTGTTGCGCGCCGTCCCGACGCAGTCCTTACGGGCGAGATCGAAGTAGCTCTCAGAGCCGGGCGAACCCGGGGCGACCGCGGCCTGCGCCGCAGCGCTCATCATGCCGGCACAGAGCGCACCCGCAACCACCGTCATCGCCAGAACGCGACGCTTCACGGCTATCCCCTCTCTCCTGGGTTCCCTACCTGGTCCGCGTCAACGACGACATGACGCGGCGCAGGCAGCATACGCCTCGACGGCTGTGGGGCCAACCGCCACGTGGCGCTCAGTTAACCTCAGGGTCACGCCGATGTCCGCCCCCGCCGACAGCCCCGCCCTGCCCCCGTTCACCGGGATGGCCCTGGACCGGGCCTCGACGGAGCGCAAGGACCGTGAGTGGGTGCGGGCGCGGCTGCGCGATCCCGGCGCGCGGGTGATCGCGGCGGGGAAGGACGGCGTGCTCGTCGCGGGCGCCGACGCGCCCGAGCTGGTGCGCGCCCGGGTGCATAACGACGCGCTCGCCGAGCCGATCCTGCTGGGTCTGGACGGCGGCGTCCCGCTGTTCGCGCTCGACCTCGACGCGCCGGCGCGCGACGACGCGGCGCCCGGCGACCCCGCGCCCGAGGCGCACCGCGCGTCCGTCGACGGCGACCGCTTCATGAGCCTGCGCGAGGCGGGAGCGCTGATGGGACCCGCCGAGGCCGGCCTGGCCGCCTACGTGATGGCGCTGCTCAACTGGCACCGGCGCCACCGCTTCTGTGCCAACTGCGGCAACGCCACCGAGGTTGCCGAGGCCGGCTACACGCGCCACTGCCCGCGGTGCGGCGCCGATCACTTCCCCCGCACCGACCCGGTGGTCATCATGACCGTCGCGCACGAGGACCGGCTTCTGCTGGGGCGTCGCGCGGGCTGGCCGCCCGGGCGGCTGAGCGTGCTCGCCGGGTTCGTCTCGCCGGGCGAGTCGGCCGAGGAGGCCGTCACCCGCGAGGTCCAGGAGGAGTCGGGCATCAGTGCCCGCGACCCGGTGTTCGTCGCCTCGCAGCCGTGGCCGTTTCCGTCCTCGCTGATGCTCGGGTTCCATGCCGTGTCCGACGGGGGCGAGCCCCGGGCCACCGACGGCGAGCTCGAGGAGGTCGGCTGGTTTTCGCGTGACGGCATCCAGGAGGCGATCGACGGCGGCGATCCCGGGTTCCAGCTGCCCCCGCCGGTGTCGATCGCGCGCTTCCTGATCGACCGCTGGGCCGCCGGTCTCTAGCGCGCTGACGGCCCGCCGGGCTTTAGCGCGCTGCCGGCCGCCGGGCTTTAGCACGCTGCCGGCCCGCCGGGCTTTAGCACGCTGCCGGCCCGCCGGCCTCTCGCGCGGGGCCGGCCTGACGCCACAGAGCACGCACCGCGCTGCGTGATGGTGCGTGCTCTGAGAGTTCAGCCCGCTGAAGCTACAGAGCACGCACCGCGCGATCGGACGGTGCGCGATCTGTGGCGTCAGGGATGGGCCACGCGCGCGCCGCCGACGCTCACGAAGCCCTGCGCCTGAACCGCCCGGGCGGCGTTGTGGCCCGGGATGCCGCTGACCGCGCCCCCGCGGCGGGCACCCGCTCCGCACAGCCACACGTCCGGCCGCTCCGTCTCCACACCCCAGGCGCCCACCTCGGCGTCGTCCTCGGCGAACGGCCACGTGAGGTCGCGGTGAAAGATGTGGCCGCCGGGCATCCCCAGCTCGTCCTCGAGCTCGACCGGGGTGTGGGCCTCCAGGCATGGCGCCCCGTCGGGGTCGTGGAGCAGGCAGTCCTCGATCGGCTCGGCTAGCACGGCGTTGATGGACTGGAGCGTGGCCTTGACCGCCGCGTCGCGGGCGCGATCATGGTCGGCGCGAAACAGCCGGGCCGGCATGTGCAGGCCGAACACGGTGAGCGTCTGCACGCCCGCCTCCCGGAGCTCGGGGGCGAGGATCGTCGGGTCGGTGAGGGAGTGGCAGTAGGCCTCGCAGGGCGGGAGCTCGGGGATCTGCCCGGCGGCGGCCTGGGTGTAGGCGCGCTGGAGCTGGTCGTAGCCCTCGTTGACGTGGAAGGTGCCGGCAAACGCCTCCTGCGGGGTGACGGAGGGGTCGCGCAGCCGCGGCAGGCGGCTCAGGAGCAGGTTGAGCTTGAGCTGTGAGCCCTCGGGCGCCTCGCCCGCCGCCGCATCGCCCAGCAGTTGCGCCAGTACCGCCGGGGCGACGTTGGCCAGGAGATGGCGGCCCTCGAACACCTCACCGGTCCCCGCGTGCACTCTGACGCCCGTACCGTCTGACTCGATCCGCGTGACGGGCGTCTGGAGCCGCAGCTGTGCCCCAGCCCGGGCGGCGGCGTCCGCCAGGGCCCCGCTGAGGGCGCCCATCCCGCCGACGGGGATGTCCCAGCGCCCCGTCCCGTTGCCGATCACGTGGTACAGGAAGCAGCGGTTTTGCGCCAGCCCCGCATCGTCGAGGGATGCGAAGGTCCCGATGAGGCCGTCGGTGGCGACGATCCCGCGGATCAGGTCCGAGTCAAACGACGACTCGAGCAACTGCGACAGCGGCGCCTCGAACAGCGCCTTCCACGCGACGTCGTCGGCGATGCGCTGTTGCAGCTGTGCGCGTGAGAGCAGCGGCTGCGTGAGCGTGGGGAAGACGCGCTGCGCCACCCGGGCGGTCAGCGCCCCGAGCCGGTCTAACGACTCCGCGTCGCCACCGCCGTTGCCACCACCAGCACCACCACAACCGGCACCCCCGCCACCGACCGTGCGCTCGATCGACTCACGCGTGCGCCGGGCGTCGTCGCAGATCAGCACGCCCGCGTCGCCATGCGGCGTGTAGGAGCTGATCGACCGCCGGCGCAGCTCCACCGAGACCCCGAGCTCGCGCAGCAGCGCCTGCGGGAACAAGCTGACGAGATAGGAGTAGCGCGAGATGCGCGCGTCGACGCCCGGGAACGGGCGCGCCGACACCGCCGCGCCCCCGGCGTGGCCGGCGGACTCCAGCACCAGGACGCGGTGACCGGAGCCCGCCAGCAGAGTCGCCGCCACCAGCCCGTTGTGGCCGGCGCCGACGACGATGACGTCAGGCGTGCGTGTGGGTGTGCTCACCCCTCCTAGTCTGCCCCCAGGAACGCTGCGACGCGTCCACGGGCTGGTAGAAGAGGTCGTTGCCGATCCACTGCGAGTAGTCGTGAGCGTGGGGTGAGACGACCGCGTGGAAGCTCGTCGCGTCGCTTGTGGAGCCGCTGCCGTTGTACTTGGGCACCAGCGGATACGGGTACACCGGCCGCGTCAGCGTGTTGCCGGCGACGGTGTCGGTGGCCACGATCTGGCTCGGCGCGGTCCCGCCCTCCACCCACTGGACCATCGGGTAGACGAGGTCGAAGCTGCTGGCGGCGTAGCCGCCGCCGCAGTGCGCCACCGTCGGGAACAGGAACATGCGGGCGAACTGCTGGGTCGAGCTCAGCCCGCCCATGCGGCTGGCCATCGTGTCGTAGTAGTCGATCGTCCCGAACACGGGGATGGCCTGGTCGGCCCACCCCTGCCAGATGATCAGCTTGCCGCCGTGGCGGCGGAACGCGCTGAGGTTGGTGTCCATCGCGTCATAGGTGTTGGCCACCGGGAACAGCGAGCGGAAGGTCCGGTCGCTGAAGCTCCACTGGTCCGGGTCGGGTCCGAGCTGGCCCGGCGGGAGGTACTGGTAGCGCAGGTAGGGCAGCGACAGACCGCCGTAGACGAGCGCCGTCTTGGATGACACCGTTGCCCCGAACGGCGCGGCGGGGAGCTGGAAGCCGCCCCATGACCCCTCCGAGCCCAGCGCGAACCCGCCGGGATAGAGGTGGCGGCCCTGCGGGTCGACCGGCCCCTGGTAGAGGTCGTCGGCCACCGTCACCTGCGCCGGTGTCAGGCAGTTGGCGGCGTCGGTGCCGGCCGGGCACTGGATGCTCGAGACGTCGAAGTGGCAGTTGCGCGGGTCGGTGATGATCCCGTCCCCGGCGACGCCATCGTCTCCGGCGCAGGCCGCGATGACCGCGTTGTGCAGCGCCGTCAGCTTCGCGGAGGTGAGGATCGCGTTGCCGTTGGCATCGGTGTTGACCCGGTAGTCCCAGGTCTGGAGCTCGGCGTTGAGCGGCCCTGCGATGTTCTCGAGCGCGCCGGCGATGATCCCGTTGAAGTCGGTGGGGTAGCGCTCGGCCACCTCCATCGCCTCCCGGCCGCCGTCCGAGCATCCGTCGTAGTAGGAGTAGTTGGGCGACTGACCGTAGTAGTCGCCGATGATGGTCTTGGCCACGACCGCGAGCGCGTGCTCTGACTCATAGCCGTACTCGTTGCGCAGCTTCTGGCTGTTGAAGGCGAACAACCCCGCGCCGCCGAGGCCGCTCGAGCTGGTGTGGCCCTCGTCGTCGGTGGCCATGGCAAAGTCGCCGCCCAGCTGGGCGTCGCAGGCCGGGAACGTCTGGTTGGACACCGTCCCGCAGTAGCCGCCGCACCCGTTCTGCAGGTAGCGGCCCTGCCAGCTGCTCACGGGCAGCTTCATCTCGAAGTGCGTCTGGGGCGCGATCATCCCCTTCACGTCGCAGTACTCCGGGTTGCCGCCGGCCGCGGCCACGTCGGTTGTCGAGTCGATGCTCGTCGGGAAGTGCGGGATGGTGACCAGACTCGGTAGCGACTTCAGCGTCGCGCAGTCGACCTTGGCCGGGATGGCCGGGCTGACCGCGGCCAGCCGGGCCGAGTCTTTGACCAGCGCGCGGCTGGTATGGGCACTGGCCACGCCGCCGCCCGAGGCCAGGACGGCCACGGCGGCGGTGATGACGGCTGCGGCTCCTGCCAGGCACAGGTACGCACGCAGCGAGCGCAGGCGGAACGTTTGCATGTGGAACCCCTTCCTCTCTCTCGCCGGGCGGGGATTCTCGTCCCCTGCCTCGGCGTGTCAAGCGGGGCGGCACCGAATGGCGAGGAGCCTCGCGCCCCGCGACAAGACGGGGCCGCGCCCCGCGACGAGACGGGGCGGCGCCCCGCGACAAGACGGGGCGGCGCACCGCGTAGGATGTCTCGCCGTGGGCGAGTGGCACCGGGATGGCGGCGGGCTACTGGAACGTGGCGCGGAGCTCGCAGGCATCGACGGCCTGCTGGCGGCGGCATGCGACGGCAGCGGCGCCCTCGTCGTCGTCGAGGGGCCGCCCGGCATCGGCAAGAGCGCGCTGCTGCGCGCCTGCGACCAGCGCGCCGGGGAGCTCGGGATGGAGAGCCTGCGGGCCCGGGGCGACGACGTGTCGATGGAGTCGCCGTTCACGGCGACGCGCGAGCTGCTGGCGCCCGCCGTCGGCCCGGACGCCTTCAGCGGCTCGGCGAGGCTCGCGGCGCCGGTCTTCCTGGGCGAGGCCGACGTCGCGCCGGACGCCGACCGCGCCGTGGCGGTGCTGCACGGCCTCTACTGGCTGATCGCCGATCGGTGTGACCACGGGCCGCTGGCGCTGCTCGTCGACGACGCGCACTGGCTGGACCAGGCGTCGGCGCGGTTCCTGCTCTACCTGGCCCGCCGCATCGAGTCGCTGCCGGCCGTGCTGGTGGTGGCGCAGCGGCGCGGGGAGGTGTCGGGACCGCTGGCCGCGTTGTCGGAGGGGGCCGCCGTCGTCCTGGAGCCGGCGCCGCTGAGCGAGGCCGCCAGCGGAGAGCTCGTGCGGCGGGAGCTCGGCCCTCGCGCCGACGAGGAGCTGTGCCGGTCCTGCCATCAGGCCACCGGCGGCAACCCGTTCTATCTGCGCGAGCTGCTCGCCGACCTGCGTAGCGGGGCCCGCCGGCCGACGGTCGAGGTGGCCCGCAGCGTGCGCTCGCTCGGCGCGGGCGCGGTGGGACGCAGCGTGCTGGTGCGCATCGGCCGGCTCGGCCTGGACTGCGACCACCTCGCCCAGGCGATCGCGATCCTCGGCCAGGGCGCTCCGCTCCGCCACGCCGCGAGCTTGGCCGGCCTGGACCGCGAGGCGGCCGAGACCGCGGCCGATCGCCTCCGGGCCGCTGACGTCCTGGCGTCCGAGCGCGAGCTGGACTTCGTGCACCCGATCGTCCACGAGGCGCTGCTGGCGGAGCTGCCCGCGTCGCGCCGCGCCGCGCTGCACTCGGGCGCGGCGTCCCTGCTCGTCGCCGACGCCGCGCCGGCCGATCGCGTCGCCGCCCACCTGCTCTCGGCCGAGCCCTACGGCGAGGCGTGGGTGGTCGACGCACTGCGGGCGGCCGCGCGCCAGGCGACGGCCCGCGGCGCGCCCGACGCCGCCGCCGCCTACCTGCGGCGGGCCCTGTCCGAGCCGCCGCCGGCCGACCTCCGGCTGGAGGTCGTGCTCGAGCTCGGGCGCGCCGAGGCGCTCCTGCCCTCCGACGACGCGTTCCCGGCGCTGCGCGAGGCCCTCGAGCTGGCCCGCGAGCCGGCCCAGCGCGCCCGCGTCGGTCAGGAGCTGGCCAACGCGCTGCTCAGCGTGGGCCGCGGTGACTCCGTGCGCGCCCTGGTGGAGAGCATGCTCGACGATTCCGAGCACCTCGACGACGAGCTGGTCGAGCGCCTCGAGGCTCATCTGCTCGGCGGCGGGGCCACCGATCTGACGGCGACCCGCCGGATCATCGAGCGCACCGCGCCGTGGTTTGCCCGCGCCCGGCGCAACGAGGTGAGCGACCCCCTGATGCTCGCCGCGCTGGCGTCGACCGGCGTCGTCACCGGCCTGTCGGCGATCGAGGCGTCCGGGCTGGCGCGGCGGGCGCTGTCCGACGAGCGGCTGTTGCGCGATCTCATCCCCTACGACGGCGCGGCGCGCGCGCTGACCTGGACCGACCAGTTCGGGGACGCCGGCCCCGCCCAGGCGGTCGGTCTGGCCGAGGCCCAGCGCCGCGGCTCGGCGCCCATGTTCATGCACGCCTCCACCGTCTGCAGCGTCACCTCACTGCGCCTCGGAGAGCTCGACCAGGCCGAGGATCACGCCCAGCGCGCCTTTGAGCTGGCGCGCGAGATCGGCTCGGCGCACTTCGCGGCGATGTTCCTGATCCCGATCCTGGCCGAGCGCGGGCGGCTGGAGGATGCCCGCGCGATCCTTGACTCGCTGCCCCTCGGTGAGCCCGAGCTGCGGGTGTGGCAGGGCGCCGGGGTGCTCGCCGAGCGCGGACGCGTCCGGATCGCCTCGGGCGAGCTGGACGCCGGCGCGGCCGACATGCTCGAGGCCGACCGGCGGATGACGGCGGCCGGCTGCCATCTCAGCGTGCTCGTCGATTGGGTCGCCAGCGCCGTGGGAGCGCTTGACCGCCTGGGTCGCGCCGACGAGGCGGCCGCGGTCGCCCACCGCGAGCTCGACGCGGCCATCGCCTTCGGCGCGCCACGGCGCAAGGCCATCGCCCTCTCGGTGTGCGGCGGGCTCGATGGCGGCGCGGGGGGCTTGGCGCAGCTTCGCGAGGCGGTGGAGCTCCTCAACGACTCACCGGCGCGGCTGGCGCGGGCGCAGGCGCTGGTCAATCTGGGGATCGGGCTGCGCCGCCGCGACGAGGCACTCGCGGCGCGCGAGCCACTGGCCGCGGGCCTTGACCTCGCGCAGCGGTGCGGTGCCATCGCGCTGACCGAGGCGGCGCGGGTCGAGCTCATCGCCACCGGAGCGCGACCGCGGCGCGCGTCGCTGCGCGGCCCCGCAGCGCTGACCCCCGCGGAGCTGCGCACCGCGGAGATGGCGGCGTCGGGGATGAGCAACCGCGAGGTCGCCCAGGCGCTGTTCGTCTCCACCAAGACGGTCGAGACCCAACTGTCGCAGGCCTACGCCAAGCTCGGGATCGGCTCGCGCTCGGAGCTGACCGAGGCCCTGACCGGGGCGGCCGGCACCAAACGTCAGGGACGGGGCGACAAAAGATCAGGGTCGTTCCTGATGCGCTGAGCGCCGGCGTCGGCCACCCTGGTCGGCGATGAATAGGGGCGCAGTTGTGGAGCTCATCGTGCAGATCGGGCACAGCGACGGGACCGTCACGGGACAGGTCACGGCGCCGGGGGCGCCGGGAGCCGAGTTCTTCGGCTGGCTGGAGCTGATGGACCGACTGGAGCGAGCAGTGGACCGACAGGAGGCAATGAGCAGTCAGAGCCACGCCGGCACGGACGCCGAGAAGGGAGCGCAGACGCAGTGACGATTCCGTCCAGCGGCATGCGAGTGGGGCTCCCGGCTCTGACTGCGACGGCGCTGGTGCTGGGGCTCGCGGCATGCGGCTCCAGCAGCAGCGGCGGTACTACGCAGTCGGCCTCCTCCTCGGCCGCACCCGCGGCCACCACCAGCAGTGCGGCAGCGACGAGCAGCGCGGCGGCCACCAGCAGCGCGGCGGCGGCGACGTCGACCACGGCGGCGACCAGCGCGGCGGCGAGCGCCGGCGGCGCCACGGCGGCGCCGGGCACCAACTTCAAGCTGGGCCAGTCCGCTCCCGTGCCGTTCGCGACGACGCTCAAGTCGGGCAAGGACGGACCCACCTACAAGCTCAGCGTTCAGGTGGAATCGATGGACAAGGGCACCCTGGCCGACTTCAACGGGATCAAGCTCGACGCCACCGAGAAGGCGAGCACCCCGTACTACGTCAAGGCCAAGATCACCAACCTGGGACCGGGCAAGATCGCGACGAGCAACAGCGATCCGGGCATCCAGATCGAGGGCGTCGACAAGACGGGGCAGACGCAGCAGAGCGTCACGTTCTTCGGCGACTTCCCCAAGTGCGACGAGAAGTCCGCGCCCAACCCGATGGGCGTCGGCTCGAGCTTTGAAACGTGCCTGACCTTCCTGATCCCCGGGGGCATCACGAAGGTCGCGTACACCGGGACCGGGAGCTACATCGACAAGCCGGTGACCTGGTCACCGTAGTCGGTGAAACGGGAGGGCGGCGCCTGCGCTGGCGCCGCCCGCCCTGCTCTTGTTCCTACCGCCCGCTGCGTCCAGCCGAAGGCGCCGTGCTCAGCGGATGACCGGCTCGCTGGACTCAAGCAGCGCCAGCGACGGGCGATCGGGCATTCCCTCCCAGTCCCCGGACACGGTGACGGCGAACGCGCCGGCGGCCACGGCGGTGCGCAGGCGCGCCGCCGGCTCCGCGCCGCTCATCAGCTCCGCCAGGTAGCCCGCGACACACGCGTCGCCGGCGCCGACGGTGTCGACCACGGTCACGGCCGGGGCCGGCTGCTCAAGCGTCACTCCGTCGATGCGGGCCAGACAGCCCTCGGCGCCGCGCTTGATCACGACCTGGCCCTGGCCGGCGGGCGTCATCGCCTCCAGGGCGAGCGCGGCCTGAAGCGGATCGGCCGTCTGGGTGACGATCTCCGCCTCCTGCTCTCCGGCGAAGATCACGTCGGCGCTGCGCACCGCGGCCGTCAGCGCCGGCGCGGCCTCCGGCATCGACCACAGGGCGCTGCGGTAGTTGAGGTCAAAGCTGACGGTGACGCCGGCGTCGCGGGCCACCGCGATGGCGTGGGTGATCGCGTCCGCCGGCCCGGGCCCGAGGGCGAGGGTGATCCCGGTGACATGCAGGACCGCGGCCCCGCGCACGACGTCGGGCGAGATGTCGTGTACCGCGAGGTGCGAGCCGGCGCTGTGACGGCGGTAGTACGTGACGCGGCCGTGGGCGCCGCTCGGGCGCCAGCGCACCATCAGCCCCGTCGGTGACGGGTCGGTCACGGCGATCGCCTGCACCTGCTCGGCGCGCAGCTCGCGCAGGATGAGATCGCCCGGTGGGTCGGCGCCCACGCGCCCGATCCAGGTGGCGGGCAGGCCCAGCCGCCGCACCCCGATGGCCACGTTGGACTCAGACCCGCCGATGCCGAAGGTCATCGGCTCCCCGTTGCGCGGCGACCCGGGCGCGCCCTGGATGAGGAGGCCCATGGTCTCGCCGGCGGTGACGAGCCCCGGGCTCATCGGCGCTCGCGCCCGACGCGGACGGCCTCCAGCGCGACGCGCGCCCGCTCGGCCAGGGCGGTGAGCGATCCACCGTCCAGCGCGTCGCCCACCAGTGGACCGCCCAATCCCACGGCGACCGCGCCGGCGGCGACGTAGTCGGCGATCTGATCGAGCGCGACGCCGCCCGTCGGGACCAAGGGGATGTGGGGCAGGGGCGCGTGGACGTCCTTGAGGTGCCGCGGCCCGCCCGATGCCGCGGGGAAGAGCTTGACCGCCGGGGCTCCCAGGCGCCACGCCTCCAGCAGCTCGGTCGGCGTCCAGGCGCCGGGGTAGCAGGCCACCCCGTGCTCGGCGGCGTACAGCGCCACCTCGGCGCACACGCCGGGACTGACCAGGAACTCGGCGCCGGCCTCCAGGCACGCCGCCGCCTGGTCGCCGTCGATGACGCTGCCCATGCCGACCGCCACGTCGCGGTCCAGCTCGGCGCGGACCCGCGCGAGGGCGTCGACCGCGCCCGGCGTGGTCAGCGTGAGCTCGAGGCAGGTCACCCCGGCCTCGCCCAGCGTCCGCGACACCCCTTCGAGATGGCGGTCGGTCGACCCGCGCAGGATGGCCACGACGCCGGACCGCGCCAGCTGGGGGGTGATGGGTAGGCGCTCGGACACCGAGGGCATTGTGACCTCAGCCGGCCACGCGGCGGGCCGTGCGCTGGGCGCCGTCGCGGATGAGCGCGTCGAGGTGGTCGATGAGCAGGGCGCGCCACGTCGCATCGGCGGCGAGCTCCTCGTCAAAGATCTGGCCCATCGACAGCAGCCCGTCGACGACCGCCTCAGCGTCCTCGCGGCCGCCGAGCCGCTCGGCGATGGCGCCGGCCAGCGGGTCGTCCACGGTGAGCGCGCGCCCGTCGTCTGACCGCCGCGCGCTGACGAAGCGCATCCAGGCGGCGACCCCCAGCGAGGCCATCACCGGCTCGGCGCCCGCGCGACGGCGGTCGCGGATCGTGCCCAGCAGGCGCATCGGCAGCTTCTGGCTGCCGTCCATGGCGATCTGGATCGTGCGGTGGCGCAGCGCGGGGTTGGCGAAGCGCTCAGCAGCTCGTCCTGGTACGCGGACAGGTCAAAGCCCTGCGGCACCGCCAGGGTGGGGGCGACGTC
>CAVXRR010000004.1:0-66673 GCA_963764125.1 uncultured Solirubrobacteraceae bacterium
AGTCATCACCGGCGATACCATCTACGACTTATACAAGCCGATTCTGCTCGAATCCATCGACTTTCCCGCTCCCGTTATTCAGCTCGCGATCGAGCCGAAGACCAAAGCCGATCAGGAAAGCTTGGTATCGCTATCAACAAGCTGGCCACCGAAGACCCCACTTTGCATGTGTCGACCGATGCCGAAACCGGCCAGACCATTCTGGCGGGTATGGGCGAGCTGCATCTCGAAATTATCGGTCACTGTTTTGCTGCGCGAATTTAGCGTCGGCGCCAACGTCTGGCAGCTGAATATCGGCCTATCGCTAATGTTTGCAATGAACCGCTCAGTCCATTACACTCCACAATAAGCAAACCGGCGGCAGCGGTCAGTATGGTGTCAAACTGCAGTTCAAACCCAACCCCGAAAAAGATTTCGAGTTTGTTAACGAAGTCACCGGGCGGCATATTTGCGCGAATTTATTCCGGCGGTTGAAAAGGGCGTGGCCGAAGCGCTCGAAGGCGGTATTCTTGCCGGGTATCCGCTGAACAATATCAAGGTCGCTCGTTTTCGATGGCGATTATCACGATGCTGATTACTTGCAATGGCGTTCAAGATTTGTGCCTCCATTTGTTTTATCAACGATTAGCATAAACAAAGCCGGTGCTGTTGGAAGCCGGTGATGTGAGTGGAAGTGACGGTTCCCGAAGACGACACGGGTTCGGTCAACTGCTGGTACTCGATTTCACGTCGCGGCCGTCTCGAAGGAATGGAGCAAATCGCCTGCGGTACGCACATCATCAAAGCGATGTGCGCCGTTGTCGGAAATGTTTGGCTACGCCACCGAGCTTCGCTCGCGCACCCAGGGCCCCTGCAGTTTCACCATGCACTTCTGCCAGTACCAGAAATACCGCGCAACCTGGCGGAAGAGATCATCAATCGCAACAAAGGCGGGGTGGCCACCAGATACGCCCGATGAGGGCTTCGGAACGGGCCTAAATCCGCTGTTTTGGAATGCCCTCAACTAAGGCAGACGCAGACCCTGGAAAGACTCAGATCAGGAGCTCACGATTATGGCGAAAGAGAAGTTTGACCGCAGCAAAGCCGCACGTCAACATTGGGACGATCGGGCATATCGATCATGGCAAATAACGACGCTGCAACGGCGGCGATTACCAAGACGCTGGCGAAGCACAATCCGAAGGTAAAAGTTTCGGAGCTACGATTCGATCGACAACGCGCCAAGGAAAAAGCGCGCGGATCACGATCGCCGTGGCGCACATGGAGTATGAGACGGCGAACCGGCATTATGCGCACGTAGATTGTCCCGGTCACGCCGATTACGTCAAGAACATGATCACGGTGCGGCGCAGATGGATGGCGCCATTCTGGTGGTCGCGGCGACGGACGGCCCGATGCCGAAACACGCGAGCACATTCTTTGGCCCGGCAAGTCGGTGTGCCGTATATCGTCGTGGCGTTGAACAAAGTCGACATGGTCGACGATCCCGAATTGTTTGAGTTGGTGGAACCGAAGTACGGGAGCTGCTGCTGAGCTGTCAGGCTCGTGGTCAGACATCCGGGCGTTTCGGGTCAGCGCACTGGGTCCTTGAACGGAGACGCGGAAGTGGGAAGCCTCGGTCGATGAGTTGATGGCCAAGGTCGATTCCTACATTCCGGTGCCGGAGCGGTGATCGATAAGCCGTCCTGATGCCGATTGAAGACATCTTCTCGATTCACGGGCGCGGTACGGTGGTGACCGGTCGCATCGAAAAGGGCATTTGCAAGGTCGGCGAGGAAATGGAGATCGTCGGATTTACGGATACGCGGAAGACGGTCGTGACGGGCGTGGAAATGTTCAGAGGCAGCTGGATGAAGGCCGCGCGGGCGACAACGTTGGTTGTTGTTGCGCGGTATTGAAAAGGTCGACGTGAGCGTGGCCAGGTGCTGGCAAGCCGGACAGCGTCAAGCCCCTATAAGAAGTTCAAGGGTGAAGTGTACGTGTTGTCGAAGGAAGAAGGCGGACGCCATACGCCGTTCTTCAATGGCTATCGTCCGCAGTTTTACTTCCGTACTACGGATGTGACGGGGGTGGCGAAACTGCCGGAAGGCATGGAGATGGTGATGCCGGGGACAACGTGACGGTTGAAGTCGAGTTGATTACGCCGGTCGCCATGGACAAGGGCTTGCGATTTGCGATTCGTGAAGGTGGACGCACCGTGGGTGCCGGCACCGTTACCGAGATCGTTCCTTAAACGCGGCAGCGGAAAGAGCACAGGCACAACATGAAAGAACGCATTCGCATCCGGCTCAAGGCATTTGACCATCGCATCCTCGACCAATCCACTTCGGATATCGTGGACACCGCCAAGCGCACGCTGGCGCAGGTCGCCGGCCCCATTCCGCTGCCGACGACGAAGAACCGCTACACAGTCCTGCGGTCGCCGCACGTCGACAAGAAGTCGCGCGAGCAGTTTGAAATTCGCACTCACAAGCGCCTGCTCGATATCCTCGAGCCCAACCAGGACACGGTGGATGCGTTGATGAAATTAGATCTCCCCGCTGGGGTCGACGTAGAAATCAAAGCCTTTGGCAAGAAGTAAGGAACAGCTAAAGCTAATCGCTAGCAGCTAATTGCTTGTACTAAGTCCAGGAATCCTCGGCAAGAAAATCGGCATGACGCAGGTCTTCACATCGGACGGCAAGTTGTGCCCATCACGCTCGTCAAAGCCGGTCCGTGTATCGTCACGCAGCGTAAAACCCCCGCCGTCGATGGCTACGATGCCATTCAGGCTTGGGCTGGTTGAATATGCCAAAAGCCGAATAGCCGATGGCAGGGCATCTCACCAGTCGAGCGCTGATGGCGTCAAGTTTCTGCGCGAGTTTCATCTGGGCAATGCCATCGCCACCGACGACCTCAAGCAGGGTGACCGTGCTTGCCACTGAATTGACGCGTGCATTGTGCGGCGCCTCATGGGTTCCTGCCCAGGCAAGTTCGAGGGTCAATGGTCTGGATCCGACGACTGGCTCCACCAGGCCGGGGCCAGCGTTTGGCCCCTGATAGATTGTGGCGGTGCTCAGGGGAAGCGAGCGGCGGGAGGGTGATCGACGAACGGACCATCGCGCGCTGGCAGAGCTGACACTGACGCGGCGGGCCGCGCTGCAGGCTGGGCTGGTCGGCGCCGTGGCATTGGCCTACGGCATCGACGGGCATCCTACGCCGGCGCGGGCGGCGACCTCACCGGCCGTCTCAAGTTCTGGCGGGACGTACACGTTCAACCAGGATTGGCTCTTCGGAGGCTTGTATGTAACTGGGTCCGAGGCGCCCGGTTACTCCGAGAGGGGGTTTGCCAACGTGACACTCCCGCATACAGTAACCCCGCTTTCGTGGGGTGATTGGGAGCACAGCTCTTGGGAGCAGGTGTGGATCTACCGTAAGCACATCAATCAGTCGGCGGTCGCCGGTGGCCGCGTGTTCGTCGATTTCCAGGGCGTGATGACGAGCGCCACGATCTACGTGGGAGGGGTTCGGATCGCTGAGCACCAGGGCGGCTACCTGCCCTGGTCGGTCGAAGTGACCCCCCGGCTGGTCGCCGGTGACAACGTGCTGGCCGTCGTTGTCGATGCGCGCTGGCTCGACGTGCCACCGGACGGCAATGCCAACGGCGCCCCATCGGTCGACTACTTGCAGCCCGGAGGGATCTACCGCGACGCCGCGCTGCGGATCGTCCCCGAGGTCTTCATCTCCGACGTGTTCGCCAAGCCGACCAACGTGCTCAGCGCCAATCCCGGAGTCGACGTCCAGTTCACGATCGATGCTGCCAGCGTGCCGTCAGGGCCGGTGTTGCTCAGCGCTGCCGTGCTCGACGGGGCAAACCAGCTGGGAGCGGTCTCTGGCACCGTACGAGTCACTACGGCGGGCGAAACGGTGGCGACGCTCAGCATCACCGGTCTAAGCGGCGTGACCTTGTGGTCTCCGGACACGCCCAAGCTCTACCAGGTCCAGACGTCCCTGACGGCCGACGGCGTGTCCCACGCGTTTACGGTCACGATCGGCTTCCGCCAGGCAACGTTCCAGACCGACGGTTTCTATCTCAACGGCCAGCGGCTCGAGATCTTCGGTCTCAATCGCCATCAGCTGTTTCCCTACACGGGCATGGCCGCGGCCGAGCGCCTGCAGCGACGCGACGCTGAGCTGCTGCGCAACGAGCTGAACTGCAACATGGTGCGCTGCTCGCACTACCCCCAGTCACCCTATTTCCTGGACGCTTGCGACGAGCTGGGGCTGATGGTGTGGGAGGAGCCGCCGGGGTGGCAGTACATGGGGGACGCGGCCTTCCAGGCGCTGGTGCTCCAGAACGTGCACGACATGGTGATTCGTGATCGCAACCGGCCATCGGTGATCGTGTGGGCCACGCGCCTGAACGAGACTGGGAACCACACATCGCTGTACGCCCAGGCCCGCCAACTCGCCTACACCCTGGATGGGACGCGCCAGACCAGCGGCGCGATGACCAACCAGTCGACCACGGGCTGGGCAGAGGACGTGTTCGCCTACGACAACTACGACTCCTCCAACGGCAACGCAACGCTCCGGCCGCCCGTCCCGGGCGTGCCCTACATCGTCAGCGAGGCGGTCGGCGCGGTAGATGGCGCGCCGTTGTACCGCTGGGTCGACACCGAGGCGACCCTCGCCATTCAGTGCAAGATGCACGCCCAGGTACACAACATCGCTCAGTCCAACACCGCCTATGCCGGGCTGCTCGGGTGGGCGGGCATCGATTACGCATCGCTTAACGGCGGCAATCGCATCTGGCACAACATCAAATGGCCCGGGGTGCTCGACACGTTCCGTGTGCCCAAGCCCGGCGCGGCTTTCTACCGCTCTCAGGTCGGACCCGACGGTCATGCCCGTCATCCTGCCCGTGTTCTTCTGGGACTTCGGCTCGAGCTCCCCAGCCAGCGGCCCTGGTCCGGGGACGATGATCGCCACCAACTGCGACCGGCTGGAGATCTACGTTGCCGGCCAGCATTTCGCCACCGGGACGCCAGACGCTCAGGACTATGCCAGCCTGTCGCATCCCCCAGTGATCGTCGATCTGACAGTCAACGCAGCCGGCTCGCCGGAGCTGCGCGTCGACGGCTATCTGGGATCGCAGCTGGTCGGGACGCTGCAAATGGCTTCCGACACCAGCGCGGGATCGGCTCATGCTCAACATCGAGGATGCCTCGATCGCAGGTGACGGCAACGACATGACCCGTTTCACGTTCCGGGCCCTGGACACCTACGGCAATCAGCGTCCGTACGGCACCGGGGACGTCACGCTGGCACTGAGCCGGACCGGCAACCCTGATCGCCGAGAACCCGTTCTCGTTTGCTGCCTACGGCGGAGTGGGAGGCGGCTTCATCCGCTCGCAGCCCGGTACGTCGGGCACCGTGACCCTGACAGCGACCCATCCAACCCTGGGACAGGCCAGCGGAAGCCTGACCATCACACCGGCCACCGAGACCAAGTTCGGCACCGGCCCGCCGTCACCGATCCCGACGACCACCAGTCCCAGCCCGCCAAGGCCGGCGACCCCGCCAAGCCCGTCAAGAGCCAAGGTCAAGGCCGCGCTGGCCGCGGTGCTGTCACCACGAGGAGCGCAGGCGAGGATCGCCAAGCTGCTGCACAACGCCGGCTACACATTCACATTCGACGCCCCGTCGACGGGCAAGCTGGTGATCGACTGGTACGACGTGACCAAGCGGGCCCGAACCGCCGACCACCGCAAGCCCAGGAAGGTGCTCGTCGCATTGGCCAGCGAGTCGATCAAAAAGGCTGGACCGGTCAAGGTCAAGGTCAAGCTCACTCCCCGCGGCCGGTCGCTGCTCAAGCACGCCAAGCGCCAACGGCTCACGGTACAAGCCAGATTCACGCCAATGGGAGAGTCGACCACGACCACATCAAAGGTCATCACGCTGAAGCGCTGAGCAGCCCGCAGGCGCCCGGGGGAGCGGTACGGAATCCGCGCGCCAGAGACGATGGCGCCCGACGCTTGCCCGTGCATGAGCCCGCCGCTAGCACCAACGGTCATGAATCTGACTTGCGCGACGCGAATAGCGAGCGTTAACCGGGGTCGAGGCAGTGGGCCCCATCAGAATGTCGGGCACCTTGCTCTACGTCCGCCTATAGTCAGGACACGTCGCGAGGGATACGCCAAGCATGACCGCAACCACACCCCTGCAGAGCAAATTCGGCCCCATCGTCGCTGACGGCGCCGGAACCATCACCGTTCAGGAGGCAAGCGACGTCCTGGACTGCTCGCGCTTTCGTGTCGGCGAGCTGCTGACAGCCACCGCGGGGCGAGTGCTCGTAACTGACGTGCTGGCACTCACATCCCTCGTTCCCCCCAGCGCGCTTGACGCACCCCCCGCTGCCAAGCTCGTCCGCTCATAGGTGGGCCAACGACGTCCGGAGGCGAGGGCCAGATTCCGCTCCGGGGGTCGCACAACGGGATCCTTGGGTCCGCGCGGTGATCGCACCCGAGGGGCCGTTAGCGAGCGCGCAAGCCGCATGTGACCGCAGAGCACTCCCGCCGCCAGAAGCACTCGACCTCATCGAAGCCCGCGTCGCGCAGCGCGCTCAGCTCCGCGTCCAGCGGAAAGTACCGGTCCTCATCTGACCACGCCGCGAAATGGCCGCGCGCCTGCGCATCGGTGATGCCGTGATCACCCATCCGAGCGGCCCAACGGTCAAACCCGAGCCCGCGAAGCCGCGCGCCTTCAGTCACCGCCGCGTCAAGATTGACTAGCACCCCGCCGGGCGACAGCGTGGCGTAGATCGCCTGGTAAAGCGCCGTCTTGGTCTGCAGGTCATGGACGTGGTGCAGCGCCAAGGACGCGACCACGGCATCTGCGGCCGGCAGCGCGTCTAAGAAGCTGCCTTCCTGGAACGAGACGCGATCCGCAAAGCGGGCCAGTCGTCGACGGGCCTCGCCGAGCATGTCCGCATCCACGTCGAGAACCGTCACGCGGACACCGGGAAGCGCATTGAGCACCGCAGACGAGAGCGCACCAGTCCCGCCACCGAGGTCGAGAACGTGCCCGTCGGGCGGCGCGAGCGCGGTGAGCAGCTCGACACCGGTCGCGATCATCTCGTCGTAGTGAGGAATGAGGCGCCGGATCTGGACGTCGTAGCCATCAGCGTCGACATCGAGATGACGCTTGACCGAGTGCGTCTCCGAACCCGACATGAGACGAGCCTACAGCGGCCCTCAGTATCTGTCGGCTAGCGTGCCGAGCAAGCCGACAGTCCAGCACGTCGGGCAGCCTCGCCAGGCGAACGCTGTCACGAGCAGGAGCGCGAGCGAGATCGGACCGACGACAGCGGCGAGCACGATCGCGAGGATCGCCGCGGCCAGGCCGACTGCGCCTCTGAAGAGATGCTCGCGTACCGAGCCGCTCGCAAGCGGCGAGCGCTGTTCACTGCCTGATTGGGGCTTGACCGTGCACTCTGTTGTCATCGCACCCTCGGATACGCGGCGAGGCTGTGCGCAGATCACGCGTTGCGAAGTCCGGGCGGGCGACCGACGACCTAGCCGCTAACTACCGGCGCGCCCGCGGCCGTCCTGGCGCGCCAGTCCTCGACCGACGCACCAGCCAGACAAGGAACATCGAGAAGAGGACCGACAACAGCAGTCCCGCGCCATGGCGATGCAGGACATACCAAGAGAACAAACCAGCACTGAACGTGCCGACCAGCCCGACCACCGCAGTCATCCACACGCTCATCGGATCGCGACCAGGCAGCAGCAGACGCGCCAGCGCCCCGACGAAGAGACCAACCACGAACAGGATGATGAGGTAGACGAGCAGGCCCATTTGTTATCGCCTACCCCGTTGCAAGCACCGGCTATCACCGCGGCGCCGAACTCAGAGAACTCAAACAACCTCAGAAGCACCCGCACGACAGCAAACATCCTGCAAACGGCTACTTTGTAATCAAGGGGTTGGGGGTTTAAGTCCCCCCGCGGGCTCTGTCTCCAGTGCCCGGTTGCGCGACGATGTGAACCTTTGGCGGTGCCGATGGCAATACGCGACATGCAGCCAGCCTTGGGGTCACTGGACGACGCCGTGGTCATCGCGGACTCGCGTCAGCGGCCCGAGGCCTTCCATGTCCTCTTCGACCGCCACTACGAACGGGTCCGCCGGTATGCCCGTGCCCGCATCGGCGCCGGCGGCGAGGACGTCGCCGCCGAGGTGTTCGCGATCGCCTTCGCGGGTCGTGACCGCTACGACCTGACCCGGCCCGACGCGGTGCCGTGGCTGCTCGGCATCGCCACCAACCTGATCCGCCGCCAGCACCGCGAGGAGCACCGGCGGCTGCGACTGCTCGCCGCGCTCGGAGGCGAGCGTCCGTCCGATGCCGCCGCCGAGAAGGTCGACCCGGCGGTGGCGGCGGCCATCGGACGGCTGCACCGCCGCGATCGCGACGTGCTCCTGCTCTTCGCGATCGCCGAGCTGTCCTATGCGGAGATCGCCCAGGCGCTCGGCATCGCCGAAGGGACCGTCCGCTCCCGCCTGCACCGCGCGCGGCGCATCGTCAAGGAGGTCATATCCAGATGAGCCAGACAGCCGACATCGAGACCATCCGTCAGACCCTGACCGCCGACCTGCCCCCGCTCGATGCCGCCGGCCGGGCGACGGCGTGGCAGGCGCTGCGGATGACGTCCCTCGCGCCGCCGCCGGCGCGATCACGCCGGCGCGTTCCGCTGCGCTCCTGGCGCACCGCGATCCGCATCGCGGTCCCCGCCGGGGCGATCGCGGTCGCGCTGATGATCGTGATCGCGTTGGGAGGCCGCGACGGCGCCGCGCCCGTGCCGGCCCCGCTCGGCCTCCCGACGGCCCAGGCCGCTGCGGTCTTGAAGCAGGTCGCCGACCACCTCGCGCAGGGCAGCCCGCTCACCGGCTCGCAGGCGCGCGTGATCCGCCAGGACTGGCTCCAATTGGTCGCCGGAGCCGACCGCCACGGTCACAGCTATCGCTATGTGCTCCCGCGCACGACGGAGGAAGGCTTCGACGCGCGCGGCAATGCCTTCTATGCGGAGATGCCCGACGGCACCCCCCGCTTCGCAAGCCCCGCCGCGAAGGCTGCCTACGTCCGGCGGTTCGGCCGATACGTCCCGATCGCGCCCAAGCCGCGGATCGCGCAGCACTACGGAGCCGACGGGTCGGATCCCAACTTCCTAACCTGAGCGCACGGGACGTGTTGACGCTCCCCACCGAGCCGGGAGCACTCAGGGCCCGGCTGCTCGGGCTGCGTCCCGGGCTGGCCGCCCAGAGCGAGCACTGGAACGCCGTCGGACTCATCTCGCGGCTGCTGACGTTCGGGCCGACCCCGCCCGCCGTGCAGAGCGCGCTGGCCCGCGTGCTCGCCACTCTGCCGGGCGTACGGCGAGCCGGCACCGCGACGATCGGCGGCCATCAGGCCGACGTTCTCGCCTTCGCGGCGCCGCGCGGTGCCGGGGTCAGCGAACGCCTGGCCTTTGACCGCGTCACCGGCGCGCTGCTCGAGGAGATCGACGTCCTCCCCCGGCGCAGCCGAGGCTTCCCCGGCGTGGCGCCGGGCGAGGTCATCAATGCGATCGCCTACTCGGCCGCCGTGGCCCCGTCGATCGACACCGTGGTCCACCCGCGAGCGATCACCCCGGCCGACGGCCCGCGCCCCTAGAAAAGGCCCGACGGCACGTCCTGGGCACGTCAGTGCGGTGACGTCAGCGAGTCACAACCGGCGCGCTCGCGCGTATACGTGGCATGGCGCGACGGCCGGCATCCGACGCATCTCTGCTGGGCGGCGACCGGGCCGGGGACTTCGGGGCGTTCTATGACCGCCACCTGCGGGCGGTCACCGCGTACGTCGCCGGCCGGGTGCGCCAGCCGGAGGTCCGCTTCGACGTCACCGCCGAGACGTTCGCTCGCGCCCTGGCCAACCGGGCGCAGTATGACCCCGAGCGGGGGCCGGCGATCGCCTGGCTGCTCGGGATCGCCCACCACCTGATCGCTGACGCGGCGCGGCGGGGCCGGGTCGAGGCAGCGAGCCGCACGCGACTGGGGATGGAGCCGATCGAGCTCGACGACGCTGCCCTGGCGGCAATCGATGAGCACAGCGGCGGCGAGCTGCAGGCCGCGCTGGCGGCGACCCCAGGACTCCAGCGTGATTCGGTGGTCCGGCACATCGTGCTGGGCGATTCCTACGCCGTGATCGCAGAGGACCTGGCGACCTCGGAGCAGGTGATCCGCAAGCGCGTCTCGCGCGGGCTGGCCGGCCTGCGCGCGCGACTGGAGGAGAGACCATGACCGACCCGTACGCGATTCTGCGCGCCCAGCTCGTGGAGGCCGCCGGCCGGGTCGCCGCCGAGCCCGTGACCCCGGCACACACGAGCCCCCGGCGGTGGCGCCGCGGCCGGCGGCGGCCGCTCGCCGTCATCCTGGTCGCGCTGGTCGTCTGCGGCTCGGCGACCGCCGCGGTCCTGTCGCTGGGCGGTAGCGCCTCGCAGCGCCTGACGGGCCGGGTCCCCGGCCAACCGGTGGCCTCTCCGCCCGCCGCCGCCTTGCGGTCGGTCTCCGGTGAGCGCTACCGGATCACGGTGTTCCCCGGCCTGACCGCGGGCGGGGCCGGCTGGTTGGCGGGCATGGCGTTCTCCCGCAACGGCCCGCCGGGGTCGGGCGGCCAAGCGGGTGGCCTCTTCCCCACCGCGCACCGGCCGATCTTCGGCGGGACAGGCCTGGGCTTCATCCCCGTCGGCGTGGACCCCAGCGCCTCACTCGCCTTCTCGCTCACCGGCCCCGAGGTCGCAGCGATCCGCTATGACGGGCGCATCATCCGCACGGCCACGTCGGCGGAGCTGCCGGCCGGCGACCGGATGGCGGTGTTCTTCCTGCCGGCGCGGGCGCCCGTGCCCGTCGTCTCGGGCAGCTTTGAGCAGATCCGGGGTGGGGCGGTCCGGCTGCCCGCCGGGCCGGGTCGGTCGACGCTCCGCGTGCGCGCCGCAGCGCTGGTCCCGCTCGATGCCTCCGGGAGGGTCATCCGGACCGGCCCCATGTCCGGCGACGAGATGCCGTCCGTGTCCACCGCGTTCTGGCAGGCACCCGCGGCGACGCCGAAGTCCCCTGGATCCGGGCACAACGGCGGTCACACCGTCCCCGGCCCGGCTGCCTGCGAGCTGGGCCAGTCGGGCCTGCCGGGGCTCACGCCGGTATGGGGGCACACCGTCGCTCGCGTCAGTCCCGTGACCGCCGCCCAAGGGGAGCTGCTGCTGTCCTGCGTCGACACGCATTACGACCTGCACGGCTGGCCGCTCACCGCCGCCGTGCTGGTCAACGCCCAGCACCCCGGCGCGACACCCGGCCCGCTGCCCGGCGCGACCCCCGTCCCCCACGCGGCGGGCATGGTGGACGTCCCGGGAGCGAGGCTGAGCGGGCGCCGGGTGGGCAGCGCCTGGCTGGTCGTCTCGGGCGGTTCGGGAACCGCGCAACGGCTGCGCGTCCTCGCGGCGCTGCGGATCAGTCACCTGGACCTCACACCCTGACGCGCGGCGCTGCCGGGTCACCGCTTGTGCGAGGAGCGTTGGCGGGCTTTGCGCTTGTGCGCGGCCGCGTGACAGTCCTCGATCGCCCGTCCGAACCCGGTGAACTTCCACACGCCGTGCTCGTGCTTGAGGGTGACGTGCCTGAGCTCGGTCGCGACCGGGGTGGCGCTCGTATCGGCGTTGGCGACCTTGCCGTTCTGGCTCATGCTCACGTTGATGTTCGCGTAGAGCAGCTGGGTCTGATCGCTCTTGAGGACGATGGACTTGTTGGGCAGGCAGCGGCGAAATAGCGCGGCGCAGCTGGTCCGGGCGTGCTTTGAGCGTATGAGCGCCTCGAGGGCCTGGCTGTCCGCCATGCCGCAGGCCGCGGGGTAGTCGCCCCCGCCGAGCGCGTTGAGGTAGTTCTGGACGATGGCGATCGGTGGATTGGGCGCGTCGCCGCACCCGGAGAGCAGTGCCGTCACGGCGACCGCGCTGGCGCACGCCGCGGCCCGCGCGCCCCACGCCGATCGACGCGCGACGGAGCGGTGCGGGGCAGAGCGGTGCGGAGCAGAGCGGTCAGGGTGGTACCTCACCACCATGGATGGTATCGGTGGTGAGAACGGCTTGCTACGGGCGCGGCTTGCCGATCGACGTGCGCTCGATGTGCACGCCATCGAAGTCGACGGCCTTCCACTGCTCGGTCTTGCCCGAGGAGTCAGCTGCGTAGCCCCTGATGACCGCGTGGCTGAAGGTGACGATGACCCAGCTGTTCTGGCCGGTGACCGTCTGGACCTGGATGGAGTCGAGCTTGGACTTGCCGTCGGCCATCTGCTTGAGCTCGCTCGAGTGCTTGCCCATGACGGTCGTCAGCTCGAGGTCTTGTGCGCTGCTCTTGTGGGCCACCCAGTCGCCGACGTTGCTCTGGGTGATCTCGATCGGGCCGAGCTCGCCGATCTGGACGCTGTTCTCGAAGGTCCCGCGGCCCGAACCGCCGCCCTTGCGCGCGAGCAGCTGCGCGGTGGCGCGGTTGCCGAGGCTGCGCTGCAGGGCCAGCACCGAGCTGTCGCCGCGGCGGGGCGGCGCCGTGCGCGGCCGACCCTGGCCGGCGTTACCGATGCGATCGTGGTCCCGTTGCGACATCGCCCTCGGCGCCAGGCTACACGGCGGCCATGGGCACCGTCCACCCCGAAGCGGCTCGGTTTGCACGACAATCCACAGCGACGTGACCGCCATGGGATCGCGGCCGACCGCGCTGGGCGCAGCGCGCTATGCAGGCGATCCGGCGATTGTGCAATTACTCCGGGGCGCGCCACACTAGAGAGGTGAGCAGCGGCGCGGCACCGTCCCCGGCCGGCTTCGCCACCCGGCAGCCCCGGGGCCGCCTGCGGGCCGGGACTCTGGCCCGGCGGGCGGCGTTCGCCGTCCTGGGCCTGCTGCTCATCGCCGCGATCGGCAGCGTTGTCTACCTCAGCTCACTGCGCGGCGTGGGCGACGCCCAGCAGCGCGCGAGCCGGATCATCGCCGCCCACCACGAGCCGGCGGGGATGCCGGCGCCCGCACGCCTGGTGGCGGCCGTCGTGTCAGTCGAGGACGAGCACTTCGACGACAACGTGGCCCTCAACGTCCTCAGCGGGATCGGCCGCGCGGGCCTGGCCGCGGTGCAGGGCGGCGGGGACCCGGGCGGGAGCACGATCGAGCAGCAGCTCGCCCGGCAGCTGTACCCCGGGGGCTCGACGCTGCGGGACATCGGGCTGGGGGTCAAGCTCGGCCTGCGCTACAGCCCGCCGGAGCTGATGCGGATGTACCTCAACATCGGCTACTACGGCCACGGCTTCTGGGGCGTCAGTGAGGCGGCCAAGGGCTACTTCGGCGCCGCGCCGGCGCGCCTGAGCTGGGCGGAGGCGGCGATGCTGGCGGGGCTCCTGCAGGCGCCGAGCGCCTATGACCCGCTGGCCCATTACACGTCCGCGCGCGCCCGCGAGGGCCACGTCCTGGAGCAGCTCGTCGTCAACCATCACCTCAGTCCGAGCCAGGCCGCGGGGATCTTCAGCGCTCGCCTGCCGCTGCGCTGACGGGGGCGCGGGCGACGCGTCGCGGACGACGCGGCGGCGGATGACGAGAGGCGGGCGATGCCGTACTGTCCGTACACGGATCATCCGTATACGGACGAAGGAGCGAGAGTGACGACCGAGACAGCAGGCGGCCTGCTGACCGGCGATGCGTACCTCGAGTCTCTGCGGGACGGGCGCGAGGTCTGGATCGACGGCGAGCGCGTGAACGACGTCACCGCTCACCCCGCGTTTCGCAACGCGGCGCGCTCGGTGGCGGCCCTCTATGACGCCATGCACGACCCGGAGTTGCGCGACGTCCTGGTCTCGGCCGACGGCGACGGGCTCACCACCCACCGGTTCTTCCGGCCCTCCTACACCTCCGAGGATCTGCTGGCCTCGCGCGAGGCCATTGCGACGTGGTCGCGGATGTCGTACGGGTACATGGGGCGCACGCCGGACTACAAGGCCTCGTTCATGGCCAGCCTGGGCGCGGACCCCGACTGGTACGCGCCCTTCGGCGACAGCGCGCGCGCCTGGTACCGGCGCTACGCCGAGCGGGCGCTGTTCCTCAACCACGTGCTGGTCAATCCGCCGATCGATCGCGGCAGGGCGGTCCACGAGGTGGAGGACGTCTACGTGCACGTCGTGCGGGAGCGCGACGACGGCATGGTGGTGCGCGGCGCCAAGATGCTCGCCACCGGGTCCGCGCTCACCCACGCGACGTTCGTGGCCCAGAACAGCGCCGTCGAGCTCCAAGAGGGCAAGGCCGAGGACTACGCGCTGTGCTTCATCGCGCCGATGTCCTCGCCCGGGGTCAAGCTGGTGTCGCGCGCCTCCTATGAGCTGAGTGCGCGCTCGCCGTTTGACGCGCCGCTCTCCAGCCGCTTTGACGAGAACGACGCGGTGGTCGTGTTCGACGACGTGCTCATCCCCTGGGAAGACGTGCTCGTCTATCGCGACGTCAAACGCGCCACGGCGTTCTACGCCCAGTCGGGGTTCATGCCGCGCTACACGCTGCAGTCGGGCACGCGCCTGGCGGTCAAGCTCGACTTCCTGTGCGGGCTGCTGGCCGCCGGGCTGGAGACCAACGGCACCGACGGCTTTCGCGGCGTGCAGGCGGCGATGGGCGAGCTGATGGGATGGCGCAACCTCATCTGGGCGCTGACCTCGTCGCTGTGTCACGACACCCAGCCGGGCCCCGGCACCAGCGTGGTCCCGGCCATCGAGTACGCGGTGCTCATCCGTCAGTTCGGGACCCAGGCGTTCGGGCGAGCCCGCCAGATCTTCACCGAACAGCTCGGCGGAGCGCCACTGGTCATCCCGTCGAGCACCGGCGATCTCCAGAGCTCCGAGCTGCGCCCGATCCTCGACCGCTACTACCGGGGCTCCGCGGGCGATGCCGAGGGGCGGATCAAGCTGTTCAAGCTCATCTGGGACGCGATGGGCAGCGAGTTCGCCGGCCGCCACGCCTGGTACGAGGTCAACTACTCGGGCAACCAGGAGCAGATGCGTCTGGACATGCTCCGCTTCTCACAGGCCCGCGGCATCGCCGCCCAGCAGCGCGAGCTGGTGGACGGCTGTCTGGCCGACTACGACCTCGACGGCTGGACCCGGGGCCCATGGATCACGTGAGCGCCCCCGCCTTTGACCTGCTCGCCGCGCCCGGCCATCTCATCCGGCGAGCGCAGCAGCAGCATCAGGCCCGCTGGGCCGAGCTCGTCGGCTCCGAGCTCACCTCGGTGCAGTTCGCGGTGCTGGCCAAGCTCGCCGCCGAGCCGGGCACAGACCAGAACACGCTGGCCGGCGCGCTCTCGATCGACACCTCGACGCTCGCCGAGGTGTGCCTGCGGCTGGCCTCACGGGGGTTGATCAACCGCGAGCGCTCCGACCTCGACGCGCGGCGCTACCGGCTGTATCTGACCGCCGGCGGCCGCGCGGTCCTCAAGCACCACATCCCCGCCGTCGATGCGGTCGGGGAGGCGCTGCTGGCTGCGCTCACCGAGCGCGAGCGCGAGACGCTCATGCGCCTGCTGCGGCGCGTCATCGGCGTAGCCGACCCCGGCTAGTAGGCCCGCGACCCGGCGGCGAGCCGGCGCTCCAGGTAGGCCCACATGGCCGCCACCTGGGCCTCTGACCACACGGTGGCGCGCTTGCGCAGCGCCTCGTCGTCGGGCGAGGAGCGCTCGACCGGGCCGAAGGCGAGCGTCAGCATCTGCTGGCGCGCGGCGTTCTCCAGCAGCACGGCACGGATGACCGCCTCCCGGACGTCGGCGCCGGCGGTGACGATGCCGTGGTTGACGAGCAGGCAGGCGGGCTGCTCCGCGATCGTTGTCGCGACCTCCCGCCCCATCTCCGCCGACACGATGAGCTCGGCGGTTCGGGTGAATCGGGGCACGTCGGGGGGCACGAACATGGTCGCCGCGTGCGACAGCGCCAGCAGCGGGCCGCCGCTGGCTCCAAGCGCGATCGAGTGGGGCGGATGCGAGTGGACCACGCTCGACACCTCGGCGCGGGCGCGGATGAGCTCGGTGTGGATCGGCCACTCGATGTGGCGCGGGTGATCACCCACCAGCACATCGCCCTCGTAGGAGACGAGGACGACGTGCTCCGCCGTGATCTCGTCAAAGCCGAACGTCGACGCCTTCATCCACACGCCGCGGCCGTCGGGATCGCGCGCGGACACGTGGCCCCACACGTAGTCGTCGTGGCCGTTGGCGCCCAGGATGCGGCAACCGAGCGCAACCAGTTCGCGCAGACCGCGCTCGGACTCAGCTGACGTCACGCGGCAATCGTGTCACGTCAGCTGGGCGTCGAGCCACGCGGCGATCGTCGGCACCACCGGGCCCTCCCCCATGTGACCGCCCTCGAACACCCGAGCGGCCTTGGGGTCGCCATGGTCCAGGCTGAGGTAGATGTCCTGGATCGAGTTCTGGACGTCGTCGCGGCCGTTGACGAGCAGGATCGGCGCCGACGGCCGGTCGAGCCATCCCTGGTCCAGCAGGGACAGCTCCTGGCAGCGCGCGACATAGTCCTCGAAGGTCTCGCCGCCGAAGATCCGTGCGCGGGCCGCCATCAGGTCCATCAGGTACGAGGATGCGTTGCGCGACCGCTCCTGCCATTCAGGGGTGAAGGTGACGTGCACGCCCCCGCCCCAGTTGACCGCGCAGCGCAGCCGGTCGCGGTGGGTGTAGGCGAGCTTCATCGCCCAGTAGCCGCCGAAGGAGCCACCGACCGCCGCGCAGCGGTCGCTGTCCAGATCGTCGCGGGTAGCCAGCCAGTCGAGGATGGGCGTCCACTGCCGCTCGGCGTCGCGGCCGGCGCGGACCGGAGACTCGCCCACGCCGGGCATGTCGACGAGCAGCACGGCATAGCCGCGGGCGCGCAGGAAGGCTCCGAGCCGCCCGTGCATCTCCTCCTTCCACGTATCGATCCCGGCCCACACCATGACCACGGGCGGGCGGGCGGCGCCGTCGGCGGGCCGGGTGACGTAGAAGGTCACGTGATCGCCTTCGCCGGGGCCGCCGGCGAAGGGAACGCTCACCACCTCCAGCGGCGGGTCCTCGAGCTGCGCCGCGGCGATGAAGAGCTCCCGAGCCCGGTCGTACATCGCCTGCTTGAGCGGGTGGTTGGGCGTGGGGTAGCGGCCCATGAACGCGGCCCGGTAGGCCTGCATGAGGGCGTCGCGCCGGTCCGCGGTGCCGGCGGCCTGGAGCGCGGCGGCGGCGTAGCGGTCTGACAACGCGCCCCAGGCGGCGGTCCACGGCTCGGGCTCGAGGCCCTGTAGCTGCGCGATCGTCGCCCCCGCGGCCTCCGGGTCCAGGCCGTCGAGCGGATGCGCGCCGCGGTCAAGGCGCGCGCGCAGCCAGGCCCGCCCGTCCTCGAGGTCGCGCCGTTCGGTCACGCGCTGAGGGTGTGGGACAGGTCGATGATCTTCATGCGAATTGGAGGAGGCATTCTAAATAGCTGTCAAGGGGAGGCTTGGTCGGGGCGCCGGGAGAGGCGCCGGCGAGGGATTTGGGTGATTCCCCTCCTCCCCAGCTGCTGTTGCCCGTACCGCGCGCGAAGGCCGAGAGCTCCGCGGACACTTGACAGGCCCAAACCGCCAGTGCCATAGTCCAGCCTCAGAACACGAACGCTAATTCGTGTATGGAAACCGGAGCGGATCGGCCGGCACCGGCCGCCCGGCCCGCCCCGCCGTCCACAAGAACACGCTCGAACCACCGGAGAGGGTCATGTCCGAAATCCTGCTGTCGCAGCTCGCCCACGTCGAGCTCATCTCACCCAAGCCCGAGGAGACCGCGCGCTGGATGGTGGACGTGCTCGGGCTGGAGGAGACCACGCGCGAGGGCCAGTCGGTGTACCTCCGCGGCTGGGCCGAGTGGCTGCACTCCAGCCTGATCGTCACCGAGGGCGCCGAGCCGGCGGTCGCCCACATCGCCTGGCGGACCTACGGCCCCGACGACCCCGAGACGATCGCCCAGCGCCTGGAGCGCTCGGGGCAGGAGATCGGCTGGGTGGAGTCGTCGGTGGGTCACGGCCGGGCGTTTCGCTACCACGCCCCCGCGGGCCGGCACGTGCACGAGGTGTTCTGGGAGACCGACCTCTACCAGGCGCCCCCGGAGAAGGCCGAGCCGGACTTCCAGAATCGCCCCCAGCGCTTCTCGGCCCGGGGGGCCGGCGCCAAGTACATCGACCACGTGACGGTGGCCACCCCGTCGATGCAGGACGACATCGCCTTCTACAAGACGCTCGGACACCGCCACACCGCGCAGATCAGCGCCGAGCCCGGGTTCACCGTCTTCGCCACGACCACGTGCAACGGGATCCGCTCCACCCACGACCTCGGCCTCGTGCCCGACTTCGGCGCCACGGGGCGCACCAATCACATCGCCTACAACGTCGACCAGCGCCTGGACGTCGAGCGCGCCGCCGAGGTGTTCATGGCCCATGACACCCCGGTCGAGTTCGGCCCCGGCATCCATGGCTGCGATGAGATCACCTACCTCTACGTGCGCGAGCCGGGCGGCTTCCGTATCGAGATCAACTCCGGCGGGTGGGAGAACGCCATGCCCGACTGGCAGGCGACCAACTGGAACACCTCACAGGGCGGCACAACCCTGTGGAAGAACGTCGTCATGCCCGAGTCGATGATGGAGTCCTTCCCGGCGGTCACCGGCCACGCCGCGGAAGGGGCCGCCGAGGGCTCGCGCTCCACCGGATTGTTCGTCGAGAAGTAGCCTCGCCGGACATGCGGATCGACACCCACGCCCACGTTCACCCCGCGGCGTACCGCGAGGCCCTGGGGGATGCACCGCTGCCGCCGATGGCCCTGACGGATCTCCAGGACGCGATGGAACGCCACGAGATCGATGCCGCGGTCCTCTCCACCGGGCCGCCCGGAGCGTTCGGCGGCCCGACCGCCGACGGGCGCGATCTGGCGCGGCGCGCCAACGACGGGCTCGCCGAGATCGTCGCGGCCCAGCCCGGCCGGTTCGCCGCGGTGGCGACGCTGCCCCTGCCCGACGTCAGCGCGGCGGTGGAGGAGCTCGACCGCGTCTACGACGAGCTCTCACTCGATGGCGTCCTGCTCCTCACCAACCTGGCCGGCACCTACCTCGGAGATCCTGCGTGGGAGCCGCTGTTCGCCGCGCTGGATGAGCGCGGCGCCTACGTGTTCGTGCACCCCGGGCTGCCACCGCACCCCCTCCCCCTCCCCCACCCCGTGTGGATGTACGAGTTTCCCTTCGAGACCGTGCGAGCCGTGACCAACCTGATCTACAGCGGCACGCTGGAGCGCCACCCCTCGATCCGATTCCAGCTCGCCCACCTCGGCGGCGCGGCGCCGTTCCTGGCGCACCGCATCGCGTCGCTGGCCGATCGGGAGCCCGAGCGCGCCGACCAGGCTCCGGCGGGAGCGCTCGCCTACCTGGAGCGGCTGTACTACGACACGGGGCTGACCAACAACGCCCCGGCGCTCGCGGCCACCCGCGCGGTGACGTCCCTCGATCACGTCGTGTTCGGCACCGACTGGCCCTACGCGGCGCTGCCCGAGAGCGGGGACCCGGCTCCCGATCTGGACGTCCTGGGCCCAGACGGGCGCTCGGCGGTCGAGTTCGCCAACGCCGCGGCGCTGGTGCCCCGGCTCGTCGCCGAGCTGAACGCACGCTGAACGTCGAGCTGAACGCACGCTGAACGTCGAGTTGAACGCGCGCTGA
Organism: uncultured Solirubrobacteraceae bacterium; assembly: GCA_963764125.1. Classification (GTDB taxonomy): domain Bacteria; phylum Actinomycetota; class Thermoleophilia; order Solirubrobacterales; family Solirubrobacteraceae; genus Palsa-465. The sequence continues at coordinate 19,798 of CAVXRR010000004.1, forward strand.
ACGGCGATACCTAGAGCGGCGCCATCGCCGCCATGATGACCTCGTGGCGGGCCTGGTTCGGGTCCAGCGGCAGCGAGTGATCCTGCTCCCAGCGCCCGATAGCCTCTGACCCCTCGACGATCACCTTGCAGCGCTCAAAGCGCCGGCGGGTGAAGGCCTCAAGCGCCTGGTCAAGCGACTGGTCGACCGCCAGTTCCTCACGGAGCACGAGCGCGTCCTCGATGGCCTGAGCGGCGCCCTGGCCGCAGTGCGGGGAGGTCGCGTGCGCGGCGTCGCCGATGAGCACGACGCGGCCGCGATACCACGGCGGGGGCACGAGCACGTTCTCCACCGGCCGGTACACGACGGCGTCGTCGTCGACGATCAGCTCGCGGTGGGCGGCCACGGGGCCGCCGAACTGGGCCAGCCGCTGTCGATAGAGCGCGGCCATGCCCTTGCGCTCGAGCCTGAGCGGCGCCTCGTCGGGCGGCTTCTCAATCGTCAGCATGTACATGAGGTCCTCGGCGAGGGGCACGAATCCGGCCGTGCCGGTGGCCCCGAGATAGACCCAGATCCTGTCCAGGCCCTCGATGCGCGGAAGGTTGTAGCGCCAGCACACCTGCCCCGTGTACGCGGGCCTGGGCTCGGCGCCGAACACCGTCTCGCGAACCCGCGAGTACAGCCCGTCAGCGCCGACGACCAGGTCATAGCGCCGCTCCTGCCCGTCGGAGAAGGTCACCTGGACCGCGTCGTCCTGATCGTCGATCGTGGTGAAGGTGACGCCGGTGCGGACGTCGGCCCCGGCGTTCAGCGTGTGCCGCTGAAAGATCCGATGCAGGCGCGGGCGCGTGATGCCGTTGCCCGGCGGCAGCCCGTCCACCAGCGGCGGCCAGTCGTTGTCGGCGACCTTGGTCTGCCCGTCGGCGAGCCAGGTCGCGTCCCCGATGATCGGGTGACCCTGGGCCACCACCTCCTGGCCAAGGCCCAGCTCGCTGAGCGCGCGCAGCGCGTTTCCGGGCTGGATGATCCCGACGCCGTAGACGTCCCACGCGGGGTTCTTCTCCACGACATCGACCTGCAGGCCCGTCTGACGCAGGCCGATGGCCGCCGACAACCCCCCGATGCCTCCGCCGACCACCAGCACTCGCCGCACCCGCGTCATGTCCTCACCTCGGTCTCACTCCAAGCTCGGGCGGCTACCCGGCCGCACACACGTCGTCCTGGGGTCTAAGTAAAACAAGAATTTGAATTCGTGTCTAGACAGACAGCGGTCCCGGCTCGTACTCTTTGGCCCCCGTGTCGACGCCGGAACCGCTGATTCGCCCACCCCTCCAGCGCCGGAGCCAGGAGTCGCTCGAACGCGTCCTCACGGCCGGGTTCGAGCTGCTCAAGGAGGAGGGCTTCGAAGGTTTCACCCTCCAGGCGGTCAGCAAGCGCGCCGGCGTCTCGATCGGGTCGATCTACGCCCGCGTGCCCAGCCGCGAGGCCCTGATCATGGCCATCTACGAGCGGGTGATGGCCTGGACCGAGGAGGATCAAATCTCCCCCAGTGCGGCGCGCGTCGGCCTGTCGGCGCGCGAGCGCATCGAGATGCTCGTCTCAGAGCTCGCGGGTCAGATGCTCACGCACGGGTCAGACCTCCGGGTGTTCATGCGCCAGGCATCGGTCAACTCCGACATCTGGGAGCGCGGCGCCGAGAAGTCCCAGGCGACCGCCGACGTCTTCCGGCGTGCCGTGCTCGAGCACCCCGAGGACGTGTCGCACCCCGACCCCGAGCTGGCCATCGACGTCGCCTTCCGGATGATGTACTGCACGATCGCCCGCCGCATCACCCACGGCCCGCGGTTCGAGTCGGCCCATGAGGTGAGCGACAACGCCCTGGTCGCCGAGATCGCTCGCGCGATCGCCGATTACCTGGTCTGACGCGGGTCACAGCGCAACCTCCACCAGGATTCAGGCGATAGGGTGGCGCCATCGCTCGCGGCTCCTTCCACATCGCCCAGGTCAATATCGGGCTGCCCGTCGCGCCCGTCGACACGCCGGCGCTGGCCGAGTTCATGGCGCTGCTCGACCCGATCAACGCCATCGCCGACCGGGCCCCGGGCTTCGTGTGGCGGCTACAGAGCGAGGAGGGCAACGCCACGTCGATTCCCGTGCTGGGCGACGACCGGCTGATCGTCAACATGTCGGTGTGGGAGTCGGTGGACCGGCTCGCCGAGTTCGTGTACCGCAGCGGCCACGTCGCCGTGCTGCGCCGTCGCCGCGAATGGTTCGAGCGCATCAAGGTGTTCATGGCGTTGTGGTGGGTGCCCGCCGGCCACCTCCCGACAGTGGCCGAGGCCGAGGAGCGCCTGAACCATCTCGGCGCCCACGGCCCCACCGCTCACGCCTTCACCTTTCGCCACTGTTTCCCGGCGCCCGACGCGCTCCTGGCGCCGGAGCTCGACGACGAGCTGCTCGACTGCCCAGCGTGATCGTCAGGTCACGCTGCCCCCGAGCGCGGTGACGAACTCCGCGGCGCCCTTGCGGTTGGCGCGCGGGATCTCGAACTCCCACGTGACCCCGCCGGCGAAGCTCAGCGTGAGCCGGGAGAGGACCTTGCCCTGCTCCATCGTCACGGACTCCACCTCGCCGCGCGCCACCCGCACCAGAGCGTCGCCGGTGGGGTGCGGCTTCCAACCCAGCTGCGAGGTCTTGGTGATCACCAGCTCCGTCTCGGAGGCGGCGAGGTAGCCGACGCGCCCGAAGCTGGGGACGTCGGGCGCCACGTTGCCGACCTTCCCGCCGATCGCGGTCGCGGCCAGCGTGCCGACCAGACCGCCGGCCTGGCCGCCGGCCGTCCTCATCGTCATCTTCTTGGTCAGCCCGCGCGGGCTGACCAGCGTCCCTGCCACCTCGGCCACGCCAAGAGCCGCCGATGCATCCTTTGCCATGGTTTCCGGTCCTCCAGAGGATGTCGTGTGCTTTGCCCCACCCGTGGCGGCAAGCCGGCCGCGGGCACGTCGGACATTATGTACGTTCGGGACCCGCTGCGGCGAGCAATCGGAGGGTCGGGCGTGAACGAGGCGACGGTCGATGACGGCGTACCCGACCACCGCCGGGTGGTTCGTGATCAACGCAGCGCCGACGCGCGCTGGATGCACAACGACATGCGCGCGGTCTGCAAGTTCGGTGGCGAGGGCCCGGCCCACTTCGACGACCTCGGTATCGGCCTGTACTGGATCCAGCCGGGCAAGCCGATGACGCTCTACCACCACGAGGCCGGCCAGGAGGACTTCCTCGTCCTGCGCGGTCAGTGCGTGCTGGTGATCGAGGGGGAGGAGCGGACGCTGCGCGCGTGGGACTTCGTCCACTGCCCGCCGGGAACCGCGCACACGATCATCGCCGCCGGCGCCGACCCGGCCCTCATCCTCGCCGTCGGCGCGCGCCGGGAGAGGGGCAGCGCCCGTTATCCCTTCGAGGCGGCCGCCGCGCGTCACGGCGCCGGGGTGCCCGACGAGGAGACTTCGGGCCCCGAGCACTACGCGACGTTCGGCGCTCCCCATCCGGGCCCCCCGCCAGCCTTCCTCTCGGGATCCGCGGGCGGCTGAGCGGGGCCGTCAGGCGCCGTTGCGCCGCGTCCAGCGCTGCTCGCGGTAGAGGCGATCGGCGAACACGCCCGCGGGGTGTAAGCGGAAGCGGCGGATGTGATCGGCCGCCGCGGCGGGCATCGCCTCGGGCGGTGGCAACGGCGATCCGTAGGCGACCGGCAGCAGCATGGGGGCCGATAGAGCGGCGAACGTGAGATCGGCGGCCGTGAAGCGGTCCCCCACGAGAAAGCGCCGGCCGTCGGCGAGGCGCTCGGCGACATGGTCAAAGACGCGATCGACGCGGACGAGCGCGGCCGCGGCCGACGCGTCTTTGACCCCGAGGGAGCGGCTGATGGCGATGCTCAGCAAGGGTCCGGAGGCGCGGAAGACCCGTTGCTCCCAGCGCGGGAGACCGACCTCCGCCCACGGGCGCAACCGGGTGACCACGGGCAGCGTCTCGTGGTACATCCAGAGCCGGCTGTCGGGGCCGAGCCCCTCGTCGAGCTCGTCCTCCAGAGTGGCCGCCTCGGCCCCGAGCGGACCCGCCGGGTAGAGGCGATGCTCCGGCGCCAGGCGCCGGTCGGCCCAGCGCAGGATGTCGGTGGAGTCGGCGACCACCTCGCCGTCGTCGGCCACGAACACCGGGACTGACCTCCCGCCGCCGGCCCTGCGGGCGGCGGCAACGTGGACGAGCTGCAGGTGGGGCCGCTCGACGTAGGCGACGCCCGCTCGGTCAAGCGCCCAGCGCGCCTTCTCACAGAAGTGGCTGATCGGGATGGTCACCAGACGCGCGGGCACGTGGCTCCTGACGGCTGTGGCCAGATCAACTAGCGCAGGATCGAGCCGGTAACCGTGGGGCGCCGGGCTCCGAGGAAGTAGATCCCGGCCAGGCCCGGGGTGTGGAAGGTGTCGTTGGGGTTGTCCTGGAGCGTGGAGTCGGTGATCGCCATCGTGCCGGTCCGGTCGTTGGAGACGAAGAAGATCGCCCCGCCGCCCTCGTTGGCGTGGTTGTGGGTGAAGGTGCTGCCGCCGACCGACAGCGTCATCGTGTCGCCGTCGTTGTAGATCGCGCCGCCGCTGCCGCCGCCGGGCGAGCCCGGCCGCGCCGGGTTCGCGCCTCGGCCGATCGGCGCGGTTGTCGGTGAAGCGGCTGTTGAGCACCGTCCACGAGACCCCGATGCTGCTGAGCGCGGCGCCGTTGGAGCACACGTTGGCGGTGAAGCGGCTGCCGACGACGTACACGGGCAGGCCGTGGTACTGCGACAGGGCCCGCACACCGCCGCCGCCCAGATCGGGCCCCGTCGAGTCACAGCGGTTGCCCGAGAAGGTCGAGTTGACGATGCGCAGCTGCCCGCCCCGGTCGAAGATCGCGCCGCCGCCGCCGCCCTCGTAATGCTGGCCGGTCGAGTTGCCGTCCGCGAAGCCGATGTTCTGGACCACCAGCCGCGGCGTGGCCTGGTCCTGGCAGTGCGAGGTCGTCCACACCTGCGGCCGGGTCGCACGTGTCCATGTAGAGGATCCGGCGCCGGCCGCCGCCGCTCAGCGTCACCAGGCCGCCGCCGTCCAGGACGACCCGGGCGCTGGTGTTGCGGACCTTGGCGGTCGCGCGCATCGTGATCGTGACCGGCTCGGGGCCGCAGGCGAAGCGGATGATCCCGCCCGCCCGTACCGCGGCCACGACTGCGGCCGAGGTGCAGCCGGCCGGGGTGCCGTGGCCGATGACGTGGTCGGGGTGCGAGGTGTTGACCGGCCGGCCGGCGGCGGGGACCGCGACGTGTCGCGCGCCTGCGCGGCCGCCGGCCGGCGATGGCGGGCGGCGCCATGGCCAGTGCCGCCGCACCGCCCCATCCGCTGCGGCGACGACTGCCGCGACCGCGGCGGCGGGGCATGCCATCGACAGGACATGTCGGCGCATCACGGCAAGGGTACGCGCGGGCACGCCGACGAGGGCCTCTGGCGCCCCATCGGCCCACGTCAGCGCAAATAGGCCCGGGGGGCCTCGATCCGTCTCGACCCCCCGGAGAGTCAGGGAAGTGGGGGCACACTCGCCCGACCCGCGGGACGAAAATACCTTTCGTCCCAAGCTTGCTCACTTACGCATTATGCCAAAGCCGAGACCCAAAAATGAAGTTCTTCGACCAACCTCGGCGTGCGGCCCGGCGTTTATCTAGGTGGAGCCACGTTAGCGGAGCGTTGTGCAGAGTTTGCGGTCGGGCAGGACCCGAGCCGCTGGTGATGGTTGTGGGGGCACAGCGTCCCGGGGGCCAGGATTGCCCCCCGGGACGCAGTCCATACCGCCGGATGCGACGCACGCCGCCGAAATTGTCCCGCGCGGCGTCAGTCCCGGCGGCCGAACGGTCCCGGGTGATGCGAATCGGTCGCCTCGGGGTCTTAGACGGACGTGTGACGACAACCTGACTGGACTCTGGCGCCCCCGTGGCGCACACTATGCGCATGGGGGAGACGGCAACCGTGCTTGGGTTGCGCCATCCGGCGGACCGCGGATCAGTGGTGGGCCAGTCCGACGACGAGCTCGTCGCCGGTGTTCGCGCCGGCGAGGCCGCCGCGTTCGAGGAGATCTACGACCGCTACGCGCGGGGCATCCTGGCGTTCTGCGCGCACATGCTCGGCAGCCGGGAGGCCGCCGAGGACGCCCTGCAGCTGACCTTCGTCTCGGCCTACCGGGCCCTGCGCAACGGCGAGAACAGCATCGCGCTGAGGCCGTGGCTGTACACGATCGCGCGCAATCGCTGCCTGTCTGAGCTGCGCGCCCGTCGCGACGCGATCGGCGTCGACGAGCTGATCGGCGACCAGCCGGTCTTCGAGGGCCTCGCCGACCAGGTCCAGCGGCGCGAGGACCTGCGCGAGATGCTGGATGACATGCAGCGGCTCCCGGCCGATCAGCGCGCCGCTCTGGTCCTGTTCGAGCTCGGCGACCATCCGCAGAAGGAGATCGCCAGCGTGCTCGGCGTCCGCACCGAGAAGGTCAAGGCGCTCGTCTTCCAGGCGCGCGAGGCGCTCGTCCGGGGCCGCCAGGCCAGACAGCACCCGTGCGGAGACATCCGCGAGCAGCTGGCCACGATGGACGGGACATGTTCCGGCGCGCAGCCTCCTGCGCGCGCATCTCGACCGCTGCCCCGGCTGCCAGTCCTTCGAACACCGAGGTCCGCTACCAGCGCACGGCGCTCGCGCTCATCCTGCCGGTCGCGCTCGCCGGGGAGCTCAAGACGTCGATCCTGAGCTTGGTGTCCACGGCGGTGGCGCGGTCGCCGCCGCCTGCGGTGGTGGCGCTGTCGCAGCCGGCGGTGGTGGCGGTGGCGCGGTCGCGGGTGGCGGAGCGGTCGCTGCCGGTGCGGGGGCCTGCGGAAGCGGAGCGGTCGTCGGTGGGGTGTCAGCGGTGGGCGGAGCGTCGGCCATCGGTGGCGCGTCGGCGATCGGCGGCATCGGAGGAGGCGTCAGCGCGGTCTCCGCCGCCACGGCGGGCGGGATCGGCAGCGCCGGCGCCGGTGCGGTGGCGACGAGCGCGCCGCTGGTGGCGGCGGCCAGCGGACTGACCGCCATCGGCGAGTCCGTCGGCGTCGGGGGTCTGAGCGCGACGGGCGTGATGGCGAAGATCCTCACCGCGGCGGCGATCGCCACCGTCGCGGCCAGTACCGGCCACAGCGACCGGCCGTTCCTTCACCGCGCGGCGGCGCCCCCCACCGCGCGCGAGCGACTGCTGGCCTCGGTACCCGCGCGGGACGCTGACCCGTCGGTCGGACCCCCCGCCCCGGCCGCGCCGTCCCCCGGAACGTCGACGCCCTCCTCGCTCGGCGGCGCGTCGTCGTCGGCCTCGAGCACCCCGACGACGTCGGGCGGGGCGACCACGACGTCGACGCCAACGCTCTCAGGGGCCACCGGTGGGCCGACGGCGCCGGCCGCCTCCGCGACGACCAGTGCAACCGGCACATCGTCGCCTCCGGCCACCGGCCCCACCCCCTCCGCCCCGACGACTACCGCGCCGGCCGGCTCAGGCAGCGCGACGACGGCCGCGCCCGCAGCGCCCACCTCGGACCCCACCGCCACCGGCACCGGGACGTCGGCGCCGGCACCATCGGCGCCTGCGAGTGCAGGGCCCACTGACGCCGGCTCCGGCGCCGGCACCACCGGCGCGCCGGCCGGCTCGGCCGATGCCGCGAGCACGACCGGCTCGGCTCCGGTGGCGCCGGCCACCGACTCGAGCGCCGGCGGCGGATCGGCGGGCACGGGGAGCTCGACGTCGGGCGACGGACGGGGCCTCTGCGCCGGCCAGCAGCCCCGCCGCCGCGCCGGCGACCTCCGCCGTCGACCAGACACCGCCGCCCGCAGCCGCTCAGGCCAGCGTCGCGGCGCAGGGGTCCGGCTCGGATGCGGCAGCCGCACCGGCGCAGACCGGCACGGCAGTGGCGCCGGGCTGAGCGCTCAGCGCGCCCGGCGGCCCCGCGCCCCGCTGGGCACGTAGACCGGCTGCACCTGGGCGGTGCGGCGGCCGCGGCGCAGCGCAAGCGCGCCGATGCCCGCGGCGGCGACGAGCGAAGAGATGGCGTTGATGATGAGGATCGTGGTCATGGTCAGGCTCCTTTGCTGATGAGCCGAGGATGCTCCGCGTCCGTGAACGCCACGTGCGGCGAAATCGCATAACTCCGTAAGAACCGGCGGGCGCGGCGATGCAGCAACTTTTGTCAGGACCGGGGGTTTGCCGAGGATGAGGCCCGTGCGGGGTTTGCGGCGGGCCGCGGCAACCGACCAGGAGGCAGTGATGCGGCACATCCGGCGCCATCTCTCGTACGCGAACGTGGCCTCCACGCTCGCCCTCGTCTTCGCGATGGGAGGCGGGGCCTACGCGGCGCTGTCCCCGGTGCACGACGGCGTGATCCACACCTGCTTCCGTAAGTCCAACGGGGCGGTGCGCGTGGTGCGCCCGGGCGCCCGCTGCACTCGGCGCGAACGCGCGCTGGCCTTCAACCAGCGGGGTCCGGTCGGGCCCCGCGGCGCCACCGGCGCCCAAGGCGCGATCGGCAAGACCGGCGCCACGGGCAAGACCGGCAGGACGGGCGCGTCGGGCCGCAGTGTCACCAGCGCCACGTTGGGCGTCGGCAATGCCACGTGCCCGAGCGGCGGCTCGAGCTTCACCACGGTGTCAGGCACGACATCCGCCTGCAACGGCGTCGCGACGAGCTTCGCCAACGTGGACGCCACGGCCACTGTGGCAGCGAGCCGAGGCGTGACCGCCGTCCAGCCGGGTGTCGGGACGGGGGTCTACTGCCTCAAGCTGGCGTTGACGCCGTCGGTGGGCGTGGCCTCGGTGCGAGGTGACGCGACCACGGCCGGCACTGCCCAGGTGCTCATCCCGGCGGCCAGTGCGGCATGTGCGGCCACGGGTGACACCAGCGCCGAGGTCCTCACCGCCAGCAGCACGGGCACCGCCGCTCCACTGCCGTTCAACGTGCTGTTCGGCTGATCTGTCCAAGCGGCGTTGCCGTTCACACGGAGGTTGCGGTGACTGAGCACCGCATCGCCTAGACCCGGGCTCGGCCCGATCCACGCCCTCCGTGCCCATCGGCGCGGAGGGCGTTGGCTATTTGTGCGGACTCGGCCGCACAAGTGCGGCCGGGATGTCAGGATCCGGAGTGAGGATCGTCCAGCGAAAGGACTTGCCGTGATCAAACCGAGCTTTGGCATCTTCGACCACATCGAGGACATCCCCGGGACGCCGACGAGCCAGCTGCTCAAGGACCGGCTCGCCCTCGTCAAGACGGCCGACGAGGCGGGGTTCGCCGGCTACTACTTCGCCGAGCATCACGGCAGCGATCTGTGCATGACCCCGAGCCAGGAGCTGTTCATCGCAGCGGCGTCGCAGGTGACCAGCCAGATCCGTATGGGCCCGATGGTCAAGCTGCTGCCGATGCACCCCCCGGTGCAGCTCATCGAGGACCTCTGCGTGCTGGACCAGCTGCTGGAAGGGCGTCTGGACTATGGCGTCGGGCGCGGCGCGGTGCCGGTCGAGCACTACTGGTTCGGCGACTCCTGGCCGCAGTCCCGGGAGCGCTTCGTCGACGTGCTCGGCATCATCAAGCACGCGCTGACGACCGGCGAGATCTCCAGCGAGAGCAGCGCCTTCTACGACTTCCCGACGATGCCGATGTCCACGAGGCCGTTCCAGGAGCGGATCCCGTTCTGGTACCCCGGCAACCCCGTGGCGGCGGGTCAGTACGGCCTCAGCCTGATGTGGCCGGGCAAGATCGAGCAGGCCGCCTACGACCAGTACGTCGAGGCCTGGCATCGCCACAAGGACGACGAGCTCCGCCTCGATGGGCCCGATTCCGAGCCGCGCGTCGCCTACAACGTCGTGCTCGCGATCGCGCCGACCGAGGACGAAGCGCAGGAGATCGCGCGCCGCGGGATGGAGGGGCTCGTCCGGCGCACACGTAACGCCCATCGCTTCGACCGCCTCGTCATCTCAGAGGAGGAATGCGACGCGGCGCAGGGGCCGCTGCGAGCGATCATCGCCAGCATGGAGCCGGCGATCACCTTCGGCGCCGGGACGACGGGTCAGATCGCCGAGCGCCTGGCGGCCGTGCTGGAGGACGGGCTGAGTGACTACATCTGCTTCATGCTCCCCACCGGCGACATGAGCCTCTACGAGGCGCGGCGGACCCTCGACCTTTTCGTCACCGAGGTCAAGCCCCAGCTCGATCAGGTGACGGCCGCGCGCTGAGCCCTCTTCGCGCTCAGCCGCGTGTTGCGATGATCGGCTCCGTGCGGTGGGAGCTCGAACCGGACCTCAGCGCCTTTGATGCGCGAGTGCGGCCGTTGCTCGAGGCCCACATCGAGAACAACGTGGTGGCGACCGTCCTGACCGGGACGCTCCAGGGCCAGTTCAACGCCTCGCCGCCGACGCTCGCGGTGGGCATCGACCACACCGGCGCGGTATCGGCGGCGGCGCTGCGTACCGCCCCGTGGCCGATGCTGTGCACCCCGGTCGGTCCCGACGACGCCGGGCCCCTCCTCGACGTGTGGCTGGAGCACGATCCCGAGCTGCCCGGGATCAACGCGTTGCTCGACACCGCCCGCTCGATCGCCGACGCCTGGGCTGCGCGCACCGCGGGTTCTCACGACTGCCGGACCGCGATGGCGATGCACTCGCTGAGCACCGTTGTCGACCCACCGCGGCCCGGGCCGGGGCGGCTGGTCGCGGCGACCGAGGCCGACCGCGAGCTGGCACTGACCTGGTGGGACGAGTTCGTCGCTGAGAGCCACGTGATCGACGCCGGCCCGGAATCCCGGGCGGCGACCGTCGGCTTCCGCATCGCCCAAGGCCACCTGTTTCTGTGGGAGGACGAGGGCAGGCCCGCCTCGATGGTGTCGACCAACCCGGCGGTCGCGGGCGTCGTCCGCATCGGCCCGGTGTACACGCCGCCCAAGGCGCGGCGCCGCGGATACGCCAGCTCCGCGGTCGCCGCGGTCAGCCGGCAGGCTCTGGCCACCGGGGCGCACGCCTGCATGCTCTACACCGACCTCGCCAACCCCACCTCCAACAAGATCTACGCCGACGTCGGCTACCGGCGCATCGCCGAGTGGGAGGAGCGCGTGTTCACGGCCCGGCGGCCTCTCGCCGGGACGCCCTCGTGAGGAACGCATCCACGCCGGCGGTGGTGCGCAGCCGGACCACCGGGAAGGCGCTCAGCTCGGCCGGCCACTCGCGCCGGCGGGCGAAGTGGGACCGCAGCGCGTAGCCGAACAACGACTCGCGGCCCCAGACGGCGCCCCGCAGCGACTCCCGGTTGCCGTTCCAGATCTCCTCGCGGCCGACGAGACGCCTGCCCGTTCTTCGCACCAGGCGGGGCAGCCACACGCGGATCGGCAGGTCCAGCCACAGCACCACGTCGGCTGCCTCCAGCACGCGGTCGCCGAGCTTGCGCCGATAGGTGCCGTCGATCACCCAGCCGTCACCGGCGAGGACCGGCGCGAGCTGCGCCGCCAGCACGTCGTCGGGAGTCTCGGTCCAGTTCGGACCGTGGACGAGCGCGTCGAGCTCGACGAACGGCACGCCCATCCCCTCGGCGAGCGCGCGCCCCAACGTCGTCTTGCCGTTGCCGCTCGCGCTGGCGATGACGGCGACTCTGCGCATCGAGCCCACGCGGTCAAGTGTGCCCCCAGCACGGCTGTTGCGCCAGCTGAGCCGGGCCGTGTAATCAGCCGGGGGATACCGGACACTTAGCTGTCCGTGGCCGCACACGCGGAGTTCGAGGAGCTGTATCGCCGCCACGGCGGCAGGGTTCTGGCCTACGCGCTGCGGCGCACCTCGCCCGCGGTCGCCGACGATGTCGTGGCCGACGTGTTCCTGGTGGCCTGGCGGCGGCGCGACGACGTACCCGCAGACGCGCTGCCCTGGCTGCTGGGCGTCGCCCGCAAGGTGCTGGCCAACCGCCGGCGCGGCGAGCAGCGCGTCCTCGCGTTGCAGCACCGCCTGGCCTTCGAGCCTGGCGGTGATCCGGCGGCCGGCGGCGCGGATGTCGACGACCGGGTCATCCGCGCCCTGGCGCGGCTGGGCGAGCGCGACCGCGAGCTGCTGATGCTGCTCGCCTGGGATGGGCTGTCCCAGGCCGAGGTGGCGGACGTCCTCGGGGTGCGCAAGAACACGGTGGCCGTCCGCCTGCACCGTGCGCGCCAGCATTTCGCCGACGCGCTGGCCACCGAGGATTCCCAGACACCGCAGACGACGGAGGTCCCGCGATGATCGATGAAGCGCTGGACCGCCTGCGCGACAGCAACCCGGTCCCGGGCGATGTCACGCCGGTCTCCATCGACTCCCTGTTGGCTCAGATCGAGGCCCGCGGAAAGGCTCGGACCCGCCGACCCTGGCGCGCGCGTGTGGGCGCCGGCGTGGTCCCGGTGCTCGCCGCCGCTGCGGCGATCGCCGTGGCTGTGGTGGCGATCGTCGCGCTGGGCCATCGTGGCCACGCCGGCACCGCCCCCGCATCCCACTTCCCTGCGACGCCCCGCATTCCGCTCCCGAAGCGAGGGATCCCGGGAGTCGTCGGCGTCGTCGGCGCCACGCTGCGGCCGGGAGGGGACCAGACGATCTCGCTGACGCAGTGCTACCCGTGCGCCGCGGGCACTCCCGCCGGGCAGCGCTTCCGCACCTGGAACCTCACCAGCACAGATAACGGCCTCACGTCGCCAGGCCAGCCATCCGGTCCTTTCGGCACCGCGGTGTTCATGGGCCGCAACGAATGGCTCGTCGGCAGCCGTGCCCACGCGGGCCGTACCTACGCGGGCGGCGCCCTCGCCAGCAACGTCTACGTCTCCCATGACGACGGGGTGACCTGGCAGCTCGTCGCCGGTCCGCGCGGCTGGCCGATGGGTGGGGTCGCGGTCTCCACCGACAGCGTGTGGGCCGTGGCCACCCGTACGGGGCGCGACAGCCTCGTGCTGCACGGCTCGCCAACGGGCGACCACCTGGTTCCCGTGCGCGCTCAGCCCATCGCGACCACGGATGCTCCGATCATCGTGCCGGGCCCCGGGGACACGGCCTACCTCGATGTGGCCGCTGGCATCAACGACGTCCGTCACCTCGTCACGCATGACGGAGGGCGGACGTGGCAAACGCTCCCGAAGTTCTGTCCGACGGAGGGCGGGGATCGCACGCTCACCGTCGACCCCGCCGGCTCCCTCTGGCGCTTCTGCTGGAACGGGCACGGGTCCGTGCTGCTGGGCCGCTCCACCGACGGTGGCCACACATACCGCAGCTACCAGGTGCCGGCCCCCGGGCCACGCGGCGCGCCCGAGCGCTTCCAGGCGGTCTCCGGGCAGGTGGCGTGGGAGATGACCGACCACGGCGACGTCATCCGGATCACCAAGGGCGGGGCGCAGTCCGCCATCGTGTGGCACCAGTCCTACTCCCAGGCGAGCACCGTCAACGGGATCCCCGAGGCACTCACCGTGCTGGACGCGGACACCGCATCGCTGATCGTGGTGGTGGGACCTGACCGACGCGCCCACACAACCGGCAGCTACCTCGTCATCTACACCACCCACGACGGCGGGCGCAGCTGGACGCCGCACGAGGTCGTGCCCATCATGCCGTGACGGCGGCAAGGTCGGCGCCCCCCTCAAGTACGCTCGTGGGCATGTCCGAGTGGTTCGACGAGCTGGCCGAGTGGCTGCGCATCCGCTCCGTCAGCGCTGACGCGGCCAGTGCGGGCGATGTCCGCGATGCCGGCGAGTGGGTGTGCAACCTCCTGCGCGGCGCCGGCGGTGAGGCGGAACTGGTCGACTGGCACGGCCAGCCGCTCGCCATCGGCGAGCTGCGCGCCTCGCGTGACGCGGACTCCGCGCCCACGGTGCTCTGCTACGGCCACTTCGACGTCCAGCCCGAGGACCCGCTGGACCTCTGGGAGTCGGCGCCGTTCGAGCCCGAGATCCGCGACGAGCACCTCTACGCCCGCGGGGTCGCCGATGACAAGGGCCAGCTCTACATGCTCCTGTCCGCGGCGCGCGAGCTGGCCGTCGCGGGCGAGCTGCCGGTCAACGTGCGCTTCACCTGCGACGGCGAGGAGGAGACCGGCGGCCACTCGATCATCGAGTTCCTGGAGGAGGACCGGCGCGGCGCCGATGCCGCAGTCATCTTCGACAGCGGGATGATCGCCCGCGGCCTGCCGGCGTTCAACATCGCCACGCGCGGGCTCGTCTACTTCCACGTCATCCTCCGCACCGGCGAGCGCGACCTGCACTCCGGCATGTTCGGCGGCGCCGCGCTCAACGCCGCCCACGCGCTGGTCCAGACGCTGGGCGGCGTCGTGGCCGGCAACGGCCGCCTGGCCGAGCCGCTGCGCCAGGGGCTGGCGGCGCCGACCTCGGAGGAGCTCGAGGGCTGGCGCGCGCTGCCCACCGGCGCGCACGAGCTCGCCGACCAGGGCGCCCGGCCCAAGGACGCCAACGCCGCCGAGGAGTTCTACGTGCGGACGTTCGCCGAGCCGGCGCTCGACGTCAACGGCGTGGAGAGCGGATCCCCGCAGCTCCAGAAGACAGTGCTGCCGGTGCAGGCGGCGGCCAACGTGTCGATCCGCCTGGCGCCCGGGCCAGGACCCCGAGGAGATCGCCGGCAACTTCGAGCAGCTGCTGCGCGACGCCGCGCCGCCCGAGGCCGACCTGGAGCTTCAGCTCCTGTCCTCCGCGGCGCCCGGCCTCGTGCCGCCCGACTCCGCGGCGGTGCAGCTCGGACTGGACGCCTTCGAGCGCGTGGTCGGCACCCGCCCCGCGCTCATCCGCTCAGGCGGGACGCTGCCCATCGTCCCGGCGCTGAGCAACCGCGAGCATTCCCACCATCATCAGCGGGTTCTCGCTGCCCGACGCCAACATCCACTCGCCCAACGAGCGGATGCTGGTGGAGTACATCCCGCTTGGGATCGCCGCCGCGCGGGCGCTTCTGCAGGAGTTCTCGGCACTCCGATAGGCGGGTGGCGCCCGGTGAGCGAGGCAGCGCAGTCGCCCTTCTCGACGAGCAGCGGCTGGCCTTCGGGCGGGTCGCCGAGCTCTACGATCGCGCCCGCCCCTCCTACCCGGCGGCGGCGATCGACGCGCTGCTGGAGTACGGCGGACTGGCGCCGGGGTCGCGGGTCGTTGAGGTCGGAGCCGGCACCGGCAAGGCCACCGAGCTGCTGGCCGCGCGCGGCCTGGACGTGCAGGCGATCGAGCCCAGCCCGGAGATGGCCGCGCTGGCGCGCGTCAAGCTCGCGCCGTGGCCCGCGGCGTGACGGTCGTCGAGAGCGCGTTCGAGGACTGGGAGCCCGCCGACCGCTTCGACGGCGGTGGTCAGCGTCCAGGCCTGGCACTGGGTCGACCCCGCCGTCCGCTACGCCAGAGCCCACGAGGCGCTGGCGGCCGGGAGCCATGCTCGCCGCGGTGTGGTCGTTCCCGGATTGGGAGCGATGCCCGCAGCGCGACGCGCTGAGCCGGGCCTACCGGAGCGCGCCGATCGAACCTGCAGGCGGACTTCCCCATGCACCCTGACAGCGAGCCCACCCGGCTGGCCGGCGACTGGGAGGCCGAGATCGCCGCGCGCCGGGATTTCGGCGCGGCCGAGATCCGCCGCTTTCCGATGGTCTGAGCGCTATACCGGCGAGGCGTACACGGAACTGCTCCAGACCCACCAGGACCACATCCTGCTGGGCGACGGGACCGCGCGGCCATGCTGGGCGCGATCGAGCGGAGCATCGACGGCGCGGGGCGGCCACCTCGAGCTGCCGCTCCACCTACGTCTGCCTCGCGCGCCGGCGTTTAGCCGGCGGCCGGGGATGGGTGAGGGCCCAGCTCTGGGATCGCGCATGCGGAGGGCGGCTCTATGCGCGACCTGGATCGGCCCGACCTGGGCTCGCTGTCACCGCCTCATTCACCGAGGCGTAGAAGTGGTCGGCGCCGATGCGCTCGAGCAGGCCGGCGCGTGCCAGGTTCTGCTTGAGGTGGTCGCCGGCGCGGGCGACGGCGAAGGTGACGCCGTCCCGGCGGAGCGCGTCGAAGGGCCTGCGACAGCGCCTGTGAGCCGGTGAAGTCGACGTCGTACATGCCCAGCGCGTCGAGCACGACGAGCCGCGGCGCCGGCGCCGACCGCGCGACGCGCGTGATCCAGCCCGGCGCGGAAGTGCGTCGCGTTCGCGTACCACAGCGGCGCGGCGAACAGGACGACGAGCACGCCCGGGACCTCCACGGGCCGCTCGGGCGCGGTGACCGGCGCCCAGCTGGTGGTGCCGGGGATCCGGCCCAGCACGTGGAGCTGGGGCCGGGCGGTGAGGCGGGTGCGGTCGAGGATGGCCAGGCCCACCGCGACGCCGATCCCCTGCTCGACGCCGATCAGCGCCACGGCCAGCAGCGTGACCAGCGCCAGCGCCAGCTCGAAGGGGTCAAAGCGCGCGATCGCCTCCAGCTCGCCGAGGTGGAAGATCCGGGTCGCCACGAACAGCAGCACGCCGGCCAGCGCGGCCAGCGGCACGTCGCGCAGCAGCCCGGCCGCGGGCACGACCGCCGCCACCCCGAGCGGCGGCCAGCAGGCCGGCCAGCTGCGTGCGGCCGCGGCGCCGCGCTCACCGCCGCGGTCCGGGCGGGGCTGGCGTTGACGGGAAAGGCGCCGACCAGCCCGGCGGCGACGTTGCCCGGCCCCCACGGCCAGGAAGTCGCGGCCGACGTCCGACGGGATAGGGCTCGGCGGCGGCAAAGGCCCGGGTCGTGGCCGCCGACTGGCTGACCACCACGAGCGCCACCACGCCCGGCGAGCGGCGCGAGCCTCTGGATCGTCGCCCACGAGACGCCGCGGAGCCCCAGACGCGGCGCGCCGTGGGCGAACGGGCCCGAGCACGGCGACGCCGTGGTGGTTCAGGTGGGCCGCGGCGACGACGACGGTGGCCCCGACGAGGCCCACCAGCGCGCCGGGCAGCCGGCCGTCGATCCGCTCGGCGAGCGAGGACGACGCGCGAACACCCCGAGGCCGATGACGAGCGTGGCGACACTGACGTGGCCGAGATGCGACGACCACGGACCCGATCCGGTGAAGCGTCGAGCCGCTCGCGGAATGGACACCCGAGCAGGTCGGGGAGCTGGTGGACGATGATGATCACCGCGATCCCGGCGAGGAAGCCGGTGATGATCGGGGCCGACAGCAGCTCGGAGATCCAGCCCAGCCGCGCCAGCCACACCAGCGCCACCAGCGCGCCGACCATCACCGCCAGGATCGCCGACCAGATCCTGGTAGCCGGGCGTCCCGCTGGCGGCAAAGCGCGCCACGCCGACGGCGAACAGCGGCGCGATGGTGGAGTCGGCGCCGACCGACATCCGCGGGTTCGAGCCGAGCAGCGCGAACAGCACGGTCCCGGCGACGAAGGCGTAGAAGCCCGTGACCGGCGGCATGCCGGCCAGCCGGGACGTGGCCAGCTGCTCGGGGACCGCGATGGCCAGCAGCGTCACCGCCGCGAGTACGTCGGCGGCCAGCCACGAGCGGCGATATCCGCGCAGGGAGCGCAGTACGACCGGCGCCCGCCCCGGGCCGGTCCGGGCTTGCGCGGGCTCGGTCATGGGCGGAGATCATCGCCGATCCAAGCGTCGCACCGGAGCCCGTCGCGCCGGTATTGTCTGCGGGCACGATGATCGCCGGGGCTGATCGGAGGTCCGCCGTCCGCGGGCTGGCGCGCGCCGCGGTCGTCCCTGCCGCGGCCATCGCCGTGCACCAGCTGCGCTACCTGCTGGCGTTCGGCAGCACCGCGGGCGTCGAGCTCCAGCGCCAGGGGCACTCCTACCTGCACTCGGTCGCGCCCTGGATCGTGGTGGCGCTGGCCTGGGCAGCCGGCGCGTTCCTGTCGGCGCTGGGACGGGCGATGCACGGCCAGACCTCGGTGCCGCGCTACGGGCTCTCGCTGGTCGCGCTGTGGCTCATCTGCGCCGCCAGCCTGGTGGTGATCTACAGCGGCCAGGAGCTCCTCGAGGGACTGCTGGCCACCGGACATCCCGCCGGGCTGGTCGGGATCTTCGGCTACGGCGGCTGGTGGGCGATCCCCGCCGCCGTGTGCGTCGGCCTGGTGCTGGCGGCCGCTGCTGCACGGTGCCCGCTGGGTGCTGCACGAGGTCGCCGCCCGACACGCCCGCACCGCGCCGTGCACCCCGCTCCCCGGGCCCGGCCTGCCGCGCCCGGCCGACGTCTCGCTGCCCCGCCTCGCGCCGCTGGCGCTGGGGTGGTGCGGCCGCGGACCTCCGGCCTGACGGTCCGGGGACCGTCACTACGGCCCCGGACCGCGCTCACGTCAGAGACCATCGACGGCCGACCGCCGCGCCCGCTGCGCGACCAGACCGCAGCCGGCGCGCCGGAGGCCGGCAAGGAGGAACAACCAAGTGAAAGCACAGCTCGCGGCAGGATCCGTGAGGCGGACCCTGGTTCTGGCCCTGCTCGTCGTCCTCGGTGTCCCGGCGGTGGCGCTCGCGCACGCGCGCGTCAGCCCGGCGGTGTCGCTCTCCGGGGAGCTCCAGCTCTACAGCCTCGCCGTGCCCACCGAGAAGTCGAACGCCACCACCACCAAGATCGTGCTCACGGTCCCCAACGGCTTCGGCATCGACTCGTTCGTCCCGCCGCCGGCGGGCTGGACCCAGAGCGTCAGGTCGACCGGCTCCGGCGAGGCCGCCGTCGTCCAGCAGGTGACGTGGACGGGCGGCAGGACGCCGACTGGCCAGGACTCGCTGTTCCAGTTCCTGGCCCAGCCGTCCAAGCCGGGGACCTACACCTTCCACGTCCAGCAGACCTACTCCGACGGGTCGATCGTGAACTGGACGGGGCCTGAGTCCTCGGAGTCGCCCGCGCCGACGATCGAGGCCGCCATCGTCGCTGGGCGGCGGCGGCGGGCGGCACGTCGGTGCTGACCATCGTCGCGCTCATCGTCGGCGTGCTGGGACTGGCCGCCGGCGGCTTTGCCCTGGTCGGCGGACGTGGCGGACGTGGCGGTGGCGGCGAGAGCGGAGGCGGGCGGGCGCTGGCATGAGGCTCGAGAGCCTGGATCGCCGTCGTCGCGGCGGCCGGCGGCGTCGCGCTGGCGGCGCCCGCGCGTCGCGTCGGCGCACGCGTACCTGATCAAGACCGTGCCGGCGGCCAGCGGCGTCCTCGACTCGCCGCCCACGACCGTGGCCCTGACCTACGACGAGGCGGTCGAGCCGCGCTTCGCGATCATCTCGGTGACCAGCGCCGCGGGCACGCAGGAGACCACGGGGCCCGTGCGCCGGTCGCCGGCCAACCCCGACACCCTCGTCGTGCCGCTGCGCCCCAACCTCGCCGAGGGCTGGTATCTCGTCTACTGGCGGGCGATCTCGGTCGACGGCCACCCGGTCCAGGGCGCGTTCACCTACGCCGTCGGCCCCAACCCCGGGCCGGCGCCGCGCTTTGCCATCCCCAGCATCGCCGGCAGCGCGACCTCACCTCAGCCGCTGGTGACCCGGACGGTGATGTTCCTGGCGGTGATGATCGCCATCGGGCTGTTCGTGCTGCGCTTCCTCGTCGCCCGCGTCCTGGCGCGCCGCACCGACGGCACCGGCCTGCGCGCGCTGTCGGTGGCCTACGTCGTCGCCTCGGTGGTGGGGCTGCTGGCCATCGCCGCCTACCTGGACGCCTCGATCGCCACCGACTCGCTGCGCTCGGTGTTCGATGTCGGCGCGCTCGTGCCGCTGTTTCGCGTCACCGCGTTCGGTCGCGGCTACGTGGACATGCTGCTGTGCTTCGCGCTGTTCTGCGTCGCCGGCTGGACGGCGCTGTACCTCGACCGTCCCGAGCGCGCTCAGCGCTCGGTCGCGGAGTTGGCGGCCCAGACCGGCGCCCTGCTGGCCGCGGTCGCGGTGCTGCTCATACCCGGGACCGCCGGGCACGCGGCGCAGACCTCGCCGGCCGGGCTGACGCTGTCGGCCGACTGGGTGCACCTCATCTCCGGGTCGGTGTGGCTGGGCGGCCTCGTCGGGCTGCTCGTGCTGTGGTTCGCGGTGCCGGCCGCCCGCCGCGTGTCGGCGCTGTCGGTGGTGGTGCCGCGGTTCTCCAACGTGGCGCTGGGCGCGGTGGCGTTTCTGGTCATCACCGGAACGATCGAGGCCATCGACCACATGCCCGCGCTGGACGCCCTGTGGAAGACGGGATACGGCGTGGCCATCCTGGTCAAGATCGGGATCCTGCTGGCGGCGCTGGCCGTCGCCTCGGGCAATCTGCTGAGGACCGCGCCCGCGCTCGCCGCCGCGGGTGAGGATCCCGCGACGGGCCTCGGGAGCGTCGGGGCTGCTGCGCGGCCTGGCCTCGGGCGAGGTGATCCTCGTCGGCGGCGCGGTGTTCGTGGCCGCGCTGCTCTCGAGCCTGGCTCCGCCGCCGCCCGGCGTTCGCGCTGCAGAACGCGGCGCTGGCGCAGGTCGGCCCGGGCCCCGTGGCCCACACGGTCACCCGGGCGGGCTACCGGCTGTCGGTCCTGGTGTCACCCAACAAGGCGGCGGCGCCCGACTCGTTCGCGCTGAAGATCACCAAGAACGGCCAGCCGGTCCGCCACGCCAACGTCACCTTGACGTTCAACCACACGGAGATGGAGATGCCCCAGCAGCAGTACCAGCTGACCGAGACCCAGCCCGGCGTCTACACCCGGTCGGCCCCCGCGCTGATCATGGTCGGCAACTGGAGCCTGGGCTTCCAGGTGACCCCGCCGGGCGGCCAGCCGTTCACGGCCACGATCCTCGATGAGGCCGAGGGATGACCGGCTCGGGGCGGGTCGCGCTGCGGCTGATGATGGCCATGATCGCGCTGGCCGCGGGCATCGCCGCCGTCGTGGTGGCGATCCAGCTCGTGCGCACCGTCCTGTAGCCGCGCACCCTCTCGCGCCTACGGTCCGGGCGCGTCGCCCGCCGCCCGGAGCGATCGGCTCCGGGCGGCTCGCGGGGCGCGGCGCCGCTCAGCGGCGCGACTCCTCGGGCTGCGGGACGATGCGGATGTAGGGCTTGGGCGACTCGTAGTCGCCGAAGATCTCCTTGGCCTGGTCGTTGGAGACCGAGCCGGCGATGATCACGTCGTCGCCCTGCTTCCACTGCGCGGGCGTGGCCACCTTGTGGTCGGCGGTGAGCTGCAGCGAGTCGACGACGCGCAGCACCTCGTCGAAGTTGCGGCCGGTCGTCATCGGATAGACCAGGATCAGCTTGATCTTCTTGTCCGGGCCGACGACGAACACGTTGCGGACGGTCTGGTTGTCCGCCGGCGTGCGGGTCGCGGCCTCGCCGCTGGTGTCGGCGGGCAGCATGTCGTAGAGCTTGGCGACCTTGAAGTCCCCGTCGCTGATGATCGGGTAGTTGGGCGCGGTGCCCTGGGTCTCCTCGATGTCCTTGGCCCACCGGGCGTTGTCATCGACCGAGTCGACCGAGAGGCCGATGATCTTCACGTTGCGGCGATCGAACTCGGGCTTGATGGACGCCATGTAGCCCAGCTCCGTCGTGCAGACGGGCGTGAAGCTCTTGGGATGCGAGAAGAGGACCGCCCACGAGTCGCCGATCCAGTCATGGAAGTGGATCGGACCCTCGGTGGTCTCGGCCTCGAAATCGGGTGCGGTGGCCCCAATCTGGAGCGTCATGTCTTCCTCCTATTGTCGGCAAATACGGTCGCCATTGTGCCCTATTGGGCGTGACCGCTCGCCGACGTTGGCGTCGGTGGCTTCATTAAGGATAGGAATGGAGCGCTGCGGGAGCGCGCGGGGCCCGCGATGGCGCTCCAGCGGTGCCGGTCAGGCGCGCGGGGTGAGCTCGTACGGGTAGCGCGTCAGCGTCTCGCAGCCGTCGGGCGTGACCAGCAGCAGATCCTCGAGACGGACTCCGCCGATCCGCTTGTCCCACAGCCCGGGCTCGATCGCGACGACGTCTCCGGCGACGAACGGCTCGCGGCCGGAGAAGCCCAGTCCGGGCGAGCTCGTGGACCTCGAGCCCGACGCCGTGGCCGAGCGCGAACTGAAAGCCCTCCTCCCCACCCCCGGTGCGCTGCGTGGCCCAGCCTGCCTGCCTCGAACAGGTCACAGGTGGCCTCGTGAAGCTCGCGGCCGAGTGACGCCCGGGCGCACCGCGGCGCGAGCCTGGTCCAGCGCGGCACGGACGAGGCGTTCCTGATCGGAGATGAGCTCGGCGTGCTCGGCGGTGGGCTCGCCGACGACGAAGGTCCGGGTCATGTCGGCCCAGCAGGCGCTGGCCTCGTCGCGCGGGAAGATGTCGACCTGGATCGGCAGCCCCGACGGCAGCGGCCCGGTACCGGGCTCGTGGCCGCCGCCGCCGTTGTGGATCGAGGCCACGATCATGTCCGCCGGGCACGTTGCGCCATGCTCGGCGCAGGCGCGCCGCAGCTCGTCGCGCACGGCCTCGGCGAGCAGCGGCCCGCCGTCCTCGCCCCGCAGGTTGCCGTCCGGTCCGATCTCGGCCCCGGCCAGCAGCTCCGCCGCGCGCGCCATGGCGGCGTGGGCGGCCCGCTGCGCCGCCCGGATGCCCTCGAGCTCGGCGCCCTGCTTGACGCGGCGCCGCGTGGCCACGAAGTCGTCATCGATGGTCAGGGTGATCCCGTCGGCGCGCAGCCGGTCGGCGATCGCCACCGGGAAGTCGCCGGGGATGACCGCGTCGCCGATCCCCAGCTGCGTGACCGCCCGCAGCACGACCTCGCGCTCGGCGTCCAGCCGGGTCATCCCCTCCTCGACGAGCGCGCGCATCCCGAGGTCGACGAAGTCGAGGATCGCGGCGTCGGGGAGCACGGCGGCGATCCGGTCGCGTTCCAGCCAGGAGGTGAGGATGGTCGTGCGGCCATCGACCTCGGCGAAGAGCAGCCCGTCGCCGATCGCGACCGGGACCTCGTGGCGCATCGCCGGTGAGCGCTCGGTGTCGCCGTACAGGAGCAGGGCGGGCATGCCCTCACGATACGGGTCCGGCTAGCGCCGGCGCCGTGACGGCGGGCGGGCGCCCTTGCTCGTATCAGCGCCGCGATGCCGTCGAGGATCCGCGCCATCCCGAAGTTGAACTCGACGTCGGGATCGTCGGGATCATCCAGTGACCCCGACGCGATGGCGCGATGCAGCGACGGCAGTTCCTCGGCGGTGGTGAGCTTGGCCAGGAGCTGGCCGTACCCGGGCATCTGCGGCGCGCCGCCGGACGCCTCGGCGAAATCGAGGGCGAGCGTCACGTCGTTGCGTACGAACCCGCTCACCAGCAGCACGCAGGACAGCTTCTCCTGCTCGGTGAGCGGCGTGTCGGCCATGGCGGCGAGCGCGTTGTCCAGCCAGGCGACGTTGTTGGGGCCCAGCGGTGGCCCTGAGATCGGCACCCGCAGCGACCACGGTTGGCTCTGGTAGGCGGTGCGCACGCCCACCGCCCAGCGCGTGAGCCCGGCGCGCCAGTCCTCGCCGGCGGCGGCCGCCGGAGGCGTGCCCAGCGCGGTGTCGACCATCGTCGTGAGCAGCTCGTCCTTGGACGCGACGTAGCGGTACAGCGACATCGTCCCCACGCCGAGCTCCTTGGCGATGCGCGCCATCGACAGCGCGCCGACGCCCTCGGTCTGGGCGACGCGGATGCCGGCGTCGACGATCCGCGCCAGCGTCAGCCCGCGCCGCGGGCCCCGGGAGCCGGCCTCGCGCAGCCCCCAGAGCAGCTCGAGGCTCGGGGGGAGCTGGAGATCGTCGGTGGGCTCGGGTGGGGACATCTTCCGCGCGGGGGCTTGACGTTCGCGACAACTGCGTATAGCCTACGCACTATCGCGTACGTCATACGCAATTTCGTCTTCAAAAGGATGACACATGACCAGTGACCTGACCATCGAGGCCGCCGGCCTCGAGAAGTCTTACAACTCGACCCCGGTCGTCTCGGGGATCTCGCTCCGGGTCCCCCGGGCGACGGTCTTCGCGCTGCTGGGCCCCAACGGCGCCGGCAAGACGACCACCGTGCGCATGCTCGCGACGCTGACCGCGCCCGACGGCGGGGTCGCGTCGGTCGCCGGCCGTGACGTGGTGGCCCAGCGCGCCGAGGTGCGCCGGCGGATCAGCCTCACCGGCCAGTACGCCGCGGTCGACGGGCTGCAGACCGGCGCCGAGAACCTGCGGATGATCGGCCGCCTCCAGGGCCTGTCCAGGACGGCGACGCGCGCGCGTGCCGCCGAGCTGCTCGAGCGCTTCGACCTCGTGGAGGCCGGTGGGCGCCGCGTCGCGACCTACTCGGGCGGGATGCGCCGCCGCCTGGACCTGGCCGCGTCGTTGATGCGCCGGCCGCACGTGCTGTTCCTGGACGAGCCGACCACCGGCCTGGATCCGCGCAGCCGTCGCGCGCTGTGGAGCCTGGTCGGGATCGCTGGTGTCAGACGGCGTCACCGTGTTCCTGACCACGCAGTACCTCGACGAGGCCGACGCGCTCGCCGACCGGATCGCCGTCCTTGACCGTGGGCGGATCGTGGCCGAGGGCAGCGCGGCGGAGCTCAAGGCGGCGGTGGCAGGCCGCCGGCTCGTCGTGCGAGCCGTCGACAGCGGCGCGTTCGACGCGGTCGCGCGGTCCGCGGGCGCGCGCGTGGTCGAGCGCGATCCCGGCCTGCTGACGCTGGGCATCGCCTGCGAGGGCGAGGGGGCTGCGGTCCGCGCGCTGCTCGACGAACTCGACCCCGACCGCAGCCGGATCGCGGACTTCTCCGTGCGCACCGCCAGCCTCGACGACGTCTTCTTGGCCCTGACCGGACACACCGCAACCGTGGAAAGCGAGAGCACCGATGACTGAGCTGACCTATCCGTTTGCCGCTGACGTCGAGGTCGACGACCACGCCATGGGCAGGTCCGGGCTCACCGAGCTGTCGACGATGATCGTCCGGGCGCTGCGGCTGTCGCTGCGCAACGTCGACGGATTGATCACCGCGCTGGCGCTGCCGGTGATGCTGATGGTGATGTTCGTGTACTTCTTCGGCGGCGCCATCCATGTCCGGGGCCGCTACATCGACTACGTCGTGCCCGGCGTGCTGCATGGTGTGTGCCGGCTTCGGCGCCGGGACGACCGCTGTCACCGTGTCCTCCGACCTGGCCGGAGGCATCGTCGACCGCTTCCGATCCCTGGACGTGCGGCCACGATCGCTGCTGGCCGGTCACGTGGTGGCCAGCGTCGTGCGCAACCTGGCGTCGGCGGCGCTCGCCGTCGGGGTCGCCTTCGCCATCGGGTTCTCTCCTCACGCGAGGATCGGGGACTGGCTGGCCGCCATCGCGATCCTGGCCCTGTTCATCCTGGCGCTGTCGTGGCTGGCCGCCGCGATCGGCGTGCTGGTGCGGTCGCCCGAGGGCGCCCAGGGCATCACCTTCCTGATCTCGTTCCTGCCCTACCCGTCCAGCGCCTTCGTCCCCATCCACACGATGCCGTCCTGGCTTCAAGGGTTTGCCCGCCACCAGCCGGTGACGGCGGTGATCGACTCGCTGCGGGCGCTGCTGGCCGGACACGCGCCGGGCCGGCGGCGGTGACCGCAGTGGCGTGGAGCGTTGGGATCATCGTGGTGTCGGTGGTGGCCGCCGGGGTGTTGTTCGGGCGGCGGACGGCTTGAGCCGGCAGGCGGACGGATTGAGGCGGCCGGCGGACGGCTTGAGTGATTTCAGCGGGGTCTGCTCCTGCTCACGCTTCCCGGCGCACGCCGCCGCGATCCTGACGCTCTCCACCTGACGGCGCCCCGTGTTCTCGGTCGCGACCTGAGCCCTGGCGATGCGGGGTCGGTTGGTGGTCGGTGCGTGGGGTTGTGGTGGTTCGGGGTTAAAGACTGGCTGGGGAGGGGGGTGACTGGGGGCGGGCTGGAGGCTCTTAGTTATATGGGGGTTGACGAGCCTGGATTTGGTGACAAACCTGGATGGCGTCGGCAGGTTTGGCGCGTTTCCCAGGTGGGGGATGGTTTTGGTGGCAAGGGTGGGATGCCGGCGCGGGTTTGTCACGTTCTCCAGGTTGAGGGGACCGGGGAGCGGGGGCTGGCTGAGGTGGCCGGCGCGCAACGGGCGCTGGTTCACCTGTCGCAGTTGGGTGCGCTTGGTATCAGTCGTGGTTCCTACGAGCATCGGGTGGAGGTCGGGGCGCTGCATCGCGTTTGGCCGGGCGTTCTGTCCGTAGTCCAGCCGCTGATCGAGCCGTGGACGTCTGAGACCGCCGCGCTGCTGCTACGCGGGGGACGAACGCCGTTCTCAGCCACGCGACTGCCGCTGCGGTCTGGGGACTGGCGGCAAGCCCCTCCTTCGTGGCCCTCACGATGATCAACCGGCACGTCAGAAGCCGACCGGGGCTCCACGTCCACCGGGTCAAGGCCCTGGACATCCGTGACGCCCGGATGCACCTGGGCTTTCCGGTGACCGCCCCGGCGCGGACGCTGATCGACTGCGCGCGTGAGCGACGGGATCGACCGGCTGCTCAACGAGGCCCGCGTGCTCAAGCTGGTCACGAACGCCGAGATCCACGCGGCGATGGAGCGCTGCCCCGACTGCGACCGGGGGTCAAGCGGCCTGCGCGCACTCTTGGAGGCCGAGGACGACTCGGGGTTCACGCGCCTGGAGGCCGAGCGGCCGGCTCAAGCGGCTGATCCGGGAGGCGGGGATCGAGACGCCCCGTGTTCAACACCCACGTCGGCGGCTTCGAGGTGGACGCGTACTGGCCGCGCCACAAGGTCGTGGTCGAGGTCGACGGCTACGCCACGCACGGCCACCGGCAGGCGTTCGAGCGCGATCGCGCGCGCGACAACGCGTTGGTCGCCGGCGGCTATGTCGTGCTCCGCTTCACCTGGCACCGCCTCACCCGGGAGCCCATGGCCGTCGTGGCCGACGATCGTGAAGGCGCTGACTGTGCGCATTCACACAAACCCGTCCGCGCCGAAAACTGTAGGTTCTGCCCAAACCTGAGGCGCAGAGAGGGGTAGGACAGATGGGCGATTCGATCGTGGTCGGCACCGATGGTTCAGAGACCGCGAAGCAGGCGGTATCCGAGGCGGTGCGACTGGCCAAGGCCCTGTCGGCACCGCGTGCACGTGGTGTCGGCCTATCAGCCGATCGAACGCCAGGGTGAGCGGCGCGCCGGAGGGCGCCGCCAAGGTGTGGCGGCCGCTCCCCGACGACCAGGTGGAGCGGATCCTCGCCGAGGCCGTCGCCGGAGTCCGGCTGGCGGGCGTCGAGGCGACCTCGCACGCCTCCGCAAGGACCCGGCCGATGCCCTGATCGACGTCGCCGACGAGGTCGGCGCGTCGATGATCGTCGTGGGCAGCAAGGGGATGCACGGCGCCCGCCGCCTGGCGCTGGGCAACGTGCCCAACAAGGTCTCCCACCACGCCCGCTGCAACGTGCTGATCGTCGCCACCGACGGTCAGGGGTAGGGCGCGCCGCACGCAGCGCGCCGCGCCCGAGCGCCGTCGACCGCGGCGGGCGGCCGTCGGCACGCTGCTAACATAGTGCTTGCCAGCAAGCAAGTATTCTCGAAAGGCACTATGTCCCCCGCCGCCACCGCCCCAGACATCGACACCGCCTCCCGGCTGCGTGTCGCCATCGGCCGGTCTGTCGCGGCGGCTGCGGACCACGGCCGCCGGGTCGGCCGCCGGGCTCACCCCGACGCGGATCTCGGTGCTCCTCACCGTCGTGCGGGAAGGCCCCATCCGCCTCTCCGTCACTGGCCGAGGCCGAGAGCCTGAACCCGACGATGCTCTCCCGCGTCATCGCCGACCTCGGCGACGCGGGACTGGTGGCGCGCACCAGCGACGACGGCGACCGCCGCGCCGCGTGGGTGGAGGCCACCGACGACGGCCGCCGGCTGGCGGAGCGCATGCGCCGCGAGCGCACCGACGCCGTCAACGAGGCCATGGAGGCGGCTGGCCCCCGCCGACCGCCGGCTGCTCGAGAAGGCGCTGCCCGCGCTGGAGCATCTGGCCGAGCAGCTGAAGGACCGCCGTCCATGACGCGCGTCGTGCGCGCCGGCCGCGTCACCTTCGCCGCTCTCTCCATCCCCAACTACCGCCGCTACTACGGCGGCCAGTCGATCTCGCTGATCGGCACCTGGATGCAGATGACCGCCCAGTCGTGGCTGGTCCTCACCCTCACGCACTCGCGGCGCCGCGCTCGGCGTGATCGTCGCGCTGCAGACCCTGCCGGTGCTGCTGCTGGGGCCCTACGGCGGCGTCATCGCCGACCGGGTCGACAAGCGCCGCCTGATGATCGCGCTGCAGAGCGCGATGGGCATCCAGGCGCTGGTCCTCGGGCTGCTCACCGTCACCGGCGCGGTCCAGGTGTGGGAGATCGGGATCCTCGCCGCGATGCTCGGCTTCAACAACGCCTTCGAGAACCCGGCCCGCCAGTCGTTCATGATGGAGCTGGTCGGCGCCGAGCACCTGCGCAACGCGGTCAGCCTCAACTCGGTGCTCGTCAACGTCGGCCCGCGCGATCGGCCCGGCCGTCGCCGGGATCCTCATCGCCACCGTCGGCGAGGGCGTCTGCTTCCTGGCCAACGCCGCCAGCTTCATCGCGGTCGTGCTCTCGCTGACCACCATGGACCGCACCGAGCTCGCGACCGTCAGCCCCCACGCCCCGCGCCCGCGGCCAGCTGCGCGAGGGCCTGCGCTACATCCGCTCCACCCCCACCCTCGCGGTGCCGCTGGTGATGATGGCCGATCGCCGGCTGCCTCACCTACGAGTTCCAGGTCTCGCTGCCGGTGATGGCCGACCGCGGCCTGCGCGTCGGCGCCACCGGGTTCGGCTTCATGACCGCGGCGATGGGCGTCGGGCGCGGTCGTCGGCGGCCTGCTTCGTCGCCGCCCGCGGCAAGACCGGGCTGCGGCCGCTGGTCTGTCCGCGCTCGGGTTCGGGACCGCGCTGGCCTTCGCCACGGTCGCCCCCAACCTGCCGCTCGAGCTGCTCGCGCTCGGCGTCGCCGGGCGCCGGCAGCATCGCCTTCATGTCGATGGGCAACTCCACGCTCCAGCTCAACGCCGCGCCCGAGATGCGCGGCCGGGTGATGTCCCTGTGGTTCGTCGCCTTCCAGGGCTCGACGCCGATCGGCGGGCCGCTCGTGGGCGTGACGATGGCCGCGATCGGCCCGCGCGCCGGGCTCGGCCTCGGCGCCGCGGTGGCGCTCCTGGTCGCCTTCGGCGGCGCGCTGGCCCTCCGGCGCCTCGCCGTGCCGCCGGCGGCTCGCGCCGCCGCCGTCGCGCGCGCCTGACCGCCGCCTGACCGCTCCGAAGATTCGTTGTCGATTTCGAGCGGCGTCGTTCGACGCCTGAACGTACGAGCCTCTCAACCAAGGAGCACAGCCATGCGGCGCATCGTGGTCACCGAATTCATCTCGCTGGACGGAGTCATCGAGGATCCCGGCGGAGCCGAGGGCTTCCGCCACGGCGGCTGGTCGTTCAAGTTCAACGACCCCGACGGGATGAAGTACAAGCTCGACGAGACCATGGACCACGAGGCGCATGCTGCTCGGGCGGGTCACCTACGAGGGCTTCGCCCAGGCGTGGCCGGGCCGGACCGACGACGTCGGCTTCGCCGACAAGATGAACAGCATGCCCAAGTACGTGGTGTCCCAGACGCTCACGCAGGCCGACTGGAACAACTCGACGATCCTCAGCGGCGACCTCGCCCAGGAGGTCACCGCGCTCAAGGAGCAGGACGGCGGGGACATCCTCGTCGCGGGCAGCGCCAGCCTCGTGCGCGGGCTGACCGACCTGGGGCTGGTGGACGAGTACCGGCTGATGATGTTCCCGATCGCCCTGGGCGAGGGCAAGCGGCTGTTCGAGGGCATCAGCGACGCCGCGACGCTCAACCTGGTGGACGTCAAGCCGCTCAAGACCGGGACGCGTCATCCTCACCTATCACCGCGCCCAGGCGGTGCAGGGGCGGGTCGGGCTAGCCTCCCCCGCTTGGCCGACCACCTCCGCCCCCACGTTCGATCTGCAGAGCCACTCGGTGCACTCCGACGGCGCGCTCGTCCCCGCCGAGGTCGTGGCGGGCGCGGCCGCCGCCGGGGTGACGCTGTTCGCGCTCTCAGACCACGACAGCACCGAGGGCGTGGCCGAGGCGCTCGCCGCGGCCGACCGGGCCGGGATCCGGCTGGTGACGGCCACCGAGATCACGGCGCTGTTCGACGGCCGCCAGGACCTGCACATCCTCGGCTATGACATCGACCCGGCCGACCCGACGCTGGTGGCCGCGCTGGCGCGCTCGCGCGGTGATCGCGAGCACCGCGCCCGGGCGATGATCGAGGCGCTGACCGGGCTGGGCTTCGCCGTCGACGAGGAGATGCTGGCGCGGCGCGCCGCCCAGGGCCAGTCGATCGGACGGCCCCATCTCGCCCAGGCCGTGGTCAGCCGGCCCGAGAACCGCGAGCGGCTGGCCGCCGCCGGCCTGCTGGACCCGACCGCGTTCCTGGTGGAGTACCTGATCGAAGGCCGCCCGGCGTTCGTGCCGCGCGCCGCGCCCACCGTGCCGGAGGCGATCGAGCTCATCCACGGCGCCGGTGGCGTGGCCGTGTGGGCGCATCCGTTCTGGGACATCGAGAACGCCGAGGCGGTGCTCGCCGCCCTGGACGGCTTCCAGGCCGGCGGCCTGGACGGCGTCGAGGCGTTCTACGTCACCCACACCGAGGAGCAGACGCGCCTGCTCGCCGGTCACGCCGCGCGAGCGCGGGCTGCTGACCACCGGCTCGTCGGACTTCCACGGGCCCGAGCACCACACCTTCTCGCGCTACCGCGCGTTCTCCACCTACGGGCTGGAGCCGGCGCTGGGGCCGCTCGCCGGTTGAGGGCCGCCGCGAACGTGGCCGGACGATCCCGACGGCCTTCAACCGGCGAGCAGCCGCGCTGCCGCGCTCACCCCGCCTTCGGCGTGCGGGCGATCACGTAGGTCCGCTTGGGCGCCGTGAGCACGAGCACGCGCTGGCCGGCCTTGACATCGGACAGCGTCGCCTTCTGGCGGTTGTCGCGGACCACGGCGTCGGCGGGAACCGTCACGGTCACCGTCTTGTAGGTGGCCTTGCGGCGTGCCCTCGGTGATCGTGAGCTGCTGTCCGCTCACCGAGTCGACCTTGCCGCGCTCGAACGTCACGGTGGCGAAGCCGTCCGGCGGTGCGCACGACCGCCGAGCCCTGGACGGCGTGCGCGAGGCGGCGCAGGCGCGCCGGCCCGCGGCCCTGGCGGTGCTGGCCGCCGCAGTGGGCGAGCCGCGGGTCGCGCTCGTCGCCGCCCCGGCGGTGGCGATGGCGCTGATGCCGGCGCCCACCGCGACGCAGCAGACCGCGACGAGCAGCAGACGCGAATGCCTGCGAATGGATGACATGGGTTGTGACCTCGCTTGTCGGTGTGATCTCAAAATGGCCCGGTCCACTGTGGCGCCGCCATGAAAGGGACCCGTCAGCCGAAGGTCAGCTGCGTGTAAAAACCCGCGCGCCGCCCCGCCGGCCCCACCTACGATTGCGCCATGCCGACGACGGTCATGGTGGTGGAGGATGAGCCCAACATCGGGGCGCTGGTGCGCACCTACCTCGAGCGCGCCGGCTACCACGCGCTGTGGGTGCGCTCGGGCGAGGACGCGCTCGACCGAGCTGCGCCGCCACCCCGATCGGGCTGGTCATCCTGGATATCGGCCTGCCGGGGATCGACGGCTTCGAGGTGTGCCGCCGGATCGCCGGCGAGGTCCCGGTGATCATGCTCACCGCGCGCGACGAGGAGGCCGACCGGGTCGCCGGGCTGGAGGTCGGCGCCGACGACTACGTCGCCAAGCCGTTCTCGCCGCGCGAGCTGACCGCCCGCGTCAAGGCGGTCCTGCGCCGGGCGGGCAGCGCGTGGTCGGCCGGCCGACGCGCAGGACGTGCTCGAGCTCGGCCCCGTCGTCCTGGCTCGCGGCGCCCGGGAGGTGCGGGTCGACGGCGCGGAGGTGGAGCTCACCCAGCGCGAGTTCGATCTGCTGGAGTACCTGCTGCGCCACGCCGGTCAGGTGGTCTCGCGCGATCAGCTGCTGGAGTCGGTGTGGGGCTTTCGCTCGCCCGGCGAGACGCGCACGGTCGAGGTCCACGTGGCGCAGCTGCGCAAGAAGCTCGGCCACGCCGAGCTCATCCGCACGGTCCGGGGGCTCGGCTACAAGGCGAGCCTGTGAGTCTGCGGCGCCGGGTGCTGGCCTACGTCGCGCTGGCGGCGATCGCCTCCTGCGCGCTGACCACCGCGGTGGCGGTCGTGCTGGTGCGCCACAGGATCGCCGCCCAGCGGGTCACGGCGCTCGAGACCCAGGCCAACGTCCTGTCGGTGGTGGGCGGCGCGCCGGGAGCGCTGACCGTCGGCGACCACGTCTACCGGGTCGGCACCGGCAAGCCCCGGCGCGTGCGGCCGGTGGTCGGCCGGGCCGTGGTGGGCGCCATCGGCACCGCGGGCGACTCCGAGGGCACCGTCACCGTCGCCGGGCGCGGGCTGCTCTACGTCGCCCGGATCACCCCGCGGGGACGGGTCGTGCTCATCCGCAGCGCCCGGCTGGCCTTCGCCGAGTGGCGGCCGTTCCTGGCCAGCCTGGTCATCGCCGGCCTGGGCGGAGCCGCGCTCGCGGCGCTGCTGTCCTTCCTGCTGGCGCGGCGGCTGCTGCGCCCCATCGACCAGCTCGCCGGCCGCCACGCGGCGCGTGGCCTCGGGCGAGACCGACGGTGACGGTGCCGGTGGAGGGCGAGGACGAGCTGGCCGAGCTCGGGCGCTCGTTCAACTCCATGGCCTCGGAGCTGGCTCACGCCCGGGAGGCCCAGCGCATCGCTTTCTGGAGTCCGTCAGCCACGAGCTCAAGACGCCGCTGACCTCGATCCGGGGCTACGCCGAGGCGCTGCAGGAGGGCGCGGTGTCGCCCGCGGAGGGTGGGCGCGTCGTGGCCGGCGAGGCCGACCGGCTGGAGCGGCTCGTCTTCGACCTGCTGGACCTGGCTCGGCTCGGGCGCGCCGGGCTTTGCCGTGGAGCATCGCCCCGTCGACCTCGACGCCGTCGGCGCGGCCGCCGTCCAGCGGCATCTGCCGCGCGCCCAGGAGCTGGGCGTGACACTCACCAGCGCCGGAAACGGCGACCACGGCGCCTGGGGCATCGGCGACGAGGGGCGCCTGCTCCAGGCCACATCCAACCTCATCGAGAACGCGCTGCGGCTGACGCCGGCGGGCGGGTCGGTGGAGGTCGGCCACCCGCCCGGGGACGATCGCCGTGCGCGACACCGGGCCCGGGCTGGCCGCCGAGGACCTGCCGCGGGCCTTCGAGCGCTTCTACCTGCATGACCGCTATCGCTCAGAGCGCGCGGTGGGCTCCGGGCTGGGCCTGGCCATCGTCAAGGAGCTCACGGCCGCGATGGGCGGCGAGGTGACCGCGTCCGGACGACCGCGGCGGCGGGGCGGAGTTTGAGATCCGCATCCCCACCGCCGACAGGCGCCGGCGACCGGGGCGCGTGGCCCGCGAGCGACTAAGCCGGGACCGCGCGCTGCATGAGGTGCGCGCCGACCTTGCGCTTGACGCGCTGGAGCGCGTTGTCCACGGTCTTGCAGTCGCAGCCCAGCCGGCGGCCGACCTCCTCGTAGGAGTGGCCGTCGAGGTACAGGGCGAGGACGCGCGACTCGAGCTCGGACAGCGCGGTGGAGATGCAGGCCACCAGCGCCCGCAGCTCCTCGCTGGAGATGACCTGGTTGACCGGGTCGTGGACGGTGGAGCCGGGGATGACCTCGTCGAGGGTCGGCTCGCTGTCCCCGGTGCCGCCCGCGGGCGTGCTGGAGAACGAGACGTACTGGTTGAGCGGGGTGTGCTTGTTGCGCGTCGCGGTCTTGACCGCGGTGATGATCTGGCGCGTGATGCACAGCTCCGCGAAGTTGCGGAAGCTCGACTCCCGATCGGTGCGGTAGTCGCGAACGGCCTTGTAGAGGCCGACGAGGCCCTCCTGGATGAGGTCGTCGGCGTCCCCGCCGGCCAGGAAGTACGACGAGGCCTTGAGCCGCACGAAGCCGTAATAACGGCGCACGATGCGGTCATAGGCATCCGGATGGCCCTGTTTGGCCAGGGCGATCAGGTAGCCATCCTCAACCCGAGGTTGACCCTGAGTGTTTGCAGACAGTCGAGCCACGAAACCAGCCTTTCCCGACTCCCGCACATGCGAAAGCCGGATTGTCGTGGCGCGCTACCTCCCCTGGCGCCGCACCGTATAGAGCTTTTCCCAGAAAGCGGGCGTCAGAGACGTCCTACTCCCCGTTCAACCCAGCCTAAAGCTGTAGTTGATCGTTACTAACCGGCGCGAGCTTGACATAGCACCGCACCGCTGTCAAGTCCAACGCGGTGTTATGCAAAGCGCCTTGCGCCGGTGGGCCGGCCGGACGCGCGCGGGCGGCCGCGCCGTCGGCGGCGGGCCGCGGGCTCAGCCCGCGGGCAGGAGCTCGGGCCCGCCGGGCCCGTCGCGTACCTCCCAGCCGAGCGCGCGCAGCTCGTCGCGCAGGCGGTCGGCCTCCCCCCAGTCGCGCGCCGCGCGCGCCTGCTCGCGGGCATCGCGCAGCGCCGCGACCTCATCGGAGATCGGCTCCGCGCCGACGCCATGAGGCTGGCCAGGCCGAGGATGTCGAGCATCTCGCGCAGGTCGGCGCCGCCGACGGTCCCCGGGCCGCTGCGATTGGCCTCCTTCTCCCAATCGGCCACCACGGCCAGGGCCCTGGGGGTGTTGAAGTCGTGGGCGAGGGCATCGAAGAACCGCTCCTTGAGCGGCGTCGACCACGCTGGGCTGGGGCCGTCGATGAGCCCGCGCGCGGTGTTGCGGATGCCGGCCGCCCGGGCGCGGGCCTCCTCGAGGCGGTCCTCGTCGTACTCCATCGGCTGGTGGTAGTGGGCGCCGGCGAAGTACATGAGCAGCGTCTCGGGCCCGTGGCGCTCCAGCGCCTCCCCGAGCATGAAGACGTTGCCGATGGACTTGGACATCTTCTCGCTGTCCAGGCGGACCATCCCGACGTGGACCCACAGCCGCGTCAGGTCCTCGTCGCGGGCCGCGCGCGTCTGGGCCGCCTCGTTCTCGTGGTGGGGGAAGATGAGGTCCGAGCCGCCGCCGTGGATCTCGAACCCGACGCCCAGCAGCTTCTCGGCCATCGCCGAGCACTCGATGTGCCAGCCGGGCCGCCCGGGGCCCCAGGGCGACTCCCAGGAGGTGTCCTCGGCCTCCTTGTGGCCCTTCCACAGGGCGAAATCGAGTGGGTCGCGCTTGCGTCGCGGCGCCCTCGACGTCCTCCCCCTGGTCCATCTGGTCGACCTGGCGATGGGATAGTTCGCCATATTGGGGGTAGGACCGAACCGAAAAGTAGACGTCTCCGTCCGCGGCGTAGGCATGGCCCCTCTCGACCAAGTCCTTGATCAAGCTCACGATTTCGGCGATCGTCTCGCTCGCCAGGGGCTCCTGATCGGGCCGTCCGAGCCCGAAGAGGTCGGTGTCGTCCTGGTAGGCCGCCGTCATCTGCTCGGCCAGGACCTCGCTGGGGATGCCGGCCTGGCGGGCCGCCACGTAGATCTTGTCGTTGATGTCCGTGACGTTTGCCACGAACTCGACGTCGTAGCCCTCGTGGGCCAGAAACCGCTTGAGCAGGGAGAAGACGACGAACGGGCGGGCGTTGCCCACGTGCACGCGGCCGTAGACCGTCGGCCCGCAGGCATAGATCCGCACTCGCCCCGCGGTCTCGGGGACGAGCTCCCGGATCTGCCCGGTCCGAGTGTCATGGAGCGTCACGGTGCGCAACGTGGCCGAACCCTAGCGCCCGCGGGATGCCGGCGCAGGATCCGCCCGCATGAAAATCTCCACGCCCGCGACCATCCGGGCCAGTCGTCACCGTTAATCAGATGGCGATGCCCATCACCCCAGACCGATCCCGCCGTCTGGCGGACGTCGAGACCGCGTTCCGGACCCTGCCTGAGCGCTATCTGGGCGCCGATCCCGGGTTCGACGCGACCTACAACATCAGGCTGCTGCGACCTCGGGCACACCTGGGAGGTGCGGTGCACCGCGCACGGCGCCCGCGTGCGCAAGGGCGCGACCCGGCGGGCGCCCGACGTGACGATCTCCACCGACGCGGAGACGTGGCTGGCGCTGCGCGCAGGGTGAGATGTCCGGCATCGACGCCTTCGAGCGCCGGCGTCTGAGCGTCACCGGCAACCTCGACTACGCGGTCGGCTTCGAGGGGATGTTCCGGCTTCCCGGGGGCCGCCCGCCGCTCCTTCAGATCCACGACGTCCCGGTCGGCCGCCACCACATCTCCTCGCTGACCATCGGCCACGGCCCCGACGTGCTTCTGCTTCACGGACTGGGTGGGACGCGCGCTTCGCTCTTCGCCACCGCCGCCGCGCTGGGCCAGCGCTACCGCGTCCACGCCCCGGACCTGCCCGGCTTCGGCTCCTCCTGCAAGCCCGCGCGGGCGCCGTACAACGCCCGCTGGTACGCGGAGACGATGCTCGCCTTCATGGATGCCCAGGACATCGCGCACGCGCACGTCGTCGGCAACTCGATGGGCGGGCGGATCGCCATCGAGATGGGGTTGATGGAGCCTGAGCGGATCCGCTCGCTCGGCCTGCTGTGCCCGGCGGTGGCATGGGTCAAGCGCGGCTTTCACCCGTTGGTGCGGCTGCTGCGGCCCGAGTTCGGGCTGCTGCCCCACGGCTTCAGCCGCAACACCGTCGCCTCGCAGTTCTGGAGCCTGTTCTGTGACCGAGACCTCATCGATCCCGAGGTCGGCGAGCTGATGGTCGACGAGTTCCGGCGCATCTACCACTCGCCGGGAGCGCGGCTGGCCTTCCTGGCCTCGGCGCGCAACATCTACCTCGAGGCCCCCTACGGCCGCCACGGGTTCTATCCGCGGCTCGCCGAGCTGCGCCCGCCGGCGCTGTTCATCTGGGGCACGCCACGACGGACTGGTGCCCGCGGCGTTCGGGCGCCACGTGCGCAAGTGGCTGCCCAGCGCCGAGCAGGTGACGATCGAGGACTGCGGCCACGTCCCCCAGGTCGAGCGGCCCGAGGAGACCAACGAGCTGCTCATGCGCTTTATCGCGCGCAACGAGATCTCGGTCGCGAGGCCGAAGACGCCACGCCCGCAGAGCGGCGGGGACAGCACCGGCCGCCAGGCTGCGTGAGGTCGCGAACGCTGATGGCGAGCCCGGGCGTCGCGAGCACGGCGGACACCAACGGCCACGTCGCCCCCGAGGAGCAGCGCGCCGGCGGCGGAGGCTCGAGCTCTGGCGCCTCGCTGGTGGGCCGGGCGATCCGCGGGGTGGCACGCCAGGTGCAGAGCCGGATCCCGCGCGCCGATCTGGACGAGCGCGATCCCGACTTCATCCGCGAGCGGCTGCCCCTCATGTGGCTGGCGGCGAGCCTCTGGTACCGAGGCGAGGTGCGCGGCCTGGGCAACATCCCCGACGGCGGCCCGGTGCTGATGGTGGGCAACCACTCCGGCGGCAACATGACCCCGGATACCGTCGTCTTCACGCTCGCGTTCAACACGTACTTCGGCGTGGAGCGGCCCTTCTACCAGCTGGCCCACAACCTGGTGCTGTCGATGCCCGGCCTGGGCTCGCTGCGGCGGTTCGGCACGGTGGCGGCCTCGCCGGCCAACGCCCGCAAGGCACTGGAGGCAGGCGCGGCGCTGCTGGTGTATCCCGGCGGCGACTACGAGGTCCACCGGCCGTTCTGGGAGCGCAACCGGGTCGACTTCGACGGGCGCAAGGGGTTCATCCGCCTGGCGCTCCAGGAGAACGCGCCGATCGTGCCGGTGGTCTCGATCGGCGGTCACGAGACGGCGCTGTTCCTCAGCCGCGGCGAGGGCCTGGCCCGGCTGCTGGCGCTCGACCGGCTGTTTCGCCTCAAGGTCCTGCCCATCTCCCTGGCCGTGCCGTGGGGCTTGAACGTCGGTGACATGCTCGGCCACGTCCCGCTGCCGGCCAAGATCACGATCGAGACCCTGCCTCCGATCGACCTCAAGGCCGAGTTCGGGCCCGACCCCGACGTCGATGAGATCTACGATCACCTGATCCGGCTCATGCAGGACACCCTCGACGCCCTGGCCGAGGAGCGACGGCTGCCGGTGATCGGATGAGAGCCACCGCCGCCACGACGATCTCCGCGCCCATCGAGACCGTGTGGGCCGTGGTCTCTGACCCCGAGCAGGCACTGAGCTTCATGTCGGGCGTGACCCGCTGGGAGGTCGAGGGTGAGGAGCGCGTCGGGCTCGGCGCGCGCTACCGGATGCTCCTGCGCGTGGGTTCGGCGGAGGTGGGCGGCCTGATCGAGATCGTCGAGTGGGATCCGCCCAAGGAGCTGGCCTGGACATCCATCACCGGGGTGGATCAGCGCGGGCGCTGGCGGTTGCGCTCCGTGGCCGCCGGGCGCACCACGGCGGAGATCAGGCTCGCCGCCGGCGTGGCGGGAGCCGGCGTCCCGGGCTGGATCGCGGAGCGGATCGCCCAGCCGATCGTCGGCTCGCACCTGCGCAACACCGTGACCCAGCTGGCGCGGCGCGTGGAGCACGAGCGGATGCGCGACCAGGCGGCGGCGCGCGGCGCGCGGCGCGCAGCGCGCACGCCGGTTAGAGCTCGCGCACCGTCGCGATCGCGAGCACGGCGACACCCTCCTCGCGCCCGACGAAACCCATCCCCTCGCCTCGCGTCGCCTTGACGCTGACGTGGCTCACCTCCAGCTCGAGGACCGCCGCCAGGCGGGCGCGCATCTGCTCGCGCACCGGGGCCAGCTTGGGCCTCTCGATGACGACGGTGGCGTCGACGTGGGCCACCGCGAAGCCGGCGTCGCGCAGCAGCGCCACGGTCGCTCGCAGCAGCTCGATCGAGTCGGCGCCGCGGTACCGAGGATCAGTGTCCGGGAAGTGCTGGCCGATGTCGC
Organism: uncultured Solirubrobacteraceae bacterium; assembly: GCA_963764125.1. GTDB lineage: Bacteria > Actinomycetota > Thermoleophilia > Solirubrobacterales > Solirubrobacteraceae > Palsa-465. The sequence continues at coordinate 58,757 of CAVXRR010000004.1, forward strand.
CCAGGGCGCACGCGCCGAGCATCGCGTCGATGATGGCGTGGGTGAGGGCATCGGCGTCCGAGTGGCCCTCCAGGCCGAGCTCGTGCTCAAGCTCCACGCCCCCGAGCACCAGCCGCCGGCCCGCGACGAGCCGATGGCAGTCATAGCCGATGCCGGTGCTCATCAGCGCAGCTCTCCCAGCAGCAGCTCGGCCACGCGCAGATCCTCGGGCGTGGTGATCTTCATGTTGCCCGGGTCTGAGCCGAGGATGCGCACGGCGCCGCCTGCGCGCTCCACCAGCCACGCGTCGTCGGTGGCACGGCCCAGCTCCTCGTCGGAGGCCGAGACCAGCGCGCGCTCCAATGCGGCGCGCCGGAACACCTGCGGCGTCTGCACCGCCCACAGCTTGGACCGGTCGAGCGTGCGGGCCACGGTGGCGCCATCCTCGCCGATCTCCTTGATCGTGTCGGCGACTGGCGCGGCGGCGATCACCGCCGCCGCCTCTGGATGGCGCTCAAGCTCGTCCAGCGCCTGCTCGAACAGCCGCGCCGTGGCCAGCGGCCGGGCGGCGTCATGGACGATCACCGGGTCGCCGGCACACGCGGCCAGCGCGTTGCGCACCGAATGGGACCGCTGGAGCCCGCCGGAGACGGCCACCGTCCCCTCCGGGGCGGCTCCGAGCTCATCGGCGGGCAGGGCGATCACGATCTCCGTGACCGCCGGCACCGCCCGCAGAGCCGCGACGCTCCACTCGAGCATCGGGCGCCCACAAAGCGGGACGAGCGCCTTGGGCCGGCCTGACCCAAGGCGCTCGCCTCGTCCTGCGGCCACGATGAGCGCGACCGCCATTGCGTATCGATCCCGCCCGGCCGGCGCCTACTTCGCGGCGACGGCCACCTTGCCATTGCCGTTGCCGGCTCCGTTGCTGTGGGTGTCGAGCAGCAACCCGTAGAGGTGCTCATCCACCTCCTGCTCGTCCATGCCCAGTGCGTACATCAGCTCCGAGGCCAGGATCTTCTTGGCGCGGGTGAACATCTGCTTCTCGCCGGTGGAGAGCCCCTTCTCGGACTCCCGGATGGCGAGGTTGCGTACGACCTCGGCGAGCTCGTAGATGTCGCCCGTCTTGATCTTGTCCCGGTTGTGCTTGAAGCGCCGGTTCCAGTTCTTGGGCATCTCCGAACACTCGTCCTGGAGCACCGCGCACACCTTCTTGACGGTCTCTTCGTCGATCACGCGGCGGAGGCCGGCGAGGGCCGCGTTCTCGGTGGGCACCATGACCGTCATGTCGTTGTGAAGGATCTTGATCGTCAGGTACTCACGGCTCTCGCCGAGGACTTCCTTGACCTCTTTGCGAAGCACCTTTCCCGCACCATGATGCGGATAGACGACGCTGTCGCCGATCTCGAACTCGATGTGCGGCGGCGGCTCGAGCGACTCAAGATCATCCAGGTGCTCTTCCATTAGCTCTGTGATGGTGTCCTCCTCTGTCAAGGCGGCGCGGGCAGGATCCCGCTCGCGATTTCCTACGTCTGCAGGTAGCGATCAACCAGGTTGATTTCCTGCTGTCGGCGAAGGCCCTCCCTGATGTCCTTCGCCCGGATCTCGCCGACTCCGTCGACGGTCTCCAGCTCGCCATCCGATGCGGCGAGCAGCTCCTCCAATCCTCCGAATTCCGTCACGATCCTCTGAACAACGAGGCGGGGGAGCCTCGGTATCCGCCCCAATATCCGAAATCCACGCGGAGAGACCGGATAGTCAAGTGTGTTGAGCTTGCGGTCATAGCCCAAGAGCTCGGCCAGGCGCCCGAAATCAAGAAGATCCTGGTGGGCCAGGCGCGCCAGCTGGTCGAGCACGACGGCAAAGCTGTCGTCGGTGTCCTCGACCAGGTAGTCGTGCACCAGGGCGGCCTTGTCGGCGGCCACCCCGACCATCGTCTCATCGAGCTGCATCTCGATGAGACGGCCCTCGGTACCGAGCTCGACGATGTAGCGCTCGATCTCGACAGCCATGCGCGTCACCAGCTCGACGCGCTGGAGCACCGTGAGGACGTCGTGGAGCGTCACACCGCCCTCGAACTCGAGCGCGGTCAGGCGCGTCGACACCTGGTCCAGACGGCTGCGGTACTTGTCCAGCGTGGCCAGCGCCTGGTTGGCCTTGGCCAGCACGACCGGAATGTCCTCCAGGATGTACTTGATGCCATCGATGTAGAGGGACACGACCTCGCGGCGTTCAGAGACGGCCACGACCATGGCGTCGGTCTGCTTGGAGACGCGCTCGGCGGTGCGGTGCCGGGTCCCGGTCTCCATGGTGAGGATCGTCGGGTCCGGGGTCAGCTGCACGTTGACGTGGACGATCTTCGTCGCGTTGACGCTCAGCGCGATCGCCCCGTCCATCTTGGCCAGCTCGTAGAGGAACGTCGGCGAGTAGTCGACGTCGAGCTTGATCCCGCCCGAGAACATGAAGCCGAGCTCGTCGGCGTCCCCGATGACGATGAGTGCCCCGGTGCGGGCGTCGACGATGTTGTCGATCCCTTCCCGCAGCGATGTGCCCGGCGCCACCATCTCGAGCGCCCTCATGATCCGAGACTCTTGTCGAGATTCGAGCTCGTCTTTGAGCTCTTCCCCGGAACGCGGCGGCATCAGGATTGATTTTAGCTTAGGTTCGGCCCTTTTCGCCCTTTTCCGCGCGACGATACTTGCCGGAGTGCGCACATATGCGCGCGTGTCGCACCGATCTGCCCCCACGGCTGCAACCGTTTGCGGCGCCCCGGCTGCAACCGATTGCGGTGCGGGGGGCGGCGAGGGGCGGATCAGGCGGCCCTGACCCGGCGGATCAGGCGGCCCTGACTTGGCGGATCAGGCGGCTCTGACCACCTCCTTGGCGGGCGCCAGCGCGGCCGCCAGCGCCGCCCGCAGCGTCTTGTGAGCCTCGGGTTCAAGCACGGGCGCCAGGCCGAAACGCTCGGCCTCGGCCAGCCGCCGGTCCCCATGCCCCACGGTGCGCAGCTCGCCGGTGAGGCCAAGCTCGCCGAAGCACGCCAGCGGCCGCTCATCGCGGCCGGTGAGCGCAACCCGCTTGGCCGCCGAGGCCACCGCGAGCGCGACGGCCAGATCGGACCCCGGCTCATCGACGCGCACGCCGCCGACGACGTTGACGAACACGTCGGCGTTGCCCAGCCCGATCCCGCCGTGGCGCCCGAGCACGGCCAGGACCAACGCCACCCGGTTGCGGTCAAGGCCGGCCACCACCCGCCGGGGCGGGACGAGCTCGGAGGAGCTGACCAGCGCCTGGACCTCCACCAGCAGGGGCCGCGACCCCTCCATTGCGCACAGGACCACGCTGCCGGGCGAGCGCGTGGCCTCGGCGACGAACCGGGCCGAGGCGTCGAGCACCTCGACCAGGCCGTGGTCTCGCATCTCGAACACGCCGGCCTCGTCGGTGGATCCAAAGCGATTCTTGATCGCGCGCACCGTCCGGTAGGTCCGCTCACGCTCGCCCTCGAACTGCAGCACGCAGTCCACCAGGTGCTCGAGCACGCGCGGCCCCGCCAGCGCGCCCTCCTTGGTCACGTGGCCGACGAGCAGGACCGCGATCCGCCGCTGCTTGGCCACGCGCATGATCTCGCCGGCGACCTCGCGGACCTGGGCGACCGAGCCGGCGGCCGAGGAGAGGTCGGTCGAGTGCAGCGTCTGCACGGAGTCGATCACGCACACCTCGGGGCGCTCCTGCTCCAGCGTGGCCAGCACGGCGTGCAGGTCGGTCTCGGCGATCACCGGCACGGCCAGCGCCTCGCCGCCGCCCAGGCGCTGAGCCCGCAGGCGGATCTGGGCCGCGGACTCCTCGGCCGACACGTACAGCGTGCGCCGCCCGGCGGCGCACAGGTTGGCCACCGCCATCGTCGTCAGCGTCGACTTGCCGATACCGGGCGCGCCACCGATCAGCACCAGCGATCCGGGCACGATCCCGCCTCCCAGGACGCTGTCAAGCTCACCGATCCCCGTGCTCAGGCGGTCATGCTCCACCGCCTCGACGTCGGCGAGCGCCACCGGCTTGACCGGCGCCGCGCGCGCACGGGCATCGAGCCCTCCGCCACCGCCCCTCGCCGACCCGGACCCGCCCACCCGGACCTGCTCGACCAGGGTGTTCCATTCACCGCAGCCCGGGCAGCGCCCGGCCCAGCGGGCGGTCTCGTGCCCGCAGGCGGAGCAGACGTGGATCGAGGTGGGCTTGGGCATGGCCGCTCCCCTGCAGCGTACGGGTGGGCCCCGACGCCACGCCCGGTTTGTCACGGGATTGGCACACAACGACGCCGGCCCGAGCCAAGGGCCCGGGCCGGTGTGAAATCAGGTGCGCGAGTGAGAGCTACTCGGGCTCGGCCGGAGGCTCGGGCGCCTCGCCCTCGGGCGAGGGATCGCCGGCCTGCTCGCCCTCGGTTCCACCCTCGGCGCCGACACCGACCGGCGTGGGCGTGGGAGCGGGCTCGATGACGGAGAGCTTGACGTCGTCGTCGTCGGTGCCCTCCTCCCCGGGCTCGACCAGGACCGTCGAACCCGACGGCACCTGCGAGCGCAGGACGAAGTCCGCCAGCGGGTCCTCGATGTAGCGCTGGATCGCCCGGCGCAGGGGCCGTGCCCCCATCGCGGGATCCCAGCCCTTCTCGACGAGCAGGTCCTTGGCCGCGTCAGACAGCTCCAGCTGAAGCTCGCGCTCGGCCATCGACTCACGGATCCGCAGGAGCAGGAGCTCCACGATCTCCTTGATCTCGTCCTTGGTGAGCTTGTGGAACACGATGACGTCATCGATCCGGTTGAGGAACTCAGGCCGGAAGACCTTCTTGAGCTCGCCCATGATGCGGTTCTTCATGTCGTCGTACGTGATGCCGGTCTCATCGTCGGAGACGGCGAAGCCCAGCGGCGTGTTGCGCGCGATCTCCGACGCCCCGATGTTGGAGGTCATGATCACGATGCAGTGGCGGAAGTCGACCGTGCGCCCCTGGGCGTCGGTCAGGCGTCCGTCCTCCAGGATCTGGAGCAGGATGTTGAACACGTCCGGGTGGGCCTTCTCGATCTCGTCGAGCAGGAGCACGCTGTAGGGCTTGCGGCGCACCGCCTCGGTGAGCTGGCCGCCCTCGTCGTAGCCGATGTAGCCCGGAGGCGACCCGACCAGACGCGACACCGCGTGCTTCTCCATGTACTCCGACATGTCGATGCGGATCATCGTGTCCTCGTCGCCGAACAGGAACTCGGCCAGGGTCCGGGCCAGCTCGGTCTTGCCCACGCCCGAGGGGCCCAGGAAGATGAACGAGCCGGTCGGCCGCTTGGGATCCTTGAGCCCCGCGCGCGAGCGGCGGATGGCCTTGGAGACCACCTCGATCGCCGGGTGCTGTCCGATGACGCGCTTGTGGAGCTCCTCCTCCATGCGCATCAGCTTCTGGGTCTCGGCCTCGGTCAGCTTGAACACCGGGATGCCGGTCCACATCGAGACGATGTCGGCGATCTCCTCCTCGCCGATCGACGGCCGCTCGGTCGACTCGCCCGCCTCCCACTGGTCGGCCAGCTCCCGCTTGCGCTGGGTCAGCCGGCGCTCCTTGTCACGGAGGTTGGCGGCCTTCTCGAACTCCTGGGACTCGATCGCCTCCTCCTTGGCGCGCCGGGTCTCCTCGATCTCGTCCTCCAACTCCCGGTACACGGGCGGGGACGTCATCGACTTGATCCGCATGCGCGACGCCGCCTCATCGATGAGGTCGATCGCCTTGTCAGGCAGGAAGCGGTCGGAGATGTAGCGGTCAGCCAGGTCCGCCGCGGCCTCAAGGGCCTCGTCGGTGATGTTGACCTTGTGGTGCTGCTCGTAGCGGTCGCGCAGGCCCTTGAGGATCTGCACGGTCTCCTCCGTGGAGGGCTGATCCACCGTGATCTTCTGGAAGCGCCGCTCCAGCGCGGAGTCGCGCTCCAGGTACTTGCGGTACTCCTCGAGCGTGGTGGCGCCGACGGTCTGCAGCTCGCCGCGGGCCAGCGCCGGCTTGAGGATCGAGGCTGCGTCGATGGCACCCTCGGCCGCGCCCGCGCCGACGAGGTTGTGCAGCTCGTCGATGAACAGGATGATGTCGCCGCGCTGGGTGATCTCCTTCATCACCTTCTTGAGGCGCTCCTCGAACTCGCCGCGGTACTTGGAGCCCGCGACCAGGGCGGCGAGATCCAGCGTGTAGATCTGCTTGCCCTTGAGCAGCTCGGGGACGTCGGCGTTGGTGATGCGCTGGGCCAGCCCCTCGACGACGGCGGTCTTGCCGACCCCGGGCTCGCCCACCAGGACCGGGTTGTTCTTGGTCCGGCGCGACAGGATCTGCATGATCCGCTCGATCTCCGTCTCGCGCCCGACGACCGGGTCCAGCTTGCCCTCGGAGGCGAGCTTGGTGAGGTTGCGGCCGAACTGATCCAGCAGCTTGGAGGACTTCTTGCCCTCGCCGGTGCCCGGGGCGCCCGCGCTGCCGGCGCTGGAGCCGCGCTGGCGGCTGCCGGGCCCGGAGAGCATCCGGATCACCTCGTTGCGGATCTTCTCGGAATCGGCGTCGAAGTCGAGCAGGATGCGTGCGGCGACGCCCTCGTTCTCGCGCACGAGGCCGAGCAGGATGTGCTCGGTGCCGATGTAGTTGTGGCCGAGGCTCAGGGCTTCGCGCAGCGCCAGCTCCAGCACCTTCTTGGCGCGCGGCGTGAACGGGATCTGCCCGGAGGTGACCTCCTCACCGGAGCCGACGATGCGCACGACCTGCGCGCGCACGCGCTCTACGGTGATGTCAAGCGACTCGAGCACCCTCGCCGCGAGTCCCTCCTCTTCGCGCAGCAGTCCCAGCAGGATGTGCTCGGTACCGATGTAGTTGTGCTTGAGAGTCCGAGCCTCTTCCTGCGCCAAGACGACCACTTGACGGGCTCGCTCTGTAAATCGCTCAAACATGGGGGCTTCCTAAGTGTGGTTGTGGCGTACGACTGAGGAAGTTGGTCGGGGTGTGGTCCTGATACTCGGTCCTACGATGCTGCCCCGCTTTTGGTTCACAAACGCTTGCGGGGATGCCGAAGAATCCGCTTCACCCAATATATTCGGCAGTTCTGGCCGAAATATGAGCGGCACGGTTCGTTCTTTGGGCCATAGGTCAGTCTAACAGCCGGTCTACCGTACTTTGGCCGGTGCAGGCCGGGGGGACACCGGCGTCAGCCGCTCTGCGCGGGGTGAAGACCGGGCTCCGGATCCCCCTGAGCGCCGGGGCGAGGGCGCCGCCGAAGCGGGCCACGGGGCGGCAGCCGGCCGCCCGTCGACAGCCACGATCCGGCCAGGATCATCACCAGCCCCGCCAGTGCGCCGGGTCCCGGACGCTCGCCCAGCAGGGTCACGCCGAGCACCACCGCGACCAGCGGGTTGACGTAGGTGATGATGGTCGCCCGCCCGGTGCCGGCCTCGCGCACGAGCACGGTGTAGACGACGAACGCCATCGCGGTGCAGAACACCCCCAGCCCGGCCACGGCGGCCAGAGCGCCCGCCGTGGGCGTCCGGCGGGGCAGGTCCAGGGCGGCGAACGGGGCCAGGATGAAGGTCGCGATGACCAGCGAGGCGCCCATCGCCGCGCGGGAGTCCATCCCGTCCATGCCGAGCTTGACCAGCATCGGGCCGATGGCGTACCCGACCGCGCCGACGAGCACCGCCAGCGCGCCCACCACCTCCGCGCTGCTGCCGGCCACGTCGATGCCGACCAGCGCGATCACGCCGATGAAGCCGACCGCCAGCCCGAGCGCCCGGACCGGCGTCGGGCGCTCGGAGGGATCGAAGCGTAGAGAAAGGACGGTGACGATCAGCGGAACCGAGGCGATGATGATGGCCGCCAGCGACGAGGCGATGTGGACCTCGCCGGCGGCGATGAGCGGGAACGGATCGAGATCTCGGCCACGGCGT
>CAVXRR010000005.1:0-197717 GCA_963764125.1 uncultured Solirubrobacteraceae bacterium
CCGAGACCCGCGCCCTTGAGCGACGGGAACGTCGTCGAGATCACCCAGTTGGCAAGCCACTGCGCTGACGCTGCGACCGACAGGGCGGCGGCGCGGATCTGGTTCGGGAACTTCTCCCCGAGCATCACCCAGACCACCGGTCCCCACGACATGCCGAAGAAGAACACGAAGGCGTTCGCGGCGACCAGAGCGACTGGTCCCGCGGCTCCGTGGAGGACGGGTTCGCCGTGGCCATTCATGGGTGCGGTCCCGAAGATCACAGCCATGGCCCCGAGGGTCACCGCCATGCCCGCAGAGCCGATCAGCAGCAACGGCTTGCGCCCGACTTTGTCGATCAGCGAGATCGCGACCAGGGTGGTGACGATGTTGACCACGCTGGTGATCACCGTTATCACCAACGAGCTGCTCTCGCTGAAGCCCACGGCCTGCCAGAGAACACTCGAGTAATAGAAGATCACGTTGATCCCGACGAACTGCTGGAACACGGACAGCCCGATCCCAACCCACACGATCGGCAACACCCCCAGCGCCGGGCCGCGCAGGTCCGCCAGCCTCGGACGCCGCTCGCTACCGAGGGTCTGCCGGATCTCCTCCACCTTGGCGTCGACGTCGATGTTGCCGAGCACCCGCCGCAACACCTCTCTCGCTGCGTCCAGGCGCATCCGCGAGACCAGGTATCGCGGCGACTCCGGGATCGTCATCGCCAACCCCAGGTAGAGCAGAGCCGGCACCGTCATCGCCAGGAACATCCATCGCCACGCCTCCAGGCCCAGTGCCAGCACGTGTTCGGAGCCTCCCGCCACTGTCGCGAGCAGGTAGTCGGCCAGCAGGGCGACGAAGATGCCCAACACGATCGCTAGCTGCTGCACCGAGCCCAGACGGCCACGGATGCTCGCCGGTGCGATCTCGGCGATATACGCGGGCGCGATCACTGAGGCCATGCCAACACCGACCCCACCAATCACCCGGAACACGACCAACAACCCGAGAGTGTCAACGAGCCCCGCGCCCAGCGCGCTGATCAAGAACAGCACGGCGGCCAGCCACATTACCTTCAACCGTCCAAACTGATCCGCCACGCGCCCAGCAAGGACCGCGCCGACTGCGGCGCCCAGCAGCGCCGAGGAAACTGTGAACCCCAGGGTGCCGGAGCCGACCCGATAGTGATCGCCGATCGCGGTGACCGCGCCGTTGATCACCGCGCTGTCATAGCCAAACAAGAAGCCGCCGAGCGCAGCAGTGAAAGCAAAACGTGTCACAGTCACACGTGAGCCGGTGCGTTCGCCCTTCCTCATACGACGATTCTGCGGGCCGGCCGCGCCGCGGCAAACGCCAGTGCCGATCGCAAGATACGTGCCACCGATGGACGGCCCCGGATGATCTCCAGGACACATGGAGGAGTACCAGCAGCCCTGTGCCGCCATGTCCCACAGTTGGCTTCGCGACCCCGGGGTTAAGGCGCCGATGCTTGAACGGCAGCGTTTTCGCCGACCGCCTGGCGACGGTCTATGAGCGAGCGGCCGAATGCATGAACAGACCGAGGCCCGCGTAGCGCGACACTGGTCAGCGCCGGGCGGTTAGGCTGTTGCGAGTCTTGCCCGCACGATCTGCGGGAGTTCGCGCCAGGGCCGGTCCAGGCGCTCGCCTTCGACGAAGAAGGTGGGCGTCGCGTGGACGCCAACTCTCCGGCCGCCCTCGATGTCGAGGAGGACGCGCTCTCGAAACGTGTGTTCGCGCAGGGCCGCGTCGGTCTCCGCTGGGTCGAGCTCAAGTCGCCCTGCCACCGAGCGCAGGTCGTCGTGTGAGAACCGCCCGCGCAGTGTAAGAAGCAGCGAATGTGCGTCCCAGAACTGCCCGTGCAAGCCGGCCAGCTCGGAGAGCTCCGCGGCGAGGTCCGCTCGAGGATGGAGCGCAGGCACAGGGAAGTGGCGCCAGACCAAGCGGAGGCCGTCGAAGCGGTCCAGCAGAGACTTCACCGGTCGACTGGCTTGGAAGCAGTACGGGCATCCGAAATCCCCATACTCGACAAGCGTCAGCTTCGGGCTGCTCGAGCCGGTGACGTGATCACGCTCTCCGACCGCGGGCAGGGCGCTTGCGGCCGAGGTGTTCACCCGACCAGAGTCCTTTCTGCATCTATCGCGACGACCTCGTCGGTTGGCACGATGGTCGCAGGCACCTCGTTGAATGCCTCGGTCAAGCTCGCGCGAGCCATCGCTTCCATGCACACCATTCTGCGAACGCGTCCGGCGATCGCAAGCGGCCTCGACGATCAGCGATACGCGCTGAGCGATTGGCGCAGCGGTCCTCCTCGGCGATGGTCGGGCCACGCCAGCCTCGCGACAACGGGAGCGTCGGGGGAGCCGGCCCCGCGGGTGCCGGGCGGGCGAAACGACAGCCAGTCGGCGCGGAGCGGTCAACGATGCACCGAGCGCTGGCGCACCACAACAGCGTCGTACGACGGTGCGATACGCCGACTGAACAGCCGCCGGCGGGGCCCCATCGGCTATCGCGCGATCGTCGACTGCTCTCGAGCGGTCCCGATCCTGCACTTTCCTTGGTGTCGCGTCAACCACGCGAATCACAAGCGATGTATTCGGAGGTATTGCGATGGAGGCCCACTCCCACGCGCAGGTCCACTTGCACGAGCGGCACGCAAGTGTTGCCATAAGGACGATCCTGCAGGTGGGTGCGCTCGCCGGAATCGCCGCCGGATTCATGTACGCCGCGTGGCAGATGCTCGTTGCCGCGATCGCCCAGGACCCCACCGCCGTGCCCGGTATTCACCAGACGCTCTGGACGCCGCCGGAGGGCATCTGGAGCGTCGTCTTCGGCGTGCACCACTTCCACGGTAGCTTCCACTTCATCCCGGTGTTCGGTGGGATCGTCGCCCACTTGGGGAACGCGCTGGTCCTTGGCATCCTGGGAGTCGCTCTGTTGACCGCGCTCCTCGGTCGCCGGCCGAACCCCGTCGCGGCAGTCGTGCTCGGGGTCGCTTACGGCATCGCCGTCGACGCGATACTCCTCCTCGGGATCATCAACACGCAGAAGATTCAGACGCTCTACAGCGCGTCGCCGCACTGGAGCTGGTGGGTCGGCCACACGATCTTCGGTGTGACGCTCGGCTTGCTCGGCAGCGTGCTGCTGAGAAGGAACAACGCCAAGCAAGCTAAGGGGCCACTCGCGGCGAGCTGACGCCTGCGACACCGTCCCCCGAAACGCGGACACTAGGGTCGAATTTTGGAACTTGCGCAGTTTGACGGCGAATCGGCGCGGTGGCAGGGTTGCCGCTTGGTCCCACCGGCAATCCGAGGAGCCGCGGTCGAGGAGTTTTCGCTCACCTACGAGGGCTTTGATCCCGACCAGGAGGGTCTGCGCGAAGCGCTGACCTCGACGGGCAACGGGCATTTCTGCTCGCGTGGCGCCGCCGAGTGGGAGGACGCCGACGGAGTCCACTACCCGGGAACCTATGCGCACGGCGTCTATAACCGGGAGACGACGATCCTCGGCGGCGTCCCGGTGCTCAACGAGGACCTCGTAAACCTGCCCAACTGGCTCGTGCTGAGGTTGCGGATCGAGGGCGAGGACGCGGTCCGGCTAGCCGATGTTGAGCTGCTCGACTATCGCCACGAGCTCGACTTGAGGCGTGCGCTGATGACGCGGTCGGTTCGGTTCCGCGACCATGCGGGGCGCGAGACGACGCTGCGCAGCCGGCGATTCGTGAGCATGGCCCATCCGGACCACGCCGCGATCGAATGGACGCTGAGCGCCCATAACTGGTCCGGGCGGGTCGAGGTGATCTCGGCGATCGACGGCCGGATCACCAACCGCGGCGTCGCTCGCTACCTGAAGCTGGAGGGCCGGCATCTCGATCCGGTCTCCCCGAGGACATTCGGTCCGGACGTGATCGCCCTGAAGGTCCAGACGCGCCAGTCAAACGTGTACGTCAGCCAGGCGGCGCGCACCCGCGTGTTCGCTGGCGAGGATCCGCTGCCGGTCGACCGCCGCCTGCACCAGGTCGAGGACTACGTTCAGCAGGTGCTCGGATTCGAGGTCAGGAAGGGCGCGCCGGTCCGGGTCGAGAAGATGGTGGCGCTCTCGACATCGCGCGACGCGGCCACCAGCGACACGCTCACGAAGGCGGGCACCGTCGCCGTACGGCGCCCGGACTTCGGGGAGGCGCTCGGGCACCACGCCTCAAGCTGGGAGGAGCTCTGGCGCGTGTGCGACATTCGCGTGCGCGGGGACGAGGAGGTCCAAGCGCTATTGCGGCTGCACATCTGCCACGTCCTGCAGGTCTGCTCCAGGCACACGGCCGATCTGGACGCGGGAGTGCCAGCCCGCGGTCTGAACGGCGAGGCTTACCGCGGACACGTGTTCTGGGACGAGCTCTACGTCTATCCATTCCTCAGCCTGCGGATGCCCGAGGTCACGCGCGCCTTGCTGATGTACCGCTACCGCCGGCTGGAGGAGGCGCGGGCTGCGGCCCAAGAAGCGGGGTTCCGCGGCGCGATGTTCCCGTGGCAAAGCGGCAGCGAGGGCACCGAGGAGACGCAGCGGGTCCATCTCAACCCGCTCTCCGGGCGCTGGGAGCCCGACCTCAGCCGCAACCAGCGTCACGTGAACGCGGCCATCTTCTACAACGTGTGGCACTACTTCCAGGCCACCCGGGACCTCGCCTTCCTACGCGACTACGGCGCCGAGCTGATGCTCGAGATCGCGCGCTTCTGGGGCTCCATCGCGCACTTCAATCCCGAGCGCGAACGCTACGAGATCCATGGTGTGATGGGCCCCGATGAGTTCCATGAGAAGTACCCTGGGGCGGATCGCGGCGGGCTGCGCAACAACGCCTACACGAACCTGATGGTGGCGTGGCTGTGCGGGCTGGCCGGTGAGCTCCTCTCGCTGCTGCCCGACAGCCGAGGTGAGGCGCTGCGTTCACGGCTTGAGATCTCAGACGAGGAGCTGGAGCTGTGGCGGGATATGAGCCGCCGCATGTTCGTTCCCTTCCACGGCGACGGCATCATCAGCCAGTTTGAGGGCTACGAGCAGCTCGACGAGCTCGACTGGGAGGGATACCGCGCGCGCTACGGGAACATCCAGCGGCTCGACCGGATCCTCCGTGCGGAGGGTGACGACCCCAACCGCTACAAGCTCTCGAAGCAGGCCGACACCGTAATGCTGTTCTACCTCTTCTCTCCCACCGCGCTCCGGCGACTGTTCGAGCGCCTGGGCTACGAGTACCGTGCCGATACTGCCGCCCGCAACATCGCCTACTACGACGAGCGCACTTCGCACGGGTCGACCCTGAGCTTCGTCGCCCATGCGGGTGTGCTCGCTGCGCTGGACCCGGAGCGCTCGTGGGAGCGCTTCCTCGCGGCGCTGCGAAGCGATGCCGAAGACATCCAGGGCGGGACGACCCGCGAGGGCATCCACATGGGCGTCATGTCGGGGACGCTCGACCTTATGCAGCGTGCCTACCCCGGCAGCGAGATTCGCGACGGCGTTCTTCAATTCGAGCCGAGGCTCCCCGCAGCAGTCGAAGAAGTGTCCTTCTCGATGCAGTTCCAGCGAACCCCACTGCGGGTGACGCTCGACCATGACCGGCTCGTGCTAACAGTTCACCGGGAGGGCATGGGCGGGGCGATACGGGTCGGCATCGGCGACGACGTCCGTGAGCTGTGCCCCGGTGATACGGAGACGTTCGAGCTGTCCGCGCCGGCCGCAGCGGGTCGGCCCGAGGCTCAGACGTAAGGGTGCAAGATGCCGGGATTTGAAGGAGCCATCTTCGACGTCGACGGAGTCCTCGTGGATTCGCCGCACGAAAAGGCGTGGCGCGAGTCGCTGCGCGATCTGATGGAAAGCGACTGGAGCGACATCCGCGATCGGACGAGCTGGTCACCGGAGGCGTTCACACCGCGCGTATATGAGGAGCAGATGTCAGGCAAGCCGCGCATGGACGGCGCGCGCGCCGCGCTTGAGTACTTCCACGTGCCCGATGACGACGACCACCGCCTGGCCCAGTACGCCGATCGGAAGCAGGCGACGGTGGTGAAGCTGATCGAAGCCGGCGACTTCACCGCCTATCCCGACGCCCTGCGGTTCATCATCGTGCTCAAGGACACGGGAGTCCGCGTCGCCGCCGCCTCCTCCTCGAAGAACGCGAAACTGTTCCTGCGCAAGATCAGGCTCGACACGTTCGCCCATGAAGAGGGAATCTCCTCCGCCACCGTGCAACCGGGCCTGACGCTGCTCGAGTACTTCGACGCGGACCTGTCGGGGCGGGACTTCGCGCACGGAAAGCCAGATCCCGAGATATTCCTCACGTCCGCGAGCGAGCTCGGGGTAGCGCCCGAGGACGCGATCGTGATCGAGGACGCCGCCGCGGGGGTCCGGGCCGCCAAGGCCGGGGGGATGGGAGCAATCGGCATCGCACGCGTCGACGACGCCGAGCTCCTGGCAGCGGCCCACGCCGACATCGTGGTCACGAGCCTCGACGACGTCGACCTCGCCGCGCTGGCGAACCGCCGTCTGGCCACGAACAGGGCGTAGCCGAGCGTCGGACGTAGCGCGGCACGCTTCACCGGCGACGTGTCGCGTCGATGGCCCGTTGACGCGGACGTACGGCGGGCGTGGTCGACGACGAACGACGCGGGCCAAATCGCCGACGGGTCGATTCGTGCTGGGGCGGAGGCGCCGTCAGTCGCTGCCGCCGCAGGCGTCATCGTTCGCACCCCAGTCCGAGCCCGTGGACTCTGACGGCATCGCCTGAACGAGCTCGAGTAGGCCTCTCGCGCCGGCGCGCAGCCTGGATGCGACCACCGGGCTGCGGTTGACGTGCTGCCCGGTTGAACGGTTGAGTCCATGGCGGGCGGTGTCCACTGCTTCGCGGAGCACCAACTCCGGCCACGGCTGCGGTGTGTCCGCCGATGCCTCGAGCACTTTCGCGAATAACGCGATCTGGGATTGCAGCGGCACCGCGATGGGCTCTCTATCGACGATTGCGACGGTCGCCGCCCGAACCAGGCTTAGGGTCGCGTCGGCGAGCAGGTTCAGGCGGGCGATGCGCTGATCCTCAGCCTCGATGATGGGTCGCAGGCGCCACCGCCGCGGGGCGATTCGGGCGTCGGCCCTTGCAGTCATGCGCGCCTGAAGGTGGTGACCGAGGTCAGCGAGGCCGTCCACTTCCGGGAGGCCGAGGCCGAGCACCAGGACTACCTCCAGCACCATCCGAACGGCTACACCTGCCGCTTCCCGCGGCCGGGCTGGAAGCTGCCACACCCCGGGACCGCCGGCTAACGCGGCGCTTTGGACCGCAATGAATGAGGGCCTCCTCGGTTTGACGCTCAGCGTGTCATCGCGGAGGCCCACACCTCCCGTTGCCTGCCCGATTGGATCTGAGTCGACGTCGACTGGACGTGTGCCTAGTCAAGTCAACGTTGCCGGGAAACTGGTCGCACAGCTTGCGGCCACCGGACGCACGGCTGTGCCATCTCGCCAGGCGAGTTGCGCATGCTGGCGCTGCCTCGTGAGCCTGACCGCGGATCCAAGCTCCCAACCCGGCTTGTTCGGTCCGGTCAAGCCGCTCGACCCGGGGGTTCCTGGTGGGGTCCGTTCCTTCCGCGGGCCGTTGGGCTATCCGAAGGTGAAGACGTAGGCTTCGACGCCCGGGTCGAGGAATGCGACTTCGAACGTGCGGTCCGTGATCGACCCGGGCTCGCGCACCAGCTGATAGAGCCGTGGCTGGACCAGCGTTCCCCAGCCCTCCTCGTCGACGTCCAGCCCATGGGCTGCACCGGGCGCTGCGCCGTCGATCAGCACGCGGAACGGGACGGCCGTGTCCGCTCGCGAGCGCAGGACGAGATGGACGTCGCGCGCATGGAAGCGGAAAGCGATTCGTCCCCCCGCTTCGTTCAGGACGCACGCCCGCTCCTCGATCGTCCAGTTCCCGGTCAGGGCCCAGGTGTTGAGCTGCAACGACTCAGGCGCGACATAGGTGCGAGGCTCGTCGTACGCGACGCCGTCGGGAGAGTCGAGGTTCTGCCCCTGCTGGTAACCGAGGTAGGTCTCGGGCGAGCCCACGGTCGTCCAGTCGGCTTGCGCCTCGAAACCCTCCGCGGCTACGGAGACGAGCTCTTCGTCGATGGCCTCGCTTCCGGCCTCGCGCAGCAGATGCTGGATCATCCATTCGCCGTCGTCGTACTCACCCTCGCCGAAGTGGTGGTACCGGATCCGGCCCTCTGCATCTGCGAGGTAGACGGCCGGCCAGTACCGGTTGCCGAAGGCGCTCCAGAGCCCGTAGTCGCTGTCAAGAGCGATCGGGTACTCGACCCGCATGGCCTGCGCGGCCTCGCGGACGTTTTCGACGTCGCGCTCGAACGGGAACTCCGGCGTGTGGACACCGATGACGACCAGGCCTCGATCGCGGTACTTCTCGGCCCACGCGCGAACGAAGGCCAGCGTGCGGAGCCAGTTGATGCAGGTGTAGGTCCAGAAGTCAACGAGAACGACCTTTCCAGCCAGACCCCCCGGCGAGAGCGGGGACGAGTTCAGCCAGCCGGTCGCCCCTTCGAAACCGGGCAGGCGACCCTCAATGGGGAACATTGCCGTCCGC
Source organism: uncultured Solirubrobacteraceae bacterium (assembly GCA_963764125.1). Taxonomy (GTDB): domain Bacteria; phylum Actinomycetota; class Thermoleophilia; order Solirubrobacterales; family Solirubrobacteraceae; genus Palsa-465. Next base: position 8,612 of record CAVXRR010000005.1, read on the forward strand.
GGGTGCCGGCGCGCACCGAAGAGGCTCACAGTTACGCGACCTTCCGGCCGATCAACCGCAGCGGCTGGCAGCTTGGCGCCGTGTTCGGCGCCTTGTACGGCGCGGTCTCGGCCACCGCGGGCGGGCTGGTCACTGGCCCACGGCGAGGAGGGCTTCGTATATGAGCAGCGTCACGGGCGGGCCCCGTGAGCCGGCGTCGTGTATCGACCGGCGAATCGCGCGCCTCGGCCCAGCTCGGTGAAGCTCAGCCCGACGATCTCATCGCCCTCGACGATCCAGAGCAGGTCGTAACAAGCTCGATAGGTCGGCGGCCAGAACGAGCAGAAGCGTCCATCGTCGTCGACGTACCACTTGCCCTGCGTGGGACGACCGTCCGCCTCGACGTAGCTCGTGTCCCCGTTGACATCGAACGTCTGCGTCGCCCCGTCGTCGAAGAGCAGCTCGCCGGCCGTCACCGCTTGCGGGATCAGGGAAGCCGCTACCGGCTCGCCGTCAACGACCTCGACATCCTCCAGACCTTGCATAGGATCAGCCTACTGCCGGGATCCGGGCCGATTCGAACGCAATCGGAATCGCTCAATCGCTTCGTCTTGTTGCCCCGGGCCGACGCCGGGTCGTCGCCCCCTGGTTGCACAGGGTGTTGTTGACGGCGAGCGTCGTCGACTCCTGTCCGCCGTGCCCGACGTGGCGCAGCCGAACCTCGACGCGTGCCAACGCCGCTCCCACCGCCACGGCGCGAGCGAGCCCGGCCCGTTGCCGCGGGCGCCTTAGTACACGCTGCGATGCACAGGGCGTTTGGCGGGCGGGTGGTCGAGTCGCGATGGCAATCGGTGCGGGTGATTTGCCGATCGTCCGACGGGATTGCTGGGGCGCCCACGGCCGGCTCGGAGGCCGCGTCGTGGGCCTGCTGCTTCGCCGCGGACACCTTGTCCGGGCCTGTCTACGGGAGCTGGACGGGGGCGCGGGCTGCGGCCGCCAAGCAGCTCGTCGCACCGGCCGTCCGCTCGATCACGCGCGCATCGGCCTGCACTACCACGCAGCTCTGGTCCGCGCCGAGGTGCGCAAGATTAGGGTGCACGATCTCCGGCACACGTTCGGTACGACGATGGCGGCCTCAGCAAAGTCAGCCTCCGCACCCTCCAGGAATGGATGGGCCACGAGGACATCCGCACGACCCAGATCTACGCCGACTACATGCCCGGCGAGCGCGAGTCCGAACTGATCGACGACGCCTTCGCTCCGCGGACCAATCGCGGACCAATTTTTGCAGACGAACCCCTCCGAGACCCCCTGGAACGCCTGTAAACACTCGATACCAATTGATCGCAACGATCGGCTATCCGGTTCGAATCCCGGTAGCGGTACTCGCAAAGCCCCGCAAATGGAGCGGTCGCGGCGACAGATTGTCGGATTCTGACGCCCGCGCCGGCGAGTGGCCGGCACGGGCGTCTGGGGGCGTCAAGCCCGAGCGGGTCAGACCTCACTAGGAGGCGGCGGCCCCCACGGAGGCGGGGAACATCTGCGCCTCAGGCTCGGTGCGGCGAGCGTGAGCCAGGCCCAGCCCGACGAGCACGGACATGACCAGCGCGAGGGCGAATGAGGCGATCGCGCCCCACAGCATGATCGAACCGATCTTCGAGAAGGCGTACGCCTCAAGCAGCAGCCCTCGCAGCGTCGTGCCGCGGAAGGAGGTCTGCACCAGCCCCTCCAGCTGCGTGTTCTTGGGGTTGGCGAGCGAGGCAGCGCTGATCTTGGAGTACAGCCCGCCGTACGGCATCTCGGACAGGTGGACGGCGATGAAATTGTCGGCGTAGGTCTTGGCCTGCGCGCCGGTGAGCAGCTGCTGCCCGGCGTACTGCGACACCGACGGGATCATCGACGGGGTGATCTCGGTCCCGGCCTTGGGATGCGCGAACGCGGCCTGAGGCGGGAAGTAGATCTGCTGCTGGGCGAGCTGGCTGTGCACGTTGGAGTTCACAAACCTGTGACCCCAAGTGAGCAGACCGCCGGCAACGAGCAGGACGACGACGGCGACGATGCCGCCGGCACCAGACGGCTGAGTGATCACGGCTGTCCGGAGGCGCCGGTCGTCCGCGACCGGCAGGAGCGGAGGTGGGGTGGTGGCCGCCGGACCGGCCAGTCCGAAGTCGCTGGCGCCGTCACACCCCCCAATGGTTGGCGAACCTGGCGGGGCGACTCGACGGCCGCTTGGTCGTCTGCCCGACTGTCGTTTGCGGCGGATCAGCGACCCGGAGCTTGGCTAATGGATGTTGAAATGCCGGGTTACGGCATGCACGTCTAGGAGCCCGAGGACGAGCAGCACCAAGGCGACCAGGCCGACAATGGCCAGCGCGATGATGATGAACGGACCGAGGCCATGAGTGGCGGGCGTCCATCGCCGGCGGCGGCGCCGCCCAGGCTCTGTGAACACCGAAAGCGGCTTAGACGCCATGTGGCCGCCGATGTTACGGAGGCCGTCGGTGGGCTCGGCGTCGCGAGGCGCGCGAACACGCTCCGCGGTGGGCGAGTGCGCCTGAATCGTGCGCCGCTCAACCGGCAACGACGTCACGTACGTCAACTCCAGCCCAGGATCTCGCAGCTCGAACAGCACGCTGAGCATTCGCTCCTCGTAGGATCGAGTCTCGGCGGGCGGCTCGTGCCATCGATCGACCGAGCGAGACGGCAAGACCACAACAGAACGCCGCGCCCCACCGACCGCGTCGATCGTGGTGACGGCAAGTCGATCCTGCAGGCGATCGAACCGATCCCCCCGCCACGCTTCAGCCGCGGGGTGCGCCGTAGATCCTGAAAACGCATGAACGACCGGCTGCTGATGCCCTGCCGCACCAAGCTCCCCCAACCGGTCCCGCCGCGCCATCACGACACTCTCCGGTCTTGCTCGCCCCGCCGCCGGCCCGCACCAGTGCTCTCGTGAGCCACGCGGTAGCTCAGATCGTCCATCGATCCCCTCGCAATCTCCTCACGCCTGGATGCCCAATCCGCCCGGTCGGGGGCAAGCTTTCCACGCATTGCTCGAAGTCAGCGCGCGCTCGCTGACTTCCCAGACGCTAAGACGAAAGCTCACGCTGAATCGTTTCCGTGACGGTGCGCACACACCCCTCACGACCAGGAATCGTCCGGCGGCGCCGACGCTGACGAATGGTCTCGTGATGCAGCGTGAGTGTCACTGACCCGACGGCGGTGTGACCTGTGACGCCCGGCTCCCAGCTCGCGACCTCACAAAAGATGGCCCCGCAGCGTCTCATCGCGAGAAGAGCAAACCGGCCGACGGCCTGACCGCGGCCACGACTAAGAACGACCGGAGGGGACGATGAGCTGAACCGTCGCTTGCTTTTGCGGGAACGTCTACGCCGCTCCACCGGACCGCTGCGAGGTGTGCGGCCGTTCGATTGCCGCCGACGATTCAGGCGACCCGGCCACGAGCGAGGCGCGAGACGCCCGCGAGGTGCGCGGCGTCCGCCGCCGAGCGCAGCCGCCGGACCACGGTGATCAAGGTGCTCGACGGCATGATCGCCGAGGAACTCGGGCTTGACGACGGCGTCACCGTTCTCAAGCAGCTTGGCCTCATCGCTCAGCAGTAGGCCACGCAGCGACGATCCGTAGCCCGGTGCCGACCAAGCGCCCGCCAATGGATGGCTGCGCCGGCACCACAACTGCCGAATCCAGGGCGGACGCGGACGGCATCCAGTAGCGTGATCGTGCCTAAGCAATGCCTAGTGGGGTCGCTGGCGCTTTGGTTCTGGACTCGGAGGAGAGACGTTTGCTTGATGAGAGGGGTATGCCGCATTCGTCGAGCACCGGCGTTCTGGCGGATGCGGGCCCCTGTGGGGTGGCGTCAGCGCCGATGGCGGCGCACACCCGAGGCTGACCGCCGTCGCGTCAGCCTGTCCCTCGCCGAGCCGTAGAGGACCCTCGGAGCCAGCCGCACTTGTGCCGCTCCCGAGTCCTGCGCCCGTCAGGCTGGCGTCGCTTCAGTCGCTTACCGAGAAGGCGCGGCCTGGACGCGGCTCGCGGCGCCGCGCCGTTCGAGGTAGGGTTCGCCGTGTGGTCCGCACGGCGGCGCGCACGCTGGTCCTGATGGTCTTCCTGCTGCTGGGTGCCGTCACGCAGGCGTTGGCCGCCTCGCCACCGTCCAACGACAACCGCGGCTCGGCTCAGCCGCTCGGCGCGCTGCCGGCGGCCGCCAGCGGCACCACGGTGGGCGCGACTGTCGAGCCCACCGAGTCGCCCTCCGGGTGCGCGCAGACCGCGGGGTCGGTCTGGTACTCGGTCTCTTTTGGCTCTTCGCCCCCGGGTGAGGTTGGCGTGAAAGTCCAGGCCAACGGCGACCTCGACGCCGCCGTTGACGTCTTCCAGCGCCAGCGGTCTCAGGACATTCCAGTCTCCTGCGCCCGCACCGATCAGAACGGCGTCGCCGGCTTTACCTTTCAGCCCACGTCGAGCGCCACCTACCTGATCCGGGTCGCCCAGCGCGCGAATTCGACGTCCGGCACGTTCTCGCTGAAGGTGTTCTCAGTGCCGCCGCCACCGTCACCTCCCGGACGGGCGCTACCGGCCCGCGGCGGCCACGGCGTTCTCGACAGCACCTTTGACACCCAGGACGCCTATTCCCTCCAGCTCCAGGCGGGGACCACCTACAAGGTCAACCTGGTCAAGCAGAACTCCGGGTGCACGCGTCTCGGGATCTTCCTGCCGGGGACAGGCTCGTTCGGAGGGGCCGCTGCCGCTGGCCTGGGTTGCGGGGGCTACCGGCTGTTCACTCCGGCGGTCAGCGGCCGGTGGAGCTTTCTGGTTTCGGCCGCGCCAGGCATCGAAGGGTCGCAGCCGTACTGGCTGCACATCGCGCCCGCGACCTCGCTGGAGATGGCGCCCGGGATCTTCCTGCCGAACTTCGCCCACTACACAGCGACGCTGCACGGGAACCTCGACACCGACGTCCGCATGTTCCGGTTCGACGTCACCACCTTCAGTGATCTGACCCTGTTCCTTCAGACGGCGTCAAACGAATCGTTCGACCTCAAGCTGCTCAACGACCAGGGCAGGTATTTGCAGTGCGACTGCGGGTCCGAGGGCGAGGAGACGATCCGGCGCGAGATGCGGCCAGGCCGCTACTTCGTCGTCGTGCAGGCCGAGAACTTCGAGTCCGGGCCGTTCACGCTCTCCCGGCAGTCGCGCACGATCACCCATGTCCGGATCTCCTTCGACGGTTTCGGCTTTGAGCAGATCAGCCCGGGCGCCTCGACCCGGGTCACCGCTACCGTCTCCCCCGCGGTCGACGGCCCAGTCACGTTTGAGCTGGAGTACTTTGACCCGGTCGAACGCTGGCAGTTCCGCGGCGATTACCACGCAGAGGCCGTCAACGGGATGGCGGTCCTGCCGTTCACGCCGCCCAAGGTGGGACGGTGGCGGGCGACCGTCGTCTACAGCGGCACCCACAGCGCGGCACCGGCGACGAGCGGCTGGGCCAACCTGCTGGTCGCCGGCCCGCTCACTCAATAACGCGCGTTGAGTGGCCGGTTCGATCCGGCACGGCCAACCCGGCCACGCGGTGTAGGTGTCTGCCCTATCTGGTCACGACTAAGCGGCGCCCCGCTTCCGGCGAGGTCCGAGATCGGCTGCGCGTATACCCCGTTTGGCTCTGGCAGCAGTCAGACCAGGCTGCCGCACAGCAAGAGCTGCTGCTGGTGCGTGGATGCGGCGTCTTGTTCGTGGGGTCCTAACCGCCGCGTCGAGTCCATGCCGCAAACGGGAATCGCGGTCTGTCGCTTCAGGTCAGGGGATTCTGAACCCGCACGTGGCCTCTGCCCGCTTGAGCGCCGGTGACTGAGGTGGGAATACGAGATACACCCCGCCGATCCCGACGGCGTTACCGGCATGGGTGCCGGGCGTCGGGGCTGGAGGAGGGGACGCCGTCGGGTCGCGGAAGCTCGGCAGGCCGTGGGCGCGCATACACCTCGCGAGGTTGAGCAGCGCGACCCTTTCGCTCGCCGGAGCTGCCCGTGGGCTCCCGCTGGCTCCCACGAACTTGGCGCATGCCTTCTGAGCAGACAGGAAGGCGGGGGCGTCTGGGTTGATCCAGTTGGGAACGACGCTCGGGCCGCCCGGGCTGGGGTCGGGGAAGTTCGGCACGCCGTGCGAGCGCATGCACTGTGTCTCCTTGAGCGGGGAGCCGCCGCTCGCGACGCCGCCACGCGGCCTGGCGGAGGCTCCGCACCCGACGATCGCCAACGCCAAGCTCGCCGCAGCGAGTGCGACCGTGGAGCTATGTCGATCGGCGTTCACGCGTCGTCCGGCCGGAAGTTAGACCCGACCGTATCGAGCGGCTGGTGACAGCGAGGTAACGTGCCGCATGGCGAGACACCCCCGCCGGCCGGCTCTCGATCTGACTACCGCTCGCCGCCGCGACCGGAAGCGACACGAACGGCCGGCGCACGAATAAGCAGCGCGACCGCGCGGGCCGCGCTTGCCCCGAGCAGTTGCCGATCTTCTCCGCCTGCATATGCACAGGCGGGGACTTGGCGCCGTTCGCGCGCGCCCTGCTCTCGGCGAACGGCGGGCCTGCCCACGAGTGGTCGTCGCCAGCTCGAGCGTCAGCTCGGCGACGTCGGGCAGAGCGCAATGCAGTCGCCGGCGGGAGCATTCAACGGCGTCGGCATCTGTCCGATGCGGACGCGTTCGCCAAGCAGTTGAAGTTACAGGGATACCGGTTCGTGGGGCCCACGAGCGTGTACGCGTTCATGCAGAACGTCGGCGTCGTTAACGACCACATCCGCGGCTGCTTCCGAGCCACCGACTACGGACAAGGTCCAAGCAAGGCCCGACGGGCTGCCTGACTGGCGACCAACAGCTGAGGGACGCGCCTATCGTCGCCAGACACTCGCCTGGCCCGAGCGGTCGCGGTTGCGAAAAGCGATCGTGGTCGAAACCGAGCGCCTCTCAGGGTTCAGAGCGAGGTCTGGGCGCCACTTGATGAGGATTCGCGGGCCTCGGCGTCGCTCGCGTGATATGACGAAGCGGAGAACCACCGAAAGAGGACTGCCATGCCACCCACCACTGTCCATTTCAACGGGTCGGTCAATCTGCCTGACGCCGAGACGGTCATGAGTGAGATCAGCTCACGCATTCCCAACGGCGTGCGCAGGATGACCGACGGGGAGACGGGAGATCGCAACTATTGGATCAGTTTCCAGACCCGGAAGTTTGAGCAGATGCCGGAGTTCGAGACCGTGGCCGTCGGCCGGGCCTACGAGACCGCGCCGGATGCCCCCGACATGCCTCAGCTTCGCCTGACCGAGGACGCCTCGGCCGAGATGATCAACTGGCCCAACCTCGGCTACGCCGATGAATACACGAAGTCGTTTGCGACGTTCGAGCGGATGCAGAACGAGGGCACGATTCCGGCTGACGTGCGTTTTCAGGTGCAATACCCGACTCCTCTGGCGTCGGTGGCGGGCACATTCGTGCCCGACGATCTGCCCAAGGTGGCGCCCTCCTACGAGCAGGCGTTGTTCGCCGATCTCGATACGGCGCTTGAACGGCTCCCGCACGACCGGGTCGCCGTGCAGTGGGACGTCGCGGTCGAGTTCGGGGCGCTGGAGGGAGCGATGGGACCGAAGATGCCGATCGACGAGATCGCGACCGGGCTGGTGCGGTGCCTTGAGCGCGTGCCCGCGGACGTTCCGGTGGGCATGCATCTCTGCTACGGCGATTACGGCCACCAGCACTTCAAGCAGCCGGAGTCGCTGAAGATGCAGGTCGACCTCGTCAATGCCGTCAGCTCCGGGGCGGGGCGGCCGCTCAACTTCGTCTCGTTCACCGTGCCCCAGGCCCGCAACGACAGCGCCTACTTCGAGCCTCTCGCCGGGTTGAGGACCGGATCTGACACGGAACTGGACTTCGCGCTGGTCCCCTATCACCCTGATAATCAGGCGCCGGGCACGACTGCCGAGCAGATCGAGCACATCGACGCCGCTCTGCTCAACTCTCCCGGTGGCGCTCGACACTGGGGGATCTGCACCGAATGCGGGATGGGCCGGGTCGACGCCGCTGACGTAACGGGACTCCTGGACCTCCACAGCCAGATCCTCATGTCCTCGCCCGGCTGACACGGCCGCGGCGCGCGCTCCGGTCAAACAAACGCCGGATCTCGGCTTACCGGCCCGGACTCATTGCGCCCTTGGGTCCCGCGCAGGAATAGGCATGCTCATTGCATTCCCAGAGCCAACGAATCAAAGTAATCAAACACCCAGGACACTAACTCCGCGTTTGCATGCGGAGCTGCTTTAGCGCCGAGCGGGCCTGTGCCGCCGCCTCCAGATCGTCGGACGCCATCGCTCGGCGGAAGGCCGCTTCGGCGCCGGCGAGGTCGCCCTGCTGTTGCAGCAGAGTTCCGACATTGTGGAGCGCGGCGGGATCGCCGCGCTCGTAGGCCCGGCGAAAGGCGGCGACGGCGCCCGCCAGCTGGCCTCGCTGGGCGAGCAGGCTGCCCAGGTTGAACGCGCCGTTGGTGTCGCCGCGCTCGTCCGCCCGGCGGTACGCCGCGTAGGCCCCGTCGAGATCTCCTTGCTGTTCCAGCAGGACGCCAAGGTTGGAGGCGGCGGCGGGGTCGCCCCGCTCCTCGGCGGCGCGGAAAGCGACGATCGCAGCGGCCAGGTCGCCCTGCTGGTAGCGCTCGAACCCAAGCTCGAACGGATCGGCAGGAGCGTGGTCCTCCGAGGTGGCGACCGCGCTGTCGCGCTCGTCTCCGTCTGCGGGCTTGGCGGCGGGAGCGGCGGCGACTGCGGGCGGCGCCGACGAGGCGAGTAGCGGACTCAGCCAGCGGGACAGGGGAGTCAGCACAACGGCGAGCGCGACCAGCGCGAGCACGACGAGCAGCAGCGCAATGGCCACGCCCCCGTGCGTCGGCGTGGCCAATCCGCTCTTCTCCACTCGGGCGCGCGACCGTGCGGTGCGGGGTGACGGCCGTAGCCGCGGGGATGCCGGCGACCGCCCGGATGTTGCCGTCGCCCCCGGGGAGCCGGGCTGGCTCTGACCGCGAGTGACGGGGACGGCGGGACCCGCCACGTCGCCGGCCATCGCGCTGCGGTCGGCCGATCCCGTGACCGCGCCAGGCGACGCCGCCGGGCGGCCGCAGTCGCCGGCGGACGCGGCGGTCCGCAGTTCGGTCGCCGCTTCGCGTTCCAGACGGCGCTCGCGAGCGATCCCGACGCCCAATCGCCTCGCCACGTGGCGCTGACTGCCGGCGTGACCCCCGCCGAATCCGGTGCGCCAGATCAGGATGCGTCGCGCTCGGGGCGAGACGGCGGAGAGGCAGCCGCCCAGGCGCTCGACCAGCCGCCGCAGGTATCGGGTCCATACGGCCGGCCTGGCGTGCTTGCCGGGTATGCGCAGGCTCTTCCCTAGCCCAGCGTCAGCAGCGCTCGGCGTCAGCCGCCGAGCGAAGTGGGCACTGGCTCGGGATCCTCTCGGGGCGGCCAACCCACCGGCAGCGCTGGCCGCCGAACCACCGCCCGTTGCCGCAGCGACCGGCCCGGCCGATGACGTTGAGGACGGCGCCGAGGCATGCGCCGCCGAGCCGGGCCCGCGTGCGGCCGAGGGCGCACCCACGCCGGGGGTCCTGGCCGAAGGTGTCGTGACACGGGGCGCGGCCACCGAAGGGGTTGACACCGGCGCCTTGACTGGCGGCGTGGTGACGTGGGGAGTGGTGACCGGCGGCGTGGTTACCCGGGGCGTGGTCACCGTTGGCGTGGACACCCGGGGCGTGGTCACCGTTGGCGTCGTTACCCGGGGCGTGGTCACCGTTGGCGTCGTTACCCGGGGCGTGGTCACCGTTGGCGTGGTCACCGTTGGCGTGGTCACCGTTGGCGTCGTCACGGTTGGCGTGGTGACCGTTGGCGTGGTGACCGTTGGCGTGGTGACCGACGGTACGGTAACGGTGGGCACCGTGACCGCGGGCACGGTGACAGAGAGACCGCGGGGGGAAGGGACCGGCAGCGACAGACCCGCGGCTGGCATCTCTCCCGCCAGCGGCAGCAGGATCAGCGCGAGCGCCACCCCACACAGGCCTTGGCGACGGACCCGGCTCCCGAAGCCCTTTCCCCGCCCCCTCGATCCCGTCATCTCGCTCTCCCAATCTCGCGTAAGCAAGACTTCCCTACCCGCCCCAACTCTCCACAAACCAACCATTCGTTATCATCTCGAGTGATTCATCACGCCGAAAACCGGTGCGTGGGATGTCGGCGGAGGCGGCTCGATCGATGGCGCGTACCCTGCTCGCCAACGAAGAGAGGGCTCCATCCGGCGACTAAGCGGAAGCTACGGCTGAGTGCCGAGCCGTTCCGCTTCCGACCCGATCGTTAGCAGCAGACCTGCTAGCAGGCGGACCCACGGGGATGAGGTCGGCCCCGTTGCCGTCGGGAGGCGAGAGATCGAGGGTCGCGATGTCGACGTCCTCGATCGAGCGCGAGCGCATTGGCGACATCTGGATCACCAGGCCGCCGGCGGCGGCGTGATCGCGTTGCCACGCACTCAGCTGTCTTGCCGCGCGCGGCGGACGGGCGCATCGCCCGGGCCTCGCCCGGGCGCTGACCATCCCGAACCATCGTCGGCTGACGAAACTCAAATGCCTCAGGGACTTAGAGACGTTCCGCCGGTATCTCCGCTATCCGCCAAGGTGAAGCTGTTCGACGAGAACTCCCCAGGCGAGATGGTCGTAACGGCCGTGGCCGTTACGAGCGAGGTCTGGCCCCGCACACTGGACGCAGACAGTCTGGCCATCCTGCCGCGAGCGCCCGAGGCACTGCTGGCACCAGTCGCCCAAGTGCTTCCACGGGTCCGTGCCTCTAAACGGCACGCATGTCCACACGATCGACGTTCAACACGCGTCGAACCGTAGCCCGACGATTAGTAAGAGCCCATGGCCGTCGGGACAAAGCTCCCACTCCAGTAGTACAAGGCTGTCAGCAGACCGAGTCGCCGGACCTCACCTTTACGAGCAGGCTCTCGTTCTGGCTACCGGCAAAGGACTCATGACGATCTCGATGCCAGATCGATTCCGGCTCGCGGCCCCGAGGGGACGTCGACGACGGATTGGCATGGCGATGGGGCTGCTTGAGCAGTCTCGGTTGGCGTCATGCCCGCGGCCGGGTCGCACGAAGTCCACGCCGCTGACTCGGAGGCGGATCGTTGTATGGCGGTTGGAGTGGCCACCACGCGTGGCGCGTGCGCGGCGCGATGGGCGAGACGGATCGTGTGCCAGCGGGCGGCCGCGCGATGTAGGTCATCGATGTGAGCGCTGGCGAGCGCTCGCGCCATAGCGGGGTGCAGCATTTGAGCCTCCTCTAGCGAGTCAGGTCCTGCTCGGCACCAAGCAGATCGAGCCGAACGGCCAGGTGCTCCTGCGCCGACCCGATTGCGTACGCGGTCATTCCGGTCCTCCTGGTGTCGGGGGTTGCCATCCGCGTATTGAGACGCCGGCGGGGCCGAAGAAGGGTCAGCGCCCTGTTGCGCGGTCGCCGGGGCGACCCTTTCTCGGCGCGCGCGACGTCATACCTGTTAATGCCGGCGAAGTCGGAGTCGAGATGCGAGGATCAGAAGATGGGCCAATCGCTGCTGACGCGCGCTGCACAAGGCGAGCAGGAGGCATTCCGCGAGCTAACCGACCCCTACCGGCGGGAGCTCCAGCTCCACTGCTACCGGGTCCTCGGCTCGATGCAAGACGCTGAGGACGCGCTGCAGGAGACGTTGCTGAGCGCCTGGCGCGGTCTGTCGGGTTATGAGGGCACGGCATCGCTGCGCGCGTGGCTCTACCGGATCGCCACCAATCGATGTCTCGATGCCCTGCGCGCGCTCGGCCGCAGGTCGCCGCCGGCACCCGAGCCGCCATTCGCCCCGCCGGAGCCGACGAGGCTCGGCGAGGTGACTTGGCTCCAGCCCTACCCCGACGCCCTGCTCGAGGGGATCATCGATACGGCGCCGGGTCCAGACGCTCGATACCAGACCCGGGAGACCGTCGAGCTCGCGTTCGTCGCAGCCCTGCAGCATCTCCCACCACGCCAACGCGCCGTCCTCCTTCTCCGCGACGTCCTCGGCTTCCACGCCGCCGAGGTAGCCGACACGCTCGAGACAAGCGAGGACTCGGTCAAAAGCGCCCTCAGGCGCGCGCGGGTAACGACCGAACGCCTATTTCCCGCGTCAGACCGGGGCCGAGCGCCAGAGCCCAACTCACCGACAGAACACGAGCTCGTTCGCCGTTTCGCCGATGCCTGGATGGCCGACGACATCGACGGCGTCGTCGCGCTACTCACCGAAGACGCGTGGTTCACGATGCCGCCGCCCCCGCTCGAATACCAGGGCCGCTCGGCGATCTACGAATACCTAAATTGGCGGGGCGGGCGCCGCCACAAGCTGATCCCAACCCGAGCCAACGGCCAGCCAGCATTCGGCTGCTATCGCACCGACTCGCAAACACCGATCGCGCACGCCGCCGGAGTGCTCGTGCTGACTCTCGCGGGCGACCGCATCTCTGCGATTACCCACTTTGTCGACAGCAGCGTTCTCGGCCGCTTCGGGCTGCCTCGCACCCTTCGTAGCTGATCCCATCACCAGCGTCGGTGAGGGCGGTTGAGCGGCTGAGCCGTTCCCAGCCTTGGAGGTCGGCCCCAAGGCGCTGGTGTTTGGCGCGGATGCTGTCAACGGCATCGTCACCGAGCGCGAGCCGTAGTGGGGCTCGGGCGGCGTTGACGACTTCGATGATCGCCGCGGCGGCGCGCGTCGGATCTCCGGGTTGGGATCCGTCCATGGCGTCGACTGCGGCGCGGGTCGGCCCGACAGTCGACGCGTAGTCGTCGATGACGGCCTTAGTGCGATGCATTCGGCTCGCGCCGAACTCAGTGCGAAACGCCCCGGGTTCGACGATCAGCACTCGTATGCCGAGCGGCTCGACTTCGGCTGCGAGCGATTCGGAGATGGCCTCGAGCGCGAACTTCGCCGAGCAGTACGCGCCGAACCCGGGTGGCGCGAGCTGGCCACCCATCGAGCTGATCTGCACGATCGTGCCGCTTCCGCGCGTGCGCATCGCTGGCAGCACGGCGTGGGTGAGGCGGATAGGTCCGACGAACATCGTGTCGTGCAGTGCCTTGAGCTCGCCGATGTCGATCTCCTCCACAGCGCCGACCGAGCCATTGCCTGCGTTGTTGACGAGCACGTCCACCCGGCCAAAGCGCTCGACGGCGGCATCGACCGCCGAGGCAATCTCCGACGGTTTGGTCACATCGAGGCCGACGGCGATGGCGCGGTCCGATGCTGACGCAATGAGGGGCTCAAGGGTTTTCGGGCGCCGGGCTGTGGCCACGACGCGGTCGCCGGCGGCCAGTGCCCCCTGAGCGAGCGCCAGGCCGAAGCCGGACGAGGTGCCGGTGATCATCCAGACGCGTGATGAGATGTCCTCGTTCATGCCCCGAAGGTAGGCCGGATGGTCCGGAACAGACAACACGAGATAGCGATGCGGCCACAGGTTCAGCCTGTACCTGCACCTACACTTGCCGTGGCGTGGCTCTCGATCTTCGCCAACTGCGTTATTTCATGGCCGTCGCTCGCGAAGGTAGTTTCACGCGAGCGGCGGCCACGATCCCGGTGGCGCAGCAATCTCTTTCGGCCCAGATCCGCTCCCTAGAGCGACAGGTCGGATCGCCGCTGTTTGATCGCGGACCCCGGGGCGTTGAGCTCACCGATGTGGGCCGCGCTCTGCTCAATGAGGCCTGTCCGCTCGTCCTCCAGGCCGACCAGGCGTTCGATCGCGTGAAGCGGGCCGCGGTCGGCGAACGGCAGGTGCTCACCGTCGGATATCTGCCGTCGGTCGGGAACTACGTCGTGCCGCCGCTGGTGCGAGCGTTCACCACCACCCATCCGAACATTGCCCTGTCGACCGAGGATCTCCCGATCGCGGCTCTCGTTGATGGCCTGCGTAGCGGCCGGCTTGACGCGGGACTCACCCGCCCGCCGCTCGTCGACGATCTCGCCACCGAGGTGGTGCTCAGCGAGCCGGTCGCCGCAGTACTTCCGACCGGCCACCGGCTGGCCCACGCCGAATCCCTCCAGCTAGCCGACCTCGCCACCGAGTCGTGGGTGCTCACGCCCCGATCCTCCTGGGAGCCCTGGCACCAGAAGTACGACGAGGACTTCGCGGCGGCTGGATTCACACCGCAGATCGCGCAGTGCGGAACGAGCGTCCAGAGCCTCTTGGCCCTCGTCGCCGCCGGCGTCGGCATCACTCGGCTGCCACTGTCAGCACGCAGCCTGCGTGACACGGGCGTCGCGTTCGTCCCACTCCGCGGTGAGACCGCGGATGTGGTGGTCGCCTGGAACGATGACCGCCCGCGCCTCGCCGTCCAAGCTCTCCGCGACTTGATCCAAACGCTCGCCCACACAACGGACCTACTCGCCGCCGGCTAGCACCAGCTCAGGGTGTTGGATCTTGCCCCAAGACGAAGCCAGAGGCGGCGGCGCTGCGGATCTTGCTCGGGCAGGCGCTGGCTGACTCGCCGCTGGTTGCGCAGCTACGGGCCCGGCTGGGCAGCTTGGGGGCGATTGGCCGGGAGGCGTATCGCGACGAAGAACCCGACCACGGCGAGGGCGGCGAGGACGATCATCGAGGCGACGTAGGAGCCGTTGCCGGAGGCGAGGTCTGAGACCAGGATCGTCCCCACGATCGCGGTGCCGAACGACGAGCCCAGGTTGGAGACACTGCGCGACAGTCCGGATATCTCCCCCTGCTTGTCCTCGGGGAAGGCTGATTGCACGATGTTGACCGACGGGGTCAGCATCGCTCCCAGGCCGAAGCCGATCAAAAACAGGCCGGGTGCCAACGCCCAGGCGCTCGAGGAGGAGGCCTTGACCAGGCCGAGCAGCAACCCCGTACCGACGATCGTCAGCGCGAAGCCGCCGGCGATGAGGCGCTTCTGCATCCGTCGCTGGGCCATCCGCTGGGCGGCGAGCGACGAGATCAGGACACCGAGCGTGGCCGCGGTGAAGACGACGCCGGTCTTGACGGCGCTGTAGTGGCGTTCGGTCTGAAGGTAGACCGAGACGACGAACGACACGCCCATGAGCAGCAGCCACTGGAGGTTCTGGGTGACCAGCCCGAGATTTGAGACGCGGTTGCGGAACAATGCCGTCGACAACAGCGGTTCTTTGCCACCTCGCTCGCGGGCGCGGATATAGAAGAAGAAGACAGCCAGAAGGATCACCCCGACGGCCAGAAACGCGATCATCAGGGTGGTGCTGCTCTCGGCCTGGAGGATCCCGAACACCAAGCAGAACATCCCCACCGCCGACAGCACCGCTCCAATCGCGTCGAAGGGTCGCTTCGGGTCCGGGGCCAGGGGATCGACCATCCGGCGGCTAAGCACGATGATCGTCGCGATCACCGCGGCCTGGAACAGGAACGCGACCCGCCAGCTGAGCGCGGACGTGATCAGCCCCCCGATCAGCGGCCCAGCGGCAGCACCGATCCCCCCATCCCGCTGATCACCCCAAAGGCCTTGGCGCGAGAGTCCATGGACGTGAACGCCAGCGTGGCGAGGATGTACACGGGCGGGATCAGAAACGCGGTACCAACGCCCTCGAACACCGAGTTGCCGAGGATCAGGACGCCCAGCCCCGGCGCCACCGCGCTGAGCAGCGCGCCGATCCCGTACAGCACCAGGCCGCCCATGAAGCAGCGCTTGCGGCCCCAACGGTCGGTCAGCTTGCTGCAAGGAATCATGAGCACCGCCATGATCAGCAAAAACAGGGTGATCGTCGTCTGAACGCCCGTCACATCCGTGTGGAGATCACGGCTGATGTCGTTGATCATCACGTTCATGTTCGAGCCGGCGAAGCTGCAGATGAACTGCGCCAGCGCGAGCGGAGCGATGAACGCGCGCGGTGAGCCGACCCAGCTCGCCGCCGCCAGGCCCGGCCGTGACGATGCTGCGCTCATCCGACGACCGGCCTTTGCATGATGTCCTGTGCTCCGTTCCCGGGATCGCGGTCTCGGCTGGGAAACCCGATGTACCGTGGCAGAGGGTCGCCCTCAGGTCATCACACGATCAGGGTGAGCGCGCCGACGGTACGGTCTTCCTGGGCGCAGCCGGGACAGCTTGGTGTACGGCCGGCCCATCCTCTCCGACCGCCGTCGCGCACAGGCATGAGGCGTGACGCGCCGGTTGACTGTGTGCAGCGGTTTGTTAAGCCCGGAGCCGCACCGCTGACCTGGGGCGAAGCCGCTGGTATGGATATATGCCCGCATCGGGCCGTAGCTTGTGGTCGTGGACTGGCTGGCGAAAAGGAGGGACACGCCGGCGTTGCTCGTCGTGGCCATGTTGGTGTGGTTCGGCGTGGTGCTGGGGTGCGCGATCCTCGCTGGGGAACTGCTCGAACTGGCGGAGCGAGCGGACGGATCGACATCGATCGACAGCTCGATCACCTCGTGGATGGTCGCGCACCGGACCGACGCTCTGACGACGTTCGCGCGCGCTGCGTCGACCGTGGGCAGCCAAAAGGTCCTCACGCCGCTGGTCGGCGTCGTCACCGTGCTGCTCGTGGCACGGCGCCGGCCTGTGCTGGCCAGCTTCCTGGTTGCCGCCTGGGGTGGAGCGCTGCTCCTCTACACCTTGACCAAGGCGTCCGTGACCCGGCCGCGTCCACCGACCGACATCTGGTTGACGAAGACCGCCAGCTCCTCGTTCCCGTCGGGCCATGCCACGCAGTCGCTGGGCACATTTGTCGCGCTGGCCCTCGTCGGTGCGGCCTTCGTCGCGCGGGCGCGCACTGCCGCGTTAGCGCTGGCGGTCGTTCTGGGCGCCTGGGTGGGGTGGTCCCGGGTATACCTCGGAGTCCACTGGGCAACCGACGTGGTCGCGGGCTGGCTGATCGGCGCCGTGTGGGTTGTGGCCGTCGCGTGGCTGGCCGGGCGTGCCAGGGCGCCTGTGGAGCAGCGCCTCGGGGCGCAGGCGCCCGAGACCCAGGGGGACGCCTGCTGCGACCCCGGGAGATCGCGCGGTTAGGCGTCGCGTGGGATGACGCGGTCGACTTCGACCGCCTCGCCGGTGCGCGTGTCGAGATAGACGACGATGACCGTGGGTGCACCGCCGAACCACGCGCTCAGCTCGCCCTCGCCGACGAAGTCCGCGGCCCGCTGTGAGCCGTCAGGTTCCATGACCCAGACGGGCTGGCCCTTGTGGAACTGGCCATCGCCGATGCTCATCAGCGGTGCGCACCTCGGCGCTTGCTCTCGCGACACACTCTCCGGTGAGCATACGCGCCACGAGCGTTCGTGGGCTTACTTTGGGGCCGTGTCGCCCTGGTCGTCGGACTCGTTCTCGCCCCGAGGTTCGTTCTCGGGATCGGTTGCCTGATCGGCGTCGTGCGTCATCCGCGAGAAGGCATCCGCCGCCATCGGCGCGATCGCTGCGTCCATCGGGATGACCTGCGCCCTCAACGTGCGCGCGGCCATCTCCTTCTGGGGTGGTGGGAGGGTGTCGGTCGCCGAGGCGCCTTCCGGCACCGGCGCTACGCGATGGCGCAGCTTGGGCACCACCACCATCGCGATGGCCAGCAACAGCCCCAGCAGCGAAGTGATCAGCGCGCTCGGGAAAGACGCGCCCGTCTGCGCGCGCTCGGTGTGGGCACCGGACGGCGTGACCGCCAGGTTCGCGCCCCCGGGGCGATGGGCCGACAGCGAGCCATGGACGGCGCGGAGGCGGGCGCCCGAGCCCGAGTCGGCGCTCGCGGGTGGCGCCGGCAACGACAGCGCCGGCAGGCCGGCGGCCGCGAGTGCCGGCGCCACCGTGACCGCCGACCCCGCACAACCCGTCGCAGCGCTGCGCCCGAGCGCGTGGATCGCGAGGCGCTCGAGCATCGCTTCGCGGTGAGCGCTCACGTGGAGAATTCGCGCCGTCGCCACCGCGCTGCGGGCCGGTCCATGTAGGCCCGCGCGCAGTGACAGCAGGTCTCGTGCCCGACGGTCAAGCGTTCCCAGGCAACCGCGCAGCCGGGCGACCAGACGGCGCAGCCGGCGACTCTCGCGGGCCGCAGCGAGACGGCGCGCACGGGGCGACTCAGGCCGAGATGCCCCGTGACGGCGGCTGACGGCGGCCACGGCGTTTGCCGAGGCGGCGTCAGCGGACGTGCTGGGGACGGAGCCCGCCGCCGAGCTGGTCTGACTCCCGGCCCCGGACGTTGCGGCGGCGGCGCCCGGCGCGACGGAGACCGGCCCCCCCGCGGCTCCGGGCGTCGGCGTACGATGCGGTGCTGCACCCGGGCCCGCCGAGACTTGGGAGGCCGTCGTCCGTACGACGCCCGTCGCCGACGGGGTCGCTGCCGACGGGGTCCCCGCCGAGGGGGCGGTGGCCGAGGGGGTCTTGGCCGAGGGGGTGGTGGCCGAGGGGACGGTGCCCACCGGCGTCGGCACGCGTGGCGTCGTGACCGACGGCACGGTCACCGCGGGCGTCGTCACCTTCGGTGTCGTCACGGCCGGCGTGGTCACGGTCGGCGTCGTCACCTTCGGCGTTGTCACCGATGGGGTAGTCCCTGCCGGCGTACTCACCGATGGCACCGTTGCCGACGGCACGGTGAGCGTCGGGACCGACAGATTCGGTGCTGCCGCGCCCGCCGTGTGCAGTGGCAAGGTCGCGGCAACCCCGGCAAGCGGCTGCGCGGCGAGCACTCCGAGCGCAGCTGCCGCGATTCCGACCACCACCCTGCGTTGCTTCCCCATGGCCTGGTCCCTCATGTGGTCGGGATGGGCAGGAACCCCGCCCACCAGCCAACCAAACTTGTCTATTGCTTTACATACTTCCCCCGTTGGCGGACCTGAAGCAGCGGGCGTTCAAGTTCCGCCGGCCGACGGAGCCACGAGCTCGTATTGAGCAGCGCTCAGCCGGGCCAGTCCCAGTGCGGGACTTCGCGGATCGGATGAAGCTCGGCGTCCGTTCGTGCTTGAGAGTTCTGTTGGGCAACATGTGCTCCGAACTCCACGTGCTCGCGAACGGCCTGGCGGAACGGCCCGTCGTCGGGCAGATCGGCTTCGTCGAGCGCCTCCAGGTAGACCTCGACGAACCGCTGACGCTGCTCATCGGTGATCCGCAGGTTGCGGTGCACGTCGATGATGTATCCAAAGCCGAGCTCATCGGTGAATCGTGGCGGCCCGCCGAAGGACTCAGCCGTGAACCAGGTCAGGTGATCGACGTGGGTGGCGACGCGGTGCGTGAACAGCTGCTTGAGGACGGGATCGGCGAGCGCCTTGGCGTAGAAGAGCTCCTCCAGCCGATGAAGGCCATCGTCGCCGCCGGCATGCTGATACAGGGTCTCGGTCATAGCCTGACTCTCTCGCGGTTGCCTACCACTCAAATGATCGCTGATCGCCACGGTGAGGTCCGCCGCCGCCCGTCGATCTCTGGCTCCTCCGTTCGATGCCTATATGAAGGGTCCACACGGGACCCGCCGTCGGCTAGGAATGGAGGAGCGAATGCGCAAGATTGCAGCGATCGAGAATGTGACGCTGGACGGCTTTGCCGACTCGCAGGAAGGGCTGGGTTTCGAATGGACGGCTCGCGCCTACGATGACGAGGTCGACCGGTATGGCAACGAGCATGTCCGGGAGGACGTGGACATGGCGATGTACGGCCGCGCGACCTACCTTGGGATGCAGGGGTTCTGGTCACAGATGGTCGATAACCCCCAGGCGACGCTGACCGAGCGGGCGCACGCGGAGTGGGTCAACGGCGTGGACAAGGTCGTGTTCTCGACCACGCTCGCATCGGCTGACTGGGCCAACTCGCGGCTCATCAGCGGGAACGTCGTGGAAGAGGTCGCGACGCTGAGGGCGCAGCCGGGAGGAACAATGGCGATCTATGCCAGCCCGCGGCTGGTGCACGGGTTCGTGGCCTTGGGCTTGATCGACGAGTTCCGCATCCTCGTGCACCCCGTGACGCTCGGCCGCGGTACACCACTGTTTGACGACAAGGCGAGGCTTGACCTGAAGCTCCTGGAGTCCAGGGCTTTTGACTCTGGCGCCGTCTACGTCCGCTACCAAGTCCTTCACTCCGGCGCGAGGTGATCTCGATGCGTTACCTGCTGTTGATTCAGACCACTCCGGACGCGGCAGCGCCGACCGGTCCGGATGAGCGCCTTGCGGAGGCGATGGGCCGGTTGCTCGAGGACATGACCAAGGCCGGGGTCCTGCTCGACACGGCCGGGCTGCGCCCGATCGAGGAGGCCACTCGCATTCGCCTTGCCGATGGGGAGCAGACCGTCATCGACGGCCCGTTCACCGAGACCAAGGAGGTGGTCGGCGGCTACTGCCTCCTTCAGACGAGGTCGAAGGACGAAGCCGTGCAGTGGGCCTCGCGTTTCCTGGCGATTCACGGCCCCGGTTGGGAGATGGACGTGGAGGTCCGGCAGCTGGATGACCCGGTCTGAGCGCACAGTGCGCAGTCAGCAACGGTCGAGCACAGGGCAGGCTCGCAGGGCGGCTGAGGCGGCGGTCAGGATCGAGTGGCCGAGGCTGGTGGCCGGGCTGACGCGGATGCTCGGGGACATCGACGCGGCCGAGGACCTCGCGCAGGACGCACTGGTCGCGGCGCTGGAGCAGTGGCCGCGAGACGGAGTGCCGCCGAACCCTGGAGGGTGGCTCATGGTCACCGCGAAGCACCGGGCGATCGACCGGCGCCGGCGCGACGCCGTCTTCCGGCGCAAGCTGTCGATCCTGGGTGGCGAGCTCCTCGTCGAGGATGCCCAGCAGCCGCTGCCGGCGAGCGTGGACCCCGACTACGCGATCGCGGACGATCTGCTCCGCATGGTGTTCACCGCGTGCCACCCCGTGCTTCGGCCGCCGGCGAGGGTGGCACTGACCTTGCGCCTGGTGGGGGGTCTGACGACCGCGGAGATCGCTCGGGCATACCTGTTGGCGGAGGCGACGGTGGCCCAGCGGATCGTACGAGCCAAGCGCACGCTCGCGGCGGCGGGCGATCGCGGCGGCAGTGCGCGAGCATGTCTCTGAGGAAGTGCACGGTGCACCGCTGCACGGACAGGCCAACACGCGCGCGATCGCGGACTTGAGCCCCTCGTGCTGGTCGGAGATGGCCAGCCGCACGCCGGACAGGCCGCGTTTCTTGAGGCCGCGCAGGAACTCGACCCAGAAGCGCCGGACTCGACCTCGCCGAGTCGAGCCGATCACCTCGCGCAGCCCGGTCTGGTGCACGGCATAGGCGACGACCAGCGCCTTGGAGACCACGCGGCCGTGGTCGCGGACCTTGACGTGCTTGGCGTCGAGCCACAAGTACGGTAGGCGCCCTCCAGCGGTCGCTGCGGAAGAGCTCGACTGCTCGTCAGCGCGCGGCACATCGCGCTGACGCGGTCGTTGGTCATCCCCTCGATCCCGAGCTGCTCGACCAGCGGATCGACCTTCCGGGTCGAGACGCCGTTGACATAGGCCTCGAGCACCACCGCGACGATCGCCTGCTCAGAGCGCCGCCGCGGCTCCAAAAAGCTCGGGAAGTAGCTGCCCTGACGCGTGCGGGGGATGAGCAGCTCGATCTCCGCGACCCGCGTCTCCCACGGCCGCGGGCGATACCCGTTGCGATGCGTGACCCGCGCCTCGGGCGCGACCTCGCCCCGCTCAGCGCCCGACCTGCGCGAGATCTCGGATTCCATGAACTCCCGCGCGACGAGCGCCACCGCCTCGCGCACGAAATCCTCCAGGCGCCCATCACGCACCTGCGCCACGACATCAGCAACCGTCATGCTCTGAGCTTCGACCATCGTGGTGTCTCCTTCTCATGGACTGCGGGAACAGACCGACGAGCTTGGACGCCGCGGTGGTCGAACCACACACGGCGCCGTACAAGATCCCGTACGAGGTGCCCCACGGCGCGGAACTGGCGAGCAGGCTGGAATCGGTTCTCGATGTGATCTACCTGATCTTCAACGAGGGATATGCGGCGACCTCGGGCGAGGATTGGGTGCGCGTCGAGCTGGCCGAGGAGGGGTTGCGCCTGGCGCGCATCCTGACCGGGCTGATGCCCGACGAGCCTGAGGTGCACGGTCTGGCGGCGCTGCTCGAGCTGCAGTCGTCGCGGGTGTGGGCGCGCAGCGGCGCCCCCGGAACGCTCGTCCTCCTTGCGGATCAGAACCGTGCGCGCTGGGACCGCTTGCTCATCCGCCGTGGGTTCGCGGAGCTCGGTCGCGCCCACGCGCTCAACCACCGGCACAGCCGACCGCCCGGGCCCTACGCGCTACAAGCGGCCATAGCCGCGGCGCATGCGATGGCAGCGACGCCCCAGGAGACCGACTGGCGCCGCATCGCCGGTCTCTACGCCGTTCTCGCGCAACGGTTCCCGTCCCCGATCGTGGAACTGAACCGCGCGGTCGCCGTCGCCGCGGTGGACGGCCCAGCCGCGGGCCTTGAGCTCGTGGACGCGATCGTGAGATCCGGCGCGTTGAGCGACTACCACCTCCTTCACGCGGTGCGAGGCGACCTGCTCGCCCGACTCGGGCGTGACCGGGAGGCAGCCGCGTCGTTCCTCCAGGCGGCGGAGCTGACCGCGAACATCGCCGAGCAGCACTTCCTCCAACAGCGCGCCAACGCCTGTGCGAGGACGGGGGCACGGCGTTGAACTAGGACCGGGGCGCAAGCTGCTCGGGTCCATGTCACATTTAGGGCCCGGGTTTGGGTCGTCGCCGGTCCACCGACAACATCCAGGCAAGAGAGAGGAGAGTGGGTCATGCCGTACGCCGTGGATTTCAACACCGTCTCGGAGGTAGGTCTGGAGTCGTCGCCGGTCGCGGCCGCCCTCGCCGGCCTGCGGGCGAACGAGGCCCGCTACTTCAAGAACAAGTACGACCACGTCTTCACGGTGGAGCCGGCCAAGCGACGCCAAGACGACGATCGACTGGGTTCACCGGATCCTCAAGGAGGAACGCGACATCGTGATCGCGTCCCCGCCGCTCGAGGCGACGGCCTTCCAGGTCGAGAACATCCGCATCGCCTACGTCTTCTACGAGTCCGGTCTATCGATCAACGTGATGTACACCATCGACGACGGCGAGAAGCGAGCGGTCGGGTTCAAGCTCTCCGACGGGATGGAGGTCCCCGACGAACTCGCCTCCCGGTTCAAGTTCGCGAGGCAGAGGTCGAAGCTGGCCGGAACCATTCGCGGCTCCTACTTCAACATCAAGAACGAGTACTGACCCGGAGGCTATGGCCGCCGGGCTACTGCTCCTCAGGCCACTCCGCGGCCGCACCGACTCCGTCGCCGCCTTCGGGCTTGGGGCCGCCGACCGCGATGATGTCAAGTCCGTCGGGGCCTGCCTCGAAGGCGCGCACGACCTCGGGTGCCACGCGTACGACATCCCACTGGCGGAGGGCCTGAACCTCCTCGTTGAGGAGGATGCGCCCAGAGCCCGCGACGACGATGTAGGCCTCCTCCTGCTCGCGATGGCTGTGGCCCATCGGACTGCGCAGGCCCGCGGCGTAGCGAAACAGGCTGACCCCGAGGTCCCGGGAATCCAGATGCTTGCGACCGAACCGCCCCTCCATCCCGGGAACCCGGTCCCCGACGGAGTCCTCGACGTCCAACAGGTTCACGGTGGCAAAGTCAGACATGGGATCTCCTCGGCAACGGACGGTGGTGTCGATTGCCAACCTTAGCCCGCAGATCCGGCCACCTTGGCTGGAGCGCCCGGGGCTGAGTCTCCCTCCGATGAACGAGCTGATCTCAGAGGCCGCCGAGGATTTCGCGGCCGCGCATACCACCCCGTTCGACGGCGCGCTGGCCGCAGCCTCGAACTGGACTGACGCGAACACGTCGTGGCCGGGGATGATGGCCGGGCTGTCGGAGGCGCGGCTGCTGGAGGCGCTGATCGTCATTTCGGGCGCTCGCTCGGTGCTCGAACTGGGGACGTTCACGGGCGTCGGGGCGCTGGCGATGGCGGCCGCGCTGCCAACGGGCGGCCGCGTCGTGACACTCGAGCATGACCCCGACAACGCCGCCGTGGCGCGGCGCCACATCGCAGCCAGCCCTCTGGCGGACCGGATCGAGCTGATCCTGGGCGACGCGCGTGAGACGCTGCCGCAGCTGCCGGGACCGTTCGACCTGGTCTGGATCGACGCCTGGAAGGCCGACTACCCGCGCTACCTGGACCTGGTGGTGCCCAAGCTCGCGCCGCGCGGGATCATCGTCGCCGACAACATGTTCCGCGACGGCGCGACGCTCCCGCCGGCCGCCGACGACCAGGGGACCCGCGGCGTGCTGGATTTCGCCCGCCGGGTGCAGGAGCACGACCGGCTCCACAACGTGCTCCTGACCGTCGGTGACGGGCTGCTGCTCGCCTGGCCGGCACCGTAGGCGGCCACGCCGGGAGGTGCGGAATCTCACCCTCAGGGGGTGAGGTGCGTTGACCCACGGGCGCGCACGATCTCGGGTGTGGCGGCTGGCATGATCCTCTGCGCGGTGGACGACTCCGAGGCCGCGGAGGGCGTCCTCGATACCGCTCGTCGGCTGGCCGAGAAGCTGCAGGCACGGCTGGCCGTCATGCACGTCGTCGGAGATAGCTCGGACGAAGCCGACGAGCTGGTTGGCCGGGTTCGCGCTCGGCTGGGTGATGAGCACGCCGACGTGCGGTTGGCGGCAGGGTCGCCGGCCGAGGCGATTCGGGAAGCCGCCGAGCGCGAGGACCCCGAGATGCTCGTCCTTGGTTCGCGTGGCCGTGGGGGGCTACGGTCGGCTGTCCTCGGTAGCGTCTCCCGCGACGTGGCCGCCAGGGCGCGGCGTCCCGTGGTCGTCGTGCCGCACGGTGGGGCCTGGACGGCCGACGACGGCACCGCCCCAACCGACGCGAGCGTGGTGTGCGGCGTGGACGGATCAGACGAGGCACTGGCGGGGGCCGTGTTCGCGGGCTCGCTCGCCAGCCGGCTTGACTGCCGGCTTGTCGTCGTTCACGCACGCCAGAACGTGAGAGCGGCCCTGTCCTACCCCGGAGCGCGCTCTGAGACCCCGCCGGTCACGGGCCAGGCCGACTCGGTCGACAAGGTCGCGGCCGAGGTCGTCCGGCGAGCCGTGGACGCAGCCGACGTGAACGCGACCGGAGTCACCGAGCCGGGGCCGCCCGCCGAGATCCTCGAGTCCGTTGCCGAGCGTGAGGATGGGCGGCTGATCGTGATCACCGCCCGCGGATTGGGGGGCATTCGCGCGTCGCTGCTCGGTTCCGTTGCCGCGGAGCTGACCGCGGCCGCCACGCGCCCCGTCGTCGTGCTCTCGGAGGCGGCGGCGGACAGCGTCACGGCCCAACCGTGAGCATCCCGCCCCGGCGGCGACCTGGCCGAGGCGCCGCAGGTTGAGCGCCGCGCCGGCGCGCGGTCAGAAGCTCAACGGGTAGCCGGGGGCCGCAGCCCGGTCTCAACCGGGCGGCGGCGCCGGCGGGGGTGGCGGCGCTGACGGGGGTGGCGGCGCCGGCGGAGGTGGGCCCGCGGGTGGCTGGCCCGGGGGGGGTGGCTGGCCCGGCGGGGGTGGCTGGCCCGACGGCGGCGCGGTTCCCGGCGCGGCTTGGCCCGATGTGGCGCTCGCGGTCTGCCCGCGGTGGCGCCCGGCGGAGAAGATCCCGACGAGCACCGCCACGGCGGCGGCCCCGATCAGGAGCCACCCCCACCACGGCAGGCCGCCGCCGCTGGAATCCGTCGTGGTCGGCGTCCCCTTGACGGCCTGGACCTTCACCGATGAGGTGTTATGAATGGATATCGACGCCGCCGGTCCGGTAACGGTCTTCGTCGCGGTCTGCGTCTTGGCCTGTGCGGTCGACGTCTCCGTCTTTGTCTTGGTGATCGGGTTCGCCGCTCCAGACTCGGTCTTGGTCGTCGTCTTCGTTGTCCCGGTCGACGGGTCCGCCGCCGCCGACTTCGTGGTGCTGGTCAGCTGCGCAGCCGCGCTGGAGGCGGCCGCACTGGCCTTCTGCGCAGCACTGGACACCGAACTGCTCGCTGCCGACGATGAGCACGCGGCGACCGGGAGGATCGCGATCGCAGACGCGAGCGCTGGAACCAGCAGACGTAGCCGGGTCGAGTGCATCATCGGTGGTGATCGTCGCGGTCACCGGCCGCCGCGCGCAATGGGGCGGACACGTGCCCGGCGCACGGGCGGGCACCACAGCCCCCGCCAGGGGCCCCTCGCCAGGCACCGCCCTTGAGCACTCACCCGGAGAGTCCGGCGATTCCGTCCACGAGCAGCCCGGCGCCCGCCAGACCGACGAGCCAGCCGGTGATCCTGAGCCCGTTCGCGTTGAGCCACCGAGACATCACAGCCACCCACTTGGCGGTCGCCTCCGGGCGGACAACGTAGCCGAGGAGCGGGATCTCGAGCAATAGGAACATGATCGCGTTGAAGAGCAGGATGAGCGCGGCCTGCTGCGCCGCGGTGTAGCCGCCGCGCGCGATCTCGCCGAGCGCGAGCAGATAGAACGGACCGGGGAGATTGATGATCGCCCCGACGAGGAACGCGACCTTCGGCGACGCCCGGCCCAGCGTGCGCTCGGCCCAGGACCGGCCATCCTTGCGCTTCGCCTTGTCGTGGTGACTTCGGTTGCTGCGCCAGCGCGCGAGCATCGCGTTGCCGCGCGCCGAGGCCATCAGCCAGGCGCCGAGGAGCGCGGTCACACCGGCAACGATCGACGTCGACGGGTGCGGAGCCGACTGCGTGCTCCCCAGCACTGCGTTCCCGTTGGCGAACACCGCAAGCACGGCCACTCCTGCGCTGACGCTCGTCAGCACACCACCGACGTAGAACGCGAGCAACAGCACGCGTGGGCTGGGGCGCGAGATGATGATCGCCACGCACGCCAGCAGCGCCGGAAAGACAGAGGCGCCGAACGCGAGCAGGATGATCGACCCCATCGTCGTTGCCGTCGCCGCAGCGCAGCGGCCGGGTTAGAACCCGATCACAGCACCACCCGCGCTCTCACGGCAGCGCTCGGGGTGCGGGAATCCGCGCTCCGCGCGTGCGGTGGTCGGGCGCGGGGACGCTTTCCATGGTGGGGCGGCGATCCCGGGGATGTGACTCCCACCACCGGGCGTAGCGTGTTGCCAAGGGCGCCGCGGTGATGCCGTGCGCGAGCACCGACAGTCCGATGGTCACGTACGTGGTGGCCAGGATCGTGTCGGCCTGGGGCAGGCGCGCCTCCTCGACGACGATGACGGCGAAGACGATCGACGCGAGACCTCGCGGACCGAACCACCCGAGGAACCCGACGGTCGGCATCCGGGGGCCTGTTCCGATCATCGCCACCGCCACCGGCAGCATCCGGATGAGCGTCAGGCTGAGCACCGCGTATAGCCCGATCTGCCAGGTGATGTGCTCGAAGCACGGGACCGAGGAGGACCGCCCCGAAGACGAGGAAGGTGACGCCCCCCAGCACTTCTCCAAGCTCTTCGCTCAGGCGTGACGCCTGCTCCGATTCGTGGCTGACGAGGGCGCCGAAGATCGCGCCGGCGACGAATGCCGCAATGAACCCGGAGCCACCGAGCGCCGCCGCGATTCCGTAGGCGAGGCCGGCGCCGGCGACCGGGATGACCTGAAGCCAGGAACCGCTGATGAGCCCTCGGTCGTAGCCGATCGCGACCACCCCGGCGGCGGCCAATCCCGCCGCCACGCCGCCGAGTAGTCCGTAGCCGATCTGCTCGGAGACGACGCGGATCGCGAGATGGCTGGTCGAGGAGTTGTCCTCGACCTCCGCCGCCGCCAGTGCGATCAGCAGCAGGGGCACGCAGATCCCGTCGTTGAGGCCGCTCTCCACGTTCAGGCCCTGGCGGATACGCGATGGGAGTCGCGGCTCCGTCACCACCGCCGCGCCGAGGGCGGCATCCGTGGGCGCCAGGACGATCGCCAGGACGATCGCCTCGGGGGCATTGAGCTGCCCGAAGATCACTGCCGCCAGCGCGGCGCCCAGGGCGATGGTGAGCGGGAGCCCGATCCCGAGCAGGCGCAATGGCACCGCGTACTCGCGCCTGAGCAGACGAGGCTTGATCCGCGAGGCATCGGCGAACAGCACCACGGCAAGCGTCGCCTCGGCGAGCGTCTGCACACCCTCGCCCGTCGGGGCAGTTGTCACCTCGTCGATGGCCAACGGCCCGACGAGCACCCCAACGACGACGAACACCATCGCCGGGGTGACTGGTGTGCCGGTCAGCCTCCGTGACACGCCGGCCACCGCCAGAACCGCAGCGGCGACGATGGCCAAATCCCATTTCACTCCGCTCACGCCATCTGTCGCGACGCCAGTCTGCATCGCCCGGATGAGGTGAGGGCAAGATCAGACGCCGGAGAGTGCCGACACCTCGCCGGAGGCGACGGCATCGGCAAGCCGCTGGTGGTCGAGTTCGTTCTGGTCGGCGTAGGCCGCCGCGAAACGGGCGATCGCCTCGTCGAATTTCGCGCCGGCGCCCAGGTAAGCGGCGATGGCCAGGCGATCACCCGAACGGGCGTGCGCGCGGGCCATCGACCACCCGCAGGCCCGCGTGTACGCGTGCAGCCCCCGCTCGTTCATCGTCGACAGGTCGATGGACGCCTTCCAATCCCAGAGCTGGCGGATGTAGAAGTCGTGCTCCACGCCGTCGAGTCCGACGCTCCGCTGCCAGCCGAGGAAGACATCGATCGCGGCTTGGGACAGCCGCTGGCCACGGACGACGCGTTCGCCGTGGTTCTCGAACGCGCTCGCACCCAGATAGGGCTCGAGCACCGACGCCTGCGCCTCCTTCATCTGGAGCACGAGCGGGTCCTTCCCGCCCCGCCCGACGAACAGCAGCACCCAGGCTCGTGTGCCCACGCTGCCGACTCCGACGACCTTTCGGGCCATGTCGACGAACCGGTAGGTCTCAAAGAGATAGCGGCGGTCCTCGTCGAGGCTCGCGGCGTACGCGTCGAGCGCCGCGCGCACGATGTCGGTGTCCTTGCGAACGTCGTCGGGGTCGACCAGCTCACTGAGTGGGACCAACAGCGGCGGCACGCGCCGGAAGCGCAGCTCGGCGCCGGCACGCTCGGTGAGCTTCGTGACAGCCCGCAAGCTCGTCTTGCGTCGCGCCTTGGCGAACGGCTTTGCGAACAGGATCCGGCCCTTGTTGCCCAGGCGCCCGCCGAACCGAGCAACGAGCTCGTTCGCGTCGAGGCGGTCATACCAGACCTGGAGGTGGCTCTCCTCCGCGAAGCTGCGCATCCCCTGGCGGTACTCGCGCACGCACTCGGTCACGAGCCAGCGCCGGCGACGCGCGGGCAGCCCGACATCGCGCCCGGCGATCTCCACGCTGGCCGCCATCCGCTTGACGTCCCATTCCCACGGGCCCGGCAGTGTCTCGTCGAAATCGTTCGGACCGAAGAGGAGCCGTCGATCCTGCGCTGCGAAGCCACCGAAGTTGGAGATGTGCGCGTCGCCGCACGCCTGCACCACGATTCCGGAATCCGGGCGTCAGCGCGAGGTCCGCCGCCATCACCGCGGCGGCGCCGCGGTAGAACGTGAAGGGGGAGACGAGCATTCGCCCGTACCGGATCGGCACGAGCTCCTGAAGCCGCGTCGCCGCCTGGTTCTGCAGGACGGAGATCGGATCCGGACGGTCGGGCGCCGGCGCCCAATCGCCGTGAGCCGCACGGGGCGTGTCCCCCGGGCTGCGCGTCCACGTTCGGCGGACTCACCGGACTGCAGCGCGGCACGAGCAACCCGGCGCACGCCCGCGCCATCGCTGTGGGCCCCTGAATCCGGATCGGCAGTGAGACTCATCGAAATCGCGAGGTCAAGCGAAGCCACCATGGCCGAATCCAGCGACCTGAGCGTCACCCGGATCGGATGATGCGCGGCCTGACCCTCGCGCGATCCTGAGTCCGCAGTTCTCTAGGCAGCCGGCGAGCGTTTCGGAGATCGACATGACGACGATCGTGCAGACGAAGCCCAAGGCCGCGTGGCACAGCCAATCGGCAGGGGATGTCGCCGCGGCGCTCGACGTCGACCCTGAGCGGGGACTGGACGCTGGAGAGGTCGAGCGTCGCCTCGGCCAATACGGCCCCAACGAGCTGCCGAAGGAGCCGCCGCCGAGCGTGTGGGAGGTGGCGACGGGGACAGCTGTCGAACCCGATGAACATCATGCTGCTGATCGTCGCCGTGGCGAGCTTCGTCGTCGGGCAGGTCCCGACCGGCCTCTTCGTGCTGGGCCTGGTGACGTTCAACGTGGTGATGGGCTCGCGCCCAGGAGCTCAAGGCGCGGGCCAGCGTCGAGGCACTCGCGCAGTCTGCAGGTGCCGCACGCCCGGGTGCGCCGCGACGGTGCCGTCGAGGAGGTCGAATCGACGCAGCTGGTGCCCGGTGACATCTGCTTGCTCGAGGCGGGTGACGTCGTCCCGGCGGATGGCCGGATCGTCGACGTCCGCGACCCTGGAGCTCCAGGAGGCGGCGCTCACCGGTGAGAGCGCGCCGGTGGCGAAGGACGCGACGAGCGTGCTGGACGCCGAGACGGCGCTCGGCGACCGCACGAACCTGGTCTTCCAGAACACGCAGGTGACGCGGGGGACGGCGGCAGTGGTGGTGACGGCGACCGGGTCGGCGACGGAGATGGGGCGGATCGCCGACATGGTCACGCTCGACGCAGCGGCAGCGGTCGCCCCTGCAGAAAGAGCTGGACGGGATGACGAAGGTGTTCGGAGTCGTGGCGTGGCCGGCGGTGGCGGTGATCGCGATCTTCGGGATCGCCCGCGGTCAGTCGTTCGACACCGTCGTGCTCCTGTGCATCTCGACCGCGATCGCCTCGATCCCGGTGGGCCTGCCGACGTTCGTGCAGGCGATGCTGTCCTCGGGCGCGCAGCGGCTGGCCGAGTCACAAGGCGGTCGTGAAATCGCTCGCCGACGTCGAGACGCTCGGCGGCACGACCGTGATCAACAGCGACAAGACCGGGACGCTGACGCTGAACCAGATGACCGCGACCACGATGCTGGCCGGCGGAGATTGGTTCCAGGTGGAGGGCGGCGGCTACCGAAGTCCGGGCGCGATCCTCGGCGTGGCGGGCGCTGAGCTTCCCGATTTCCGGCGCCTGGCCCTCGGGCTGACGCTGTGCAGCGACGCCACGGTGGCCGATGACGAGTCGATCATCGGCGACCCGACCGAGGCCGCCCTGGTCGTCCTCGCCGCGAAGATGAGCGTCCGACGCGGAGCAGACACGGAATTCGCTGGCGCGGCGCGCCGAGGTGCCGTTCGACTCCGAGTACAAGTTCATGGCGACCTTCCACGACCGTCCCGACTGGCTCGCCGGCGGCGTCCTCAAGGAGCCGCACTTCATGACCGTGAAGGGGGCGCCCGACGTGGTGCTGGGGCTGTGCAGCCAGGCGCTCTGGCACGGCCAGGAGATCCCGATCGACGAGGTCCGCAAGGAGATCCTGGACGCCAACCAGCAGCTGTCCGAGAAGGGGCTGCGCGTCCTCGCCTTCGCCGCTCGCGATCTCGACGATGCAGGCGATGTCGGCGGCGCTCGACGATCCGATGGCGGCCGTGCGCGACCTCGTCCTCGTCGCGCTGGTCGGCATCATCGACCCGCTCCGCTCCGAGGCCAAGGACGCCGTCCGCGTGGCGCTGCGCGCCGGCATCGACGTCCGCATGATCACCGGCGACCACACCGTCACCGCCCGCGCGATCGCCGACCAGCTCGGCCTCGGCCCCGGCGTTCTCACCGGGACCGAGCTGCAGCATCTCCCCGACGAAGAGGTGGTGCGCCGGCTCCCCGAGCTGCATGTGTTCGGCCGCGTCGCGCCGGAGGACAAGCTGAGGCTGGCCAAGCTGATGCAGGAGTCGGGCGATGTCGTGGCGATGACCGGCGACGCCGTGAACGACGCGGCCGCCCTCAAGCAGGCCGACATCGGCGTCGCGATGGGCAGCGGCTCCGAGGTCACCAAGCAGGCGGCCAAGATCGTCCTCACCGACGACAACTTCGCCGACGCTCGTCCGGGCGGTCGACCTCGGCCGCGACATCTACCGCAGGATCACCTCCTACGTGAAGCTCCAGCTGACGATCCTGTCCTCCGTGCTGCAGCTCATGGTGCTGGCCACGATCTTCAACATCAACGACGGCGTGGCGCTGTTCCCCATGCAGCTGCTGTTCTGCAAGTTCTTCGTCGTCGTCACGGTGGTGGTCGGGTTCATCGTCGACGTCCCCGATCCGGGCGTGATGCAACGGCCGCCGCGCAAGCCGGGCACGCGGATCGTCAACCGGCCCCAGATCATCCGGTGGGTGCTCAGCGGACTGGTGGTCGCCGTCACCGCGCTGCTCGTCCTGGACCTCGGACCGGACAAGCCGAGCACGACGCACGCGTCGGTGTCGATGACGATGGCGTTCGCCGTCGTGGCCTTCAGCGCCGTGAACCTCGGCTTCGTGATGCGGCGCGAGCGCGAGGCGCCGTGGTCCTCGCCGCTGTTCCCCTACATGGGCTGGATCATTCTCGGCTGGTTCCTCACCTGGGCAGGCGTCGAGCTCCACATGCTGCAGCGCCTGCTCGACACCGAGTCCCTCACCGGCAGTCAGTGGGCCCTCGTGCTCGGCCTCTCGCTGATCGCGCCCGCGCTCGTGTGGGCCGACAAGGCGGTCCAGAATCACCGCCAGCAGAAGGCAACCGGCAACCTGCAGGAGGCCCACGGTTGAGCATCGCGGTGAACGCCCCTCGGGCACTTCGCCTGGGCGAGGACGATCGTAAGTCCGGTTGGGTGATGTTCGCAGGGGTGATGCTCCTCGTGCTGGGATGCACGAACACCGTGGAGGGGGTGGCGGCGGTCAGTGGCTCCGGTGTCTTCGTCACCCGCGCCCATTATGTGTTCGGCGACCTGAGCGGCTGGGGGTGGGTGATCTGGACTCTCGGCGTCGCCCAGGGGCTGACCGGCGTCGGGGTCTTGGTGAAGAACCAGTTCGCGCGATGGCTCGGAGTGGCGTTCGCCGCCGCCAACACCATTGCTCAGATGGTCATGATCCAGGCGTACCCGTTTTGGTCACTCGCGCTCGTGAGCCTGGACATTCTGGTCATGTATGGACTCGTGGTTTACGGTGGCCGCGCTTACCGCCCTGCTTGACCCGCCTGGGGGTCACCCGAGACCTTCACCGCGATCATCCTGCTCGGCGTGCTCGCGGTCTCCCTCGATGCCCTCGTCCGCCGGCACCGGCGAACCCCGCATCCCCCGGAACCCCCGCGCCCCCCGGAACCTCACCCCTCAGCATCGGCGTCGCCAACCGGCTGAGAGCCCCAACCCCCGGGAGGCCACCTCGGGGGGTGGATCGTGGGGTGGGGCCCGGTCAGCCGATGCCGTGGAACGCGAGCGCGACCGATCAGATGCCGAGGATCTTGGCCTTCTGCTGTGAGAACTCCTCGTCGGTGAGGACCCCTTGCTCGTGCAGCTTGCCGAGCTCGGCCAGGCGCTGGGTGTCGGAGCTGGTAATCCCGGTCGGGGCCGGGGGGGCGGCGGCAGCATCTTGCTGACCCTCGTAGTAGGCCTGCTGCTGGTCTTCCTCCTGGGCCCGAGCGCGGTGCTTGCCGAAGGCGTATGCCCCGCCGCCGACGGCGGCTGCCCGCAGGAGGGGACGGCGGCGTCTCAAGAGTGGCATTGCGTCACCTAGCTTTCCTCGTCGAGTGGCAGTCCCATGGCGAGCATGATCTCCGGCGCCGCCGCGATGACCTTCGGGCCCCCGACCTGCGGCGCGACCGCGCGCAGCACGCCGACTAGGTCCTCCGCGGACACCCCTTCTTCCATCGCATTTGCGATCTGCCAGGCGTAGGAGGCCGGGGGCGCATCGAGCGCGATCAGCGCGGCGATCTTGACCAGCGCGAACGTGCGCGCGTCCAAGCCGCTTCCCTCTCGATTGAGCTCGCGCAGCCCGACCGCGTTCTCCAGGACCTCGAGACGTCCGGCGGAGATCCCCGCCAGTGTCTCATGTGTATCAGCGCCAACGACAGCCATGTGCTGTTCCTTTCGATTCGACGGCCGGCTCCATATCAAGTGGAGCCTGGCACGGTCTGTCACGGTCACATCATCCCGTTGGGGTGACGTCCGCTGCCACAGACGGGGTCCATTCGGCGCCGGTCTGTTGACGGAATGCGTCGACGGCGGCATCGAGGGTGGGGAAGAAGTGATCCGGGCTCAGCGGACCGATCAACTGATAGCGCTCGAGCTTGGCGCGGACGGGGTGCTTGAGCTCGGCGAAGACGAGGGATGTGCCGGCGGCATTGAGCTCCTCGTCGAGGTCGGCGAGCACGTCCGCTGCGGTGGTGTCGATGTCGGTGATCGGCTCCGCGGCGATGAGGATCCATTGCGGCCGCGGCTCGGCGGCGGCGAAGCGGCGGATCTGGTCTCGGAACGTTCGGGCGTTGGCGAAGAACAGCGGCGCATCGAAGCGGAAGATCACCAGGCCGGGCAGTTGCTGGGCGTCCGGGTGCAGCTGGCGGTCGTGTTGGCCGCGCATCCCTTCGACCAGGCCCAGCGTGGTCTGATACGGCCACCAGGCCCGCCGGAACACGTTGAAGATCGAGAGCGCGACCGCCACGGCGATGCCCTGCAGAACGCCGAGCAGCGCGACGCCGAGAAACGCGGTGACCGACAGCAGGAACTCGACGCGACGCTGATGCCACAGCCGGACGGTTCCGGGCACGTCGGCCAGCGAGAGCGAGGCGGCGATCACGACGGCGGCGAGGGTCGGGTTGGGGAGATTCTTCAACAGCCCCGGGCGTGAGCACGAGCATCAGCACGATGAGCGCGGCGCCCACCACGCCCGAGAGCTGGGTCTTGGCGCCGGCCTGCTCGGCGACCGCGGTGCGCGAACCGCTCGTGCTCACCGGGAACCCCTGAAAGAAGCCGGCGGCGACGTTGGCGGCGCCGATCCCGATCATCTCTCCGTTGCCGTCGACCTCCTGCCCGGTCCGCGCGGCGAACGACGACGCGGTCGAGATCGTGTCGGTGAGCGCGACGAGCGCGATCCCCAGAGCGCCCGCGACCAGCAGGGGAAGATCTGAGACCGGGTTGGGGACCGTGAGCGGCGGGAATCCCTTGGGCAGCGTTCCGACGAGCGAGACGCCGTGGCTGGAGA
This sequence comes from uncultured Solirubrobacteraceae bacterium, assembly GCA_963764125.1. Taxonomy (GTDB): domain Bacteria; phylum Actinomycetota; class Thermoleophilia; order Solirubrobacterales; family Solirubrobacteraceae; genus Palsa-465. The sequence goes on from CAVXRR010000005.1 coordinate 43,756, forward strand.
GATCAAATGCTGCCGAGGCAGCGATGGCGGCGACGACCGCCACCAGCACGCCGGGGATGCGGGGCAGCCAGTGCCCCAGCGCCAGGATCACCGCGAGGCCAAAGAGGCCGATGGCGACGGCCGCGCCCACCGCCTCGCCGGAGGTGAGCCCGTTGACAAAGGCCCGGGCCTCGTCGATCAGTCCGTTGGCGTCGGTCGAGAATCCGAACAGTTTGGGGAGCTGTCCGATGAGGATCGTCAACGCCAGGCCGTTCATGTAGCCGATCTGCGTCGGCTTGGAGAGGAGGTCAGCGACGAACCCGAGCTTCGCGATCCCGGCGGCGATCATGATCGCTCCGACGATCAGCGCCAGCATCGACGCCAACGCGATCGCGCGCTCAGGGCTGCCGTTGGAGCCGAGGATCGGCAGGATCGTCGCCGCGATCATCGGCCCCAACGAGGAGTCCGGCCCCAGGACCAGGATTCGCGACGGACCGAACACGGCATAACCGACGAGGCACAGAATCGAGGTGTACAGGCCCGTGATCGCCGGTAGCCCCGCGAGTTCGGCGTAGGCCATCCCCTGCGGAACCAGCAACGTGGTCAACACGATTCCCGCGACCACGTCGCGCCGCGCCCACGCCCTCTGGTAGCTCCCAATCGCCCGGACGCCTGGAAGCCATCGCGGCGCCGTCATCAATGCGGACCGGACTCAGGAATCGGTGGATGGCCCGGGAGCGGGCACGGCCACCGGCGGCTCTGCCCGGTCGTCCTGGCGCGTCGCGCCTCGGGCCTTTCCGTCCTGCTGCTCCTGCTCGAACGGATCAGGTGCCGCGTGCTCGGGCGCCTGGGCCTTCAGCGCCTCTTTGACCTCGAGCAGCGCCTCATGCTGCCGTTTGCCGACCGGGGGATACCGAGGGTCGATCTCCATCAATGCGTGAACGAGCACCGCGCCCGCGCCGATGCGGCCAAACCATTTGCGGTCCGCCGGAATCACGTACCAGGGCGCCCACTCGGTGCTGGTGTGCGACAGCACGTCGGAGAACGCCCGCTGGTAGTCATCCCAGCGCTCTCGCTCGGCGACATCCGCCGATGAGAACTTCCAGTTGTGGTCAGGGAGATCGATCCGCCGCAGCAAACGGGCCCGCTGCTCCTCCTTGGAGAGGTTCAGGAACAGCTTCACGACCCGGATGCCATTCTCGGTCAGGTAGCGCTCCCAGTCGTTGATCTCCCGATAGCGCCGCTTCCAGACGTCGCCCTTCTTCGCCTGCTTGGGCAGCTTCTGACGATCGAGGTTCTCGGGATGCACGCGGACGACCAGCACCTCCTCGTAGTGCGAGCGGTTGAAGATCCCGATCTGGCCGCGTGCCGGCAGTCGCTGGGCGTAGCGCCACAGGTAGTCATGGTCGAGCTCCTCGGCCGACGGGACCTTGAAGCTGTGGACCGCGACGCCCTGCGGATTTACGCCGCTCATCACGTGGCGGATCGTCCCGTCCTTGCCGGCCGTGTCCATCGCCTGCAGCACGACCAACACTCCCCACGTGTCCTGGGCGGCGAGCCGCGCCTGATAGTCCGCCAGCAACCGCACCCCCTCTTTGAGCAGGGCGACTCCGTCCTTCTTCTTCCTCACGCCCGCCTTGAAGGCCGGGTCGAAGTCCTTGCCGAGTGTCACCTTGGACCCCGGGTGGACCCGGAACGGCTCGATGAACTCCGCCGCCCGCTTCTGTCTCTTGTCGCTCATTGCACGCTCCAGCCGCGGGCCGCCCCCGCCTAAACCGGGCGTGGCCGGTTGCGGCGAACGATGTGCCCGTAGCGGTGATCGAGGCCGGTGTGCGCTCGGTGTGCCGAACTCCTGGCGCCGTGCACCGTCGAGCGCACGACCGGGCGCAGTGCGTGGCCGGCCAGCGCGAAGAGGACGAGCGGGCCGAGGAAAGGGGACTCCCCGGTCGCGGGTCCGCCGAGCCACCGTATGGACTCGGTCAGAACGGCAGTGCCGATTGCCACCTCGCCGAGCTCGGGGGTCCCCGGGGCCTTGACCACCCGCGCGACCTTGCGGTGTGTCGACTCCCACGCGAGACCGAGCGCGATGATCGTCACGAGCGTCGAACCCGGCCCTGAGATCCCGAACAGCCGCGTCATCACGCGGGCGCGGGCCTCGTTGAGGAGCAGGAACGCCGTCCTGGCATCGGCGACGAGGAGCGTGGCGCCCCCGAGGAACTCCTCGCGAGCCGCCTCGCGCTCGGCGGCGGCGCTGCGGTGCTCGCGCTCTGGCGGCGGGATCGTGGTCGGCGGGACGTCGGGCGCGATCATCGGTGTCTCGCAGACTGGCTCGGCCCGTGCCGCGCCGCATCACCTCAATCAGGTGACGGCAGTTCGCGCCGTCCGGCGAGCTCGGGCGTCACGGGCAAGAGGCGTGTGCACGCCACGGTACGCGGGCCAGCACCCTCGCGACACTCGAGGCGCGCTGCGACACTCTGGCATGGGAAGCAGATCGAGCGCGGAGCGCGCGTGAAGTACACGATCAACGGGAAGGCTGGTCTCTTATCACCTCCCAGAGAGCGCCACCCCGGTGAGGATCCTTGCCGTGGACGACCATCCGGCCGTCCGCGACGTCCTCCGGGACCTGATCGCGGCCGCCGCCGACTTCGTCCTGGTGGGCGTCGCCTCCTCCGGCGAGGAGGCGATGCGCGATGTCGCCCGCTTGTCGCCCCAACTGGTCGTCATGGATGTCGTCATGCCGGGGATCGGTGGCATCGAGGCTGCGCGAGAGATCGTGAGCAAGCACCCGGGCGTCGCGATCCTGCTCATCTCCGTCAACGACCCGTCGATCTACCTCGATGAGCGGGACCGCAGCGACCGCATCGCATGCCTGCCCAAGGAGGCGCTGTCCACGCGCGAGCTCAGCCACGTGTGGGGCTTGCTCAACGACTAACGATCTGAGTGGGAACTGCGCCCGCTAATGACGGAAGCTGTGGCGCTCTTCGGGGCGCCGAGCCGGCATCGGGCCCTCGAGGGACTCAAGCCACGCCGTCTGCTTGCGCAGGTCCGCCAGGAACAGGTCGGCCATGTCGGTGGTCAGCCCGGCACGCACGACGACGCGCAGGACCGAGAGGTCCTGGCGGTTCTCGGGGAAGGTGTACGCCGGCACCAGCCAGCCGAACTCGCGTAGCCGGGCCGACACGTCGAACACGGTGTAGTTGGTCACCTCGGGTGCGAGCGTGAACGCCAGCACCGGCAACTCGCTTCCGTCGGTGATCAGCCGGTAGGGGCCGATCGCCGCGATCTCGCGGGCGATGTGCTGGGCGATCCGGTTGGCCGCGCGCTGCACCTCGGCGTAGCCGTTCCAGCCGAGCGCCAGGAACATGAAGTACTGCGCCAGCACCTCGCTGCCGGGACGCGAGAAGTTCAGCGCGAACGTCGGCATCGAGCCGCCGAGATAGTTGACGTCGAACACGAGATCGCGGGGCAGCGCCGCCGCGTCGCGCCAGATCGCCCAGCCGACCCCGGGGTACACGAGGCCGTACTTGTGGCCGGACGCGTTGATCGAGTGCACGCGCGGGAGCGCGAAGTCCCAGACGAGCTCGGGCTGGGAGAACGGTGCGACGAACCCGCCGGAGGCGGCGTCGACGTGGACCGGGACATCGGGGCCCCCGCCTGCCGCCAGCTCATCGAGCGCGGCGCAGATCTCGGCCACCGGCTCATAACTGCCGTCGAAGGTCGAGCCGAGAACCGCCACCACGCCGATCGTGTTCTCGTCGCAGTGGGCGACCGCTTCGGCCGCGGTGAGATGGAAGCGGTCGCCCTCCATCGGCACCAGCCGCGGCTCGACGTCCCAGTAGCGGCAGAACTTGTCCCAGCACACCTGCACGTTGATGCCCAGGACGAGGTTCGGCCGGTCGGTCGGCTTGCCGGCCGCCTTCATCCGCGCTCGCCACAGCCACTTCAGCGCCAGGCCGCCGAGCATGGCGGCCTCGCTGGAGCCGGTCGTCGAGCAGCCGGTCACGTCGCCGTCGCCGGGCGCGTGCCACAGCCGGCCGATCATGTTCACGCAGCGTCGCTCGAACTCCGCCGTCTGCGGATACTCGTCCTTGTCGATCATGTTCTTGTCCGCGGTCTCCGCCATCAGCCGGGCGGCGTCCGGGGGCATCCAGGTCGTCACGAACGTGGCCAGGTTCAACCGGGCGCTGCCGTCCAGGAGCAGCTCGTTCGTCATCAGGTCGTAGGCGACCTTGGTCCCGGTGCCCTGCTGCGGAATCACGTCGCGTGGGAGGCCGGCGAGCTCCTCCTCGCGGACCATCTCGGTCTCGGTTCGGTCCCGCCGTTGCCGGCCGGCTGGACGCGTGGTGTCTCAGTGGTGGAGGTCATCGTGCCGACGCCGCGCGCGGGGTCGGGCCGATGACCGCGCCGATCAGCCAGAGGAGCGGGAAGAAGATTCCGATCACGAAGAGGACGACGTGGCCCTTGCGCAACGTGGTCACGCCCAGCGTGACCAGGATCACCAAGTACAGGACAGCGAGCAGAAACCAGAGCACGGTGGACATGGCGCCCCTTCTCAAGGTCAGGAGATCACGCCGCACGGCGCGGCGAGCGAGTGCCGCCAAGTCTCGATGCGTGGGCTCGGATCCACAAGGTGGCGGGCACCCGGCGGCGGGCCGTGCGGGCACGTCGCCGCGTCGACGCGCCGGCGACGCCGGAGGGCGTCACCCGATCAGGATGACGACCGCAGGCACCTAAGCGACCGTAGCGTCGCGAGCCGCCATGCCCAGTTCTCCGACCCCGGAGGATCCGACCGGCGACGCTCCTGAGCAAGGGCTTCATGGTCCTGCTGGTGATCGCGGCCGTCGTGGGGATCGCCGTCTCGCTGGCCGCGTGGTGCTTCGTGGAGCTCGTCTACCAGCTCCAGCGGGAGCTCTACCACCACCTTCCGGCCGCGCTCGGGTACCAGCACGGTCCGCCTCAGTGGTGGTCGCTGCCGATCCTGGGCATCGCCGGGGTGCTCGCCGCCCTGGCGATCACACGGCTGCCCGGGGACGGTGGGCACGTGCCCGCCGACGGCCTGAAGGTCGGTGGCGCTCCCACTCAGCCGATCGAGCTGCCCGGGGATCATCCTGGCCGGCCTGGTCTCGATCGGCATGGGCCTCGTCATCGGCCCGGAGGCGCCGCTGATCGCGCTCGGCGCCGGGCTCGGGGTGGCGATCGTCAAGCTGGCGCGCCGGCGAGGCGCCGTCTCAGCTGCTGCTCGTCGTCGGTGCGGCCGGAAGCTTCGCGGCACTGTCGTTCGTGTTCTCCTCGCCGATCATCGCCGCGGTCATCCTGATCGAGGCGACGGGGTTGGGCAAGTCACGGCTGCCCATCATCCTCATCCCCGGGCTGGTCGGCGCCGGCGATCGGGTCGCTGGTGTCGGTCGGGATGGGCTCGTTCACGGGGTTGAGCTCGAGTGCCTACGCGCCTCGCGCCCCTGTCGCTGCACGCCTTTCCCCATCCCACCGCGGGCAACTTCGGGTGGACGATCGCCCTGGCGCTCGCCATCGCGGTCGTCGCCCACCTGATCCGGACCGGGGGACTGCTGACCCACCGGCTGGTGAAGCCCCGCCCGCTCGTGCTCCTGCCCGCTGTGCGGGCTGGTCGTGTCCGGACTGGCGATCGCCTTCTCGCAGGCCAGCGGAAGGGGCGTCAACGAGGTGCTGTTCTCCGGGCAGGACGCCCTTCCCGGGCTCGTGTCCGGCTCGGGCACATGGTCGCTGTCGGCGCTGGCGCTGCTGATCGTCTTCAAGGGCGCTCGGCTATTCACTCTCGCTGGGCGCCTTCCGGGGCGGCCCGACCTTTCCGGCCATCTTCCTCGGCGCCGCCGGGGGGATCATGGCGTCGCATCTACCGGGGTTTCCCGTGGCGGCGGCGGTGGCCGTCGGGATCGGCGCGGGCACGGTGGCCATCCTGCGCCTGCCGCTGTCGGCCATCGTGGTCGCCACGCTGCTGACCGGCAACGCGGGGGCGGGGGTCGACGCCGCTCACGATCATCGGGGTCGTCGTCGCCTATCTGGCGACGCTCGGGCTGTCCGCGCTCCAGGCCGCCCGAGCGGCGGGAGCACCGGCCGCCGAGACGCAGGGCGCCGGCGCGGCAACCCCGGCCCCGGCGCTGTGAGCCTCATGATGCGCCTGCGCCGACCCCGCTACATCCTGGTCCCATGACACGGCCGCCAGAGCTTCCGCCGGCTCAGCTGCTGATGTACGAGTTCACGCCGGATGCTCGCTTCGAGGGCCAGCTCGGCGGTGCGGTGCAACGCATCGAGACGGGTGGCACGGTGCGGGTGCTCGAGGCGGTGTTCATCCAGCGCGAGGCGGACTCGGGCGAGCTGGCGGTGATCGATGTGCGCGGCGACAGCGCCGGCAGCCTGATCGCTCCCATCCTCGACTTCCGGCTTGATCCTGCGGCGCGGCGACGCGCCACCGCTCAAGCGCTCGCGACTGGAACGTCTGGCCTGTCCGGCGAGACGGTGCGCCGGCTCGGAGCCGGGCTGGCGCCCGGCGGCGCCATCGCGGCGCTCCTGATCAGACACGTCTGGGCCGAGGCCCTCTCGGACGCCGTTGCCCGCAGCGGTGGCAGGCTGCTGCTCAGCGATCACGTCGATGCGCGAGAGCTGGGCGCGCTCGCGCCGGTCCTCGTCGACGCTGCGGATCATCGCTGATGCGACGTTCGAGGCGCGGCGGCAAGGCCGCATCATCCGATCAAGGTGATTGTCCGTCAGGGGTCACTCGGTTCGGACGATGCGCCCCAGTCGCGGCGGGCATGTACTGAGAGGCTCGGTCCACAGAGAAGGAGGGCGCGTGGCGTCAAGCACCGGACACCCAACCAACGAAGCTTCTACGCGCGTCGTGATCGTCGGCGGAGGCTTCGCGGGCATCGGCTGCGCGCGCGAGCTTGCCGGCGAGGACTCGGTCGCACGTCACCCTGATCGACCAGCACAACTACCACCAGTTTCAGCCCCTGCTCTACCAGGTGGCGACGTCGCAGCTGGCGGCCACCAGCATCGCCTCCTCGTTGCGCAAGACGTTTCACGACTATTCCAACATCGATGTGAAACTGGGCGAGGTGACCGAGGTGGACCCGCGGGCTCACTCGGTGCGCACGCGTGAGGGCGAACTGATCGAAGGCGACGTCCTCGTGCTCGCCGCCGGCGCGCAGGCGAACTTCTTCAACACCCCGGGCGCGGCCGAGCACGCGTTCCCGCTGTACTCGCTGACCGATGCCGAGCGGCTGCGGACACGGATGCTCACGGTGTTCGAGGATGCCGATCGTGACCCCGCGCTGATCGACCGGGGCGCGCTGAACTTCGTCATCGTCGGCGCGGGGGCGACCGGGCACCGAACTGGCAGGGTCGATGGCCGACCTGATCCACGACACGATGCCCGACGAGTATCGCGACCTGGGCGTGGACCGGGCCACGGTGCAGGTGGTCGATCTCGGCCACGTGGTGCTGAACGGATTCTCCGACCGGGCGCACAAGTACGCCAGCAAGGTGCTCACCGAGCGCGGCGTCACGCTGCGGCTCGGCACCGGGGTCAAGGAGGTGGCGGCCGATCACGTGGTGCTCTCGGACGGGACGACGATCAAGACCCGTTGCGTCGCCTGGGCCGGAGGCCTGATGGCCGCCGCGCCGGCGGCGGCCAGCGGGCTGCCGCAGGGACGCGGCGGGCGCATCGACGTGGGCCTGGACCTGACCCCGAGAGGCGCCCCCGGCGTCTACGTGATCGGTGACATGGCCAACATCCCGGGACCCGATGGCCAGCCGTTCCCACAGCTGGGATCGGTGGCGCTGCAGAGCGGCACCTGCGTCGCCGAGAGCATCCTCGCCGAGATCGCCGGCGAGCCGCGGAAGACGTTCGACTACAAGGACAAGGGCATCATGGCGATGATCGGGCGCGGCGCGGCGGTGGCCGAGGTCGGCAAGCATCGTCACGAGCTCCATGGCTCTATCGCGTTCGCCGCATGGCTGGGCGTTCACGCGGCGCTGATGAGCGGCGTGCGCAACCGCATCGAGGCGTTCGTGGACTGGGGATGGGACTATTTCTCCAAGACCCGCGGGCCCCAGGTGCTCGATCAGCGGTCAGACGCCGCCCACATCGACTGGGGCGACAGCCGACGACGCCGAGGTCGGCCGTTAAGACGCCGTCGGCAGCGTGAGTACGAACACGAGGGCGCCCACGAAGACGATGGAGCCGAAGCCGAGCACCGCGATGCGCAGCCGTATCCAATCCACGCGCATCGACACGGCGGCCAGGAACAGCACCGCGGCGAAGAACACGGTCGCGAGGATGTGGTCGTCGTCGTTGGTCTTGGCCTCGCTGCCCTCGGCGAACACGCGGTCAGCGTGGGCGCTGGCCGCCGCAGCCGCCACGAACGGCGCCGGGTTGTACTGAGGCATGTAGGTGGGCCCGGGAGGGGCCCGGCGGTTGGTCAGCGGATGCAGCGCCAGCCACGCCGCGAACACGGGCTGAAAGGCCGGGCGAAAGCGCCGCCGGTAGTCCGCCGCCAGCCTCGGATTGCCCGACTCCGTGGCGTTGAACCAGCCGTTGACGAGCATCAGGTCGCCGAGGTGGATCTGGCCTCCGCTGACGGTGTCCTCGTCGGCGCGGACGCGGAGCGCCGACGCCTCGCTGTAGCGCTGCGACTGCACGCCGGACCACGGGCCGCCTGGTAGCCGCTCCAGGCGGTGGCCAGCGTCGCCAGCGACAGGAGCAGGACGGCGCCCAGCTCGAGCCAGCGCTCGGTCCGCGGGCCGTTCGCCTCCTTCGGTCCGGCTCGCTGCTCCGGTGGCTCGCTCAGCTCATGCGGCGCATGGATGTGGACGTGAGACACCTACGAGACGCTGCTGAGCGTGGGCCGAGTGGCGTCGCCCCTGACGCCCAACGTGTCGAGCAGGTGGTCACCCACGCGCAGCGCGTTGGCCATCGCGGTCAGCGCCGGGTTGACCGCGCCGATGCTGGGAAAGATGCTCGTGTCGGCCACGTAGAGGTTGTCGAGCTCGTGGGCCCGGCAGTTGACGTCGACCACCGACGTCCGGGGGTCTGAGCCGAAGCGGCAGGTCCCCGCCTGATGGGCCACTCCGGCGACCGGGATCTCGTTCTTGAGGTAGGCGTGGTGGGGCAGCAGGTGGTGCTGATGCATCCCGAGGTCGCCGAGCATGGATCTGAGCTGTTCGAACAGGCGATCCCTGGGCTCGTCGTTGGTGGCTTTATAGGCGATCGTGATCGTGCCGCGCTCGTCGACCGTGACCCGGTTGTCCGCGCGGGGGAGATCTTCGGTGGACAACCAGAAGTCGACCGCGTGCCGCGCCACCTCCTCCAGCGACCAGCGTCGGCGCGAACCTGGTCTCGCCCGGCTTCTCGCCATGGAACATCGGCGCCTGGGACTTGCCGACCATCTGGATGTTGCCCAGCGGGAACTCGAAGTCGGGCCCGCGGAGGTAGAAGTCGTTGAGCCCGAGCGTCTTCTGAAACACGGTCGGGTTCTCCTCCAGGGACAGCGCCAGCACCGCCTGGCTGTTGTGGAACATGTAGTTGCGCCCCACCTGGTCTGAGCCGTTGGCCAGTCCGTTGGGGTGGCGGTCGTTGGCCGACATCAGCAGCAGCCGTGCGGAGTTCGCGGCGCCGCAGCAGACGACGACGATGTCCGCGGTCACCTGCTCCTGCACGCCGCCGTGGTCGACGACCACGGTCGTCACGCTCGTTCCCGACGGATTGGTCTCCAGCCGCACCGCTTGGGCGTTGATCAGCAGTTCCACGTTGTCGTGCTCCAGCGCCGGCCTGACCCCGAGCACCTCGGCGTCGGATTTGGCGTGCACGACGCAGGGGAAGCCGTCGCAGTTGGCGCAGCGCATGCACGCGCTGTAGGGCATGTTGCGCTCGTTGAGCATGACCCCGCACGGGGCGTGGAACGGGTGGTGACCCAGCGCCGCCAGGTCGTCGGACAGCTTCTGGATCCGTGGCTCGTGAGACACTGCGGGGAACGGATACGGCCCGCTGGCGCGCGGCTCGGTCGGATCCTCCCCGCGTGCGCCGTGCACGCAGTAGAGCTGCTCGGCCAGGGTGTAGTACGGCTCCATCACGTCGTAGCCGATCGGCCACGCCGGCGAGACGCCGTCATGGTGGCGCAGCTCGCCGAAATCCTCCTCGCGCAGCCGGTAGAGCGCCGCTCCGTAGAGCTTGGTGGCGCCGCCGACGCAGTAGTGGACCTGGGGCTGGAACTCCTCCCCGTCGGGGTAGCGCCACGTGTCGGCGGACACGTAGCGGTTCTCGACGAAGACCTCGTCGGCCGAGATGTTCTGCGGGCTCACGCGGGAGCCAGCCCCCGCGTTCCAGCAGCAGGATCCGCTTGCCCGACGGGGCGAGATGACGAGCCAGCGTCCCGCCGCCCGCGCCGGTTCCGATGATGACGACGTCGTAGTGGCGTCATGAGACCGCCTCGTATCGGGCCGGAGGGATGGCGCGACTGAGCGTCGACGACGTCGCCGGCCCGAGCCCCTCGATCGCCAGCTGCTCGGTGAGGATGATCCGCGCCGCCGCCTCGATGAGCGCCAGGTGTGAGAACGCCTGAGGGAAATTGCCGAGGTGCCGACCGGTCTCGGCGTCGAACTCCTCGGCGTAGAGGCCGAGCGGGGAGGCGACGCGCAGCAGCCGCTCCATCAGATCGTGCGCCCGCTGGGACTCGCCGACGATCGAGAGCGCCGAGACCAGCCAGAACGAGCAGATGAGGAACGTTCCCTCCTTGCCCGGAGAGGCCGTCGTCGGTCTCGCCCGTCCGGTAACGCAGGACGAAGCCGTTCTCGGTCAGGTCGTCGGCGATGGCCAGCACAGACTTGTGCATGCGCTCGTCATCGCCGGCGAGGAACCCGAACAGCGCCGCCAGGAGCGTCGACGCGTCCAGCGCCTCGGTGTCGTAGTGCTGGCGCAGCACGCCGTCCTTCAGCCCGTGCTCGAGGATGTCGGCGTGGATCTCCTCCGCGGTGGCCTGCCACGTCGCCTCCAGCTCCGGGGCACCCCGGATCGCCGCCAGCTTCGCGGCGCGGTCCAGCGCCACCCAGCACATCAGCTTCGAGGAGACGTAGTGCTGCGGCTTGCCGCGCGCCTCCCAGATGCCCTGGTCGGGCTGACGCCAGACGCTTGGTCGCGCATTCGGCCTGCGCCTGCACGATGGGCCACAGGCGACGCGGCAGCCGCTGGCTGTGCACGCAGTGCTTGAGGATGGAGTCGAGCACCGCCCCGAACACGTCGTTCTGGCGCTGGTCGAAGGCCCCGTTGCCGATCCGCACCGGATGGGCGCCCGAGTAGCCGGAGAGGTCCTCGCGGAAGCTCTCGGTCAGGTCACGGCGGCCGTCGATGCCGTACATGATCTGCAGGCCGCCGTCGCTGTTGGGCTCGAGGTCGGCGACGAACTGCATGAACTCGTCCGCCTCCCAGTCGAGGCCGAGGAGATGCAGCGCCTGGAGCGTGAACGTCGAGTCGCGCATCCACGTGTAGCGGTAGTCCCAGTTGCGCTCGCCCCCGGGCGTCTCCGGCAGTGAGGTGGTCGGCGCTGCCACGGTCGCTCCGGTCGGCATGTAGGTCAGGCCCTTGATCGTCAGCGCCGAGCGCTGGATCGCCTCGCGCCAGCGGTGGTCGGCGAACGGTCGCGCCCGGTTCAGCCAGCGACGCCAGAAGCCGACGGTGGCGTCGAGGCGCCGGCGAGCATCTTCGACGTCAGTCCGCGACGGCGAGCCCCTTTCCCCACCCGAGCGCGACGTAGGCCTCCTCGCCGGCGCCTGAGCGTATGCCGGGCGCGGACGCGATTGACCTCGATCCCGAGCTTGAGATCCGTCTGCAGCCGGAACGTCTGCCCGGCGCCGGTCGCGTCGGCCGTGTGAACGCCCCCGTCGACGAGCGTCCACTCGGCCGGCACGCGGCCGTAGTCGAACGCCGGCTCGCAGATGAGCTCGATCTCGACTTCGCCCTCCAGGCATCTCACCGTCCGGACCAGCATGTGGTCGGCGTCCTCGTCGGCGGGCGGCCGGGTATGTGGCGTGATCTCGTCCTCGTGCGTGGTCGGACCCATGGTCAGCGCCTCGCGGACCTCGATCCATCCGCCCGGCGTCTTCCAGGTGGTCACCATCACGTTGGTGCCCGGGACGTAGTGGCGGTCTGACGGCACCATGACGCCGAACGGTCCGAGGCGGAACAGCCCGGCCTCGCGGTCCAGCAGCGAGCCGAACACGCTGGGCGAGTCAAAGCTCGGCACGCACAGCCAGTCGATCGACCCATCCGGAGCGACCAGCGCGCTGGTGTGGCAGTTGGACAGGAACGCGTAGTCCGCGATCGGCGGGAACGGTGACGGCGCAGCGGCACTCTGAGCGGGACGCGGCGGCCTCGGACTTGGCCTGGCGCCGTCGGAGCGACCGTTGCGGCTGCGCTTGCCCTTCGGAGCGACGGAGGTCATGACTCCACCCACGGGTCGTGCCAGCGCCCGAACCGGCGAGCAGGCGGTCGGCCTCCGCCGGGCCCCAGGAACCGGGTGCGTAGGGATGCACCGGCGGGGGCGCCTCGAGGAGCGGCGCCATGATCCGCCAGGTCTCCTCGACGCTGTCCTGACGCGTGAACGGGCGTGCTGTCACCGTCCATCGCGGCCTGCAGCAGCACCTCGTACGGCGTCGGGCCCTCGCCGCCCTGCTCGGCGAACTCCATGTCGAGCGTGATCGCCTGCGGCCCGCCCTTGTCGGCACGGTGTGCGTCGATCTCCAGGCGGACGCCGGTCGTCGGGTCGAGCTTGACCACCAGCTGGCCGTCGGCAGGCGGCCTGCGGCCCGCCGACATGAACCTCAGGCTCGGGGGCCGGCGGAACACCAGCCGGAGCTCGGTCTGGGTGACCGGCAGGAGCTTGCCGGTGCGGATGAAGAAGGGCACGCCCGCCCAGCGCCAGTTGTCGATCTCGAGGCGCAGGGCCGCGTAGGTCTCCGTCGTCGATCCTGCGGCGACGCCGTCGATGTCGAGGTAGCCGTCGTGCTGGCCGCGGACGTAGTGGCCCGGGTCGGCGTCGGCCATGGAGCGGAACACGGCGAACTTGGCGTCCTTGAGCGTGGCGGCGTCCGCGCCGGCGGGCGCCTCCATCGCGGCCATCGCCACCACCTGCATGAGGTGATTGACGACGACGTCCTGCAGCGCGCCCACCCGGTCGTAGAAATGGCCGCGATCCGCGACCCCGAAGTCCTCGGCCATCGTGATCTGGACGCTCGCCACGTGCTGGCGGTTCCAGACCGGCTCGAGCATCGTGTTGGCGAAGCGCAGGTACAGCAAGCTCGTCCAGGCCCATCTTCCCGAGGTAATGGTCGATCCGGTAGAGCTGGGACTCGTCGATGTACTGGTGGATGTCGGCGGCGAGCGCCTGGGCGGAGGCGAGGTCGTGACCGAACGGCTTCTCCACGACGACTCGCGCGTGCTTGGTCAATCCCGCTTCGGACAGGCCCTTGATCACCGTCGCGAACAGGAACGGCGGGATCTCCAGGTAGAACACCGGGCCGCTGCGCCGACCCGAGCGCGCTGCGCCACGCGCTCGTAGGTGGCGGCGTCGCCAAAGTCGCCCTGGACATAGGAGAGGCGAGCGGCGAAGCGGTCGAACACCGTCGTCGTCGACGGTCTCCCCGGTGCCCTCGATGCATGTCCGCGCGTGATCACGGAGCCGATCGACGGACCAGTCGTCCACCGACACGCCCAGAACGGGGCAGTTGAGCAGGCCGCGTCGCTCGAGGCGATACAGCGAGCGGAAGGTCATCACCTTCGCGAGGTCGCCCGTGATGCCGAAGGCCACGAATGCGTCGGCCGCCTGAGGCCGGGCTCCGGCGGTCGGGTCCGTCTGTCTGAGCATCCAGGACGACTGCCATGGTGCTCTCCTCGTCCGCCGCGCGTTCGCGGCTCCGCACGGATCTAGATGTGTCTGGGGACCACCGAAGCTAGGAGCCGACAGGCGCCTGGGCATCACCCCTATGGGGTGAAACGCTCAGATGGACGTGAGCCGCCACCGAGACACGGGTCATCATCCGTTCGGGGTGATGCCTGTCGGCACCCGGGGCGAGCTTTGCTCGTCTCCGGATGGCGAACGATCTCGCACGCTGGCAGTTCGCGACGACGAGCATCTACCACTTTCTGTTCGTGCCGGTGACGATCGGATTGGCGTTTCTCGTCGCCATCCTGCAGACGGCGTGGCATCGCACCGGGGAGCCGGACTACCGCCGAGTGACGCGCTTCTTCGGAACGCTGCTGCTCATCAACGTCGCCGTCGGTGTCGTCACCGGACTGGTGCAGGAGTTCGAGTTCGGAATGAACTGGTCGGCGTACTCGCGGTTCGTCGGGGACGTGTTCGGCGCTCCGCTGGCGATGGAGGGGCTGGCAGCCTTCTTCTTGGAGTCGACGTTCCTCGGGCTGTGGCTGTTCGGCTGGGACAGGCTGCCCAAGCGTGTGCACCTGGCGTGCATCTGGATGGTGGCGCTCGGCTCGATGCTGTCGGCGCTGTTCATCCTCGCTGCCAACTCGTGGATGCAGCATCCGGTCGGGTATGCACTGAACTCCAAGGGCCAGCCGGTCCTGAACAACATCGGCGCGTTGTTCACAAATCCGACATTTCTGTGGGGCTACGTGCATGTCATCCTGGCTTCGCTGGTCACCGGCTCGCTGGTGATGCTCGCCGTGTCGGCGTGGCACCTGCGCAAGCGGCGTGAGGCCGGCGCGTTTCATCGCACGGCGCGCGTGGCGGTGCTCGTCCTGCTGCCCGCGATCCTCATCCAGATGTTCGTCGGGAACAAGCTGGGCGAGATCGAGGCGACATACCAGCCCGCCAAGATCGCCGCGGCCGAGGCGCAGTGGACCAACTGCCAGCCCTGCTCGTTCTCGGCGTTTCAGATCGGCGGAGGCAAGAACGATCAGACTCCGACGCAGATCATCGCGATCCCGCACCTCCTGTCGGTGCTCGCGACAGGTACCTTCGAACGGGGCGGTCGAGGGTCTGGACCAACTCCAGTCCCAGTATCAGAAGAAGTACGGCCCGGGCAACTACATCCCGGACGTGTTCATCCAGTACTGGTCGATGCGCGTCATGGCCTATCTGGGCTCGCTGATCGCGTTGCTGGCGCTGTGGGGCGGATGGCTGGTGCACCGCGGCACGCTCGATCGCTCGAAGTGGTTTGCCCGCGTTCGCGCTGTGGGCCGTCGTGACGCCGTTTCTGATGAACACCGCCGGCTGGCTGCTGACCGAGAGCGGCCGCCAGCCGTGGATCGTGCAGGGGCTGATGAAGACGGTCAACGCCAATTCGCCCGGGGTGACCGTCACCGATATCTGGATCAGTCTGGTCACGTTCGTGCTCATCTACGTCGCGCTCGGAGCGGCGGACCTCATCCTGATGCTCCGCTACGCGCGGCGTGGCCTCGAGGACGAGCGCGCCGCCGGACCCGAAGCCGGCCCGGAGGGGGGCTCCGGCGTTCCCGTGGTCCCCGCACTCACGTACTAGGCATCCGATGCAGCTTCACACCATCTGGTTCGTCATCATCGTCATCTTCTGGGTCGGGTTCTTCGTGCTCGAGGGGTTTGACTTCGGCGTCGGCATGCTGCACACCATCGTCGGGCGCACGGAGACCGATCGCCGCGTTGCGCTCAACACGATCGGCCCGTTCTGGGACGGCAACGAGGTGTGGCTGGTCGTCGCCGGCGCGGGTACCTTCGCCGCGTTCCCGGGCTGGTACGCGACGATGTTCTCCGCGCTGTATCTGGCGCTGCTCGTGGTCCTCGCCGCCCTGATGGCCCGCGGCGTCGCGTTCGAGTACCGGGGCAAGAGCGAGAACCCACGCTGGCGCAGCGCATGGAGGTGGTGCACGACGATCGGCAGCCTGCTGATCCCTCTGCTGCATCGGCGTGGCGCTGGGTGACCTGCTCAGCGGCCTGCCGATCGACCCGCCCACAACTTCACCGGCGACTTCCTGGACCTGCTGACGCCCTACGGTCTCTGGACCGGACTGACGCTCGTCGCCCTCTGCCTGCTCCACGGCGCGATCTTCCTCAAGCTCAAGACGACGGGCGCCGTGCGCGAGCGCGCGCGGTCGCTCGCGCGGCCGCTGGGATGGGCTGCGGTCGCCTGTGGTCATCGGCTTCGTGATCTGGACCCGGGCGGTGGCCAACGGCGCGGATGTCCCGGGTCCCGTCGAGATCCTGGCGGTGATCGCGGTGGTCGGCGCCG
The DNA here is from genome assembly GCA_963764125.1 of uncultured Solirubrobacteraceae bacterium. Taxonomy (GTDB): domain Bacteria; phylum Actinomycetota; class Thermoleophilia; order Solirubrobacterales; family Solirubrobacteraceae; genus Palsa-465. The sequence continues at coordinate 59,986 of CAVXRR010000005.1, forward strand.
CGCGCCTCGCCGTGTCGGAGCACAACGACGGATGGGCGTTCATCGCGTCGGCGATCGCCATCGCCGCCAGCCGTCGGGTCGATCTTCATCGACCTCTATCCCAACGTCATGGTCTCCAGCACCAACGCCGCCTACAACCTGACCGTCAACAACGCCGCCTCGGGCTCCTATGCCCTGAAGGTCATGACCATCGTGGCCGTGATCTTCTTCCCGCTCGTCCTCCTCTACCAGGGCTGGTCCTTCCACGTCTTCCGCGCCCGGGTCATGGCTCCCCCCGAGCAGGCCGAAGCGCCCGCGGTCCCGGGCGGCCGCCTCCGTCGGCCTGGCCCGCCGATGCGGACGCGAGTCCTAGCGCCGGTCCCGGCGGTCCTCGCGCCGGTCCCCGCGACGGCGGACACCGCGGGTGACGACCGCTGCCGTTCCGGCCACCGCGGCGGTACGCGCGACGGGCCGCCGCCCGATCACGCCCCGTCTGTCCGACTCGACGTCTGCCGAGCATTTCAGACTCCTTCTTTCGTCGTTCGCCTCATCAGTCCTCGATCGCCGCCGCGAGGGCCTGGATCGGAATCCGGCCGCTGGCGACGAGCTGACCGCCCGACCTGCGAACGGCGGATCCAAACGGCGCGGCCCACACGTTCTCCCAGACCAGTACAGCCGCGACGCTACCCGGTTCCAGGGCCGCCCCGATGGCCTCGACGTCCTCCTCGGCCAGCAGCATCGCAAGATCGGTCTCCAGCTCGCGCAGCCCGCTGAGGTCGGCCTCGCCGAAGTCGTGGGACTCGAATCCCTCGACCGACCCATCGAGCTCCTTCTTGAGCATGATCAGGTCCAGGACGCGGATCGTGTCGCGTTCGATCGAACGCCGATAGCTCGGTCGCAATCTCACCCGAGAAGTCGGCCTTGTCGGCCGGAAACTCGACCACCACATAATCGACGGGTCCCAGCTCATCCACGTCGCTGTCGTTCATGCGTGCCTCCATCCGTTGTGTTGCGAATGCCCTCAGCTCAACGCGCGGCGGACCTGGTCGTCGACCGCGGCCACGGCCCCGACGTACGCGGCGTGGGTGCCAAAGGCGGTCGCCAGGACGCTCGGCGGCCAGCGCCAGGGCGGGGGCGTCCGGCCGAGCAGCGGGAACATGGTCAGCGTCGCGGTCATCAGCGTCGCGCCGAAACGCCGCGCTGGCCCACGGCTCACCGATGCGACGACGGAGCAGCCCGTGCCACATCCCGAACATGGAGCCGTAGCCCCAGCGCAGGGCAAGGCCGAGGTCGTTGTCCTCGCGGGCGGTGGCGGCGGGCAGGTGCATGATGCCGGCAACGATCTGACCGGGCACCAAGCTGTCGTCGTAGTCCAGTGGCTTGTGGAAATTGGGTCGAAGACGACGCTCGGTGGCATAGGCCAATGTCATCGTCGCCGTGCCGGCAGCTCCGGCGATCACACTGCGGACCGGCCATGGCACTGTCATATCGACAGAGTCTCGGCCCCGGCGGCGAGTGAGACATCACCTCAATGGGATGAACCCTGCGGGATGCTCACTCGCCCCTCGCATGCCTGCGCACACCATTGCTCAGTGTCGGTGACCGTGTGATCTTTGCTGACGGTCGCGGAGTGTTCACGCCAACGCGAAGGGCCTCGGAATCACGTATCTCAACTGCCCCCATTGCGGCTTGACGATCACGCCGAAGGCGGAATGGCTGGCGGTTGAGCACTGTCCGCGGTGCATCGCCCGCCGGGGCGTCCTCGTGACGCTGTTCGGATCGTCGCTGCCGGTAGACGCGCTCTACGGCGAGGCCGACATACCCGATCCCGATCGCAGCAAGGCTGCCCGCCCGCACTCAGCATCGAGGAGCTGAGGGCCCCAGCGCCAGGTCATCGCGGGAAGGCGGAGCCGGCCTCACGCGCCCACATGCGCGCGTACGCTCCGTCCAGGGTGAGCAACTCGTCGTGGCTGCCACGCTCGAGCGCTCCGCCATGCTCGAGCACGATGATCTCGTCGACGGCTCGCAGCCCGGCGAGCCGATGGGTGATCAGCAGAGTTGCCTGCGGCGCTCTGTTATCCAGCAGATCGGCCACGAGCGCGTCGGCGGTGGGGGTGTCGAGGTGCTCTCCAGGCTCGTCGACCACCAGCACGGGGAAGTCGGCCAATAGCGCCCGAGCGAATGCGAGCCGCTGGCGCTGACCGCCGGAGATCTCGTTCCCATGGGTGCCGACTCGCGTGTCCAGTCCGGCGGGCAACCCTGCGATCCACTCCAGCAGCCGTGCCCGGTCCAGGGCGTCGAGCAGCTGCTCCCGGGTGGCGTCTCGACGGGCGAGACGCAGATTCTCCTCGAGCGTCGTGTCGAAGATATATGCGTCCTGAGACACGAGACCGACGATCCGCCGGTAGTCGTCCCCGGCCAACTCGCTGACCGGAGCTGCCGTCGAGTGTGACCGAGCCACTCTCGTAGGCCAGGAACCGAAGCAGCACGTTGGCGAGCGTCGACTTCCCGGCCCCGCTGCTGCCGACGACCGCGACGCTCCGGCCCGAGACGAGATCCAGGTCAAGCCCGTCTAGCACCAGCGGGCCGTCCGTGGCGTAACGCGCCCGTAGTCCCCGCACGCGCAGAGCATGGGACGCCTCGACGAGCTCGAGGTGTCGCGGATGCTCAGGGTCGCGGACCGGCGGGGCGGCTTCGAGCACCTCGACGGTCCGTGCGGTGGCGCGGCGAATCCGTTGCAGCGTCTGCGCCGCCGCCGGCAGGTCGGCGCCCAGCTCAAACGCGGCCAGTGGAACCAGAGCGACGACGGCAAGGAGCACGCCGTCGAGGGCCCCTCCGCGCACTGCGGCGACGCCGACCAGGAGTCCGCCCCACATGGCGAGCCCGGAGAGCAGGATCGCGATTCCGTGACCGATGCCCGCCGTGCGCGCGGCGCTGGACGCGACGCGGACGAGCCGGGCCTCGCCGGCTGCGATGCGCCTGCGCTGGGCGCCGACTGCGCCGTAGGCGGTGAGCTCGGGCACGCCGTGCAGCAGGTCGACGACGGCCGCCGTCAGGTCGCCTCGTGCGGCCGCGCGCTCGACTTCGGAGCGTCGCGCGAGGTTGCCCGTCAGCCACGTCAGGGCGGTCGCCGCGAACAACAGCGTGGCGAGCAGGATCAGACCGGCGGCGGGCAGAATCCACCAGACCAGCCACACGGTTCCGGCCCCGACCATCAGCGCGATCACAAACGCCGGGATCACCCGCAGGAGTACGTCCTGCAGCGAGTCGATGTCGTGGACGACCCGCGCCAGCAGGTCCCCGCTGCGAAAGGCGTCCAGGCCGGCGGGTGCCAGCATCTCGAGTCGCTCGTAGGAGCGCGTTCGGAGAGCCGCCAGCGAGCGGAACGCGGAGTCGTGACCGATGAGCCGCTGCTCGTAGCGAAACAGCCCGCGCGAGAGGGCAAAGAACTGCACGGCGACGATGGCGACGGCGAGCGCCGACTCCGGCGGGCGCTGCGACGCCCGCGAGATGAGCCACGCCGACGTGGCGATCAGCCCGATCCCGGCGCCGAGCGCTCCAGCGCCGAGGAGGGTCGCGAGGGCCAGGCGCCCGGCGACAGGTCGCGTGAGCCCCAGACCCAACGTTGCGAGGACCGACGCTTGAGGGCCGGCCATCTCGTCGGACCGCGTCGGGTATTCCGTCGTGGAGGTCACGCCGCCACCGGTACCGCGTCGAGTTCGATCACTCGGTCGGCCAGCGCCAGTAGGGCGTGCCGGTGCGCGACCAGGAGGACGGTACGGCCCGCGACGAGGCGCCTCAGCGCGTCCAGCACCTCGGCCTCGGTTTCCCCGTCGAGGTTGGCCGTCGGCTCGTCGAGCAGCAGGACGTGCGCCTCGCGCAGAAAGGCACGCGCGAGCGCGACCCGCTGACGCTCGCCCACGGACAGCCCAGCGCCGTTGTCGCCGAGCATCGTCTCCAACCCTGCGGGTTTGCTCACCACCACCTCGCGCAGGCCGGCCGCGGCGACCGCCGCGGAGACCTCTGCGGCCGTCGCGTCGGGGCGCCCGAGGCGAATGTTGTCGGCGATCGATGCCGCAAACAGATGTGGTCGTTGCGGCACCCAGGACACTTGCGCGCGCCAGGCATCAGGGTCAAGCTCGGCCAGGTCCACGCCAGCGATGCTCACCGACCCCGTCTGTGGCGAGAGGAAGCCGAGCATGACCGCGAGGAGCGTCGACTTACCGCAGCCGCTGGGCCCGGTGATCGCCACCACCTCCCCGGGCGCGATTGCCATGGAGATCCCGTCGAGCGCCGGTCGCCTGCGTCCCGGATACTGGACCCGGAGCCTGTCGATCTTGATACTGCTCACGGCCGCGTCCGGAACGTATGGGCCATCCCCGTGCGCGGGAAGCCGCATCTCCAGCACATCGAACACCTGCCCCGCCGCAGCGACGCCCTCGGCGCTGGCGTGATAGTTGGCACCCAACTGCCTCAGCGGCAGGTACGCCTCGGGAGCCAGCACCAGAACCATCAGCGCCGTGCGCAGGCCGAGGTGTCCGCCCATCAGCCGCAGTCCGATCTCCACCGCAACGAGCGCGACCGAGAGCGTGGCGACCAACTCGAGGATCAGCGAGGACAGGAACGCGATGCGCAACGTCGACATCGTGGCCAGGCGATACCGATCGGTGACCGCGCCGACGGCACTGATCTGCGCCTTCGCGCGGCCGAACACCTTCAGCGTCGGCAGTCCGGCGACGACGTCGAGAAAATGGCCGGCAAGCTGTTGCAGGGACCGGACCTGATCGGCCATGCGCTCCTGCGTGGCCGCGCCGACCAGCACCATGAACAGCGGGATCAGAGGCAGCGTCCCGGCAATGATCAGCGCCGAGATCCAGTCCTGCGCGCCGATGGCCGCCAGTACGGCGATAGGAACGATCCCCGCCAGAAAGAGCTGCGGGAGATAAAGCGAGAAGTAGCCGTCCAGGGCATCGATTCCGCGCGTGGCCAGCACGGCCAGCCGACCCGTCCAGCGATCCGCCGCATATTCGGGCCCCAGGGCGGCGACGTGCTCCAACAGGGCGTCGCGGAGCTGGGCCTTGACCCGCGCCGAGGCGCGATCGGCCATGACTTCGCGCCCCCAGCCAAGGGTCGCGCGTGCAACCACAACCGCGAGCAGCGCCATGAAGGGCACACGGAGCGCGGCGATGCCCTTTCCGCCGGTCGAAGGCTGCGGCGATGATGTCCGCCAGCAGCCAGGCCTGAACTACGACCAGCACCGCGCCGGCGGTGCCCACGACGATCAGCGCGACCAGAAACGGGCGCGTGGCCCGGGCGTACTTCAGCAGCCGCGCGTCGATCGCCCGGCTCACCAGTTGATGATCCCGCGTCCGATCAACAGGATCCCGAAGACGACGCTGGCGGTCAGGGCGGCTCGCGCGCCGTTGCGGCTCAGCCAGCCGTTGAAGCGGGCGACGGCGGCGGCGGTGCCGTCGGGGTTGGTCGCGTAGCCGACGAGCGGCACTTCGAGCAGCAGGAGCATCACGACGTTGAACCCGATCACCCCCAGGACGCTCCCGGCAGTTCCCAGGTTCTGCTTGCTCAGGCCCTCCATGCCGGCGATGTACGAGGCGCCCGGGAAACTCAGGAGCAGCCCGACGAAGAACGTGTCCCGGGCGGACCCGCGGCTGAGCTGGCGCTTCCACCGCGGCGGGGGCTTGTCCTTGGACTGCTCGCGCTTGCGCGCGGCGCGCGCGCGCCGTCGGGTGTCACGGCCGGTGCCGATGACGAAGGCGACGATGAGGACGACCGCTCCGAGCACGACGTTGAGGACGGGGTCGACGGTGTGCTTCGCCGTGCTCGACGTGCTGGAGTCACTGAACGTGAACACGAGGAGGATGCCGCAGGTAATGCTGGTGAGCATCGCTCCGGCCAGGTAGCCCGACAGCAGCTGCTTCGGTTTCAGCAGCGTCAGCATCAATGTCGTCGCCGCCAGCAGCGTCGGGTTGAGCGCCGCGGTCAGAGACAGGGTGAACACGCTTCCCACCCTGCGATGGTGAGTGATGCGGCACAGAGCCACATCATCCGATTCAGATGACGCCGGCGGCTCCGCCGCCGACCCCTCAATAGGGTCAGAGGCCCGTCTGGGCGACGATCTCTCCCGCGTCGACTGCCTTCAGCAACCGCTCATAGTCGCGCTGGTTCTGTTCGGCGTAGGCCATCGAGAACTCCACGATGGCGCGGTCGAAGCTCGCGCCTGCGCCGAGGTAGGCGGCGATGGCGATCCGGTCGCCGCTGCGTGCGTGGGCGCGGGCCATTGTCCAGCCGCAGAGCCGGCCGTACATGGCCAGTCCCGTCGGGACCATCTGCTCGACCTCCGCCGAGCCCTTCCAATCGCGGAGCTGGCGGACATAGAAGTCGCGCGACCTGCCGTCAATGCCTCTGTCGACGTGGACCCAGCCGAGGAAGATGTCGCTGCTGGCCTGCATGAGGCGCTGGCCGGCGACGACGCGCTCGCCGTGGTTGGCGAAGCCGCTCGGGCCCAGAAACGGCTCGAACACCGAGGCCTCGGCCTCCTTCATCTGCAGGAACAGCGGGTCGCGGGAATCGCGGCCCAGCAACAGCGCGATCCACGCGCGCGTGCCGACGCTGCCGACGCCGACGACCTTGCGGGCGAAGTCGACCAGCTGGAATTCCTCCAGCAGCGCCTGCCGGTCGGGATCCAGAGTCGCCCGGTACCTCTCGAGCAGCTCGCCGAGCCACTCACGCGTGTGGCCGCTGTCGTCGGCGGACACGAGGTCGCGGAGCGGGACGATCAGAGGCGCCTGATCGACGATCCGGAGCTCACCGTCCACCGTCTCGGTCAGCTTTGCGAACGCGGACATGCTGTCCCGCGTCCGCGCCTTGGCCAGCGCCTTCTCGGTGCGCTTGGTCATCTTCGGCTTCAGCTGCGCCCCCAGCTCCTGGACGGCGGTGTCGATGTCGACGTGCGCGTACCAGACGGCGAGCCGGCCCATGGCCGCGAAGTCCCGCATCGCGTTGCGATACGCCTCGACGGTGGCCAGCACGATCCGCTCCTGGTCCTTGACGGTGTAGCCGTTGTTGAGCGCGGCGATGAGCATGCTCGCCGCCAGGCGCTTGACGTCCCACTCCCAAGGGCCGGGGAGGGTCTCGTCGAAATCGTTGAGATCGAAGACGAGCCGGCGCTCGGGAGACCCGAAGACGCCGAAGTTCGACAGATGAGCGTCGCCGCAGCACTGCACCATGAGGCCCGATCGCGGCGTGGCCGCAAGGTCACCGGCCATGATCATCGCCGCGCCGCGATAGAACGTGAACGGCGAGACGAGCATCCGCCCGTAGCGGATCGGCACCAGCTCCGGGACGCGTGTGGCGGCCTGATCCTCGAGCACCTTGAGCGGATCAGGCCGCTCGGTTGACGGGGTGAAAGCGGCATGGGCGGCCCGCGGCACCTCCGAGCGCGCCGCTCGGCCCCGGGCGACCCGCTCGTCCACCGACAGGTGCAGTGTCCCACCACCGCCGTGCGTGCTCGGTGCCTTCCCACTGGTCGCCGTTGCTGTCGCCATGGTCCAACCTCGCTCCGTATCGTCGGTGGAATCCGATGCTCCCACAGCCGCCGGGAGGCGACGATGGTGCGCGCACCACTCTCGCGTGAGTGACCCTCACCCGCATTGGGTGACGCGCCGCGGCGCGCGGGGGGTGACCATCGGTCCCCGGCGGAGGGTCGAACCCTCGATGCCCCGCCGCGCGCGTGATGCGGATCGACTTCGACATGCCCGTCTCCTGCGTCGACGGCGCCTTTGGCGAGCTGGCGGATGTGGTCATCAACCCCAGCTCGCGGCGCGTGACGCATGTCGTCGTCCAGCCCCACGAGCGGTGGGAGCGCGCCCGCCTGATGCCGATCGAGGCCGTGCAGCGCGGCGACGTGCCGGGCGGCATCTCACTCACCTGCACCATCGACACGGTCACCGGATCTGAGCCGATCCTGGAATCCGCCTATATGCGCAGCGGTGAGTTCGTGAAACCCGGATCCGATTGGGACGTCGGGGTCCAGGATGCCTATCCGGTCTCCGACGGAGGCAGCCTCGGCCCCGAGATCCTGGGCGCGGGGGTGGCGATGGAGTACGACCCGCACGTGGGGGTGAACTACCACCGGATCCCGAAGGGTCACGTGGAGATCCGCCGGGCGAGCGCGGTGACCTCGGCAGACGGTCACCGCCTCGGCCACGTCGCCGGCTTCGTCATCGACGACGACAACGCGATCACGGGACTCGTGCTTCAGCACGGCCATCTCTGGGGCAAGCGGATGGTCGCGATCCCGGGCCCTGCGATCGAACGCGTCAACACCGACGAACTGGTGCTGACGCTCTCCGCCGACGAGGTCGGGGAGCTCAAGCCGCTCCCCGGTCATCACTGGAGACTGTGAGAGGGAACCACCGGATGCGCGCCGTCGTCACAGGGGAGTTCGCTGGCCCGGCATCAGGACGCGCACCGCAGTACCCGGCGTGGAGCGCGCCACCGCGTCGCTGAACGCGCGCGCAGGCGCGACCGGGTCCAGCCCGCGTTGCGCTCCCCACGCCCGGAGCGTCCCCCAGTGGATCGGGATCGCCAGCCGCGGCCTGATTCGCGACACGGCCTCGGCGGCGCGAACCGGGTCCAGGTGGCCGGCGGGAACACGAGTCCCCCAGCCCCAGATCGGCAGCAGCGCGACGTCCACCCGTCCCGCGAGCGCCGACATGCCGGAGAAGAGGTCCGTGTCGCCTGCGAAGTAGATGTTCGGCGGACCCTCGACGACGTAGCCGAGCGCTGTCATCGGGGCGGCGAAGGGATGGCGGCGTCCATCGTGAGCGGCATGCACGCCTTCGATCACCCGGCCGGCGACCGTGACACGGCTCCCCTCGTCGACTTCGACCACGTCGCGCGCCCCGGCGCGACGTACCGCACCTGCGCAGCCGCGGGGAGCGATCACGGGGCATTGTCCGGCGAGGAGGCTCAGGGAGCGATGATCCAGGTGATCGAGGTGCGCGTGGGAGATGAGGATCGCGTCGAGCCGGCGGAAGCTCGTCCACCCCGGGGGCGGGTTGCTGGCGGCGGACGTGGAGGATGCCGCCGCCGAGCATCGGGTCGGTCAGCAATCGCGTCCCGGCGAGCTCGATGAGCACGGTGGCGTGCCCGATGTACGTGAGCGCGCTCGATTTCTCCGTCACTGCGAATGTGCGCTGATGGGCTCGCCGGCGGCGCGGTGCTCGGTGTCGTCCTGCAGGAGACGCCGCCAGCCGCTGAGCACGTCGTGCACGCTGGCCGCGCCGACGATCGGCTCCGCGGGGATCGGCAGCTCGGCGGGGTACAGCAGGAAGGGCTGTGTCTGCGGTCCGCCGAGACCGCCGTGGAAGGAGATCAGCTCCTCGAACGCGCACCCCTGCTCGAGCTCCGGGTCATAGAAGCTGCCGACCATGATGTCGGCAACGTGCTCGAACCCGTCCGAGCGCAGAAGGTGGGCCGGCGCATTGGGAGAGAAGGGGGCCAGAGGGTCGGTCCCGTCGATGCGGTGCTCGGCCAGGTAGTGGGTTCCGCGGGAGGTCATCGCCAGGGCGCCGTGCTCGGCCGAGCGGACGAGCAGGAATCCGATGTCGGGGTGGTCGCCGAGCGCGGGCAGGAGCCGCGGATGGCGCTCCTCGATCTCCTCCGCGGTCAGACGCCGCGACTCCTCCATCAGATACACGAGACCGAGGTTGCCGGAACCGAGCACCACGACCTGGGAGTCGCCGACGGCGTCACCGGGTTGCCCCGGCGCGCCCGCGGGCGGTGGCCTCGTTGAGCGCCTGGGCGACCGCGTCGTCGTGCTCGTCACCGCCGCTCACCTGCGAGACGCTCCCGCGCGAGAGGGAGCGCTGGACGAGATCGTCGAGCCCGTAGCCGTTGCGCTGCTTGAACGTCTGGCCCTGAGTCTGGCCATGGTCGGAGAGGACGACGAGCTTGTACGGCCTGGGGGCGAACCGCCGCGCGCGTTCGATGCGCCCGAACTGCTGGTCGAGCTTGCGCAGCGCCTCGAGCGTGTCGACCCGTTCCAGGCCCGAGTGGTGGGCCACCTCGTCGTAGCTCGAGAACGTCGCGTAGACGGCGGGACGGCCACGCATCATGTCGCCGAGCACCCCGAACACGATCAGGTCGCGCACGACGACGCACAGCGCCGCCCGCAGGAACGGATAGCGGCCTCCGCGCTTGCCACGGGGAATGACCCCGCGACGCCGCTGCCGGATCGCGGCCGAGTACTCCAGCACCACTTCCCACGTGAACAGCACAAGCTCGCGCGTGACGTTGAAGCCGTTGGCCAGGAAGGCCCGGTAGCCGGGGTTGGCCCGCTTCTCGGCGTCCATCCGGCTGACGGTGAGGATCACCTCGTCCGCCTCGCCCGAGAGCAGGTTGCCACGGCTGGCACCGCCGCCGGCCAGCAGGCCGCGCCCGGTGGCGAGGCGGCGCTCGATCTCCGCGCAGTCCGCCGGCGCCGAGCACGCCATGACCTTGCCGGTCGACTTCTCGACCCAGCGAAACGCGGGGATGTCCTCGTTGGACCCCAGCAGGATTCCCGCCTGGCTGGCGCCGGTCTGCGAGGAGAGGTCGGTCTCCCACTCCACCAGGCGGTGCGTCCCCGCCGACATCCACTGCGCCAGCACCGGGGCGTTCCCGTCGCGCATCGCGCGGCGCAGCACCGGGGCGGCCAGCCCGTCGATCTCCAGGAAGATCAGGCCGGGGACGTCGGTGCGGATCCGTTCACCCTGCCGTCCCGCGACACGATCGGATCACGCGCAGGGAGTAGGCGTCGTCGTCGTTGACGCCCAGGATGACCTGCAGCACCAGGCTCGCGGCGGCCATCAGGAGCGCCGCGGCCAATGCCCACCCGAACGAGTCGACCTGGAAGTCGTTCGGATCGATCGCGGAGACCAGGAGGATGATCCCGGCATCCAGCGCGAGCACGGCCAGGAACCCGAGCGCGAGCGTGAACGGAAGCCGCAGCGCGGCCACGATCGGGGGCAGCACCGCGTTCATCACGCCGATCAGGGCGGCGGTGATGAGCGCGCCGGCGACAGCTCTTGACATGAACCCCGGGCAGCACCAGGCCTGTCACCCACACCGCCACCGCGCCCACGAGGAGCGCCAGCGTCAGGCGCAGCGGACGGAAGCGGGGCGGCGCCGGGCGCCACGTCACCGGTTGAGCAAAGCTCCCGTCCGCCTCGGTTTCCGTCATGCCCGCGCCCCATGGCCGTTCTCGAGGTCATAGCCGATGGCAATGGCGAGCTTGTGGGCGGCGGCGACCAGGCTGGCGAGACCGATCGTCGGGCCGAGGGAGACCAGGACGCCCACGATCTCGTCGGTGCTGGCGCCGGCGGCCGACGCCCGCTCGACGGCCTCCCGCAGCGAGCGGCGTCGCCGCCCCGACCGCCAGCAGCGCACCCAGGCGAACGAGGAGCTCGACCTTGGAGCCGAGCTCGGTCCGGCGATCGTCGCCGACCTCGTCGTGTCAGCACCATCCCGAGCACTGCCTCATCGTTGAGCGCCAGGCGGCGCAGGAGGTCTTCTGCCGGATCCACGGCTCGCCACGCTACGGCGGGCGGCCCGCGTGCGCATCCCCTCAACCGGATGAGGCGCGGTGTGATCGCGGCGGCGAGGATCTCGACGCGCCCCCTCCAAGGTGGTAGCCACATCCCGCCTTAACGCTGGCGCGCCACCTTGCCCGGGCAGCGGCTGCGGCGACGCTTCCGACGATGGCCGCCGCGACCACGATGGATGCCCAAGCTGCTGACGCCCGTGCCGGCGCGGTTGCGCTTCGGAGTCGACCTTCCCGACCCGAAGTTCAGATCTCCGAGGGCGGGGAAGCGATCCGTCCGGCGCGGCGACCTCCTGGCTCGCCTCGAGCAGGAGCGCGACTGCCCCCTGATCCTGCTGCGGGCGCCCGCCGGATACGGCAAGACGACGCTCCTCACGCAGTGGGCGCAGGAAGAACGAGCGCCCGTGCGCCTGGGTGACGATGGACGACGCCGATGCCGATCCCGGCATCCTGGCGGACTCGATCGCGCACGCGCTCACCGCGAGTCGGATCAAGCCAGGCCGCCGAGGAGGCTTCGCGCTCATCCTGGACGACGCTCACGTCGTCGCGCGCACGGCGCTGAGAGACGCCGTGCTCGACGTTCTCGAGCTGGCTCCCCGAGGGATCGCCAGCTGGCCGTCTCGTCGCGTTGTGAGCCCGCGCTTGGCGCTGGGCCGGATGCGTGCCCGCGCCGAGGTCAGCGAGATGGACATGCGAGGATCTGTCGATGTCGCCGGTCGAGGCGGCCGAGGCGCTTGGACAGGCAGGGGTCGATCCAGGTGCTGACGCCGGTTCAGACCCTCGTTCACCGGGCCGAGGGCTGGCCCGCGGCGCTTGCGCTGGCGACGGCGTGGGCGCGGCGGGCGCAGCTGTCGGAGCGGGTGGACCCGCTGTGCGGCGATGACCATCTCTTCTCGGAGTATTTCTGCGCCGAGCTGCTTGCCTCACTGCCGCCCGAGATGCTGCGCTTCCTGAGCCGAGAGCTCGGTGCTGGACCGCCTATCGGGACCGCTGTGCGACGAGGTGCTCGGGCGCAAGCGCTCGGCAGCGATGCTCGCCGGTCCTGGCGCGGCGGCAACGTGCCGCTGCGCGCGCTGGACCCAGGCCACGAGTCGTTATCGCCTGCACGGCCTGTTCCGGGAGATGCTCCAGACTCACCTGCGGCGGTCAGAGCCGGAGCTCGCACCCGTCTGCACCGACGGGCAGCGGCGTGGTATCGCCGCGCCGGGGACGTCGATCGTGCCCTGGATCATACCGCCGCGCTGGGGACCTGGACGGCACCGGAGACGCTGCTGTGGGAGAACCTGCGCGGTTTTCTCGGCGACGGGCGCAACCACATGGTCCAGCAATGGCTGAGCGGAGTGGGGGTCGAGCGGGTTCAGCGGATGCGCCCAGTCTCGCGCTGGCGGCGGCGCACAGCCATCTGGCGCAGGGACGCGTCGCCGATGGCGGAGCAGTGGGCGCGTTCAGCCGGCGGTGCGGCTGGCCGAGGCGCCCGAGCGACGTCACGGGGCCGAGCGGGGCAGGCGTGCTCATCGTCCACGCGTGGGCGGCACGCTCGGGTGCGGTAAGGATGGGCGGAGCGGCGTCCGACGGCCTATGAGCTGCTCCCCGACGACAGCCCATGGCGGGCGAGCTGCTGTTTTCTGCGTGGTACGGCCGCGCTGCTGACCGGGGACGAGCTCCGAGGCCGAGCTCTGGCTCCAGGAGGGCGCGGCTGCGCGGCGCCGTGCTCGCACCGGACACGGCATCGCTGTGCCTGGCCCAACTGGCCGTCGTGGCCGCCGAGCGCGCTGAGATGGAGGCTCGCGTCGGACTTCGCTCGGCGTGCGCGCGTCGTGATGACCGAGCACGGCCTGTGCAGCACGCCGGCCTCGGCGCTCGTGTTCGCCGTCTGGGCCGCGGCCGCCATGCGCGAGGGCCGTGTCGATGAGGCCAAGGCCGCGAGCAGCACAGGTGTCTGAGCCTGCTCGATCAGGTGGACGACTCCCTGGCGTGGTTCGGCGCTGAGGTGCGGATCGTGCTGGCGCGTGTCTCGCTCGCGCTCGGGCACGTCGCGACTGCCCGCGAGCTGCTGGCGGATGCTTCGCGCCTGGCTCGTCGTACCGCCGGATGTCGTCGTCTTCGAACGCTGGTTCACCGCCGCGTGGGGCGAGTTCGACGAACGAGCCGAGAGCGCGCTGGCGGGCGTCGCGTTGCTGACGACAGGCCGAGCTGCGGGTCCTGCGGTTCCTGCCGACCCACTACTCGTTCCAGGAGATCGCGCAGCGGCTCCACGTCTCCTCGAACACCGTCAAGACTCACGTCCACGCGGTGTATCGCAAGCTCGACGCCTCCTCCCGTTCCGAAGCGGTCGCCCACGCCACCAGCGCCGGCCTGCTCGGTTCCTGACAGTACCCGGGCGGGCGTGAGCGCTGCCGGCCGGGCGCCCGAGCACGGGAGCGTCAGTCGCCGTCCCAGCCCTCGACCTCGATGTCGTAGCCGATCGCCAGCGCCAGACGGGGTGCTTCGGCCACCACCCGCGCGGACCCGACGATCGCGGCCGGTCGTCACCAGCACCTCGACGATCTCCTCGTCCCGGCCCCGGCGCGTGCGCGAGCTCGACCGCCCAGCGCAGAGAGGTGGTGCATGCCCCCGCCGCCAACAGCGCCGCCACGTGAACAAGAGCGCGGGTCTCCGCCGGAGAGGGTCGTCCGGGCGGTCGCGAGGGGGGAGCGCGTGTATGTGCGGCGAGAGACCGCCAGCACCGATCGCAGCAGGCCCTCGTCGCCGGCCGCCAGGCCGCGCAGCAGTTGCTCGGCTTCGGTTGGGTGGGTGTCGTCCATCGCCATCCCCAGCCTCCCCGCCGGTCGCCAACTTGACCTCGCCCTGATCGGGTGACCCGCCTCGGGCAAGCCGGAATCCCGGTGGCGATGGCCCGTGGCCTGCTCCGACTGCTGCGGCGGGAGGGGGTCACGCTCAACGCGGTCGCGGGCTCGCTCGCGATCTACCTGTCGACGGGGCTGATGTTCGCCTGGGCGGTGGGTTTCATCGCGCAGGCGACGAGCACGCAGTACTTCGCTCAGCACACGGACGGCACGCTTGGCGAGAAGGTCTATTTCAGCTTCACCGTGCTCACCACCACCGGATTCGGCGACCTGACTCCCGCGACACCGGTGGGGCATGCGCTGGCGGTGATCGAGATGCTCACCGGCCAGCTGTACCTGGTCACGGTGATCGGACTGCTGATCGGAAACTTCGCCGCCAGGCAGCGGTCGGCCTAGGCGAAGGCCGCGAGGGGAGGACGAGGGGAGGCCGCGGGGGCGTCCGCGGGGGCGTCCCCACCCCCATCAATCGTGGTGCCTGCAGGCCGGGGGATCGACGGGCGGGCTGCCTTGTCCGGCGGGCACGCCGCCTCGATCCTCGCCCAGTGAGCGAAAAGCCTCTCGCCGGCGAGCCGGCGTCACCTCGCGACCTGCGCTGCGCCGACCTCGCGGACGTCCCACGACCCGGCGGCGGCACCCGCGCTCTCATCGCCACGATCTTCGTCCTGGCGACGATCTTCGGCATCGCGGCGGTCCACGCGGTGTGGCTCAATCGCCAGGCGCTGAACACCGACAACTGGACTGCGACGAGCACGCAGCTTCTCGCCAACAAGGAGATCCAGACGGCGGTCGCGGCCTATGCCGTGGACCAGTTGTTCAAGCTCGGGCGTTCCCGAGGCGAAGATCAAGGACGCGCTGCCGACAACAGCTCGAGCCGCTGGCCGGGCCGATCGCCTCCGGCCTGGAGCAGCTCGCCGGGCGCGTCGCTCCGCGGATCCTGGCCTCCTCGCAGGTTCAGACGCTGTGGCGCCAGGCCAACCGCGCTGCCCACACGACGCTCTTGAGGGTCATCAACGGGGGTGGCTCGCTGGCGTCGACCAACGGCGGCGTCGTCACGCTGAACCTGAACGCCATCATCAACCAGCTCGTCGGGCGTCGCTGGGCGTCGAGCCAGCAGGTGGCGGCGGCCACGCCAAGCTCAAGGCCAACGCCGGCACGGTACGAGCGGGCGCCGGCCAGCTCGGCGTCAACTTGCCGCCGACCAGCGGCCGGCTCGTGATCATGCGATCCAACCAGCTCGGGACGGTGCAGGACATCGCGCGGGCATCAAGGGCGCGCGCTCGATCCTGCCCATTCTCGCCTTCGCCCTGTTCGCTCTCGGCGTGTGGCTGTCCGAAGGGCGCCGCCGCGTGGCCCTGCGCAGAACCGGGTGGTGCTTCGTCGGCATCGGGCTGTTCGTGCTGTTGGACCGGCGCATCGCCGGGAGACGACATGATCAACGCGCTGGTCACGAACCCGGACAACAACTCGGCCATGCACCAGGTGTGGGCGATCGCCACGACTTTGCTCTATGACATTGCGGTCGCGATGATCGTCTACGGGCTGGTCATCGTCGTCGCGGCGTGGCTCGCCGGACACACCCGTCCAGCGACGGCGCTGCGCCGCGCGCTCGCTCCGACTCTGCGTGAGCGGCCCGTCGGTCGCTCTACGGGGCGGTGTACGTCGCGCTGCTGCTGGTGATCCTCTGGGGTCCGACGCCCGCCACTCGCCAGCTTCCCTACATAATCGGCTTCATCGTGCTCTTCGGCCTCGGCGTCAATGCGCTGTGCCGTCAGACCGCCAGCGAGTTCCCCGAGGCGCAGGCGGGCGACATCGGGACGCTCCGCGCGGGAGTGGTACGCCAGCACGAGCGCCATCGCGACGGGTGGCGGCAACGGCGCCGGGACGCAACGGCGAGCATGTGGCCGAGCTCGAGCGGCTGTCGGCGCTGCACGATCACGGCTCGCTCACCGACGAGGAGTTCGCCGCCGAGAAGGCAGTCCTGATGAACGGCTCCTGAGAGGCGTGCCGATGACCTTGCGGGTCGCCATCGCCGACGACAGCTACCTCATCCGGGAGGCGCTGCGCCAGCTGCTGGGCCGCGCCGAGGAAGTGGAGGTCGTGATCTGCTGCGCGGATGAACCGTCGCTGTTGCAGGCGGTGGAGCGTGATCCGCCTGATGTGGTGGTGAGTGATATTTGGATGCCGCCGTTTCGGGGGCATGAGGGGATTCGGGTGGCGGCGCGGTTGCGGGAGACGCATCCGTCGATTGGGGTGGTGATTTTGAGTCAGTATGCGGATCCGGGGTTGGCGTTGGAGTTGTTTGAGTCGGGGTCGGAGGGGCGGGCGTATCTGCTCAAGGAGCGGGTGGGGGATCGGGGTGAGTTGGTGGAGGCGATTCAGGCGGTGGCTGAGCGTCGGTCGGTGGTGGATGCGAAGATCATTGATCTGTTGATTGCGGAGCGGGCGCGGTCGGCGGCGTCGCCGTTGGATGAGTTGACGGCGCGTGAGCGTGAGGTGTTGGCGGAGGTGGCGGTGGGGCGCAGTAATGCGGCGATTGCGGGGTCGTTGTTTTTGACCAAGCGGGCGGTGGAGAAGCACATCAATGCGATTTTCATGAAGTTGAACCTGCGGGAGTCTGAGGACACCAGCCGGCGGGTGAAGGCCGCGTTGATCTATCTCGCCGACGCCGACACCGGCTGGACCCCCGTGGAGCAGCTAGGTCTGACATAGCGAGACGCCAACCTTCGTCTCATCTGTCACAATGGTCTGGTGGTGGGGCCATTAAGGCGGCTTCGGGCGCGGCAACAGCCGCAACCCCCGGTATGAGTGCCGTATTGCGCTGGGACGCGGTGGGCTGACCTGATGGTGACGCAGCTCGCGCCGCCTGCGCCCATGCGCGGGAGGTCACCCGGGTGATCTCAGCACAGCCGAGCGGATCGGTGGCCCGTCCATCCATGAGACTGTGCGTTCTGCCGCCTGCAGGCGCTTGAGGGGAACTGTGGATCAGGTACTGCGTGTCGTCATCGCCGAGGACAGCTACCTGATGCGTGAGGGGCTTCGCGACGTGCTCTCCGAGGCGCCCGATCGCGTCGAGGTGATCGCCGTGTGCGAGGACACCTACGGCCTCATGGAGGCGGTGGAGCGTGATCCGCCTGATGTGGTGGTGAGTGATATTTGGATGCCGCCGTTTCGGGGGCATGAGGGGATTCGGGTGGCGGCGCGGTTGCGGGAGACGCATCCGTCGATTGGGGTGGTGATTTTGAGTCAGTACGCGGATCCGGGGTTGGCGTTGGAGTTGTTTGAGTCGGGGTCGGAGGGGCGGGCGTATCTGCTCAAGGAGCGGGTGGGGGATCGGGGTGAGTTGGTGGAGGCGATTCAGGCGGTGGCTGAGCGTCGGTCGGTGGTGGATGCGAAGATCATCGATCTGTTGATTGCGGAGCGGGCGCGGTCGGCGGCGTCGCCGTTGGATGAGTTGACGGCGCGTGAGCGTGAGGTGTTGGCGGAGGTGGCGGTGGGGCGAGTAATGCGGCGATTGCGGGGTCGTTGTTTTTGACCAAGCGGGCGGTGGAGAAGCACATCAATGCGATTTTCATGAAGTTGAACCTGCGGGAGTCTGAGGACACCAGCCGGCGGGTGAAGGCCGCGTTGATCTATCTCGCCGACGCCGACACCGGCCCGCCATCACCGCCGGTCTGACCGAGCGTCTCACCCATTTCGGTTGATGCGCCGGCGCGTGATCGAGCCTAGAGTGAGATGGGAACGCACCCGCGCTTCACGACGCTCCGGAGGGAGAGACCTATGCCTGTTGTAGGAGCCGATACACATCAGACGCTGACGGGCGTCGCCACCGGCGACTCGAGCCTGCTCGAGGAGATCCTCGGACTGCGCGAGGCGCAGATGCATTCGGTCGGATTGGATGCGCGGACGTTCGCGCTGGTCAAGATCGCCACGCTGATCGCGCTCGATGCCCCGCCCGCGTCCTACGCCTGGCAGGTCGGCAACGCGCTCAACGACGGCGCGACTCCGGAGGACATCCTCGCCGTGCTGCGAGGCGGTGGCTCCCCAGGTCGGCGGTCCGAGGGTCGTCGCCGCCGCGCCGGAGATCATGCTCGCGCTCGGACTGTCGCTTCCCGACGACGTCGGCTAGGGGGATCGCAAGGCAGGCTGACGCCGCGGTCGTGCGGAGCTGAGATGGCTCCTGGTCTTCCCGGGCGCCGGATGGCGGGCCTGGCGGCGCGGCGGGCGCAGCGGGCGCTGGCCGAACCCACGAGATGGGTGGTGCTCTCCGGGCTCGACACGGCGCTGGCCGCAGCCGACGCCGCGGTCACATCGTCACTGGCGAAGGAGGTCGTCGCTCGGGTGGTGGCCAGCCCCTTGGCCGACGATGTGCTCCAGCGACTGGTCGAGCAGACGCTGAGCAGTCCGGAGACGGAGCGGCTGGTCATCCAGACGGTCGACCGCGCTGAGGTCGACCGGCTCGTCGAGCGGATGCTCGACGGCCCCTTCCTCGACGCCGCCGTCGCCCGGGTGATCGACAGCCGCCGCTCGAGGCGGCCGTGACACGGGTGTTCAGCGGCCCGCTGTTCGACGTGATCGTTGCGCGCCTGCTCGAGAGCGATGGGCTCTGGGTCCTGATCGATGAGGTGCTCCCGGAGCCCCGCGGTGACGGCGGCGATCAGTCAGCAGGGTGTGGCTTCGCCAATCAGGTGGCCGGGGTCGCCCGGGACCGCTCCCTGAGCGCTGACGACCGGCTCGAGCGACTTGCCGCGCGGCTGACGCGGCGTGTGCCGCGAAACGCGCTCCGGGCTCCAGCCCCGAGCCGGCGTCAGGACCGTGACGGTGGGGTCGTCCAAGGGCAGCTCGGCCCGGATGCGGGTGACCCCGGCCCGTTCCCCAGCGCCGGACATCCGCTGCCCGGGCCGGTCGCGTACGCCGGCCTCGTCACGCGTGCGATCGCAATCGCGATCGATGCGTTGCTGATCGACGCGGCAGCGCTGGCGGTGACCGGGCGCGGTGTTGCTGCTCGAGTCCGTGTTCGGAATCTCACGCACACCACCACGCCGTGGCGATCATCACCGGCGGAGCGCTGTTCTTCGTGTGGGTCGCGTCCTATTTCGTCACGTTCTGGACGACGACGGGGCAGACGCCCGGCAGCCGGGTCATGCAGATCCGCCTCGCCCGGGCCGACGGGGGCCACATCGGCACCGGCCGTGCCCTGGTCCGGCTGGCCGGCATGGTGCTGTCGCTGCCGCTCTTCTGGGGCTACCTGCCGATCCTCTGGACCGCTCGTCGGCGGACCGCATTCGATCTGGCGGCGGGCACCGTGGTCGTCGTCGTGCCGCCGCTGGTCCCGACCGCGCGTCCGGGTGGCTCGGCGGAGCGTACGGCGGTCAGTCCAGCGGGATCGAGCCGCCGAGCACGGTTCCCTGACCGGGTCGGGATTCGATAGTCAGGGTGCCGCCCACGGCGGACAGGCGATCGCGGAGGTTGTTGAGGCCCTTGCCCAGCGGCGTCGTCCGCGGGTCAAAGCCGACGCCGTCGTCGCGCACTTCGAAGTGGAGCCGGTTGTCCTGCCAGATCGAGATGGTCGCGCTCGTCGCCAGCGGCGTGCTTGGCGGCGTTCTGGAGCGCCTCAGAGCAGGAGAAGTACATCGTCGCCTCGATCTCGGTCGAGTAGCGGCCGATCCGGTCGGCGTACACCGTCGTCGGCAGCGCCGCGCTGCGGGCCGCGACGCGGAGCGCCTCGCGGAGTCCGGTCCTGGCGAGCAGCGGAGGGTAGATGCCCTGCGCCAGCGAGCGGACCTCGTCGATGGTCGCATCGATGTCGCGCTCGAGGCGCGATGAGGGTCTCGGCTCCCACGGGATCACGGTCTGAAAGCGTGGTGGCGGCCAGTGCGAGCTTCACCCGGAGTGCCACCAGACGTTGCTGGGCTCCGTCGTGCAGGTCACGCTCGATCTTCTGGCGCGTGTCGTCCTCGGCGGTGAGCCGGCTGGCCCGCGAGGCGGCGAGCGTCGTCAAGCGAGTCGTGGAGCTCGTCGGTGAGGACTGGTTCTCCAGCGTCGCCAGCGCGTAGGAGCCTGCGCTCAGGACGAGCGACGGGTCCTCGGTCAGGGCCACGTCGTGCACGATCGCGATACGCCAGTTCCCGCTGGAGATCTCGGTGACCTCCCGTGAGCCCTCGGCTCGGGCTGCCGCCACACGCGCGCCGGACTCATCTACCCAGGAGTGCTCGTCGCCGGGAAACGAGTGCAGGACGCGCAGTGACGGATCCTGGAGCGCATCGGCAAGGCCGGTACGAACGTCTGCTGGACTCACGCTGTCCGCGAGGTTGCGCGTGACCTGCTCGAGCACGTTGGCGGCGTGGATGCGCCGGTAGAGCCGGCCCGTCCCGCAGGCCAGACCGATTGCCGGGAGCGAGAGGACGAAGATCCAGCCCAGGTCCGACACTGCGCCGGAGTCCGGGGCGATGGCCCGCAGAGGGAAGTAGAGCGCAAACATGAGCGCGATGAACGCCGCCAACGCCGCCACGGGGGCGTACAGCTGTCCCAGCAGGTGCTCCGCACTGCGAGCACGCCGGAACAACAGCGTCGCGATGGCCGAGAACAGGGCCACCGCCAGCACGTCACGCAACGGGGCCACCACATGTGTGACGATCGTGGGAGTCGAATGCGTGAGCGAGAACACGTTGGCCGGGCAAGCCGACGTGCAGCGCGACCATAAGGACGGGTGCGGGAAATCACCCACCAGCAGCGTGGGGAGGAACAGCAGGCCCAGGAGGCATCCTCCCGCGGCGAAGATCGTGCGAGCGCTCCTGTCCGCCAGTCGCCCGGACGGATAGCTGAGCAGCAGATACGCAATAGCGAGATCGACGCACCATTGGCTCAGATGGCCAACGCGTAGGCGACGTCGCGGTCTGACGCGGTCAACGCCGACAGGGACCACAGCACGCCGGAAACGATCAGCGCGCGTGCGAAACGACCGTCATGGCCTCGCAGCCATGTCGACCAGACCGAGGCCGAACATCGCTCCGGCGCCGAGCACGAAGACCGGGAGGGCGATGTCGCGCGTGCTGGGGGGCGTGTCAACGAGCACCCAGGTGACGACGGTGACCGTCGTCAACGAGGCCGTCACCCAGAGGGCGAGCTCCGGCGATCGCAAACACACTGTGCTGCGCGGCGCAGCCTGGGCAATGTCCAGCGGCTCCACTCATACGCCCGCGGCTCCGCGGTGCGCCGACATGTTTTCGTCAACGGACGCAAATTTCCCCGCCTCCCCCGGTGTGGGCCCTGGCGTACCCGACCGCTGGTCGTGTGGTTGGCGCGCCTCTTGCCCGCCCTGGCGAACCATTGGCGCCGGCCCCCGTGTGGTCAGCGTCCCGTTCCGCGGTTATGTCTGTCGTTTCCGCAGCGCCCTGCGGTCGCCTCAGGAACGCCAGTGACTAAGAATACCACCGACAGAGGGCGTGACTGAGTGGTGAGGTTAGCCTTTTCACCCGGAAAACGGCGCATTCGCTCGGCCGACGGGGCGTCGGGTCATCCCATTCGGGTGATGCTCCCGAGCGTGACTCACGCCAACGTTCGCGGTCAGTATAGGCGAGAGACTCGAAAGGAGTAAATCCCAATGGCAACGTTGGTTGCAATTGGTTATCCGGATCAGACGACTGCGGAGGAGGCCCGGCAGACCGTGCAGGGCCTGGAAGCGGATCTGATCATCCAGGCCGACCAGGTGGCGGCGATCAGCCGCGACCCGGCCGGCAAGTATCACGTCACGACCACCCACGGCGGCGCATCGGCCGGCGGCGGGGCGGCCTGGGGCGGCTTCTGGGGTCTGCTGTTCGGCCTCCTGTTCTTCGTGCCGTTCGCCGGACTGGCGCTCGGTGCGGGCATGGGCGCGCTGTTCGGCCACCTCGGCGAGAAGGGCATCGACAAGCAGTTCCAGCAGCAGGTGCGCGACTACCTCAAGCCGGGCACCTCGGCGCTGTTCATGGTCATCGAGCAGGTGACGACCGACAAGGCGATCGCCGCTCTTGAGGGCTACGGCGGAACGGTCATCAGGACGTCTCTGTCGGATGAGGACACGAAGAAGCTCCAGGAGGCATTGACGCCGGCCGAGACCACCGGTGCTTCCTCCTAGAGAAGTGGGGGCGGCGAAGTGAGAGCGGGAGATCGCGGCTGCTGGGTGTGACGCCCGTCGGCAGCCGCGATCTCCGTGACGGTGCAAATCCAGGACAGCGCGCGCGTCTGAGTCGCGCGGCGACAGTCACCGATGGGAGGGACGAAATGTCAGTTCGAGCAACCCCGGATCAGGTCCCGTACGACAGCTTCGGGCCGGACAGCGACTACGCCGACGAGCTCGAGCACGGCGTCGGCTGGGTGCTGTTCGCCGGCGCGCTGCTGCTGATGCTGGGCACCCTCAACTTCATCGAGGGGATCGCCGCCGTATCCAACTCCCGGTTCTTCGTCGCCAACACCCAGTACATCGCCGGCAGCCTGAACACGTGGGGATGGGTCGTGCTCTGCATTGGTGTCGCCCAGTGGCTGGTGGGGCTCGGAGTCTTCTTCAAGAACCAGTTCGCGCGGTGGGTCGGCGTGGCGGTCCTCGGGATCAACGCCATCGTGCAGTTGATGATGATCCCCGCCTATCCGTTCTGGTCGCTGTCGATCTTCACGCTCGACATCCTGGCGCTGTTTGGACTCGTCGCCTACGGGGCGCGGATCTCGGATTCCGTCTAGCCGGCGAGGGACGCCGAGCGGAGGCGGGCCACGTGTTCTTCACGCGGAGGGCACGCCGGCGAGCGCGGATCGATCAGCGCCGGAGCGAGCCGACCGCGGAGCGTCAGTCCAAGCAACTTGAGGAGTGGCGGCGCTCCGCGCAGCGGGTCAGACGGACCTGGAACGCCTGGCTGGCCGCCGAGGGCCAGGAGCGGCGTGTCTGGTACCGCGCGTTCCTCGCGGCCCTGGCGGAGGAGGAGCGCGCCGCCGCCGAGGTCGAGCGCATGATCGAGCACGCCCCGGCCGGCGAGCCGGGCGCTCCGAGCCGGCCGATGCCGCTAACCGATGGTCACGTCGGCAGCGCAGCGGAACCCGAGATTGCCGGTGGATGAATCAGGCTCGTTGCCCTGGCGGGCCGCGATGCGATAGCGCCGGCAGTACGAGGCGTGGCACAGGTAGGACCCGCCCTTCTGCACCCGGCGTGTTCCCGTCGGGGGACCGGCGGGATCGGTGCGGCGGTCGCGGGCGCGATACTCGGCGTCAAACCAGTCGGCGGTCCACTCCCAGACGTTGCCGGTGACGTTGTGCAGCCCGTATCCGTTGGGCGGGAAGGCATCCACCGGACAGGTGCCGAAGTAACCGTCTCCGACCGTGTTCCCGTTCGGAAACGGCCCCTGCCAGACGTTCATGCGATGCTGGCCCGAGGGCTCGAGCTCATCGCCCCACGGAAACGCCCCCCTCGCCAGCCCACCACGCGCCGCGAACTCCCATTCGGCTTCGGTCGCCAGGCGCTTTCCGGCCCAGCCGCAGTAGCTGAGCGCATCGTTGAAGGACACGTGCACGACCGGGTGGTCGGCCCGCTGGCGACACCTCCGAGGCGGGTCCCTCGGGGCGTCGCCAGTCGGCACCGTAGACCTGGCGCCACCATGGCGCAGCCGCCGCGGCGCGGGTGGGGGGAAAGTCGTCGGGAAGCAGTCCTCCGAAGACGAACGACCAGCCGAAGCGCTCGGCCTCGGTGACATAGCCGGTGGCGGTGACGAAGGTGGCGAACTCGGCGTTGGAGACGGCGCAACGATCGATCAGGAAGGGGGAGACCTCCACCTCGCGCGGCGTCTCGCCGTCGTCGGGATAGGCGTGCGCGTCATCGCTGCCGATCACGAAGACTCCCCCCGCGATGCGGGCCATGCCCTCGCCCTGGACGGGGGATACGGTTGCGGCTGGCGCCGCAACCGTATGCGTCGCGGTCGCCGTCCCGCGTGAGGGGGCACAGCACCCGCGGTCGGCGTGGGGCCTCGGGCTCGACCATGTGATTGATCCAAACAGGCCCGACCTCACGGACCTCACCCGAAGCGGATGATGCTGCGCCCCGCGGGCTCTGTGACCGTGGTCAGCGCGCCGGCCGCCGGCGCGCGGGCGCTGCGGGCGCCCGCTGACTCTTCTGCTCCGCAGACACGGTGAGGCCAGGATGAGCAAGCGATTCAAGGGCATCGTCAACCTCGACATCCGGGACTCGGTTCCCGACTGGTCGCCGTTCGAGCCGCCGAAGGCGCCCGAGGGCGCGCCGAGCGTGCTCTACATCGTGCTCGACGACGTCGGCTTCTCGGCGGTCGGCTGCTACGGCGGCCCCGTGGAGACGCCCAACATCGATCGGATCGCGGCCAACGGCATCCGCTACACGCAATGGCACACCACGGCGCTGTGCTCGCCGACGCGGTCATGCCTGCTGACCGGGCGCAACCACACGCGCAACAGCATGGCCTGCATCACCGAGGCGGCGATCGGCTTTCCCAATGCCAGCGGCACGATCCCGCCCGGAGAACGGGATGCTGCCCGAGATCCTCGGCGAGCTCGGCTGGAACACGTACATGACCGGCAAGTGGCATCTGTGCCCCGACCGACGAGATGCATCTGGCCTCGACGCGGCGCAACTGGCCGACCGGGCGTGGGTTCGAGCGTTTCTACGGCTTCCTCGGCGCGGAGACCAACCAGTGGCATCCCGACCTCGTCTACGACAACCATCCCGTCGACCAGCCGGCACAGCCCGAGGACGGCTATCACCTGACCGTGGACCTGACCGACAAGGCGCTGGAGTTCATCAAGGATGCCAAGGCCGTCGCTCCGGACAAGCCGTTCTGCCTGTACTACGCGCCGGGGGCGTGCCATGCCCCTCACCACGCGCCGAAGGAATGGATCGAGAAGTACAAGGGCCGCTTCGACATGGGCTATGAGGCGATGCGCGAGCAGACGCTCGAGCGCCAGAAGAAGCTCGGGATCGTCCCGACGGACACGCAGCTGCCGCCGATCAACCCGATCGGCACGCCCGAGACCGCACCGGGCCCGAACGGTCAGCCCTTCCCGGCGCTCGACTTCACCCGGCCGTGGGCCTCGCTGTCGGCCGACGAGCGCGGCTGTTCTGCCGCATGGCCGAGGTCTACGCCGGGTTCCTGGCCCACGCCGACGCCCAGATCGGCCGGCTGCTGAGCTATCTGGAGGAGACCGAACAGCTCGAGAACACGATGATCGTGCTGGTCTCTGACAACGGCGCCAGCGGCGAGGGCGGACCCGAACGGCTCGCTCAACGAGAACAAGTTCTTCAACGGCATCCCGGACGACATCGAGACCAACCTGGCCATGATCGACGACCTCGGGGGCCCCAAGACCTACAACCATTACCCCAACGGCTGGGCGATGGCGTTCAACACGCCGTTCAAGATGTGGAAGCGCTACGAGTTCAACGGCGGCAGCTGGGACCCGTGCATCATCTCCTGGCCCAAGGGCATCGCGGCGCCGGGACGAGATCCGCCACCAGTACCACCACGCGATCGACATCGTCGCCGACCATCCTCGACTGCCTGGGCGTCGAGCCGCCGGAGACGATCAAGGGGCACGTGCAGAGCGAGCTTCGACGGGATCAGCATGCGCTACAGCTTCGACGAGCCGGCGATTCCGACCGCGCGGTCGACGCAGTTCTATTCGATGCTCGGCTCGCGGGCGATCTGGCACGAGGGATGGAAGGCCGTCAGCACCCATCCGACGATCAGCCGGCTGGGGTGACTTCGACACCGACACCTGGGAGCTCTACCACGTCGAGATCGACCGGTCAGAGCTCCACGATCTCGCGGACGAGCAGCCGGACAGGCTGCGCGAGCTGATCAACCTCTGGTTCGCGGAGGCCGGCGCAAACGGCGCTTTCCCGCTCGACGACCGATCGCCGATGGAGATCCTGAACACCCCGCGGCCGCAGCTCACCAGTGCGCGCAACCGCTACCGCTACTTCCCCGGCGTCGCCGAGGTCCCCGAGGCACAGGCGGTCAACATCCGCAACCGCGACTACATCGTCGGTGCCTGGATCGACATCCCGGCGCCGGGTGCCAGGGCGTCCTGTTCGCCCACGGCTCACACTTCGGCGGCCACACGCTGTACGTCAAGGACAACCGGCTGCACTACAACTACAACTTCGTGGGCATGGAGGAGCAGAGGATCGTCGCCGACCGAGGATCTGCCGGTCGGCGACAACCTCATCGTCTCGGCGGCGTTCGTCACGGACGCCGAGGACAAGCCCGGGGTTGCACTGGGATCACTGACGCTCTATCACGGCGAGGAGAAGGTCGGCGAGCGACACATCAAGACCCAGCCCGCGGCGTTCGGGCTGACCGGATCGGGGCTGACCGTCGGGCACAGCGCCCACGCCGATCACCTATGACTACCCGGGCCAGCACCCCTGGACGTTCACCGGCGGCCACATCCACTTCGCCGCCGTGGACGTCAGCGGCGAGCCGTACGTCGACCTCGAGCGCGAGGCGGCGGCGATGATGGCCCGCGAATAGATCGCGGGCCGCGAGCAGCGGGGGACGGTCAGTCCTGCGGCTCGGCTTCGGTTGCCCTCGGTTTTGTTGCCCTCGGTTCGGTTGCCCTCGGTGCCACCACGATCAGCGCTCCGGGGCGGAGGTCCAGGATCACGTCGGAGATCTCGCTCGGCCTCCGGCGTCGGAGGGCCGGCGACGTAGTAGACGCAGCGGGCGCCTCGAGCCGGTAGTCGTCCGGAGGCGCCATGCCAAGGGACTCAAACGGATCGGGCGGGGGGAGTTTCGCGTTCATCACGCCCGCGTGGCTACCCGATCGGACCGGGCTCGATAACCCTGCAACCGGACGCGCTGCGGGGAAACGGGAGGCCTGCATGACGCGAGAGCGGTGGATGGCCCTCCTCTTCGTGGCCGGGTCAGCCTGCTTCTTCATCGGCCCGTTCCCCGGCTATGCGAACCTCGTCGGCGACACCGCCGATGCGGTCACGTTCTTCGTCGGCTCCGTGCTGTTCACGGCCGGAGGCGCCCTGCAGACCGCCATCGCCGTGCCGGAGCGCCATTCGCCCGGCGGCCGGGCGCAGCTGTGGGCGGCCGCGATCCAGTCCGCCGGGACCTTGTTCTTCAACGTGACGACCTACCGGGCCCTGGACACCGCGCTGTCGAACGCGGAGTACAACAAGCTCGTGTGGCGGCCCGACAGCCTGGGCTCGATCTGCTTTCTCGTGTCCGGCGTGATCGCCTACCGGGCGTCGGCGCGGGACGGGTGGCTGGCCGGCGCGCGGCGGTCATGGATGGTGGGAGCCCGCGGTCAACCTGCTGGGGTGCGTCCTGTTCGCGATCTCCGCCGTCGCCGGGTATGTCGTCCCGTCAACCGGCTCGCTGCTCGCCCAGGCCGCGGCGAATTGGACCACCGCGCTGGGAGCAGCGTGCTTCCTCGCCTGCGCCCTGTTCACGTTGAGGACCGGGCGAACGTCGAAGTCGCCGCGCCTTCGTCGCCTGCGCAGGCTCGAGCAGGTCGTCGAGCGAGACGCGAAGGGAATCTTCGGGGCGTCCTGAAGGGGCCGCCCTTTAGGACCCGACCGGGACCGAGACCCGCGGCGCCGTCGGCCGGAAGTCGTGCAGCTCGTCGCGGCCGGGGCCGACGACGCCCCAGCTGGACTCGGGCACCTCGTTCCAGACGCCGGCGACGTCGCCGAGCGGCTCTGAGACGATCAGGCGGGCTTCGTCGGACACGTCCTGGAAGAGCTGGCGTTCCGGGATACAGCTTGCGCAGCGTGGGGATGTCGGTCGTGTAGAAGAGCGACCGGGACTTGCGCTCGCTGGAGTACCGGAAGGCCCAGATGGTCTCGCCGTCGGTGGTCGCGATCGTGCCCTGGAACGGGTGGGGGACGCCGTGGCGGCCGGCGATGTCCTCGACGAGGCCGATCGGCCTGCTCGACCGCGGCGGGCGGGTCGTCTGCGAGGCCGAGGGTCAGCGCCAGGAAGAACAGGAACTCGGTGTCGGCCGCCCCCTGGATCTGGGGATACAGCGACGGGTCGATGGCGAGCACGATGTCGCGCTTGATCGTCGCGAACTCGTTGACGTAGCCGTTGTGCATGAACAGCCAGTGGCCATGGCGGAACGGGTGGCAGTTGGTCTGCTGCACGGCGCTGCCGATCGCCGCGCGGATGTGGGTGAAGAACAGCGGCGAGCTGATGTGGCCGGCGAGCTCGCGCAGGTTCTGGTCGTTCCAGGCCGGCTCGGTGCTGTGGTAGACCCCCGGCGTGTCAGGGGCGCCGTACCAGCCGACGCCGAAGCCGTCGCCGTTGGTCGGCTCGGCGCCCGAGCCGCGAGTGCAGGCTCTGGTCGACCAGCGAGTTGGGCCCTCCGTAGAGGGCTTCCTGGAGCAGGATGGGGGATCCGGAGTAGGCGAGCCAGCGGCACATTAGCCGCCCCTTTCTGTCGTGCTGCGTGTTCTGTGGGTTGCGGTTCGCCCGCGCCGGCGCCGACGCCGCCGCGCCCGGCGCGGGCCGGAACTGGTCGGCAAGGCCTGCGACGAGATCCTCCAGCCGCCCGCTCGCGGCGGCGACCGCGCGCTGGCGCTCGGCGCCGTTGGCGAACGAGATGCGCTGGACGCGGTCCAGCGCGTCGAGACATCCGAGCGCGAGGGCGTGCGGGCTGACACTCGGCCAGCGAGGCGCGTCGAGCATGTCCCGCACCGGGACCAGACGCAGCGTCTCCGGGTCGATCAGCCGGGCGTCCATCCCGTCGCGGGCGGCCAGGAAGCGGTTCTCGGCCAGAACCTCCGGCCCCGGCGTGGCCGACGCGGGCTCCCCTTCGAGCTCCAGCCGGGCCAGGCGACTGGATCAGCGCCACGAGCGGGCCGACGTGCCGGACCGTCGACTGCGCGTCCATCACCCGCACCTCGACGGTCCCGAGGGCCGGCTGCAGCCGGACGTCCCACCACAGGAAGCTCGGATCGGATATCGCCCCGGAGGCGATCAGCGGGTCGACCGCCGCCACGTAGTCGGCGTAGGAGTCAAAGCGCGCGTGGGAGCCCGGTGCGCGGGAAGGCCTGGAAGATCACCGTGCGCGCGGAGGCGAATCCGCTGTCGTCGCCCTGCCAGAACGGGGAGTTGGCCGAGAGCGCGAGGAGCACCGGCGCGTAGCGCCGCAGACCGTTGAGCACGCGGACCGCCTCCTCCGGGTCCGGCATCCCGACGTGCACGTGGAGGGCCATCGTCGGCTCCCGGCGGGCGAGGGCGCGCATGGACTCTTCGACATGCCGGTATCGCGGCGAGCGCGAGACTCTTGGTGTCTTCGCGCGTGGTCAGCGGGTGCGTGCCCGCGACGGCGGCCGACAGTCCCATGGCGTCGAGCTCGCGTCCGAAGCGATCGCGCAGCCGGTTGAGCTCGGTCACGACCCCGCGTACGTCGGAGTGGACTCCGGTGACGAGCTCCAGTACGCCGGCATGGGTCTCGGGCGCAACATGCGGTGCGAGCTCGTCGGGGAGCCGCGCGAGCACGGCGTCGCTGCTCTCGGCCAGGGACCAGTCGCCGGGGTTCAGGAGCATGACCTCCTCCTCGGCCCCGAGCGTGTAGCGCTCCCCGCGGCCGCTGTTCCAGCGCGCCCACGCCGGCAGCGGGCCGCCTCCACTGGACCGCCGGCGACGCGCGCGGTGACGACGGACGAAACGGGCACCTCGCCAGCGTCGCCGGTGCTCGAAGGGCCCACAAGGAGGCGTGCACGTGCAACGCGGAAGGCCACCATGCGGATGCCGCAGCCGGTCCGAAGCGCCCGTGCCGCCTCGCGGTCATGGGGGATGCTCGCCTCCTCCAGGACGCCGGGATGCACCATTGCCCGACGCCCGCGCCGGTGGGATGTTCCATGAGCGGCGCGGGCTGGTCTGCGCCGCGAACCAGTCATCTACGCGGAGGGCCACATGGCTGCTCAGGCAGATCCCCCAACCCGGACTCGAGCAGGTGATGACGGCTACGCCGGTCGCGACGTCTATATGGAGGACGAGCGCGGGTACGGCTGGGTCCTGTTCGCCGGAACGCTGCTGCTCATGGTGGGCACCCTCAACTTCATCGAGGGCATCGCGGCGATCAGCAACTCGCGCTTCTTCGTCGGCAACACCCACTACATCGCCGGCAGCCTCAACACCTGGGGCTGGGTCGTGCTCGTCATCGGCGTGATCGAGTGGGCCGTCGGGGTCGGCGTCTTCGTCAAGAGCCAATTCTCCCGCTGGGCCGGCGTCGCCATCCTGGGGCTGAACGCGATCGTTCAGCTGATGCTCATGCCGGCATACCCATTCTGGTCACTGTCGGTCTTCACCCTCGACGTGCTGGCGATCTACGGACTGATCGCCTACGGCGGCCGCATCGCCGGCGAGCGCTAGCGGACGACCTTCGTCACCGCGGCTATCTGGGAGCCATCGACGGCGTGCTCGGCGGGACCGGCCTCGTCAAGGCGTAGCCAGCACGCCCATCCCGGGCATGTCAAGGGGCGTGACGATGAACCCGTCACTGATCCGGAACCCGCCCATGTTCGCGATGACGTCGTGCAGGCGCCACGACCAGTGGTGCTCGATCAGAACCAGAGCCGCCTCTGAGTCGGTCGGGATCTCCTCCAGGACATCCCTCGTGCAGGCGGCGCCGATGGCCTCGTCCGCCTCCGGGTCGATGAGCTGTCGCACCTCGACCTCGCCGGCGGTGTCCTTGCGCAGGCCGACCGCGTCGATCACGCGCAGTACGTCCGCGTCATGCAGGCGCCCGAGCTCGGCGATGAGATCGTCATGGAAATCGAAGTGGTGCAGCCCCAGGACGATCAGGAGCTGAACCGGTCCCATGGCGCTCGTTTCGGCGAGAGCCCCGGGTTTGAGGGCACGGAGAGCGATGACGCGATGCTGTCCGGAGGCCGTACGGGCGTCATCACCCCAAACAGATGAGTCGGGCGCGCCTGCACCTGCGACGCTCTGAGACGGCAGTTGACACAACATGTCTGTTCACGACCCCTCAGCCGTCACGGTCCACGACCCGCAGCGAGCGCACCACCTGCTGATGCTCGAGTTCGGGGACCGGACGCAGTTCGACGACCCGGCTCTCGAGTACCGCCGGTTGTTCTCGGAGCTGCTCGGCACCTTCATGCTGGTGCTGGTCGCGGCGGGAGGCGGAATCCTGCACGGGCAGGGCGAGATCAGCCTGTCCGCAGCCGTCGTCGCACCGGGTCTGATGGTGCTGGCGATCATCCTGTTCATGGGCGCCGTGTCGGGTGCACACCTGAACCCGGCCGTGTCGCTCGCGTTCGCCGTGCGCGGCGACTTCCCGTGGAAACGGGTCCCCGGCTACATCATCACCCAGCTCGTCGGCGCCGCGCTGGCCTGCCTGTTCCTCCTCGCGGTGTTCGGCAACATCCAGCACCTCGGGGCGACGCTGCCCGGGTCGGGATACCGGGACTGGCAGGCGTTCCTGATGGAGATCGCGCTGACCGGGGTGCTCGTCAGCGTGATCCTCGGCACCGCGTCGGCTGCGCAGAACGTCGGTGCCATCGGTGCGCTGGGCGTCGGTGGTTACATCGCCCTGGCCGGCCTGTGGTCCGCGCCCGTCAGCGGCACATCGATGAACCCCGCGCGGTCCTTCGGTCCGGCGCTGGTCAGCGGCGACTGGAACGCCTACTGGGTCTACGTCGCCGGTCCGCTGATCGGCGCCGCGATCGCGGTGGGATGCGCGATCATCCTGCGCGGCCGCGGCGGAGATCCGATCTCGCACGCGGCCGGGTCCGGCGTCCTCACTCCCGGGCGTCGGGAGGCAAAGGCCAGGCTGTCGCACGAGATCGACGAGCCATCACCCCATCAGGGTGATGCCCCCTCACGGTGACCGCGCGAGCCTGGACAGCATGAATTCTGGCACTGTTACCCGGCGGCTTCTGCTCAGCGTGCTGCTCGTCGGCGTGGTGGCGCTGATCGCCGGCTGTGGCAGCAGCAAGCCCGCGTTCTGCAAGAACGTGAGCGATCTGCAGAAGTCCGTGTCCAACGTCAGCGCCAGTGAGGGGTTGAGCTCCCTGAAGACCCAGCTTCAGACCATCGAGAGCCAGGCCAAGGGTCTCGTGTCCTCGGCCAAGAGCGACTTCCCCAACGAGACGACCGCGATCGACACCGCGGTCTCAAAGCTTCAGACCGACATCAAGGCGCTGCCGTCGTCGCCGAGCGCGACACAGCTGGCAGCCGTGGCCCTGGACATCAAGAACGCCGTGACCTCGGTCAGCACGTTCGCCTCGACATCGAAGTCCAAGTGCCAGTAGCCCTCCGGGCTCAGCGCGACGACGGCTGACCGCCGCGCGCCAACGCGTGGGTGGTGAACTGGGCTATCGCGCCTCCCAGCAGCGCGCCGGCGAGCACGTCGCTGGGATAGTGGACGCCGGTGTGCACACGCGAGTACGCCACGAGAGCGGCGAGCGCACGCAGCGGCACCCCCGACGAGGGCAGCACGTGCCCGGCCCCCGTGGCGAACGCGAACGCGGCCGCTGAGTGCCCGGACGGGAACGAGGTCGATGACGGCATCCGTACCTGCCGCGCGAGGGGGACCGCCTCGGCGACGCGATCGGGCCGACGCCGGCGGACGATCCTCTTGACCCCGAGGTTCAGCGTCGCCGACGTCACCGCGATCGACGCCAGGCCCGTCACGGCCGCGTCGCGACCGGCGGGGCCGCGCGTGGTCGCGAGGATGACGGCCGAAGCCAGCGATAGACGGGAGTAGTTGGCCGCTCGGCTGAGGCGGCGCAGCGCTCGGTCGAGGGTGGGGCTGGGAGTGGCCGCGATCGCGGAGTAGACCGCGAGGTCGAGGCGCTCGGCCTCCTCCCATGACCGCGACAACCAGCCGTCTCTGACCGAACCGGAAGCCTCAGAGCCGATGCCTCGTTCGTTCACGTTCATCATCCTGCCACGCTCGGTGCCGCGCGCTTTCACCTGTTTCGGGCGATGCGCTCACGCGCCTGGGCGGCATCCTCTCTGGGCCATGAGTCGCCGGTATAACGCGATCGCCGCGCTGGTGCTGATGGGAGCCTCACTGGTGCTCGCGGCCATCGTCGCCGTTCAGACCTTCCCCAATGGCCTGACCGTGCTCGCGTGCCTGGTGCTGGCCGTGCTCGCGGCATGGTGGGGGCTGCTTCGCCACGGGCTCGAGCGCGCCCTCGGTGCCATCGCCGCGTGCCTCTTGCTAGCCGGTGCGATCGTCCTGGTCATCGTCGAGGGACGGCCGCTGCTCGACGCCCTGATCCTCGCCGGGGTCGGACTCTCTCTGGCCGCCGCCCGGGAGGCCTTCACCGCGCACGCGGAGTTGCCCGCCGCGGCGCCGCCCGGGCGTCCCGTGCTGTTCTACAACCCCAAATCAGGCGGCGGAAAGGCCGAGCGGTTCGACGTCGCCGGCGAGGCGCGCGCCCGGGGCATCGAGCCGATCGAACTGCATCTGGGCGACGACCTCGAGGTGATCGTGCGCCAGGCCATCGCCGGGGGAGCCGATGCGGTCGGGATGGCCGGCGGCGACGGGTCACAGGCGGTCGTCGCCGCAATCGCGGCTGAGCACGGGCTGCCGTATGTGTGTGTCCCTGCCGGCACCCGCAACCATTTCGCGCTCGACCTCGGCGTGGACCGCGACGATGTCGTCGGGGCGCTCGACGCCTTCACGAAGGGCGGCGAGCGCGTTGTCGATCTCGCGGAGGTCAACGGTCGCGTGTTCGTCAACAACGTCTCGCTCGGCGTCTACGCCGAAGCGGTCCAGAACGCCTCCTACCGTGACGCGAAGCTCCGCACGCTTGCCGACACGGTGCCCACGGTGCTCGGGCCGGGCGGTGGAGGCTTCGCGCTGTCCTGGGTGGGGTCCGATGCTCGCCGCCATCAGACGAGCGCCGTTGTGCTGGTCTCCAACGATCGCTATCGGCTGAACCGCGCCCTGGGCTCAGGCACCCGGCCGCGCCTCGATGAGGGCCAGCTCGGGATCGCGGTGATCGGAGCCCAGGACGCCGGCGAGGGCTCCTCCCACCATGTCCAGCAATGGACCGCGCCGTCCTTCGAGGTGGAATCGGATCAGATCGTCGCGGCCGGCATCGATGGCGAGGCGGTGCAACTGGAGCCCCCGCTGCGCTTCCGGGCGCGCCCGGCCGCGCTGCGCGTCCGCATCGCACCCCAGCATCCCGGCGCGTCGCCGTCGGCGAACATGCCCGCCGATCCTCTCGACGCGATCCGCCGGCTGGCGCGCATCGCGCTCTCGGGCCGCTGATCCGGACCCGGCCGTCGCACGAGCCTCACGCGCCGGGGTCGTGCTCGTTGGGAGCGACCAGTTTCGTACTCATCTTGACCGCCTTGACGGCGCTGGTGGCGGCCGCGCTGAGGGTGGCGCCCACCGCGATGACGAGGATGCCCGGAATGACGAGCACACGGATGGAGAGCATGAGAATGCCGGCCCGCACGAGCAGGTACGGAGGCGTGCAGACGACGGCTCCGATCGCCCCGCCGACGGCGCCCGCGGTGAGCTTCTCGCGCCGTGAATAGGTCGGCTTGACGCCGATCAGCCGGCTGGGGACCGCGACGTAGCAGACCATCATCACGCCGATCACCAGGCCCAGCGAGAGCGCGAACCACGGACGCCCCCAGCGGGTGGCCACGGTGGTGGCGCCGGCGAGCAGCAGGCCCACCCCGCTACCCCAGCCGAGGATCGTCGAAAGATGTGAGCGGGCTCGGGTGACCGCGGGGCGGATCTCGGGCGCTCCGGTCTGGATGATCGCGAACCCGAACACGGCGTTGAGGAAGAAACTGGCCGCGGTGATCGCAATGATGACCAGGGCGATCGGGATCAGGATCGGGCCGCGCACCACGTGAAACGTCTTGCCGTGCAGCACGTGGGCCTTGAGGTCGAGCGTCGCGACCGTGATCCACATGGCCGGCAGCACCTGAACCAGCGTCAGCCGCCAGTTCGAGAACAACAGCTTCAGCCCGGTGAAGAGCATCACCACGCCGCCCACCGCCAACGCGAGCGGAGCGAGCGCCCGGTTTCGCTGGCTCAGGCGCAGGACGATCTCCTGGACCATCGTCTCGTCGCCCTCGCGCACGGCGCGCGCGAACCGAGCGAGCCGCGTCGACCAGGTCTCCTCTGCGTGGATCGGGGCCTCGCCCGTGGCCCGATCGGACTCCTGCTCGCGAGGCTGGTGTGCACTGCTCATCGGTCCATGCCCGCCTCGTCGAGTCCCGCCTACACGCCGGCGTAGAGGTTCAGTGTCGAGGAGGACCGCCTGACCGGTCATCACCCGATCGGGATGAGGCTGTCGTCAGGCCGAGGAGAGCGGGACGGCGGGCGCCGGAAGGACCTCTGGGCTCGGCGCGAGCCGGCCCATCGCGAGCCTGTCGGTGAGCGCCCACGCGGCGTAGCACATCGATCCGATGAGTCCCGTCACGGCGAGGAGGACGCCGGCGGCGGCGCTGATGGCGTCGCCGTGGGCGCCGAGGATGAGCACCGCGGCCGCCGGCCCGATACTCGGCCCGATCGGCAACTGCCCGAGCGTGAACATCGCGATGAGGAGCGCCATCGCATCGAAGACCGAGACGTCCTCGCCGACCGCGTGCAGCATCAGCCAGTTGCGCGCGATCTGAGCGCACACGGCCAGCAGGGTGAACCCGATGAGCCGACCGCGGCCCTTACCGCGCATCACGGCAAGCCCAGCCCACAGCCCCAGCTGATGGTGCTCGGAGAATCGCCGCAGGCCGATCACGACCGCGGCCATCAGTGCGACGGCGATCGCGGGGATCCACCATGGGACGCCGAGCGGCGCCACCAGGGTGAACGAGAACACGGCCGCGAGGGCGACCTCGAAGGTGATGATCGGGACCTCGGCGGCGAGCAGTGCCGGCACCCGGGGCGAGCTGCGCGGGGCGACGCGGCGCAACGACGCGATCCGGGCGGCCATCCCGACCGATCCGTTGATCACGCTCGCCAGGTAGCCGACGCCGGCGGCGCGGAACAGGAGCCGCCGGCCCACCGAACCGCCCGCCGCGCGGACGGAGACCAGCCAGGCCTCGGTGCGCGCGAGCAGCGCGACGATCTGCAGCAGAACCGCGATCCCCAGCAACCAGATCGGAGCGCTGTTCAGCGCGGCGGTGAACTCACTGCGCCGACCGGCGAGGACAACGCCCAACAAGCAGGTCACCGCCAGCCCGCCGAACAGGCTCAGCACGACCTTCCGGCGAGACACGGCGCATGCTTCATCAGCCGTCACGGGCACGACGGCACCCGGCTGACACTCGACGGGCAATCCGGACTCCGAACTTCAGCGGCTCCAGAGACTCAGATTGGCGCTGCCACTCGCTAGGCGTCGGCGTCACGCTGGTGCTCCCTTCAGAGCAGCGTATCAGCCGTACCAAGGCGTAGAGTCAGCCCATGCCGACCTTCGTCCTGCGCCTCATCGCCCCGCGCCCGAACTACGCCCAGACCCTGACCGACGCCGAGCGGGAGATCATGAACCGCCACGCCGCCCACTGGCGACCGTACCTCGAGCGCGGCGACATGGTCGTGTTCGGCCCGGTCCTGACCGACGCGGACTCCTACGGCCTGGCGGTGGTCGAGACCGACGACGAGCAGGCACTGCACGAGTTCGCCGCGCAGGACCCGGTGGTCACCACCGGCACCGCGGCCTTCGAGCTCGGGCGGCTGGCCGCCGGTCATGTCCGCAACCGGTGACCCAGCTGTACGCGTGCCGTGACGGCGGCGCCGAGGAGCAGACCGAGTGCGGCGAGATAACAGGTGAAGAGCACACCGGCGAGCATCAGGAACAGCCCGACGGGAGTTCTCCCGGACACGAGGCGCAGGTAGTAGCCGGCGACGGTCGGGGTGATGTTGAGGACGAGGCCGCTGACCGCAGCGCCCGCCCATGTCGCCCGCCATCGCAGCGATGTACCCACCAGTGTGCGGAAGACCGCGCCGCACAGCAGTGTGGTCAAGCCGAGCGACGCCAGCGGAACCGCGAGCCGGACGATCGCCGGGTCGATGTTCAGACGCCGGACGAGGTCGGTGCCCGCCGTGGCCACGACGACCATCAGCACGATCAGGAT
The DNA here is from genome assembly GCA_963764125.1 of uncultured Solirubrobacteraceae bacterium. GTDB lineage: Bacteria > Actinomycetota > Thermoleophilia > Solirubrobacterales > Solirubrobacteraceae > Palsa-465. Next base: position 97,485 of record CAVXRR010000005.1, read on the forward strand.
GGCCACGACGGTGGCGACCCCCAGGTTGCGAAGCTTGCCGACCACGATTCCGGCGCTCGGGCGGGCCAGTAGCCGGTGCAGACAGCGCTCCAGTACTCCCACGACTCCCGAGCTGACCCACACCATCGCGGCGATCGAGCCCGCGATGAGCAGCGGTGATTGCTCCTTGGTGCGCAGGATGAGATCGACGATCTGATCGTGGGCGTCCTTGGGCAGCACCTCGGAGATCCGGGCCGACAGCTCCTGGGCCCGGGAGTAGTCGCCCAGCGCGACGGCCGCCAGCGCCGTGAGGCCCAGGGCCAGCGGCACCAGCGACGAGATGAGAAACCAGGCGAGCGCCGGGACGTCGTTGGCCACTCCCGAGTCCCAGTACAGACCGACGAGCTCGCGCGGCACACGCCGGATCCGGGCGATCTCACCGCTCATCGGGGCACGCCGTTCAGCGTGTCGACGACCCCGAGCACGTCTCCCCGGCGATAGAAGTCGACGGCGATGAGGTTGGGGAGCCGGCCGCGAATGCGCTGGCAGGTGCGTGCGCGCTGCAGCAGCGCCGCGCGAGCGTTGACGACCGTGGCCAGTGACGGACGCGGCGCGGGCGAGGTGTCAACCCAGTGGTTGAGCAGGAACAGCGGGGCTGCGCTGGTGCCCGCGGTGAGGACGGCAGCTCGCGGCGAGCTTCGCGGAGTCGGTCAGCTGGGCGGCGCCGGTGAACCGGAATGGCGTCTCCTGAAGCGCGTGCGCGTAGGCGAGGCGGTACCACGGAATGTCGCCCGCATCGTTCTCGGCCATGACCAACAGGCGCTGGTTGGAGTCGATCATCTGGCGCAGGGTCGGGAATGGCCCGAGCGGGCCCCGGTAGACGAGGTCGAGAAGCCCCGCCTGCGCGAAGGCCTTCTCGATGTCAGCGGGCGTGACACCTTCGTCCTGGTTGATGACGACCAGCACCTCGCCTGGGTGTGACACGAGAAAGGACCGCAGATCGGACAGGGCCGAGGCGAGGGTGACCGAGCCGAGCTCGCAGAAGCCGTGACACAGGAAGATCCCACGCTCACCTCCGGTGCCCGCCGGCAGCCGTGACCGGATCCGCGTCGCCGCGTTGACCGCCGGCGCGCCGAGCTGCTCCTCGGCGACGTTGCGCTTGGGCAGCGTCTCCAGGTCGGTGCGCACACCGCCGCGCACAGCAAAGCCGTAATAGGTGTCGATCAGCAGCCCGTGGATTCCCTGATCGAGCTGGTCGCGGATCGTGCCGTCCTGCTGCCCGAAGAACCAGCGCGGGAGCGTGACCGAGGCCATCGCGTTGTGCGTCGCCGCCAGGGCGACGTCATTCAGCGGGCGGTTGCACAGCGCGACGAAGCCGTTGCACGTCAGCGGTGTGGCGGCCGGCGCTTCATCTCCACCGCCGCTGAGGATGATGACGCCGGCGACCGCGACCACCGCCACCGCGACCGCCGCGCCGGCCCTTCCGGCCACCCGTCCCACCGGCCGGCGCGCCGGTGATCGGGTTCCGGCGGCGCGCGCGAGCGCCATGGCGGTCGCCGCCACCCCGCGATACACGACGTAGAGGCCGGCCAGCTGCGCGGTGGCGGTGAGCGCCGCGCCGGGTGTAAGGACGATGAGCACGCCGAGCGCGATGAGACCGATCGCGCCGGCCGCCGCCGGCGGCGACGATGCCCCCGGGCCGGGTCGCACCAGCCACACGCCCGCTCGCCATGCCTGACCGCCGGCGCGGCCGAGCTGCCCCGAGGTGGCGCCGGCCACGATGGCGCCCGCGCCCGCGAGTAGCAGCGCCTGGACCCGCAGGCCGCCCAGGAACGCCGTCCACACGGCACCGACTGCCGGCCCGCGGCCCGCCGGCGCGAGCTGCACGGCGATCTCGCGCCCGAGCGTCACGAGCACCGGCCAGCGTCAACCCACCCACCAGCAGACCGATCCCCAGCTGCCACGTGGTGCGGCGCCTGTCCCCGGAGAGCAGCAGCGCGCCCCCCGCCGCGATGGCCGCCAGCACGGCCAGGACCCACGAGGCGGAGTAGATGCGTCTGGCCGCGCTCCACGACATCGATCACGACGCCGCCGGGATGCAGCGTGAACAGCGTCGGCGCCCGCTCGGCCCCGATCCTCCGGGCCGCCGCTGGAGCCAGCCGTTCCAGAACGCCCTGGACGAGCACACCGAGATCGCCGACGGTGATCAGCACGCGCCCATCGCCGCGAGCGACCACGGCGTCGTGCGCTTCGACAATCGCCCTGCGAAACAGCGCCGCAAACGCCTGACCCCCGACGATCCCCCCCGCGACCGCGCGCACCAGGGGCCGCACCGCCACGAGATCCCCTCCGCCGATCCCCGTGACCGCGTTCGTCACATGATCGGCCACGTCACCCTGGACCGCCGGGTCGTGCAGCGCGGCGAGCGCCCGGTCGGCGAACGGGCCCGGGCGGAGCACCGCGCGGCCCGCGTACGACAGCGCCACCGCCATTGTCGCGAGCCCAACCGCCACCGCCACCAGCCCGCGCGCACTCCGGCGCCGGCCGGGTGATTCTCCCCGATCGCCGGCCGGGATGGCTTCCCCTGGGTCCATTGGCCGTCCCACTATCCCACGGTCCTGCCGCGTCTATGAGTTGCGTAAATCATGCCCGCGTGGCGGTAACCGCCGGCGCAACGTGCGATATGTACTTCGACTAACAACACATCGCCCCGGGGGTCGCGCGACGCCCGGGCGCACGGCCTGAACGAGACGTCACCGCCATGAGCAGCCCCCACTCTGAGAACAGCCGGTCCCACGCCGGGGTCGTGACCGGCGTCGATATCCACGTCACGATCCACATGCGCGAGCAGCCGGCCGTGGTCGGAGCCGACTCGTCGCCGCACTCCCAGCGGCCGGAGGAGCCTGGGGCCGGCGAACTGCTCCGGCGGCTGCGGTGGCTGATGACCGAGTCGAGCGGCACGATCGCGAACATTGCGCACCAGTTGCAGACGCGCGCCGCGGAGCTCGACGACGACGCCTGTGAACAGTTACGCGACGACCTTGCCGTCCTCGACGAGGACATCGCGACGCTCAAAGCGCTGCTCGCCGCGCCGGTCGATTGGGACGCCGCGCACGGACGTCTGATCGCCGGGGAGATCCCGCCGTTGCTGGATGACTCCGGTGACGACGACGAGGACGACTGACCGCGACGCGATCCCCAGGACGTCGACTGCGCGCTAACGGAACGTGTCGGCGGTGACGCGGCTCACTTCGGTGACCGCATCGGCTGGGATTCCCGCTCGCTTGGCCGCGGCCATGATCGCGTCAGGACTCGGCGCCTCGTACAGGCAGTAGGTGCGGTAGCGGTCGGCGCTGAGAAAGGAGAACAGCCAGCTCACGCCTTCGTCGGCGTTGATCTCCTCGATCAGGTTCACGTCGTCGCCGGTCATCTGGAGTTGCTCGGCGAAGCGGCGCTCGATGACGTACAGCGGCATGGGGTGATGCTACTGGCTGTCGCCGGTGTCGAGAAGGGAATGGCGGTGGGCGTAGCCGGCGGCTTCGGTGCGGTTCGCCGCACCGGTTTTGCGCAGGATGCTGCGCACGTGGTTGGCCACGGTGTGGCCGCTGATGAAGAGCTCCTGCCCGATGTCGCGGTTGCTCAGTCCTGCGGCGACCAGTCGCAGGACATCGACCTCCCGCCCCGACAGATCGTCGGGCGGCGTCGCCGCTCGCCGGCCCTGGGCCCCCTGGGCCCGGGCGCGCGCGAGCAACAGGGGCATGCCGATCCGCTCGGCCAGCGCCGCGGCCTCGGTGAGCAGCGTCGAGGCGCGCCGGTCATCGTCGCGCCGGCCCCGCGTCCCCAGCGCGCGGCCAAACTCGAACAGCGTGTGCGCGACCCACGTCTGCGCACCCATGGCGCGGTTGGCGGCCAGCGCGCGCTCGAAGTGCTCGATCGCGCGGTCGTGATCGCGCAGCGTCGCCGCGAGGCTCCCCAGGTAGCGATCCGCCGAGCCGTAGAAGGCGACGCCGTGCCCGATCACCACGTTGGCGCCGGTGAGGGGCGCCAGCTCCGGGTACAGAAGGCCGGCCAGCGTCTCATCGCCGACGAGCGTGATGGCGTCGACCAGGTAGCTCAGCGACGCCACCCAGAGCCTCGAGCGATATACGTCCAGGCCCTCCCGATGCACGCGCGCCAGTTCACGCCGGGCGTCGTCCTCCATGCCAAGCTCGGCCAGCAGCGCGGCGAAGGCCGGGCGCCACACGCCCTGCTGGCCCCCGCCGGCGGCGAGCACCCTCGCGACCGGGGCGAGCTCGGCCAGGCGTCCCTGCTCCCGTCGGATGCCGAACATCTGGATCCCGTAGGTCCCTGTTGCGGCCCGACCGGTGAGGAGCCGGCTCCACTCGTGCGAACGGTTGGCGGCCGCCTCGGCCTCGGCGAGCTCTCCCATGCACAGCGCGATGGTCGACGCGTAATGCTCGGCGACGTGCAAGGAGAACGGCTGGCGCAGCCGCGCCGCCAGTGCGTGCACGTCGGCGAGCTCGCGCCGGGCCACGCGCAGGTCGCCGCGGGTGATCAGCCCGGCGCCCCGCCATTGCATCGCCTCGGTCCGCAGGTCGCTGGCGCCCAGGTCCTCGGCAAGCTCGCGCGCCTCGGCCAGCATCTCCAGGGTCTGGTCCAGGTTGCCGTCGCCCAGCGACCAGTAGGACCGGACGAGCACCGTCGCCAAGCCGAGCCGATCGCCCAGGCCGCGCGCCATCGTGATCGCGCGGTGCCGGACGACATCGCTCGCCGCGTAGTTGCCGATGAACGCGTAGGCGCGGCCCAGCCCGGCGAGGAGCATGACGCGAAGCTCTGAGTCCTCGGTCCCGAGCGCACGTGAGGCCTCCTCGAGCAGCTCGACGGCGCCCTCGTCGGTGATGCCCGGCCTCCAGCACGCCTCCTCGAAACCCACCGCGGCGCTCGCCAGCAGGGTCGGATCGTGGATGTCCCGGGCAATCTGCGCGGCCGCGCGGAACGCCGCCATCGCGTCGTCAGAGCCGCCGGCCCGGAAGCGCGCGGTGCCGAGCTCCAGCTCCGTCTCGGCCCGTCGGCGCACGTCGCCGATACCGAGTTCGAGCGCGAAGGCAAAGCGGGCCGCGGCCTCGTCGAAGGCCAGCGCGCTCAGCGCCGAGCGGCCCGCCAACAGGGAGTATTCGATCGCGCGGTCCGGCCCGTCCACCGGCGCGGCGACGCCGAAGTGGTAGGCGAGCGCGGCCAGGCCGCGGCTGCTCCCGCTCGCGCGGGCCTCCTCGAGGGCTTCGGCGACACGCAGGTGCAGCTCGGCTCGCCGCAGTCGGGGCATCCGGTCATACAGCGCGCGCCTGACCAGCTCGTGTGTGAACCGGAACGCGATCTGGGACGAGGGGACCTCCTCGATCATTCCGTGGGCGATCGCCTCCTCCAGCGCGGCCGCCCGCTCCTCGTCGTCCATGCCCGACCCCGTGATGGCAGCCAGGTCGAATTCCGGTCCGGCGACGGCGGCGAGCTCGAGGAGCCCGGTCGTGCCGGCGTCCAGCCGCGCGAGCCGCTGGCTGACGACCTCGCGCACGCCTTCTGGGCTCCCGAGCTCGGCCAGGGCGCTGGCCAGCCGGGGCCCGCCGTCGTAGATCGCCATCGCGTCCCTCTCCAGCAGGGTGCGCCACAGCTCGGTCATCAGAAAGGCGTTGCCGCCGGTGAGCTCGAACAGGAGCCCGGCGACCTGCGGCAGATCCGCGACCTGCTCGTCACCCACCGCGCGCGCGACGAAGTCACTGATCTCGTCGGCAGTCAGACCGTCCAAGCGCAGGCGTACCACGCCTTCGGAGCGCCGCAGGTCCACCAGCGTGGCCGACAACGCCTCCGGCACCTCTGCGTCGGTGTCTCGAAAGGTGGTGAGCACCAGCGCGCGCGCCTCGGCACCCCCGCGCGCCAGGTGGCGGAGGAGGAGCAGCGTGGGCGTATCGGCCCAGTGGCCGTCCTCGATCACGACGACGAGAGGAACGCTGCGGCCGGCCGCGGCCAGGAGGTCACCCACCGCGCCGTGCAGACGATGGCGCTCAGTATCGGGATCGGCGGCAACCGGAGGCGGCCGTTCGCCGAACCGCTGGGCGAGGTCAGGCACCAGGCGGGCGAGTTCCTCGGCATGGCCGCCGAGATCGGCCGGCAGCGTTCCCTCGTCGACGTTGCGCAGGAGCTGGTCGATCGCCTCGACGAAGGGCCCGTAGGGACGTCTGACCACCGAGTCACAGGCGCCGTACAGCACCAGCGCACCTCCGGCGGCCGCGCCCTGCGCGTACTCGTGCACGAGCCGGCTTTTGCCCGATCCCGCCTCGCCGCCGATCAGCGCGAAGCGCAGCCCCTCGCCGTCGGCCCGGGGAGTGAGCATGCGCAGCGTCGCCAGCTCACGCGAGCGGCCTGCGAACGGAAACGATGGAGTGAGGCGAAGTGGTCCCGGAAGCTTGCCCATACCAGCAATCGTGTACGGCTCCCCTAGTCAGATCTGATCATGCCACCCCCGCCCGGCTGGGTCCAACTCCTCGCGAAAGTGGGTCAAACCGGGTCATGACAGCCCGCCGGGCCGGGCGTACGGTCGTTGGCGAGCCACCGGCTCGACGGCCACCTACACCGGGGAGCATCACATGACCGCCACCACGTCTCTCGCCGACGCCGCGCGTCGCGAGCTGTCAGACCTCAACCAGCGCATCATCGGGCCTGGAGATGCGGGCTATGACGAGGCCCGCGCCGTCCACAACGGCATGATCGACCGACGACCTGCGGCAATCGTCCGCTGCGAGAGTCCTGACGACGTCGCGCGCGCCATCGCCTTCGCCCGTGCTCACGACACGGCGATCGCGGTCCGCGGCGGCGGGCACAATGGCGGCGGACTCGGCGTCGTCGACGACGGCCTGGTCATCGACCTGGCCGGGCTGGCCGACGTGACCGTCGATGCCAAGGCCGACCGCGTACGCGTCGGGGGCGGATGCACGTGGGGGCAGGTGGACCAGGCCACCGCCGAGTACGGGCGGGCCACGCCGTCGGGGATCATCTCGACCACGGGCGTCGGCGGGCTCACGCTCGGCGGCGGCCTTGGCCATCTGACGCGTCGCTTCGGGCTGACCATTGACAGCCTGGTGGGTGCCGACGTGGTCCTCGCCGACGGTTCGCAGGTGCACGCCAGCGCCGACGAGCATCCTGATCTGTTCTGGGCGCTGCGCGGCGGCGGAGGGAACTTCGGGGTGGTCACCTCGTTCGAGTTCCGCACGCATCCGGTCGGCGCCACCGTCATGGCCGGCCCCACCTTCTGGCCGATCGAGCAGACCCCCGAGGTGATGCGCTTCTACCGGGACTTCATGCCCGCGGCGCCGCGCGCCGTCAACGGCTTCTTTGCCCTGATGACGGTGCCGCCGGTGGACCTGTTCCCGGAGGAGCTCCATCTGCGCAAGGTGTGCGCGGTCATGTGGTGCATCGTCGGGTCCGAGGAGGAGGCGACGCGCCTGCTCGCGCCGGTCCACGAGGTCGGGACTCCGCTGCTTCATGGCGTCGGCCCCGTCCCGCACCCCGCTCTGCAGAGCCTGTTCGACGGGCTCTACACCAAGGGCCTGCAGTGCTACTGGCGCGCGGACTTCGTCAACGAGCTGTCCGACGACCTCATCGAGCGCCATCTCGAATGGGGCCAGAAGCTGCCGTCGATGCACTCGACCATGCACCTGTACCCGATCGATGGCGCCGCGCACGACGTCGACTCGGCCGACACGGCCTTCAGCTACCGCGGCGCGCAATGGGCCGAGGTCATCTTCGGCGTCGATCCCGATCCGGGCAACGCCGGCGCGATCCGCGACTGGTGCGTCGATTACTGGGATGCAACCCATCCGTATTCGGCCGGCGGCGCATACGTCAACTTCATGATGGACGAGGGGCAGGATCGCGTCCGCGCCACCTACCGCGACAACTACGACCGGCTCGCCCGCATCAAGGCCCGGTACGACCCGGACAACGTGTTCCACGTCAACCAGAACATTCATCCCGCGGCCGGTGGGTGAGACGGCGCGCCGTCGCAGCCTGGAATGGGCCCTGGGGCGGCCCTGCGCTGGAGGCCCGGGGGATTCGGACTCAACCCCTGGGCCTCAGCGTCCGATCAAGAGAGGAGAACGCCGACCCTCGACGCCTCCCCACCGATCATGCTCGCACTCGCACCGCCCGCCCCGCCCGTCATCGAGTCCGTCACCGACGCCGCTGTGGTCAGCTTCCGGCTGCTGCGAAGCGCGACGCCCGGGCTGATGCTCGCCCATCCCACTCGCGACGGTGGCGTGATCTGCGAGCACCTCCGCGACGGATGCCGACCGGGCTTCTATCGCATCACCCCCGCCGGCGCCATCGAGCCCGACCAGGTGCTCGACCGGCGCATCCTGCGCTTCGTCCCCGCGCTGCTTCCCGCCGCGCTGAGATAGTCCTCTCAGCCGGCGGTGACTCGCGGGCAGGTCTGCTCGAAGCCGGCGCCCTGGGCGTACTGCGTCCACTCGGTCCGGCTGAGACCGGCGCCGAGGAAGTCGCACACCCGCAGGCGCAGGGCGGCAAAGGTCGACGGGGCGTTGATCGCCGGCCACTCGCGTACGGTGCCGTCGTCGCCCCCTGAGACCAGGAACGCTCCGTTGCGGCCGAACACGACGCTCTCGACACCGCGAGCGTTGCCCGTGAGTGGGTTTCCGATCTCCTGACCACTCGCCGCGTCCCACAAGCGGAGGGTGGAGTCCGATGAGGCGGAGGCCAGCATCGAGCCATCCCCGCTGAAGGCGAGGCCGCGGACGAAGCTGGAGTGGCCGACGAGGACGACCGGTGCCACGAGCTGACCGCTGGGGGTCGCATGCCAGATCCGGACGGTGTCGTCAGCGCCGCCCACCGCCAGCGCGTCGCCCGCCGGTGCGAAGGCGAGGCTGAAGACCCCGTCGTCCTGCGCGATCGTCTGGAGCGGTCGCCGTGCGCGCGTGCTCCAGACGAACACCCGGCGGTCGCTGCCCCCGGAGGCGAACTCGGTCCCGTTCCGGGCGAAGGCGACCGCATACACAGCACCGAGATGCCCGTGCAGGACGGCAAGCGGGCGATGGGTGGCGACACTCCACAGCCGCACGTCTCGATACGCATCTCCCGAGACGAGGAGGTCACCGCGGGGATCGAACGCGATCGAGAACACCGGTCTGACGCCCACCGACATCGGCCGCCCGACCGGCTGGCGGGTGATGGGGTTCCAGACCGTGATCTTCCCGTTGTTGCCCGCGGCCGCGAGAAGCTGGCGGCTCGGGTCGAACGCCACCTGATGGATCGGTCCCGAGTGCGGCGCCAGCGTGCCCTCGGGCCGTCCGGTGAGGGCATCGGCGAGCTGGATCACGCCTGCGCGCCCCGCCGCCGCGATCATTCGCCCATCGGGGCTGAGCGCTGTCGTCCAGATGGCACGACCGGTGGTCAGGAGCGGGCGCCCGAACCGCACCGCGATCGGCGGCCGCCAGATCCGGATGGTCCGATCCGCCCCGGCGGAGACGAGCAGCCGGCCGTCGGGACTGAAGGCAACGCCGTAGACAGCGCCGTGATGGCCCGCGAGTGGGCTGCCGACGGGGGCGTGGGTGGTGCTGTTCCAGACGTCCACGACGCCGGGTCCGCCGGCGGCCAGGGTGTCACCGCGTGGACCGAAGGCAAGGCTGTAGAAGATGTTCCCCGGTCCGCGGATCATCGGAGGGATGGGGCGTCGCGTGGCCACGTCCCAGAATGCGATCTTCCCGTTGCCGGCGGCGGCCACCGTCGTTCCGCCCGCGCTGAACGCGACGGCGTTGATCAGACCGACGTGGCCCACGAGCGAACCGACCTCTCGATCGGTCCGCGTGCTCCACAGCGAGACGCCGAAGCCGCTCGCGGCCGCGAGCAGGCCGCCGGCGGGATCGAAGGCCACACTGGTGACGGGCCTGAACGTGGACACGGGCAGGTGGACACGCCGCCCGTTCGATGTGTTGAGGACCAGCGCGGTGCCGTCCGCGTCCCCCGCGGCCAGCAACCCTCCGTCGCGGCTGTAGGCGACGCTGTTCACCGCGCCGCCGGGATCGGCGATCGTCGTCTGCAGCCCCGGGCTGGTCACGTTCCACAGGACGATTCGGTCAAACGTCCCGGACGCGAGCGTCCTGCCGTCCGGGCTGAAGGCAACGCTGAAGACGGGACCCCCTTCGGGCAGCGGCGGGCCGAGAGGGTAATGCTGGGTCCCCGAGACACGCCACAGCCTGACGGTGTGGTCGGCACTTCCGGAGGCGAGCGTGTGGGACCCGGGGCTGAAGGCGACGGTCTCGACCGCATCGGTGTGCCCGTGCATCACGCCGACGGCTCCGGTGTCCACGGCTGAGGTGAGCGTCGTGGCCAGCGTCCGCTGCGCCAGGGGAGATGGGCTCTCGCGATAGGCGGCCAGCAGGAGGAGCAGCGCCACGTCGGGCCGGGCGCCAAGCTGCGCCTGGGCCCGCGTGGTCAGGGCGAGCTCGGTGGCCTGCCGGGCCGAGCTCTGCGCGGCCTGCTTCTCCTGTGTGGCGACATTGCGCGAATGGCGCGCGGCGTTGCGCGCATCCCGCGCCGAGATCAGGCCCAGGACGGCAGCGATGCCGGCCAGAACCGCGACGAGCAGCAGACCACCGACCACCAGCGCCACCTTGCGGGAGCGTCTGGCGGCGTCCTCGAGGCGCTTGCGTCGCTCGGCCTCCAGGAGGTCCCGGATCGGCGCCGTGAACGAGTCGTGGAAGATCTCGTAGCGCTCCTCGGCCGAGCCAGGGGCCGGATCCACCGAGCGCACGATGCGCTGAGCTCCGAGCGTCTGCAGGATCGCCCGGATCCGCGTCTCGTCTGACTCGATCGACTGAGCCAGGTCGCGGGCGCTGAGTGCGAGCTTGGTGCCCGACGGCGTCACCATCGCCTTGAACATGTGCGTCGCGATCTTGAGGTCTTCGGTCGAGAGCGCCTTCAGCGCCCTGTCGAAGTGATCACGGACGATCCGCTTGACCCCGCCGAGCTGCAGCTGCAGGGTGTCCTTGCGGAGCGTGTTCGAGTGGTGCTCCCGTTCCCAGTCCCACAGCCGGTCCATGACGAGCTGCAGGAACGGGGCCTCGATCTCATCGCCGTCCCCATTGACGGTGAGCCCGGGGCGATCGCCCAGAGGCCCTGAGCCGGCGGGATCGCCGCCCTTCACCACGCCGGCGAGCACGGCATCGGCCAGGCCCTGCTCGATCCGGACCTCCTGGCCTGCGGGGAGCGACTCGGCGTAGACGCGCACGGGCTCGGTGATCGCCGCCCGGGCTGCCGCCTTGGTCAGGTAGCCGAGATGGATGTAGTCCTCATACGGGTTCACGATGCGACCCCCGAAGAAGTCGCCGACCTTGCCGTAGGCGTCCTCGCGGATGCCGATGAGGAAGTGAGCGCGTAGCTCGAGGGAGTTGATGCACTCCGCCAGCTCCGTCGCGAACCGGCTCGTCTGCGCGGGGTCGCGCCGGCTCCCCAGGTACTCCTCGAACTGATCGAGGATCACCAGCACGGTGGTCCGCAGTGCGGTGATGGCCTCAGCCAATGCGGTCGCCAGTGGCCCTCTGGGGGGTCCGGTTGCTGCGTGGCGCCCCGTCGTGTCGGCGGCGGCGGACGATGCGGCTGTCTGCGTGGCGATGGCCTGGATCAATCCGGTCAGTGGGTCGTCGTTCCAGGAGCGGAACACGACGGGCACGAATCCAGGGGAGCCGCGTTGCGACGTGGCGTCTGACGCGAGGGTGCGCAGCCTCGCGGCGACCCCGGCGCTGAGGAGCGACGTCTTGCCCACACCACTCTCCGCGTAGAGGAGCGTCAGGCGCGAGGTACGCAGGTGAGAGATGATCATCCTGCGTTCCGCGTCTCTGCCGAAGAACCACTTGGCGTCCTCGACGCCGAACGGGTATGGCCCCTGGTAGGGGGACTGCGGGAGCGCCTGCGCGCTCCGCTCAGGCTCGGCTGCCAAGGTCACACCGGACACGCGACCGGCCGTCCCGACTCACTCCTGCCCGCCGGCCGCGAGGCGCGCCTCGAGCGTCGCGCGAAGCCGGTCGGCGTACTCGGAGAGCGGGCTGTCGAAGAGGTCGGTCCTGGCGATCGCCCCCCACGACGCCTTCTCCATCACGTCCGGGTCGTCCTCGACAGCCCACGAGTTCTCGGTCGGGCTCTGCCCGTTCCAGATGCGTCGCAACAGCACCCGGGCGTACCAATCACTGAGCCTGTAGCCCAGGAACATGCATTGGCCGCTGGTGACCCGCTCCAGCACCTGGCGCGGGAGACGGCTGGGCAGGTAGTCGATGTAGTGATCCTCGGTGACCACGAAGTTGTCCTTCCAGTGCACGGCGCCTTCCGCGCCGTCAGCCTCATAGTGGAGCTTGACGATGGTCGTGCGACTGAGTGTCAGGTCCTCCTCGAGGGGCAACCCGTAGTACTCGTCGGGGTTGGTGATGAGCGTGGCCGTCGGGCTGACCGCGAGGTCGTCCCACGGGATGTGAACGAAGCACTTCTCCTGGCGGACGTAGACCACGAGATCGAACGGCTCGTTGACATCCTCGAAGGCCCGCTCCAGCGCGTGGTCGTAACCAGTCGTCACGATCATCTGATGACAGGGCGATAAGCCGCGTCTGCGGAGCAGGCCGGGGAAGTCGGCGAGCAGGCGATGCAGGGCGGTCGGCTGCGCCTCGGAGATGCGCAACGCCGTCAGCGCTCGATAGAGACGGCTCTCGCCCTTGGTCATCGCCACACGCTGGGCGATCTCGGCGAGATCACCGGACCCCTCGTCAAGCCCGAACTCCTTCGCGAGCTTGTTGGCCAGATCGCGGCCGTCCGGCAGCGACCCGCGCACGCACAGACCGAGCAGCGGCACCGCGGTACCCGCGAGCAGCGCATCGGTGACGTCCTCGAAATGGGCGTCGGTCGGAGCCGGGACCTCGGCACGCGCCGTTCGCTCACGGCGTGGGATCGGCACCTCCGCCATCGCGGCAAGCTGGAGGCGGCGGTAGTCGGCTCGCTCGGCGGGATTCATCGCCCTGAATGTGTGGAGCCTCTGGATGAGTATCTCGACGTCGGTCTCGAACTCGGCGTGGCGGAGAGAGATCGCCTGGGCCCTGAAGAGCCCGCGCAGGCTCCGGGGCAGTTTCGAGGGCTCCGGAACCCGGGTGTCGATGAGGACGGGGAGGATGATGCCCGGCCAGTCCATGAGCGCCGACCGGATCTCGGCGCGCACATAGTCAGGGTCGTCGGGCGTGCGGGCGGTCAACAACGACAGCCAGTTGGGCCCGATCACCGACACGAACACACCCGAGCGGCGTCCGGCGGCGTAGAGCTCGTTGAGCCATTGCACCCCACCCTCTTCCGCGACATCGAAGTACACCGAGTCCCGGTCAAACGCCTCCACCGCGCGGTTGAAGATCTCGCGGGCGTAACCGGCCTCGTCGCCGCGCCGGTAATTGATGAAGATCGTGAACGCGCCGTCGTCGAGGTCGCCGGCTACCGCGGCGCCTTCACTGATCGTGCTCACAACCTGACCCCCCTACGCAGGTTCCCCTGCGCCGATTATCGCTGAGTGGGTGACAGATAGCAAGCGGTGACCCGTCGGGTCAGCTCAGGAGCTGGCGCACGATCTCAGCGACATAGAGCACACAGAAGACCCACGGGACGAGGCGCTCCACACGCCCTAGCTCGCGGTACTGGCCAAGCCAGGGCCTGAACGCGGAAAGCCGGAGCGCCAGCGGCGATGGCTCACGTCGCAGCCGTTGCCACTCGTCGGCGAACACCTTCACGGGGAGCCGGTCCTCCATGGCGACGATCAGCTCGAACTTCGCCGCGTTGAGATCTCGGTAGCTCTTGAGCATCGCCCACCAGGTGACCGAGAAGACGATGCCGGCCACGGGCAGGTACCAGCGCACATCCTGCGTCCCGAGAACCGCCACGACACCCGTGTTCACGGTGAGGAAGAAGCTGTTCGCCACTCCCCGGCGGACCGAAATACGGTCCGCCATCTCCACGGCGAGGGTGTAGAGCTCGAAGTAGTGGGGCGGGAGCGCTGCCGCCGCGGGCGGTGACCCTGCCTCGGGTCCGGAATGGGGTTCGGTGGCTTCGGTCATTCGCCTCGATCCGCGCCCTCAGGCCGCGTAGATCGGATAGTCCAACGGGTAGAACGTGGCCTCGCCGGACTCGTCGAGGCGAATGAGCTGGCCGTGCGGGATGCCGGGGGTCGCGTAATGCTCGATGATCGGGCCGGCATGTTCGGCGTCCTCACTGAAGGTGAGCTTGAGCGCGCGCGCCTCCTCGAGCGACATCGTCAGGTCGGCTCCTGACAGCAGGACGTTGGTCCTGATGCGTACCGGATCGCTCAGGTCCATTGCCGCAACAGCGCGAAACTCGTGCTCGGCCCCATAACCCCTACCGAGCGCGATCATACGCCGGGCCCACTCGGCCCACAAGGGCCCGCGCGTCCCCGGCGCGGATGGGCGATGGGTCTCGATCGCACGCGACCACTGTTCGCGCCAAGATGTGGCCGGGGATTTCGCCGGGAAATCGCCACACATACATACACACACGCAGGCAGTGAGCCGGGGGTGAGCATGCGGGTCGACAACGGCGGCGTCGGGATCGACTACCAGGTGGTGGGTGAGGGCCGTCCGGTCGTGCTGCTGCACGGCTTTCCGGACTCGGGGCGGCTGTGGCGCCACCAGGTTCCGGCCCTCGCCGACGCGGGCTTTCAGGTGATCGTGCCCGACATGCGCGGGTACGGGCGCTCCGACAAGCCCGGCGAGGTGGAGGGGTACGCGCTCGCCGCACTGGCCGGTGACGTCCTGGCCGTGATGGGCGACGCGGGCGTGCCGCGGGCTCACGTGGTCGGCCACGACTGGGGCGCTGCGGTGGCGTGGGGACTGGCGGCCCTGGCCGGCGACCGCGTCGACCACCTCGTCGCGCTGTCGGTCGGGCATCCGGCGACGTTCCGCACGGGGGGATTCGAGCAGCACGAGAAGTCGTGGTACATGCTGCTGTTCCAGTTCCCCGGGGTCGCCGAGGAATGGCTGTCGGCCGACGGCTGGGCGAACGTCCGCGCCTGGAGCGGCCATCCAGACGCCGACGCGGTGATCGCCGAGATCGAGGCCAACGGCTCGCTGACGCCGGCGCTCAACTACTACCGGGCCAACGTGCCCCCGGAGGTGTGGCTGCGTTCGGGGAGCAGGCTGCCGCCGGTCGCCGTGCCGACGATGGGCGTCTGGAGCTCGGGTGACATGGCGCTCACGGAGCGCCAGATGACCGGCTCGGAGGCCCACGTCACGGGCGGCTGGCGCTATGAACGGCTGGACGGGCCCGGCCACTGGATGCAGCTACAGGCGCCCGAGGAACTGAATCGATTGCTGATCGACTTCCTCCCGGCGAGCACAATGGAGCCGACCCCGAGCGCGGCCTAAAGGGAGGTCACATGAGCACGAGCTACGACTACGACGTCATCGTCCTGGGCGCCGGCGCGCCCGGGGAGCACTGCGCCGCTGCCCTGGCCGAGGGGGGCCTGCGCGTGGCGGTGGTCGAGCGCGAGCTGGTGGGCGGCGAGTGCTCCTACTACGCGTGCATCCCGTCCAAGACGCTCCTGCGCCCGGGCGAGGCGGTCCAGGGCGCCCGCGAGGCAGGCGCCACCGCTGAGCTCGATGTGGCGGCGGCGCTGGCCTGGCGTGACTTCATGGTGTCCGAGTACTCGGACGCGGGTGCCGCACAGTGGCTGACCGACCGCGGCATCGAGCTCATCCGCGGCACCGGCCGTCTGGCCGGGACCGGCGCCGTCGAGGTCGACGGCCGCCGCTACACCGCCGAGCACGTCGTCGTCGCCCTCGGCGCCGATCCGTTCGTGCCGCCGGTGCCAGGCCTCCGCGAGCTCGACGGTCTGTGGAGCAACCGCGAGGCGACCGGCATGACGGCCGTGCCGCGCCGGCTCCTCGTCCTCGGGGGCGGGCCCGCCGGGGTTGAGCTGGCCCAGGTGACGCGCAGCTTCGGAGCCGAGGTCGTGGTGATCGAGGGCGCCGGGCACCTGTTGTCCCGCGAGCCGGCGGCGCTGGGGGAGGCTCTGGGCGACACCCTGCGCGACGAGGGCATCGAGCTTGTGCTCGGCGTGCAGGCCACCGCTGCCCGCCGCGACGGCGATGACTTCGTGCTGACCCTCGGCGACGGGCGCGAGTTGCGCGGTGACCGCCTGCTCGTGGCCACCGGCCGACGGCCCCGGGTGGCGGGGATCGGCCTGGAAACGGTCGGTATCGAGGAGAACCCCCATGGCATCCCGGTCGACGCGCGGCTGCGCGCGGGCGAGCGCCTGTGGGCGGTGGGCGACGTGACGGGTATCAGGCAGCTCACCCACGTCGGCGAGTATCAGGGCGAGGTGGTGGCCTCCAACATCCTCGGCGAGCCGCGGGAGGCGCACTACGAGGCCGTGCCCGGCGTGACCTACACCAACCCCCAGGCCGCGTCGGTGGGAGCCGCCGAGGCCCGGTTCAGCGGGACCGCCCTGCTCAAGGAGGTGGCCAAGACCGCGACCTACACCCACGCCTACGCCGACTCGCGCGGGTTCCTGACCTTGCTCAGCGACGGCGAGGTGATCACGGGTGGATATGGGCTCGGCCCCGAGGCGGGCGAGTGGCTTCAGCAGGTGACGCTGGCCGTCCGTGCGCGCGTGCCGGTTGACGTCCTGCGCGACACGATCCAGCCCTTCCCGAGCTTCTCGGAGATCGTCGGTGCGGCGGTCAAGGCGCTGCGCCGCGAGATCCACGCGGCCGGTGAGCCTGCCGGAGTCGCGCCCTGACCGAGATGTCGTACACCTGTCCAGCCGGAGGCTGCGCAGGGTTATCGTGAGGCGAGTCGCTGCCGTTGTCTGAAGGCAGCAGGAGCGAACGGCGTCGCCCACGGAGGGCACTCGCCTCAAAGCAAGGAAGCGAACCCATGAAACGTCTGATGCTGGCCGCCGGCCTGGCAGGCCTGGCCGTGTTCCCGGCCGCCGCCCTGGCCAGCCCGTCGAGCGCGAAGGTCCTGGCCGTGGACACGCGGCACCACACGGTGCAGCTGGTCGATTCCGCGCACGTCGTCCACGCCTACCGCTACCGCGGGACGCTGCCCCACCTGGGTCTCGGCGACCGCGTCAGCTACCGGCGTTCCGGCCACATGATCTCGCGCGTGAAGCGGACCGGGCGCGCGTTCGGGACGGTCTCCTTCTACGCCAAGGTCGTGCGTTCGGGCTCCAGGAAGGTGCGGCTGCGCCTGGGCGACGGCAGCGCCTTCAGCCTCTCCGCCCAGCAGGTCTCGGCCAACGCCCTGGCCCACGCCGCCATCGCGCCGGCGTCGGCGTCGGGGTCGGCGTCGTCAGTCACGCTCCAGCTGCAGGGACTGGCACCGGGTCAGACGGTGCTCATCTCAGAGACGGTCGATGCCCGGGGCCACTGGACCATCACGGTGACCCTGCCCAGCTCGTCGGGGACCACCTCCGGCGGCGGCACGACGTCCGGCGGCGGCTCGGGTGACGGCTCGGCCGGCGATCAGCTCGCCGAGGGGACGATCACCCAGCTCTCTGACACGCAGCTCGCGATCCACACCGACTCAGGGACGTTGGCCTTCAGCGTGGATCGGACCGCCGGCCTCACCGACGGCTTCCTGGTGGGCGACCTCGTCGACGTCAGCTACTACCGGAACCCCGACGGGTCGCTGAGCGCCGACGACGTCGAGTACGTCGAGCAGGATGCGACCGGCGTGGTCAGCACCGTCAGCGATACCGGCCTCACCCTGGTCGATGACACCACGGGCCAGCCCGACACCTTCAGCGGCGACCCTGCACTGGGGCTGTTCGACGGGGTGACGGCCGGCGACGAGGTCGACGTCACCTACCACCAGTCGGCGACCGGGCTGGTTGCCGATGCGGTGGGCGACAACGCCTGGAGCAGCTGAGCGCCGGCGCCGGCAGCCGTCCGGTCCACATGCTGACCTAGACCTTGAGCCGCGGCCGCCGAATGCCGACTAACCCCTGAGGACCCGCATGCACTCCGCCTTCATCGCGCGCCAGCCCATCTTTGACCGCCAGCTCGACGTCGTGGGCTATGAGCTGTTGTTCCGCGGTGGCGGATATGTCGGCGACGGGCTCTCCGACAACCCGGGGCGCGCGACCGCAACGGTGGTTCTCAATTCGTTCACGGAGCTCGAGCTCACGCGGATCGTCGGCCACAAGACGGCCTGGGTCAACGTCGGGCGGGAGTTCGTCCTGGACGGGCTGGTGCAGGTGATCCCGGTGGGCCTCGGTGGCCTGGAGATCTCCGAGCACGAGCTGTTCGACGAGGAGCTGGTCGAGGCGCTGCGCGAGCTCAAGGAGCAGGGCTACCGCCTCGCGCTCGACGGCTTCGGCTCCGAGCCGGACACCGAAGCCGTGCTCGAGCTCTTCGACGTCGTCAAGCTCAACGTCCTGGAGCTGGGCCATGACGAGCTCAGCGCAGCGGTGGCGCGGCTCCAGGCCTACCCGTGCCGGGTCCTGGCCCATCGCGTCGCCACCCACGAAGACCACGAGTTCTGCGCCAGCCTCGGGTGCGACCTGTTCCAGGGATATTTCTTCTGCCAGCCGGCGGTGGTGGGGACCCGCAGCATCTCCGCCAACCGCCTGGCGCTGCTCCAGGTGGTGGCCGCGCTCCAGCGCTCCGATGTCGAGCTGTCCGACGTCGAGCAGCTGATCGCACGCGACGTCGCCCTGAGCTTCCGCATGCTGCGCTACGTCAACTCGGCGTTCTTCGGCGTCCGCAGCGAGGTCCGCTCGATCGGCCATGCGCTGGCGCTGCTGGGGCTCGACAACGCCCGCCGCTGGGCGACGCTCAGCGTCCTGGCCAGCGTCGACGACAAGCCGACCGAGCTCACGCTCACCGCGCTGACCCGGGCACGCTTCTGCGAGCTGGCCGGCGAGGAGCTCGAGCTGGCCAGCGGGGCCGAGCTGTTCACGCTGGGTCTGTTCTCGGTGATCGATGCCCTCATGGACACGCCCATGCAGGACGCGGTGGACTCGCTGCCGCTCGCCGACGACATGCGCGATGCGCTCGTGCACCGCCAGGGGCCGATGGGCGAGCTGCTCGACGCCGCGGCCGCGCGCGAGCAGGGCGAGAGCGGGGGAGGACCGATCGTGCCGCATGCCGACGAGCTGTACCTGCGATCCGTCATCTGGGCCAACACCGCCGCCGAGTCGTTGTTCGGCGCCGCGCCGGGTGGCGCCAGTGCGCCGCGGCCCGAGCCCGCGCCGCGGCCCGAGCCCGCTCCCGCGCCGCGGCGCGCCGTTCACCATCCGCGCCGAGGGCGGGGCGGTGCGGCGGTTCTTCGCGGCCGTCGGGCGGCTGTTCGGCCGCCGCGCATAGCGTGTGATTGACTCGGGCTCGGCACGTCGTCGAGGATCGGGGCGGGATGGACAGCACGGAGAAGCGGGACTACAGCCTCATCGGCCCGAGCGCCCGGCAGGCGGCCGAGCAGGGCCTGGTGGCGGCCGACTGGTATCACCCCGACGTCCCGCGCAAGCGCATGAAGGAGCTGATGCGGCGCAGTGACGGGCCCGCGCTGCGCGACACCGCGCTCTGGCTGGCGCTGCTGGTCGCCTTCGGCGTCGGCGGCGGCCTGCTCTGGGGCACCTGGCTGACGCGTGCCGTGCTTCGTCGTCTACGGGGTGCTCTACGGGTCGGCGACCGACTCGCGCTGGCACGAGAGCGGCCATGGGACCGCGTTCAGGACGTCCCAGATCAACGACGTCCTCTACCAGGTCGCGTCGTTCATGAACCTCAAGGAGCCGACGTTCTGGCGCTGGAGCCACGCCCGCCACCACACCGACACGATCATCGTCGGGCGCGACCGCGAGATCGCGGCGATGCGCCCGCCCGACGTGGCCAAGCTGGTGGTCAACGTCATCGGGCTGCGCGACGCGTGGGACACGGCGATCAGCGTGGGGCGCCACGCGGCGGGACGGCTCACCGAGGAGGAGAGACGTTCATCCCCGAGGGCGAGCGCTTCCGCGTGTACCGCGAGGCGCGCGCGTGGGTGGCCGTCTACGTCGTGGTCGTGGCCGCGGCGATCGTGCTGCACTCATTCCTGCCGCTCATGTACGTCGGGCTGCCGTCGCTGTACGGCCGGTGGCTGGCGGCGCTGTTCGGGCTCTCACAGCACGCCGGGCTGGCCGAGAACGTGCTCGACCACCGCCTCAACGCCCGGACCATCTACATGAACCCGGTGTTCCGCTTCCTCTACTGGAACATGAACTACCACGTCGAGCATCACATGTTCCCGATGGTCCCCTACCACGCGCTGCCCAAGCTCCACGCCGAGGTCGCCGACGACCTGCCCACCCCGTACCCGAGCCTGCTGGCGGCCTATCGCGAGATCGTGCCGACCCTGCTGCGCCAGATGCGACGAGCCCGGCTACTACGTGCGCCGCGAGCTGCCGCCGGCGGCCCAGCCGTTCCGGCCCGAGATGCACAACGCGGTGTTCGAGGCGTGAACGGGGTGGGCGGGGACGGGGTCCGAGACGGCTGGGTCGACGCCTGCGCCGTCGATGACATCGAGGCGGAGGACGTGATCGAGGTGCAGTGCGCCGGGCGGACGTTCGCGGTCTACCGCAGCCCGCAGGACACCTTCCACGCCACCGACCCGATCTGCACCCACGAGCGCGCCTGCCTCGCCGACGGCCTCGTCCAGGGCGACATCATCGAGTGCCCCAAGCACAACGGCCGCTTCAACTACAAGACCGGCGAGGCCACGCGCCCGCCGGCGCGCGAGAACCTCTGCACCTACCCGGTCAGGACCGAGGCCGGGCGGGTGTTCATCAGGTGGCTGACCGCCTCGCCCGGCAGCGGCTCCAGTCGATCTGCTCGAAGCGCCGCTTGAGCTTCTCTCCGCGCGCGGGGTTGAGCGAGGCGACCCAGGCGATGCGGCCCTGGAGCTCGGCCCGGCGGCCCGGCGAGGCCCTGGCCCGCGGGGCCGTGCCGGGCGGCGTTGTGCAGGATCGCCTTGAGGCGGTCGTACTCGGCGCGGGGCACGTTGGGTGTGGCGTTGACGACGATCCCGCACACCGACTGGCGCGCCGCGCCGGTGCGCAGCGCCGACTTGTCCGGGTTGAGCGCGAAGCCCTCCTCGCGGGCGATCTCGGCCACCAGCGCCTCCATGCCGGCCCCGCCGCGGCGCAGTCGCGCGCCCGAGAAGGTGAGGTCGTCGGCGTAGCGCGAGTAGCGCAGGCCCTGCGAGGCGGCGAGCCCGCTGAGGCGGCGGTCGAGCCGGAACGCCGCCAGGTTGGCGAGCGCGGGGGAGGTCGGAGCGCCCTGGGGCAGATGGGGCGTGGCCAGCGGCCCGCCCAGGCGAAACGGGCCGGGACCGGCGCGGACGCCGGCGGCGGCGTGGACCACCTTCCAGACGTGCTGGGGCACCGTGTTGGTGGTGAGGCCGGTGAGGACGTGGGCCACCGCCGGCGTCGTAGCCCAGCGGTGCGGAAGATCCCGAACACGCGGCCGGCCGACACCGAGGCGAAGAAGTCGGCCAGGTCCAGCCGCAGGACGCACGTGCTGGCCGCTGTGGCGGCGCGCATGGTCGATGACCGAGCGCCCGCGGGCAAAGCCCAGGGCGGCCTCGTGGACCGGAACGTGGTCGAGGATCTCGCGCAGGATCCAGCGCTGGACCTCCTTGAGGCGGAGCTTGGGGGCCTCGATGACGCCGCGGCAGACCGCTGCGGCGGGGGACCGCGGCGTAGCGGTAGTTGCGCAGCCGCTCGGCGGCGACGGTGCGCTCCAGGCCGCGCACGTCGGCCAGCCACGCGAGCTGCCCGTCGGAGAGCTCGAGCGCGTCGGCCAGCTCGGCCACCGACGGATCGCGCGAGCGGCCAGTCATGGCGCGGCCCGGCGAACGTGCAGCCGCGTTCGGAGCCGGCGCGCCGCGTCGGCTCGGGACCGCGTCGATGGTCGGCGATGAAGGCCTCGATGACGCGGTCAGCCGCCAGGTCCGCCGGCCCGGTGGCCCGGCGATAGACCGAGGTGACGTGCAGCGCCAGCGCGTCGAGCCAACTCGGCCAGTGCCCCAGGGCCGCCGCGGCGGCCTCGGCGACGGCCGTCCTGCTGTCCAGGGGCCGGCCAGCATGGCCTCGGCGAGTCGGGCGGCGACGGCGGCGCGTTCGCGTTCGTCGTACATGACTGAAGATCATGGCGGCGCCGCGCCCCGACTGCTCCATGTCGTGCGTGCCCCGCGGTGCCTCCGAACGGATGCACTGCAAGGGCTCGCGATGCACTGTCCCAGGTACTGGGGGATCCCCGGGGTGACCCCGGAGAGGGCGGTGCGCCCGCGGGCGCGCCTGACCCACCTCGGTGCTGCGACGCCGCGGACGCGACGCTACCGCATCGGCGGCGCGGCGCGCGGGCCTAGCCGGACGCGCGGCTGCGGTGGTCTCCACGATCGCGTCGATGATCTCCGGCCACAACGCGCGTGGCAGGTCGTGGCCCATGCCGGGGAAGATCACCAGCCGGGCCCCCGGGATCGCCTCGGCGGTGGCGCGGCCGCCGGAGACGTCCACGAGCGGGTCGGCGTCGCCGTGGATCACGGTTGTGGGGACGCGGACGCGCGGCGAGCGCCTCGGTGCGGTCGGGCGCCGACGCCACCGCGCCGAGCTGGCGCGCGCTGCCGGCGGGGTAGACGCCGCGATCGAACAGCCGGGCGGCGCGCTCGCGCTTGTGCTCCTCCTCGAAGTCGTACGGTCTTGGAGCCGATCGCGCGGTAGGTCTCGATGTGGTCCTCGATGTAGGCCTCGCGCTCGCGCTGGCCCTTGCGCATCAGCCGCATCATCATCTTCGGCTGGGGCTTGCCCACCTTGGGGTTGCCGGTGGTGGACATGATCGAGACGAGCGAGAGGACGCGCTCGGGGTGGTTGATGGCGACGAGCTGGGCGATCATGCCGCCCATCGACGCGCCGACGATGTGCGCGGCGCCGATCTCGAGGTGGTCGAGCAGGCCGA
Organism: uncultured Solirubrobacteraceae bacterium; assembly: GCA_963764125.1. Lineage (GTDB taxonomy): Bacteria > Actinomycetota > Thermoleophilia > Solirubrobacterales > Solirubrobacteraceae > Palsa-465. Next base: position 120,497 of record CAVXRR010000005.1, read on the forward strand.
CGCTGTCGGCGGCCATGTCCTCCAGCGTGTAGGCGGCGCCGCGCGCGCTGCGCCGGAGCAGCTGCCAGCGCGTGGGGATGGCCGCGCCGCGCAGGTGCGAGGAGCGGCCGATGTCGCGATTGTCAAAGCGGATGACGCGGAACCCGCGGGCGGCCAGCTGCTCGCAGAACTGGTCGTCCCACAGCAGCATCTGCGAGGCCAGGCCCATGATGAGCAGCACCGGCGGCGCCGTCGCGGAGCCGAAGGTCTCGTAGCAGAGCTCCAGCTCGCCGACCGTGGCGGTCAGCTCGCCGGAGGCGGTCGATTGCAGGTCAGATGCGGACAGGCGCGTCACCGTACCAGGGAGCGCGCATCAGATTGCGGTGCCACCCCGCACAGGCTGCGGTGCATTTGCGCCCGCTTTGGAGGCGAGCGCATTGACGGCGGCGGCGGGGCGGCGGAGAATGGCGGCGGCACAGTTTCCAATAACTGTCGGGACTGGAGGGGACATGACAGATACCCATGTGGTGCTGTCCGGAAGCGATCGACCGCGCAAACAGGACGCGGTAACGGATAGGCGACGTCGACCCGGCATCGGCGGTCGAGGTGACGGTCACGGTGCGCGGGCCGGACCTGCCGCAGGTGACGCCGGGCAAATCGATGAGCCGGGAGGAACTGGAGCGAGCGTACTCGGCCAGCCCCGCGGACATGGACGCGGTGGCGTCCGAGCTTGGCCCACTACGGGCTGGAGGTGCTCGACAGCGCGCCCTCGGCGCGCAGCCTGCGCGTGCACGGGCACCGCCGAGCAGATGGACGCGGCGTTCCGGGCCAACCTGGGGATCTACCGCCACGACGGCCACGAGTACCGCGGCCGCGAGGGGAGCCTGCAGATCCCGGCCGGCCTGGAGGGCATCGTCACCGGTGTGTTCGGCCTCGACCAGCGGCGCGTGGCGCGCCGGGTGCCCGGCATCCCGCCCTACCAGGGGTCGGCGGAGTCGGTGGCGCAGGACGGCGCCTCTCACCCGCGGACCTGGAGGAGCGCTACCGGTTCCCGGCAGGGTGAGGGCGAGGGCCAGACGGTGGCCATCGCCGAGTTCGGGGGCGCGTACTTCCCCAACGACCTGGCGACGTTCTGCACACCAGCAGGGCCGCCCGGAGCCGACGGTCAAGCAGGTGGGGCTCGGGGTGCCGGTGCTGACCGAGCAGCAGGTGATGGCCTTGCCGCCGGCCCAGCGCGAGCAGGTGCTCGGCGAGGCCGGCGAGGTCAACATGGACGTGCAGATCGTCGCCGGGCTGTGCCCCGGCGCCGACATCGTCGTGTACTTCGCGACATGGGACCAGAAGGGCTGGGTCGACCTGCTCAACGAGGTGATCAAGGGCGTGCCCGCCGGCGCGGTGGCGGTCTCGGTGAGCTGGGGGCTGTCCGAGGACAGCTCGGACTTCTCCGCGGCCGCCCGCCGGGTCATCGATCACCGCCTCCAGGCGGCGGCGCTGCTCGGGCATCACCGTGTGCGTGTCGGCCGGCGACGACGGCTCGGGCGACCAGGTGCAGCGACGGCAAGGCTCACGTCAACTTCCCCGCGTGCAGCCCGCACGTGCTGGCGGTGGGCGGGACCCAGCTCGAACGGCGACCAGGAGGTCGTGTGGTGGCAGTCGCCCGGGCCGGCGCAGCCACGGCGGTGGCTCGACCGGCGGCGGGGTGAGCCGGTTGTTCCCGCAGCCGAGCTGGCAGACCGTCGAGGTGAAAGCCCCGGAGGCCCGGCGCCGGCACCGGAGCGGGCGCATCATCCCGGACATCGCCGCGCTGGCCGGGCCGCCCTACTACCAGCTCGTCCTGCTGGGCAAGCCCGCGCCCAACGGCGGCACGAGCGCGGCGGCGCCGCTGTGGGCGGCGCTGATCGCCCGGTCCGCGGCGGCGGCCGAGCCCGCCGCGGGCGCCGGTGTTCCTGGCGCCGCTGCTCTACGGCGCCGGGCCGGACGGCCACCCACTGGGCACCTCGGTGTGCCGGGACATCACCGCCGGCGACAACACCTCGACGCCGCCCGGGTGGGGCTTCGGCGCCGGGCCGGGGTTTGACGCGGTGAGTGGCTGGGGCGTGCCCGACGGGCCGCCGCTCGTGGGCACGCAGACGGCCCGCGGCGCGGCCGCCGCGCACAAGTAGCCGACGAGCGTCAGGTCGGCGGGGCGGCTTCCAGCGCGGCCCCGCCGACGACCTCGCCGAGCTGGAGCACGAGCCAGATCCGCTGCGGATCGAGCAGCAGCTCGGGGGCGGCGACGGCGTCGCCGTCGACCACCACCAGGTCGGCGAGCCGGCCGGGCGCGATCGTGCCGACGTGATCCTCTAGCCCGATCGCCTCCGCGGCGATCGAGGTGGCCGACTGCAGCGCCTCGGCGCTGGTGAGGCCGTGGTGGACCATGCGCACCAGCTCGAGCGCGGTGTCATCGCCCGAGACGCCGTTGCGGTCTGAGCCGAGCGCGATCTTGACCCCGGCCTCGGCGCGCCGCGCGCATGCTCAGCGTGCCCTGCTCGAGGTTGTGGTGGGCCAGCTCGACGATGCTGGGGAGCATCTGCGCGTCGATCGTGGCCCGGGCGGGGTCGATGACATCGCCGAAGCCCGCCCATCCAGTAGTAGCCGCTCAGCGTCGGCACCAGGACCTGGCCGCCGGCTGGCCATCGCCTCCAGCAGCTCGGGTCGCTGGTTGAGGTACATGCCGTGCTCGATCGTGTCCATCCCGTGCGCGATGGCCGCCGCGGTCCCGTCCAGGCCCTCGACGTGGGCGGCGACCTTGAACCCCATCCGGTGAGCCTCGTCGACGACGGCCGCGAACTCCGCGTCGGTCATCTGCGACGGCTCGGGATCCTCGAGCTCGTTGGAGCGCGCGCCGGTGGTCATCACCTTGATGAAGTCCGCGCCGTCGCGCAGCTGCTCGCGGACCGCCTTGCGCATCTCGTCGGGGCCGTCGGCCTCGCGGTACATCGCGCCGTAGAAGCGCCCGCCGGGGGCGGTGGCGGAGATGATCAGCCCGCAGGTGAGCAGCCGCGGGCCGCGGAAGGCGCCATAGCGCATCGCCTGGCGGGCCTCCTGGGGCTGGAGGCGCTGGGAGCCGACGTTGCGCAGCGTGGTGACGCCCATGCGCAACGTGTCGCGCAGGCGCGCCTGGAGGAAGTGGGCGCTGGTCCCGGCCAGCAGCGGCTCGGCGCCGTGGACGGGGTGGGGCTCGTGGCCCTGGACGTGGACGTGGACGTTGATGAGGCCGGGCAGGAGCATCCGCCCGGCGAGGTCGACCACGCGCGCCCCGTCGGGGACCGGGTCGCCGGCGGCGCCGACGCGCTCGATCACCCCGTCGGCGACGAGCACGGCGGCGCCCTCGCGCACCGGCGCGCCGGTGCCGTCGAACAGCCGCGCGCCGGTCAGCCACAGGCGGCCCGGGGCGGGCGCGGGGGCGGCGAGCAGGGAGGGATGGCGATGGGGCACGGCCGGCGACAGTAACCCCTCGCGCAGTTCTGAAAGAGCCTTGCAGATCTGTCTGGCGGACGCGCTATACAGATCTGAAACGGTCTTTCAGAAAGGAGGCGAGCGCATGGCCGAGCGCCGGCCCGTGCTCACCGATCCCGAGGTGCTCGAGGCCCTGGCCCATCCCGTCCGCCTCGACCTGCTCAGCTATCTCATGTCCGACGGCCCCGCGAGCGCGTCCGACGTGTGCGCGGGCGGTGGGGGACACGCCGTCGAACTGCAGCTATCACCTGCGCACGCTGGCGCGGCACGGCCTGGTCGAGCCGGTCGAGTCCGCCGACCGGCGCCAGCGGCCGTGGCGTGCCACCGATCACCGGGTTCACGCTTCGCCCCCGACGCCGACCCGTCCACGCCCGGAGGGGCGCGGGACGGCGGCGGTCATGGCGGCCTCGTTGGCGCTTCAGCAGCGGCTGCTGCGCGACTACCTGTCCCACCGCGATGCCGTGCCGGCCGCGTGGCGCGAGGTCGACCTCGCCTCGAACTACACGCTGCGGATCAGCCCCGGCGAGCTGCGGGTCCTGGGCGAGCAGCTCGACGCGCTCATCCGGCCGCTGATCGCGGCCGGCCGCGAGGCCGCGCCCGCGCGACGCCGCGCTGGTCGAGCTCGACCTGTTCGCCTTTCCCCGGACGGAGGCCCCGTGGAGTCGCGCGGAGCCCTGAGCGTCCCGGCCTTCCGCAACGCTGTGGGCGGCGGGGCTGGTCTCCGACACCGGGGACTGGCTGCTGCTCATCGCGCTGCCGATCGTCGTCTACCAGCTGACGGGGTCGGCGCTGGGCACCGTCGGTGGCGTTCGCCGCCGAGCTGGCGCCGGGCATCGTCCTGGCGCCCGCTGGGGGGCGGCTCGCCGAACGCGTCGACCGCCGCGCGCTGCTGATCGTGCTCAGCGCGCTGCAGGCGCTGGCGCTGCTGCCGCTGCTGCTCGTGCACGGCCGCGCACGGGCTGGCCATCGTCTACGCCATCATCGTCGCGCAGGCGAGCCTGGCCGCGCTGTTTGACCCGGCCAAGAACGCGCTGCTGCCCACGCTGGTGGATCCACGCGCAGCTCGTGTCGGCCAACGCGATGGTGGGGCTGGGGACCGCCGTCGGGCGCCTCGCGGGCGGTCCGCTGGGCGGCCTGCTGCTCGCCGGCGGGCAGCCTCGCGCACGATCGTGATCGCCGACGCGGTCAGCTTCGCGCGTGGCCGGGCTGCTCATCGCCCGGCGTGCCGCCACGGTCGGTCGCGCGGGCGGCAGGGCGGACGAGGATCGCGGAGCCGGCACGGACCCGGTCGGGCGCCGCTCTCGGCCGGCGGGCTGCGCGCGGTGCTGCGCACCCGCGCGGTCGCCGCGGCGCTGCTGGTGGCGTTCGTCGCCGAGGTGGCGCAGGGCATCTTCGTGGTCCTGTTCATCGTCTTCGTGGCCCGGCGGCTGCACGGCGGCTCGGCCGAGATCGGCCTGCTGCGCGGCGTGCAGGCCGTCGGCGCCATCGGCGGCGGCCTGCTCCTGGCGCTGCGCGGGGACCGGTGGCGCCCGGTGGCGCTCGCCGCGGTGGCGGCGACCGCGTTCGGGCTGCTGGACCTCACCATCTGGAACGGGCCGCTCGTGACCCGGTCGGCGGCGGTGTACGTCGCGCTGTTCGCTCTCGCCGGGCGCGCCGGGCGTGATCATGGAGATCGCCGGGATCAGCTTCCTGCAGGGCGCCGTCGGCGACGGTGAGCGCGGCCGCGTGTTCGCCGCCGTCGGGCTGACCGAGAACGCCGGTCAGGCGCTGGGCATCGTCGCCGCGGGGGTGCTCACCGCGCCGCTGGGCCTGATGGCCGTGCTCAACGCCCAGGGGCTCGCTCTACCTCGACCGCGGGGCGCTCGTGGTGGTGCTCGCCCGGAGGAGGGCGAGGCCGTCCCGTTCTGCCCACCGCCGCAAGACGGGCAGACGAGACGACCTCGCCGTGGGGAGGAGGCGGTAGATGGTACTACGGGTTCTTCAGGGAGGTGAAATTGAGGTCCCAGGTGCCTTCGTTCCAGAGCGAGTTCACGCCGGCGACGTCCTTGCTCTCGATGTTGGGCTGATTGTCGAAGTCCTCGGGGATCGCCACGGCCTGGTCGACGAGCATCTTGTCGACGTTGGCGAAGGCCTGGGCGCGCGCCGTCGGGTCGGAGACGAGCGCCGCCTTCTGTATCGCGGCGTTGATCTGGGGGTTGTTCACCTGTCCGAAGTTGGAGTTGTTGGTCGGGGCGATCGAGGGCCCGTAGAAGGGGACGTAGAGCACGGTCAGCGGATCCGCGAAGTCGCGGAGCCAGCCGCCCGAGGGGCAGACGTCGATCTCCTGCTTGGGCACACCGCAGTACTTGGCGTACATCACCGACTGGTCCACCAGGCTGACGTGCGTGTGGAAGCCCAGCTGGGTCAGGTCGGTGTTGACGAGCTGGACGATCGCCGGGTCGTTGCCGTTGTTGGCGCCGACGATCTGGACGGTGGCTGCCGGTGTACTTGCCCGAGCTGTAGCCGGCGGCCTTCATGTACTTCTGAGCCACCTGACAGGTTGCCGTTGACGTTGGTGTTCCACGGCACTGTGGTCCCGGCGGCGCCGCCGGCCTGCTGCATAGCCGTCGACGCCGGGATAGATGAAGTGCGTCGCGGGCTGGCCGGTGAGCGAGCCGCCGCGCAGCTTGATGATCGCGGCGCGGTCGAGATTGGCCCACGCCGCCCGGCGCAGGTTGACGTTCTTGAACGGCCCGGCGTGGTTGTTGAGCGCCGCGTAGTGGTCGCCGGAGCCCGGGCGTGAACGTGATCTGGGACGGGTAGTTCTGGTAGGCGAGCTTGACCGTCGCCTGGGCCGGCGTGTCGAACTGGACCGCGTCGGAGCCCTTGAGCACCTGCTGGCCGATCACGGTCGCGTCGCCGCCGATGGCGAAGTTGATCTGGTCCAGGTACGCCGGACGCCAGTCGGTCTTGGCGTTCCAGTTGGGGTTGCGCACCAGGGTCAGCGACTTGCCGGTCTGGTAGCCGATGCCCTGGAACTGCCCCGTCTTGGGGTCGACTCTGGATCATGTACGGGCCGGTGGCGACCAGGTACTTGGTGCCGTAGGTCGTCGGCGACTGCTTGTCCATCGGCCCCGCGAAGCTCTCGGGCACCGGCGCGGAGATGGGCAGGCTCAGCGCCTGCACCAGGAACGCGCCGCTCGGCTTGACCGTGTGCAGGACGATCGTCGTACTTGTTCGGCGTCTGGATGCCGGGGATCGGGCCGCCCTTGTAGTTGGGGCTGGTGGCGCCGCGAGCGGAGCGGGCGCGCCCGCGCCGAAGTAGGACTGGAAGTACGCGCTGCCGACGTTCGGGTTGGCGGCCCGCTCGATCGCGTAGGCAACGTCGGCGGAGGTCACCTCACGGTTGACCGGGGGGCTGAAGTGGACGCCTGGGTGGATATGGATCGTGACGGTCTTGCCGCCGTCGGTGATGCCGCCATTGGCCGTCGTCGGGATCATGAGTGGCCAGGTCCGCGCTGAGGACGTTGGCGGTGTTGGGCTTGTAGGAGAACAGCGGCCGCTGTGTGGCCTGATCGACGCCGTAGTCGTTCGGTGAAGTAGGACTCGCCCGGGTCCAGGTGCTCGAAGTCCTCGCTCGTGTAGACGGTCAGGGTGCCCCCGCGCTTCTTGGCCGCACCGGTGAGCGTCTGGCCGATCGGGCTCTCGCCCGCCTTGAGCGGCACGGTCGGGACCGAGCCGCTGGACGACTTGCCGCTGGAGCCTCCGCTCGCGCCCGAGGACAGGCTGCCCCCGCTGCTTCCACATGCTGCGACCCCCAGGGCCAGCAATCCCGTGACCGCCATGGTGGTCACGCCGCGACGAACGCTCATCGGCGCCTCCTTGTCTGAGGAAAAATCGATCCCTGCCACCTCATCCGCCGTGGAAATCGTCGGCACGAGCGCTGACCGGGCACTGACGGCGCCCTGACGGGGTGGGTCATGGGCCGGAAGGCGGCGGTTTGGTGAGGTTTTGGGGCCGTGAGCGGCCGGGCGGGGCGGTCCGGCTGCGGACGCCTGGTCGAGCCGATTTGCGCGCCGCCTGGGCGCGTCGGATAATCGGTGCGATGGGGATTGAGGTGCGCCTCTCGACGCAGTTCCGCATGCTCGGACCGCTTGAGGTCTCCCATGACGGCGCGCCACTCCGGCTGGGCGGAGAGCGCCAGCGCGCGCTGCTGGCGCTGCTGCTGACCCAGGCCAACGCGCTGGTGACGACCGAGCGGCTGATCGAGCACCTGTCCGGCGGTGAGCCGTCCCAGAGCGCCGCCAACGCGGTGCATGTCGCGGTCTCCCGGCTGCGCCGCGTGCTGCGCTGCGGCGACGAGGAGCTGCTGGTCACGCGCCCCGGCGGATACGTGCTCTCCGTCGGGCCCGACCAGCTCGACGCGGCGCGGTTCGAGCGCTTGGCCGAGCAGGGGCGTGAGGCGGTCGCCGCCGGAGACCCGGCCGCGGCGGCGGTGCGCCTGCGCGAGGCGTTGGCGCTGTGGCGCGGGCCCGCGCTGGCCGACCTGGCGCTGATGGAGTTCGTCGCCCCGGAGGCCCGCCGCCTGGATGAGCTGCGCCTGCTGGCGCTGATGGAGCGCATCGACGCCGACCTGACGCTTGGCCGCCACGCCGAGCTGATCCCCGAGCTGGAGGCGCTCGTCGCCGCCGAGCCGCTGCGCGAGCGCCTGCGCCAGCAGCAGATGCTGGCGCTCTACCGGGCCGATCGCCGGGCCGAGGCGCTTGAGGTCTACCGCGACACGAGCGCGCTCCTGCGCGAGGAGCTGGGCCTGGAGCCGACCCGGGGGCTGCAGGACCTGGAGCAGATGGTGCTGCGCCAGGACGAGTCACTGGGCGGCGCGCGGTACCCCCGTCCCGCCCGCGCCCGCCCGCCGGGCCCGACCGGCTCGTGTGCCCGTTCAAGGGGCTGGCCTCGTTCGATACCGGCGACGCCGAGTACTTCTGCGGCCGCGGGCGGGTCGTGTCCGAGCTGGTGGCACGGGCCGCGGAGGCCACGCTGGTCGGGATCCTGGGCCCCTCGGGGATCGGCAAGTCTTCGCTGCTGCGCGCGGGGCTGCTGCCGGCGCTCAAGGGCGGCGCGCTTCCCGGCAGCGCCGGATGGAGACAGGTGCTGCTGCGCCCCGGGTCACGGCCCTGTGCGGAGCTCGACCGCGCGATCGGTGGCGCCGGCCTGGAGGAGACCCTGCGGCGGCTCGCGCCCACCGAGGGGATCGTGATCGCGGTGGATCAGCTCGAGGAGGTCTTCACCCTGGGCGCGGGCGAGGCCGACCGAACGCGCTTCCTGGACCGGCTCGCGGACGCCGCTCGGGAGCCCGAGCGTCGCGTGCTCGTCCTCTGCGCGCTGCGTGCCGACTTCTATGGCCGGCTCGGCGCCCACCCTCGTTTCGCCGAATTGCTGAGCCACAGCCACGCCCTGGTCGGACCGATGGACCGCGAGGAGCTGACCGAGGCGATCGAGGGGCCCGCCACCCGGGCCGGACTGTCGATCGAGCACACGCTCGTCGACGCCCTGGTGGCCGACGTGGCCGACGAGCCCGGGGGGCTGCCCCTCCTCTCCACGGCCCTGTTGGAGCTGTGGCGCGCGCGCGATGGCCACACCCTGCGCTTTGACGCCTATCGCCGCAGCGGCGGCGTGCGCGGGGCGGTCGGGCGCCTGGCCGAGGCTGCCTACGCCCAGCTCACCGAGCCCGAGCAGCGCGCGGCGCGCAACGTGATGCTGCGGCTGGTGGCGGGGGAGGACGGCGCGCTGGCTCGCCGTCGGGTGCCCCTCGCCGAGCTGCAACGGGTAGACGAGGGTGAGCGGGTGTTGGCGACGCTCACCGATGCCCGCCTGATCACGGTGGGCGACGGAAACGTCGAGCTCTCCCACGAGGCGCTGGTCCGGGAGTGGCCGCGCTACCGCGCCTGGCTGGACGAGGACCAGATGGGGCGGCGGATCCACGCCCATCTCATCGCCGCCGCGCGTGAATGGGATCTGGCCGGCCGGGATCCCGGCGAGCTGTACCGCGGGGCGCGTCTGGCCAACGCGCTGGAGTGGACGGCCCGGAATCGCGCGTGGCTGAACTCCGTGGAGCGCGACTTCATCGACGTCAGCCGCCTGGAGGCCAGGCGTGACGCCCAGCGTCAGCGCGCCCATCGCCGGCGCCTGCGCCACCTGGGGATCGCCGCCGGCGCGCTGCTGGTGCTGGCGATCGGCGCCGCCGCGTTCGCGCTGGTCAAGCAGGACAGCGCCAACGACGCGGCCCGTGCGGCGGCATCCGACGCACGCGCGGCGCTCGGCCGCCAGCTCGGCACCGAGGCGGTGAGCGAGCCCAGTCTCGACCTGGCAATGCTGCTGGCCCGCGAGGCCGTCACCCTCAACCGCTCCGAGCAGACCGAGGGGTCGCTGCTCACGACACTGCTGCGCACCCCCGCCGTGATCCGGTCGTTCGCGCTGGCGCCCGGCTCGCCCGCGCGCCTCGCGCTCAGCCCCGACGGCCACACACTGGCGGTCGGCGACGCTGACGCCGGGACGATCCGCTTCTATGACCGGGCCACCCGCGCCTCGGCGGCGCGGCCACTGGTCGACTTCAGCGGCGATCAGGCTCCGGTCTACTCCTCAGACGGTACTCTGCTGGTGTACCCGACCGAGCAGGCGGGTGGCCAACGGCTCGATGTGCGCGACGCGCGGACGCTTCGGGCTGCGCCACCAGCTCGCGCCGGACGCCGGCTTCCAGAACGAGAGCACCGCCGATATCCCGAACGGCAGCATCGCCGTCGATCCGGGTGGCCAGTTCGTGGTCTACGGCTACTGGGCGCTGGACGCGGCCGGGCAACCGGCCGCCGCCTACCTGGACCGCTGGTCGCTGCCCGGCGGTCGCCTCAACGCGACCGTGCGGATCGGCGCCGGGCCGCTCGTCGGGCTGCGCCTCACCGACGACGGCCGCCGGCTCGTCACCGTCTCCGCCCACACGATCAGCGTCTACGACACCGTCTCGCTGCAACGTCTGCGCACCGTGGATCTGCCGCCGGGCGCGGGCACCCCCAGCGTCGCCGCCATCAGTCCCGACGGGCGCCGCGTGGTGCTGGGCGGTCGCGGCGGGACCGTGTGGTTCGAGGACATGGCCACCGGGGCCAGGCGCGAGCGCGCCGGGACCCACCGCGCCGCGGTGGTGGCGGCGTTCTTCGGACCGACCGGCGACGCAGCGACGACCGTCGGCAACGACAACACGGTCATCGTCTGGGACGCGCGCGCGGCGACCCCGGCGCAGCAGCTCAGCGGGCCTACGGGGCAGGTCCAGAGTGCGGCGGCCAGTCCCGATGGGACCACCCTGTACACGTCCTCGCTGGACGGCGACGTGCTCGCCTGGGATCTCACCGGCACCCGGCAGTTCGGCCGCCGGGCGGCGCTGGGCCCGGGGCTGCGCTGCTGCACCTCCCTGGCGCCGCAGGTGCCGCCGCTGGCCACCTCGCCGGACGGCTCCGCGTTCGCGGCGCGGCTCGGGGCCTCGACGGTCGGCGTGTTCTCGACCCGGACGCTTCAGCGGCGTGCGACCTTCCGGGTGAGCGCCGCGGACGGCATCACCGCGCTGGCGTGGTCACCGACGGCACCGGTGCTCGCGGTCGGCGGCCACGCCGGCTTCGTGCAGACCTGGAATGTGGCGGGAACGCCGCGGCCGGCGGAGGCGATGCTGGGCCTGCACGCGGTGCTCGGGCGCCCCGAGGCGATCCAGGCGCTGGCGTTCTCGCCCGATGGCAGCCTCCTGGCCGCCAGCGAGCGCAATGAGACCCACCCCACGCTCGACCTCCCCGCGCTGCCCGCGGAGTTCCTGGCCACCTGGCGCACCGACACCGGCGCGCTGGTCGGGCCGCCGCAGGAGCTCGCGGTCGGCACGGGCACGGGCCGGTCGGACCAGCTCGCGTTCTCCCCCGACGGCAGGCTCCTGGCGGCCGGCGTTCCCGACGGGCGCGTGCTCATCCTGGATACCTCGAGCGGCGCGACCACCCAGACGCTGAGCCCGCCCAGCGGGGCCACCGTCGGTGGCCTTCGCGCCCAACGGGACGCTCGCCACGGGGACGGCGGCGGGCACGGTGGACCTGTGGAACCCGGCGAGCGGCCAGGCGATGGCGCCCGCGCTGATCGCGGCCTCGGCGCCGATCACGAGCCTGGCCTTCGAGCCCGACGGCCAGCGGTTCGTGACCGCCGGCTACCAGGACGGGTCGGTGAAGCTGTGGTTCATCCCCACGCTCCAGCAGGAGGGCCCGGCCCTGCGCACGGACGGCGGGACGACCGCGACCGTGGCGTTCGCCGCCCGGGGCCGCGGGCTGCTCGACGTCCAGGACACCGGCAGGGCGTTCGCCTGGCCGACGTCCCTGTCTGAGCTGGGAGCAGCGCGCCTGCCAGGTCGCCGGGCGCAACTTCACGCACGAGGAGTGGGTGCGGCTGGTGGCACAGCCGCGCTACGCGCCCGTCTGCCGCTGACGCCGATCGCCATCGCGCCGGTCAGGGCCAGCAGCGCCGCGGCCGCCCATCCGAGTGCGGGGCCGCGCAGCGGGAGCGAGGCCCGGGTGCTGACGGCACTGAGCAGCAGCAGCGCGGCGACGCCGAGCGCGGTGCCCAGTTGCGCCGCCGTGTTGAGCGCGCCGGCGGCGGCGCCCTGCAGCGGCTCGCCGACGTCGGTCCCCAGAGCGTTCGCCGCCACCGAGGAGACACCGAGCCCCAGGCCGGCGATGGCGATCGGGAGCGACATCAGCCACCCCGATGCGGTGCAGCGCGATCAGGGCGCCATCGCCCAGAGCGATGAGCGACAGCCCCAGCGCGATGGCGCGCTCGGAGGGCACCCGGCGCAGCACCGCCGCGGCCACGGCCGCGCCGGCCATGCCCCCGAAGCTCAGCGGCAGGAACCGCAGCCCGGCCGCGCCCGGCGACAGGTGCTGCGTGCGTTGGAGATCGAGAGTGGCGATCGCGGTCATGGAGCTCGTGGTGGCGGTGTTCAGCAGCGCGGCGCCCGCGCCGGCGCGCAGGCCCGTGAGCCGCAGCGCCGCGGCGGGGATCAGCGGGTGGCGCGCGCGTCGCTCGACCCGGGCCGCCCCGGCCAGTAGCGCCATCCCGGCGACGATCGCGGGGACGCCGAGCCCCACTCGGGCCGGCGGCTGCAGGAACGAGCCGCCCAGGACGAGGCCGGCGACGCCGGCGCTGAACAGGATCCCGCCGGGCAGATCGAGTCGGGCACCGGCCGCAGTCCGGCGGCCCGCGACGGAGCGGACCACGCCGACGGCGATGAACACGGCCAGGGGGAGGTTGAGCCAGAACATCGCGCGCCATCCCGCGAGCTGCGTGAGAGCTCCACCGACCACGAAGCCGCTGGCGCCCGCCGCCGCGCCGGCGGCGCTCCAGCCCGCCATCGCGCGCTCGGCGATCGGCCGGCGAGGGCGTGGCGGCGATGAGGAGCCGCAACGACGCCGGCACCGAGATGGCGGCCGCCACCCCCTGGAGGCAGCGCCCGGCGACGAGCGCGACCGCCGACGCCGGCGGGGCGGCGCACAGCGAGGCCGCGGCGAACAGCGCGATGCCGGCCAGGAGCACGCGGCGATGGCCGAAGCGGTCGCCCAGGCGCGCGCCCAGCATCAGCAGACCGCCGAAGCACATCGCGTAGGCGGTGAGCACCGCGGCCGCGTCGCCGCTCGGCGCCGAGACCGCGCGCAGCATCTGGGGCGCGGCGGTCAGCACCTCGGTGACGCCGAGCACGTCGACGAACTGCACGAGGCAGAGGACGGCCACGATGGTCGATGTCGTGCGCGGTTTCTTCATCGATGAAGTATCTGAGCAGTATACATACCCACGCATGCGCGCTCAAATCACGCTCCAGTCGATCGCCGACCGGCTGGGCTGCTCGGCCAAGACCGTCTCCAACGCGTTCAACCGGCCCGATCAGCTGTCGGCGGCGACGCGCGAGCGGGTGCTGGCGGTCGGCCGCCGAGCTCGGGTATCCCGGTCCCAACCCGCTGGCCGCCGGGCTGCGCCGCGGTCGCGTCGGCGCGATCGGCTTCGCCTACGCCAACCCGCTGTCCTACGCGTTCGAGGATCCGGTGAGCGTCGCACTGCTGGCCGGCATCAGCGCGGTGGCCGAGGGCGACGGGCGCCGGGCTGCTGCTCGTCCCCGGCTCTGGCGACGGCGAGCGCGCGCCCGCCGCGATCAGCGCCGCCGTGATCGACGGGCTGCTCATCTTCTCGATGGCCGACGACGACCCGCTCGTCGACGCCGCGATCGCCCGCCGGCTGCCCACGGTGGTCGTGGACGAGCCCGAGCCCGGGCACGCTGGCCGGCGCGGCGGCGAGGCCGGTGCCGTGCTGGGTCGGGATCGACGACGCCGCGGGCGGCGCGGCGACGCCGCCGAGCACGTGCTGGCGCCTCGGCCATCGAGCGCCTCGCGCGTCATCACGTTCTCGCTGCGCCGCGGGCCAGGAGCGGGGCGCGGGAGGGGGTGCAGCGCGCAGGCCGGCGCCACCTACGCGGTGACCCGTCGTCGTCTGGAGGGCTACCGCCGCGCGGTCACCGGCGCCGGGCTTGATTGGTCATGCGGTGCCGGTGATGGCCGGGGTCACGAGCTCGGTGCAGGAGGGCGCCGCGGCGGCCGCGGCGCTCCTGGACCTCGCAGCCGGCGCCGACCGCGATGCTGTGCCTGTCAGACCGTCTGGCCGAGGGCGCGCTCCTGGAGATCCGCCGCCGCGGGCTGGACGTCCCGGGCGACGTGTCGGTGGTCGGCTTCGACGACGCCGCCACGGCCGCGGGGCTGGGGCTGACGACGGTCCGCCAGCCGCACCGGGGTAAGGGGGAGGTGGCGACGCGGGCGCTGCTGGGGCTGATGGCGGGGCGGGCGGTCGAGCCCGTCCAGGTGCTCGAGGCCGAGCTGGTGGTGCGAACGAGCACGGGCCCGGCGTAAGGGACTCCGCCACCGCTGAGCCGCGGCCAGACGCCGAGAGCCCGCCGGCCACCACCGCTCTACGATCGGAGCGATGGCCGATCTGACCAGACGCGCGCCGGATCCGGGCTGGCTGGCGCGGGCCCCGTCGGGCGCGCTGGTGATCGGCGGGATCGCGTCGGTGCAGGTCGGGGGCGCGCTCGCCGTGCACCTGTTCGCGTGGGTGGGGCCGGGGGGCGCGGTGGTACTGCGGATGGTCACGGCCGCGGTCATCCTGCTGGCGACCTCGCCGCCGCGGCTGCGCGGGCGGGCATTGCAGCGGGCTGCCGGTGGCGGTCGTCTTCGGGCTGGTGCTGGCCGGGATGACGCTGAGCTTCTACAACGCGCTGCACCGCATCCCGCTGGGCATCGCGGTGTCGCTGGAGTTCGTCGGCCCGCTGACGGTGGCGGTGGCCGGGTCGCGCCGGCCGGTGGATCTGGTCTGGGTCGCGCTGGCCGTCGCCGGGATCGTGGCGCTGACCCACGGTGGAGGGGAGCCGATCTCGCGGGCTGGGCGTCTTCTTCGCGCTGCTGGCCGGCGCACTGTGGGGCTGCTACATCCTGCTCAGCGCGCGCGTGGGGCGGGCGTTCGAGCGCGGAGCGGGGCTGACGGTGGCGCTGTGCGTCGCCTCGCTGGTGACGCTGCCGGTGGGGGTGGCCAGCGCCGGATCGCACCTGATCGAGCCGCGGTCCCTGGCGCTGGGGGCGGCCGTCGGCATCCTCTCCTCGGCGATCCCGTTCTCGTTTGAGATGGAGGCGCTGCGCCGCATCGCGGCCTCGCTGTTCGGGGTGCTGATGAGCCTGGAGCCCGGGATGGCGGCGCTGGCGGGCTTCGTCGATCCTGGGTCAGCAGCTCAGCGCGCGGGCGGTGCTGGGGATCGCGTCGTCGTCTCCGCCTCGGTGGGCGCCTCGCTGCGGAGCCGCCGGGCCCCCACCGACATCTGATCTCGGCGTAGGCCAGGTTGGAGCACCCGGATGGGGCCAGTTGGACGATCAGCAATAGTCAGGAGCCGCGGATGGCGGTACTGTGCGCCACGGCCACCACCCAATGTCGTAGCCGCCAGAGAACTCCAGGAAGGAAAGTGGATGGAAGCCACGTCGATCCCCGCGCCCGCTGCCGCCGGCGAGAAGGCCCCGCGCCAAGAGCTGAAGAAGGGCGCGATCAGCTACATCAGCAACGTCGTCATCGGGGTCGCCTCGACCGCCCCGGGGTACAGCCTGGCCGCCACGGTTGGCTTCATGGTCGGCGTCGCCGGCATCGGGGTCCACAACCCCGCGGTCGTCATCGTGTCCTTCATCCCCATGCTGTTCGTCGCGTGGGCGTACCAGTACATGAACAAGGTGGATCCCGATTGTGGGACGTCCTTCTCGTGGATCAGCCGGGCGATGCGCCCCGAGCTCGGGCTGGTCATCGGCTGGATCGTCATCGTCTCCGACATCGTCGTCAACGCCAACCAGGCACAGATCGCCGGCAGTTACGGCTATCAGCTGTTCGGCTTCACGACCCTCGCGAACAGCACCGCCGCCGTGATCGTGCTCGGCGGCCTGTTCATCATTCTGCTCACCTGGATCTGCTGGAAGGGCATCGAGCTCTCAGCCCGGACCCAGCAGATCCTGCTCGGCTTCGAGATGAGCACGCTGATCATCTTCGCCGTCGTCGCCCTGATCAAGACCTACACCGACTCGCCCACGCACTCGATGCACGTGGCGCTGGACTGGTTCAATCCGTTCTCGGTCAGCGCCAGCGCGCTCCTTTCCGGCATGCTGCTCGGCGTGTTCCTGTACTGGGGCTGGGACACCGGGGTCTCGGTCAACGAGGAGAGCGAGAACTCGAGTGACGGGCCCGGCCGCAGCGCCGTGACGTCGACGTTCGTCCTCATCGGGATCTATCTGCTGGTGTCGGTCGCCTCCCAGGCGTTCGCCGGCACTGCGTACCTGACCAACAACGCCAACGACATCTTCGCCGGCGGCCTGGCCAAGGGCGTGCTCGGTTCGCTGCACTTCCTGCTGACCATCGCGGTGCTGACCTCGGCGACGGCGGCGACGCAGACGACGATCATCCCCGCCGCCCGCCAGGCCCTGTCCATGTCCCGCCGGGGTGCCATCCCGAGCCGGTTCGCCCAGATCCATGATCGCAATCTCTCCCCCGGCACCGCGACGATCTGGGCCGGGGTCCTATCGCTCATCTGGTTCGTCGCCATTGAAAAGCTCTCGACCAACGTGCTCGCCGACTGCGTGGCAGGTCTCGGGATCCTCGTGTGCATCTACTACGGGTTCACCGGCTTCTGCTGCACCTGGTTCTACCGGTACGAGCTCAGGAAGTCGGCGCGCAACTTCTTCATGCTCGGCTTCTTCCCGACGGTCGGCGGGGTGATCCTGATGGTCATCCTGGTCAAGGCGGTCCTCGTCTATAGCAATGCCGCCAACGACAGCAGCGGCGCCTTCCTGGGCCTCGGCGTCCCGGTGTGGATCGGCATCCTCGGGCTCGGCAGCGGGATCCTCTACATGCTGTACCGCAAGGCCACCGCTCCCGCGTTCTTCCGCAACGAGAAGCGGGTGAAGTTCGGCGATCCGATCGAGGTGGTCACGCCGGAGGCCGAGTTCGCGCCCCCGGAGACGATGCTGTAGGTCGGCGCCGGCCGGCGATCCGGATGTCCAGCACCCCGTCGTTCTGGCTCGACCAGCTCGGGTCGCGTCCCTCGCGGCCCGCGCTGGCCGGCGATCGCGAGGCGGACGTCTGCATCGTCGGCGGTGGGTTCACCGGCCTGTGGACGGCCTACGAGCTCAAGCGCGCGGACCCCAGCCTCGTCGTGGTCGTCCTGGAGGGCCGCCAGGTGGGCTTCGGGGCGTCGGGACGCAACGGGGGCTGGGTGCTGGGCAAGCTCTCGGGGTCGGTCGACGCGTGGCGGGCCCGCGGCGGCCCCGACGCTCCCCGCGCGATGGTCCGTGCCATCCAGCAGACCGTCGAGGAGATCGGCGCCGTCGTGGCCGTGGAGGACATCGCGTGCGACTGGAAGCACGGCGGGACGGTGACGGTGGCCCAGTCAGACACCCAGCTCGCCCGGCTGCGCGAGCTGGTCGACGCCGAGCGGCGCGACCTGGGCGAGGACCTCGCCTGGGAGCTGCTCGACGCCCAGGCCATCGCCGGGCGGATCAACGTCGACGGTGCGCGCGGGGCGCTGTACACCCCCCATTGCGCGCGGGTGCAGCCGGCGCGGCTCGTCGACGGGCTCGCGGCGGCCGCCGAGCGGGCCGGGGCGACGATCCATGAGGCCAGCCCGGTCACGGCGATCGAGCCCGGTCTGGTCATGACCAAGGGGGGACACGTGCGCGCCCGATACGTGCTCCGGGCCACGGAGGGCTACACGGCGGACCTGCCGGGCGAACACCGCGCGCTGCTGCCGATGAACAGCTCGATGATCGTCACCGAGCCGCTGCCCGAGATCGAGTGGGCGCGGATCGGCTGGGATGGCGCGGAGACCATGCTCGACGGCTCCCATCTCTACACCTACTCCCAGCGGACCGCCGACGGCCGGATCGCCATCGGCGGCCGGGGGGTGCCGTACCGGTTCGGGTCGCGCACCGATCGCGAGGGGCCGGTCCCGGGCCGCACGGTCCAGGAGCTGCGGTCGCGCCTGATCTCACTGTTCCCCTCGCTGGCGGGTGTGCGCGTGGAGCGCGCCTGGCACGGGATCCTGGGCGTATCGCGGGACTGGTGCCCGACGGTCGGCCTCGATCCGGTCACCGGCCTGGGCTATGCCGGCGGTTACGCCGGTGAGGGGGTGGCGGCCAGCAACCTCGCGGGGCGGACCCTGCGCGATCTGGTGCTGGGGCGAGAGACCGATCTGACCCGGCTGCCCTGGGTGGGCAACCCGGCGCGCAACTGGGAGCTCGAGCCGCTGCGGTTCGCGGGTGCGCGCGGCATCTACACGCTGTTCCGGCTCGCGGACCGCCAGGAGCGGGTGAGCCACCGCGCGTCGCCGATCGCGGTGCTCGCGAACAGGATCGCCGGCCGGTAGCCGGCGGTTCAGCCGGAGCGCCGGCGGCGGCCCCGCCGGCCCTGCCGCAGCAGTCGAGCGAGCCACCCGAGGACGACCGTCGCCACCAGCGCGGCCTGGGTCGCGCGCTCGCGCGCCCAGCGCTGTCGGCGCGGCCGCGCGGGGCGCCGCCGCGGCTGTGCCTCCGCGGGGAGAAGCTCACGCTCAACCTCAACGTGAGGCTTCTGACCGTGTGCCTGAGCCTCGGGACGAGGGTCGCGTGCCCGCGTCGCGCGGGTCATCTGAGCGACGATGTTCGCCGCCATCAGGTCGAGCGTGTCGTCGGTTCCGGTCCGGGGTGCCGCGGTCCCCGGAGGGGTGGGACGGCGGGGAGCGGTGCTGCGGGGCGGAGCGGCGGCGGCCGTCGGGCCGGCAGCCGACGGTGCGGGCGCGGGGTGCAGCCGGCGGCGGGTCTCGGGCAGCGCGATGACCGCCAGCGCGAGCAGGAGCGCCAACAGTGCGGGAACGAGCACGCCCGGCAACACTGAGCCGGTCTCGGCGCGCTCCACCGCGGTCCCCGCGACGCGGAGTGGGGCCGCGGCTCGCCTGCCCCGTGAGGACCGCTCGGCATGGACCGCGCTGAGGCTGGCGCTCGGCCCCGACGCCGGGGGCGCGGCGCTCCCCTGCGGCGTCGCGGGCGATGGCGTGCTCGCAGACGCGAGCGCCTGCGGGCTGCCGGATGTGGGCCCGGCGCAGCCGGTGGGCGCTCTGCGCTGAAGCGCCACCAGTGCCCGTCGCTCGAGCCCGCCCTCGCGGCGGGTGCTCACGCGCAGGATGCGGGCAGTGGCCGCTGCGCTGCGAGCCGGTCCCTGCAGACCGGCCCGCAGCGTCAGCAGGCGGCGTGCCCCCGCACCAAGCGTTGCCAGACAGCCGTGCAACCGGGCGACGAGGCGGCGCAGGCGCCGGCTCTCACGGGTTGCGGCGATCCGCCGGGCGCGGGCGGAGCCGCGGCTTGGCGCTCCACGACGGCCGCGCGCCAGTGCCGTGCGTGCGTCGCGTGCCATCCCGGGCGTCGCCGCGGCGGGCGAGCCGCCGGCCGGGAGGGCCGTCCCGCCGCCGCCCGGTCCGGGGGCAGCGGTTGGGTCCGGAGCGGCGGAGGCGGGGACCCCCGGCGCTCCGGACGCTTGGGCGCTCCCGGTATGACCCGTGAGCGCGGAAAGCCTGGACGCGGTGGTGCGCACCGGCGCGGCGGAACTGACCGGCGCGGCCGAGCTGACCGGAGCGCTGCCCGATGGCGCGCTCGCCGCCGGCGTGGTCACCGAGGGCACGCCGGCGACCGGGGTGGACACGGCCGGCGTCGTGACGGACGGGACGCTGATCGAGGGCGTGGTCACACGGGGCGTGGTCACCGACGGGGTCGTGCCCACCGGCGTGCTCACCGACGGCACACTCACCGACGGCACGGTCACCGACGGCACCGCCGAGCCCGCGGCGTGCTGCGGCAGGACGGCGGCCGTCCCGGCGAGCGGCTGGGCGACCAGCACGCCGAGCCCCGCCGCCACGATTCCCACCACCAAGCCATGTCTGGTCCCCATGGCGGCTGAAACGCCCGCCTCTGACCAAACTTGCGTATTCCTGGCGAGACCGCCCGAAAGGGCGGGGCTACGCCATCAGCGGCCCCACACCTCGTCCGCGACCCCGACGATGAGCTCCAGCTTGGCCCGCTCGTCGTCGATGGTCAGCTTGTTGCCCTCCTCGGTCGAGGAGAAGCCGCACTGAGGCGAGAGGCAGAGCTGCTCGACGTCGACGTAGCGGGAGGCCTCCTCGATCCGGCGCCGGAGCAGGTCGCGGTCCTCCAGCTCGGGCTTCTTGGTGGTGACCAGGCCCAGCACGACCTGCTTGCCCGGGGGCACGAAGCGCAGCGGCTCGAACGTGCCCGAGCGCTCGTCGTCGAACTCCAGGAAGTAGCCGTCGACGTTGAGGTCGCCGAACAGGGCCTCGGCGACGAAGTCATACCCACCCTCGGCCGCCCACATCGACTGGTTGTTGCCACGGCACAGGTGAGTGGTGACCACCATGTCGTCGGGCTTGTCGGCGAGGGCCTTGTTGATGTTGGCGATGTACTGCTCGTGGAGGTGGTCGGGGTCGCCGCCGATCTGCTCGATGTGCGCGCGCTGGGCCGGATCGTTGATGTAGGCGAGGCTCGTGTCGTCGAGCTGGAGGTAGCGACAGCCCAGCCCGTAGGTGCCCGCCAGCTGCTGGGCGTAGGCGTCGGTCAGGTCATCCCAGAACCGGTCGAGCTCGGGGTAGACGGACTCGTCGATCGACGAGTTGCCGCCCCGGTAATGAACCATGCTGGGGGAGGGGACGGTCAGCTTCGGGGTCTGCTGGGCCGACGCGTTGTCACGCAGGAACGAGAAGGCGCCGGCGAAGATCGTGTCCGGCAGGCCGACCTTCCCGCTCACCCGCATCGCCGGCGGGGCGTAGTCGTACTCACCGTCGTCGCTGCGGAACTGGACGTGGATGGATGCCCCCTCCACCTGCTCGATCCCGTCCAGGGAGTAGATGAAGTCCATGTGCCACGACGTCCGGCGAAACTCGCCGTCGGTCACGCTCCTCAGGCCGGCGGCGCGCTGGAGCTCGATCACGCCGCGGATGGCGTCGTCCTCGGTGGTGCGCAGCGCCTCCGCGTCGATGCGCCCGGCCTTGAAGTCGGCCCGCGCGCGTGCCAGCTCCGGCGGGCGCAGCAGGCTGCCGACGTGGTCGGCACGAAAGGGGGGCTTGTCACGGGAGGGCATCGGCACTCTCTCTTTCTCTCAATCGCAAAGACGCCGCGATTCAAGCAGAGGTTCACGTCCAGGTAGGCTCGCCACGTGGTCGCTCGATATCGCTCCGTGCTCTCCGTTCCCGGCTTCGTCCGGGTGTTCGGCACGGCGCTGATCGGGCGGCTACCCCAGGGGATGACCTCGCTGGCGATCCTACTGCTGGTGCGCTCCCACACCGGCTCCTACGCGGCGGCGGGCTTGGCGGTCGGCGCGTATGACTGCGCGACGGCCGCCGGGGCCCCGCTGCTCGGCCGGCTGGTGGATCGCTTCGGCCGCGCACGCGTGCTACCGCCCGTGGCCGTCGTCCAGGGCCTGTTCCTGGTGGCGCTCGTCCTGGCCGCACACCGCGGCGCGGGCGCCGTGGCCCTGATCGCCCTGTCGGCGGCGGCGGGCGCGCTCATGCCGCCGATCGCGCCGTCGATGCGCGCGCTGCTGCGCGACATCGTCCCGGACCCTCAGGTGCGCGAGACGGCCTACACCCTGGAGTCCGTGGTCCAGGAGCTGGTGTGGGTCACCGGCCCGCTGCTCGTGGCCGGGGTGATCACGTTCGCCGCGCCGACCGCCGCCGTGCTGCTCAGCAGCGCGATCTGCATCACCGGCACCGCCCTCTTCGTCCACTCCCCGGCGGCCCACGGGTCAGGCTCGCGCACCAGCCGGCGAGGGCGCTCGCCGGTGCTCGCCATCGCCGAGCTCCGTGCCCTGCTGGGCCCCATCTTCCTCAACGGGCTGGCCCTGGGGTCGATCAGCGTGGGGCTGCCGGCGCTGGCCCTGTACGCCGGCTCGCGCCCCGCCACCGGGCTGCTGCTGGCACTGTGGAGCCTGGGCAGCATGGCCGGCGGCCTGTGGTACGGGGCGCGGACCTGGCGGATGCCCTTGGCGACGCGGTACCGGACGCTGCTCGTGGCCGGCGTGGTCTGCATGGCGCCGCTGATCGCGGCGCGCACCATTCCGGAGGGCGTGGTGGCCGCGGTGCTGGCGGGCCTGTGCATTGCGCCGGTGTTCTCCTGCCAGTACGCGCTGGTCGGCCGCTCGGTGCCCGAGGGCGTGGAGACCGAGGCGTTCACGTGGGTCTCGTCGGCGCTCATCGGGGGCCTGGCCGCGGGCGCGGCGCTGGGTGGCGCCGCCGTGTCGGCCGGCGGGGTCAGCGCCCCGTTCGCGGTCGGCGTCGCGGCGATGGGACTCGCGGCGCTGTCGGCGGTGCGGATGCGGCGCACCGAGCAGCAGCTCGCCTGACCCGCCCTACACCTCGCGCAGCGGCCGGCAGGGGTTCCCGACGCACAGGTGGCGGGCCGGGAGGTCGCGGACCACGACGCTGCCCGCCCCCACGACCGCCCCCGCCCCGATCGTGACCCCGGGGCAGACGATCACGCCGGTGGCCAGCCAGGCGCCGTCCTCGACGATGATCGGCTCAGCCCACTCCAGCTGCGTGCGCCGCTCCACCGGGTCCAGCGGGTGCGTCGGCGTCACCAGGCTCACCCCGGGGCCGATCTGGACGTCGTCGCCGATACGGACCGGCGCGGAGTCCAGGATCACAACGCCGAAGTTGAGAAACGTCCGGGCGCCGATGGCGATCTGGTAGCCGTAGTCGCACTGAAACGGGGAGAGGATCTCGGTCGAGTCACCGATCGCTCCCAGCAGCGCGCGCAGGATCTCCTCCCGCGCAAACGGCTCGGAGACGCTGGTGGCGTTGAGCTGCTCGGTGAGCAGCCGGCAGCGGTGACGATCCTCGAGCAGCTCGGGGTCGTCGGCCAGATACGGCTCGCCGGCCAGCAGCCTGTCCTTGTGGGAGGGCACGCCGCGCCGATGCTGACAGCCCGGCGACGCGCGCGTCGCCGGGCCGTCGCAAAGGCGTCTAGAAGTGAGTGATGTTCAGCGTGCCCGTGACGCTCGGGAACACGTTCTTGCTGTACCTGCTCGAGCTCTCAAACGTGACCTTGTAGGAGTCGTGCGTCGGACGGCCGCCCGGGTACAGAAGGGCCTTCTGCTTGAGCACCCCGCACGGGCCCTGAGCCTTGGCGAACTTGGCCTTGGCCACGATCGTCTTGCGCAGGTAGTAGCTGTAGATGTGCTTGCCGGGGACGAAGCCCGAGAACGAGAACGTCACCTTGTCCTTGCGGACGTTACGGACGCTGCCGGGGCTGGTGGCGACGGCGAGGTTGGCCGACTGCACGGTGACCGTCGCGGTTGTCGTGGAGCCGTCGGCGTTCTGGGCGGTGGCCGTGAGCATTGTCGCCTTGGAGGCGGGCGCGATCGTGGCCAGCTCGGGAGCCGAGGCGTCGATCGAGACGCTGCCGGCGCTGTCGGCGACGGCGCTGCCGACCGTGGTGCCACCGGCGAGCTGAACGGTGCTTCCCGGCTCGAACCCGCTGCCGGTGACGACCATCGGGGCGCCCAGGGCGGGATCGCGGTTGACGTAGCAGGCCTTGTTGGCCGCCAGCGTCGCCGCCGAAGCCTGGGCGGCCAGCGCGCCGCCCGCCGGCACCGCGCAGCAGGCGGTGACGGCGATGCTCGCCAGTCGTCGGTGGGAACTGATCATGGGATCTCCTGTCGTATCAGTGAGGACGCGCTGATTGGCACCGGCTCGGGGAGCCACGCGCTCTGCCCGCCCTACCCGTGGAGCCTAATATCACCCTAACGTCGACTCCTAAACCCGCCGCGGATGGAGGAGTTGCTGTGGTGCGCGTGGCCGCGTTGACGTGGCTGACCTGCATCTGATATATCACGGGGATGGCCACTGCGGAATCGAGGCAGCTCCCTGCCCGCCAGCGGATTGTGATCATCGGCGCGGGCATCGTGGGCAACAGCGTCGCCTATCACCTCTCGCGGCTGGGCGAGACCGAGATCACCCTGCTGGACAAGGGGCCGCTGCCCAACCCGGGCGGCTCCACCGGACACGCGTCCAACTTCATCTTCCCGGTCGACCACTCCAAGGAGATGACGGCGCTGACGAAGGAGAGCATGCGCCAGTACAAGGAGCTGGACGTGTACCTCGAGTGCGGTGGGATCGAGGTCGCGCGCACCGAGGCGCGCATGCAGGAGCTCGACCGGCGCATGGTCTCGGCCAAGACCTGGGGCATCGAGCCGACCTCGCTGCTCACCCCGGCCGAGATCAAGGAGCTCGTCCCGTTCATCGACGAGACGCTGCTTGCTCGGCGGCTTCTACACCCCGGGCGCGGGCGTGGTCGACTCGCTGCGCGCGGCGACGATCATGCGCGAGCGGGCCGTCGAGGCCGGCATGACCGTGGCGGCCAACACCGAGGTGGTCGGGATCGACGTCGAGCACGGTCGCGTCCGCCGGGTCCGCACCGACCGCGGCGACATCGAGGCCGACCGCGTGGTCATCGCCTGCGGCTGCTGGAGCCCTCGCATCGCGGCGATGGCGGGCGCGCGGATCCCGCTCAGCCCGGCCGTGCACCAGATGATCGACATCGGCCCGGTGGCGCGCTTCGCCGACGCCAGGACGCTCGTCGACTACCCGATCGTGCGCGACATGGACACCAACATGTACGAGCGCCAGGACGGGGGCGGCCTGGAGATCGGCTCCTACGCCCACCGCCCGATCATGATCGACGCCGACGAGATCCCGTCGATCGAGGAGTCGGCCCTCAGCCCCACCGAGCTCCCCTTCACCCAGCAGGACTTCGAGCTCCAGATGGAGCAGGCGCTGGAGCTGATGCCCGAGATCGTCGGTGACGAGTCCGTCGGCGTTCGCTACGCCATCAACGGCCTGCTCTCGGTCACCCACGACGGGCTCCCACTGCTGGGCGAGACCCCCGAGGTCTCCGGGCTCTGGTCGGCCGCCGCGGTCTGGATCAAGGAGGGCCCCGGGTCCGGCAAGACGGTGGCTGAGCTCATGGTCGGAGGCGAGTCGGAGATCGACGTCTATGAGTCCAACATCGCCCGCGCCTACCCGCACCAGAAGACCAAGGCCCACATCCGGGCGCGGGTCAACGAGGGCTTCAACAAGATGTACGGCATCGTTCACCCCTCCGAGCAGTGGGAGTCCGACCGCCGCGTCAAGCTCTCGCCCTACTACGAGCGCCAGCAGGAGCTCCAGGCGGTCTTCTACGAGGCCGCGGGCTGGGAGCGTCCCCAGTGGTATGAGTCAAACGCGCCCCTGCTGGAGGAGTTCTCAGACCGCGTCACCCGCCGCGAGGCCGAGTGGGAGGCGCGCTGGTGGAGCCCCATCATCAACGCCGAGCACCTGGCGATGCGCGAGCGGGCGGGCTACACCGACCTCACTGCGTTCGCGATCTTCGACGTCACCGGTCCGGGGGCACTCGACGCGGTTCAGCGCATCGCGATGCGCCAGATGGACGTGGCCGTCGGGCGCGTGGTCTATACGCCGATCCTCACGCCCGCGGGTGGGTTCAAGGCGGACCTGACGATCATGCGCATGGCCGACGACGTGTTCCGGGTCGTCACCGGCGGCGCCTGGGGGATGTCCGACCTCAAATGGTTCAAGGACCACCTGCCGGCTGAGGGCGGCGCGCAGATCCACGATCAGACCAATCAGTGGACGACGCTGGGCATGTGGGGGCCGCGGGCCCGCGACATCCTTCGAGCGTCACCTCCGATGACGTCTCCAACGACGGCTTCCCGTTTGCCAACTGGCGCCAGATCGAGGTCGGCCCGCTCACGGTGATCGCCAGCCGCATCTCCTATGTCGGCGACCTCGGCTGGGAGCTCTACGTCCCCATCGAGCAGGGCGCCCGGCTGTGGGACATCATCGCCGAGGCCGGGCTGCCCCACGGCGCGATCGCGATGGGGGCCGGCGTCTACGGGACCACCGGGCGGCTGGAGAAGTGCTACCGCGCCTACGGCGCCGAGCTGGAGGGCGAGTACAACGTCGTCGAGGCCGGGATGGCGTGGGGCAAGGTCAAGGAGGCGGACTTCATCGGCAAGGAGGCGCACGTGCGCCAGCGCGAGGAGCCCCAGGCCGTGGCCATGTGCACGCTGACCGTCGACGACCACACCTCCCGGTCGGGCGTGAAGCGGTACATGCTCGGCGGCGAGCCGATTCTCACCGCCGAGGGCGATCCGATCGCCGACGCCCACGGCCGCCGTTCCTACGTCACGAGCGCCGGCGCCGGCCCCTCGATCGGCAACCACATCCTGATGAGCTACCTGCCGCCCGAGCACGCCGTCGTCGGCGCCAAGCTCCAGGTTCAGTACATGGGCGAGCGCTATCCGGTGAGGGTCGCCACCACCGACTCGACGCCGGTGTTCGACCCCGACAACGCCCGGGTGCGATCGTGAACATCCTGGTCTGCGTCAAGCGGGTGCCGCTCACCGGCGGCAAGATCACCCTCACCGAGGACGAGCAGGCGATCCAAACCCGGCACCTCGGGTTTACGGTGAGCCCTCACGAGGAGTGCGCCGCCGAGGAGGCGATCCGGCTGGTCGAGGCCCACGGCGGGGAGTCCGTGGTGCTCACCCTCGGACCCGCCGAGGCCGAGGAGCAGCTGCGCGACATGATGGCGATCGGCGTCGACCGGGGCATCCACCTGGTCACCGACGGCGGCGAGTGGGACCCGCAGGCCACCGCGGCAGCGATCGTCAACGCCATCGGCGCGGACGGGACGCAGTTCGACCTCATCCTGTTCGGCAACGAGTCCGCCGACGCCGGCAACTACCAGGTGGCGGTGCGCGTCGCCTACGCCCTCGGGCTGCCGGTGGTCAACGGGATCAAGGGGATCACCGTCGACGGCGGCGCGCTGCGCTGCGAGCGCGAGCGAACCTGCCGCCCGCCCGGGCGCGACGTCTACGCGGTTCCGACCCCCGCGGTCGTCTCGGTGCTGGAGGGCATCAACCTCCCCCGCTATCCCTCGGTGCCGGGACGGATGCGGGCCAAGCGCAAGCCCCTGGCCGCCGTCGGAGCCGGCCCGCGCGCAGCCGCGTCTGGAGATGGTGCGCCTCAAGCTGCCGGCGAGCTCGGGCAAGCAGGCCGAGGTGCTCGGCCACGGCCCCGAGGCCGCGCCCCGGGTCGTCGAGATCCTCTCCGAGATCGGAGTGATGTGATGGCGACGACGCTCGTGTTCATGGAGGGCGCCGAGCGATGAGCTCTCCCAGCAGGCGGTGACGTTCGCCGGCGGGCTCGGCGGGGACGTGGCGCCGGTCGCGTTCGACTCCTCCGAGGCCTACGCGCCGGCGGCCTGGGCCCAGACGCTGGTCGAGGCCGCGCAGGCAGCGCTCGGCCGGCGCCGTGGTGGCGCCGGGGACCGATCGCGGCAATGAGGTGCTGGCCCACGTGGCGGCCAAGCTCGACCAGCCGATGTCGGCCAACTGCATGAGCGTGACCCCCGGCGAACCCGCCACGGTGGTGCGCATGCGCTGGGGCGGGAGCCTGCTGGAGGAGGCGCGGGTCCACGGCGCCCCGCTCCTGCTCAGCGTCGCTCCCCACGCCGTCGCGGCCACGGCCGTCGCCGAGGTGGAGACCGTGGCGGTGAGCGGCTCGGCCTCGCGAGGCCGACCGGGTGGTGCGCGTATCAGAGACGATCCCGGCGTCCACCGCCGGCGTGTCGCTGGCCGACGCCGACGTCGTCGTCTCCGGCGGTCGCGGGGTTGGTTCCTCCGAGGGCTTCTCGGTGATCGAGGAGCTGGCCGCGCTGCTGGGCGGCGCGGTGGGCTGCTCGCGCGCGGTGACGAGCGCCGGCTGGCGGCCGCACTCCGACCAGGTCGGCCAGACCGGCACCAAGATCTCGCCTGAGATCTACATCGCCTGCGGGATCAGCGGGGCCACCCAGCACATGGCCGGCTGCAAGGGCGCCAAGCGGTTGCTGGCGATCAACCCCGACGGCGAGGCGTCGATCTTCGCCTCGCGCCGACTACGCCGTGATCGGCGATCTGCACGAGGTGGTGCCGGCGATCTCGGCCGAGATCAGAAAGGCCAGAGGGACATAGGCATCGCGGTCTCCGCCGTCCTGCTCGCCGCGGCGCTGGCGCTGAGCGGGGCCCTGTTCGCCACGCGGGTCCGGTTCCTGGTGGCGCTGCTGCAGGCCGGCGCCCCGGTCAAGCGCACCGGCGACCGCTCGCGCCGGGCCGAGCACGAGGCGACGATCGTGCTGGGCCAGCGCAAGCTGCTGCAGCGCATCGGCCCCGGCCTCATCCACGCCTTCATCTTCTGGGGCTTTCTGGTCCTGGGCCCGACGATCGTGATCGCCATGATCGGGGTGGTCTCCAAGCACGCGACGTTCCCGTGGCTGGGCGATCAGGACTGGTACGCGTTCCTCGTCGATCTGTTCGCGGTGCTGGTCCTGGTCGGCGTGGTCTGCGCGCTGTGGATCCGCAAGGTGCAGCGCCCGCGCCGCTTCGAGGGAAGCCACCTGGGCGAGGCCGACCTCATCCTGGCGCTCATCGCCACCATCGCCACCACGCTGCTGCTCTGGCACGCGACGCGGATCGCCCTGGGGCTCAACGAGTGGCCGGCCTCCTCGGCACCGGTGTCGCACCTGCTCTCGCACGTGTTCGGCGACGACGGCGTCACGCGGGTGCTCGAGCGGGTGTTCGTGTGGGCCCACGTGCTCACCATCCTCGCCTTTCTCGCCTACCTGCCGCGCTCCAAGCACCTGCACATCGCCTCGGCCGCGTTCAACGTCTGGTACGGGAGAACCGGCCCCGGAGGAGGCTGGAGCCGCTGCGCTTCGACGATCCCGACATCCCCGAGGAGGACATCCGCTTCGGCGCCGGCACCGCCGCCGACCTCACCTGGAAGCAGATGCTCGACACGTTCTCGTGCACCGAGTGCGGCCGCTGTCAGGACGTCTGCCCGGCCTTTGCCACCGGCAAGGTCCTCTCGCCCAAGCTGCTGATCATGGGGCTGCGCGATCAGGTGTTCACCGACGGCGGGTCGATCGTCCAGTCGCGCGCAGGAAGCGATGGCGCAGCGGCCGGTGTGGCCGCCCCGATCGATCTCATCTCTCTGGTTCCCAACGCAGTGCCCGAGGAGTCCGTCTGGGACTGCGTGACCTGCGGCGCCTGCGTCCAGGCGTGCCCGGTCTCCATCGAGCACGTCGACCACATCGTCGACCTGCGCCGCCACCTGGTCATGGTGGAGTCGAGCTTCCCCTCGGAGGCCGAGCCGATGCTGCGCGACGTGGAGCGGGCGTCCAACCCGTGGGGCAAGGCCCAGTCCGAGCGCGCCGACTGGGCCGACGGCCTCGGGGTGCGCGTCCTCGAGCCCGGCGAGACCGCCCCGGAGTATCTGTACTGGGTGGGGTGCGCGAGCTCGTTCGACGACCGCGCCCGCACCACGGCCGAGAGCACGGTCAAGCTCCTGCAGAAGGCCGGGGTGGACTTCGCCATCCTCGGCGCCCGGGAGGCCTGCACCGGGGACCCGGCCCGGCGCATCGGCAACGAGTACGTCTTCCAGGCCTTCGCCGAGCAGAACGTGGCGACGCTCAACGAAGCGGGCGTGACCAAGATCATCGCCAACTGCCCGCACTGCTTCAACACGCTGGGCAACGAGTACGGAGACTTCGGCGGCAACTACGAGGTGGTGCACCACTCCGAGCTGCTGGCGCGGCTGGTGCGGGACGGCCGGCTCACCCCCCGGAGGTCCGAGGGGCTGTCGGTCACCTACCACGACTCCTGCTACCTGGCCCGCCACAACGACGTGCTGGCCGCGCCGCGGGAGCTCGTCGGCGCCATCGGCGAGCCGGTCGAGATGGCGCGCAGCGGCAAGCAGACGTTCTGCTGCGGCGCCGGCGGGGCCCACATGTGGATGGAGGAGCGCGCCGGGGCGATCAACGAGAACCGCGTGCGCGAGGCCGCCGAGACGGGCGCCGGCACGCTCGCGGTGGCCTGCCCGTACTGCACTGTGATGCTCGACGACGGCGTACAGAGCGCCGGGGCGCAGCTGCGCGTGGCCGACGTGGCCACGCTGCTGGTGGAGGCCGGCGCCGCGGATTAACCGGCTGCCGCGAGGTCAGGCGGCGAGCAACCGCTCGAGCCCGCGCTCCAGGCCGGTGTTGCCGACGGGCCGGATCTCCAGTGGCAGATCCAGGCGCTCGGCCGCGGCCTCGGCACACCGCCGTGTGGCCGGCGTAGGGCGCTGGGCCAGCCACACCACGCGCGCGTAGTGGGCGAAGTAGCTGTGGCGCAGCTCCGGCCAGCGGTCGAGCCCGAGCTGGCGCACCACCGTGTGCTCGAACGTGCGGGCCAGGAAGTCGGTGAGGAAGTAGGTGCCCGGCTCCTCGGCCAGGGCCCACTCGACCTCTTCGCGGCCGAGCACGTCGTAGCAGTGGTCGCCGGCCAGACGCTGGACCCCGCGGTCGGCCAGCACCTTGTCCAGGGCGCCGTAGGTCCCGCAGTCCGCGTAGGCCACGGCGACCACGTCATGGCCGGCCAGCGCCTCGGCGACGGCCGCCGGGATCTGCTCGGGGCGGTTGTGCAGGAGCGCCGGCACGGGCACGACGTCGATGTCCCAGCCGCGGCGTTGAGCGATCGAGCGCACGTCGAAGGCCAGGGCCCCGCAGGCCACCACCGCGGGGCGGGTGGGGCTGGTATCGCTCATCCCGGGAAGGCCAGCTGGTCGATGAACAGGTCGTTGAAGTCAGCGCGGCCGGAGAGCTCGACGTACTCGACCTCACGCAGGATCGACTCGGCCTCGGCGCGCTCGCGCAGCGACAGCGCGGCGATCTTGGCGCCCTCGCCGGCCACGTTGCCGGCGGAGACGATCCGGGGCAGGGCGATGCGCGGCACGAGTCCGATCCGGATGGCGCTCAGCGGCGTCAGGTAGGCGCCGAAGCTCCCGGCCAGCAGCACCTGCGAGATGTCCTCGGGCTCGACGCCCAGCTCGCGCAGCAGGATGTTCCACCCGGTTGCGATCGATCCCTTGGCGAACTGAAGCTCACGCACATCGCGCTGGGAGAGGTAGACCGACGACGCCGGATCCCCGCCGGGCTCCCCGCCGCGCCAGTGCAGGACGAACACCCGCTCCTCCCCGATCCTGGTCAGCCGGTCAGCGAGTCCGGGGAACCGCGCCGCCGCGTCCTCGTCGGGGATGAAGCGCCCGGAATGGTCGAGCAGTCCGGCGTGGACGAGCTCGGCGACCGCGTCGACGAGGCCCGACCCACACATGCCGACCGGCTCGACGTCTCCGATCACCTCGAGGTCGAGCCCGTCGGCCTGGACCTTGATGGCCTCGATGGCTCCGTCGGCGGCCCGCATGCCGCATTTGATCTGAGCCGCCTCGAACGCCGGGCCGGCGGGGGCCGCCGTCGCCAGCACACGGTCGACGGACCCAAGCGCGATCTCGCTGTTGGTGCCGACGTCGATGAACAGCCGCAGCCGCCGGTCGCGGGTCAGGCCGGTGGCGAGCATGCCGGCGACGATGTCGCCCCCGACGTAGGCGCCCAGCGAAGGGAACACGTAGGCCCCGGCGCGGGGGTGCACGTCGACGCCGAAGTCGGTGGCCCGCGTGGGCGGGAACTGGTGCGTCGTCACCGTGAACGGCGCCATCGAGAGCGGCTCGGGATCGATCCCGAGCGCGATCTGCATCATCGTGACGTTGCCGCACACCGTGATCTCGTAGACCTCGCCCGGCGCCACGTCGGCGTCGGCGAGGACCTCGGCGGTGAGCTCGGCCAGCGTCTCGTGGGCGCGGGCCTGCAGCGCGCCGAGGGCCTGATCGTCCATCATCGTCGCCGAGACGCGGGTGATCACGTCGGCGCCGTAGGGCTGCTGGCGGTTGAGCATCGAGCGGACGGCCGCCGGCTGGCCGCTGTCGAGATCGAGCAGCGTCGCCACCACCGTCGTGGTCCCGAGATCGAACGCGATGGCAAAGCGCCGGGAGGTCGTGTCCCCGGGCTCGACATCGATCAGCTCGTCGTCGATCACGACCGCGGTGACGTCGAAGTGCGCCTGGCGGAGGGTCCCGCCCAGCGTTCGCAGCGTCTCGATCGACGCATGCGGCTCGAGGTCGTCGAGCGCATCGCAGACACGCTGTAGGTCGGAGCGCTGGTCCTCCATCGTGGGCTCCTCAAGCACCAGGTGACGCTTCTGGACGGCCGGACGCAGGATGACGTGGCGACCGACTCCGACGAGCGCCGCCTTGGGCCGGGTCTGGAGCGGTGGCACCTCGACGACCAGGTCTCCGCGCGCGTTGGCGCGGCACGCCAGGCGCCATCCGTCGCGCAGCTCGTCGGTGGTGAACGCGCGCGGGTCGACGCTCGAGACCGGGACCTCGCCCGAGAGCACGCGGACCTTGCACTTCTTGCAGGTGCCGTGCCCGCCGCAGGTCGAGTCGATGGCGATCCCGTTCCAGCTCGCGGCGTCGAACACCGGTGTCCCCGAGGGCACGCGGACCTCGGCGCCGTCGGGCAGGAAGCGCAGGCGCACGCGCTGGGCGCCGTCGTCCGGAGCCGCGAGCTCGTCGCGCTCGGGCGGGCGTCGTTTGGGGGACGCGGCGCTCACGCCGTCGCGGTCTCCCGGGCGGCCTCGGCGGCCTGGCGGGCGCGGTGCGCCGCGATCCAGCTGGCCCCCCAGGCGTCGTGTCCGAGAAGCAGGTCCGACGCGCGCACCGACTGCACCACGACCTCGGCGGTCGACATGATGGCGCTGGTCAGACCCGCGGCCATCGCCATCGGCAGGAAGCCGGCGTTGAGCTCGTGGCGGCGGGGGAGACCGAAGGAGACGTTGGAGGCCCCAAGGCACATGTTGACGCCGAGCTCGTCGCGGATCAGGGAGATCGTGGCCAGCGTGATGGTGACGGCATCGGTCGCGGCGCCCACGGTCATGGCCAGGGGATCGATGATCACGTCCTCGGTGGCGATCCCGTGGTCGTTGGCGGCCGAGACGATCTTGCGCGCGCACTCCAGGCGCTTCTCCGGGGTCTCGGGAATGCCCGTCTCGTCGTTGGCCAGGCCGATGACGGCGGCGTTGTGCTTGGCCACCAGCGGCAGGATCTCGTCCAGGCGCTCGTCCTCGGCGGTCACCGAGTTGACCAGCGCCCGCCCCTCGTAGACCGAGAGCCCCGCCTCGAGCGCCTCGATCACCGAGGAGTCGATGCAGATGGGCAGGTCGACCGCGTCCTGGACCGTGGTGAGCATCGCCTTGAGCAGCTCGGGCTCGTCCACCAGCGGGATCCCGGCGTTGACGTCGAGCATGTTGGCGCCGGCCTGCGCCTGGGCCAGTGCGTCGGCGGTCACGGTCGAGAGGTCGCCGTTGCGCAGCTCCTCGGCGAACACCTTGCGCCCGGTCGGGTTGATGCGCTCGCCGATGACGCAGAAGGGCTGCGTCGCGCCGATCGTCACGCTACCCGAGCGCGACCGAAGCACTGTATCCATTGGACTCTCTTTCGATTCGTGGGGGGATTCCGAGCCGGCCGCAGAGCTTCGCGATGCCCGCGTCCTTGCGGAAGGAGATGAAGTGCAGGCCGGCCACGCCGGGCTGGGCGAGGGCGTGGGAGGCCAGCTCGTAGGCGATGTCGAAGCACTCGTGCTCGGGGTCGGCCGCCTGCTCGACGCGGCGCACCGTCTCGGGCGGGACGTCGATCCCCGGCACGTGGTTGGCGACGAACCGCATGCCGCCGACGCTGCGCAGGATGCAGATGGACGGGATGAGCGCGATGCGCTGCGTAAGGCCGACGTCGTGGGCCGCCCGCATGAAGCGCTCGAGCAGCTCGGTGCGGTAGCAGAGCTGGAGCTGGAGGTACTGCGCGCCGGCCAGCGCCTTCTTGGCGGCACGGCGCACGCGGAACTCCAGCGGCGGCGCGCTCGGGTTCTCGACCGCGCCGACGAAGAAATGGGGACCGGCCCCTCCGGATCCCGTCCCCCGATCGCGCGGCCGGAGAGATAGTGGCCGCGATCGAGCGTCCGCGCCAGCGCGACGAGCTGGATGCTGTCCAGGTCGAACACGCGGCGGGCCTCGGGCTCATCGCCGGCGCTGACGTCGTCGCCGGTGAGGCAGGAGACGTTCTCGATCCCGTACATGGCGGCGCCCATCAGATCGGCCTCGAGCGCCAGCCGGTTCTTGTCGCGGCAGACGAGCTGCATGATCGGCTCCGCGCCCAGCTCCTGGAGTCCGATCGAGACCGCCAGCGGCGAGACGTGGGCGTGGGCGGCGGGGTTGTCGGTCGCGTTGAAGGCATCGACGAACGGGCGCATCGGCTCGAGCTGGCGCTGGAGCTC
Organism: uncultured Solirubrobacteraceae bacterium; assembly: GCA_963764125.1. Lineage (GTDB taxonomy): Bacteria > Actinomycetota > Thermoleophilia > Solirubrobacterales > Solirubrobacteraceae > Palsa-465. The sequence continues at coordinate 154,867 of CAVXRR010000005.1, forward strand.
GGCATGGCCGCCGCCGTCGATGACCGGCAGCTCGGCGGTGACGACGAACTCGCCGTCGTTGAGCTTGCGCTCAAGATTGGACATCCGGGGCCCATCCCGCGGGGACCTGTTTGTCACGGCCGCTGAACAGGTTCAGCCACGATGACGTGCCCTTGAGGCGGTTGTCGACCGGCGGGCGGACGTCGTCGATGTGTCCCCGCCACAGCGGCAGCCGCTCCGAGCGCTCGTACGCCTTGAGCCACACGCACCGCATCTCGGGCTTGACCTCGCAGTTGCCGTTGGCGCGCACCCCGCCGCAGGGGCCGTTGCGCAGCGTCTTGGGACAGGTCATCGGGCAGGTGAGCCCGGTGTCGTGCAGCACGCACTGCCCGCACATCTGACAGCCCCAGATGGGGCTCTTGACCACGTGCTCGGCCTTGGCCACGAGCGCGTGCGTGTTCACAGCGGCGCCTCGGTCCTCGCCGGCAGGCCGCCCGCCGTCACGCGGGCACCCTCTCCCGCTTGAGCTGGATCAGCTCCTTGGCCTTCTTGACCGCCGAGGACGCGTCGGCCGAGTACCCGTCGGCGCCGACGGCGTCGGCATACTCCTGGGTGACCGGTGCGCCGCCGACCATGACGATGACGTCGTCGCGGATCCCGGCCTTCTCCAGCGCGTTGATGTTGGCCTTGAACATCGGCATCGTGGTCGTCAGGAACGCCGAGAAGCCGACGATGTCGGGGTTGTGCTCGCCGATCTGCTCGATGAACTTCTCCGGCGGCACGTTGACGCCGAGGTCGATGACCGTGAAGCCGGCGCCCTCGAGCATGATGTTGCAGAGGTTCTTGCCGATGTCGTGGACATCGCCCTTGACCGTGCCCATCAGGAAGGTCCCGACCCCGGCGGTCCCCGTCTCGGCCAGCAGCGGGCGCAGGATGTCCAGGGCGCCCTGCATCGCCCGGGCGGCGATGAGCATCTCGGGCACGAAGTAGTCGCCGCGCTCGAAGCGGGCTCCCACCTCCTCCAGGGAGGGGATGAGCGCGTCGTAGAGCATCCGCTCGGGCTCCAGCCCGTCTTGCAGGCCGCCGTTGACGCCATCGGAGACCGCGGGGGCGTTGCCGACCAGCGTCTCGTCGTAGAGCAGCTGCAGGATCTCCTCGTGGGTCATGCGGCGTGTTCTCCTTGCTCGGTGTTGCCGAGGCGCCGGCTCAGGATTCCGGCCTCCTCGATGAGGATGGGCTTCAGTTCTGCGATGCGCTCCGGGGTCATGCGCACGGTCGGTCCGGTGATGCTCAGTGCGGCGACCACCTGCCCACCGGCCCCGCGCACGGGGGCGGCGATGGCGGCCAGCCCGATCTCGAGCTCCTCGATCGCCTCGGCGAAGTCCTCGCGGCGGATGCGGGCCAGCTCGGCGGTCAGCCGGGTCGGGTCGGTGATGGTGCGGGGCGTGAGCGCCGCGGGGCGCGCCGGGATGGGCGCGCGATCGAAGGCCATGAACACCTTGCCGTTGGCGGTGCAGTGATAGTCGGCGGAGCGGCCCAGCCACTGGCCGGCGCCGAGGAAGTGCGCGCTCTCGACCTGGGCGATGTGCTCGACGCCCTGCGGGCCCGGCACGGCCAGGTTGATCGTCTCGCCCGTCTGCGCGCCGAGCACGTCGAGCGATCCGCGAGCGACCTCCAGGATGCTGCGCTCCAGCATGCCGCGCTCGGCCACCCGCAGGATCGCCGGCCCGGGGCGCAGGCGGCCGCGCTCGCCGTCCTGCTCGACGAGGCCCTGGCGCTCCAGCGCGGAGACCAGGCGCGAAGCCGTGCTCTTGGGGATCCCGCTGGCGGACGCGATATCGGCCAGCGCCACCGGCTGCTCGGACTCGAGCACGCGGACCAGGAGCTCGGCGCCGCGATCGATCGCGGTCGTGCCGGCGGAGCGGGAGGCGCGGTGGCGAGCTCTCTTGGAACTGTTGTTCCACGGAGGGATATATTACGGACGCGCACCGCTCCGTCAACCCCGAATGACTTGAGAGAGGAAGGCCCGCCATGTTCGTGAACGACATGCCCCGCTACGAGATCCTCAGCGAGGAGGCGATGGCCACGCTGGACCGGGGGTGGCGGCGGATCGTCGCCGAGCTGGGCATCGAGTTCCTGCTGCCCGAGGCGGTGGAGCTGCTGCGCGACGCCGGGCAGATCGTCGAGGACGAGAACCGGGTGCGCTTTGACCCCGAGTGGATCCTCGAGCAGGTGGCCAAGGCGCCCCGCGAGTTCGAGCTACAGGCGCGCAACCCGGCCAACAACGCGCACATCGGCGGTGACCACATGGTGTTCGCGCCCGTGTACGGCTGCCCGTTCATCCGCGAGGGCGACGTGCGCCGCGACGCCAAGATGGCGGACTTCGAGAACCTGGTGCGCCTGGCTCAGTTCTATCCCGAGCTGGACTCGCCGGGCGGCACCATCTGCGAGCCCGAGGACCGGCCGCTGGACAGCCGCCACCTCGACATGGTCTATGCGCTGCAGACCCTGTCGGACAAGCCCTACATGGGCTCGGTGACCTCGGGCCCCAACGCCGCCGACACGATCCGCATGGGGGAGATCCTGTTCGGCGGCCGAGAGGCGATCGAGCGCGCCCCGGTGTCGATCTCGCTCATCAACGTCAACTCGCCCCTGCGCTACGACGACCGCATGCTCGGCGCGATGTTCGAGTACGTGAAGGCCAACCAGGCGGTCGTCATCACCCCGTTCCTGTTGATGGGCGCGATGTCGCCGGTGTCGCTGCCGGCCACACTGGTGCAGCAGATGGCCGAGGCGCTGGCCGGGATCGCGCTGGCCCAGACCATCCGCCCCGGCGCCCCGGTCGTGTTCGGATCGTTTCTGTCCAACACCGACATGCAGTCGGGCTCGCCGTCGTTCGGGACGCCCGAGTCCGGCATCGGCGTGCTGTGCACCGGCCAGATCGCGCGCCACTTCGGGCTGCCGTGGCGGGGCGGCGGAGGTCTGAACGCGTCGCAGACGGTCGACGCGCAGGCCGCCTACGAGTCGCTGATGACGCTCCTGCCGACGTTCCTGGCCGGCACCAACTTCGTCATGCACTCCGCGGGCTGGCTGGAGGGCGGGCTGGTGTCGTGCTATGAGAAGTTCATCGTCGACGTCGAGCTGCTGCGCGAGCTGCGCCACGAGTTCACGCCGCTGGAGATCGACGAGGCCTCGCTGGCCTTCGACGCCCACACCGAGGTCGGCGCCGGGGGGCACTTCCTGGGCGCCGCCCACACGCTCGAGCGCTTCCGCGAATGCTTCTACCGGCCGATGCTCTCCTCCACCGAGAACTTCGACCGCTGGACCAAGAAGGGCGCGCGCAACACCACCGTGCGCGCGGGCGAGATCTGGCGCCAGACGCTCGAGGACTACGAGCAGCCGCCGATCGACGACGCGATCGACGAGGAGCTGCGCGAGTTCGTCATCCGCCGCCGCACCGAGCTCGGGGACTGACGGGCTAGAGGTCGTACTGGTTGAGGTGGACCGCCACGGTCTCGTGGATCTCGGTGACGACCATGACGACATCCCCGCAATGGGGGCACCGCGCCACTGGGCCGGGCGCCTTCGGATAGACGACGAGCTCGGCGACGGCCGAGGCGTGGCCACAGTGGTGGCAGGTCCCGTGCGCGGTGGTCATGTCGCGCCCCATGTACTGCTCCAGCGCTCCCGCGAGCGCGTTGCCGTCAACGGTGAAGTCGTCCATCGCGCAAGGCCTATCCGCTCGTGGGTCCGAATCGCTCGGTCTTGACGCGCCCCGGGGAGTGGCCGCGGGCGACCATCTGCCGGCTGATCGCTTCGACGAAGCCGTTCGGGCCCGCAGATGTAGATCGCTGGGGTCTCGCTCGGCGACCAGGCGACCTTGTCAAGGAGGGCGTCGTCGACGCGGCCGCGATGGCCGGTCCAGCCATCGGGCCACGAGCGCGTGAGCGCGAAGCAGACCTCGACTCCCTCGGCGGGATCCTGCAGCTCCTCGAAGTAGATGACGTCCTCGAGCGATCGTGCCGAATAGACGAGGCGCGCCGGCGGGGGGTTGGCTGTCGCGGCGCGATGGCGCAGCATCGCCCGCAGGGGGACGACGCCCGAGCCGCCGCCGAACAGCAGGAGCGGGCTGCCCTCGGTGCCCTCCCACACGAACCAGCCGCCGATCGGCCCGCGCAGCTCCAGTTCGTCGCCCGCGCGCAGTTCCCCGGTGAGGTAGGGCGACACCTCGCCGTCGTCGATCTCCTCCACCGTGAGCGCCAGGTGGTCGTCCTCGGGCGCCGAGGCGATCGAGTAGCTGCGCTGCGCCTGATAGCCGTCCTCGGCGGTGAGGCGGACGTCGACATGCTGGCCCGCGCGGTGACCGGCCCAATCGGGGGCATCGAGCATGATCGTCTTGGTCCGGCCGGTCTCGGGCGTCACCCCGACCACCCGGGCCAGCTGCCAGGTCAGTCGCCCTGGTAGCGCTGTTCGCGCCATGGATCGCCGTAGTTGTGGTAGCCGTAGCCTTCCCAGAAGCCCGGCTCGTCCATGGCGGTGAGGGTGAGGCCGCGCACCCACTTCGCGCTCTTCCAGAAGTACAGATGGGGTACCAGGAGCCGTGCCGGGCCCCCATGCTCGGGCGCCAGTGGGCTGCCGTCGTACTCGTAGGCGATCCACGCCTTGCCGTCCCGGACGTCGGCGAGGGGGAGGTTCGTGGTGTAGCCGCCGTCGCTCCATGCCGTCAGGTAGCCCGCGTCCGTGGTCACCCCCTCGAACAGGGCGTCGACCGACACGCCGCGCCACGTCGTGTCGAGCTTGGACCACTTGGTGACGCAGTGGATGTCCTTGGTGACCGTCTCCGTCGGCAGCGCGGTCAGCTCAGACCATGACCAGGACTTCGCCGACTCGACGGCGCCGTCGATCGTGAACGACCACTCGTCCAGGTGGGCCCGCGGCGTCGGACCGGCCGACAGCACGGGGAAGTCGCGCGTGACGTACTGACCCGGGGGCACGCGCGACGGATCAACCGTGTCCGCGGTGCCGAGCGTGGAATCCGCGTGAGATGGGCGACATGCTGCCGGAGCCGACTCTACCGGCGCGGGTCGCTCGCGTCACCATCGTGGCGCTGGACCTCGTAGCCCGCGTCCTGAAGCGCGGCCACGATGGCGTCTGCAGTGCTGCGGGTTGCGCGTCTCGAGCGTGATCTCCACTCCGGTCTCGCGGACGTGCAGAGACACCGCGTCACGCACGTGGTCGGCGTGGACCACGTTGCCGCCGGCCTCGGCGATGAGGGTGAGGAGGGCGGCGAGGCCGCCCGGGCGATCCGAGATGCGCGTGAACAGGCGCATGCGCCTGCCCTTGAGCGTCTCGTTGCGCTGGGCCACGGCCGCCAGCATGCCGGCGTCGACGTTGCCGCCCGAGAGCACGATCACGGTGGCGCCGCGCGGGGCGGGGGAGACCCTCTCGGCGAGGACCGCCGCCACCCCGGCCGCCCCGCCGCCCTCGACCACGAGCTTGGAGCGCTCCAGCAGCCACACCATCGCGTCGGCGATGTCCTCCTCGGAGACGACGACCATGTCGTCGACCCAGCGATGGACCAGGGGCAGCGTGATGTCGCCGGGGCGCTTGATGGCGATGCCGTCGGCGATGGTCGCGCGAGCGCTGAAGGTGATCGGAGCGCTGCCGCGCAGCGACTCGGGGAAGGGGGCGCACGCGTCGACCTGGACGCCGACGATCTTCGCCCCCGGATGGCGGGCCTTGATGACGCCCGCGACGCCCGAGATCAGGCCGCCGCCGCCGACCGGGACGACAACCTGCTCGAGGTCGGGCACGTCCTCGAGCAGCTCCAGACCGAGCGTGGACTGGCCGAGGATGATGTCGGGATCGTCGAACGGGTGCACGAAGCCGGCGCCGGTCTCCTGGGCGCGAGCCCGTGCGCGGCGGCGACGCACGCGTCCACCGAGTCGCCCTCGAGGTGCACGATGCCGCCGAAGGCCTCGACCGCCGCCACCTTGGCCACCGGGCGCCTCGCGGGGCATGAACACCTCGCAGGGGATGCCCTGCGCGCGGGCGGCATAGGCCAGCGACTGGCCGTGGTTGCCGGCGCTGCCGGCCACCACCCCGGGCGGATCGGTGAGACGCGAGATCTTGTGGACGGCGCCACGCAGCTTGAACGAGCCCGTGCGCTGGAGGTTCTCGGCCTTGAGCAGCAACCGCCCGCCGCAGCGCTCCGACAGACTGCGCGAGCTCAGCACGGGCGTGTGGCGGGCGAGCGTGGACACCACCTGAGCGGCGGCGGCCGACTCCCCGGCCGCGATCCGGGCGGCCACCTCGTCGGCGGCGATGGCGCCGGCCGAGGTGCTCATGGGGCGTCGCGAACGGGTTGGCGTGGCATGGGGCAAATGGTAGGCTTGCTAACCGATGACTCATATATCAGTCGTCACTGCCGATGAGCAACACCCGACGCGCGGATCTCGCGTCGTCGCTCACCGGGACGCTGATCTGTGAGCACGCCGACGACCGAGCCGCCGATCCCGCGCGAGCTGCTGGCCGATCGCGCCTACAACGACCTGCGCGACCGGATCGTGACCCTGCGCATCGCGCCCGGGGCGCCGATCGACGAGGACGTCCTGGGCGGCGAGCTGGGCATCGGGCGCACCCCGGTCCGCGAGGCGATCAAGCGCCTGGCGCTGGAGAACCTGGTCACGGTCTTCCCGCGCCGCGGCACGTTCGCCTCGGAGATCAACATCACCGACCTGGCCGACATCTCCGATGTCCGGGTGCAGCTGGAGGGCCACGCCGCCTATCGCGCCGCCCAGCGCATCACGCCGGCGCAGCGGGCCGAGCTGCAGGCGCTGCTGGCCGAGCTCGACGCGCAGCCAGGGCAGCGACGACATCGGGGCGCTGATGGCCCTCGATACCCGCGTGCACCGCTTCATCCATCGCTGCGCCGGCAATCCGTACCTGGAGGACTCGCTGGGCCGCTACTTCAACCTGTCGCTGCGGATCTGGTACCTGGTGCTCGACCGGCTGCCGCACCTGTTCGCGCGCGTGCACGAGCACGGCGACCTGCTGAGGGCGATCGCCGACGGCGATGCCGACGGCGCGCGGGCGATCATCGCCGAGCACATCGAGACATTCGAGCGCGAGATCCGCGCAGTTCTTTGAGAGAGGGAGGAACCTGACGTGCGCTACGACTACGTGATCATCGGTGGTGGCTCAGCCGGCTGTTGCCTGGCCAACCGCCTCAGCGCGGATCCTGGGACGCGGGTGCTGGTGCTGGAGGCTGGGCGCAACGACTCGCTGTGGGACGTCTACATCCACATGCCGGCGGCCCTGTCGTTCCCGATCGGCAACCGCTTCTATGACTGGCGCTACGAGTCCGAGCCCGAGCCCTACATGGACGGGCGCAAGGTCTACCACGCCCGCGGCAAGGTGCTGGGCGGCTCGAGCTCCATCAACGGCATGATCTTCCAGCGCGGCAACCCGATGGACTACGAGCGCTGGGCCGCGGACCCGGGGATGGAGAGCTGGGACTACGCGCACTGCCTGCCGTACTTCAAGCGCATGGAGAACGCGCTGCAACGCGCCGGCCGACAACCCGTTCCGCGGCCACGACGGGCCGCTCAAGATGGAGCGCGGCCCGGCGGTCAATCCGCTGTTCAAGGCGTTCTTCGCCGCCGTCCAGGAGGCGGGCTATCCGCTCACCGACGACGTCAACGGCTACAAGCAGGAGGGCTTTGCCGCCTTTGACCGCAACATCTACCGCGGCCACCGGCTGAGCGCCGCCCGCGCCTACCTGCACCCGGTGGAGGACCGGCCCAACCTCGAGGTCCGCACCCGCGCCTTCGTGACCAAGATCAACTTCGCCGGGCAAGCGCGCCGTGGGCGTGTGACGTGGTCCACAACCGGCGCACGGAGACGATCGAGGCCGGCGAGGTGCTGCTGTGCGGCGGCGCCATCAACTCACCCCAGCTGCTCCAGCTCTCGGGCGTGGGCGCGCGGTCCGGAGCTGCGCGGCGATGGGCGTCGACGTGGTGGAGGACGTGCCGGCGGTCGGCGAGAACCTCCAGGACCACCTCGAGGTCTACATCCAGTACCGCTCCAAGCTGCCGGTGTCGGTGGCGCCGGCGCTGAAGATGCGCAACCGGCCGTGGGTCGGCGCGGCGTGGCTGCTGGCCCGCCGCGGCGCGGGCGCCACCAACCACTTCGAGGGCGGCGGCTTCATCCGCTCCAACGAGGACGTGGCCTACCCGAACCTGATGTACCACTTCCTGCCGGTGGCGATCCGCTACGACGGGACCGCGCCCCAGGGCCACGGCTACCAGGTCCACGTCGGCCCGATGTACTCCGACGCGCGCGGCACGATCAAGATCAAGTCCACCGACCCCAAGGAGCACCCGGCGATCCAGTTCAACTACCTGTCGACCAAGACCGACCGGCGCGAGTGGATCGAGGCGGTGCGCATCTCGCGCAACATCCTCAACCAGCCCGCGTTCGACGCCTACAACGGCGGCGAGCTCTCGCCCGGGCCGTCGGTGGAGACCGACCAGGAGATCCTCGACTGGGTGGCCAAGGACTCCGAGACCGCCCTGCACCCCTCGTGCACGTGCCGCCTGGGCACCGGGGAGGACTCGGTCATCGACCCGACCTCGATGCGGGTCCACGGTGCTGGAGGGCATCCGCGTGGTCGACGCCTCCTCGATGCGCTACGTCACCAACGGCAACATCTACGCGCCCGACGATGATGCTGGCCGAGAAGAGCGCCGACATGATCATGGGCAACACGCCGCTGGCCGCGATCAACGAGCCGTTCTACGTCCACAAGAGGCAAGGACGGGTCGGCGGTGGCCGACGGCCGGGCTGCCGCGGCCGGGTCCGACAGGGCGGCCGACGGTGGCGACCGTGCTGAGGCCGAGGCGGCGTCGGCGGAGTCTCCGACGGCGGACGTCTGAGGCGTTTCTGGGCTCCGCCGCTGCGTGCGGCGGGGCCCGAGACGCTAACGGCGGGCTTGGGAGGGGTGCGGTGCGGGCGGCTCCGACGAGACGTGTCTCGTCTGATGCACCCATGCGGGCTTATATTGACCACAGCAGCCCTTGCGCGGCGGCCGCATCCGCCCAGGCCGCACCTCTCCCTAGCCGCGTTGACGTTCGGCGGTGTCTCCGGCGACGCCGCGCGGACGACCGCCCGAACGGCCGAACCCCCTAAGAGCCGGTGTGCGGCGACAGCACGATCGTCTGCAGCTCGGTGAAGGTCTGCATCACCGAGTTGCCGCCGACCTTGCCGATCCCGCTGTCGGTCCCGGCACGGCCGCCGAAGGGCAGGTGGGCCTCCCAGTAGTTGGAGGACTCGTTGATGTTGACCCAGCCGGTCTTGACGCGGTCGGCGAACTCCAGGCCCTTGGCCAGATCGGCGGTGTAGATCGCCGCCAGCAGCCCGTAGGGCGACGCGTTGGCCAGCGTGATGGCGTGCTCCAGCGAGCGTGATCTCGACCACGGGGGCGACGGGCCCGAAGGTCTCCTCGGTGGCGACGCGCGCGTCGGCGGGCACGCCGGCGAGCACGGTGGGCTCCCAGTAGAGGTCGGTGGGGAAGGCGCTGGCCCGCGGCTCCGCCGGTGAGCGCCTCGGCGCCGCGCTGCGAGCGCGTCGGCGACGTGCTCGTCCATCTTGGCCGCCACGGGCTCGTTGTTGAGCGGGCCCATCGTCGTCTCGGCGGCGAACGGGTCGCCCAGGACGATCTGCGCGGTGACCGCGCGGGCCAGCTTCTCCACGTACTCGTCGTAGACCGCGCGGTGCACCAGGATGCGCTCGCCGGCGGTGCAGCTCTGGCCCGCGCACAGAAAGCAGGCGACCAGCGTGGCCTGCACCGCGGCGTCGACGTCGCCGTCGTCGAGGAGCACGAGCGGGCCGTTGCCGCCCATCTCCAGCAGCGTCGCCTTGCCCGCCGCGGCCGCGCCGACGAGGCGCCCGGTGGCGGTGGAGCCGATGAAGGCCACGCCGTCGACGCCCGGGTGGCGGGCGATCTCGTCGCCCACCACCGGGCCGGGCCCGGTGACGAGGTTGAACACCCCCGGCGGCAGGTCGGCGTCGGCGATGCAGCGGGCCAGCTCGACCGCGCACACCGACGTCGACGGCGCCGGGGTCCACACCACCGCGTTGCCGCAGGCCAGCGCCGGCGCCACCAGCTCCGCGGGCATCGTGTACGGCCAGTTCCAGGGGCTGATCACCCCGACGACGCCGCGGGCGCGGCGGGCCAGCATCACCCGCTTGCCGGGCGAGAACGAGTTGGGCAGCTCTCCGCCGAGGCGCTTGGCATCCTCCGCGGCCATGCGCCAGTACTCGACCAGCTCGTCGACCTCGTCGAAGGCCTCGGCCTGCAGCGGCTTGCCCTGGTCGAGGGTGAGGACGCGGGCCAGCTCGTTGCGCCGGGACTCGATGATGTCGCCGACGGCGTGCATCTTCGCGGCGCGCTCGAACGCGGTCAGGCGCGCCCAGCCGTCGGCCGCCGTCCCGCGCGGCCGCGATCGCCGCGCGGGCGTCGTCGCGGTCCCCGAGCGCGACCGAGCCGATCGTCTCGCCGGTGGCGGGGCTCGACGCCGAAGACGTCTCGCCGGTGGCGCTGGGCGCCACGCTCCGCCGATGAACATGTCCAGCTCGGTGACTGTGGCCATCGGACGCTCCCGGTCGGCCGCGCGCGCCCCACGATGGGCCGAGCGGGCCAATTGACACGATTTAGACAACTGATATATAACAGCCGGATTCCGACTGGGTCAATGGCTCTGAGTTGTGCCGCAACGCGCCGATGGCCGGGCGTCGGATGGTGTTCAACGGGCCGGCGCGGATCCGCGCGGCGGGGAGGATGATTGATGGCAACCGTTGACGCGCCGCAGGGCGGCGAGCGCCGGCGACAGCGGCGAGCTTGCCGGCTTCGGCTACAAGCAGGAGCTGGACCGCTCGCTGGGCAACTTCTCGTCGTTCGCCGCCGGCTTCAGCTACATCTCGATCCTGACGGGCGTCATCCAGCTGTTCGGGTTCGGCTTCCTGTTCGCGGGGCCGGCGGTGTGGTGGACGTGGCTGATCGTGCTCGCCGGCCAGATGATGGTGGCGCTGTGCTTCGCCGAGATGGCCGGTCAGTTCCCGCTGGCCGGCTCGGTCTACAGTGGTCAAAGCGCGTCGGCCGGCGACTTCGCCGCGTGGATGACGGGCTGGATCTACATCGTCGGCTCGATCGTGACCGTGGCCGCGGTGGCGGTCGCGTGGCAGGTCGTGCTGCCGCAGGTCTCGACCAAGCTTCCAGATTCGTCGGCTCGCGCCGCCGACGCGGGCAGCTACGCTGACCAAGGGCGGCGCCAAGAACGCGCTGCTGCTCGGGGCGATCCTGGTCGTCTTCGGCACGATCATCAACATGCTCGGCGTCAAGATCATGGCCCGGATCAACAACTTCGGCGTGATGGCGGAGCTGATCGGGGCCAGCCTCCTGGTGATCCTGCTCATCTTCCACTTCACCGCGGGCCCGGCAGTCGTCTTCCACACCCTCGGCCTCGGCGCAGGGCCACTCGCTGGGGCTACTTCGGCGCCTTCATCATCGGCGGGATCATGAGCGCGTACGTCATGTACGGGTTCGACACCGCCGGGCACGCTCGCCGAGGAGACCAACGACCCCCGGCGCGCCGCGCCCCGGCGATCATCCGCGCGCTGGCCGCGGCCTCCATCATCGGCGGCCTGCTCATCCTGTTCGCGCTGATGACGGTCAAGAACATCGTCGACCGAACATCGGCCTGCTCGGGCTGCCCTACATCATCAAGCAGGCGCTCGGCAACACGCTGGGCAACATCTTCCTGGTCGACGTCCGCGATCGCCATCACGGTCTGCACGCTGGCGGTGATGGCCGCCTGCATCCGGCTGCTGTTCGCGATGGCGCGTGACAGCCGGCTGCCGTTCGGCGCCCAGATCGCCCGCGTGTCGGGCTCGCGCCGCGTTCCGGTGGTCCCGGCGCTGGTCGTCGGCGTTCTGGCGCTGGTGCATCCTGGCCATCAACCTCGGCAACCAGAGCGCCTTCCTGGCCCTGACCTCGGTGGCGATCGTCATGTTCTACATCGCCTACCTGGGCGTGACCATCGGGATGCTGCGCAAGCGGATCCGCGGCGAGTGGCCGCGGCCGGACCACGGTCCGTACTTCATCCTCGGACGCTGGGGGCTGCCGGTCAACATCGTGGCCGTGGTGTACGGAGCGATCGTCGCGGTCAACATCGCCTGGCCGCGCGCGGCCGTCTACGAGCGCTGGCGGGCACCAAGTGCGAACGGCACGTCATCCCGGCCACTGGTACTGGCAGTACATCGCGATCCTGTTCATCGGGATCGTTCCTGATCGGCGCCACGTACTACTTCCGGTCTACCGCCGCAAGCCGATCGAGGTGCTCGGCGAGCACGCGGCAGAGGTGCCGTCGCTGCCCGGCGAGCACATGCGCCTGGGCGAGGCCGCGCCCCGTGATCGCCGCCGAGACAGCTAACGGACGTGACGCCGGAGGAAGCGCGGCAGACCGCCCGCTTTCTCCGGGCGCACCCGCCGTTTGACTCGCTCGAGGGCGACGAGGTGCGAGCGGGTGGCGGCGGCGCGCCGAGCTCGAGTCCTGCCGGCCGGCGACGTCGTGTTCGCCCAGGGCGCCGAGCCGGTCCGCCATCTGCGGGTCATGCACACCGGCACGATCGAGCTGGCCGCCGGCGGCAGGGTCCTGGACGTGCTCGGCGAGGGCGAGCTCTTCGGGCACGGGTCGCTGCTGTCGGGGCTGCCGCCGGCGTTCAGCGCCCGCGCGGTCGAGGACTCGAGCTGCTACCGGATCGCCGCCGAGCGAGGCCCAGGCCCTGCTGTCGGGCCTGCGGGCGTGCGGTTCGTGGCCCGCTCGCTGCTGGAGGAGCCGACCGAGCTCCACATGCTGGCGCGCGAGCCGGCGCGTCAACACCGCCGACGAGCCGGTCGGCAGCCTGGTCCGCGGTGAGGCGGTGGTGTGCGGGCCGCGACACGTCGATCCGGGAGGCGGCGCGGCTGATGAGCGCCGGGCCGGGCACCGCGGTGGTGATCGACCTCGGCGACGCAGGGGTTCGGGATCCTCACCGACCGCGACCTGCGGATCAAGGTGGTGGCCGGCGGGATGAGCGGGGAGGAGCCGGTGACGGCGGCGATGTCGGCGCCGGCCTACACGTGCACCGCGGACCGGCGCGCGGGCGAGGTGCTGGCCGAGATGTTCGATCGTGGGCTGCGCCACTTCCCGGTCGTCTCGTCCACGGGCGGATCGTCGGCGTGGTGGAGGACGTCGACCTCGTCGCGCTGCGCACGCGCTCGTCCTTCTACCTGCGCCAGCGGATCGCCACCGCCCGCAGCGACGAGGAGCTCGTGACAGTCGTCGCGCGAGCTGCGGCCGATGGTGGTCTCGCTGCACGACGCGCGGCGTGGCCGCGGCCAACGTGATGTCGGTGTACGCGGTGTGCATCGATGCGCTCACGCGGCGGCTGCTCAAGCTGGCGCTGGACCGGCGCGGCGGCGCTGGACGCGGAGTTCGCATGGCTGGCGCTCGGCAGCCAGGCGCGCCGCGAGGCGCTGCCGAGCTCCGACGTCGACAGCGCGATCGTGTGGTTCGAGAGCCGCGGCGGCAGCCGAGGAGCAGACCCGGTCAGCGCTGCTGGAGCTCGCCCGCGAGGTCATCGGCGGGCCTGCGGGCGCTGCGGCCTGCGCATGGACGAGAACGGCGTCAACGCCGGCGCCGCGCCGTTCGTGCGCTCGGTGGCGTCCTGGCAGCACGTGGCACAGAGCTGGATGTCTGACCCGACCCAGGAGAAGGCGCTCATCCTCGCCTCGGTGATCGTGGACAGCCGGCCCGTGTGGGGCGTGCACACCGGCACGCCGGTGGCCGACACGTTCCGCCTGGCCGCCGAGCTACCCGCGACTGCTGCGCATGCTGGCGCGGTTCGCGCTCTCGCACCGGCCGCCGGCGCGCCGCTTCCGGGGCCTGGTGGTCGAGCACGGCGGCGAGCATCCGGGCCGGCTCGACCTCAAGCTCGGCGGGCTGGTCCCGATCCTCGACCTGGCGCGGTGGGGCGCGATGTCGGCCGGGGTGACCAGCGCCACCACGCCCGAGCGCCTGCGCGCGGCCGGCGAGGCCGGCACCCTCGCGCCCGCCGACGCGCACACGCTCCTGGACGCCTTCGAGCTCATCAACAACCTCCGCCTCGAGCACCAGGTGGCGCAGATCCGCGCCGGGCGACCGCCCGACGACCACATCGATCCCGCGTGAGCTCAGCGCGCTGATGCGCGTGCAGCTGCGCCAGGCGTTCCGGGCGGTCGCCACGATCCAGAAGCGGGTGGCCACCGAGCTCGGACGCGGGCGTGCGGAAGGTAGGGTCGGCGCCGTGATGGACGACTGGCGCGCTGTTCCGCCCCGCGATCTGGCTGGCCATGCTCGGGGTGGCGCTGCTGCTGCTGGTGCCGCCGATCTACTTCGGCGTGGTCGCTCATCGGCGCGGCGATCGGCATCGCCTTCGCGTCGAGACGGGGCGGCGCCGGGCGGCCCGCGGCCTGCCGCCGCGACGGCCGTCGTAACCGCGGTCGCCGCTGAGGTCGCGCACGGCGATCGCGGTCAGGGGTTGTCCTCGGCGTCGATCGGCCCGCCGTGCGATGCCGTAACGTGGCCGCAATGTCCGCCACCCCCGAGACCTCGCGCCATGCCGCGCCATCGACCGACGGGGAGGCGGCGATCGTGGTCCGAGGCGTGGCCAAGTCCTTCGGCGACGTGCGCGCCCTGGGCGGCGTCGATCTCGACGTGCGCCAGGGCACCGTGCTGGGCCTGCTCGGGCCCAACGGCGCGGGCAAGACGACGCTGGTGCGCGTGCTGACCACGCTGCTCACCCCCGACGAGGGCACCGCATCGGTCGTCGGGCTCGACGTCGTCCGCGACGCCGCCGCGCTGCGCCACCGGATCGGGCTCGCCGGCCAGTACGCGGCGGTCGACGAGAACCTCACCGGGCTGGAGAACCTGACGATGGTGGGCCGCCTCTACGGGGCCTCGCGCGCGGCGGCCAAGCGCCGCGGCGACGAGCTGCTCGAGCGCTTTGACCTCGCGGATGCCGGCGGGCGGGTGACGAGCACCTACTCGGGCGGCATGCGCCGCCGCCTGGACCTGGCCGCCGCGCTGGTGGCCAAGCCGCCGGTGGTGTTCCTGGACGAGCCGACGACCGGCCTTGACCCCCGCAGCCGCCTCTGCCTGTGGGAGACGATCGAGGCGCTGGTGAGCGAGGGGACGACCGTGCTGCTCACCACCCAGTATCTCGACGAGGCCGACCGCCTGGCCGACTCGATCACCGTCATCGATCACGGGCTCGTGATCGCCTCGGGGACCTCGGACGAGCTCAAGGATCGGGTCGGGGGCGAGCGGGTGGAGGTCGTGCTCGAGGATCCCGCCGACGCCGAGCGCGCCCTGGCGGCCCTGGCCCCGATGTCCGAGGAGCCGCCGACCGCCCAGGACGGCGTGGTCAGCGCGCCGGTGCGCACGCGCCGCGGCGTCATCGCCGAGGCGGTGGGGCTGCTCTCCCGCGAGGGCATCGGCATGGACGACATCAACCTGCGCCGGCCGACGCTCGACGACGTGTTCCTGTCGCTCACCGGCCACGCCGCCGAGGAGCCGGCACGTCCGCCGAGGACCACAGCGGATGAGACGCCTGGTCACCGACACGCTCATCATCGCCGAGCGCAACCTCATCCGGCTGCCGCGCAAGCCCGAGCTGCTGCTGGCCTTCACGGTTCAGCCGATCATGTTCGTGCTGCTGTTTCGCTACGTGTTCGGCGGCGCGATCAACACCGGCGGCGTGGCGTATGTCGACTTCCTGATCCCCGGGATCATCGTCCAGAACATCGCCTTCGGCGGGTTCGTGACCGCGATCGGCCTCAACGAGGACGTCCACAAGGGACTGATCGACCGGTTCCGCTCGCTGCCGATGGCGCGGCCCGCGGTGCTGGCCGGGCGGACGCTGTCGGACATCGTCACCAACTTCCTCTCGGTCTGCGTGCTGGTGATCACGGGGCTGATCATCGGCTTCGCCTTCAACGCGCCCGTGCTTCACATCATCGCCGGCTTCGGGCTGCTGCTCCTCATCGGCTACGCCTTCAGCTGGGTGTTCGCCCTGGTCGGGCTGGTGGCCTCGACGCCCGAGTCGGCCAACTCCGTCGGCTTCATCGCGATCTTCCCGCTCACCTTCATCTCGTCGGCGTTCGTGCCCACGGCCAGCATGGCGGCGCCGCTGAAGGCCTTCGCCGACGTCAACCCGTTCACGATCTTCGTCAACGCCATGCGCTCGCTGTGGATCGGGACGCCGGCCGGTAACTACGTGTGGGGCGCCGTGGTGTGGGCGGTGGTGATCCTGGTGGTGTTCGCGCCGCTGGCGGTCCGGCGTTACCGCCGCGCCGCCGGCAGCTGAACCCCGTCAGTTCTGCTCGCCGCGCGCCACCGCGAGGCACGCCTCGCAGCGTGGCCACGGCGGGTTCCACGGGTAGCCGGTGACGTCCCTGCCACACAGGGCGGTGTCGGGATCCTCGGCGGCGACCAGGTGGCACAGCTCCTCGAAGCCATCGTCGTTGATACCCGGCACGTTGCGGCACGCCGGGTGCACGTTGGGGGTGCGGGTGGGCGCTGCGGGCTTGGCCGGCATCGCCTTCACCCTACCGCGCGCAGATGGGTGAACGGACGACCGTCGCGCAGCTCACGGACCACGCCCTCGACGAGGCCGTCGTCGTCGACCGCGTGCCCGTCGGTGACCGCGGCGATGGTCGCGCGCTTGCGCTGAATGAGGCGGGCCATGGTCTCGTCGATCGTGTTGGCGGCCAGCAGGTACCAGGCGGTGACGGCGTCACGCTGGCCGATGCGGTGACAGCGGTCCTCGGCTTGGTCGTGCATCGCTGGTGTCCACTCGAGCTCCAGGAAGGCGACGTTGGACGCCCGCGTCAGGGTGATCCCCTGGGCCGCCACGCGGGTGGCGCAGACGATGAGGCGCGGACCGTCCGGGTCCTGGAAGGCGGCGATCGACGCCTCGCGGGCGGTCAGGGAGTCATCTCCGAGCAGGTGCAGCGCCTGCGGGAAGCGGGCCATCACGGCGCGCTGGACCTCGACGTGACGGGCGAAGACCACCAATGGCTCCTCGGAGGCCATGAAGTCCTCGATCCACGCCAGGGCCGCCGCCAGCTTCCCCCGGGCGGCCAGGCGCTGAAGGGTGCCGAGCTGCGCCAGGCGCTGGGCCCGCAGCGTGGCGGCGATCTTGGCGTTGAGCTCTGAGAGGTCGAGCGGCTGTGAGCGCAGCCAGGCGATGACGTCGCGCTCGGCCAGCCGGTATTCGGCGTCGTTGTTGAGCGCCACCGGGATGACGACCTGGCGCTTGGCCGGGAGCTGGGGGAGGACCTCGGACTTGAGCCGGCGCACGAAGCAGGCGCGGCGCAGGTGCCAGTGCAGACGCTCCTCGGAGACCATCCCGCGGAACTGGCGGGCGAAGCTCGCCCCGGACCCGAACTCGTCCATGCGCCCGATGATCCGCAGCTGCGTGATCAGCTCCTCGGCGTGATTGAGCACCGGCGTCCCGCTCAGCGCCAGTCGCAGGCCGCCGGGCGCCACCGCGGCGGCCAGCCGGCGGACCGCCTGGGCGCGCTTGGCCTGCGGGTTCTTGCAGTAGTGCGACTCGTCGACGACGAGCGCGCGCGGCCGGTCACGCGTGAGCGCCCCGTATTGGGCCGCCACCACCTCGTAGTTGACGATCGTGATCTCGGCCACCGCGGGGACCGTGCCGCGCCCCTGCACGACGGTCACCGACCGGTGGGGCAGCCACCGCCGCGTCTCGCGCTCCCAGCCGAGCTTCATCGATGCCGGGCAGACGACGACCGCGGGGTAGGCCCCGTCGGCTTCGATCGCCGTCAGCGCTTCGACGGTCTTGCCCAGGCCCTGCTCGTCGGCCAGGAACGTGCCGCGCGCCTCCAGCGCGTAGCGGACCGCCGCCCACTGAAACGGGGCGGGCTCGCCGCCGAGCACCGCGGCCGTCTCGGTGATCGGCTCGGCCGCGGTCGCGCGCGAGCGCCGGACGGCGTCGGCGGCGCTGCGGTGCTCGGCCAGCAGCCGCTCCAGCACGTCGACCGCCTCACCGGCCACCGCGACGTCATGGCGCGCGATGAACGCATCGAGTGCCTCGGCCAACCAGGGGTCCAGCGGCACCGAGCGAGTGCCGTTGGCGCCCGGCAGCTGGGCGAAGCCGAGGCCGATGTCCGGATCCCAGAGGACCTCCAGGCGCAGCTCCTCGCCGTCCACTCCGCGCACATAGACCAGCCGCGCCGGTGGCGGGTCGCCGCCGCGCTCCACGATCTGCAGGCAGCGCTCGGCGGCGATGTCCAGATGGGCCGAGCGCTGGGCACGCAGCGTCTCCGCCGCCGCCGGCGTCAGCGGAACCAGAAGACGGCCGTCCTGCTCCACCGCGCCGTCGGTGAGCGGCTCGGGCACCGGGCCGGCGAGCGTCTTGAGCACCAGCCAGCCGCGCCCGTCGTAGCGCACGGTGCTCACCGATCCGATCCAGCGCTGCTTCACGGAGGCCAGCCACTCCCGTACGTCGGGGTCCGGCGTCAGCTCCGGGAAGCGCTCGAGCGCCTCGGTGACCTTCATCGCGGCCCAGTCGGTCGCCGGCGCAGACCATTCGCGGCGGTCCCAGTCAAAGCGCCGGTGCGGGATCGAGCGGCACAGCTCGACCAGCGCCCGGTCATACGGGAACGACAGGACGACGGTGTGGCCGCCGTCGCGATCGGGGCGCAGCTCCACATGAGCGCGGTCGGGGACGAGCTTCATCGCGGCTGCCACGCTAGCGCCCAGGGCGGCGAGCTCCGGCCACTACCCCGCGACGACCTGAGCGGTGTCGTCGTGGGCATCCGCCCTGTCGGGCGCGCGGGAGGCGTCGGCGTCGCCGAACTGGTCGGCGACCCGCCCGGCGGTCCCGAGCGCCCAGCTCGTCGTCGTGACGAAGCCGAGGACCAGGGTCATTGCACTCAGGCCCACGACGATCCACCAGCTCACGTGCGTCGCGGCGGTGAAGCCCGGACCGATCGCGACCAGCCCCCCGGCGGCGAGCGACCCCAGCACCGCCACGCCGAGCGTTGAGCCGACCTGCCGGCCTGTCGAGGCCACGGCGGCGGCCACACCGGCCTGCGAGGGCGGCATCCCGGAGATCGCCGTGTTGGTGATGGGCGGGTTGATCAGGCCCATGCCGGCGCCGAAGAGGACATAGGCGATGACGAGCACGTCGAACGACGTACGCGGCGTGAGCTGGGTGAGGATGAGCGCGCTGGCCATGACCGCCAGGCTGCCGCTCACCAGCGGCCACCGGGTTCCCCACCGGCCGACGGCCCGCCCGCACAGGGGCGAGACGATCATCATCATCGCGGCCATCGGCAGGGTGTAGAGGCCGGCCTCCAGCGGCGAGAGCCCGCGTACGTTCTGCAGATACAGGGTGTTGAGAAAGAGGAAGCCGCCGATGGCCATGAAGACCGCCACCGCGGTGGCGGTGGCGCCGGCGAACGGGGCGCTGCGGAAGAACCGCACCTCCAGCAGCGGCTCGCGCCGGCGCAGCTCGTAGCCCACCAGCGAGGCGAAGGCGCTGAGGGAGACGACGAACAGGACGATCGTCTGCACCGAGAGCCAGCCGGCCTCCGGGCCCTCGATGATGGCGTAGGTGAGGGTGGACAGCGCGAGAATGACGAGGACCTGGCCCACCGGGTCAACCCGCCGGGCCCGAGGCGCCCGAGACTCCGGGACGAACAGAGCGGTGAGGATGATCGCCGCCATCCCGATGGGGACGTTGACGATGAACACGGACCGCCAGCCGACGGAGTCGACGAGCACGCCCCCCACCACCGGGCCCAGCGCCATGCTGATACCGAAGAGCGCGCCCCACACGCCGATCGCCTGCGCGCGCTCGCGCGGGTCCTCGAACACGTTGCGGATGATCGACATCGCCACCGGGTTGAGCATCGAGGCGCCGATGGCCTGGACCACCCGGGCGGCGATGAGCAGGCCCAGGCTGGGGGCGACCGCGCACAGCAGCGACCCGAAGGAGAACACGGCCAGCCCGCATTGGAAGACCCGCCTGCGGCCGAGCCGGTCGGCGGTCGAGCCCGACAGCATCAGGAAGCTGGCGATGACGAGCGTGTAAGCGGAGATCGTCCACTGAAGCCCCGACAGCGCGGAGTGAAAGGACCGGTGGATCGCCGGCAGCGCGACATTGACGATCGTCGCGTCGAGGCCGACGATGAGGAGGCTCATGGAGCAGATGCCGAGGATGACCAGCCGCGTCCGGCGATCCGGCACGGCCTGGTTCACACCTGCGGCGTTGGCACTCACGTCCGATCGATCCTAGAACGCGCGCCGCGGTCCTACGCGGCGCCGCCCTCAGGGCGTCTCGGTCTCCCAGGCCTCGATGAGCTGGCGCGCCGCCTCGACGTCGGGATGCAGCGGCCGGTCATCGAGATCGGGGTCGAGGCGATCGGCGGCGAGCTGCCACAGCTCCCGGGTGCCGGCGCCGATCGGCTCCTGGCCGGCGAGGCGCAGCGCGCGGACGGCGACGACGAGCTCGGTGGCGACGGCGACACGTAGCGCGCGCAGCGTCTCGTGGGCGCGCCGGGCCGCGATCGGGGCGAGGCTGGAATGCGACTCGACGCCGCGCGACACCGACACGGTCTGCGCCGCGACCGGCGTGACCAGCGAGCGGACCTCGGCCACGGCGGCGTGGGCCGTGTACTCGAGCACCAGCGCGCCGGACTCCGGGCCCGGGCGTCGCGCCAGAAAGGGAGGCAGGCCGGTGAGTCCGGCGTCCAGCAGCGTCGACACCCGTGCCGCGATCAGCGCCGCCGAGGATGCCAGCGCCGTTCGCAGGCCGTCGATGGCGTTGGCCAGCGGGGCCGCGTGGGGGTTGCCGTTGGGCAGCGCGACCTCCTCGTCGGGGTCGATGAGCGCGTTCTCCCCGGCGAAGTTGAGCTCGTGGGAGACCGTCTCCTCCAGGGCGCGCAGGGCGTCGTGCACCGTCCCGTCGACCTGCGGCTGGGCGCGGAACGGGTAGGGATCCTGGATCCCCAGCGGCCCCGGCTCGCGGGCGCGCTCCTCCAGACCCGCCAGCAGCGCCCGCATGCGGCCGGCCACGGCAGCCTGTCCGGGCCGGTGGCGTGCGGAGTGGATCCGAGCGTCCAGGACCACGGGATCTGCGGCGGCCGCCTCGAAGGACAGGGCGGCCACCGTGAGCCAGGCATCGAGCAGGCGGCGCGCATCGACGACCAGCAGCGCGGCATACCCGATGCTGAACGCGTTGGAGCTGATGAACGCGAGCCCGTCGCGGGGACCCAGGCGCGCGGGCTCGACGGCGGCGTCGGCCAGGCCCTGGGCGGCGTCGATGAGCTCGTCGCCGCGCCAGACCCGCCCCTCGCCGAGCAGCGCCAGCGCGACGTCGGCGAGGTTGGTGAGATCGCCGGTGCCCAGCGAGCCCAGCTCGCGCGTGAACGGCGTCAGCCCGGCATTGAGGGCGCCCACCAGCGCGTCGAGGAGCTCACCGGCGATGCCCGCGCCCCCGGCGCCGATCTGGTTGGCGCGCGTCGCCATCGCCGCGCGGACGACCGGCACGGTGAGGATGAGGCCGGCACCACAGGCATGGCTGCGCAGCAGGTTGAGCCCGTAGCGTTCGCGCTCGTCCTCGGGAACCCGGTAGGCGCGCAGCGCCCCGACCCCGGTGGTCACGCCGTAGAGATCGTCGCCACGCGCCAGCAGCGCCGCGATCGCGCCGCGCGCCCGGTCGTTGCGCGCCCGTGCCTCGTCCGGGAGCACCGCGACGGCTCCGTCGCGCGCGATGGCGGCGACCCCGTGGGGGGTCAGGGTGGAGCCATCGAGGATGACGGGAGCGCGCTCGCCGATCGGTGAAGGCCGGTGTCGACATGGCGCGGCACTCTACTTGCGGTGAGGGCGACCGACGGCGCGAGCCCGATCAGTATCGTCGGCCCGATGGTTCCCGAGAGCGTGGTGCTGGACGGAGCCGCGCTCGCGCCGGAGGCGGTGGCCGAGATCGCCCGCGCGGGTGCGCCGGTGGCCATCGCACCGGAGGCGCGAGCGCGGATGGTGCAATCGGCCGCCGTGGTAGCGCGTGCCGCCGAGGCCGACGTCCCCGTCTACGGCCTGACCACGGGCCTCGGCCATCGCGTCGTCGATCGTGTCGACGGCCACGACGCGGCCGCGTTCTCGCTACAGACGCTGCGCGGCCGGGCGATGGCGGTGGGTGAGCGACTGCCCGCCGAGCTGACCCGCGCAGCGATGGCGGTGCGCTGCAACGGCCTCTGCGCCGGGGGCTCGGGGGCCACGGTTGCGATCGCCGAGGGGCTGGCGGCGCTGCTCAACTGCCGCGTGCACCCCTGCATCCCCCGCACCGGCTCGGTGGGAGCGTCGGACCTCTGCATGCTCGCCCACGTCGGGCTGACGCTGATCGGCGAGGGCGAGGCCGAGCGTGACGGCCGGCCGATGGCGTCGGCCGACGCGCTGGCCGCGGCCGGGCTGGTCCCGGTGCGGCTCGGCGCCAAGGACGGCCTGGCCATCTGCTCCAGCTCCGCGGTGTCGGCCGCTGTGGCGGCGCTGGCGCTCGTCGACGCGACCGCGTGCCTGGAGACGATGCAGGTGGCGGCCGCGCTGTCGATGGAGGGCTTCCGTGCCAACCTCAGCCCGCTGGATCCGCGCGTGGTGGCGGCCCGGCCGGCGCCGGGACAGGCGTGGGCGGCCGGCGGCCTGCGCGCCCTGCTGGACGGCGGTGCGCTCACCGAGCCCGGGGCGGCGCGACGGCTCCAGGATCCGCTGAGCCTGCGGTGCGTCAGCCAGATCCACGGATCGCTGCACGCCGCTCTGGAGCTGCTGGCCGCGGCGGTGGCGCCCGAGCTGGGTGGCGCCGCCGACAACCCGCTGGTTCTCGCCGGCGACGAGGAGATCCTCAGCACCGGCAACTTCCACGTGCCCGCCCTGGCGATGGCGCTGGACGCGACCGCCATCGCGCTGGCCCAGGTGGGCGCGACGAGCGCCGAGCGCCAGGCGCGGCTGAAGACCGAGCGCCTCAGCGGGCTGCCGGGCGGCCTGAGCCCGACCGGCCAGATCAGCTCCGGCCTGAGCCCTCTGAGCAAGACCGCGCGGGCGCTGACCATCGAGATCCGTCATCTGGCCGCGCCGCTGTCGCTCATGCCCACGATCGGGGCTGACTCCGTGGAGGACGACTCCACCGGCGCGGCCCACGCCGCGCTGCGCGTGCGCGAGCAGATCGAGCGGATGTGGCTGCTGGCGGCGATCGAGCTCATCGTCGCCGCGCAGGCCGTCGACCTGGCCATGGACGGGCGGCCCGAGCTGCTGGGTACGGGCACCGCCGTCGCCTTCGCCGCCGTGCGCGAGTGGGTGGACGTGCTCACGGACGATCGCCCGGTCGGGCCCGACGTCGAGCGGCTGACCGCGGAGCTGCTGGCCGGCGGGCGGCTGCTGGAGCGGGTCCGGGCCGCGGTGGGCGTGGCATGAGCGCCATCGAGCTGGTCTACCTCGGCGGCGCCGACGTGGAGGCGCTGGCGCTCACCGACGACGAGATCCTCGGCGCCGTGCGCGATGTGGTGGTCGCCCAGGGGCGCGGGGAGACGGTGATCGAGCCACGCATGCACCTGTTCCCGCGGGGCGCCAACGGCCACTTCAACGTGCTGCGCGGCGCCGTCCCGGCGTTTGCCGGCGTCAAGGTGGTGGGTGACTACGTGGACAACCACCAGCTGGGACTGCCCTCCGAGCTCGCGCTGCTCCTGCTCATGGACCCCGCCACCGGGGTGCCGCGGGCGGTCATCGATGCCACCGCGATCACGGAGATGCGCACCGGGGCCGTGACCGCGATCGGCGCCTCGGTGCTGGCGCGACGCGACGCGCGCGTGCTCGGCCACGTGGGCGCCCGCGGCACGGCGTACTGGAACGTGCGCCTTCTGTGCCGGGTGCTGCCGTCGCTGCAGGAGATCCGCGTGCACTCACTGCGCCCGGAGAGCCGCGAGGCCTTTGCGCGGAGGCTGAGCGAGGACCTGGACCGCGAGGTCCGTGCCGTCGACAGCTGGGAGGAGTGCCTGCGCGGTGCAAACGTGATGGTGGAGGCCAGCCGACTCACCCAGCCCGAGCCGCTGCTGTCCACCGCGTGGGTGACGCCGGGAACGCTGGTGATCCCCTACGGCACCGTGAGCGCGGTCGAACTCGAGCTCACCGACGTCATGGACAAGATCGTCGTCGACGACTGGGGCCAGGCCGGCATCGGCCCGCTGGGCTCACTGCGCGCACACGTCGACACGGGCCGCGTGACCGCCGAGACCTTGCACGCCGAGCTGGGCCAGATCCTGTGCGGCGATCGCCCTGGCCGCGAGCGCGATGACGAGCGCATCCTCTTCTGGCACCGTGGCCTGTCGATCACCGACGTCGCGCTGGGCGAGGCGATGCTGGCCAAGGCCGAGCGCCTGGGGATCGGGACGACGCTGCCCTACCGCTGAGGCGGAGCTCAGGCGGCGCGCGGATCGATGGCCAGGTGACAGCCGCGGACGATGTTCTGAAACAGCCGGCGGGCGTTACCGGCGAGGGCCGGGCCGTCGGCGACGAAGGTGAGCGTGAGCGTGCCGTGGGGATGGCTCTTCGTGTACTGCACGACGAGCGGCGAGACGGTCCCGCCCGCCCCGTCACCGTCCTGGCGCTCGACCATGGTGACCGGCGCGGCCATGCCCTTGACCTCGCTTGCGTCCCCGCCGGCCGATGGTGGCGCCGTCGCTGTCGGTGAACGGCAGCGGCTTCTTGCTCAGGGCGGCGGTCATCGTGGCGAGCACCCCGTGATCACCTTGGGTGGAGCAGATGGCGGCGGCAAGGAACACGTGCTCGCTCTCGGCGGTCTGTTCGAGGGGGAGGATCTCGCCGCCCACCGACGCCGGCGCGTTGCGATGGCGTGCGGGCAGGTTCGCGGCGGGGATGAACTCGGCGGCGGGGAGGCGCGTCGTGAAGGTCAGCGCGACATTGCCGGGCTCGACTCACCGCCCAGATCTGCGGCGGCTCCCAGCCGACGCGCGTGAGCATCGCGTCGTTCTTGCGCTGGGCCCTGACCTTGAGCGGGTTGCGGACCATCTCACCGGCAGGCTACCCACGGGGTGCTACGGCGCAGCGCGCTGCGGTAGCGTGCGGCGGGAATGAGCGTGAGTCAGATGGAATGCCGCGGCTGGCACCAGGAGGCGGCGCTGCGGATGCTGCGCAACAACCTGCACCCCGACGTGGCCGAGAACCCCGCCGAGCTCGTCGTCTACGGCGGCACCGGCAAGGCGGCGCGCAACTGGTCCTCCTACCACACGATCGAGCGCGAGCTGCGCCGGCTGCGGGATTCCGAGACGCTGCTGGTGCAGTCGGGCAAGCCGGTGGGGGTGTTCGAGACCCACGACCAGGCGCCGCGGGTGCTCATCGCCAACTCCAACCTCGTGCCCCAATGGGCGACGTGGGAGACGTTCCGGGAGCTCGACGCCGCCGGGCTGATGATGTACGGCCAGATGACCGCCGGGTCGTGGATCTACATCGGCTCCCAGGGGATCCTCCAGGGGACCTATGAGACCTTCGCCGCGGCCGCGCGCAAGCGGTTTGACGGCACCCTGGCGGGCCGGCTGGTGGTGACGGCGGGGCTCGGCGGGATGGGTGGCGCCCAGCCGCTGGCGATCACCATGCTCGGCGGCGCCGCGCTGTGCGTGGAGGTCGACCTGCACCGGATCGAGCGGCGCATCGAGACCGGGTACCTGGATGAGCGGGCCGGCGACCTCGACGATGCGCTGTCACGACTCGATGCCGCGCGCGCCCAGCGCCGCGCCCTATCGATCGGACTGGCCGGCAACGCCGCCGAGATCCTGCCCGAGCTGGTGCGTCGCGGCGTCGAGATCGACGTCGTCACCGACCAGACCAGCGCGCACGACCCGCTGAACGGGTATGTGCCCGCGGGCGTGACGGTGGAGCAGGCCGAGGCGCTGCGCCGGTCAGACCCAGACGACTACATCCGGCGCGTGGGCGCCAGCGCGGTGACGCACGTGAGCGCGATCCGGGCGCTCCAGGAATCAGGAGCGGAGGCGTTTGACTACGGCAACGCGCTGCGCGGGCTGGCCAAGGAGCACGGCGACCGTGACGCCTTCTCCTATCCGGGCTTCGTCCCCGCCTACATCCGGCCCCTGTTCTGCGAGGGCAAGGGGCCGTTCCGGTGGGTGGCGCTGTCGGGGGATCCGGCCGACATCCACGCCACCGACCGGGCCATCCTGGACCTGTTCGGCGACCAGGAGCACATCGCGCGGTGGATCAAGCTGGCGTCCGAGCGCGTGCACTTCCAGGGCCTGCCGGCGCGCATCTGCTGGCTGGGCTACGGCGAGCGCGACAAGGCCGGCGTGCGCTTCAACGAGATGGTGGCCAGCGGCGAGCTGAAGGGCCCGATCGTCATCGGCCGCGATCATCTGGACTGCGGCTCGGTCGCGTCGCCCGAGCGCGAGACCGAGGCGATGCGCGACGGCACCGATGCGGTCGCCGACTGGCCGCTGCTCAACGCGATGCTGATGACGGCGTGCGGGGCCAGCTGGGTCTCGATCCACCACGGCGGCGGCGTGGGCATGGGCAAGTCGATCCACGCCGGCCAGGTGACGGTCGCGGACGGAACCCCGCAGGCCGGGGAGCGCGTGCGGCGCTGCCTCACCGCCGACCCGGGGCTGGGCGTCGTGCGCCACGCCGACGCCGGCTATGAGGAGGCGCTGGACACGGCCCGCCGGACGGGGGTCGCGATGCCGATGCTCGATCCGGAGCCCGACTCGCGGTGACGGTCGGCGCGCGTGACGGCGGCCCGCCGTCGCTGACGATCACCGGCGCCGCCCAGGTCCTGCGTCCCCCGCGCGACCACATGCAGCACCTGCGCGGCGACGAGCTGGCCGCCCAGACGCTCGACCCGGGCGAGCTGGCCGCCCGCGACGGGCGGATCACCGCGCTGGAGCGCGATGAGATCGCCGAGGTGACGATCGACGCCTCGGGGTGCGCGGTGCTGCCCGGGTTCGTCGACTGCCACACCCATCTGCCGTTCGCGGGCTGGCGCTGGGGGGAGTACGAGCAGAAGCTGACCGGCGTCCCCTACGAGGAGATCGCGCGCGGCGGCGGCGGGATCGCCGCCTCGGCGCGGGCGCTGCGCGAGGCCTCCGACGACGAGGTGCTCGACCAGGGCGCCGGGCTGGCCGAGGAGATGCTGGCGGCCGGGACCACGACGTTCGAGTGCAAGTCCGGCTACGGGCGCTCACGTGAAGGGGAGATGCGCTCGCTCGTGCTCGCCCGTGAGCTCGAGATCCAGGTGGCCCAGACGACGACCTCGACCGCGTTGCTGGCGCACTCCGTGCCCGAGGGGTACACCGCGGACTCGTGGATGGCGGTGGTGCAGGAGATGATGCCCGAGGTGGTGGCCGCCGGCAGCGTCACCGCACTGGACATCTTCGTCGAGTCGATCGCCTTCGGGCTTGAGCACCTGGCGCTGATGGGGGAGCTGGCGTCGGCATCCGGGCTGGCGCTGCGCACCCACGTCGAGCAGCTCTCCTGCATGCGCTCGGTGCCGGTGGCGCTCGCCGCCGGAGCCCGCAGCATGGACCACCTGTCGATGATCCACCCCGACGACATCGCCCCCCTGGCCGAGGCTGCCTGCGCGGCGGTGCTGCTGCCGGGGGCCGAGTTCCTGGGCGCCGAGCATCGGGCGCCGGGGCGGGCGATCATCGAGGCGGGCGCCATCTTCGTGCTGGCCACCGATGCCAACCCCGGCACCTCGCCGGTGTTCTCGATGCCCGTGGTCATCGGCCTGGCGTCGCGCCTGTACGGCCTCGGTGTCCGCGAGGCGCTGGGGGCGGCGACGCTCAACGCCGCGTGGACGCTTGATCTGCACCACGACCGGGGCTCGATCGAGGTCGGCAAGCGCGCCGACCTCGTGGTCCTCGACGGGCCCGCGGAGAGCATCGCCTATCGCTTCGGCCACAACCCGGTGGCGATCGCGATCATCGGCGGCGAGGTGGCCTACGTGCGCGACGACGCCGCCGCGGAGAGGGTCAGCTCATGACGGGCTCGGCGCGGATTCCGGCCATGGCCAACGCCCACTCCCATGCCTTCCAGCTCGACCTGCGCGGCGCCGGCGAGCGGCTCTCGCCCGGCGATGACTTCTGGAGCTGGCGCACCGAGATGTACCGCCTCGCATCCGGTCACACCCCGGAGTCGATGGGGGAGGTCGGGCGGCGGGTCTACGGCCAGATGGCAGCGGCGGGCTACGGCGCGGTCGGCGAGTTTCACTACGTCCATCACCAGCCCGACGGGACTCCGTACCCCGAGCCCAATGCGATGGCGATCGCGCTGGCGCAGGCGGCACGGGCCGCGGGGCTCGAGATCACGCTGCTGCCCGCCGCCTATCACCGCGGCGGGCCGGGCAAGCCGCCGGCGCCGGGCCAGGTGCGGTTCTGCGACCCCTCGGTGGAGGCGTTCCTACAGCGGGTGGACGCCCTGCGCGCATGGGCGGCGGGGGTGGACGGCGTCAGCGTGGGGGTGGCGGCCCACAGCGTCCGTGCCGTGCCCGCCGAGTGGCTTGGAGAGATCGCTCGCCACGCCGACGCCGGCGGCCTCGTCCGCCATGTCCACGCCTCCGAGCAGCGGCGCGAGCTGGCCGAATGCGAGGCCGAGCATGGGTGCTCCCCGATCGAACTGCTCGCGCGCACCGGCTTCCTCGGGCCGCGCACCAGCGTCATCCACGCCATCCATGTCTCCGAGCGCGACGTCGCGCTGCTGGCCGAGACGGAGTCGATCGTCGTCACCTGCCCGACCACGGAGGGCAACCTCGGCGACGGCTTCCTGCCGGGCCTGCGCTACCGCGACGCCGGAGTGCGCCTGGCCATCGGCACCGACGAGCAGACCCGCATCGACCCGTTCGAGGAGCTGCGCGAGATGGAGACGCTGGCCCGCCGCGAGGGCCACACCCGCTTCGCGCTCCTGGCGGCCGCCGGCGGAGACCTGTGGGGGCAGATGGTCGCCGACGGGCGCGCCAGCCTGGGGCTGCCGGCGGCGCCGGTGGCCGAGATCGAGCTCGACCTCGCGCACCCGGATCTGGCCAACGTCGCCGAGGACGATCTCATGCTGGCCGTCGCGACCTGCGCATCCGCGGGGGTGGTGCGCGCGGGCGTGTCATCGGCGTGACTGTCACCCTCACCCGCCGCGCCGACATCTCCCTCCAGGCCTTCGCCCGGGTCGCATGGGAGGGGGAGGACGTGGCGATCGCCCCCGCGGCCCTGGAGGTCGTCGCGCGGCGCCGGGAGGAATTCCTGGCCCTGGTCGCGGCCGACCCGACGCGCAAGCTCTACGGCGTCAACGTCCACGCCGGCGATGGCTCGGACCGGTTGATGACCGAGGCCGAGCAGCGCGACTACGGGCGCGGCCTGCACAGCGCCACCTCCTTCGGTGAGCCGCTGCCCCGGCGGGTGGTGCGCGGGATCGTGCTGGCCCGGCTGGCCAACCTCGTCGAGGGCCACGCCGCGGTGAGCCCCGAGCTGGTGGCGCTGATCGCCGCGCGCCTGGACGGCCGCGAGCTGCCGCCGGTGCCGCGGCTGGGCAACGGCGGGTCGGGGGAGATCCTGGCCCTCGGCTGGCTGTTCGAGGACGTGCCGGCGGAGCTGGAGCTGGGCGTCAAGGAGGGCATGGCGCTGATCAACGGCGCGCCGTGCGCACCCGCGCTGCTGGCCGATGCCATCCTCTGCGCCGAGCACACGCTGGCGGTGGCCGTCGCGGCGCTGTGCCTGGCGGTGGCGGCGTACGGGGTCTCGCCGGCCATCTACGACGAGCGCCTCGAGGCCCTGTGGGGCGATCCGTCCCAGAGCGCGGCGCTCCAGGCGATCCGCGCCGCGATCGCCGGCGCCGTGCCACCACCGGGCGCAGACGCGCATCCGCAGCCGCCGGTGAGCTTCCGGATCCTGCCCCGGGTGCTGGGCAACGCCAATCGCGCGCTGGCGGTTGCGCGGGAGGCGGCGGAGATCGCCCTACCCGCCGTCAGCGACAACCCGGCCTTCCTGTTTAGTGGCGGCGACGGCGATCTCGGCGACATCGTCTCCAACGGGGGATTTCACAACGGCGCGGCTCCGGCCTGCATCGACGGCCTGACCTTCGCCCTCGCCGACCTGGCCCAGCTCGCCCACCACCAGCTCCAGCGCCTGCAGACCAGCCGTGAGGCGATGCCGGGACTGGACTCGCTGGCCCTGGGCACGATGCAGATGGTCAGTGCCGGATACGCCGAGGAGGCCCGCACCGCCGCCGTGCCCTCGCTGCTGCCGCTGCCCGGCTTCGGCCACAACGACGTCCCCGCTCCCTCGTTTCACGCGTGGAACCGGTATGACCGGGTGCGCGGGTACGTGATCGGCACGCTCACCTGCCTGGCGGCCATGGCGGCCCAGTCGTTCGCGCGGACCGGGCGCGGGTTTCCGCCGGCGCTGCGGGAGCTCGGGGAGACGGTGCTGGAGATCTGCCCGCCGGTGGTGGAGCGGCGGTCGGTGGGGGCCGAGCTGGGGCGGCTGGCCGAGCGGCTGGGGGGTGGGGTCCCGGAGTAGGCGGGGGGCGGGGCGAACGTCAACGACGGAGGGCTTGGGAAGAGGAGGTGTGGGCGGCTCGGGACGTTGCGGTGGCCTCCCGGGCGGGGTCGTGGTAGATAAGGCCGCACTGTGCGCGCTTATGTCCCAGAACCCCCCGCAAAGCCGCCCATGACGCCAGAACCGCCCCCTTCCCAAGCCCGCCGTAAACGCACCGTCCCCACCCCCGCCGAAGGACCACCGGGAGTACACCCCCCGGAGTACCGCGCCGCCAAAGACACATCCCCGGGGCGATTGTGCGGACCACGGCGCGCCCAGACAATCGAGCGCATGCTCCGTTCACTCGCTCACACCCTCGCCGCGCGCCCGCGCCGCACCCTCATCGCCATTCTCGTCTTCGTCGTCATCGCCGGGGCGATCGGCGGCCCGCTGGCGGGCGCGCTGAAGAGCTCCGGAGGCTTTGCGCCCCCGAATTCCGACTCGCAGGTCGCCACCAACATGCTGCAGGCGGCGTCGGGGACCGAGCCCTCGCCCGGGATCGTCCTCCTGGTCAACACGCCCCAGGGCCGCGCCGCCGCCCGCGCGCGGCTCGCGCACATCGACACGCAGCTCCACACCGTGGCCGGCGTGGTGTCAACCGTCGCGCCCGCCGACGTGGCCCGGGACGGCCGTCACGTGCTGGTCACCGGCATCCTGTCGGCCCGGGCGGACGACAAGCAGTCGGCCAAGACGGCCGAGGCGACGTTCGCCCATGACCGCGACGTCACCGTCGGCGGCCCCGCGGTGGCCGGCGAGCAGATCAACACCAGCGTCACCCACGATCTCGGGTTCGCCGAGCTGCTGGCCTTCCCGCTGCTGATCGCGCTCTCGATCCTGTTCTTTCGCGGCCGTGCGGCGCTGATGCCCCTCGTGGTCGGCGTCGTCACCGTGCTCGGCACCTTCCTGGTGCTGACCGGCGTCAACCACGTCTATGGGCTGAGCGTCTTCGCGCTCAACCTGGTCATCGGGATGGGGCTGGGCCTGGCCGTGGACTACACGCTGTTCCTGGTCACCCGCTTCCGCCAGGAGCTGGCCGCGGGATCGGACGTGGGCGACGCCATCGCCACGACGATGATGCGTGCCGGCCGGACGGTGCTGTTCTCCGCGGTCACCGTGGCCTGCGCGCTGGCCACGCTCACGCTGTTCCCGCAGGGGTTCCTGAAGTCGATGGGGATCGCCGGAGCTGCGACGGCGATCGTGGCCGCGGTGGTGTCGGTGACCGTGTCTCCGGCCCTGCTGGCCCTGTGGGGCGTCAAGCTGGCGCGCCCCGACGTGGACGCGGGCCGCGACCGCTGGTATCGCCTCGCCCGCGCGGTCATGCGCCGGCCCGGCATCGTGGCCGCGACCACCGCGACGCTGATGGCGGTGGCGGCCCTGCCGGCGCTGAGCACGATCTGGTCCTCGGCCAACGACAGCTCGGTCATCCCGCAGGGCCAGAGCGCGCGCACGGTGGCTGACGCGCTGGCGCGGGACTTCGCCGGTGCGGGCCGGTCCCCGGTGACCGTGGCCGTCCGCGCGCCCGTGTCCGACCGCGCGGCCGTGGCGGCCTACGCGCACCGCATCGCCGCCATCCCCGGCGTGGAGCGCGTGACCCCGCCGCGGCTGCTGGGCGACGCCACGTGGCAGATCAACGCGCCCGTCACCGGCGACAGCGCCGGCGTCACGGCCCAGCGCGTCGTCACCCGGATCCGCGCCCTCTCCGTCCCGTTCCCGGCCAAGGTCACGGGCGACGCCGCGACGTTCGTGGACCAGCAGAACGCGATCGGGGCCCACCTACCCGAGGCGATCGGGCTACTGGTGGCGCTCACGTTCGTCGTGCTGTGGCTGATGACAGGCTCGGTCGTGCTGCCCGTCAAGGCGATCCTCATGAACGCGCTCACCGTCGGCGCGGCGCTCACCCCGCTGGTGCTCATCTACCAGCACGGCAACCTCACGGGGCTGCTGGGCTACACCTCCGACGGCGGCGTGGAGCCCACCGACTTCGTGGTCGCCGCCACCGTCGTGTTCGCCCTCTCCACGGACTACGGCGTCTTCCTGCTCGGACGCATCAAGGAGGCGCGCGAGGCCAATCCCGGCGACGAGCGCGAAGCGGTGGCCACTGGCCTCGCCGCCACCGGGAGAGTCGTCACCGCGGCGGCGATCCTGCTGGCGGTGGCCATCGGCGCGTTCAGCACCAGCTCGATCTCGTTCATCCAGGAGATCGGCGTGGCCGTGGCCACCGGGGTGCTGCTCGACGCCTTCATCGTCCGCTCGCTGCTCGTGCCGTCGCTGATGGCGCTGCTGGGCCGGTGGAACTGGGGGCCCCCCGAGGCCTGAGACGGCTGCATGACCGGGTCGCCCCGGCGGAGGCACGGGGCCTGCGGGGGGCCGCGTCGGCCGTATGATCCAACCGGCTGTGGCCAGACGTCTCGCCCGCTCACCGGTCCTTCATGACTGGCTGCCCGTGTTGCTGGTCCCAGTCGTGCTGATCATCGACGCGGCGCTGTCGTCGCTGGGCAAGCCGATCGGCGTGGTCAATGTCCTGTGCGCGTTCGTGGCCTGCGCGCCGCTGGCCCTCCGCCGTCACGTCACCTTTCCGGTGCTGGGGCCGCTGATCGTGGGCGGGGTGATTCTCGCGCTGTGGCAGCTGCATCCGGCCAACACCGTGGTGGTCATCCCGATGATCGCGATGTTCGAGCTCGCGCTCAACGGCGACCGCCGCCGGTCGCTGTGGATGAGCGTGGCGCTCGTCCCCTGCGTGGTCGTCAGCGTGGTCCCGTTCGCGAGCGGGTTCTCGCACGTGACCTCGATCGTGATCCGCAACCTCGCGTTCGTCCTGCTGGCGATCGCCGCCGGCGAGGTGATCCGGTCGCGCCGCGTCTCCGAGCAGCGCCTGGTCCAGACCGCCGAGCAGGCCACGCTGCGGCGCGTGGGGGATGAGCGGCTGCGCATCGCGCGCGAGATCCACGACGTGGTGGCTCACGCGATGACCGCCATCAACGTGCAGGCGGGGGTGGCGGCGCACCTGCTCGAGCGCGACCCGGGCCAGGCCTACGATGCCCTGCGCAACATCAAGCACACCAGTGGCGCGGCGCTCACCGACCTGCGCTCGACGCTGGAGGTGCTGCGCGACCCGTCGTCCTCGGCGCCTCTGGGTCCGCCCGCCGGCCTCGGTGACGTCGCTGAGCTCACCGGCGGCCTGCGCGCGGCGGGGGTGACCGTGGCGCTCGACGTCGACAGTGCCGTCGACGTCCCCGCGCCGGTGCAGAGCGTCGCCTACCGGATCGTGCAGGAGGCCCTCACCAACGTGGCTCGCCATGCCCAGGCATCGGGCGCGACGGTCAGCGTGCGCCGGGTTCCGGGCGCGATCACGGTGGACGTCACCGATGACGGCGAGATCCCGGCGGCGGCGGTCACCAGCGAGACCATCGGCAACGGGGTCCGGGGCATGCGCGAGCGGGCCGCCGCCCTCGGCGGTCGGCTGGATGCCGGACCCAACGACGGCGGCGGCTGGCGTGTCCACGCCTGGCTGCCCATGCGTGCCCCCGCGTCCAACGGCGCGGCCGCCGAGGCCCCGGGCGGTGAGCTGCGGCGGTGATCACCGTCCTGCTCGTGGACGATCAGTCGCTGGTGCGCGCGGGCTTTCACGCCCTGCTCGACGCCGAGGACGACATCGACGTGGTGGCCGAGGCCGCCGACGGCGAGAGCGCCGTCGCCCTGGCGCGCGAGCACCGGCCCCAGGTGGTGCTGATGGATATCCGCATGCCCAGGGTCGACGGGCTCCAGGCCACCGCGCAGATCACCGGCGACCCGGAGCTGTGCGACACGCGCGTGGTGGTGCTCACCACCTTCGAGCTTGACGAGTACGTGTTCGGCGCTCTGCGGGCCGGCGCGTCCGGGTTCCTGCTCAAGGACGTCGAGCCCGCGGATCTGGTGGCCGCGGTCCGCGTCGTCGCCGGCGGCGAGGCGTTGCTGGCCCCACGGCTGACGCGCCGGCTGATCGAGGCCTTCGTCGCGGGACCACGAGTCGCCACGCACGACACCGAGGGGCTGGAGCGACTCACCCCGCGCGAGCGCGAGGTGCTCGCCCTCGTCGGCCGCGGCTGCTCCAACGCCGAGATCGCCGAGCAGCTCGTGCTGTCTCCGCTCACCGCCAAGACCCACGTCGCTCGGCTGTTCGCCAAGCTGGGAGCGCGCGACCGGGCGCAGCTCGTCGTCACCGCATACGAATCAGGTCTCGTAGTGCCTGGCGGTCACCAGGTCTCGTAGTGCCCGACGGTCACCAGGTCTCGTAGTGCCCGGCGGTCACCAGGTCTCGTAGAACGAGCGCTCTCGCTCCTGCAGACGCGGCAGTGCGTCCCCGTGGCCGTGACGCTTGAAGTGCTCTGACTCACCGTGGGCCCGGTACCCGTCCTCGTCGGCGTACTGCTCGTAGAGCAGGAACACCCGCGGGTCGGCGGGGTCGCGGTGGGCCTCGTACATGAGGTTCCCGGGCTCGGCCCGGGAGGGCTCGATGAGGGCGTCGATGGCGGCGGCGACCGCCTCCTCCTCGCCCGGCTTGGCGGTCCACCGGGCCAGCACTACGTATGCCATCTCAGCTCCACCCCGGCGAGGTCCTCGTACAGCCGCACGGCGCTCATCTCGCCGGCGTCGTCGCCGTAGACGGCGCGGGCCCGGTGGTGGATCTGCTCCACCAGCGACGAGAGCTCCACCGGGACGCCGACGTCGCGGGCGAGGTCGACGGCCAGCCCGAGATCCTTGGTGACGAGCTTCATGGCGAAGCCGTCATCGTAATCGCCGCGCTCCAGCAGCGGCAGGACGTCGCGCTCAAGGAACACCGAGTTGGCCGGTGAGGCGACGAGCGCCGTGTGCAGGTTGCTCAGATCGACGCCCGCCTTGACGCCGATGGTCAGCGCCTCGGCGGTGGCGACGGCCTGGATGAACCAGGTGAGGTTGAGCAGCAGCTTGACCGCGTAACCGCAGCCGCCGGGGCCGAGCAGGAAGATCCGCTGGGGGTCGCCCATCGCCTCCAGGACCGGCAGCGCCCGGCCGAACGCGTCGGGCTCGCCGCCGGCGTAGATGGCCAGCGTGCCCGCCTCGGCGCCGATCGTCTGCCCGGCCACCGGCGCGTCGAGCAGCTGGATGCCCGCCGCCCCGGCCGCCGCCCTTGCCCGGCGGCCCACCTCGAGCGAGCTCGTGCTCATGTCGACCACGATCGAGCCGGGGGCCATCGCCGAGATCGCCGACGCGCCGCCGTCCGTGCCGCACAGGACCGCCTCGACCTGGGGCGGACCGGGGAGGCTGGTGAGCAGGATCTCGGCGTCGCGCACGCAGTCGGTCACGCTCTCGGCCGGCCGGGCGCCGTCGGCGGCCGCCCGCGCGAGCGCGGCCTCGTCCAGGTCGAAGGCGGTGACCTCAAACCCCGCGGTGATGACGTTGCGGCACATGTGGCCGCCCATGTGGCCCAGGCCGATGAAGGCGACGCGGGTGAGCGGGGCTGGGAGGGTCATGCCGCGGCGGCAGCCGCGTAGTGGGCGACGGCCTCCTGGTCGAGCTCGATCCCCAGCCCGGGTGCGTCGCCCACGGCGATCCACCCGTCGCCGTCGACCGTCACCGGCTGGGCCAGCATGAAGTCACGCCGCTCGGGAGTCCAGCCGGGCGGGTCATAGGGGAACTCCAGGTAGGGGCCGCCGCCGACGCCGCAGCAGACGTGCAGGTTGGCCAGCAGCCCGATGCCGTTGGTCCACGTGTGCGGCGTGAACCAGCGGTTGCGGCGCAGCGCCAGATCGGCGAGGGTGCGGGCTCCGGAGATGCCCAGCGCGAGGACGACGTCGGGCTGGAAGACGTCGAGGGCGTCGGCGTCGAGCGCCCGGTGCAGGTGATCGAAGTCGCCTGCCATCTCACCGCCGGCGATCCGCACGCCCGTGGTCTCGCGCAGCGTCCGCATGCCCTCCAGGTCCTCGCCGGCCAGCGGCTCCTCGACCCAGAGGACGCCGTGCTCTGACAACGCGTCGATGACGCGGCGCGCCGCCTGCGGGCCCAGCCCGGGGGCGATGTCCCCCGGCATCCGCCACCACTGGTTGAGGTCGACCATGATCTCCAGGGCATCGCCGACAGCGTCGCGCATGGCCGCCACCACCGCGATGCCCTCCGGAATGCGGTCGCGGTCGATGCGGACCTTGACCGCCCGGAACCCGTCAGCGACCAGGGACCGAGCGTCCTCGGCACGCTGCTCGGGTGGGCGCAGCTCGCCCAGCGAGGCGTAGGCGGGGATGCGGTCGCGGCTGCCGCCCAGCAACGCCGCCACGGGCACGCTGAGGGCGCGGCCGGCCAGGTCCCACAGCGCCGCCTCCAGCGGCCAGTAGCGCCCGGCGTGAAAGGCGATCGTCTCCAGGGTCCGGGCGTGGGCGGCGAGCGACAGCGGATCGCGGCCCACGAACAGGTGCGCGAACGCCTCAAAGCCGTCCATGGTGTCGCCGCTGGCGATCCCGGTCACGCCCTCGTCGGTGTGCACGCGCACGAGCGTGGCGTCAAAGCGGGTGCGCGGGTCCGGGTCCCACGCGGCGTGAAAGGGCGGGGAGAGCGGCAGCGTGAGCCGCTCGAGCTCGATCGCGGTGATCTTCACCTGATCACGAGCCGCTGTAGAACGGGCTGGTGACGCTGTCGCGCCGCTCGACCAGCGCGCGCACGTCCTCCGCCGGCCGGCCGTGTCGCGCCGTGCGCACACCCTTGAGGGTGGCGGAGCGGGAGGCGATCCGGACCGCGGTCTCGTCGTGGGCGGCGGGGTCGATGTAAATGGCGACGAACACGATGAGATCGCCGCTGGCGCGGACGAGCTCCTCGGCGACGGCGTCGAGCACGCCCTGGGCGATGCCGAGCTGGGCCGCGCCCCAGGTGATCTTCTGGTGGGTGGCCTCGAGCGCGGTCTCCTTGTTGATCATGATCGTCGGCGGCCAGATCGGCTCGTAGTGGGCCTTGTCCTCGCCGACGACGACGAGGATGGGGGCATGGCCGGGGGCGGGGGAGGTGAAGGTGGTGAGCAGCGCCGCGGCGGTCGGCGTGCCGCGCTCGGCCAGGACGACGTTGACGTGGGCGCCGTTGGGGTCCTCGCCGCTCCAGCCCTCCCCGATCAGCCCGTCGTAGTCGATGGTGAATCTGCTGCGGCTCATGGCGTACCTCCGGCGGTCACGCCCGCCAGCTCGGGGTCGATGACGATGACCGAACGGTCGCCCTCGCCGCGGCGCAGCCGGTCCATGGCGTCGGCGACGCCGTCCAGGTCGATGAGGTGCGAGACCACGTCGGCCAGCTCCAGGCGCCCGGAGCGGACGAGCTCCACGAGGCCGGGGAGGGCCGCGACCGGGTCGCCGGTGCCGTAGTAGCTGCCGACGATCGACTTCTCAGAGAGGAACTCGATTGCGGGCAGGGACACCTCGACCCCGCGCGGCGCCAGCCCGACGACGACCGCGGTCCCGCCGGGCCGCAGAGCGTCCCAGGCCAGCCGCATCGTCGGGGCCGCGCCGACCACCTCGAAGGCGTGGTCGACCCCGCCTCGGGTGAGCGCGACGACCTCGGCGGCGGCATCCCCAGTGGAGGCGTCGACGGCGTGCGTGGCCCCGCGCCGCAGGGCGTGGTCGAGCTTCTCGGGGCGGCGGTCGACGGCGACGATCGTGCCCGCGCCCGCCAGACGGGCGGCGGCGATCACCTGCAGTCCCACGCCGCCGCAGCCGATGACGGCCACGCGCTCGCCGATCCGGACGCCGGCGGCGTGCGTGACGGCGCCGAAGCCGGTGATGACCCCGCAGCCCAGCAGCGCCGCCTGCCACAGCGGGACGTCGGGCGGGACGGCGACGACGCTGTCAGCAGACACGACCGCGTGCTCGGCAAAGCAGGCGATGGTGAACCCGTGCTGGAGCGCGCCGCCGTCGGCGCCCCGCAAGCGACGGGCGCCCGTCGGGAGGTTCCCGGCGACCCCGTGAGCGCCGGCGGGCTCGCACAGCGTCCGGCGCCCGGAGCGGCAGGCCTCGCACACGCCGCACGGGGCCACGAGGCAGAACACGACGTGGTCACCCGCGCTGACGGCGGTCACGCCCGGGCCCAGCGCGGTCACCACGCCGGCGCCCTCGTGGCCGAGGACGATCGGCCAGCGTCCCTCGCCGAGCCGGCCGTCGGCGAGGTGCACGTCGGAGTGACAGACGCCCGCCGCCGCGACGCGCACCAGCACCTCGCCCGGTCCGGGCGGGTCCAGCGTGACGGTCTCGACCGCCGGCGGCCGGCCGGGCTCGCGCAGGACGCAGGCGCGCACCTGAAGCGCCGACCGCGCCGGCGCCGCCGTCAGCGTCGTCTCGCTCATCCCTGGACCCCACGCACGGGCGGCGTTGTCGCACACGAGCAGGTGGCTGTCAAGGCGGTCACGGGCGGATCACGCACCTCAGACCCCGAACTGGGAGCGGACGGCGTCCATGAGGATGACCGCCGTCGCGCTGGGATCGCGGTGGCGGGGATGGCACAGGGCGATTGTGCGGGGGATGAGCGTCTCCTTGGGTTCGAGCCAGGTCAGCGAGGGCTCCACGGCGCCGGACGCGCCGAGGCGATCCAGGCACGCGTGGCCATACCCGGCGGCAACGAGGCGCTGGAGGGCGAGGTTGTCGTCGGTGCGGAACACCACGCGCGGGCGGATCCCGCGCCGGCGCCAGGCGCGCTCCAGCTCCTGCTGGGTGCGCCAGCGGCGGTTCCAGGCGACGAGGTCGACCCCGTCGAGCAGGTCGAAGGTGGGCGTCTCGGCCGCCGCCAGGTCGCTGTCGCGGCGGGTGAGGATCACCCACGGGTCGTCGAGCAGGGGGATCGAGCGGATGCGCTCATCGGGGATCGGGTTGACCGTGAAGGCGAGGTCGAGCTCGCCACCGGCCAGGCGGTCGAAGGTCCGCGCGTTGTCCTGGATCTCGGTGAGGACCACCTCCACGTCGGGGCGCTGCTCGCGCAGGGTGCGCAGCGCACCCGGCAGCAGCTCGGTCGTCGCCGTCTGAAAGACGCCGATGCGCAGTGTCTGGCTCTCTCCGCGCTGGAGCGCGGCCACGTCCGCGCCGAGCGTCTCGACCTCGCCGAGGATCCGCCGCGCGCGGACGTAGGCGACGTCGCCGGCGGGGGTGAGGGTCACGGCGCCGCGTCCACCGGGGCGCGTGAACAGGGAGGCCTCAAGGGCGCGCTCCAGCGTGCCGACCTGATGAGAGATGGCCGATTGCGTGTAGCCCAGCGACCGGGCTGCGCCGCGGAACGACCCCTGGTCGGCCACCGCGACGAGCGCGCGCAGCGCTTTGAGATCGATCGGGGTTTGATCAAGAAGATCGGTCATACCAAGCAATAACCCTCATCTGTAACCGAAGACCTGAATCGTACTATCTCTTGCACGTGCTTTTCCAGCGTTTTCACATCCGCCCCCTGCCGGCATCGGTCTCGCTGGGGCTGGTCTACGGCCTGTTCCTCGTCGCCGGCGTCGCCCAGGCGGCGATCGTCCCCCTGTTGCCGCGGATGTCCGCGCACTTCGCCCTGTCGGCGGCGCAGACGGCGCTGCTGCTGGCGTTGCCCGGCCTGGCCACGCTGGCTGTCTCGGTGCCGTCGGGCATCGCCGCCGACCGCGTCGGCGCCCGGCGCGTCAGCCTCGGTGCGGGCGCGCTGCTGTGCCTGGCCTGCGCGGCTCAGGCGCTGCCGTCGCTGGCGGCTCTGCTGGTGGGACGGATCGTCTTCGGCGTTGCCTTCGGGGTCGTGTGGACGAGCGGGATGGCCTGGCTGGCCGACCTCGACGAGGCGCGCGGAGAGTCGGCCCCGCCCGCCCTGGGCCCGGCGGTCACCTGCTCCTCGGTGGGAATCATGCTCGGCCCCGCGGTCGGCGGCGTGCTGGCCCAGCAGATCGGCCTCGGCGCGCCGTTTGCGGTGATCGCGATCGCCACGGCGCTGATCGTGGTGCCGCTGGCCATCGGGACCAGGTCAGTGCGGCGCGCCGCGCCGGCGCCGCCGGTCCCGGCCGCCGACCTCCCGCTCGAGATCGCCTACTTCCAGCCGCCGGTCAAGGACGGCCCGGGGCGGCCGGGGCCGCATCCCCGCGCGTTCTGCTGGCGCTGGCCCGGCATCCGCGGGTCGCCGCGGCGGCCGGTGCCCTGGTGGTCTCGGGCGCCGTGAGCAGCGCCAGCCAGCTGCTCGTCAGCGGCGGGCTGCACCGGCTGGGGCTGTCCACCGGGCGGATCGGGCTGGCCTTCTCGGTCGCCGCGATCTGCTACATCGCGGTCAGCACCGTCATCGTCCGGCTCGGTACCCGGGTCCAGACGCTGCGGTTCAATGCGCTGACCACGGCGGCGCTGGCGGTGGCGCTGCTCCCCGCCCTGGCCGGCACCGGCACCGTCGCCCTGGTGATGGCGCTGATGCTCAGCGCGGGGCCTCGCGCGGTCATCAGCACGATCGCCTACAACCTGGCCTCCCACCGCTCGGATGCGACCGCGCCCACCCCGGCAGCGATGGCGTCGTCTTCGGCATGCTCAACGGAGCGTGGGCGGCGGCGACCGTGCTCATGCCGTTGCTCGCGGGCGCGGTGGAGCAGACGGCCGGCGTCGAGGTCGCCTACCTGGCCGTGATCATCCCCTCGCTCGCCGTGGCCGCCTGTCTCCTCGCGGGCGCGACCAGCCGTGTGCCGCTGCTGAAAGGGCCCTTACGCGTCGGTCTGCGCGGCTGGCGCGGCCTCGGCTGACCCGTCGACGGCCTGCAGCCGGCGCAGTTCGGCCAGCGGGATGTGGCAGCGGATGCCGTGTCCGGCCTCCTCCTCGCGCAGCTCGGGCTCGGTCGTCTCGCAGATCTCGCCGATCTTGCGCGGGCAGCGCGTGTGGAAGGGACAGCCCGTGGG
Organism: uncultured Solirubrobacteraceae bacterium; assembly: GCA_963764125.1. GTDB lineage: Bacteria > Actinomycetota > Thermoleophilia > Solirubrobacterales > Solirubrobacteraceae > Palsa-465. The sequence continues at coordinate 196,413 of CAVXRR010000005.1, forward strand.
GGGATCGGCGGCGCTGGGGATCTCGCCTTCGAGCCGGATGCGCAGGCGGTCGAGGTCGTCCAGCGTCGGCACCGCCGAGAGCAGCGCCTCGGTGTAGGGATGCTGGGGGCCGCCGAAGACCCGCTCGGCGGGACCCACCTCCATGATCCGCCCCAGGTAGAGCACGACGATGCGGTCGGCCAGGTAGCGCACGACGCCGAGGTCATGGCTGATGAACAGGTAGGCGACGTCCTCACGGCGCTGGAGGTCGGTGAGGAGGTTGAGGATCGCGGCCTGGACCGAGACGTCCAGCGCCGAGGTCGGCTCGTCGCAGATGACGATCCGCGGGTCCCCGGCGAAGGCGCGGGCGATGGCGACGCGCTGCTTGAGGCCGCCCGACAGCTGCGAGGGGTGCATCGGGAGGTAGCGCCCGGGAGCCGCACGGACTTGACCAGGGCGAGCAGGCGCTCGCGCAGCTTCGGCCCGCTGTAGCCGCCGAGCTTGGACAGCGACCGGGAGATGAGCCGCTGCACGGTGTGGCGGCGGTTCAGCGCCGAGTCGGGGTTCTGGAAGACGATCTGCAGCGTCTTCTGATCCTGCGACGAGCGCTTGGGCGCCAGCCCCGCGACCGCATGGCCGTCGAGCTCGACCTCCCCGCCCTCGTCGGGCGCGGTCAGGCCGATGATCACCCGGGCCAGGGTCGTCTTGCCCGACCCGGACTCGCCCACCAGCCCCACCGTCTCCCCGGCGGCGATCTCCAGGTTCACGCCGTGCAGGCCGCGGACCACCTGGCCGCCCATGTGGAAGGTCTTGCTGGCGTCACGCACGCGGACGATGGTGGCGGGGGCGGCCTCGCGCTCGCGGACGGCGGTGTCGGGCGGGGGCTCCTCGGCGCTGGGCCCCATCGGCAGGCTCTCGGCGCGCTCGTGGAAGTGACAGCGCGAACCGCGGCCCCCGCCGATCTCATACATCGGCGGCGCCTCGGTGCGGCAGCGGTCCTCGGCCAGGCCGCAGCGGTTGGCGAAGATGCAGCCCTCGATGACCGAACCGGGTGCGGGAAGCGAGCCCGGGATGGTGGCGAGCGGCGCCCGGGCCGCTCCCGATTCGGCGCCCGGGGCGGTCTCGCGGCGCGGGATCGAGCGCAGCAGCCCGACGGTATAGGGGTGGCGCGGGCTGCGGAAGACCTCGGTGGCCTGTCCCTCCTCGACCATCTCGCCGGCGTAGAGCACGCCGACGCGGTCGCACATCTGCGCGATCACGGCGAGGTTGTGGCTGATGAAGAGCAGCGAGGTGAGCAATACGTACTCGTAGTCGAGCACGGATAAC
>CAVXRR010000006.1:0-292020 GCA_963764125.1 uncultured Solirubrobacteraceae bacterium
CTGAAGACGGCATGGCATCCTGTGGGCGCGTAGGCTCCGCCGCGGTCGGTCGCGCGCCGGCCCCGGCCGTTGAGCACGCCCTCCAGCGTCAGGACCCGCCGCAGGATCGCCAGCGACCCGGCGTAGGTCGAGTCCATCCCGTAGTAGCTGAGCCCGCGCGCGCCCAGCGTGCGCGCCTGCGTGTAGGGCGTGTCGGAGGCGTAGTGGATGATCCCGAGGTCGATCGGCAGCTTGGAGAAGTTGACCGCCTCTCCCACCGGGTGACGATCGGCGTCGGCGATCTCATAGACGGCGTTGCAGAACGGCCCCGCCTCCATCTCGACGACCGTGTAGGCCTCGCGGTAGTAGAAGTCCAGGTAGGAGCGGTTCTGGAGGAAGGTCCACTTGACGGTGACCGCGCGCTGGTTGTCCAGCCCGGTGCCAAAGCGCAGAACGCCGGCCAGGTCGTCGAAGCCGAAGGCGTTGTCGAGCCAGTAGGTCGAGCTGGAGTGCTCGTCGTGGACGACGCTCGAGATCATCACGTCGCCGACGTCGGCGTTGAGGGTCGCCGCCTTGCCCAGGACGTAGACGCCTCGCAGCGCCGCGCGGTCCACGGCGACCTCGCGCAGGATGTTGTAGGCCCCCAGGCCCAGCGGGTAGTCGATGTTGACGATCACCGCGTCTGAGGCCGCCAGCGCCTCGGCGTCGACCTCCCCGATGCGCGGGTCCAGGGCGTCACACCGCAGCGCCGCCAAGGGGAGGACCTGCGCCGGGACGCGCAACGCGGTGGTGCTGCGCATGTCCGTGACGCCGCCGGCCTTCTCGGCGTCGCGGCGCTCGGCCTTGCCGGCCCGGCCCTCGGTGGCGAATAGATGCGGGCGACGAAGTAGAGGAAGTTCTCCCACGAGCCCTCGGCGCGCCCGTCGCGGAAGGCGGCGAGCTCCTGGCGCAGGATGTCGTCCTCGGGCATCGTCTCGACGAAGGCCACCACCTCCTGCTCGCGGTCGCGCGCCGACCGCGGTGGCGATGTTGACCAGGCTGTGGGTGTTGGAGCAGACGAAGTACAGGGGCCGCTCGACGGTCAGGCCCTCGCGGTCCAGCTCGGCGCTGACCGGCGCCCACCAGCGGCGGGTCATGCGCGCGTAGCCGGTGTTCGAGCCGCCGAGCATGCGGATGCGCAGCGCCATGCGCTCGGCCGCGATCAGTCCCATGCGCTCGGCGAAGCGGTCACCCCACGACTCCTCCAGCCGGCTCCAATCCTCCGGGCTGCCGCCCAACAGCCGCGCGCACTCCTCGGGCGCGGGCTCGCCGTCGCCGATGATCTCTGCCAGCCCGCCGCCCGCTGGCGCACCCGGAGCTTGTTCCACTCGATCTGGAAGGCGACGAGCGTGGGCAGCAGGTCGTCGAGGTCTGACGCGCTGGCCAGGAGCACGGCGAGGGTGCCCGCCCCGTCGTCGTACCAGCGCCGCCGCCGTGCGGGCGCCTCCGCCTCGTCCCACGTGTCCACCGGGAGGCCGGCGCTGACCAGGGCCTCGAACTGCTGGGCCATGGCGACCAGCCGGGCGCCGACGATCCCGTCGGGGAGGCGGCGGATGGCATAGATGAAGGCGCCGAGGTCGATCTCGTCGCTGGCCGCCAGCGGATGCAGGCTGGAGCCGATCGCCCGGTGCGACGGCTCGAGCACGCGCAGGTGCGTCTCGCCGCTGGAGCGCAGCAGCGTGTTGTACGTGCGCTGGTAGAGCTCGATCTCGTCGCTGAGGCCGACGGCCCCTTCGGAGCGGCTGTCGAGCGCGAGGCGGGCGACGGCCATCGGTGCCACGTTTACTCCTTCACGTAGGGGATGCCGCTCGCCGCCGGTGGACGCGATCTGCCGATCAGGCCGGCCACGGCGATGAGGGTGAGCAGATAGGGCAACGCCTGAAACAGTGTCGCAAGTGTCGCCGAGAACGTCGGCAGCCGGTCGGCCATCGCCTCGGAGAAGCCGAACAACAGCGTGGCCACGAGCGCCAGTCCAGGACGCCAGCGCCCGAAGATGACCGCCGCCAGCGCGATGAAGCCCTTGCCCTCGGTCATGTTCTGGCTGAAGGAGCCGACGAACGCGACCGACAGATATGCGCCGCCGAGCGCGGCCAGCATGCCCGAGGCCACGACGGCCACGTAACGGATGCGCAGCACCGGCAGGCCGACCGTGTCGGCGGCGCGAGGCTTCTCGCCGACGGCGCGCAGGCGCAGGCCCCAGCGAGTGCGGAACAGGAACACGGCGAGCGCCGGCACAAGCGCCAGGCCCAGCCAGGTCATGAGGTTCGCGTCGCCGATCGCCTGGCCGAAGAAGCCGACCTTCTGGATGAGCGGGAGCTTGATGTTGGGAACCTGGGAGATGTTGCTCGGCGTGCCGTTGGCCCCGTAGTGGGCGGTGAAGAAGTACCCGGTGATCCCCAGCGCCAGGAAGTTGATGCCGGTGCCGCTCACCACCTGGTTGGCGCGCAGATGGACCGAGAAGAACGCGTGCACGAGCGCGAGCAGCCCGCCGGCGGCGGCAGCGACGACAAGCCCCAGCACCCAGGAGCCCAACACGTCGGCCCCGTAGATCCCGAAGTAGCAGCCCATCAGCATCATGCCCTCCAGGCCGATGTTGATGACGCCGCTGCGCTCGCTGATGATGCCGCCCAGGGCGGCGAACAGCAGCGGTGTGGCGTAGCGCAGCATGGCGGCGACCAGGGCCGACCACACGAACACGGTGTTGAGGTGGCCGACCCCCGACTTGGTCGAGGCAAAGGCGCCCGCGATGGCCAGGACCGCCAGCACGAGGTCGATGTAGCCCAGCCGGCGCTCGCCGCCCTGCAGCGCGATCGCTCCGGCCACCATTGCCGCCACTCCGAGGATGGTCGACGGGACCGGGGTGCGGACGAGCGCGGGCGGCAGCGTGATGACCCAGGTGACCACCGCCAGGACGAGCCCGGCGATCCCGACCACGCGGGGCGAGGCGACGCGCCCGGGCGCCTGCGCGATCGCTCCGGCGCTCACGCTGGAGTCTCCTCGGTCGGCTGCGGCTCACGGGGCCTTCGTCTGAGCCCGACGGCGATGCCGCGTCCTCCGCGCAGCACACGCAGAGCGATGACGTCGGTCGAGACCAGCAGCACGATCAGCCCCTGGATCATGTACGTGAGGTACTGGGCCAGTTGGGGGTCGAACACGCTCGGGTCGAGGTTGCGCTGCGACGTACCCGTGAGCAGCGCTCCGAAGAGCAGCGCTGCTGCCACCGTCCCCCCGGCCGTGTTGCGCCCCAACAGGGCGACCGCGATCCCCAGGAAGCCGATCTGCGAGAACTGGATGTCGTTGGTGAACAGGGAGAACTTCCAGCCGAGGATGTCCATCGACGCCGCGACCCCGGCGAAGGCGCCGCAGATGAGCATGACGCGGATGTAGCTGCGCCCCACGTTCATGCCGGCGTAGCTGGCCGCGTCGGGGTTGAAGCCGACGGCGCGGACCTCGTAGCCCAGCCGCGTGCGGTTGATGATGATCGCGAACACCACCACGAGCGCCAGCGCGATGAAGATCCCGATATCCAGCCCCTGCAGCTGGGCCGGGCCCCAGAACACCGGGAGCTTGGCCGAGGCCGCGACCGCCTTGGACACCGGCACCGAGGACTGGCTTGGATCCTGGAGCGGTCCGCCGACCTGGAACAGGTAGACGCCGAGCCAGATCGCGATCCAGTTGAGCATGATCGTCGAGATCACCTCGTGGGTGCCGACGGTCGCCTTGAGGAAACCGGCGATCCCCGCCCATAGCGCGCCGGCCAGCGCGGCCAGCGCGATGGCCAGGATGATGTGCAGGACGGCCGGCATGCCACTGAACGAGGAGCCGATCCACACCGCCACGATCGCCCCGACCGTGTACTGGCCCTGGCCGCCGATGTTGAACAGCCCGGCCCGGAAGGCGAACGCCACCGCGAGTCCGACGAGCATGAGCGCGGTGGACTGGATCAGGGTCTGCTGGAGCGCGAGCGCGGCCGTCGAGCGCTCGCTGCCTCCCACCCACGGGAAGAGCCAGTTGAGCCCCGTCCCCTTGAAGATCGCGCTGTAGGTGCTGAGCGGGTCATGCCCGGTCAGCAGCACCACGATCCCGCCGACCAGAAAGGCGATGACGACGGTCAGGATCGGCACGATGATCCCGCCGCGGCGCACGTACGCCGTCAGCCGTGCCGGCGAGGTCAGCGACGCCTCGAGTGCCTCCTCCTCTCCGGGTTGGGCGCCGCCCTCGGCGATCTGCTCAGGATCCGGTCCCGTCGCGCTCACGCGGCGGCCTCGGAGGTCTGGCCCCCCGTCATCGCGATCCCCAGCGTCTCCTCGGTGACGTCAGGCGGGAACTCGCCGGCGATCCGCCCCTCGTAGATGACGAGGATCCGGTCGGCGAGCGCGCGCACCTCCTCGTACTCCAGTGACACCAGGAGGACCGCGCGGCCCTTGTCGCGCTCGGCGATCAGCCGGCGATGCACGAACTCGATCGCGCCCACGTCCAGGCCGCGCGTGGGTTGGTGGGCGATGAGCACCTTCGGATCGGAGGCGATCTCGCGGGCCACGCACACCTTCTGCTGGTTGCCGCCCGACAGGGCGACGGCGAACGCCTCGGGACCCCCGCCGCGGACGTCGAACTCCCGCAGGAGCCGGCCGGCGCGGTCGCGCATGCGGCGCAGGCGCAGCCAGCCCCGGGCGCTGAACAGCGGCCTGCGGTACTCGCGCAGCGCCATGTTCTCGGTGAGGGTGAAGGGAAGGACGAGGCCGCGGCGATGGCGATCCTCGGCGATGTGGGCGATCCCCGCCTCGGTGGCGGCCCGCACCCCCCGGCCGCTGATGCCCCGGCCGTCGACGGCGATGCTCCCCGACTCCGGGATCCGCAGACCGGTGATCGCTTCGACGAGCTCCTGCTGGCCGTTGCCGTCGACGCCGGCGAGGGCGACGATCTCGCCGGCGCGCACCGACAGCGATAGCCCGTCGACCGCCGGAAGCTCACGGTCGTCGCGGACGTGGAGATCATCGACGCGAAGCAGCGGCTCGCCTGACTCGGAGGCCGTCTTATCGACGGCCAATAGCACGTCTCGCCCGACTACCAGCTGGGCGAGGCTCCGCTCGGTGGCTCCCGCGCGCGGGACCGTGTCCATCCGCTTGCCGCGGCGCAGCACGGTGATCCGATCGGCCACCTCGAGCACCTCATGGAGCTTGTGGCTGATGAAGACGATCGCGGTGCCGTCCTCCTTCAGGCGCTGGATGACCCCCATCAGCTCCGTCACCTCCTGCGCGGTGAGCACGGCCGTTGGCTCGTCGAGGACGAGGATGCGGGCGCCCCGGTACAGGGCACGCAGGATCTCGACCCGCTGCTGCGCGCCGACGGACACATCCTCGATCGTCGCGTCGGGATCGACGGCCAGCCCGTAGCGGTCAGACAGCTCGCGCACGCGGACGCGAGCAGCCGCGAAGTCGAGCATGCCCCCGGCCCGCTTTGGCTCCTGCCCGAGGACGATGTTCTCGGCCACGGTCATCACCGGCACGAGCATGAAGTGCTGGTGCACCATCCCGATGCCGAGCTTGATCGCGGCGGACGGCGAATCGATCTCCACCGGCTTGCCGTCGACGAAGATCTCGCCTTCGGTCGGCTTGTAGAGGCCATATAGGACCGACATCAGCGTCGACTTGCCTGCGCCGTTCTCACCGAGCAGCGCGTGGACCTCGCCGGCGCGGACGTCGAAGTCGACTCGGTCGTTGGCCACGACCGAGCCGAACCTCTTCGTGATGCCCTTCAGCTCGAGGACCGCAGACGCCGAGCCTGCCGAGGGCGGGCTATCCGTCATTCAGAAGTCGCGTCTACTTCGGAACGGTGTTCGGGATGTTGGCGATCTGCCCATTTTTGATCTCGGTGTAGATCTTCTGGATCTGCGGCGCGAACTTCAGCCCGGCCGGGCCGATCTTGCCGTAGCCGATGCCGTCGTTGGCAATGTTGTTGGTGACGTTCGCGCCCGCTGCGAACTTGCCCGCCAACAGGCTCTTGATCGCGTTGAACACCGCCACGTCGACCTTCTTCTCGGCCGACGTGAGGATGTAGGACCCCAGATACGCCTGATCGGCGTCGACCCCGATGCCCTGGACGCCCTGCTGCTGGGCAGCGGACAGTGCACCGAGCCCGCAGGCGCCGGCCACCTGGAACACGACCTTGGAGCCCTGCTGGATCTGGTTCAGTGCGATCTGCTTGCACTTGGACTGGTCGACGAAGTCCTGCGAGTACCCGTTCAGGGTCTGGATGCCCGGGTCCGCCTTCTTGGCGCCGGCCTGGAAGCCCGCGATGTAGTGATCGACCGGCGGGATGCTCTGGCCGCCGACGGTGGAGACCGTCTTGTAGCTGTGCTCCTTGGAGTAGAGCCCCGCCAGGTAGCCGGCCAGATAACCGGCCTGCTGCTCCTGGAACAGCAGCCCCTCGATGTTCTTGGGGTCGCCCTTCTCCGCGGTCGCGTCGGAGTCGACCATGGCGAACTTCACCTTCGGGAACTGCTTGGCCACCGCGTCGGTCGCGTCGGCCATCAGGAAGCCGACCGGGATCACCAGGTTGTAGCCCTGCTGGGCCAGGGTGGTCAGGTTGGGCGTGTAGTCAGCCCCCGAGCTGGACGTCAGCACGCGCCCCTTGATGTGGAGCTGCGCGATCGCACGCTGCAGGCCCACGTAGGCCAGGTGGTTGAACCCGTGGTCGTTCAGACCACCGATGTCGGTGACCACGCCGACCTTGAAGTTGCTGGGGTTCACGCTGGCACCGCTGCTGCCCGTGCCCGTGCCCGTCGCGGCGGAGCTCGACGAGGTGGCGGCCGGGGCACTGGACGAGGTCGACCCTCCGCCCCCAGCCGCCGCACTCGAGCTCGACGAGTTGCTGCTCCCACACGCGGCGAGCGCCACGGTGGACAGCACTGCGCCGGTCCACATCCCCAGATGACCGATCTTGCACCTCACGTCAGACTCCTCTCAGTCTTAGAAACCGCGAAGGTATAGCAAGCCGTCCTTAAATGCTGGAGTTCAAACCCGCATCCTCGCCGGTTAATCTCCGCCTAACAACTGGGGCTGATCAGCGGGCGGCGGCCAGGCCGCGCACGAACATCTCGCGGAAGTCCGAGACGCTCGCCGAGCGCGGGTTGGACGGGGCCGAGGTGTTGGCGGCCGCCTTCTCGGCGAGCAGGCCCAGGTCCTCGGCCCGAATGAGCTCGGCCAGCGGCGGGATGCCGAGGTCGGCGTTCAACGCCGCGACGTAGTCGATGGCGACGCGGGCGGCGCTCTCCTGAGACAGCTCATCGGTGGCGATGCCGAACGCCCCCGCCAGCCGCGCGTAGCGCCCGGCCGTCGGCGGGTCGGGCAGGTTGAACTCCATGATGGCCGGCATCGTCGCGGCGCAGCACACGCCGTGGGGGTGGTCATAGACCGCGCCGATCGACTCGGCGAGGCAGTGGCAGCCCGAGACGTCGGTGATGCCCACGGCCAGGCCGGCGGTCAGGCTCGCCTGCATCATGCCGCAGCGGGCCTCGACGTCGGCGCCGTCAGCGACGGCGCGGCGCAGGTACAGCGCGACGAGGCGCGCCCCCTCCAGCGCCAACGCGTCCGATGCGGGGTTGGCCAGCGCGCAGTGCAGCGAATCGACGGCGTGCGACAGCGCGTCCATGCCCGTGGCGGCGGTGAGCGCCGGGGGCATCGACAGCGTGAGATCGGGATCGACCAGCGCCACCCGCGGGCAGATCCGCGGGTCGAAGAGGTTCATCTTCTTGCGCCGCTCGGTGTCGGTGATGATGGCCGAGGGGGAGACCTCGCTGCCGGTCCCGGCCGTCGTCGGCACGGCCAGCACGGGGAGCGGGGTGGCCTGCAGCGTGCCGAAGTCCTCCCAGTCGCGCGGGTGGCCGCCGTTGGCGATGAGCAGCGCGATGCACTTGGCCGTGTCGATCGCCGACCCCCCGCCCACCCCGATGAGCAGGTCCGCGCCGATCGACCGGCCCAGCTCGGCGCCCTCCAGGCAGTGCACGTCGCGGGGGTTGCCCTGAACGCGGTCGAACACCTCGGTCGTCAGGCCGGCCTCGCCCAGGGACTCCAGCAGGGGATCGCACACGCCCGCCGCGCGCAGACCCGGGTCGGTGACGAGCAGCGCCTGCCCGTTCGCCGATCCCCGGCCCACCCCGAGCCGCCCTGCCTCCGCCCCGAGCCGGCATGCCTCCACCGCGAGCTGGCCTGTCTCCGCCGCGAGCCGGTGGCGCGCCACCCCGCGCGCGAACTCCACGCGCGTCGGCATCCAGAACGTGCTCGAGGCGCAGATCCCGGTGCCCGTGCGCGCCAGGGCGGGATGCCGATCCCGCCCATCCGCGATCACCGCGTCACCGCGTGGCTCGGTGACGGCACTGCACCGGCGGTCGGCCACCACCGCTCCAGGCCCAGGTCAGCGCACAGCGTCGCCGCCACGTTGTAGCCGCCGGCCAGCGAGCCTGGAACCCCCGGGTGAATGGCACCGCCGCCGAGGTACAGGCCGCTGAGCGGTGTGCGGCCGTCGGCGCAATCCGGGTGTGGGCGACCCGTGAACGTCTGCTCGCGACGCAGCGATCCCTGGCGGACGGACCCGTGGCGCGTGGTGCCAAAGCGACGTTCGAGATCCCGCGGCGCGTCGCAGAAGGCGAAGAGCCGCTGCACCTGCGTCAGGTCGGGAACGGCGCTCGCCATCAGCTTCCAGCACGACTCGCGGTACGCGACCCGTGCGCGATCCCATGGGAGGCCCGGGTGCTCATAGGGGGCCGGGGTCTCGTAGCGCAGCGTGTGCAACGGTCCGACCGGTCCGGGCGATGCTTGGAGGGGGTCATGACGGCTGGTCACCGTGAGGTGACCGGCGGGACGTGCGGGCAGCTCGCCTGCGGCGACGGCCGACAGCGCAGCGCCCACGTCCGACACGGAGTCGAAGCCCACGATCCGGACGGCGGCGTCTCGGTCCTCGCCACCCGCGGGGGCGGGAGCATCGCCGCGGATCCCGAAGTGCGCCGTGAACGGCCCGCTGAGATCATGCTCCCACGCCTCGGCGATCGCAGCCAGGGGCTCGCCGGCCAGCTCCTCGCCGAGCAGGCCGTCGAACGTGCTCACGGGGTCCAGCGTGGACACCACCGTCCGTGCCCGCAGGCGCCGCCGGTCGGCGAGCCGCACCTCCCAGCCCTCGCCGGCGGGCTCGAGTGCCACCACGGGCGTCGAGACCAGGCAGCGCGCGCCGGCACGCGCCGCCACGCGGAACAGCCCGTTGGCCAGAGACTTGGTGCCGCCGGCGACCAGCGTGGGCTCGAACAGGCGCGCCACGCAGAACGCGCCGATGGGGCCGAGGGGCACATCGCCGGCGGCGAAGCCGGCCAGCGCGCAGGCGTAGCGAAGGATGACCGCACTCCTCTCATCCGCCCCCGTTCGGGCGAGCGACTCCGGCGTGAGGGATGCGAGCCGGGGGCCGTCGCCGAGCATCCTCTCGGCCTCGGCGGCGGGCCGGTAGAGCAGCGGGCCGACCACGTTGCTCGCCTCGGCGAGCATCGCCTCGAGGTTGGTGCCAAGGCCCTCGCCGCCACGCCTGACGGTGAGCGTCTCGCCACCGATCGTCGTGGCGAACGCCATCTCCGGGGTCACGAAGGCAACCGCTTGGTCCTCGAGCTCGAGGTCACGATAGGGCGGCGTGGCCGCTCCGACGGGCAGCAGGAGCTGGGCCAGGTTGTAGAGAAACGGAGTGGAGTAGTCATCCGAGGCCAGCGTGCCGCCACGCTCGAAGCGCGCTTCCAGCACGATCACGCGCGCCCCCGCGCGAGCGAGGTAAGCGGCGGCGGTGAGTCCGTTCGGTCCCCCGCCGACGATCGCGACGTCGTAGCTCTCGTCCATGGCCGTCACCGTCGAGGGGCCGTGTGGCGATCGCGGTCCAGCTCCAGGGGCGCGGTGAGCCGGTCGAGGTTCTGCATGTACCACTCCACCGGCCTGGCCGTTCCACCAGCGCTGCTGGCGGACTCCGGCGTCCTCGGCCACGACCTGCGCGGCGTTGTAGCCGGCCGCCATCCAGCTCAGGCCCACCGGCCACACCCCGTTGCTCATGTAGAGCCCATCGAACGGCATCCGGTACGGCATCCGGTCAAGGATCCACTGATCCTCGGAGAAGTCGCCCCCGACGACCTGACCGAACTTCGCGGCCCGGTTGAGCCGCCAGTTGTCGAGTGGCGTCCACTCGTACTGATCCAGGACCAGGTCGTCCCAGCCGGGGACCAGGCGAGCCATCATCGCGTTCCGGGCGGCCAGCAGCTCGTGGCGGATCGGGCCGTCCCACGCCTCGGGCCCGCCGAGTCCGTGGAGCCCGTACGGGAAGCACTCCTCGGCGCGCAGGATCGTGCGCCCCTCCGGCGAGACGCTGGTGGGGTCCGCCGGCGCGGAGTAGGTGAACTCCATCAGCTGCCCCGATGCCTTCCAGGTGTCGTTGCCCAGCATGTCCACCATGTACTGCTTGGTCCCCTCCCAGGAGTCGAAGGCTCGGTAGAGCAGGATTGCCTCGTGCACGAGCGGGTCGAACTCCTCCGACCCCCAGTGGATGCGCCCGTCCAGCAGCCAGGAGGTGACGTGGGAGCCGCGTAGACCCATTTTCCAATGACGCATCTTTGCGCCGAGCCGGGCGTCGGCCGCCGAGATCGCCTGCTCCCCGACCAGTCGGAGCGTCTCCGGGACGCCGGCATTGGAGATGACGCCGATCCGAGCGTCGATCTGGGCCCCGGGGCGCAGCGACCGCTCGGAGAGCACGACGCCGGTGGCCCGGCCGTCCTGGACGACGATCCGGTCGACCACGCAGTTGGTGATGAGGGATCCGCCATGCTCCAGGAAGCAGTGGGTGAGCGCGTCGACGAGCGCCTCGTTGCCCCCGAGGGCGATCCCGGTCGTGTAGTACAGGGCGAACGCGACGCCGTAGGCGCCCTGACCTCGGGCGAACGGTGCACCGTGCTCCCAGAACGCCACCGGGGTCATCAGGATCTGGCGGCAGGCATCGGACTCGAACGTGCGCTCACAGAGCTCCGGCCCCGTCATCTCCGACATCTCGTCCACCGCGTAGCCCAGTGCGTACGCGCAGAGCGCGAACACGCGATCCAGCTTGGACGGGTCAGGGTGGGGGGAGAACGAGCTGAGCTCGTTGAACTCGACCATCGTCTCGTGCACGCGCTCCTGGATGCCGAGCATGCGCTCGCCGTCGTGGGCGGAGTGCTTGGCGAAGTTCTCGGCCGTGCGGACCGGGTCCTGGCAGATGAGGCAGTTGGTGCCGTCCAGGTAGGTCGTGCCCAGGATCACCGGACTGGCACGGAAGCGAAACCCGTAGGACTCGAGGTCCAGGTCGGCGATCACCGGCGAGTTGCCGGCGAACGACACCCCCACGTGCGGGCTGTCGAGCGTCTGCGGCCACGTCTCATGGGTGCAGCAGAAGCATCCGAGCTCCGAGTTGGCCTCGATGATCAGAACGTCCAGGCCCGCCTTCTGGAGGTAGGCAGCCGCCGGCAGCCCGCCGGACAGCCCGCCGCCGATGACGATCACATCGTGCACTGACGCACCTCCTCTCGCCGCGCCCTCAGATCCGGGTCGAGCCGCCGTTGGGCCCCAGCACGTGGCCGACGAAGGCGCTCGCCGGCGCCGACAGGAGGAACGCCACCGTCGCGGCGATGTCCTCGGGGCGCCCGATCCGCCCGAGGGGCACGTCGCGCCCGTAGGCCTGCACCATCTCCTCGTGCGTGAGCCCGGCGTCGGCGGCGTCGACGTCGAGCTGTGGTGTGTCGGTGACGCCCGGGGCGACGGCGTTGACGGCAACGCCCGCACGCGCGTACTGGCGGGCGACGCTCTTGACCAGCGCGATGATCCCGCCCTTGGTGGCGGCATACGCGGTGGCGTTGGGCCATCCGATCTGCCCCCACTCCGAGGCGATGGCGACGATCCGGCCGTAGCCGCGGGCCGCCATCGCCGGTGCGCACAGGCACAGCAGCCACGCGGTGCCCAGCAGGTTGACCTCGATGGTGCGGGCGAACTCGGCCTCGCCGTGCTCGACGAACGGCGCCATCACCATGAACGCGTGGTTGGCCACGAGCAGGTCGATGGGGCCTCGCTCGCGCTCGCAGCGGACGATCTGCTCACGCAGTGCGCCGAGGTCGCTCACATCGCAGGGCGCGCTCAATCCGTCCACCTCCGCGGCCACCGCGCCGGCGGTCTCGGGGTCGATGTCGTTGACGCAGACCTGGGCGCCCTCCCGCGCCAGGTGCAGCGCCGTCGCCCGGCCGATGCCCTGGCCGCCTCCGGTGACCAGCGCGACACGCCCGTGCAGCCCCTCCAAGCCGGACGCCGGCGTCACAGGACGGCTCCGGCGTTGGGCGAGACGACCTGCCCGACGAAGTTGGTGTCCTCGAGCAGCACGAAGGCGACGACCGCCGCGATCTCCTCGGGCGCCAGCACGCGCCCCAGCGGGAGCGCCTCGGCGTAGCCGGCCATGTTGGGGTCGTCGCCCAGCAGCGGCGTGTCGGTGGGGCCCGGCGCGACGCAGTTGACGCGGATGCCGTCGGGGGCGCAGCTCGACCGCCAGGCTCTTGGTCATCGCATGGATGGCGCCCTTGGCGGCCGCGTAGTGCGGCGCGGAGGGGTCGCCGATGATCCCGAGCTCTGAGCCGATGGCGCAGATCGCGCCACGCCCGCGTGCGCGCATCCGCGGGACGACGGCGCGCCAGGCGTTGGCGGTGCCGCCGACGTGAACCTCCAGCATGCGCCGCCACTCGGCCTCGTCGGGCTCGGCGATGGCGGCCGCCCGGTAGTGGCCGGCCGCGGTCACCAGGTACTCGATGGCCCCCAGCTCGGCCTCCACCCGGTCCACGGCGTCGGCGACCGCTGGGCCGTCGCGGACATCCAGGGTCAGGCTCAGCGCGACGGCGGGGGCGGAGGCCGGGGCGAGGTCGACGACGGCCACCCGGTGGCCGTGCGCGGCCAGGCGCGCGGCGCAGGCAGCGCCGATCCCCGAACTGCCTCCGGTGACGAGGGCGGCGGACAAGCTGGCGGCGAGCCTAGGCAGCCCCGATCGGCACAACCATTGGGCCAACGACCGAGACTGCGGCCGTTTGGTTGGGATAGCGTACAGCCAGGCACATGAGCTCCTGCACGGTCGCTGCCCTTGCCGCCGATTCCTCGTTGCGCCTGCGCGTGCTCGTCGACGCCGGCAACCACGAACGGCTGCTGCGCGGCGTTCATGTCTCCGACCTCGACCATCCCGCCCAGTACGCCTTCCCCGGGGAGCTGCTGCTCACCAACGGCCTGTGGCTGACCACCACCGACCCCAGCGACTGGGTCCAGGAGGCGCGGGCGGCGGGGGTGGTGGCGATCGGCTACGGCGTCGGCGAGATGGGCACCGTCACGCCGCCCGCCGTGGTGCGGGCCTGCCGCGAGGCCGATCTCCCGCTGGTGGAGGTACCCGCGGATCTGCCCTTCAGCGCGATCGGCGAGTGCGTGATGGAGCGCAACCGCGCCAGTGACGCGACGGTCCGCCTCCAGCTCATGCGACTGCGCCGGCTGCTGGAGGAGCTGGCCCGCGGCGAGGGCTATGGCGCCGTGGTCGAGCTCCTGCGCCGCGAGACGCGCCTGCAGGTGTGGCTGGTGGGGCCCGGCGGCCACAGCCTCACCGACGATGCGCCGCCCGACCGCGAGGCGGCGCGCGTGGCCGCCCGTGCCGCCCGCCGCGGGGACCTGCCGTGCGCGGTGGCGCCTGAGCTCAGCGCCTTCGGCGTGGCCGATGCGCTGTCCTCGACGGCGGTGATCGTGGGCAGCCCGCTGGCCGAGGTCTCAGACGATGCGCGCCTCGTCATCGAGCAGGCCAGCGCCTACCTCGTGCTCGAGGACGCCCGCCGCCGCGAGCACGAGAACGTGCGCTCCGAGCTCGTGGAGGAGCTGCTCACCGGGCTGTGGGACGGCGAGCTGGGGATGCGGTCGCTGAGCGCGCGCCTGGAGGCGCTCGACATCGCGGCCGACCAACCGATCATCGCCGTGCTCTCCTCGAACTCCACGCGCGACGTCACCTACGCCGCGATGGCCTGCCGCGCCACGTGCCTGGGCGCGGCGCACCGCGGGGCCCGTGCGCTCCTCGTCCAGTCCGGCGACGAGGACATCGTCGACGAGATCGCCGACCTCATCCGCGACGGCGGCGCGGACCCGGTGGTGGGGATCGGCCGGTCGCCCACCGGCGCGGGCGGCCTGCGCCGGGCGCTGGCCGAGGCGATGAGCGCCCACCAGCTTGCGCTGGCCCGCCCCGAAGGGGAGCGCGTCGTGCGCCGGCTGGAGGTGGGCGCGCACCGGCAGCTCCTGGACTTCCTCGAGCCCCACGTCCTGCGCGCGTTTCGCGACACCGTGCTCGGCCCCGTCGAGCGCTGGGACGAGGAGCACAACTCCGAGCTGCTGGGGACCCTGTCGGCGTTCCTGGCCAACGACGGCCACTGGCGGCGGACCGCCACGCAGCTGCACATCCATCACAACACGCTGCACTACCGGCTGGAGCGCGTGTCGCGGCTGACGGGGCGGCCGATCGAGTCGATGACGAGCCGGGTCGACCTGGCCCTGGCGCTCGCGATCCCGCGCGCGCCCTCCGCGGTCAGCTCCCCGTGACTTAGACCCCGCCCACTCCCGCGGACGCCCGGTGCTGCAGCGTCACCATGCTCAGCATCTCGAACACGACGTTGGCGGCGAACAGCGCGGTCACCTGGCCGGGCCCGTCGTACGCGGGCGCCACCTCGACGACGTCGTAGCCGACGAAGGGCAGTCCGGCGAGGGCGCGCAGGAACGACAGCGCCTGGAAGCTTGTCGGTCCGCCCACCTCGGGCGTCCCCGTGCCGGGACAGAAGGCGGCGTCCACGAAGTCGACGTCGAGCGAGAGGAACGCGGGCTTATCGCCGAGCCGGCTGCGGGCGCGCGCGGCGAGGTCGGCCGGCGCCATCTCGGCCAACTCGGTCCACGGAATCGTGTCGACGCCCAGCGCCGCCGGGATCTCCTCGTCGGCCTCGCCGTACAGCGGCCCGCGGATGCCGGCCTGGAGCATGCGCGAGGGCTCGACGACGCCCTCCTCCAGCGCGCGGCGGAACATCGTCCCGTGCGAGTAGGGGTGGCCGTTGTACTCGTCCCACAGGTCGGTGTGGGAGTCGAGGTGGACCAGGCCCAGGGGACCGTGGACGGCCGCCAGCGCGCGCAGCTCGGCGAGGGTCACCGAATGGTCGCCGCCGATGCCCACGCTCACCACGCCCGCCTGCGCCAGCGGGGTGACGAAGGCGCTGATCCGCTGCAGCGTGTCCTCGATGTACCCGGGCACGGTCGGGGTGTCGCCGTAGTCGATCGTCGACAGGGCGCCGAACACCTGCACCTTCTGCACCGCGTTGTAGGTGCGGATCATCCCCGAGGCCGAGCGGACCGCCTCGGGGCCGAACCGCGCTCCTGAGCGAAACGACGCGCCGCCGTCCCACGGCATCCCGAACACCGCGGCGTCCACGCCGGCCAGGTCCTTGATGTAGGGCAGGCGGGCGTACGTCCGCGGACCGGTGAAGCGCGGGGCGTCGAGTGCGTTCCAGGGCTCGTACATCACGCCTCTCCCTGCAGGTCGACCGCCGCCGCCGGCTCGCCGCTGGCGGCGCCGGAGGCGCCGTCGGCCCGGCCACGGAAGATGCGACTGCACATCACGATCCCGATCACCCCGAGTACGGCCGTCATGAGGATGATCCCCCAGTTGAGCCACCACTGGGGGTTGAAGTCGCGTGGCCAGGCCACGTTGACCGTCTCGAAGACAATCCACACGGCGGCGATGAAGGTCACCGGGCCGCTCCACCGACCCATCGACACGGGGCCGGGCACCCATCGTTTGCGCAGGCGCAGCACCGCCAGGGCCAGGACCGGCATCGCATAGGAGATGTAGAAGCCGGCGGTGGAGAACGACAGCAGCAGCGTGTAGATCTTGGAGAAGCTGACGAAGGGCAGCGGCGCCGAGATGCACACGGTGAGGGCGATCGCATGCCGCGGCATCCGGTGGCGGCCCGACAGCGAGCCCAGCGCGTCGGCGGCGGGCAGGACGCGGTCGCGCGCGGCGGCCCAGATCGCCCGGCTCACCGCGGCCTGGACGGCGATCAGGCTCGCCGTGAAGCCGATGGTGAGCACCACCAGCACCACCCGGCCGGTGGCCGAGCCCAGGCGCGTCTCCAGCGTCGAGGTGATCGGGTCGGCGACCTGGCCCGACAGCACCGCGCCGATGTTGGGGATGGAGAGGCTGATGCCCAGGCAGGCGAAGATCACCAGGCCGCCGGCCGCCGCCAGCGACAGCACCATCGCCTTGGGCAGCACCTTGCGCGACTCCCGGACCTCCTCGGCGATCGAGCCGGCAGCCTCGAACCCGACGAATGAGTAGCCGACGAAGGCGATGGCGCCCAGGAACGGGCCGAGCAGCAGCGGCGGTGCATGCCCGCTCCCCGCGCCGTGGAAGAGCGTCGAGAACGAATTGGTGCGATGGAAGAAGAGCAGCACGGCGCCGATGCCCACCGACGCGATCAGCTCACACGTCAGCGTGATGTAGAGCAGCCGCTTGAGCGTGGGGCCGCCGACCATGTTCGCCGTCGTGGCGAGCAGGATGACCCCAAGGGACACGGCGGCGGTTGCTTCCTTGCTGAAGCTGGTGACGTTGAGCGCGGCGAGCAGGTACTGGGCCGCGGCGAGCCCCAGCACCGACAGCGTCAGCGTCAGGCCCCACATGTAGGCCCACGCGGTCATCCAGCCAAAGCGCGGACCCACCAGCTCCTTGGACCACGCGTACACGCTGCCCTGGAAGGGCCACTTGGAGACGAGGTCGCCGAACACGCCGGTGACCAGGAGCTGCCCGATGAGCACGATCGGCAGCGCCCAAAACCAGCCCGGGCCGGCCAGCGCGAAGCTGATCGCGAACACCGAGTAGATGCCGACGATCGGCGAGATGTCGGAGAAGGCGAGGGCGAACGCAGACGAGAACTTGAAGTCCCGCGTCGGTGCCCCGCCTTGCAGCTCCTCGACGCGTTCGTGCTCGAGGTCCTCCCTGAGCGCGGCAGCCGTCCCGCTGGGGTCGGCGCTGTGGCCCGGATCAATACCCGATGACATCGATCCTCTCTCTCCTGAGTGCGGTGCGTACGCTTCCGGGGCGAAGCTAAGAAGAACCCCCCGGCGCTGCCATTGGGCCAAGCACCAAATGCCGGGGCGGCCGCCTGGGCAAGTGACCAAGTCAGCTCCCCGCGCCCCCGCGATTAGGATCGCGGGCCGTGCCCCCGCGCTACCAGCCGACCGACTCGTCAGAGAGCCCGCGCTTCACCGGCGTGCGGACCTACGCGCGCTGTCCCCTGTCCGAGGACTGGGCCGGGGCCGACGTCGCCGTCCTGGGCGTGCCGTTCGATTCGGCGGTGAGCTTCCGCCCGGGGGCGCGCTACGGCCCGGCCGCCGTGCGCGAGATGAGCCTGATGATGCGCCGGTGGCATCCGGCGCTCGAGGTGGACGTATTCGACGAGCTGTCGGTCATCGACGGCGGCGATCTCACCACCACCCCCGGCAACGCCGAGCGCACCGCCGGGCAGATCGCCCAGGGGCTGGCGCCGGTGCTGCAGGCTGGAGCGATCCCGCTGGTGATCGGCGGCGACCACTCGATCGTCCTGGGCGAGCTGCGCGCCCATGCCGCGCAGCACGGCCCGGTCGGGGTGGTGCTGCTCGACGCTCACGCCGACACCTGGGACTCCTACTGGGGCGAGCGCTACACCCATGGGACGCCGTTTCGCCGGGCGCTGGACGAGGGCCTGATCGATCCGAGTCGCTCGCTGCTGGCGGGGATGCGCGGGTCGCTCTACGCTGCGGCGGACTACGAGGAGCCACGCGGCTGGGGCTTTGCCCTCGTCCCGTGCGAGGAGCTGCGGACGTGGACGCCCGAGCGCTACGCCGCCGAGGTGACCCGCCGGCTGGGCGACGGCCCCGCCTACATCTCGTTCGACGTCGACGTGCTCGACCCCGCCTTCGCCCCCGGGACGGGCACGCCCGAGACCGCCGGACTGCTGCCCCACGAGGCGCTGGCCTTCCTGCGCGCTCTGGCCGGGCGGGAGTTCGTCGGCTACGACGTCGTCGAGGTGGCGCCCGCCTACGACGGGCCCGGCCAGGTGACGGCGCTCCAGGCCGCGACGGTCGCCTTCGAGATGCTGGCCCTGACGGCGATTGCCCGCCGCGCCCGAGCGGGCTGAGCCTCCCCGCCCACAGAGAGGACCCACGATGACGACAACCGCCGTGCTCTCATTCGACGTCGACGCCGAGTCGGCGATCCTGGCCGTCGGCCGGCGCTACGCCGACCACGCCATGGCCATGACCCATCAGGCGTTCGGCCCGCGGGTGGGCGTCCCGCGCATCCTCGGGCTGCTCGCGGAGTACCAGATCCCGGCCACGTTCTTCATTCCCGGCCTCACCGCCGAGCGCTACCCCCAGACCGTGGCCGACGTGCTCGAGGCCGGCCACGAGGTCGCCCACCATTCCTGGTCGCACCGCTCCGCCGTCGACCTCGACGCCGACGGTGAACGCGCCGACTTCGAGCGGGCGCTGAAGACGCTGCAGGCGCTGGGCGCGGAGGTCAAGGGCCACCGCGCGGCGATGTGGGAGGCGAGCTGGCGCACGCCGGACCTCGTGTCCGAGTACGGCCTGGCCTACGACTCGAGCCTCATGGACTCAGACGCCCCCTACGTGCTGGACACCGCCAACGGCGCCATCGCCGAGCTGCCGCCCTTCTGGGGCCTGGATGACTGGGAGCAGTACGCGTTCCTGCCGCGGCCGGCGATCGGGGAGAACCTCCGCTCCCCGCTCCAGGTCGCCGCGCTGTGGGTCCACGAACTGGACTCGATGCGCCGCCACGGGGCGATGTTCATGCTCACCTGCCACCCGTTCCTGTCCGGGCGCGCCGGCCGCGTCGAGGCGCTGCGGATCCTCATCGAGGCCGGGCTGGAGCGCGGGGACGTCGAGTTCCGCAACGCGCTGCAGGTGGCCACCGCCACGCTGGACTCCGGCGATGCCCCCCGCCGCAAGCTCGAGCCCGTCACGGTGTCAGAGGCCGACTTCCCCGAGTGGTGAGTCTGCGCGCCGCGGGTGGGGGCGGGTGCCGATCCCGCCTGAGCTACCGCAGCACCGCGCCGGCGTGGGCGCGCACCGCTGCGCTCACGCGCTCCAGCGCCGCCGAGCTGCGCTGCCACTGCTGCCAGTAGAGCGGCACGTCGATCACGGCGGGCGGGTCGAACTCGACCAGCGCTGCTGGGTCGCCACCGGAGGCCTGGAGGTCGGGGACCATGCCCCAGCCGAGCCCCTGCCGGACGGCCTGCACGAACGCGCCCGAGCCCGGGACGTAGCAGCGAGGCGGGGAGAGCCGCCGGTGCGAGCGCCGGCGCAGGTACTGGTCCTGGAGGGGGTCCTCGCGATCAAAGAGGACGACTGGGGCGGCGGACAGCGCCTGAGCGGTGACCCCGTCTGAGAACCACCGCCCTACGAACGCCGCCGACGCCCGGGGCCGGTAGCGCATCTGGCCCAGGCGATGCGCCGTGCACCCCGACACCGCCTGCGCCGACGCGGTCACCGCCGCCATCACGGTGCCGTCGCGCAGAAGCTCGGCGGTCCGCGACTGGTCGGCGCGGCGGACGTCGTACGTGAGTCCCGGACCGGCGGCGGCCAGCGCCTCCACGAACCAGGTGGCCAGGCTGTCGGCGTTCACCGCCAGCGGCACGGTGAGCGTGTCTCCGGGCGCATCGTCGCCCAGTTGCGCCAGCACGTCGCCGCTGATCGCCTGCATCTGGCGCGCGGCTTGCAGCAGGACGGCGCCCGACGCCGTCGCGGCCACGGGCTTGGAGCGCGTGACCAGCACCCGGCCCACGCGGGTCTCCAGCGCCTTGATCCGCTGGCTCACCGCCGACGGCGTCACGTGCAGGGTGCGTGCCGCGGCGTCAAAGGTGCCTTCGGTCACCGCCGCCAGGAGCGCGTCGAGCTGTCCCTGATCGAGTGTCTCTGTCATTAGTCACACTAATGCTAATTGAGAAACATAAGTGGCGTTGGAGCAGCGTCCGCCCTACCGTGAACGAGTGATCGACGCCTCAGCGCTCAGCGCACTCATCTCGGGACTCCTGTTCGGCCTGTCGCTGATCGTGGCCATCGGGCCCCAGAACGCGTTCGTCGTGCGCCAGGGCGCCCTGCGCCGGCACGTCACGATCGTGGTGGCGATCTGCGCCGTCTCGGACGTGGTGCTCATCGCCGCCGGGGTCTCAGGGACCGGCGCGGCGCTGGCCGGGCGCCCGTGGCTGCTCGAGCTCACCCGCGCCGGGGGCGCGGCGATCCTGCTCGTGTACGCCGTCGTGGCCGCGCGGCGAGCGCTTGATCCCGCCGCCGTCGAACGGGCGGGAGAGTCGGGACGCACCGGACGCGCGGCCGCGATCGCGGCCTGCCTGGCCTTCACCTGGCTCAACCCCGCCGTCTACCTGGACACGATCGTCCTGCTGGGCTCGGTGGCCCACACGCAGTCGCCACGCCAGGAGTGGTTCGGCGCCGGCGCGGCCATCGGCAGCGTGGTGTGGTTCATCGCCTTGGCCACCGCCGCCCGGTTGGCGCACGCGGTGCTCACCCGTCCGCGGGTGTGGCGCGCCGTGGATTGCTTCGTCGCGGTCGTCATGACCGTGACCGCGCTGCGGCTGCTTCTCTGACCGATGCCCCGAGGCACACGCCTCGGCACCCGCCGGGGGCCGGGGCTGGTGGGAGGGGTCCGGTGTGGTGGTCACACCGGCGAGCCGCAACAGCATCGCTGGGGAGGGCTACGCGTGGATGGCGGCGCGGCGCGGCGCGGCGCGGGAGATTCTGGAGGCGGTGAGAGGCGATGCCTCTCAGACTCCGGGTGGCCGAGAGGGGTTGTGGGCGATCTTGCTTGCTGGGGAGTGAAGATCTCCCACGACCTCCCCAGTGAGAGGCTCCGTCGGCCGATTGGCGGTGTCTGTGGTAGGACCGTCCACTCACCGGCCCGCCCGCCATGCCCAGGCCACCCTCTTCCCCGGTCGCAGTTGACGTGCGCTGTGTCGCGCGCGCCCGCAGATTGAGCCGCCGCGGGATCGGCCAGCTAGCTGGAGGCCGGATGCGCCCGCATCGCGCGGTGCAGCAACTCGGTCAGGTCGGCCGGGGCGATGCCCTTGCGCACGTAGGACATGGCGCCGGCCATCATCAGCTCGCGGACCATGGGCTCGAACTCGTCGGCCGACAGCATCACGGCCGCGGTGTCCGGGGACACGTCGGCGATGCCCTGGATGGCGCGCAGTCCGCCGCCGGGCATCTGGACGTCGATCAGCGCCACGTCGGGCTGGGCCGCTTGGGCCAGCGCGATCGCCTGATCGCTGTCGCGGGCCGCGCCGACGATGTTGAACTGGCGTTCGAGGGTGAGACTCAGCATCGACCGCACGACGGCGTCGTCGTCGGCGATGAGCAGCGTGGGTTGGGCAGGGGACATCGGATCAGCTCCGAGCATCGAGGACTCCATGCCCCCCTCATCGACAAGACAGTCAGGAAACTTGAGCGCGGCGGAGCCTTGGGGAGGGTTGTTGCGTCAGCGGCGCAGGGTCTCGAGCAATTGGCGCGTGGTGGTCGATGGCGTCGTGCCCAGCTCCCCTAGCCGCCGCTCGCACCGGCGGTAGGCCGAGATGACGCGGTCCTCGTCGCCGGTCGCGTTGGCGATGCGCATCTCCAGGCGGTGCGCCGCCTCGCGGAACGGGTCCTCGCCCAGGATCGCGTCGACCAGCCGCGCCGCGTCGGCATAGTGCCCGGCGGCGAAGCACAGCTCGGCGGCGTCCTGACGGGCATCGGCGACCAGGCGCGCGAGGCGGTCGCGGCGCTCCTCGATCCAGAGCGAGCCCAGCCCCTCCAGGTACTGCCCGCGGTCGGCGACGGCGATCGCGCGCAGCGTCGCCTCGATCCGCTCCTCACCCTGTAGGCGGGCGGCCCCGGCCAGCGCCGCCTCCAGGCGGGCCGACTCGCCCGAGACGCCCGCCGGATTCTCCAGCCACGTCCGCGTCGGCTCGGAGATGAGTCGCACCTCCCCGGGCAGAACTTCGCGCAGCTGATGCACCGCCTGGCGCAGGTAGGCGCGCGCCGAGTCGTCGGAGCGGCCGTCGAACAGGGCGCTGAGCAGCTCATCGCGGCCGGCCCCGGCGCGGTCGCGGCTGAGCAGGAACGCCAGCAGCTCATAGCTCTTGACGATGCGCGGCCGGGGGGCGGGCGCGCCGTCGACGAGGATGGCCGGCGGCCCGAACTCGACCAGCTCCACGCGCACGGCCAGCGGGTGCGCGGCGGTCACGCCCTGGGCGTGCAGCGCGCGACCCAGCTCGTGCCAGGGCGAGTCGGCGCGGGGCTCGGAGTCCAGCCGGCGCGTCACCACGGCGGGGAACGAGGCCAGCGCCTGGAGCAGGTAGTGGTTGGAGCCGTGCCGCCGCGCCGCGTCCTGGGCCAGGTCCGCCGCGGCGTCGGCGCCGTCCTCGTCGCCGGCCCGCCAGCGCGCCTCGGACAGGTACACCGCCGCCGTGGGCAGCTCGAGGATGCGGTCGCTGGCGGTCATCGTCGCCACCGCATGCTCGAGATGCGACAGCGCGCGCTCGTCCTCGCCCAGCGCCAGCAGCGAGAGCCCGGTCCAGACGTCGGCGGCCTCGCCGATGAAGCGGTACTCGCTGGCGGCATGGCGATCCTGGAGGCGGGCCAGCACCGCCAGCGCCGCCTCGGGATCGTGGTTGACGCGGATCTCCAGCTTGGCCTCGATCAGCTCGTTGAGCATCACGAACACCAGCGAGCCGCTCGTGTGGGTCAGCTCGCGTCCGCGCATCACCGCCTCCCGGGCCGCGTCGGCGCGCTCGAGGTCGATGAGGATCTCGGGCCCCACCATCGCGTGCAGCCACACGTGCGCCCAGTCGTCCACGCGCGTGCGCTCGTAGAGCTCCAGGGCCTGCTCGGGGTGGCCGGTGGCCCGCAGCAGCCCGATCCGCCACGGCTCGGTGACCGCGGCGGTCCACCCCGAGGCGTGCGCGTCGGCCAGGGTGCGCAGCCGTCCGTGCGCGTAGAGGACGCGCATGACCAGAGCGTCGAGCGGGCTGCCGCTCAGCGTCGGGTTGATCGCCCTCTCGCCCACGAGCGCGTGGTCGACGAGGTTCAGGGTGAAGCGCACCGCCTCGCTCTCCGGGCTGTCGGGGGCGGCCGCCGAGCTCACCTCCTGGGCGTCGCGCCAGCGGCCCAGATGCCAGTAGCTCCAGGCCATCATGCCCGCCGCGCCGGGTGACTCGCGCGCGAGGCGCTGGCGCTCGGAGGCCATGTGGAGGCGATCGGCGACCCGCCCGCAGCGGGCGTAGTCCTCGCGGCCGAGCGCGAGCATCATCTCGGCGACGGCCAGGCGGCTGGAGTCCGCGCCCGGCAGCCCCTTGAACGCGGCCAGCCACCGCTCGGCCACCGCGTAGTCCAGGCGGTCGATGACCTGCTGGATCACCGACTGCGCGGCGTCAAGCGCGCGCTCCGGCATGCCGGAGCGCAGGAACTCCTCCACCGCCTCTTCCTCGTGGCCCTCGCTGCGCAGCAGCTCTGCGTGGGCGGCGCGGATGCGGCGCAGCTCGTCGATGCCGCGCCGTTCCAGGCGCTCGAGCAGGTACTCGCGCAGCCGGGCGTGGCAGCGCAGCGAGTGGCCCTCCTGGCGCCAGGCCACCGGCAGGTGCCGAGCGCGCAGCGACGCCAGCCGCGCCGCGCCGTCGCTCTCGCCCAGGGCTACGGCGCGCGTCGCGGTGACGTCGTCGAGCACCGACGTGGTGATGAGGAACTCCCGGTCCTCGGGGCTGAGCTGGTCGAGGATCTGGGAGGACAGGTAGCCGTGCAGCGCGTCGGCCTCGCCGCCCATGCCGGCCACGTGGTGCGTGGAGCGCCACGCCTCGAAGAGGACCCCGGCGACCCAGCCGCCGGTGACCTCGACGGCCTGGCTGGGATCCATGTCCGGGCGCCCGGCGTAGGCCAGCGCCAGCGCCGCCTCGTGCGTGCGAAAGGCCAGGTCCGCCTCACTCACCGTCACCGCACCGCCCAGCGCCGCGGCCGAGTCCAATGCGATCTCCACCTCGATCCGGCTGATCATCACGATGCGCAGCGCCGGTGGGGCGTAGCGGACCAGCGACCCGATCACCGCCAGCGCCGCGGGCGCCTGCGCGATCCGCTCGAGCTCGTCGATCACGAGCACGACCGGTGACTCGCCGACGGCCTCGGCGAGCAGCCCGGCCGCCTCGGTGTGAGGCAGGCGCGCCGCCAGCGCGGCGCCGGCCACGCCGCGGGTGGCCGGGACGTGAGCGGCCAGGGCGGCCTCGAGGTAGGTGACCAGCCGGCCGGCGGCCGCGTCGGTGTCGTCGAGGGTGAGCCATGCCGCCCGCCGGCCCAGTCCCGGCAGGGCCTGGGTCACCGCGGTCGTCTTGCCCGAGCCCGCCGTGGCGCACACCCACACCAGCGGATGGGCCTCGATGAGGTCGCCGAGGAGCCTGTCGATCCGCTCGCGCACCACGAGGCGTTCCGGCGACGGCGGAACCGTGATCTTGCGGCGGATGACCGGGGAGGCGGGATCAGGTGGTCGGCTGGTCGGCATCCGTGTCCGTCTTGGTCGGTATTTGACCACCCGGGGGCGATCGGGGTCAACGCGCGACCCTCGCCGGTTTCGCGCTGGTTAACCGCGGCCGAGGACCGTGTGGCGGGACACCCCTGCCGTGAAGGAGAGAGAGGCATGATCAGAACCGGCCAGCAGTTCCTCGAGTCGCTGCGCGACGGCCGCCGTGTGCTGTGCGGCGGCGAGATGATCGACGACATGACCACGCACCCCAAGACCCGGGGGTTCGCCCAGGCGCTGGCGGAGTACTACGACATGCATCACGACCCCGAGCACCAGGACGTGATGACCTACGTCGACGATGACGGCGAGCGGTGGGCCAAGCACTGGTTCCTCCCACGCACCAAGGAGGACCTGGTGGCGCGGCGCGAGTACCACGACCACGTGTTCCGGCACTGGTCGCGCGGGGCCATGTTCACCCGCCCGCCGGCGAGCATGCTGCCGGTCTTCTACACCCTCTACCAGGACCCGGAGCCCTGGGAATCGGAGTCCGTCGGCCACGACGGCCGGCCCCTGGCGCAGAACATCCGCGATAAGTGGGACTACCTGAAAGCCAACGATCTGTCGGCGTCGCCGATGTTCCTCGACGTGCAGGGGGATCGCTCGGACCCGGATTCAGTGGCCGAGACGCCTCAGCTGCGGATCGTCGACAACAACGACGAGGGGATCGTGGTGCGCGGGTGGAAGGCGATCGGCACCGGCGTGGCCTTCGCCAACGAGATCTTCATGGGCGTGCTGTGGAAGCCGGGCACGATCGCCGAGCAGGTGGTGTTCGGCCTGGTGCCGGCCAACCACCCCGGCGTCACCCACGTGGTGCGGCCCTCGCTGGCCGAGGCCGACGCCGACCCGTTCGACCGGCCGCTGGCCAGCCGCGGCGACGAGCTCGATGGGATGGCCTACTTCGACGACGTGCTCATCCCGTGGGACCGGGTCTTCCACATCGGCAACCCCGATCACGCCAAGTTCTACCCCCAGCGGCTGTTTGACTGGATCCACGCCGAGACCCAGATCCGCCACGTCGTCAACGCCGAGATGATCGCCGGGCTGGGCATCCTCATCACCGAGGCGCTCGGCACCGCCCAGGCACCGATCGTCGCGTCGCAGGTCGCCGATCTCGTCCGCTTCCGCGAGACGTGCCGCGCCTTCACCATCGCCGCCGAGGAGACCGGGTTCATGTCGCCGGGCGGGCTCTACAAGCCCAACAACATCTTCGTGGACTTCGGCCGCGCCTACTACCTGGAGAACGTCCACAAGATGATCGAGACGCTCATCGACTTCTGCGGACGCGGGGTGGTCGTCTATCCCACCAAGGCCGACCTGGACAACCCCGAGCTCGGCGGCGCGCTGCGCGCGGCGCTGCGCGGCCACAACACCAGCGCGGAGGACCGGACGAAGATCTTCCGCATGATCCACGAGCGGTTCCTCACCGAATGGGGCGCTCGCCACGCGATGTTCGAGAAGTTCAACGGCACCCCGTTGTGGGTCATCAAGCTGCTGACGATGCAGCGCGTGGAGTACCAGGCCGACGGGCCGCTCACCCAGCTCGCCCGCGATGTCCTGGGCCTCGGCGACATCTCGGGGCTGGCCCAGCGCGCCGACGAGGAGAAGGCGGACTACCCGTCCATCCGTGTGCGGCCGGACTACATCAAGCCGCAGGACGTGTCCACCACGCAGGACGTCGTCGCTGCCGCGCCGTCCTGAGCCGAGGCGGACAATGGTGGGCGACGATGGCGGCGCACCAGCCCACATCCACCGCAGGCGAGCTTGAGCTGGTCGACTGGCGCCGCCGGGTCGCGGCCCTGTATGGGGCTGTGCGTGCAGAGGCCGAGCCGGCGCAGGCCCACGCGCTCTGGCGCCGCGGCCGCGACGAGCTCATGCGCGGGCATCCGGAGAGCCCGCTGCTCGCGGATGACGAGATGCGCCGCAGCGGCGTGCCGTACTGGCCCTATGACCCGCACCTGCGCTTCGAGCCGGCGCTGGAGCCCGCGGGCGACCCGGCGATCCTCACACTGCAGACGGGCGGCACCGACACAACGTCGCTGCGACGGGTGGGCGTGGTCGCGCTGCCCGCGCCGGTGGACGCCACGCTCGATGTGTGGTGGATGGAGCAGTACGCGGGCGGGCTGTTTCTCCCCCTGCGCGACGGCACCGCCGGAGAGAGCAGCTACGGCGGTGGGCGCTACCTCCTGGACACGGCCAAGGGCGCCGACCTCGGCAGCCGCGACGGCCGCCTGGTCATCGACCTCAACTTCCTCTATCACCCCTCGTGCCGCTACAACGCGGACTGGCAGTGCCCGCTCGCGCCGGCCGGCAACACGATCGGCGATGCGGTGCAGGCGGGCGAGCGGCTGTGATCTGCCGTCCCGCGTAGCACCCGCCCGGCGTGTCACCCTCGCAGGTCGCGGCGCTGAAAGCCCGCCACGGCCAGCAGCGCCAGCGCGACCGCGATCGCGCCCAGCACCACGAGGTCGAGCGCGTCGATCCCGCGTGTGAGGGGATCGTGGCCGGCGTAGTAGTAGAAGGGGGAGAGGTACTTCAGCCACGCGATCCCGGCGACCAGCGGGGCAAAGCCGTTGACCAGCCAGCCGACGATCCCCACGGCGGCGGCCACCCCTGTGGACAGGGTGCGCCGCCCGGTGCCGGCCCCCACGGCCAGAGCCACCGCGCCGATGGCCAGTCCGAAACAGGCCAGGTGCACGGCGAAGGCGGTGATGTCGCCGATGCCGATCCCGCCCCCGCCGAGGGCCACTCCGGCCAGCAGCCCCGCCCACGACGCCGTCGCGATGATCGCCACCAGGATGGCGATGGCCCCCGCCTTGGCCGCCAGCAGTCGCGCGCGCGTGATCGGATGGGCGAGCACCAGTGCGAGGATCCGGTCCTCCTCCTCCCCGGCCGTGGTCGCGGCCGCCGAGGTGATGGCCACGGCCCCGATCAGCAGAGGGCCGTACACCGAGCCGATCTCGCTGCGAAACCAGCCGGTGATCGTGGCGTAGTCGGCTCCGCCCAGCAGCTGCGACACGCCGCGCGGCAGGTTGAGCTTGCCGAACGTGTGGCCCACCGCGGGGAACAGCGCGCCGACGATGACGAGCACTGCCACCAGCCCGAACGCCGCCGAGGCGGTCGAGGCCAAGCGCAGCCGCAGCGCCATGACCAGCGGCGCGCGGGTCACCGGGGAGCCTCCGCGCGGTAGTAGCGCAGGAAGATCTCCTCGAGGTCGTCGTCGCGCGAGCGGATGGCGCGGACCTCGTGCGCCGCGGCGGCCTTGACCACGGCGTCGGCGGTGCCCTCGAAGGCGACGGTGAGGGTCGCGCCCGCCGAGGTCACCTCGCGCACGCCCGGCAGCGCCTCGAACGTGGCGGCGGGCGGCGGAGGGTCCGCGAACTCGATCTCCAGCCGCTGGACCGCGATCCGTCGCAGGTTCTCCAGCGAGTCGACGACCACGAGGCGCCCCTCGCGCAGGATGGCCAGCCGGTGGGTGACCCGCTCCACCTCAGACAGCGTGTGCGAGGAGAGGAAGATCGTGCCGCCCTGGGCGCTGCACTCGGCCAGCAGCGCATGGAAGCTCTGCTGCACCAGCGGGTCCAGGCCGGCGATGGGCTCGTCGAGGATGAGCAGCTCCGGGTCGTGCATGAACGCCTGGATGAGTCCGAGCTTCTGGCGGTTGCCGGTCGAGAGCTCGCGGATCGGCCGGTGCAGGTCGGCGTCAAAGCGCTCGGCGAGAGCGTCGCGCCGCCGGCGGTCCACGCCGCCGCGCAGCTCGCCGAGGTAGTCGAGGACCACCGCGCCGGTGAGCCTGGGGTACAGGCCGAAGTCGCCGGCGAGGAACCCGATGCGGCGGCGGATCTCCAGGCTGTCGGCGTGGGCGTCAAGGCCGAGCAGCGACGCTGAGCCCGAGGTGGGCCGGATGAGGTCCAGCAGCAGTCGCATCGTCGTCGACTTGCCGGCGCCATTGGGGCCGAGGAACCCGAAGACCTCACCGCGCCGCACCTCGAGGTCGAGCTCGAACAGGCCCCGCCCCCCGCCGAAGTCCTTGGACAGGCGTCGGTGGCGATGGCCGGTGTGACGCTCACCCGCGTAGTCTGGCTCAGGTCGCGTTGGGTCCACTCAGCAGGTCCGCTCGCCCTGACTTGACGGTAGGCTCGCGGGGTGCCTGAGGACCTGACCCCGGACGACTGGCGGGTCATTCACCTGCTCGCCGAGGATGCGGCCGACCTGCCGAGGGTCGCGCGCGAGCTCGGCCGGACCGTGGAGGAGGTGAGCGCCCACGCCGAGCGGCTGCGCGAGCGCGGCGTCGTCACGGAGATCACCGCGCGCATCAACCCCAGCGCCATCGGCCTGCCGATCACCGGGTTCTACGTGCTCCAGGTCGCCCAGAACGCCGACACCTACGAGGCGATCGAGCGCCTGCTGCGCGACATGGATCAGGTGGAGGAGGCGTACGCGATCAGCGGCCGCTACGACTGGCTGGTGAAGGTCCGCGCCGAGAGCGTCGAGGAGCTCCAGCACCTGCTCACCACCAAGCTCGCCCTGCTGCCCGGGTTCGTGCGCGCCGAGACGCTGGTGGTGCTGAGCACGGCGTGCGACTACACCAACGTCCACGCGGCGACCTTCCCGCTGGAGGGATGACCACCCCGCCCGGCGGCGACGCCGCCGAAGCGCTGCTGCGCGGCGCCCACGCCGAGCTGCGCGCGGACCGGCTGAGCCGCCACATCGCCTTCGTCGGCTTCATGGGCGCCGGGAAGTCGACGATGGCCGAGCTGACCGCCCGGCGCCTGGGCCGCACGTGGTTCGACACCGACCGGGTGATCGTCGAGCGCTGCGGCCGCTCGATCCCGGAGCTGTTCGCCGCCGGCGAGCAGGACCACTTCCGCGCGATGGAGAAGCAGGTGATCGCCGAGCTTCTGCGTCGGCGAGCCCGCCGTGCTCTCGCTGGGCGGGGGCGCGCTCGAGGACCCGGACACCCGGACCGTGCTGTTCGACCGCGCCTTCGTGGTCAACCTGGCGGTGTCCTGGCGCGACGTGCAGGCCGAGCTGCCCACGCTCATGCGCACCCGCCCGCTGCTGCAGAACCGCACCGAGGCAGAGATCCACGAGCTGTTCCTGCGCCGCCAGGCGACCTACCGCAAGGCGCACATGCGCGATCCGCGCGCCGCGCGGGGACGTCGCAGGCCGCCGCCGAGTACGTGCTGTCGGTGGTGGTGCAGTGACCGCGGTCGTTGCGTCGGTCGCCGGTCGCGCGCCGGCGTGGGCCCCCGCAGCCAGAGAGCGCGGCAGCCCGCAGCGCGGCCTCGACGGCCGTGTCGAGCGAGTCGCCGCGCGGCGAGCGCGGCGGCCAGCCCCCCGGCGAAGGCGTCGCCCGCCCCGACGGTGTCCACGATCGTCGCGGCCGGAGCGGCCGCCAGGCGGGTCACCGCGCCGGCCGTCGGCCACCAGGCACCCGGCCTCGCCGATGGTCACCACCGCGGCGCCGGCCGGTCAGCTCGGCCAGCCGTCGCGCTGCCTCCTCCGCGGCGTCGCATCCGGTGAGCTCGCGCGCCTCGGAATCGTTGGGGGTGAGGATGGCGCCGATCCGGGCCGCCTCCAGCAGCGACGGGCGGGCCGGTGCGGGGTCCAGCACCGTCGTCGCCCCGCGCTCGTGCCCGGCGCGGACGGCGGTCTCGATGGCGACATCGGGGATCTCGGCGCTGACCAGCACGACGTCGCCCGCTGCCAGTCCTGCGAGCGAGCGCGCGCACGTGGTCGAGTCCAGCCGGGCGTTGGCGCCGGCCGCGACCGCGATGAGGTTGGCGCCCTCGGCGTCGGTGACGATCAGCGCCGCGCCCGTCGAGGCGTCGTCGCGGACCGCGATCGCGTCGACGCCGACGCCCTCGGCGCGCAGCGTTTCGATGGCGCCCTCGCCGTCGGCGTCGGCCCCCACCGCGGAGATGAACAGCACCGTGGCGCCGCCGCGCGCGGCGGCGGCGGCCGCGTTGGCGCCCTTGCCCCCGGGGCTGACGCGCGACCGCGTCGCCCAGGGCGGTCTCGCCCGGCTCCGGGCAGCCGCGGCGACCTGCACCGTCCGGTCCACGTTCGTGGACCCCACGACGAAGACGCGTCCCGGGGCCCGCGGCATGACGCGGGAGACTAACCGCAGGCCGCCGATCACCGCGCGACGCCAACGCGTCCCGCGGCCGCGGCCCTTAATATGTGTGCCGAGGAGGCCCCGAGTCCGATGAGCGAACCAGACCAGCCCCGTTCCTTCAGCGCCGCGCTTGATCCCGCGGCCCTTCGCGCCGCGCTGGTTCCGCAACGGCCCGTCTTCGCCAATCCGTGGGACTCGACCGAGGACATGTTCGCGTGCTACTTCGCGGTCAGCTTCTTCGACCCGCTCCTGCTGTGGGCCGGCGGCAAGCTCATGGGCGCGATCTTCGGCTTCGGCACGCACTGGCCCCTGGCGTGTTCATGCTCGCCGCCCTCGTCGGCGCCGGCGGCTTCATGACGATCGTCGGCCGCCAGCGCACCAGCCTGTCGGTGGACATCGTGGTCATCGCGGGCTGGATCGTGCTGGGGCTGATCGTGGCGCCGATCGCCGGCCTCGCGCCACCCGCCCTGGTGTCGGTGATCATCTACGCGGTGATGCTGGCCGCCATCTTCGGTTACGTGCTCCTGCTCGGGCAGTGGGAGAAGGCGTTCGTCCGGACGCTCACCTGGCCGGTCACGTGGAGCCTGCTCGCCGTCGGCTTCGCCTTCACCGCCTACCGGCTGATCCTGTTTCAGTAGACCTGCATTTCCCGGCAAACCTTCGCCGCCCGGAGATGTGTCTCGGCTTTTCAGGTCGATGGTGAGGCGTGCTCTCCCGGTCGTCGTCACCTGGAAATCGCGGGAAACCTGGATGGCGCACTCAGGTCTCCCACGCAATCCAGGTGAGGGATAGAGATTGCTGGGAAACGTCAACCGGGCACGAAGGTTTTCCGCACATCCCAGGTCAACCGCCGCGAGCCCACGCGCGCATCCTACGCATCGCGAAGGGGCGGCCGCGCCGACCGCCCCTCCGCTGCTCACGTCCGATCCGAGGGGCGAGCGACTACCGCGCCATGGCGCTGCGCACGGCGCTCATCGCGGTCGCGCTGACCGCTCCGGTGTTGGTGGTGGCGCACTGGCCCACCGAGCGCCCGTCGACGGTGTTGCCGAAGCCGCCGACGGAGTTGATCGGCGCCGGGGTGTTGCCCAGGCACACCAGGTTCTGCTTGATGTGGTTGAAGAAGATGAGGATCTCGGCCTGGTTGTTGGTGAGGACGGCGTTGCCGTCGATCTCCTGCATGGAGCCGTCGAGCTGGGTGCCGCCGATGGCCCACGTCGCCGGGCTGTCGGCGGTACCGGAGCCGTTGATCACGAGCTGACCGGTGATCACGCTGCCTCCGATGCGCCGCCGAACACGCCCTGGTTGGAGACGACGCTGCCGTCGATGGTCGCGTTCTGGGTGTCGAGCGCGTCCACCTTGTTGGCCAGGATGCCGTGCACCGTGCCCTCGAAGCTCATGCCGCCCGACCCGTTGCCGACGGCCTGCCCGGCGATCGCCCAGCCGCTGTCCTCGAACGACGAGGCGAGGTTCCCGACCAGCAGGTCCCCGCCGACGGTGCCGGCGTTCTCCAGATCGAGGTTTCCGGTCTGCTCGACGGTCACGTTGCCGCGGATCGTGGAGTTCGAGATGTTGCACGTCTGGCCGGGCGGCACGACGACGTTGTTGAAGGTGCCCGTGTAGAAGGGCTGCGAGCTGTCGCACGTGAGGTTGGGTGGGGTGTGCCCGGCGGCCAGCGCGCCGGCCGGGAAGGCCAACGCTGCCGCGACGCCCAGCGCGACCGCGCCAGGACGAAGACTGCGACTCATAGGTTCTCCTTGAGGAATGAAGTGAAAATGCCCCTGCGGTCCGATCGGTCCCGTCGTGCCCGAAGGCAGTATTCATTCCTCGGTGGACAAAGTAACTAGAACATTCGTCCATCATCTGGACAAGTGCTCAAGGAGAAAGCAGATCACGAGGTCGCCCATGGGGGCTGTGGAAGATAGTGGGCGTGTGAGGACCATCTGCTACCAGAACCCCCTGCGCAAGCCGCCAATCACGCCCCAGCGCACCCCCTCGCAAGCCCGCCGTTGACGTTCGTCGCGGACCCGCGGAACGTCCCACGGCAGACAACCGAGGCGGGCTACTCGCCGGGCGAGGTCTCGATCTCGACGCCGTCGAAGATGCGCTCGGCGCGCAGGGAGATGACACCCAGCACGCGCGGATCGCCCGACACCCGCCGGGGCGAGGTGTAGCGGATCACCTCACGCACATGGTGGATGGGGGGGTGCTCCCCCGCCGAGGTCGAAGACGACGACCTGGCCGCCGGCCGGGGCGCCTCTGAGCTGGCAGTGATGGCTGACATTGCCGGCCGCCTCAGACGCTGAACGCGCCGACGAGCTTCTCCAGCTCGCCCGCCATCTCGGCGAGCTGCTCGCTGGCGGCGCTGATCTCCTGGGTGGCGTCGGCGGTCTGCTCGATGCCAGAGGTCATGTCCTCGACCGACGCGCCGATCTGCTCGAACGCCCGTGAAGCGGGCGCGACAGGTTCACGGCTGCCCCGCTCGGCCTCAGGCCCGGGGGCTCGCGATGGCCTGCGCCGCTCGGCCTCAGGCCAGGAAGCTTGCGATGGCCTCGGCGACCCGCGCCCCGTGCTCCAGGTGCGGGCTGTGACCGCCGTCGAGCACGAGCCGTCCGACCGGCCCGAGGGCGCGGGCCTCGATGCGGTCCAGCTGGGCCAGCGTCCCGTACGGGTCATCGGCGCCCTGGATGAGCAGTGTCGGCGCCCGGAGCATGCCCGCCTCCTCGTCGAGGCTCCACCGCGGGAACGCGGGGTCAAGCCACACGTCGCACCAGCCCCAGAACGCCGCGTCGGGATCGTCGTGGTGGCGGGCCATGCGCTCGCGCAGTTCGCCCTCCACGAACGTCTCGCGCGTGCCCCGGATCGCGGTCACGCAGATGTCCTCCACGAACACGTGGGGCGCAAGCAGCGCGAGCGCGGTGACCGGATGGTGGGCGGCATGGATGAGGCCGATCGAGGCCCCGTCGCTGTGGCCGACGAGCACCGGGGCGGACACCTTCAGCGCGGACAGCAGCGCGGGCAGGACCTGGAGCGCCTCCTCGTGGAAGAAGGCGGGCGTGCGCGGCCGCGGCGGCGGCGCGGAGCGGCCGTGCCCGTAGCGCGAGAACGCGATGAGGCGGCGCCCGGTGGCCGCCTGGAGATGGCCCGGGAACTCGCGCCACAGCCCCACCGACCCCAGCCCCTCGTGCAGCAGCACGAGCGGCGCGCCGTCCGAGGTCCCCGGCAGGTCCAGCACCTCGACCGCCAGGCCGCCGATCTGGACCGCAGTGGCGCTCACGCTCCCGGCATCGGACGCACGGCGATCGTCACGTCGACCAGCGCGCATAGGCGCTCCTGGTCGTCGCGAAACTCGTGGCCCCACACCCATTCGCGCTCGTCGTGGCCGCGGCAGTGCGCGGAGACGTGCACCGTGCCCGCGGTGACCGGCCGCAGGAAGCTCGCCGAGTTGCTCAGCCCCGAGCCGATCTTGCCCTCCTCCCACACCGCGCGGACCGTCGCCACCGACGCCACCGTCTCGGCCACCGCCGAGTAGATCCCGCCGTGCAGCAGGCCGAGCGGCTGCTTGAGGTTCTCGCGCACCTCGAAGCGCGCCCGGGCCACGTCGGCGGTGAGCTCGAGCCACTCCAGGTCCAGGAACCCCTCGAACGTCCGCGACAGGTCGATGAGCGGGACCGGAAAGCCGCTGAGGTCCCAGGGCGAGTCGCGGAGCGACCCACCCCGCCCCCCGCCGCCGGGGCCACCCTCAGGACTGGCTGCCGAAGACAACGGACTTGGTCTCCGTGTAGTAGTCGAAGGCCTCGGACCCGTGCTCCTTGCCGTAGCCGCTGGACTTCCAGCCGCCGAAGGGGAGCTCGTCGTAAACCTTGGTGCGGGAGTTGATCCACGTGTACCCCGCCTCGATCCGCTCGGCGGCCTGACGGGCGCGTGCCAGGTCGCGCGTCCACACCGAGGACCCCAGTCCGAACGGCGAGGCGTTGGCGCGGGTGATGGCCTCGTCGAGATCGGCGACGCGCCAGATGGGCAGCGCCGGGCCGAACACCTCCTCGGTGGCCATGGGCGCGTCGTGGGGCGGGTCCGCGACCACGGTGGGGGCGTAGAAGAACCCGCCCTCCAGCTCCGGGTCCTCAGGCGGCGCCCCACCGGCCAGCAGCGTCCCGCCGGCGTCCAGCGTCCGCGTCACCTGGTCGGCCACCTCGTCGCGCTGCGCGGCGGTGTGCAGCGGTCCCATCTGGGAGCCCTTGACGTCACCGCGGCCCACCTTCAGCCGCTTGGCCTTGGCGGTGATCTGCTCGATGACGTCGTCGGCGACGGACTCGAACACGTACACGCGCTTGATCGCCAGGCACGCCTGGCCGCAGTTGTAGAAGCGGCCCATCGAGGCGGCGCTCGCGGCCGCGTCCAGGTCGGCGTCGTCGCAGATGATCATCGGATCTGAGCCGCCGAGCTCCAGCGTCACTCGCTTCATTCCGGGGGCCGCCAGCGCCATGATCTGCTCACCGACTGGGGTGGAGCCCGTGAAGGCGATCTTGCGTACGAGCGGATGGCGCACGAGCGCGGTCCCGGTGACTGAGCCGCTGCCCGTCACCACGTTGAACACACCGGCGGGCAGACCGCCCTCGGCCAGCAGCTCGGCGAAGCGCAGCGTGGTCAGCGGCGTCGTCCCCGCGGGCTTGGCCACCATCGTGTTGCCGGCCACCAGCGCGGGGGCGAGCTTGTTGCACAGGAGCGTCGTCGGGAAGTTCCAGGGGACGATCGCGCCGACCACCCCGAGCGGACGGCGCAACACGATCCCGTCCACCCCCGGATCCAGCCCTGGGGTGTGCACGCCGCGCAGCGTCTTGGCCAGGCCGACGTAGTGCATGAGCGTGTCGACGGCCTTGGTCAGCTCGATGCGGCTGTCGCGCAGCGTCTTGCCCTGCTCGCGGGTGAGCACAGGGACGAGCTCGTCGAGGTGCGCCTCCACGTGGTGCGCCGCTGCGCCGAGGATCTCGCCGCGCTTGGACACCGCCAGCGCTGACCACTCCTGCCCGGCGCGGGCGGCCGCGCTCACCGCGGCGTCGACGTCATCCGAGCTCCCGCCCGGCACCTCGGCGAACACCTGGCCGGTCCCCGGGTTGGTGACCGGGAGCGGATCGCCCGCGTTGGCGTGCTCGGCGCCGTCGACGAAGGCGCCGGGGTACGCGGTGATCGTCTCGGTGCTCATGAGCCGGTGAACTGCGCGGTCCGCTTCTCGCTGAACGCGGTCAGCCCCTCGCGGGCGTCGTCTGACCTAAACAGCTCCTCCATGAGGTCCCGTTCGAGCGCCAGCCCGTCGGCCAGCGGCTTGTCCACACCCTCGTAGACCGCTCGCTTGATGTTGGCCAGGGCCAGCGGCGGCAGGGCGCGAAGAGTCTCCAGGTGCGCGTCGAACGCCGCCTGGTCGGCGAAGACCTGTGACACCAGGCCGATCGCGCGCGCGTCCTCGGGGGACAGCGTGCGGCCGGTGGCCAGCAGCTCCAGCGCGGGACCGGCGCCGATCAGGCGCGGCAGCCGCTGAGTGCCGCCGTTGCCCGGCAGCAGGCCGAGGGTCACCTCGGGGGTGCCGAGCCGGTAGCGGCCCTCGATCGCGTAGCGCACATCGCAGGCCAGCGCGATCTCCAGCCCACCGCCCAGCGCGTGTCCAGCCACGCAGGCCACGACCAGCTTGGGTGAGCGCGCGATCGACGCCAGCGCATCGTGGGCGAGGCGGATCATGTCCATGTTGGCGTCGAGGTCATTGGCCAGGAACTTCTTGATGTCAGCGCCCGCGCAGAAGAACTTCTCGCTGGCGGATCGCACCACGACCACCCGGGCGGACGCGTCGGCGCCGGCGGCCTCGACAGCGGCCCCGAGCTCGGTCATGTAATCGATGTCATACGAGTTGGCCGGCGGGTTGTCGAGCGTGATCGTTCCGCTCTCGTAGGAGACCGCCATCAGGCCAGCCCTCCCACCACGACGGACTTGAGCTCGACGTAGGAGTCCAGGGACTCCAGTCCGTGCTCCTTGCCGAAGCCCGACGCCTTGACCCCGCCGAAGGGCAGCTCGTCGTAGCCGTAGTGGATCTGGTTGACCCAGGTCATGCCCGAGTCGATCTCCTGCGCCGCCCGGTGGATGAGCCGGGCGTCGTGGGTCCAGATCGAGGAGCCCAGGCCGTAGGGGGTGTCGTTGGCGCGGGCGATGGCATCGTCGAACTCGGTGAAGCGCAGCACCGGGAGGACCGGGCCGAACACCTCCTCGGTCATGAGGCGCGAGTCCGTTCCGGGCTCGGCGATCACCGCCGGCTCCAGGAACCAGCCCTTGTCGGCGCCGCCGGTGCCGCCGCCGATGAGCAGCTCGCCGCCGGAGGACACGCCGCTCTCGATCTGCGACACCAGCTCGTCGCGGCCGGCGCGGGTGTGGATCGGCCCCATGCGCAGCTTGGGCTTCTCGGCCTTGACCGTCCCGTCGCCGGGCTCGTAGCGGCCCACGCGCTCCACGAGCTGGGAGACGAAGGCGTCGTACACGCTGTCGTGCACGAACACCCGCTTGCAGCCCAGGCACGCCTGGCCGGCGTTCCAGTAGCGCCCGATGATGACCGCCTTGACCGCGGCGTCCACGTCGGCGTCGGCGCAGACGATCACCGGGTCTGACCCACCGAGCTCCAGCGACAGGCGCTTGAGATCGGGGGCCGCCAGCTTGGCCACGTGGCGCCCGACCTCGGTCGAGCCCGTGAATGCGACGCGGCGGATATCGGGGTGTGAGACCAGCGCATCGCCGATCACCGAGCCGCGCCCGGTCACGACGTTCAGGACGCCGTCGGGGACGCCCGCCTCGGAGAACAGCCGTGCGACCTCGAGCGTGGCCAGCGGGGTGGTGGTCGCCGGCTTGGCCACCACGGTGTTGCCCGACGCCAGCGCGGGGGCGACCTTGGTGCCCAGCAGGGTGAGCGGGAAGTTGTAGGGGGTGATGGCGGCGCAGACGCCCATGGGGCGGCGGATGACCATCCCGTAGGCCGGGCCCAGGGTGGCGGGCAGGTCCTGGTAGGAGCCGCGCACCTTGGTCGCGGCCTCGGCGTAGTAGCGCACGCCGTGCGCGAGATGGGTCACCTCGCCCATCGCCTCGGCCACGGGCTTGCCCTGCTCCGAGGTCAGCGTGGCCGCCAGCTCCTTGGCGTGGTCGTGGATGAGGTCTGCGGCCTTGGCCAGGATCGCCGCGCGCTTCTCCACGTCGGTGCGCGACCACTCGCGAAACGCGCGCTGAGCGGTGGCCACCGCGAACTCGACGTCCTCGGGGGCGCCCGACGGGACGCTGTCGACCACGTCCTCCGTGGCCGGGTTGACCACCTCGATCTCCTCGTGTGCCGCCGCCTGGCGCCACTCTCCTCCGATCAGCATCTCAGGCACGGGTTGTCCTCTCACTCATAGGTCGCGGATGACCTCACTTGACGACACGATTGAGAGACTATACGCTGGCGACCGTAAGTCAAGTGTCATACCTGCGAGGAAGGGTCCCGTGTCCGCCACACCGATCGAAGAGCTCGCGCCGCTCACCGAGGAGCAGGTTCAGGAGCACCTCGCCGCCGGCAAGCTGGTGGAGGGGCTCCAGCACATGTCGCCCAAGTACCTGGAGGGGATGCGCCGGATCCTCACCGTCTCGGCCGACACCGAGTTCGTGTCGGCGCCCTCGTACCTGCGCGCGGCGAGCCACGCGCCGGCGCTCAACAACTTCGGCTCGGCGATGAGCATCATCCAGGATGAGCTGGCCCACGCCCACATCGGTTACCGCCTGCTCGGCGACCTCGGCGTCGAGATGGACTGGCTGATCTACGAGCGCCCCGCCGAGCAGTTCAAGTACCCCTACGCGTTCGACGTGCCGCTCAACTCCTGGGTCGAGTTGGTGTGCGCCAACGCGATGTATGACCAGGCCGGGTTCGTTCTGCTCTCCGATGTCTTCCAGTCCAGCACGTTCGGCCCATGGAAGCGGGCACTGGCCAAGGTCGACAAGGAGGAGACCTTCCATCTGCGCCACGGGCGCACCTGGCTCAAGAAGCTGTGCAAGGACCCCGACGGCCGCGCGGAGGTCCAGGCGGCCGTGGACTGGATGTTCATCCTCACGCTCGAGTGGTTCGGGCTGCCCGATGACCGCAAGAAGCACTCCGAGCAGCTCGACTACGGCTTCAAGGGCAAGTCCAACGACCAGTTGCGCCAGTGGTGGATGAGCGAGGTCGTCCCCTTCATGGACGAGATCGGCATCGCCGTCCCCGCCCACTTCGACGCGGAGCTCGACCGCTACGTCATCGACTGCCCCTTCCCGGCACGGTTCGACTCCGAGAAGCGCGAGTGGCTGCTCGACGACGGCGCCATCGACTGGGATGAGGTGGTGGTGCGCTGGCGGGCGCGCGGCCCCATGAACCGCGACTACGTGACCACGCTGCAGCGCGGCTACCAGACGACCTCCCTGCGGCGGGCGGCATGAGTGTCACCGAGGTGAGCAGCGCGCGTCAGGTCGAGGCCCGCATCTGGGAGGCCCTGCGCCACGTCGAGGATCCCGAGATCCCGGTGTCGGTGCTGGGCATGGGTCTGATCGTGGCCGTGGTCTACGTCCCGCCGGCGCGCCGCGCCGAGCTTCAGATCACCTTCACCTCGATGGGCTGTCCGGCCACCGACTTCATCGAGTCCGACATCCGCGACGCGCTGCTGGCCGACCCGGACATCGACGCCGTCGACATCGAGGTGGTGTGGGACCCGGTGTGGACCAAGGACCGCATCCGCGCCGACGCGCGTCAGACGATGCGCGAGCTGGGGATCGTTGTATGAGCCGTGCGGAGGAGACGGTGTGGGAGGTGTTCGCGCGCAAGGCCTACGAGGACCCGCTGCACCACGTCGGCACGGTCACCGAGTCAGACGAGGATCTCGCACTGGTGTGCGCGCGGGCCATCTATGACGAGCAGCCGTGGGTTCACATGATCCTGGTCCCGCGCGCCGAGATCCGGGAGGCGATCCGCGCATGAGCATGGGCACTGGGGTGGGCGTGGGGACGGGCTCCCCGGTCGACGCCGCCACCGCAACGATGGTGTCGCTGATCGGCTCGCTGGCCGACAACAAGGGCGCGTTGGGCCGCCGCTACGGCGAATGGGCGGTGAGCGCGCCGACGATCGAGTCCGCGGTCGCCGCCGCGGCCATGGCCCAGGACGAGCTCGGCCACGCCCGCTCCACCTACCCCGTGCTGGCCAAGCTCGGAGTGGAGCGCTCAGACGAGGGCCTGGACTCCGGCCATCCGCTCGCCATCATCGCCGCCGAGCTGCCCGACTGGGCCTCGGTCATCGCCGCCAACCTCGTCGTCGACGGGATCCTCACCACCTGGGTGGCCAGCGCCCGCGACAGCTCGCTGGAGCCTCTGGCCCAGCGCGCCCGCAAGATCCTCCAGGAGGAGGGCGCGCACCGCGTCCACGCCGAGGCGTGGCTCAAGCGCATCTGCGCCACCGGTGGGGCCGACCGCGAGCTCCTGCTGCAACGCATCACCGAGATGTGGGCGCAGGCGTCGCGTTGGCCGGGGCCCGCCGAGCACTCCGGCTACCGCGCGGCGGTGGCCGAGG
The DNA here is from genome assembly GCA_963764125.1 of uncultured Solirubrobacteraceae bacterium. Lineage (GTDB taxonomy): Bacteria > Actinomycetota > Thermoleophilia > Solirubrobacterales > Solirubrobacteraceae > Palsa-465. Next base: position 40,425 of record CAVXRR010000006.1, read on the forward strand.
GGATGGTGAGCGAGGGGCCCGCCGAGATCCGCGCGCGCGTACGCGACTGGCTGGAGCAGCGGCTCGGCGCGGCGGGAGCTCAGGCGCCGCTGCCGGAGCCCGCCGAGTGGTCTGACTGGGACGAGCACAGCCGGCGATGACCATCGCGCCGCTCACCTGCCCGTTCTGCGAGTCACCCGAGATCGAGGTCGTCGCCGCCTGGGGCGGCCAGCTCATCACGCGCCAGCTGCGCTGCCGCAGCTGCAACACCCATTTCGAGGCGCTGCGCCCGGAGTTCGACTCCCCGGAGGACGAGTCATCGACGAGCAGCTGAGACGGCGCTCGGTGGGAGCCCCGGCCGCGCGGTCACTCCTGCTCACCGTGCTCGGCGAGTACGTGCTGCCGCGGCCGCAGGGCGTCTGGCAGGAGACGCTCGTCGCCGCGCTCGTCTCGGTCGGCTATACCCAGCAGGCGGCCCGCCAGGCGCTGGCCCGCAGCACCCGCGACGGCTGGCTGACGGCCGAGCGCCGCGGGCGGCGGGCGCGGATGACGCTGGGCGCGCGCACCGCGGAGCTGCTCCGCACCGGCGCCGAGCGCATCTACTCGTTCGGGCAGCCCTGGCAATGGGACGGCCGCTGGCTGGTGGTCGTGCTCCGGGTCCCCGAGGAGCGCCGCGCCGTGCGCCACCAGCTGCGCTCGCGCCTGGCCTGGACGGGGCTGGGGTCGCTGGGCGGCGGGGTCTGGCTGACGCCCCACGTCGAGCGCGAGGAGGAGCTCGCCGCCGCCATCAACGACGAGCCGGCGGCCGAGGCGCGGTCGTTCGTGGCCGAGCTGGGCAGCATGGGAGACCCCCAGTCGCTCGTCGCCGACGCGTGGGACCTCGACGCGGTGCGCGCCCAGTACGAGGCGTTCATCGACGATTTCGCCGGCGTGCGGGCGCCCACGCCGGAGGCGTGCTTTCGCCAGCAGACCCTGCTGGTGCACGCCTGGCGCAGGTTCCCGTTCCTGGACCCCGACCTGCCCGCCGAGCTGCTGCCGGACGGGTGGCCGCGCCGGCGTGCCCACGAGCTGTTCGCCGGCCGTCACGAGCGGTGGCGGGAGCGGGCGGTGCAGTACTTCGCGCAGTTAGAGGGAGAGCTCGAACCGATGGAGGAGCGGGCGGCCTAGCGGACGTCCGGGATCGGAGAGGAGGAGAGATGGGGCACGCCGAGGATCAGAGCAACGTCAGTGACATCGTCGCGGCGCAGGTGAGCGCCGGCCGGGGCGACGCGACCGCGTTCATCGCGCCGGACGCGACCCTCACCTACGAGGAGCTGCGCCGGCAGGTCAACCGCGCCGGCCACCTGTTACGCGAGCTCGGCGTGCGACGCGAGCAGCGGGTGCTGCTCGTACTCGACGACACCACGGTGTTCCCGATCGTGTTCCTGGCCGCGATCCGGATCGGGGCCGTGCCCGTACCGGTCAGCCACCTCGACAAGGACGACAACTTCCGCCATTTCGTCGATGACTCCTCCGCCGAGGTGGTGGTCACCGACATGGGCGTGCTGGACCGGCTGCGCGGGGCGCTGGGCGACCGGCCAGTGCGCTGGCTGGTGCGCGGCCGCGACGACGCCGGGGTGACCGAGCTCGATGCCGCCATGGCGGCGCAATCCGACGAGCTCGACGCCGCCCCCACCCATCGCGACGACATGGCCTTCTGGCTCTACAGCTCGGGGTCCACCGGCAAGCCCAAGGGCGTCGTGCACCTCCAGCACGACATCGGCGTCACCTGCGAGCAGTACGCCGGCGGGGTCCTGGGTCTCGGCCCTGACGACGTCCACTTCTCCACCACCAAGCTGTTTCACGCCTACGGGCTGGGCAACGGCCTCACCTTCCCGCTGTGGTTCGGGGGCACGTCGGTGCTGATGTCGGGGCCGCCCAAGCCCCCGGCGATCCTGGAGACCCTGCGCCGCCACCGGCCGTCGGTGTTCTTCAGCGTGCCGGCGCTGTTCGGGCTGCTCGCGCGCGATCCCGACGCCGACGGCGCCCTGGAGTCGGTCCGCTTCTGCGTGTCCGCCGCCGAGCCGCTGCCCGCGACGACGATCAACCGCTGGCGCGAGCGCTTCGGCATCGACATCGTCGACGGCATCGGCTCGACCGAGATGCTGCATATCTACTGCTCCAACCGGCCCGGCGACGTGCGCCCCGGAACCACCGGCTCGCCCGTGCCCGGCTATGAGCTCAAGCTCGTCGACGACGCCGGCGAGACCCTGGAGGGTCCGGGCATCGGTGCACTGTTCGTGCGCGGCGACTCGTGCGCGGCCTTCTACTGGCACCAGCACGAGAAGACCAAGGCCTCCATGCTGGGCGACTGGTTTGCCACCGGCGATCGCTACGAGCGCGCCGCGGACGGCACCTATGCCTACGTCGGCCGTGTGGACGACATGCTCAAGGTGGGCGGCCTGTGGGTCTCGCCGGTCGACATGGAGCATGCCCTCATGGAGCATCCGCGCGTGGCCGGAGTCGGCGTCGTGGGGGTCCGGGTGCAGGACGCCAGCCGCATCGCCGCCTACGTGCAGTGCGCCGGCGACGTGCCCGGCGATGACGGGCTGGCCGACGAGCTGCGTGCCTGGTGCAAGGAGCACATGCGTCGCTACGAGTACCCCCACGTGGTGCACTTCGTCGACGACCTGCCCCGGACGCTGACCGGCAAGGTGCAGCGCTTCCGCCTGCGCGAGTGGGCGGCCAGAACCGTCGCTGCCGGCGCACCCGGCCCCGCCGGCGAGCCCGGCGCTACCGGCGCACCCGGAAGTACATATGCGTCACCCGCGACCCCGGCACGATGACCGGGTCCTCCAGCATCACGGGGTAGCGCTCAAGCCCGCCGAAGAACGGGATCCCCCGTCCGAGCATGACGGGCGCCCGGCTGACGTTGATGACGTCGAGCAGTCCTTCATCGAGGCATTGCCGGGCGACGTTCGCGCTGGCGATCACGACTGAACGATCGCCGGCCACCGACTGCGCCTGCGCGATCGCGCCGGCCACACCGACATCGTCATATCCGCCACCACTGTGCCCATGACTCCTCCTCGTGATCGATTGCGTGACACGGGTCATAACGCCGCCGGTCGCGAAATTCATCGCTCCCGGCGGCGCGGAGTCATCGCGCCGGGGTCAGTGCGCCGGCGCCACCGGAGCGGTGGCGGGGGCGACCGCCAGGGGACGGCGCAGCAGCAGCGCCGCGGTCACCGCCACGAACGCACCCGCGGCGGCGAAGGCGCCGTGGAGCCCGAGCAGCGAGACCAGCGGTCCGGCCACCAGCGAGCCGACGACGATCCCGCCCAGCGAGACCGGCACGGCCAGGCCGTAGGCGCGGCCGAGGACCTCGTCGTCGAGCATGCGGGGCAGCGCCGTCTCGGACAGGACCTCGCCGACGATCATCCCGCCGCCGCCGAGGACCGCCAGGACGAGGGCCTCGACGACGCTGCTGCTCTGGCCCAGCGCCGCCAGCGAGGTCGCCACCAGCAGGAGCGCGACCGCCAGGGTGCGCCGCCACGTCGCCGGGGCGTCGGCGCGGCTCATGATCGCCGCCCCCACCAGACCGCCGGCGCCGAAGCCGCCCAGCAGGAGCCCGTAGCCGCCGTCGCCGGCTCCGACCTGGCGGCTGACCAGCACCAGCATCACGGTGAGGAGCCCGTACACGCCGCTGCACAGCACGTCGCCCGCCACCAGGCGGACGGCGGTCGGGGCGCCGCGCAACGCCCGGGCGCCGGCGGTGAGGTCCGCGAAGAAGCTCGGCACATCGCCGTGTGCCCGGGAGCGCGGCTGGAACGCCTCGTTGCGGCCGATGGCCAGGACGGCGGCGGCGGAGACGGCGAACGTCACGGCGTTGAGCAGGATCGCCACCGCGGGATCCGACAGCGCCAGCACCACCGCGCCCAGTGCCGGCCCGGCGACGATCGCGCCCTGACCGATGGCCGAGCGCAGCGCGTTGGCGCGCTGGAGCTCGTCATCGCCCACCAGCCGCGGCGTGCTCGCGGCCACCGACGGCGACGTGACCGTGCTGGCGGCGGTGGCGAGGGCGGCCAGCACCGGCGCGAGCACGATCGGCAGGCCGGCCGCCGCGACGACGGCGAGCCCGGCCATGACCACCATGCGGGCGACGTCGGCGCCGATCATCAGCGCCCGGCGGTCACGGCGGTCGGCCAGGACGCCGCCCAGCGGGCCGAGCACGACGATCGGCAGCACGCGGGCGGCCGTGGTGAGTGCGACCCAGGTGGCCGAGCCGGTGCGCCCGAAGACGAGGGCCAGCAGCGCGACGTTGTAGAGCCAATCGCCCAGCGCCGAGGTGGCGAGGGCAACGAGGATGAGGTGGAAGGGGCGGCCGCCCGGAAGGCGGCGGCGGGGGCGGGATGTGGTGGGGATGAGCATGCGGTCAAGCATGCGTCTAAGCCCCCACCCCGCACATCGGGCGCGCGCCCGGTCTTCAGGGCCCGCCTACCTCAGATTCCTGAGGTGCCTACCTCACGGCCTTACTCGGACGCGCCGGGGATCCCGTCGACCGACCGCAGGCTGGGCAGGTTGACCACGATCTCCTCCGGCGTGCTGCGGGCCAGCACCACCACGGCGTCCTGGTGGTCAGAAGGGTTCTCCTCGCGATGGGGCACCCACGCGGGCACGTAGACGAAATCGCCGGGCGCCGCGTCGATGTGCTCCTCGGCGCCATCCACCAGGAACACGAACCGCGGATGGCCCGACACGATGTAGATCCCGCTGTCGGCCTCGCCGTGATGATGGTCGGCGGACTTCTGGCCGGGACGGACGGTGTTGCCGCCCATCCACAGGTGCTGGGACCCCGTCAGGCTGCCGGAGATCGCCGCGTAGCGACGCATGCCCGGCGTCTGCGGCGTGTTCGAGTTCCGGTCATCGGGCCGCGAGCGTACGAGTGGCCGGCGCCGGTAGGGGACTCCGGTCTCGGACGCCGGTTGATCGAACGCCGTCATCACCGCAGAGTATGGCGCGCTCGGCCGGCTCGCTCAGCTGACGCGCTCAGCATGCGCGCCCAGCCGGCGCGCTCAGCCGGCGCGGGCGCCGGCCAGCAGGCGGGCGAGGAAGCGCCGCGTCTCCTCGCGCTCGGGCGCCGTGAAGATCTGCTCCGGCGTGCCGCGCTCGACAATCCGCCCGCCCTCCAGGAAGCAGACCTGGTCGGCGAAGTCGCGCGCAAAGCCCATCTCGTGCGTGGCGATGAGCATCGTCATGCCGTCGGCCTTGAGCTCGCGGATGACTTCGAGCACCTCGCCCACCAACTCCGGGTCCAGGGCGCTGGTGACCTCGTCGAGCAGGAGCGCGCGCGGCCGGGTGAGCAGCGCGCGGGCGATCGCCACCCGCTGCTGTTGGCCGCCGGAGAGCCGGTCGGGATAGTCGCGGCCGCGACCGGCCAGCCCGAAGCGCTCCAGCAGCGCCTCGCCCGGCGCGACCGCCTCGTCGCGCGGCATCCCCTGCGCCCGCACGGCTCCCATGGTCACGTTCTCGATCACGTTGCGGTGCGGGAACAGGTTGTAGGCCTGAAAGACGAGCCCCAGCTTCCGCCGTGCCGGCACCGGATCGAGACCGGGCGTGGTGATGGGCTCGCCGTCGAGCAGGATGTCGCCGTCGTCGATTTCCTCGAGCAGGTCGATGCAGCGCAGCAGCGTCGACTTGCCCGAGCCCGAGGCGCCGATGAGGGCGATCGCCTCGTGCTCGCCCACGGCCAGGTCGATCCCGCGCAGGACCTCGTTGGGCCCGTAGGCCTTGGTCACCCCTCGCAGCTCCAGGACGGCGCTCATCGGGGGCCGAGGGCCAGGACGCCGCCGCGCTCGCGCCGGTTGCGCGCCTGCAAGCGGTCGACGATCCGCGTCATCGGGATGGTCACGCACAGGTACAGCGCCGCGGCCGCGAGCAGCGGCGTGTAGTTGAACTGGGAGGCGGCGAAGATCTGAGCGACCCGGAACGCCTCCTGGGGACCGACGATCGAGACGAGCGCGACGTCCTTCTGCAGGCGATGAAGTCGTTGAGCAGCGGCGGGATGACCCGGCGCACCGCCTGGGGCACGACGACGTAGCGCAGCGCCTGCACCGGGGTGAGCCCCAGCGCCAGCGCGGCTCCCGCCTGGCTGGGGTGGATCGACTCCAGGCCCGCGCGGAACACCTCGGACACGTAGGCCGAGTAGCACATGGCCAGGGCGAGCCCGCTCAGGACGACCGGGCTGGTGGGGACCCCCTTGAGGTTCAGCCCGGGCACCGCGAACCCGATGATGTAGACGAGCAGGATCGTCGGGATGCCCCGCATCACGTCGACGTAGGCGATCGCGACCAGGCGCAGTGGGAACAGCACGGGCGCCTGCACCGTGCGGATCAGCGCGATGAGCAGCCCGAGCACGAGCACGCCGACCTCGACGATGAGGAACATCCGCACGTCGAGCCAGAAGCCGCTGAGGACGCTGCCGAACGACGAGCGCGAACACGCTGGCGGAGAAGAACTCCCGGCGCACGTCGGGCCAGCCCGGGCTCGTCAGCACGTAGGTGACCAGGCCCCCGATGACCACGATCGTCGAGATCGCGGAGATGGTGATCGAGCGCCGCGCGCGCCGCCGGTGCTCCCGCGCGCGGTCCTCCTTGGTCGTGAGGGTGGGAAGCGCGCTCACTCGGCGTCGGAGCCGGAGGTTGCTAGTGCAGCTCGGGCACGTTGGCCGCCGAGGCGATCCAGCGCTTGTTGAGCGCCGCCAGCGTGCCGTCGGCCTGGAGCGCGTTGACCGCCTGGCTGACGCACGGGGTGAGCTTGGAGCCCTTGCTCAACAGCACGCCCCAGTTGTCGCCGCCCGGCGCCGTGAACTGGCCGGCGATGGTGCTGTGCTTGATCTCGCTGGTGAGCTGGAACGCGGTGGCCAGGTCGACGACGATCGCGTCGACGCGGTGGATCTTGAAGGCGGCCACCACGTCGTTGGAGGTGTTGAACACGTCGGGCTGGGAGCTGGGCTTGATCACCGAGTTGGTGGCGTCGAGGCTCGTGGAGCCGATCTGCACGCCGATCTTGGCGCCGTGCAGCGCCGCCAATGAGGTCACGTGCGCGAACTTGGACGTGGAGAGGACGATGATCCCCTGCGGGTTGGTGTAGTACGGCGCCGAGAAGTCCACCGCCTTCTCGCGCGGCTTGGTGATCGAGATCTCGTTGATGTCGAAGTCAAACGACTTCGGACCCGGCGCGTAGGAGGAGTCAAACGGCTCGGTGACCCACTTGACCTCACTGCGGTCAAAGCCGAGCCTGCCGGCGATCGCGTAGGCCACGGCGCTCTCAAAGCCCTTGCCGTTGGACGGCTTGTTGTCCTCGAAGTACGGCGGGTACGCCGGGGAGTCGGTACCCACCGTCAGCACGCCCTGGCTGTGCAGCGCCAGCGTGGACTTGCTGCAGGCGGCCGCCGACGAGGTCGCCGCCGCCGATGACGTTGCGCTCGCGCTGCCCGTCGCCGCGGGGGCCGAGCTTGCCGCCGAGGAGCTGCTCGAGTTCGAGCTGCCACACGCGGCGATCAGCACGGCGGCAAGGGCCGGCAACAGCACGGCGGATAGACGGTGCGCCCGGAGCAAGTCGCACAATCTACACCCGGCGCTTCGCCGGGCCCTACGATGAGGGTGGTGAGGGCCAGCACAGATCCGGGTATCTGCACCGCAGGCGCGACCCCACCCCACCGCGCGCCGCCTGCACGATGACCCACGATGAGCTGCGCATCCACATCCTCGCATCGGTCACGGACTCCGAGCCGGCGGCGCTGCGCGGGCTGACCTCACGCATCGTCTCGGCCTGCTGGCCGGGCGGGTGCCAGGACCGCTCCAATCCCGCCGCCCGGGCGTGGCTTCGCTACTGGCATCCGCAGCGGACCGGAGCCGAGCTCCCGGTCTGCTCGTGTGTCAGCGGCCGCTGCGCTGTATGCAACTGAGCCGGCGCGGCGTACGGCCGCTTCGGTCGCTGGGTGCGGCGCTCGCCGTCTGCGCCGCCGTCGCCGCGTGTGGCGGCGCGCAGCCCGGTGCCGGCTCCGCGGCGCCCGATGCCGGGGCGGTCGGGGCGGTTCCGCAGGGCCACCCGCAGGCGATCGAGCCCGCAGCCGGCGCGCACGCGGCGGCCTCTGCGCGGGGGCGATGCGATCGTCGGCGATCCCAACGCCCACGCTCCGTCCCTGGCGGAGGTCAAGAAGGAGCTCAAGCAGCTCAACCTGTGCGGCGGCGCGCTCTCGAGTGCCGACTCCGCGCCGGTCGTCCAGGCGTCGGGCCCGGGCTTCGCCGCCGACCCCGGGACCATTCAGTCCGTCGGCCAGCTTCCGGTCCTCACTGCTCGCCTCGACCAGCTCGGCAAGGCGCTGGGCGTCGTGATCTACGGCATCAGCGGCTACCGGACGCCGGCCCACAGCGTCGCCGTCGGCGGCTTCGCCGACGACCCGCACACCAAGGGCCAGGCCGAGGACATCGGCGTCAACAGCCTGCTCCGCTCCAGCGCGGCCCAGATCTCCGAGGCCCGGCTGGCCCAGTACGGGCTCTACCGGCCGTTCGACCCGTCCGACGACCCGGCCAACACCGAGGTCAACCACATCCAGCTGATCCCGACCGGCGGTCCGCTCTCGCTGGCGCAGTCCACCGCCACCTTTAACCTCGATCCGCGCTGCAAGTAGCGGAATTCCGGTCCGAACGCCGATTACCGGGTTCTGGGCTTTCATCTCAGCCCCGATCTGCCGAAGACACAGGGCATGGGCGTGCAATCAGCCACGGATGCCCGTGCGCAGATAATCGAAGAGCAGTTCTGGGCCGTCGTCGCCAATATCCCCGGCGCGGTCTACCGCTGCGCGTGCCGCGACGACTGGCCGATCCGCTTCATCAGCGACTACATCGAGCTGCTCTGCGGCTATCCCGCGGCCGACTTCGTCGACAACGCCGCGCGGACGTATGGCTCCATCATCCACCCGCACGACCGTCCCTACGTGGCCGAGGAGATCGACCGCGCGCTGGAGGTCGGAGCGCCCTATTCCCTCCAGTACCGCGTGCTGCACGCCGATGGTGGCCTGCGCTGGGTCTCAGAGCGCGGCCGCGCCATCCTCAGCGAGGCGGGTGAGCGTCTGTGGCTCGACGGGGTGCTGCTCGACGTCACCGAGCAGGTACTGGCCGAGCAGGACCGCGATCGGGCCGAGGCGGCGGTCCGCAAGCAGGCCGAGCTCAACCGCCACCAGGCTCTGCACGACTCGCTCACCGAGCTGCCCAATCGCGTCCTCTTCCAGGACCGGGTGCGCCAGGTGATCTCCGGCGCCGAGCGCGAGGGCGGCGGGGTCGCCGTGCTCGTGATGGACCTCGACCGCTTCAAGGAGATCAACGACACGCTCGGGCACGCGAGCGGGGACCATCTCCTGGTGGAGGCGGCGCGCCGGCTGCGCACCACGCTGAGGGGCGCGGACTCGATCGCGCGTCTGGGCGGCGACGAGTTCGGGGTCCTGCTCCACGACGGCTCGCCCACGGGCGTCGCCGGCGCCGCCGAGCGCATCCACGCCGCCTTCGCCGCCCCCTTCTGGCTCGACGGACTGCCCCTGCAGATCGAGGCCAGCATCGGGGCCGCCACCTATCCCGAGCACGCCCATGACGTCGAGGGCCTCATCCAGCGCGCCGACATCGCGATGTACGTGGCCAAGCGCGACAACTCCGGCTGGGAGCTGTATGACCGCGGACAGGATCGCAACCAGCCCCAGCGCCTGTCGCTCATCTCCGAGCTGCGCCGCGCCATCGACGAGCGCGAGCTCGTGCTCCACTATCAGCCCAAGCTCGAGCTGCGCTCGGGTCAGGTCTCGGCGGTGGAGGCGCTCGTGCGCTGGCAGCACCCGACGCGGGGGCTGGTCGGGCCCAACGAGTTCATCGACGTGGCCCAGGAGACGAGCCTGATCCGGCCCCTGACCCTCTACGTGATCGACGAGGCACTGCGTCAGTGCCGCGCCTGGACTGAGGAGGGCCACACCTTGGCGATCGCGGTCAACGTCTCCCCCCGGAACCTGATCGACCTCGACTTCCCTGACCAGGTCGCCGCGCTGCTGGCCAAGTGGGGCGTGAGCGCCGAGCTGCTCGAGCTCGAGATCACCGAGTCGGCGATCGTCGCCGACATGTTCCGGATGCGCGGTGTGCTCGAGCGCCTGGGCGCGATGGGCCTGCGGCTCGCGGTCGACGACTTCGGGACCGGCTACACGTCGCTCGGCTACCTGCGCCGCCTCCCCATCACAGAGCTCAAGATCGACCGCTCGTTCGTCTCCCAGATGGCCACCTCCGAAGAGGACGCGGTCATCGTGCGCTCCACCATCGACCTGGGGCGCAACCTCGGCCTGGGGGTGGTGGCCGAGGGCGTCGAGGACCCCGAGGTGCTCGAGCGGCTGCGCGAGCTCGGGTGCGACGTCGCCCAGGGCTATCTCATGAGCCACCCCATCCCGGGCGACGAGCTCATCGCCTGGCTGGGCGGGTTCACGGCTCGGTCAGCGTCGGATCTGACAGCATCGCCTCGGTGAACTGAACCGCCGCGGTGGTGCTGTGGCGGCGCCACAGCAGCAGCCCCCGCTCGAAGCCCTCGGCGTCGTCGGCGGCAGCGGCGAGGCGCTCCGCCAGCGCGGAGAACTGCTCGCGCTGGGCGCGCAGCAGCAGCGCCGGGTCGGCGTGGCGCCGGCTGAGGAACAACAGCTTGAGCATGAGCAGGGAGCGGGCGTCGCGGACGTGCTCGACCGGCCGCTGGATCCACTCCGCCAGCAGGCGGCGCCCCTCGGGCGTGGGCTCGAGGATCGTGCGCTGCGGCCCGGAGTCGCTGGGCAGCGTCGCCACCGGCCGGATCAGCGCGAGTCGCTGGAGCGTGTCCAGGGCCCGGTAGACCAGGGGGCGCCGCATGTCCCACACCCGGCCCACCTCGCCGCCGGACGCCATCGCGCGGGCCAGCGCGAATCCATGGGCGGGCTCCTCGTCGAGCAGCGCGAGGATCGCCCATTCGCCGGCGGTGAGCTGGTTGCGCGAGCGAGGCATGGCCGGACACGCTACCCCTCGCTCTGAGCCTTGCCGCCTAGTCAAAAATGGACTAGCGTGGGTGGCCACTCCACGAGGCGCGCGAGCGCTGCTCGCGCGGGAAGGAGACGGGCCGTGGCGGTTGCCGAATCGGACTACCTGGAGACGAAGTCGGTCGTCACCGCGCTGTAGCGCGCGGCTGAGAACCATGGCCCCTGTCCGTCCTGCTCAGGTGACAAGCGCACCGACCTCGAGCCGGGCGGCGGGTGGCCGGGCGGCGGGTGGCGCGGCGGGGGCCGGCGGGCGGGGTCCGGCTACCGGCCGATGGCCCACCCGGGCGCACCCCGTCGCTGGGAGCAGGCCTCGATCCTGGACGCGCTGCGCGAGTGGCTGGCGCAGACCGGCGAGGTGCCGCGCCGCAACGACTGGAGCGGGGAACGGCCCGACGAGGCGGGCGCTGCCCAGCAGAAGTGGATGCGCGAGCATCCGCGGTGGCCGAGCAGCTCGTGCGTGGCCGCCCACTTCGGCTCGTGGAGCGCCGCGCTCACCGTCGCGGGGCTACCCGCCCGCCGGCTCACCTTTGAGACCTCGGTCGCCGACCGGGTCGCCACCGCCCGCCGGCTCGCCGCCGGTGGCATGACGATCCGCGCCATCGCCCGGGCGCTCGGCGTGTCGCGCTCAAGCGTCCACAACTATCTGCAGGCCCGCCAGTGCCCGGAGTGCGCGGGCCCGATGACCAATCCCGCGGCTGGGCGGTGCGCCGCGTGCGCCGGCTCGGCGCCCCGCCGTGGCGCGGACGTGGAGCCGCGCCGAGGTCCGGGTCGCCATCCGTGACTGGGAGGCCGAGCATGCGCGCCCGCCGACGCATCGCGAGTGGACGCCGTCGCGCCGCAACCCCGGCCGCTGGGAGGAGGAGAACCCACGCTGGCCGAGCGCCGCGGTGGTGTGCGACCTCTACGCCGAGCAGCCGGATCCGTGGAACGCCGCGCTGCGCGATGCCGGCGTCCGCGTGCGACTGCGGCGCTGGAGCGATGACTCGGTCCGGGGCGCGCTCGCCGAGTTCTGGGTGGCGCACGGACGTCCTCCGACGGGGGACGACCTCGGCGGCGCCCACTGGCGCGGCCCGCACGCGGCGACCCTGCGCCGCCGCTACGGCGGGGTCGCCGCCGCCTGGGGCGAGCTCGGACCGGCACCGCCGGGTCAGTAGTGTCCCGCTGAGTCCGTGAGCTCAGCTGAGATCTGGATCTGTCCCGCCTGTGGCGCCAACTATCCGCCGGCCGACGCGGCGCCGGAGCGCTGTCCGCTGTGTGAGGACGAGCGCCAGTGGGTCTCGCCCGCCGGACAGCGCTGGACCACGATGGCGCAGCTGGCCGCCGGCGGGTGTCACTCGGTCATCCGCGAGGTCGAGCCCGGTCTGACCGGGGTCGGCTGTCAGCCCGATGTCGGCGTCGGGCAGCGCGGGCTGGTCGTCCAGACCGTCGAGGGCAACCTGCTGTGGGATCCGGCGCCGTTCGTCGACGACGCGGCGCTTGCGGCCGTGCGTGCCGCCGGTGGCCTGCGCGCCGTGAGCGCCAGCCACCCCCACATGTACGGGGCCGCGGTGGAGTGGAGCCACGCCTTCGACGCCGAGCTCCTCCTGGTCGACGTCGACGCTGCCTGGCTGATGCGCCCCGACCCTGCGGTGAGGACATGGTCGGGCGAGCTCGAGGTGCTGCCCGGCGTGACGCTCGTGCAGTGCGGCGGCCATTTCCCCGGCAGCGCGGTGGCGCACTGGGCGGCGGGGGCGGAGGGCCGCGGCGCCATCCTGGCCGGTGACACGATCATGGTCACGCCCGGGGAGGACCGGGTGTCCTTCGTCTACAGCGCTCCGGTCCGCCTGCCGCTGGCCGAGCCGGGGGTGAGGGGGATCGTGGGAGCGCTGGCGGCGTACGAGTTCGATCGCATCTACGGCGGCTGGTGGAGTCCCGCCGTCCGCCACGACGGCAAGCGCGTCCTGGAGCGCTCCGCCGAGCGCTACATCGAGCTGCTGACGACCGTCCCGGTCCCGCCGCCCCCAGCGCCATGACGCGACCGCGCTTGCTGCTCGCCCCGCTGCTCGCCCCCGCTGCTCGCCCCCCCGCTGCTCGCCCCCCGCTGCTCCCCCGCGCTCGCCCCCCCGCTGCTCGCCCCCCGCTGCTCGCCCCCCCGCTGCTCGCCCCCCGCTGCTCGCCCCCCCGCTGCACGCCCCGCTGTACGCCAGAAGTAAACTAATGAGTTTAGTTTAGGAGGTAGATGACCGTGAAGACGGGATTTTCCGAGGGCGACTACGAGATCCGCCTCGACGAGAAGTTCGGCCACCTGGCGACTGATCGACATTGACGCCGAGGCCGCGTCACACGAGCCGTGGTTCAACCAGACGCTCACGTCGGTCAACGACTCCGTCATCCGCCTCGGCGTCATCGAGGGTGACTTCCACTGGCACAAGCACGACGACACCGACGAGTTCTTCATGGTCCTCGACGGCGAGCTGGTCATCGACCTGGAGGACCGTGACCCGGTCCGCCTCTCGCGCCATCAGAGCTACACCGTGCCGCGCACCGTCCTGCACCGCACCAGCGCGCCCGCCCGCACCGTGATCCTCATGGTCGAGGCGGCCGGCGTGACGCCGACCGGGGACGCCCCGCCATCAGGCTGACCGTGGCGCGCCGGCGTCCGTGACGAACGTCAACGCGGGCCGTCGAGGGCGGCACGGGCGCAGCCGGATTCGTCGCCGATGGTAAATGGCCTCATAGTGAGGCAATTCACCATCGGCGAACCTCTGGCAAGCCCCCTAATGCGCTCGGCGACACACCGCCGAGCCGCCCTTCAGGTCTCGATCGGCTCCAGCAGCCGGTGCGGCGCGCGGAGCACCCGGGTGACCGGGTCGTCGCGCGTGGGCTGGTAACCGCGCCGGCGCTCGGTGAGGAGGTCCTCGGGCCCGGGCGTCACTCCGCAGGCCTCGCACAGCCCGCTCTCGGCCAGCCGCGTCCCGCACGCCGCGTGGCGGAACACGCGGCTGTTCTGCCGGCGATGGTTGCCGCCCCAGACCAGCAGCGAATGGATGACCGGCCACAGCTCGCGACCGCTCTGCGTCAGCTCGTACAGGTGGCGCCCGGAGTGGGCGGGGTCCGGCGACCCGGGCCAGGATCCCATCCTCGACCAGCCCGTTGAGCCGGTCTGACAGGACCGCCTTGGGGATGTCCAGGTGGGCCTGGAAGTCGTTGAAGCGCCGCACGCCGTAGAAGGCGTCGCGGACGATCAGCAGCGTCCAGCGCTCGCCGACGGCCTCGAGGGCGCCGGCGATCGAGCAGTCCTGTCCCGCGTAGTCCTTTCCAAGCATTGCCAGCCAGTCTAGCGCAGTGGGTCTGTTGATTGAACTTGTGTGCTAGCCTCGGCCTATCGCGGGTTCGGTCATTGAACTTTTACTCGAAAGGAGCATGCAGATGAGTGCGGCCCCGATACAGGTGAAAGGCAATGTCCTCGGTGCGGCGGCGCGGGCGAACTGGGCTCGCGCCGGAGCGGCGCTGTTCGGGGCGGCGTGGGGGTCCAACCAGTTCACCCCGATGCTGCTCGTCTACCAACAGCAGCTGGGGCTCTCCACCGGCACGCTGGAGGCGCTGTTCGGCGTCTACGCGCTCGGGCTCATTCCCGGGCTGCTCATCGCCGGGCCGCTTTCGGACGCGCGCGGGCGCCGTCCGGTGATCCTGGCCTCCGCCGTGCTCTCCCTGGCGGGGACCCTGGCGCTGGTGGTCGCCGACCACGGCCTGGCGCCATTGTTCGTCGGCCGGTTTCTCACCGGCCTGGGCAGTGGCGCGGCGTTCGGCGCCGGGACGGCATGGCTGCGCGAGCTCTCCCGCCCGCCCTTCGGTGACGCCACCGACCACGCGGCCGCGCGCCGGGGCGCGGTGATGATGACCGTCGGCTTTGCCGCCGGACCGCTCGATCTCCGGGTTGCTGGCCCAGTGGGCCCCCGATCGGGCCGTCGTCCCCTACCTGCCCCACGCGCTGCTGATGCTGGGCGTGGTCGCGCTGGTGCCCGGCGCACCCGAGACGGTGACGCGCGGCGGTGGCGGCGCGATCGGGCGCGCGCTCCCGAGCATGCGTCACCCGCGCTTTGTCAAGGTCGTGGCGCCGATGGCGCCGTGGGTGTTCGCCGCTCCTGCCGTCGCCTTCGCCCTGCTGCCGAGCGTCGTCGGAGCGGCCCACGCCACCGACGGCATCGCCCTCACCGCCGTGGTGGCGATGGTCGCGGCGATGGCGGGCGTGCTCATCCAGCCGGTGGCGCGGCGCCTGGACGCGCACGCGACGGGCAACCGCGCCGCCACCCTCGGACTGGTCGTCATGGTGGCCGGTCTGGCCCTCGGCGCCTTGACCGCCCACGAGCACCGAACCTGGCTGCTCGTGCCGAGCGCGATCGTGTTGGGGATGGGCTACGGGCTGTGCCTGGTGGCCGGCCTGGTCGAGGTCCAGCGTCTCGCCCACCCCGAGGCGCTCGCCGGGCTCACCGCCATCTACTACGTCCTCACCTACATCGGGTTCGCCGTGCCCTCCGTGCTCGCGCTGGCGGCCCACCTCACCGGCTACGCGACGCTGCTGCTCATCACGGCGGGGCTGGCGCTGGTGACCGCGCTGTGGGTCAGGCTCCAGGGCCGGGCGCGAGCGCGCGCCTGAAGCGGCCGGACTCCCCGCACCGGTCCTCATAGCCGAGCGCGGCATAGAAGCCGTGGGCGGCGTCGCGGGAGCGCAGGCTGGTGACCTCGACGTTCACGCAGCCGTGCGCGGTGGCCCAGCGCTCGACCGCGCCCATCAGACGCCGCCCCACGCCGCCGCGCCGTTGCCCGGCGTCGACGCTGAGGGCGACGACGCGGGCGAAGGCGCCCGGGCGCTCGAAGTACGGCACGCGATGGACGGCCGCGAAGCCGGCTGCCACGCCGTCGGCCTCAGCCACCAGCACCTCACCGTCCGGATTCGCCGCCCACGCCAGCAGCTGCGCCGAGGCCTGGTCGCGATCGTGCGCGTAGCCGAGCTGGGTGAGCAGCACGGCGATGTGCTCGGCGTCGCGAGGACCGGCGATCCGGATGCCGTCGCCATAGGCGGCGGGACGGCGGTGGTCGGGCTCCAGCAGCCTCATCGTCAGGCCATCCCAACGGCCGTCCGAGCCGCGGGTGCTGTCGCGCGCCACTCCCTCCACGACGAAGCCGACCGAGCGATAGGTGGCGATGGCGGCCGCGTTGAACGTGTAGACGACGAGCTGGAGGCGATGGAGCCCCAGCTCGTCGAAGCCGTGGCGGACGGTCGCTCGCATCAACGCGGTCCCGAGCCCCCGGCCGCGCTGCGCGGGTGCGACCGCCACGCGGCCGATGAGGCCCAGGCCGTGATCGTGCTGGGCCTCGATCAGGACGTGGCCCACCATCTCGCCGCTCGCATCGAGGCCGGCGAGCAGCCCTGCGGAGTCGCCACGCGCGGCGAGGTCGCGCTGCAGCTGTCCGCGATCGAGCGGCCATGTGAACGATCGCGGCCCTGACCACTGCCACAGCGCATCAGAGCTGTCGATCCAGCTGAGCAGACGGTCGCAATCGGCGGGCTCCAGCGCGCGGAGCGCCAGCACCGCGCGGGCGGAGGTGTCGGTCACCTGACCCACGATGTCAGGTCGATGCGATCAGACATTGCGCTGGGCGGGGTCGGGTTAACCCCACCGGCGACCCGGGGGTGCTCGCCGGCATGTCGGCATCCGTGCCCCAGCGACAGCGGATCGGCCCGTCGGCAGGCTGGCGAGCATGAGAAATCCACGCGTCGTATCCCATCGGAGAAGTGAGCCGTCGGGGCGTCTGGCCCATGCGGTGAGCTCGATCTCCGGCGCCTCGGCCCGCCACCCGCGGACCATGGTCGCCCTGTGGCTGGTCCTGATCGCCGGCTGCATCTTCGCCGGCGCCGCCGCCGGTACCAAGACCCTGTCCAATGCGGGCTCGGGCACCGGCGAATCGGCTCGCGCCGACGCCGCTCTGTCCTCCGCCCATCTCAAGTCGCCGGCGACCGAGAGCGTGCTGGTCAGCTCCGGCAGCGCCCATAGCACCGGGGCGGCGGTCACGGCGCTCGAGGTCCGCGCCCGCCGTCTGCACAGCGTGGCCGCCGTCCAGGGCCCGCGTGAGGTGCCGGCCCTGTCGCGCGCCGGCGGGCGGCTGCAGCTCGTGCAGGTGCAGCTGCGCGGCGATCCCGACAACGCCGACGAGCACGTGGCGCCGCTTCAGGAGGTCGTCGCCTCGGTCGCCACCTCGCATCCCGGAACCAAGCTCCAGGAGGCCGGTCAGGCATCGGGCGGCCATGCCATCAACCAGGTCGTCAACAACGACCTCAGCCACGCTGAGCTCGTCTCGCTGCCGATCACGCTGATCATCCTCATCGGGGCCTTCGGCGCGCTGGTGGCGGCCGTGGTGCCGCTGCTGCTGGGCCTGACTTCCGTTGCCGGCGCACTCGGCGCGCTCGGCGTGATCTCGCAGATCGCCCCGGAGGGGCAGCCCACCGCCTCGGTCGTCGTCCTCATCGGGCTGGCCGTGGGCGTCGACTACTCGCTGTTCTACATCCGCCGCGAGCGCGAGGAGCGGCGGGCCGGCCGCGACAGCGACGCCGCTCTGACGGCGGCGACGGCCAGCGTCGGCCGGGCCATCGTCGTGGCCGCGCTGACGGTCATGGTCGGTCTGGCCGGGCTGACCTTCACCGGTCTGGGCGTGTTCACCTCGATGGCGCTGGGCGCGATCCTGGTGGTGGCGATCGCCGCCATCGGCTCCGTCACGGTGTTGCCGGCGGTGCTGGCGCTGCTCGGTGACCGCATCGACCGCGGGCGGCTGTGGCCGCGCCGCCGCCCTCGCAGCGCCGGCGCGCCCGGCGTGTGGCAGCGCGTCGTCACCGTATCACGGCCCGCCCGGCGGCCTCGCTGCTCGTGACCGTGGTGGTGCTGGGAGCGCTGTCGGTCCCCGTCCTGGGCATGCGCACCGGTGATCCCGGCGTGCGGGACCTGCCGGTCAACAACCCGCTCCGCATCGCCGACGAGGCCATCGACCACGCCTTCCCGGGGACGCCGACCGACGCTGAGCTCGTCGTCACCGGCCAGCGATCTGGGACGGCCGGCCGCGCTGCGCGCCATGCGGGACCTGGGCCGCCGGGCCGAGAGCGTCACCGGCGGCCACGGGTCGGTCACCGTCGACGTGGCCCGGGACGGCTCGACCGCTCTGGTGTCGGTGCCGTTCCCCAACATCCCGCTGCCCGCCCAGCAGGACGCGGTCAGCCACCTGCGCCAGACCGTGGACCACACCCTCGCCCTGCCCGGAACCAAGGTCATGCTCACCGGCGACGCCGCGGGCAACGCCGACTTCTCGGGTCGGCTGACCACGATCACGCCGCTCGTCATCGCGGGCGTGCTGGGGCTGGCCTTCCTGCTGCTGATCGCGGCCTTCGGCTCGCCGGCGCTGGCGGCCTCGGTGATCGGCTTGAACCTCCTGTCGGTCGGGGCCTCCTTCGGGGTCCTGGTGGAGGTCTTCCAGCACGGCATCGGATCAGAAGCTGCTGGGCTTCACCTCCGACGGGGCGATCGTCGAATGGCTCCCGCTGTTCGCCTTCGTCCTGCTCTTCGGGCTGTCGATGGACTACACCGTGCTCATCCTCGAGCGGGTGCGCGAGGAGCGCAGCCGCGGCGCCGACGCCAGGACGGCGTCGGTGCGGGCCTCGGGGCGACCGCGGGAACGGTGACGAGCGCGGCCGCGGTGATGATCGGGGTGTTCGCGATCTTCGCCACGCTGCACCTCCTGGAGTTCAAGCAGCTCGGTTTCGGCCTCGCCGTGGCCATCCTGCTCGACGCGACCATCGTCCGGGCCGTCGCCCTGCCGGCCGCCGTCACCCTTCTGGGGCGGCGGACGGCACGGAGCCGCGAGTCCTTCGCCCCGGCGATGGAGCCCTCGGCGCTGCGATGATGTGTCCGGGAGTTACAGGCAATGGCAAGGCACGAGGCTCAGGTCGGACAACGCAGTGGCAGCGCGCTGCTGGCAGGGGAACTCACCCTGTCAGTGGTGTGCTGCCTGGCCGTCACCATCATCTGGGCGGCGACCGGGGGCCGGTTCTGGCCCATGTGGGTGTGGGCGGGCCTGGGGCTGCCGATCGCGCTTCAGGTGGCGTGGCGGCGGGCCTGGGCGCAGCCCCGGGGACCGCGGAGGCGGCTGGCGATACAGGGCTCGATCTCGGCCGTGCTCGCCGCGTTCGACGTGCTGGTGTGGGCGATGTCGGCGGTTCGGGTACTTCTGGCCGGTGTTCCCGGCGGTCGGTCTGGCCATGGCCTTCGCCCTGCACGCGGTGTTCTACTCACCGCGCCAGACCGACCTCAGCGCTCGCGTCGACGAGCTGACGCGGACTCGCCGCGGCGTGCTGGACGTCCAGTCGGCGGAGTTGCGCCGCATCGAGCGCGACCTCCACGACGGCGCCCAGGCGCGGCTGGTGGCGCTGACGATGCAGCTCGGGCGGGCCGAGGCCCGTCTGGAGGACCGGCCCGAGACGGCCGAGCTGATCCGCCAGGCGCGTGAGGAGGCCACCGCCGCGGTGGCCGAGCTGCGCGACCTGGCGCGGGGCATCGCGCCTCCGGTGCTGGCCGACCGCGGCCTGGTGGCCGCCGTGGAGGCCCTGGCCCAGCGCTCGGGGATCGACGCCACGGTGGAGAGCAAGCTCACGCAGCGGCTGGCTCCCGTCGTGGAGTCAGCGGCCTACTTCGTCACCGCCGAGGCGTTGACCAACGCCGTCAAGCACGCTCCGGGCGCCTCGGTCCGGATCACGATCCGCCGAGCCGGGCCGCGCCTGGTGGTCGAGGTCGCCGACAACGGCCCGGGCGGCGCCGACCCGCGCGGCAACGGGCTCAGCGGCCTGCGCCAGCGGGTCGAGGCGCTGGACGGCACGCTCGACGTCGACTCGCCCGAGGGCATCGGAACGACCATCCGGGCGGTGTTGCCATGCGAGTCGTGATCGCCGAGGACTCGGTGCTGCTGCGCGAGGGCATCGTCGCGCTGCTGCAGGAGTACGACATCGAGGTGGTGGCCCAGGCCGACGACGGCGACGGGCTGCTGCGGATCGTCGCCGGGCACAAGCCGGACCTGGCGATCGTCGACGTGCGCCTGCCGCCGACATTCACCGACGAGGGGATCCGCGCCGCGCTGGAGGCGCGGCGCCGGCATCCCGACCTGTCGGTACTCGTGCTCTCCCAGTACGTCGAGCCGGTCTATACCGGGGAGCTGCTGGCCTCGGGCGAGAGCGGGGTCGGCTACCTGCTCAAGGAGCGCGTCGGTGAGGTGCGCAGCTTCCTCGACGCGGTGCATCGCGTCGCCGAGGGCGGCACGGCGCTGGACCGCGAGGTCATCGCCTCGCTCGTGCGCGCCCAGGCGGGCAGCGGGGACGATCCGCTCGCTGAGCTGACACCCCGCGAGCGCGAGACGCTGTCACTCATCGCGCAGGGCCGGACGAACGCCGCCATCGCGCGCGAGCTGGTGATCACGCTCGGCGCCGTCGAGAAGCACGTCACCAATATCTTCGGAAAGCTCAACCTTCCGGCCACCAATGACGATCACCGCCGCGTCCTGGCGGTGCTGGCCTACCTGGGAGCGGCCGGGGCCCGGCGGCCACCGATGGCGAGCAGAGGACTAAAATCGCGCGCCATGAGCCTGGAGGAGCACAGCATCGAGACGGCAGGCGAGCGATGCGAGGAGTGCGGCGCCCGGCTGACCGCGGCAGAGCTCGAGGCGGTGCTCGAGTCCGGCGGGCCGGCGCTGTGCGCGATCCACGCGGCCGAGGATGAGCCCGGCCTCGCCGCCGACGACGAGTTCGCCGGGGAGTAGCAGGCCCGCACTCGGTGAGGACCGTAGTCGGCGGCCGGGCCGAGCGCCCGTGCCGCCGAAACCGTGTCCTCATCCCCGGCGGATGGCGCCGGCGCCGCGGGCCGGCTACTTGGCGGCGCGCCGGCCCGCGACCGCGTTCTTGAGCGTGGCTCCGGCGGTGAACTTGGCGTTCTTGGACGCCTTGATCTTGACCGGCGCGCCCGTCTGAGGGTTGCGGCCGGTGCGCGCGCCGCGCTTGGCCACCGAGAACTTGCCAAAGCCGGTGATCGCCACTTCGTCACCCTTCTTCAGGGTCTTGGTCACGGTGGTGAGCAGCGAGTCCAGCGCACGCGACGAGTCGGCCTTGGACAGCCCGCTGTCCTTGGCGATCGCGTCGATGAGTTCCGTCTTGTTCATCCTGTCTCCTAGCGTGAAACGTTGATTGGCGGTGGGCAGAGTAGCCGCATCGCAGGCGGACCGGAGGGAAGAGGTGACACAGTGTCACGCGTGTCGGACCTCAAAGCTTGCAGAAGATGCCAGGGATGTCGCAAATTCCTCGCTTGGCCCGCCACGCCGTGACCGGCCCGGCGCATGCGGCGCTCGCGGCAGGGTAGCTCTAACCGCTCCCGAGTTCCGGCAGGAGGTCCGCGATCGAGTCGACGATTCGCCCGGCCCGGTAGGGGTGGCGCTCGGCGTCCTCGCGCGTCGTCAGCCCCGTGAGGACCAGGATCGTCTCCATGCCCGCCTCCAGCCCCGAGACGACGTCGGTGTCCATCCGGTCGCCGATCATCGCCGCCGTCTCGGAGTGGGCGTCGATGGCGTTGAGCGCCGAGCGCATCATCAGCGGGTTGGGCTTGCCGACGTAGTAGGGGTCGATCCCGGTGGCGCGGGTGATGAGCGCCGCCACCGAGCCGGTGGCGGGCAGCGGCCCGTCCACCGAGGGGCCCGTCGCATCCGGGTTGGTGGCGATGAAGCGCGAGCCGGTCTCGATGAGGCGGATGGCCTGCGTGATGCGCTCGAAGCTGTAGGTGCGCGTCTCGCCCAGCACCACGTAGTCGGGGCTGCGCTCGGTGAGCGTGTAGCCGGCGTTGTGCAGCGCCGTGGTCAGACCCGCCTCGCCGATGACGAACGCCGAGCCCCGGGACGCTGGTCCTGCAGGAAGCGCGCGGTGGCCAGCGCCGAGGTCCAGATCGCCTCCTCGGGCACGTCGATGCCGCTGTTGCGCAGACGCGCCGCGAGGTCGCGCGGCGTGTAGATCGAGTTGTTGGTGAGGACCAGGAAGCGCGTCCCCTTGGCGCGCAGCCGCGCCACGAACTCGTCGGCGCCCGGGATCGCGTGCTCCTCGTGCACGAGCACGCCGTCCATGTCCATCAGCCACGAGTGGATCTCTCGATGGGTCATCGCTCACCCACACACTAGGAGGCCAGGATCCGGGCCAAAGCGTGGCGGGCCCGGTGCGCGAAGGCCTCCACCTCCTCGGCGGGCGGAAGCCGGCCCAGCTCGAACATCCGCGCCTGCAACCCCGCGCCGTGCGCGCCGAGCTCGTCCATCAGCGCTCGGGACACCGGCTGCACGACGTAGTGGAGGTGGCACGGCTCCCCGCCGGCGTGCGACCACAGGCACACATAGGTCTGCGCGGGCGACAGGAGCTCATCGACGATCGCCGCGCACGCGTGCAGTACCGCACCCTGCTCGGCGACCTCCGGTGCGGTCAGCTCAGACACGCGCGTGACGTGGCGCAGCGCCTTGACCACGAGCGTCCCGACCCCGAGCGGTCCCACGCAGTGCTCGGCCCTCCAGTGCGCGGTCTCGTGGATGACGCCGCCGGGCAGCGGCTGTCGCCCGGCGGTGAGGTCGCACGCAAGGCACCCTTCCAGGTCGTCCATATCGGGCAGCGTATTGGCGTCCGTGGTGTGACGGCGGCGCCTGACGGCCGTAGTGCGGGCGAGATGAGGCGGTGGCGGCGGTCGATCGGGGTGCTCGCGGCGCTGACGCTGGCGCTCGTGGCGCCCACCCCCGCGGGCGCGGGTGGCGAGCGGATCCCGGGCGCGGCGCGCGCGCTCGAGGTCACGGTCGCGCGGCCTCACCACCCGCCGGCGAACGACAGCACGGTCACCAACCACGCCAGGGTCAGGCGGTTCGCGTCGCTGATCAACGGGCTGGCGACGGTGCAGCCCGGGGCGTTTGACTGCACGGGGAAGGCCGACGATCCGGTCGTGACGTTCACCTTCCGCGCGGCCCCGGGCGGTCGTGTGCTGGCCCGGGCCAGTCAGATCGTCGCGACCGGCGCCGGGCGCGAATCCTGCGAGCCCATGACGCTCGACGATCAGGGGGCACCCGGCGACCGCATTGCTGGGCGGCACGAGCGTGGTCCGCGCCGCCCAGCATCTCCTGGGCGTGAAGCTCTCCCGCCATGCAACCCTCGGATCGGGCGGCGTGGGCTAGCGCACCGGTGAGGTCAGGTCGTAGAGCGTCTCGCCGCCGATGGTCACCGCCTTGTAGTGGGCCTTGACCCAGCTGGTGATCGCGCTCGTCGAGCCCCGCCACCGCCCGGCCCCCCACCGCTCGAAGCGATGTAGTAGTGGATGTCGCCGGCTTTGACGTAGGTGCTCGAACTGGGCCAGGGTGAGGTTCCCGCCCTGCCCGCTGAAGCCGCCGATCGCCATCACCGGCTCACCGCCCGTGGCCAGCTCGAGCGATGCCGCCGACTGGGAGCCCGACGTCGCCGCCACCCACCGGTAGCGCCCGGCGTTGGCCTGCAGCGCCTGCTTCAACGACGCGCTCACCGTCGTCTGGCCGCCCGGCATGCCGCCGCCGGCCGCGTTGGCGGTACGTGCCCCGGTGGGCATCGCGCCGCCGCGCGTGCCGGCGCCGGGGAACGTCCCGGCGGGGGCTCCGCTGGGCGCGGGTGTCACTCGGCATCCCACCGCCGCCGAAGCCACCCATCCCGCCGGCGCTCGCCGGTCCCGCCGCCGGCACCGAGCCGGTGTGCGGCGTCGCGATCGTCTGCGCGGCGTACGCCACCGGCCCCCCGACGGACGCGATCACCCCGAGCACCACCGCGCCCACGGCGAGCCGGCCGCGCATCGGCCGCCACACCGTCGACGGCAGGAGGCCGGTCACTGCCGCCAGCCCCGCCGCCACGATCAGGGTGCGCAGCCACGGCTCCCAGCTCGGCGTGCGGTCAAGGAGCGCCCATGACCACCCGGCGCTCACGGCCACCGCGACGGCGGCGGCCACCCGCGACCGCGCCGTGTCGCGCCGGGCCCAGAGCATCCGCCCGCCGATGGCCACCAGCGCCGCGATCGCCGGGGCGAGGGCGACCGTGTAGTAGGTGTGGATGATCCCGCTGGAGAGGCTGAAGACGAGGCCGCTGACGATCAGCCAGCCGCCCCACAGCAGCAGCGCGGCGCGCGTGCGGTCGGTACGGGGCGCCCGGCGCGTCGCGATCAGTCCAGCGCCGAGGGCGAGCAGGGCCGCGGGCAGCAGCCACGACGACTGGCCGCCCATCACGGAGTTGAACAGGCGCAGCACGCCGGTGGCGCCGCTGAAGTTCCCCCCGCCGCCACCCCCGCCACCACCCGGACCGCTGCCGCCGCCGAAGATACGTCCCAGCCCGTTGTAGCCGGTGATCAGGTTGAGGATGCTGTTGTCAGACGAGCCGTCGATCATCGGCCGCGAGCTCGCGGGCCACAGCGCGACGATCGCCACCCACCAGCCGGCGCTGACCACGATCGCCGCGCCGCCGGCCAGCATCTGCGTCACGCGCCGGCGCAGGCCCGTCGGGCGCGGCCACCAGGTACACCAGCGCGAACGCGGGCAGCACCAGGAACGCCTGCATCATCTTGGCCAGGAAGGCGAAGCCGATCATCGTCCCGGCGGCCACCACCCAGCGCGTCCCCGCGCGCTCCAGCGCCCGGGTCAGGCAGTAGGCGGCGGCGACCAGCAGGAGCACCAGCAGCGCGTCGGGGTTGTTGAAGCGGAACATGAGCGCCGCCACCGGCGTCGCCGCCAGCAGCGCGCCGGCCGCCAGTCCGGCACCCGTCCCGAACCAGCGCTTGATCGACGCGTAGAGCAGCGCCACCGCGGCGACGCCCTCGAGCGCCTGGGGCGCCAGCATGCTCCAGCTGCTGAAGCCGAAGATGCGCCCGCTCAGCGCCATCACCCACAGCGACGCGGGCGGCTTGTCGACGGTGATGTAGTTCGAGGAGTCGATCGAGCCGAAGAAGAACGCCTTCCAGCTCTTGGTGCCCGCCTGCACAGCGGCGGCGTAGAAGCTGTTGGCGTAGCCCGAGGCGCTGAGGTCCCAGAGGTAGGCCACCGCGGTGACCACCAGCAGGGTGGGCAGCGCCAGGCGCTGCCAGTTCGCGGCCAGCCACGTGGAGGCGGTGGAAACGGACCCCGCCCGCCCGCGCAGGAAACGGTCGCGCCCGCCCTCGCGCGAGGGCGCGGGCCGTCGGAGAATGCCAGTGCTCGAGTTCATGCCAGCAGGTTCGGCGCGGCCCGTAAGCCGAGCGTCTTAACCGCCGAAGGACTGTCGATGCGCTGTGTGAGACCTGTGCTACGGGTGGCGCTGGACGCCGCGCACGATGGCGTCGACGTCCCGATGCCCGGCGCGGACGCCGAGTCCCACCAGGTCCAGCTGCTCTGTCCCGACCGCCCGCACGGCGGCGCGGTTGTCCGCGTCGTTGCCCGTGGCTGAACATGTGCGGCCGTGTAGATGGCCACCGGGACCTCGCGTCGCGCCGCGCGCTCGCGCAGGGTGCGCAGCTTCTCGCCCCCGGTCTCGAACACCAGCACCGGCTGCACCAGCAGCGGCAGGTAGCGGACCCCGTCGCCGTCGACGTAGTCCTCGCCGATCGCCGCCGCCCCCGCCGAGGCCACCAGCCCGCTCATGAGAAACGCGGTGACGTTGAGGCGCTGCCAGGCGGCGAGGTCGTCGCGGACGACGATCGCGACCTTGGTGTCGAACTCGGCGACGGTCATGGCCGCCGGATCATCGCCGCCGGCCCGCCCGCGGTCTTGAACGATGTTGCGCTCTTTCGCGGACGTTGGGCTCTTTCGCGGCCCGAAGCGAGAGTGCTCAGCGAGCCGCGGCCCGCGCGTACGCCCCCGGCGTCACGCCCACCAGCCGCTTGAACACCCGCGACAGGTGCGGCTGGTCGGCGAACCCGCACGCGCCGCCACCGCCGCGCGGGCACGCCGTCGCCGAGCATCGCCCGCGCCTGGTCGATGCGCAGATCGCGCTGGAAGGCGTGCGGGGTGAGGCCGTTCTGTGCGCGGAAGCGGCGGATGAGCTCGAAGCGCGAGAGCCCGGCGACGCCGGCCAGTTCCGCCAGCGACACCGGCTGGTCCCAGCGGTCCTGGAGATGGACGCGCGCCCGGCGCACCGCGGCGTGCTCGCCGTGCTCCGGGGCGCGCCGGCGCCGCCGACGCGCCGCGCAGGTGCGGCGTCAGGCCCGCGATCGCCTCCAGCACCTTCTCCTCCACGTCCAGCCCCGGCGGCTCGCAGCGCCAGCGCGGCGTGCGCGCGCAGCAGGGCGGCGCGCAGCGCCGGGTCGCGGAACACCACCCAGCGCGCCGCGCGCGGCGCCGGCCCGTCCCCCTCCGCCCAGTCGTGCAGCAGCCCGAGGCTCGACGTAGAGGACCTTGTAGGCCCAGCCCTCGGGGATGGCCGCCATCCCGGTGTGGACGGCCTCGGGCTCGAGCACGAACAGCTCGCCGGCGTCCGCCCGCTGGCGGCGTGCTGTCGACCTCGAAGCGCGCGGCGCCGCGCTGCACACCGCGATCGTCCACGTCGCGGTGCGAGTGCGGCCGGTAGGCGTGCTGCACGAAGCGCGCGTGCAGGGCCTCGATCCCGGTCAGGCCCGGCGGACGGAGGTAGGTGGCGTACTCGGCCGGCAGCGCCGCGGATTCTAAGACCCGCGCCCGGGCGCGGGTCTGACCCGCCGGTCTAGCGCGACCGCGCCCCCGCGGCCACCGGCTTGCGGTCACGGCCCGCCGGCATCTCGCGCGCCTCGACGTGGCGCACGAGCGCTCCGGTGTGGCGCTCGATCCGCTGCGGGCAGTCCCGGACCTCATCCAGCGCGAGCCCCAGGACGGCAGACGTGGAGACGATGATCTCGTCGAACTCCGCCGGGCTGTAGACCTCCAGGACGGCGCGCAGGGGGTCGGGGTCGCCGGCCACGGCGCGCACGTCGAGCCCGATCTCGCGCATGTGAGCGTTCATCTGCTCGACCGCCCGGCGGCCCTCCAGGCCGCGGCCCGACCGGGATGACCAGCGTGAACCGCGCCGGGCACTCCTCGACACGCGCACGCATCGTCTCCTCCAGAGTGTCGGACATGGCGGTGCGGTTCGCGACGACAAGGATGTTCAGTTCTCGAGGCAAAGCTTCCTCCTTGCGCTCGTGTGGACGTTCTCGCCAGGCCACTCGTGACCCGGGAGCGATAGGTTGCTCCTGTGCCGGCGCGATCGCCATGGCCCTGAGGCCAAATGCCGCCTTCATCACGATCCCCTAACACTGCGCGTCGCCGTGCTCGACGACTACCAGCGCCGCGCCCACGGCTACGCGGACTGGGCATCGCTGGGCGACGGACGTCGCGGTCGAGTTCTTCTCCGAGCCCATCGCCGAGGACGGAGCTCCCGGCGCGGCTCGCCGGCTTCGACGCCCTCGTCCTGATGCGCGAGCGCACGCGCCTGCAGCGCGACGTGCTCTCCCAGCTGCCCAACCTCCGGCTCGTGATCACCACCGGCATGCGCAACGCGTCGCTGGACGTCGAGTACCTGCTCGAGCGCGGGGTGACGGTGTGCGGCACGCAGGGGACGGGCGCCACGCCGGCCGCCGGCGTGCCCAGCACCGTCGAGGTGGCGTGGGCGCTCATCCTCGCCGTGGCCAAGCGGATCACCCAGGAGGACCGCGCGCTGCGCTCCGGGCGATGGCAGCTCGACCTGCCGACCATCTCGCGGGCGCGACGCTGGGCCTGGTCGGTCTGGGCAACCTGGGCACGGCGATGGTCGGCCCGGCGCGGGCGTTCGGCATGGAGGTGGTGGCGTGGAGCCAGAACCTCTCAGACGAGCGCGCCGCCGAGGTCGGGGTGCGTCGCGTCTCCAAGGGCGGAGCTGCTCGCGCAGCGCGGACTTCCTCTCCATCCACCTCGTCCTCAGTGACCGCAGCCGCGGGCCTCATCGGCGGTCCAGAGCTACTGCAGATGAAGCCGACGGCCGCGCTCATCAACACCTCGCGCGGGCCGATCGTGGACGAGGCGGCGCTGGTCGGCGGCGCTGCGCGTGGGCGTCATCGCCGCCGCCGGGCTCGACGTCTATGACCGCGAGCCGCTGCCGCCCGATCACCCGCTGACGACGCTGCCCAACGTCGTCCTGCTGCCCCATCTCGGCTACGTGTCCGAGCCCGGGATGCGCCACATGTACGGCCAGGTGGTGCAGGACATCGCGGCGTTCCTGGCCGGCGAGCCGATCCGCACCCTCGGCTGACGCCGCGGGTCTACATCTGGAAGCAGCCGCCGTCCACACTGGAAGGGAGACCCGCATGGCGCTGGACCCCAAGCACACCGCGATCGTCCTGATCGAGTACCAGAACGACTTCACCTCCGAGGGCGGGGCGCTGCACGGCGCCGTGGCCGGCGTCATGGATGACACGGGGATGCTGGAGAACACCCGCCGGCTCGTCGACGCGGCCCGCCAGGCGGGCGCGACCATCGTCCACGCCCCGATCACCTTCGCGCCCGGCTACAACGAGATCGCCGAGCACCCCTACGGGATCCTCAAGGGTGTCGTCGACTCCACCGCCTTCGTCAAGGGCGAGTGGGGGTCGGAGATCGTCGACGCGCTCGCGCCCCAGGCCGGCGACGTCGTGGTCGAGGGCAAGCGCGGGCTCGACACGTTCGCCACCACCAACCTCGACTTCATCCTGCGCGCCCGCGAGATCACCACGATCGCGCTCGGGGGCTTTCTCACCAACTGCTGCGTCGAGTCCACGATGCGCACCGGCTACGAGAAGGGCTACAAGGTCATCACCCTGTCGGACTGCGTCGCCGCCACCTCCGCCGAGGAGCACGAGAACGCGATCAAGTTCGACTACCCGATGTTCTCCGACGTGATGACCTCCGACTCGGTGGCCGGCGAGCTGGGCGCCGCGCCGGTCACGACGTAGCGCCGGCCGCAAGTAACCTGCCGCGCGTGCCTCTGACCCGGGACGCGTCCGTCACGCGAACTGTTCCTCGAGCTGGTGGCGGTCCCGTCGCCGAGCCGGCGCGAGCGCGTGGTCGGCGAGCTCATCCGCGATTGGCTCGCCGGCCACGGGGTGACGTCGGCGTTCGACGACGCCGGCGCAGGTCAACGGGTCCGACTGCGGGAATCTCATCGCCACCGTCCCCGGCGCGCCGGGAGCGCCCGACGTACCTGTTCGTCGTCCCACATCGACACCGTCGAGTCCGGCACGCCCGCCGGTCACGCCACACATCGATGACGACGGCGTCGTCCGCTCCGACGGCGAGACGATCCTCGGCGCCGACAACAAGGCCGCCGTCGCCGCCGTCATGCGCGTGTGCGCGGCGGCCGCCGCCCTCCCCGAGGCCCGGCGGCCCGACGGTGCACGCCGCCTTCACCTGCTGCGAGGAGAGCGGCAAGATGGGCGCGGGGCTGCTCGCCGCCGACCTGCTTGAGGGCGTCGACTGCGCCTTCTCGGTCGACGGCGCCAAGCCCGTCGGCACCGTCATCACGCGTGCGCTGGGCCAGACGTCGTTCGCCTTCGTCATCCACGGACGCGCCGCCCACGCCGCCGCCAACCCCGAGGCGGGGATCAACGCGATCGCCGTGGCCTGCCGAGATCGTCGCCGCGCTCCCGCTCGGCCGCCGGCCGGGCGGTGGCAGCGTCAACGTCGCCGCGATCGTCGGCGGCTCGGTCATCGACCGGCTCACGCCCGAGGTCCTCGCTGACGCCGGCGTCGAGGCCGCGCTCAACAGCGCCCTCACGAACTCCATCCCCGACCTGGCGCTCGTGCGGGGCGAGGTCCGCGGCTACTCGGTGCAGGAGATCGAGGCCACGGTCGGCGCCATCACCGACACGATCGCTCGCGTGTGCGACGCGCACGGCGCCCGCCATGACTGGATCCGCGACCGCAGCCGGATGGTGCCGCCGTTCCCGCACGCCCCGACTCGCGGGCGCGGGCGCTCGTCCAGGCTGCCGCCGCGCGCGTCGACGGCCTGCGCATCGTGCTGGAGGAGCGCCAGGCCACGCTCGAGGCCAACTACCTGGCCGCGAGCACCGACGTCGTGGCTCTGGCCAGCGGCGGGCGCGATCCCCACCAGGTCTCGGAGTCGATCCCGGTGGCCGAACTGGAGCGCCTCGAGGCGCTGCTGATGGCGATCCTCACCGCGGACGCCACGCTCGGCGTAGCGCTAGCCCTGGCCGTCCTCGGTGACGGCCTGGGCCAGCACGCCCGCGGTGGCGTAGATGTGGGCGAACGCCCGGGCCTCCTCGCCGGTCCACAGCGACGAGCCGTGGCCGTAGGTGGACCCCAGCCGCCGCCCGGCGTCGAGCAGGCTGTAGGGGCTGCGCGTCCCCAGCGGGACGATGTTGCCCTTGTGCAGGCGCACCCGCACGTCGCCGGTGACGCGCGCCTGGGAGCTGTCCAGGAAGGCGCGGATGTCGGTGAGCAGCGGGTCGTAGTAGCGGCCCTCGTGGAGCATGTCGCCGAACGTCGTGCCCAGCGACGCCTTCATCGTCTGCTGGGCGTTGGTGAGGACGAGGCGCTCGAGCTCGCGGTGGGCGGCGATGAGGATGAGCATCCCCGGCGCCTCGAAGCCCAGGCGGCCGACGATGCCCATGATCGTCTGCCCGGTGTGGATGCCGCGGCCCACGCCGTGGGCGCCTCCGATGCGGTTGAGCAGCGCCAGCGTGTCGTAGCCGGGGACGCCGATGCCCAGCTCGCCGACGGCCGCGTCGGCCGTCGGCGACGCCGCTCACCGCCTCGCACGCCACCGGCAGCCCGCGCTCGAAGCGCAGCACCAGCTCGGCCGGCTCATCGGGCGCGTCGGCGATCGAGCGCGTCGTCGGCCACGCCTCCTCGGGCAGGTACTCCCAGGAGCCGTAGGTCTCCTCGCCGCCGATGGTCGTGCCGAGGATCCCGAAGTTGAACGAGTACTTGGCGGTGATGTCCGACACCGCGTGGCCGCGCTCGCGCAGGAAGTCGCGCTCCTCCTCGCGGGTGTGCTGCTCGTCGCGGATGAGCCCGGCGATCTCCAGCTTGGGCGCCAGCGCCTTGGTCACGGCGTCGAAGCGGACGTGGTCGTTGCCCGCGCCGGTCGAGCCGTGGGCGATGACGTCGGCGCCGCGGTCCAGCGCGACGCGCGTGACCTCCTCGGCCTGGAGCATCCGCTCGACCCCGACGCACGACGGGTAGACGCCGTTGCGCAGGTAGTTGGCCTTGAGGATGTAGGAGACGAACTGGTCATAGAGGCGGGCGCGCCCGTCGATGACGACGTGCTCGTCGGCTCCGAGCTCCTGGGAGCGCTGCTCGATCTCGCGCAGCTCCTCGGGCGGGAAGCCCGCCGGTGTTGACGGTGACCGTGGTGACCCGCTCGCCGCGGTCCACCAGCACCGCCAGCGCATAGGACGTGTCCAGCCCGCCGGAGAAGGCGAGGACGTAATGGCGACCGGGCATCAGTTCTGAGAGACCTCCAGGATCGGAACCCGGTGATCGACGAACCCGGGGGACAGGACGTAGAAGCGGCTGGTGCCGGCGTCGATCTTGGCCTGCATCTCGCGCTGGAAGCTCCAGGTCCCGGGAGTCCATCCACATGGTGGGGGCGCTCTCACCGTCGTCGTCGTGCACATCGGTGCGGTAGACGAGCGTGTGCGGCACCGGATGCAGGTCCAGCACGGCGGAGACGATCTCCATGCGCCCGAACTTGCGGTGCACGCGGAGCGCCTGGTCGGTGAACTGGGCCACGCCGGTCAGCGTCGTGGCGCGGTAGACCTCCAGGCCCAGCCCCTTGGTGGTGGTGCCCAGCCCCGGGATCGACGGAGCACAGCGACCAGCCCGACCCAGCCGCCGGGCACCGGGGTCGGTGCCGCGCAGTAGCCCGCGACGGGGATCGGCCCGTCATAGCCCAGCCGCTCGGCCTCGGCGAGCACGGCACCGAGCACCTGGCCGGTGCGAGCGCGCTCGGAGGCGTAGCCGCGCTCGTCGGTCGCCGCCGCTCGGGCGCGCTCCAGCGGGCAGGGTCACGAGCAGGAACGCCGAGGGCAGCAGGCCCAGGTCGATCATCACCCAATTCTGCAACGGAATGCCCTTGTCGCCGAACGCGGTGGCGTTGAGCACGTTGTAGACCCGCATGAGGTCGGCGACGCTCCATGACTCGGCGCCGCCCGTCCCGCTGCGGCGCCAGGAAGTCGAGCGTCGTCACCGGGCACCCCGAACGGGGCGGTGTCGAGCTGCGCCAGGACGGCGCCGTTGGAGGCCAGGTACAGCCCGTAGCCCTCGACCAGGCAGCTGGTGCGCCTCGGCGGCGATATCGGCTCGGGTCAGCGGCACGGGCGCGACTCTAGACGCAGCGCGAACGCCTCGGGCCCGGCGCGATCGGCGCTCAAGATCCGCCGCCTGCGCGGCCGATGTCAGGGGAAGTGAGCATCAGCGCAGCGGTCGGGCGTATCGACCAGATCATTCAACTGCAGCAGCAGATCCTGGACCCGGCGTCGCTCGCCGGCAGCTCTGCCGCGTCCGCTCCGCGTCGACCGGCGCCTCGTTCTCGACCGGCGCGGCCGGCACCGGTACGGGGACCTCCACCGATTTCGCCAGCCAGCTGGCCAGCGCCCAGGCAGCCGCCTCACCGCCTCGCGTCCTGGTCCGCGTCGGGCGTGGTGGGCAGCACCACGTCGGGCGTGGTCGGCGCCAGCGGCGGCGTCGGCGTCGGGGACCCCCGGGTGGCGGCGATGGTCAACGAGGCCAACTCGCTGGTCGGCAAGCCCTACGTCTACGGCGGCGGCCACTCCGGTTGGGGCCCGCAGACGGGCTATGACTGCTCGGGCTTCGTCTCCGCCGTGCTCCACGCCGGCGGGTACCTCACCTCGCCGGTCGACACCACCGCCCTGCCCAGCCAGCCCGGGATGGTCTCAGGGGCCGGTCAGTCCGTCACCGTCTATGACCGCGCCCTCCCCGGCCAGAGCGGCCATGTGATCATTCAGATCAACGGCCAGTTCTACGAGTCCGGCGGCATGCACGGCGCATGGGGCGGCGGCGGGGGAGTGCAGAAGATCGCCACGCCGTCGGCCGCCTACCTGGCCACGTTCCCGACCGTCCTGCACCCCGACGGTCTCTAGCCGGCCGGACAGGCCGGACAACCGGCCCGGCTACGCCGCGGCGAGACGCTGGCCCGCGGCGCGGTACGAGACCGGCAGGCGCACGAAGGTCTCGTAGTCGGCCGGAGTGCCCAGGCCGTACATGCCGCCGCCGTCGACGCCGACATTGTCGATGCCGATCCGGGCTCCGTCGGCGATGAGCTCGTTGTACACGGGGGCGACGTAGAACTCGCCGTTGACGCGCTTGTCGGCGGCGATCATGGCCCGGGCGCCGTCGAAGTACTCGGACGCCCGCGCGAAGGTGTAGATGCCCACCGTGGCCTCGGAGGAGACGACCTCCTTCTCCACCACATTGGTGACGAGCTCACCGGCAAGCTCGACGAACGACCACTTCGGGTCATCGGCGGTCATGGTCATGATCAGGCCGTCGAGCTGGTCGCGGCGCAGCTGCGCCAGGTGCGCGTTGATGTCGGTGTCGACCCACTGGTCGCTGTTGGCGATGATCATCGGCGCGCTCGGATCCACCGCGCCCTCGGCCAGCAGGACGGTGCACGCGGCGCCCTCGGTGACCGAGTCGATGGTCACGATCTCACACCCCGGCGCGATCTCGCGCAGCGCGGGGACGAACCCGTACTCAGCCTCGTGCTCGGCTCGGCACACGAAGACGAAGCGGGCCGGCTCGTGCGGGGTGAGGTTGCGGACGACGACCTCGATCATGGGGATGCCGTGGATCGGCAGCAGAGGCTTGGGAGTCTCGTAGCCGGCGTCGGCGAAGCGGCTCCCGCGGCCGGCCATCGGAATCACCACGCTGAGCATCAGTCGGCCTCCACCAGGTATTTGTCGTCTTTGGCCGCTGGGACCTTCACCGCTACCACGACGGCGTCGGACACAGCCAGAAAGTCACAGGGCTCGCCCGGCTCGAGCGTGAGGATGTCCCCAGCTCCCAGGTCACGGCCGTCCATGCGCACGTTTCCGGAGATCACCGCGGTGAGCTCGGTCGAGATCTTGTGGACGTGGCGCGGCTCGACGTCCCCGGCGCGGTAGTGCTTGATGGCGACCTCGACGTCGCCGCTGCGGTGGGCCACCGGCTCGAAATCGCCGATGAACCAGCCGCGCACCATGTCATCGAGCTGGTGCTGCATCATGCCGTGACCGCCCGGCGGCGCTGCGCCAGGTGCTGCTCGTAGCCGTCGACGCCGTGCATCGACGCGAGCGAGTGGTAGTGATCGCGCTCGATGTGGTGCGTGCCGATGCGAGCACCCGCCAGGATGAGCTCGTTGAAGACCGGGCAGATGTAGAAGGCGCCCTCGACAGAGGCGTCCTTGCGGATCATGGACATCGCGCCGTCGATGAACTGGCCGCCGCTGGCGAACCAGTACACGCCCGCGGTGGCCAGCCGGCTGATCGGCCGTTTCTCGGCAGCCTCGACGACCATCCCGTCGGCGCCGGTGCGGACGTAGGACCAGCGGGGGTGCACCGCGTCGAAGGTCACCACGCCGGCGTCGTGCCCGTGACGCTCGAACTCGGCGACGATGCTCGCCAGATCGGCCTCGACGACCTGATCGCCGTTGACGACCAGCAGAGACTCGTCGCGCACGATGTGCCCGATGGCGTGAAGGGCGGTGCACGCGGCGCCGCTCTCCAGGGTGGGAACGGCGATCACGTCGGCGTCGGGGATCAACAGCCGGATGACGTCACCGGTGTGATGACGGCGCTGCTCCTCCTCGCGGATCATGAAGATCGACTGGTCAGCGGCCTCGATGAGCGGCGCCAGGCCGTCGATGACACGCTGCACCAGCGGCTCGCCGTCGATCTCCACCAGGTTCTTCGGGTAGCGCGCGCCGCCCACTTCGAAGAGGCCGCTGTCGCCGGCCATGAGCACGAGGAGCCTCATGCCGCCACCCGGTCGCTGGACCGTGCCCTCTCGATGTGCTCGTGGATCGCGTCGAGCGTCACGTCGTCGGGCCCGGCGACCACCATCACATGGGCGCCGGAGGCCCTGGCGGCACGCACCCCGTTCTCGTTGTCCTCGACGATGAGCGTCTCGTCGGGCGTGACGCCGAGGCGCGACATTCCCAGCAGGTACATCTCGGGATCGGGCTTGGGGTGGGTGACGTCCTCGTTGGAGATCATGAAGTCCAGATAGGTGAGGAGGTTGCTGCTCTGCATCATCTCCTCCACCGTGCGTCGGACCGAGTTGGAGGCGACGCCCATCCGGTAGCCGGACTCCTTGAGCCGCGCGAGGGCGAACTCGTGATGGAACACCGGCTTGCAGCTGGTCGCGACCAGCTCGAGGGTGTACTGCTGCTTGAGTGAGTTGATGAAGGCGTGCAGTTCGGCAGGGAGCCCTCGCTCCACCGTCAGCATCTGCAGCTTGCGGGCGGTCGGCAGCCCGTCGAAGGTGGTGAGATGCTCGTAACGGGTGATCTCGTAGCCCAGCAGGGCCAGGGCTCGGTTCAGGGCCTCGTAGTGCCACTCCCGAGCGTCGATGAGTACACCATCCATGTCGAACAGGACGGCCTTGATGTCGGTCATGCAAATACCTCTTGAGCCTCGAGGGGATGATCTGTGCACAGCGAGACGCCAGGGTGCGCCCACACCTGCCATGAGCGCCACTGCGCCCAGGCCGCGTGGTGATCGCGGCCGTGGAGCTCCGGAGAGACCACAGCCACCCGTCGATCCGCGGCCAGGTGGGCCGCGATCTGCTCTTCGCCGAGCCATCCGCCGCCGAAGTCGTCCAGCCACACGCCGCTCGTGTCCGCCAGCAGGACCGGGTCGGGCTCGACGTCACTGTGCCGGGTGAAGGTGGGCAGGCCCGCGCGCACGTAGCCGAGCGCATCGGGCACCGACATGTCAAAGACGAACCACTGCGCGCTGTCGAGGCCCGCGAGCGCCTGCGCGAGCCGCGCCTGGAGTCCGTCCGCCTTGATGT
Source organism: uncultured Solirubrobacteraceae bacterium (assembly GCA_963764125.1). GTDB lineage: Bacteria > Actinomycetota > Thermoleophilia > Solirubrobacterales > Solirubrobacteraceae > Palsa-465. The sequence goes on from CAVXRR010000006.1 coordinate 76,537, forward strand.
TGACGGCCAGCACGCCGCGGGTGGCGGAGGAGGTCAGCGCATCGACCACGTCCTCGAGGGCCAGTGCGCCGCGCAGCGGCGGGTCGTGGCTGACGACGAGTTCGCCATCCAGGTCGCGGACGTCGATCTCGGCGCCGTAGCCGTGATCGAACGCGCGTTGAAACGCGGGCAGCGAGTTGCGCTCGGAGGGCGCATGCCAATATCCGCGATGGGCCAGGACGCTAACTCCCATTGCTCTCATGGTCGGCGTCCCGCGCCAGAACTTGAGCGATCCGCCGGGTGGGCCCGCCGCGTCTCAGGTGCGCCCCCGATGACGCCCGTATATTTCGGCGCCATGGATCAGGCGAGGCGCGACCTGTCGGCGTTCTTCGTCTATCTCAACGAGCACTTTCCCGAGCTCGGGCTGCGGGTGCTCGACGTCGGCGCGCGGCTGGGCCTCGTCGACGAGGGACTGGCCGAGCTGCGCCATTTGTGGAACGTGCATCTGGAGGGGATCGAGCCCGCGCGCGACGAGGCCGAGCGGCTGCTGCGCGATCCGGCGCTGGGACCCTACGCGGCGGTCCATCCGGTGGCGGTGAGTGATGTCATCGGTTCGCGCACGCTGCACGTGACGGCCCTGAAGGGGTGCTCGTCGCTCTATCCGCCTAATATGGACACCCTGGCCGGTCACACCGCGGCCAGCTGGTTCGAGCCGGTGGGAACCGAGCTCATCTCGGTGACCACGCTGGACGAGCTGTTCGCGCGAAGCCCGCCCTTCGACATCGTCAAGATCGACACCCAAGGCGCGGAGATCGACGTGCTGCACGGCGGCGCGGGCCTGTGCGCGCAGGCAACGGGCATCTTCCTCGAGGCGCAGTTCCACGAGCTCTACCACGAGCAGGCGCTGTTCCCGGATCTCCACGCCTGGATGGTCGAACACGACTTCCGGCTCATCCGCCTCCAAGAGGAGTCGGACTTCTACAACGGCGAGGGCCTCGAGGGCAACTGCGGCTACGTCCGCAACCCCCGGCTCATCGCCACCGCGGAGGACCTGCTCCGCCGGGTCACCGTGGCGCTGCTGTGCGGCACTCGACGGTACACCGAGCTCCTGCTGCGCCGTCACGCGCGCGTCATCGCCACGGAGCTGCTCTCCGCCCTGCTCTCAGCGCTCGAGCTGACGCTGGACGGGCGTACGCTGGAGCTGCTGGGCCCCTACAACTAGCTGTCGCTCGACTCGCGCCAGAAGAACGTGGTCGAGAGGCACTTGGCCACGGAGCCGACCTTCAGTGCGTAGCGGAAGAACAGCGGTTCGAACTCCGCTCCCCACCGCGCCTCTTCAGAAAGCAGGCCGGAGTCGAGGATCCCGTCGCGGCGGACCAGGAGGCCGCGGACCGTCCATGGACCCGGGTCGGCCTCGCCGTTCGTCAGGCCTGTCCCGCCCGGGGCCAGGTCACCAGACGACCGGGCTCCCTCGGCGTCGATCGCCACGCTGGTGCAGTACGCGCCGTCGAGGCGATGCTGGGCGATGAACAAGACCTGCTCCTCGAGCTTGTCGTGCGCCCACAGGTCCTCCTGACACCGGTAGGCCACAAAGCCCGACTGGACCGACCGCCATTGCTCGGTGACCGCCTTCCATGCTGAGGCGCCGGCGGTCGCGGGACCGATGCCATAGACGACGAGCTCGGCCGCGTACTCCCCGGCCAGGGCACGCACCTGCGCCGAGACGTCCTCCCCGGCAATGATCGTCAGCCGCACGTCGCGATAGGTCTGCCGCGCGATCGACTCCAGCGCACCCTGCAGACGCGCGTATCCGCCTGTGTCACCGCTCGCGGGGATCACGACGTGAACCATCGGGTGCGCTGACCGGGGCGGCAGCCGCGGCACGGCACGGCCGTCCTGGAGTGCCCGGCGACTGTGCCGAGGGTGCGCTGTTTGGCGACCCAGGACGCTGCGTCGGCGCCGAGGCGTGACGTCCGCCCGGGGTCCTCGAAGGCCCCGCGCATGAGGCTGCGCAGCGCGGCAGGGTCCGGGTCGGCCCAGCGCTGGGCGGTGAGGGCGGGGAGCTCGAATGCGGCGCCCGCCGTCACCTCCGCGGCGCCGGCTCGGAGTCTCAGGGGGCTGTCTGCCGGCTGGGACTCACCGGCGGCCCCGGCGGCGGTGGCGATCACCGCCACGCCGCATGCCTGTGCCTCGAGCAGCGCCCGCCCGTATCCCTCGCCGCGCGTCGGGAGCACGAAGCAATCCGCCGCGCGATATAGGGCCGCGAGTCCGCTCTCAGGCATCTCCTCCCACACGATTGCCACCTCGGCGCTCTCTCCCCCGTCGCCGTGCGCCGCCTCGATCCGGGCCTGCAGTTGCTCGGCCACTCGCTCCAGGCTCACCGCGGATGTCGGCGTGACCTTGAGGACGAGCACCACGTCATCGGCGGCGGTGAACTCCGCCAGGTAGGCGTCGACCAGAATGTCCCATCCCTTGCGCAGGGTCCAATCGAAGACCGAGAGGAACGTGAAGCCACGGCTGGCCTCCAGCGCGATCGCCTCGCCGGCGGGCGTGAAGACGCTCGTGTCGATCGCGCTCGGGACAACGCGCAGCCGACCCGCGTCCACGCCGCCCGCCTCGAGGGCGGCGCGCGCGGCGAGCGATGGCACCCACAGCTCGTCGAACGGAGCGCAGGCGCGCGCCCGGTGGGCAGGCGATTGGTGTACCACGTCGTGCGGGCGACGTTGACGCGGGCCTCGCGCGCCCGCGCGAGGCGGGGCGGGGCGGCGTGAGCGACGTGGAGCCCATCCGTGCCGAACCCGTAGCCAGCGGCATCGAGCACCAGCAGCAGGGCTCGAGCGTCGGCGCCTTCGCCGTTGCTGCGATCCAGCGGTCCCGTGACGTAGGCCAGGCGGGCCGGATCCATGTCCGCGGGCGCAGGCTGGGCGGAGGCGGCGCTCACCGGCGAGATGATGTCAAAGGGCCTACGCGCGTCCCGCGTGAACGCGGCACAGTTGCTCGCACAGCGTCCGGGCCACGGCCCGGTGCGTGTAGCGCTCACGGACCATCCGCTGCCCCGCCTCGGCCATCTGCGCCAGGTGCTCGGGCTCGGCGAGCCCTTCGCGCACGACGCGAGCGAAGTCCTCGGTGTCGTCGGGGGCGTGCAGGAGCGCGTTCTCGCCGTGTACGAATCCGAGATCGTGGTGCACGGCGGTGTCCTCGCCCACGAGCAGCGTTCCGCATGCGACGCCCTCATAGGTGCGGGCGGGCGGGAAGGCCATGAGCCCGGGGTCGTTGGCGAAGATGGCGTAGGAGTTGAGGACCTCGACGGCGTCGTAGGAGAAGTCCTTGGTCTCCGGGAACACCGGGAAGCGGGCGTCGAGGACGTCGGAGAGCTCGTCGGCGTGCTCGAGCAGCGTGCGGCGCCAGCGGTGCGTCCAGCGCTCTCCGGCGTGGAAGGCGACGTAGGCGTCGAGCTCACCCGGCGGGCACAGCGGATCGTCGACGGGGTTGACCGACCCCAGCCCGACCACCTTGGGGGTGCGCTCCCCGAACGGCACGCGCGGGGTGAAGCGGGCCTGAAAGCCGAAGGGCACCGCGATCGTGCGCCCGGTGAACGACGGGAACATCGCGCGGAAGAAGGGCGAGTACTCGTCGTGGCGGCAGTAGCCGAGCACGATGTCGACACCGCCGTCGACCAGGGCGCGATTGGTCTCCGGGGCGTAGAAGACGAACTCCCACGCGTGGTAGGCCTTCAGTCCGGTGAACTCCCGCGGTGGGGCCATATCGGGCACGTAGGCGCGGCCCTCGAAGCAGACCAGCACGTCGGCGACCTGGTTGAGCTCCGCCGGGTTGGTCACGACCTCGAGTCCGTGGGCGCCGACCACCGGCTCGCCAGCGGCGCGCCGGCGGCGCACCTCGTGATGGGCGTCGAGCTCGGGCATGTAGGCGTAGGTGGCATACGTGGCGGCGAACTCGGGCGCGCAGCCCATGATGTCGCGTCCGGAGCCGTCCGCGATGCGGGGCGCGTGCACGGCGAAGACCGGGCCGCGGATACCGGTCCCGCCCTCATCGCCCGCCGCCTGGCGCTCTCCAAGCACCGCCACCTGCGTGACGTGATCTCGCACGCGTGCCGCGAGGGACTCGGCGGCGTCGCGGTCGACCTCGAGCTCGAGGCGCTGGATGGCTGGGTCCTCCGGCGCCCGGTCGATGAGCGCCTGGACGCTCTGCTGGCGCAGCGACAGCTCCTGCACGAGGCTGTGCACGGTGAGCTCCTGGGTCTTGAAGAAGCGCCGGCTGCGAAGGTCGAAGATCCCGATCGGCTCAGCGATATAGAGCACCGGGTGCGACCGCGCGATGGTCAGCGCCGCCTGCCAGTCGGCGACCCACGGCTGGCTGCCGAACTCCACCTCGCCCAAGACGTCGCGGTGGAACGCCTGCGCGATGGGAGCGCCGAACCAGTTGCCGTTCCGCGCCGAGCGCTCCAGCGACTCGCCGGACATGACGATGCGGGTCTCGGGCAGCTGCCGCCAATGCGTGATCGTGCCGTCGGCGGCGCGGATCAGGTACTCGGCAACGATCAGCCGGGCCTGGGGATACTCGGCGATGGCGGCGTCCAGCAGGTCGGCGGCGCCCGGGAGCAGCTCGTCTCCGGCGAACAGCCACTTGAGCCACGGGAGCGAGGTGCGCTCGCGGAAATGCTGCATCGCCGCGACCCAGTTGGCGACGCGACCCACCGTGGCCGGCTGGACCACCACCTCGGCGCCTGCCGCGGCGGCGAGTGCGGCGGTGTCGTCGGTGGACGCGTTGTCGATGACGAGGTGATGAAAGCCCGGCTCCGCCAGCCAGGCTCGCGCCCACTCGGCGCGATCCAGGACGGGGGTGACGGCGGCGATGGTGGCGAGCTCGCGCCGGAGCTCGTGCAGGCGCCGGCGAGAGTCGTCGAATGCCGAAGACGTCGACGTGCCCAGGATCTCGGCACCGGGCGGGGCCGCTCCTTCGTGCACCGCCACCTCGGGCAGCGAGGCCCCGCGCTCGGCGAAGCCGGGCAGCTCGTTGAGTCCTGCGACCAGCCGTGCCGCCGCGTCGGCCTCGGACAGAGAGCCGGTGGCCAGAGCCAGCTCCACGGGGTCGGAGGGGCGCGCTGCCCGCACGAACTCGCCGACGAGCGCGACGGCGGGGCCGGGGGCGCCCCAGTCGATCTCCGCCCAGATCCGGCGCCGGGTCGGGGGCGCGGTGCTCATAGCTTCTTGCGCAGGGCCACGCGGAGGTAACGGGAGCCGTCGTCGGGCGTGTAGAGCTCGACCTCGGCCTCGCGCTCGAGTGCCGAGTGCGCGTCGACCGTGCGGTCGGGCTGCCAGATGGTGAACCGACCGTCGCGGACGCAGAAGTTCCACTGGTGCAGGCCGCCGTAGCCCTCGTGTTCGCCCTCGTTGATCGCGTGCTGCAGCAACACGACACAGCCGGGCTTGACCACCTTGATCATCTCCAGGATCGACTGGAGCGGGTCGTAGCCGTGATCGAGGCAGTTGCGGGCATAGACGAGGTCGAACGAGCTCTCGTCAAAGGTGTCCGTGAGCTGCTCGGCGACGCTGTGGATCGGCATCACCGGCGGCATCGTGCCGACGCGCTCAAACAGCATCGCGTACTGCTCGGCCAAGGGGTCGGTGGCGGTGATCTCGAGCGTCCGATCGCCCCACCGCTTGCCGAGGATCGTCAGCGGCCCGGAGCCGACGTCGAGGATGCGCAGGCGCCGGCCCGGGGCGGGATCCAGATAGGCGCGGACCTCGGCCTGGAGCTCGAACTCGGGATCCATGCGCTGGGCGTAGTCCTCGGGCCACTCGCCGCCGCGGTCGCGCAGCCACCGGTACCAGAAGGCGGTCTCGTCGTCGAGACGCCCGGCCCACAGCTCAGCGGCCGCGCCGTCGCCGGCGTCGACGCCGCCGGGATCGGCGGCGCCCGTGCGGGCTGCGGCTGCGCGGGCGGGAACCCGCTGGGCCAGCCCGGCGATCTGCGTGCCGCCGATCCGTGGCACCGGGACCGGCAGAGCGATGACCCGCTCGGTGAGCAGCGCATCGACCGCCGCGGCCGTGCCGGGCACCGCGGCCACGGGATCGGACACCGCCACTCCGATGACGTCGGCGTCGGACGTGCCGCCGAGACCGAGATCGGCGAGGAGCGTCTGCAACGCGAGCAGCTGCTCCTGGGTGCCGAGCACCACCAGTGTTGCGTCCTCCGCACCGCCGATCGCGGCGCCGTAGGCGCTCAGCAGCGACGGCTGCCCGAGCAGCTCGTCGGCGAGCGCCAGCGTGGCGTGGGCGCGCGCTCCCTCGAGCGACCCGGCTGCCCGGAGGGGCACCGCCGCCGGCACGCCCAGCATCGGCATCTCGTGGGCCGGACCGGCGATCTGGAGGGCCGCCGCATCGCCGTCCAGGACGCCCTGGGCCCAGGCCGCCTGCTCGGCCGAGTAGAGCACCGGATGGTTGAGCACGATGCGGGCCTTGGTCCGCTGATCGTTGACATTGCGGAACATGCTGTCGGGGCGGACGCGGTAGTAGAACAGGGCACGTGGGACGTGCACGCCGAAATGGCCGCGCTCGGCGCATCCCAGCCAGAAGTCCCAGTCCTCGTAGGCGAAGCCGTTGCGCGTGCACATCGACTCGTCGTAGCCGCCGACCTCCTCCCAGGCGCGGCGCCGGAACATCGCCGCCACTCCGATCCGGTTGGTGCGCGCCAGGTCGACGAAGTCATAGGGCGAGTGCGGAATGAGCGCCCGGTCGGCGCCGAACGTGTGGTGGTCCCCGTCGGCGATCGACGCCTCGGGGTGCGCATCGAGCGCCGCCACCTTGAGCTCGACGTAGTCGGGCGGCAGCTTGTCGTCGGCGTCCAGGGGGACGACGAACTCCCCTTCAGTGCTCGCGATCGCGTTGTTGCGGCTCGCCGGCAGGCCCTGGTTGGCCTGGCGGATGAGCCTGATCCGGCGCTCCGGGTGCTCGGCGGCCAGCCGGCCGGCCACGTCCGCGGTGTCGTCGGGGGAGCCGTCATCGACGATGATCACCTCCAGATCGCCGAACGTCTGGGCGCAGACGCTCTCCACCGCCTCCCGGAGAAAGTGGGCCTGTCCGTAGCATGGGATGACCACGGCGACGCGCGACGCGGAAGCGCTCATTGATCGTGTTCTCCGGGGTCGTCCAGGGCTTTTGAGGTCAAGATCTGCTGCGTCCGGGCCGATAAACAAGACGTGAGCGACCCCTCCGGACAGTCTGTACGCGTCTCGGTCGTCATCCCCTGCTTCAACTACGGACGGTACCTGGCCGAGGCGGTGGAGAGCGTGCTCGCCCAGTCCTTGCGCGACGCCGAGGTGATCATCGTCGACGACGGCTCCACCGACGATTCGCGCTCGGTGGCCCAGGCGCTGATCGACGCGCACCCCGAGGCCGCCATTCGCCTCATCGCCCGGCCCAACTGCGGCTCGCCCGGCCAGACGCGCAACGTCGGGATCGACGCCGCGCGGGGCCGGTACGTCGTCTGCCTCGACGCTGATGACCGGCTACACCCGGACTACCTCGCCCGCTGCGCCGCCGCGCTCGATGCCCACGCCGACGCCGCCATCGCCTACGGCGACCTCCAGATGTTCGGCGACGACGACACCCTGCACGTGCCGCCGGAGTGGGACACGCGCGTGGAGCTCGACTGCAACTTCCTCGACGTCGTCTCAATGTTCCGGCGCAGCGTGTGGGCCCAGGTGGGCGGGTACGACACTGAGATCGGCTACGAGGACTGGGACCTCTGGATCGGCGTCATCGAGCACGGCTTCACCGGCGTCAAGGCGCCGGGCGCGCTCTGGTACTATCGCAAGCACGGCAGCGGCGTATTCGCCCAGCACACCGTGCGCGATCAGGAGATCAAGGCCCAGATCGTCGTCAAGCACGCCGGGCTCTACAACGACCGTCAGCGTGGGTGGGCGGAGGGCATCCTCGCGGGCAACCCGCGGGCCCTGGCCGAAGGGACCCAGCAGGGCGCGATCCCGCCCTTCCGCGAGGTGCCACGAGCGGTCGCGGCCACGGCCGGGACCGCCGGCCTTCCCGTCCGCAGCGTCTGCCTGATCACCAAGGACTACCCGCCCGCCGTCCCCGGCGGCATCCCCCGCGCCGTGCAGATGCAGGCCCATCGTCTGGCCGCCGCCGGCGTCGAGGTCCACGTCATCACCAAGTCCCCCGGAGGCGCCGCGGGCGTGCGCGAGGACGCCGACGTTGTCGTCCACGAGATCCCCGACCCCGCCATCGCCGTTCCCGGCGGGCTGCACTACCTCGAGATCCCCATCTGGAGCTTCGTCGCTGCGGGCAAGTTCGCCGAGCTGGACGCCACCGTGCGCTTTGACATCGTCGAGGCCCCGGACTACCGCGGCGAGGCGCTGCACCTCGCCCCCCGCCCCGAGACGGCGCTCGTCGTGTGGCTGCACTCCACGATGAAGGTCGTGTGGGACGTCGAGCCCGGCTACGTCCCCAACCCGACCGACGATGCCTGGCACGCCCTGGAGATGGCCGCGCTGGAGCGCGCCGACCTCCTGCTCGCTCCCAGCCAGCTTCTCCTTGACACCACCGCGAAATTCCTGGGCGACCGGATGCGGCCTGCGGAGCTGATGCCCCTGCTGTTCGACGCCGGGCAGTTTCCGGTCCAGCGTCGTCCGCGGGCCGGCAGCCCGATCCGCGTGCTGTTCTTCGGCAGACTCGAGGCACGTAAGAACCCGGAGCTGGTGCTCCATGCAATCGCCGCGGCCCGGGCACGGGGCCTGGACGTGCAGGTGACGATGGTCGGCCGCAACAACGCCAACCACCGCGAGCGCGTCATGGCTCCGCTGGAGGCGCAGCTGGGGGTCACCGACGTCACCTACATCCCACACACCGATCTGGACGACCTGCGCGCGATCCTCGCGCAGTCAGACGTCGTGATCCTGCCCTCCCGGTTTGACAACTCGCCGATGACCATCTTCGAGGCCCTGTCCTCGGGCGTGCCGGTCATCACCTCCGATCAGGTCGGCACCTCCTCCTGGATCGAGCCCGCCAACGGGCTGCTGGCGCTTCCCATCGACGACCCCGCCCACTTCGGCGCGCGGGCCGCCGCCGCGATTGCCGATCCCGAGTGGATGGCCACCGGCGACCGGGCTGCGGCGACGATCCGGGAGCGCTTCGCCCCTGAGGTGGTAACGGGCCGGCTACTGGAGTCCTACGGCCGCCTGATGGCGCAGCGCGGCGTTCACCTGCCGGCGCCGGCGCCCACCTCGGCCCGGGAGATCGAGGCGACGCCCGACGAGATCGCGCAGACCGCGATCCGCCTGGCTGAGATCGTCGCCGAGCCGCCGTCGCACGGCATCGAGGGCGCCCGCACCCGGGCGGTGCTCGCGTTCGCCGACGAGCTCGTGGCCGAGCCGTCGCTGCTTGCCGCCTGGTCCGAGGCGTTCGATGGCTCCGACGACGTCACGCTCGTCATCTACGCGCCGGATTGGTCTCCGGAGCGGGCCGGCGAGAGCCTGGGACCGGTCGTGGTGGGAGCCGGGCTCGACGGAGACGCCGCCGCCGACCTGCTCGCCCTGGCCACTCCCGCCACTGTCGCCCTCGAGGCCTCCCTGGCGCGCGGCGCGAGCGCTGTGCTCACCGGCCGCGCACCGCGTCCGCCGTTCGCCGCACTGGCTCGCGTGGATGCCGGGTCGGTGGCCACGCTCGCTCACGCGGCGCGCAACGCCTGAGCCGCTCTGCCGGGGCCGCGACCAGCGCAGCGCCCGAGCCGCTCCCGCCCGGGGACCGGGGCCGAGCCACTCCCGGGGACGTGCGTCGTCTGGTGCACCCTATGCGGGCTTATTTTTCAGCTGGGACGCGCTCAGGCGGCGAGGCCCGCAGGAGCCGCCGCGTGGGCAGGCAGCTCGGCGTAGTCGCCGGGCGCTCCGGCAGCGGTCAGCGTGGCGCTGGCGCGGGCGGCGAGCAGGCGCCGGGCCGGCCACGTGGCCGGCTCGGTGATTACGCGCAGGTCGCAGTGCTCGTCACTGAGCGCCGGATCTGACTCGACGAGCGCGATGAGGCCGCTGAGGTCGGCGCCGTCGGGGGCGAGGATCGCCAGCGTCAGGTCGCCCCGGGTGAGGGACTCGGCGGCGAAGTCACGCAGGAGCTCAGGGCGGCTGACCAGATCGTGCAGCCAGGCGAGCACGAGCATGGGGCGCGTCTCCAACGAGATCAGAGGCTGACCGAGCGGCGCGGGCGGAGCGTTGAGTTCTGACGCCTGCAGGAAGGCGACGTCGATGTCGACAGTGGTCGCGCCGTCGAGCGGGTCGTGCGAGAGGGCGCGTGCCAGAGCGCGGCAGCGCCCGAGGCCCGCGGGATGCGCGGCGGCGGTCTGCTGTTCGGCGGCTGCGGCCACGTCGTCGCGGGGAAGGACCCCGCGGATGCTCCCGCCGGCCGAGAGGGCGGAGTGACCGACGGCAGCGCGCCAGCGCATGACGATCTCGCTCAGGGAGCGCAGATCGATCGTCTCGTCGGCGGTGAGGTTGCGCATCGCCCACCGGCGGTAGGGAAGCTCGCGCCGCTCGATCGCCAGCACCGCGGTGCGGTCCGCGCCGAGGCCCATGTTGGCCCCGTGAAAGCGGTAGCGGTTGGCTTTCGTCGGGTCATAGACGATCTCGGACACCGCGGCGATGTTCGTGGCGATCCACCAGTCGGGGTAGGCGGCCTCGGCCGGGATCGGCCAGATCGCGGGCATCAGCGAGGCGCGGAAGGTGCTGGCGCCGCCCGAGACGAAGTTGTCTTTGACCAGGCGGGGGAGGACGCGGCCGTTGGTCGGCGTGTCCTGCTTCCAGGCAAAGAATGAGGGGTGCAGTGTCGCGCCATCGGCGTCGATGACCTCCATGTCGCCGTGGACGAGCCCGACCAGCGGGTTAGCGTCGAGGATCTCGGCGTGGCGGCGCAGCCGGTCAACCGGCCATTCGTCGTCGGCGTCCAGCAAGGCGATGTACTCGCCGCGCACTGCGCTCAGTCCGGTGTCCACGGCCTTGACGAGGCCGCCGTTCTCCTGGCGGATGACCTCGACGCGGGCGGCGTAGGCGGCCAGCACCTCCTGCGTGTTGTCAGTGGAGCCGTCGTCGACGACGATGATCTGGATCGGGCCGCCGGGCGACTCCTGGGCCAGCGCCGAGTCGAGCGCCGCGGGGAGGTAGCTGCGCCAGGTTGTAGGCGGTGACGATCACCGAGACGCGCGGTCGCTCGCACATGTCTGAATAGTCGGCACTATCGGTCATCGGCTTGAACCCGGGAGGGGTCTCAGGACCGCGTCCCAACCGCCTCGGCGGCGGTGGCGACGCCCCGTCAGCGCGGTCGCCAGTTCGTCCGCTGCCCACACGCAGGACGGCGTTGCCGGCCTCGCGGGCCAGGCGCTCGTGGCCGGTGCAGGCGTCGTGCAGCGGAACGTAGGCGTCCACGGCGGCGTGGAGGCGGACGTCGCGCTCGGCCACGGCGCGGCTCCATCAGCACGTTGATGTCCGCGCCGGCCTCGATGTCGACTCCGGCCGCCTCGGCCGCCGACAGGATGCGGGCCTCGAGGTCCTCGGGCGCGCCGTCGACGCCGGGATCGGCCAGCAGGTACAGGCACGCGCTCGTGTCGCGAGTGGTCGCCGCGACCCATTCGGCCAGCAGCTCGCCCAGGCGGTCCGAGCGCGCGCCACGCGGGGGTGGCCAGCACGCGCAGGGCAACCTCCTCCTCGAGCGGGAAGGGCTCGTGCACCGCGGCGGTCGGCGGGCCGGGGACGGCGCGCGGCCAGCGCGGTGATCCGGTCCTGGTAGCGCGCGGCCACCGCGTCCCAGGAGAAGCCCTGCGCGGCGGCGCGACCGGCGCGGCCACGGGCCTCAAGCTCGCCGTCGTCGGCGCCGTCGGCCTGGCGCAGGAGCGCGACCAGATGGGCGCGGTCGGGCTCCAGGACCCAGGGGCGCCCGTGCGTCTCCAGGGTGTCGATGCGGTCCTCGGGGAAGTCGGACCGCGCGCGCGTCGATCCGCCAGCCGGCGTCGTCGGGCAGGAACTCGTCGGTGGGGCCGCCGGCGGTGACGATCACGGGCAGGCCGCAGGCCATCGCCTCGAGCACCGGCATGGCGAAGCCCTCGCCGCGGTAGGGATGGACGAGCACGTCGCAGGCGCGGTACAGCGCGGCCACCTCGTCGGTGGAGAGGTCCGTCGTCGATGAGCACGACGCGCGGCAGCGCGCCGGAGGCGATGTGCTCGCGGATCGGCTCGCGGCCGGAGTCGCGGTAGATGTCGTTGGCGCCGAAGTCCTTGAGCACGAGGGTGACGTCGTCGCGGCCGGCGAACGCCTCGCGCCAGGCGTCGAAGAGCACGTCGGCGCCCTTGCGCCCGATCAGCCCGCCGACGAAGAGGAAGCGCGTGCCCTCGCCGGCCTCGGGCAGGTCGCGCTCCGGGCCCTCGGGGCAGAAGACCTCGTAGGTCGACGCCGTTGGGGATGGTCACGACGCGGTCGGGGTCGACGCCCGCCTCGACGTACATCCGGCGCACGAACTCGCTTGGCACCCACAGCTCGTCGACGTTGGCGTGCAGCGGCTCGAGCCACTCCTGCGGGATGGCGCCGAACTCCCACGGCTGGATGATCGCCAGCCGGCCGGCGCGGGCGGGGCTGAGGTCCGGCGGCCACTGGTGGCGCACCTCGACGTCGGCGGTGTGGACCAGAGGCGGCCCGGGCGATCTCGGTGGCGTCGCGGTTGACGCGCTGCACCGAGCCGCGCAGGCGGCCCGAGACGCGGTCGTTGATGATCGACAGGCTGGTCGGGAGGCCGTGGTCGCCCTGCCAGCGCACGGCGACGTCCTCGGCGGCGGGCGCAGCCGTGCAGCGCGGGAGGGGCGGGCGCCGCCGTAGTAGGCCTCGAGCTCGTCGACGTAGGCGGCGAAGGCGCGCGGCTCGGAGATCCCGGCCTGCAGCTGCTCGAGCAGCCCCGGCTCGAGGGCGAGGCGGTCGAGCGTGCGGGCGAGGTCGTCGACGTCGAGGCCGTCGAAGGTGAGGCCGTCGATCCCGTCGCGGATGGCCTCGGGCAGGCCGCCGAGGCGCGGGACGAGCAGCGGGGTCCGCGCCGCCAGGCACTCGGCGGCGGCCAGCGGGGCGCAGTCCCACCACATCGAGGGCAGCGCCACCGCGTCGACGCCGCGCAGCAGCCCGCCGATCTCCGACGGCGAGAAGGCGCCGCACAGCTCGACGTTGCCGCGGCGGTCCAGCGCCTTGAGCTGCTCGGCGAAGCGGTCGGGCACCTCGCCCAGGATCTTGATGTTGCAGCCGCGCCTGGGTCCGCTGCGCCGCCTCGATGAGCAGCTGCGGGCCCTTGTGCGGATAGGCCGAGCCCAGGAAGGCGACGGTGAGGTCCTGGTCGACGCGCCCGGGCCGGCGGTCGCGGCCGACGTGCTCCCAGATCTCGGCGTCGTGGGGCATCGCCTGGCGGACCGTGTCGATCAGGTCGGCGGGGTAGCCGGCGTTGAGCAGCGTGCGGCGCACGGCGTCGGACACCGACAGGATCGCGGTCAGGCCGCGCTCGGCGCGGGAGCGGATCTCGGCCAGCCGCCGCTGGTAGCCGGCCACGTCGGGGCTGCCCACGCACGCCGCGCAGCGGCTGCCGTCGCCCGGGCCCGGCGCAGATCGCGCCGCTGTCGTTGAGCAGGTACGCGCGCGGGCAGATGAGCCAGTAGTTGTGCGTCGTGAAGTACGCCGGCATCCCGCGCGCGGCGACCTGGTCGATCAGCGCCGCGCCGAGGTTGTGGAGGTTGTGGAAGTGCACGACGTCGGGGCGGACCTGGTCGAGCGCGCGCTCGAACGCGGCCGAGATCGGCGGGTCGTCGATCTCGCGGTCGGGGTTGCCGAGGTCGAACAGCCCGTGGGGCCGGTTGTGCACGCCGATCAGGCGGACGCCGTCCTCCACCCACTCGACGACCTCGTAGGGCTGCTTGGACGGCGGTGGGCTTGACGGCGGCGTGGAAGACGGTGACCTCCCAGCCGCGCCGGGCCAGCTCCTTGGCCGCCAGCCGCGGGACGGTCGTGCCGCCGCCGCTGTCGTTCCAGCCGAAGGCGGTCATCAGCAGCCGCCGGCGGCGCCCGGAGGCATCGGCGGCGCCGCCGGCGCCGGGCGTGGGCGCGCCGGCACCGCGATCGCCGCCGCGCGCTCGCGCAGCTTCGGCCGCCAGTCCGGGCACCGGCAGCAGCCGCTGCTCCAGCGCGTCGGCCAGACGCTCGAGCGCCTGGCGCTCGGCCTCGGCGGGATCGAGCACGGCCCAGTCGAGCTCGGGCACCAGCTCGCGCAGCGGGTAGAGGTCGACCGCGGCCTCGAGCGCGCCCTCGACGTCGGCGAGCTCGCGCGCCCGCGCGGACTCGTCGGAGGTGTTGGCGCCGTGGCGGCGGATGGCGACCAGCGGGCCGCCGGGCACGTGGCGGAAGCGGAACTCGCGGCCCGCGCGCAGGAAGAAGTCGAAGTCGTTGGCCAGCGGGTAGCGGTCGTCGTAGCCGCCCACGGCCTCGTACACGCGCCGGTGCACCATGCGCGACGGGTCGACGAGATGGTTGTGGCTGCGGAAGAACGACTGGACCAGCGCCGACGGCGTGAACTCCGCGCTCGGCCACACGCCGGTCTGGCGCCCGTCGGCGTCGATCACGATCGCGTCGCCGTGGACGACGCCGGTCTCGGGGTGGCGGTCGAAGATCTCGACCTGGCGGCGGATCCGGCCCGGCAGGCACAGGTCGTCGTCGCCGATCATGGCGATCAGCTCGCCGCGGCCCTCCGAGACGAAGGTGTTGTAGGCGGCGGCGATGCCGCGGTTGGTCTCGTGGCGCACGACGCGCAGGCGCGGCTCGTCGGCGAAGGACCGCGAGCACCTCGTCGGTCTGCGGGTTGGTGGTGCCGTCGAGCACCACGAGCACCTCCAGGTCGGAGAAGTCCTGGTCCAGGGCGCTGCGAATCGCCTCGGCGAGGTAGTCGTGGCGGTTGTACGTCGCGATCCCCAGCGTGACACGCGGAGACGCTCCATCGAGGGGCATACCCTGGTTATCGGCAGCCGTCAAGGCGGCGCTTAAGCGGCGGGTGCGCGGCTCAGCCCGCGACCTGCTGGTAGAGCGAGGGCAGGCTCGGGTACCCGCTGGAGGCCCAGCCGGAGTTCTGCAGCGCGGAGATCTGCGCCTGCGGGGACTGGCCCGCGGTGGACAGGATCGACTGGATCCCGGAGCTGGCGGTGCCGTAGCCGGGGATCGTGTTCTGGCCCTTGAGCCAGCCGGCGGTGGCGTCCGCGGCGGCGGTGGGATCGGCCCAGATGTTGTCGGCGGAGCCGTAGGTGCCGCTGTCGGTGTAGCCGATGTTCAGCCAGTCGTTGTTGTTGGCGGCCTGGCGTGAGACGGCGGCGCCGCCGGATTCCTCGGCCAGCAGCCAGGCGGAGACGACGCCGCCGTCAAGCCCGGTGTCCGTGGCCAGCCGGCTGGCGAACGTCTGCTGGGCGGAGGTCAGCATCGTGCCGGCCTTGGCCGGCAGGCTCCGTGCTGGTGCCCGTGGTGGCGGTGGTGCCCGTGATCGCGTTGGAGAGCTGCGAGGAGAACGACATCGACGCGCCGGCCGTCCCGCTGGAGCGGTGGTGCTCGCGGCGGTGCTGGCCGGCGGCGTGAACGCGGTCGCCAGGCTGGAGAGCTCGGAGTTGATCATGCGCGACCCGAGCGGTGACGTCGGAGATGCTCATCGTCTCCTCAGGTCATCGACGCCTGCGGCCGGAACTTAAACAGAGAGAGGCGGACCGAAGTCCGCCCCTCTCCAACCGTTCCCTCGATGGATCGGATCTGATATAGGCCTCGCGTGGTTAGCGACCTGGGTGAGCGAGGCGTTGTTGTTCTCGAGGCGGTCAGCCGAGCTGCCGCAGATCGAGCTTGGGACATCGGACCGGCGGCGCCTGGGTGTCGCCTGCCTGCCTGATGAAGACTTATAGATGAGGTGTCTGGCCGGGCGACGCCCGAAGGCGCCGCCCGGTCAAACGAAACTTCAGTCGAACTAGCCGAGCAGCTTCAGGATCAGCTGGGGCTGCGAGTTGGCCTGAGCCAACATCGAAGTACCGGCCTGCTCCAGGATCTGCTGCTGCGTCATCTTCGTCATCTCCTGCGCCATGTTGACGTCCTTGATCTGGCTGTTGGACGCCGACAGGTTCTGCTCGGTCGAGGAGATCGAGTCGGAGGTGTACTGGAGACGGTTCTGCACCGCGCCCAGCGTCGCCGCCATGCTGGAGATGTTGTTGATGGCGCTGGTCAGGCTGGTCAGCGCGCTCGTGCTGGACAGGTCGATGACCGTTCCACCCGTGGTCGCGTTGGTCCAGCTGAAGCCCAGGCCGCCCAGGCCGCTGTTGCCCTCGACGCTCGAGAACGTGGCGGTCAGGGTGTCGCCGGCGTTTGCGCCGACCTGGAAGGTCACCGTGCCGCTGCCGCCGGCGGTGCCGTCGAGCAGGTTCAGGTCGTTGAAGTTCGACGACGTCTTCTGACGGTCGATCTCCTGCGTCAGCTGGTTGACCTCGGCCTGGATGTCCGTCTTGTCCGTGCTCGAGTTCGAGCCGTTGTTGTACTGCACACCCAGCTCGTACACACGCTGGAGCATGCTCTGGATGTTGGTGAGCGAGCTCGACGCCGTCTGCACCATCGAGATGGCGTCGTCGGTGTTGCTGCTCGCCTGGTTCAGGCCGTTGACCTGTGAGGTCAGGCCCTGCGAGATCGCGTAGCCGGCGGCGTCATCGGCGGCGCTGTTGATGCGCAGACCCGAGGACAGACGCGACATCGACGTCGCGACGGCGTTCGAAGACTTCAGCAGGTTCTGCTGAGTGTTCATCGCCGAGATGTTCGTCAGAATAGACAGGGACATGAGTACACCTCCGTGGTGTGGTTGGGTTTTTAGTCCCCCGGCTGCTCCATGCGGCCGGTTACATCCGGAGTTATCGACGGCTGGCGGGGCGACTTTAGGCCTGTCCAGAACCGTCTGGACGCTTTTCCCGGGAAGTCCGTCTCACGGGGCGTGAGACCGGCCGTGCCGCCATCGCACAACGCGCGCTGTGGCGGCCTGGCTACCGTGATCGCCGCAGTGCGTCAGACGATGACGTCGACGTGCAGGCGGCCGTCGTCCTCGCCCGCGTCGTCGTCGGAGGGGGACTCCTGATCGTTGTAGGAGTCCCCGCGCGGCCGGCGCCGGCGGCGCTCGCGTTCTTCTTCCTGGCGCCGGCGCTCGACCTGGCGATCGGTCGGCTTCACCGCCGGTGCCGGCGCGACAGCGGGAATGTTGGGGGCCGTCGGGACAATCGGGTGAATCGGGTCCATGGCCTGCTCCTAGGGGGTCGCTCGCGCGAGGTGCTGCGTGCTACTTGCCGTCGCCCTCGGGCGCCTTCGCGTCCGCGGCGGGGGGAGTGCCGCCGGGCGTGACGGGCTCCATCCGGGCCCGGCCGCTCTCGATGGCGGACCGCAGCTCGGCCAGCACCAGCTGGCGCCACACGGTCACGGCGCACATCCACGCCAGCATGTAGCCGCCGATACCGGCGATGAGCGCGCGGATGGCCACCTGATCGGCCGGAACCCCGGCCTTGTAGGAGAAATAGGCAGTGATGAGGAAGAAGGTGACGCCCCCGAAGCCCTTGGCGCGCCTGACCTGAGCGGCGGCGTGGGGATGCCCGGCGACGCTGATGCCGTTCGCCGCGCCCTTGCCCTTCTTGCCCTTCTTGTCGCCTTTGGCCTTGCCTTTGGCGTCGCTCTTGTTCTTTGCCATCGTGGTGTCCTCGGTCGCTGGTGGGGACGGCCTGCTAGATCCAGTCGCCCCGGGTCCGTGCCCGGGCCGTACGCATGCACTCGAACACGAACCGGATGAGACGCTGGCGGTCGTGCTCGGCAATCTGCTCAAACATCAGGGCCCGCTTGCCGTCCTCGCGGACGCGGACGACACGGGCGATGCCCTCGATCGGAAGCTCGGTGGTGACGATCGACATGGCGAAGCTGATCGTCTGATCCACCTCGAGCGTCTCGTCGTCGGCCAGCAGCATCCCGCCGCCGCTGAGATCCACGATGTGCACGCAACGCCGCCCGTCGTCGGTCGACTCGACCGTGACCGGATGGGGCGTGTGCACGCGCACGAAGTCGCGGCGCTGCAGGATCTCGGCGTCGCCGTCGGGATGGAACCGGATGAGGCTCTGATCCTCGAACACGGCCTCGCCGCGCAGCTTGATCAGCCCGCGGCGCGAGGTGTACTCGAGCTTGGCGGCCTCGACGGAGTCGCTTCCACGCTCCTCGTCGAGGTTGACGAGCACCACCAGGACGACCTCCTCGCCACGCTCGAAAGTGCGCACGGGCAGCTCCTCGCCGGCTGGCGTGGTCAGCGTGCCCTGCCCGCTTCCGGGGAAGAGCGTCACGTTGTTGGGTTCGGTTTCGGTGTGTTTGGTCATCTCAGCAACTCAGCTGCGATGTGCTCAGGATCGGCAGATACGACCGCCTCCTGAAGGGCAAATCCGTTCAACGTGTACGCCAGCGGGATTCCGGTCTGCATCGCCAGCTCGGCGATCTGGCCCAGTTCGTCGGTCTCATCGACGTGCGTGGCCACCATTCCGGTGAGATCGAAGGCCGAGAAGCTGTCGACAAGCCGCACCGCGGCCCCCGAGCTGAGCGTGGCCGGAACCGCCAGATAGATGGCGTCGAGCCCGAAGCTGTGCAGGGCCTCGGCCATCACGTCGATCGTGGAGTCGTCGCGGGGAGCCGCGGCGGCGGTATCGATGATGACCAGGCCGCGCTCGCGCGCCGAGCTCACCGCCCGCGCCGTGGCCCGCGTGCGCATGGCCGGGATGATGTTGACCGCCTCGCCGTGCAGCAGCGCGCCCAGCTCGTCCTCGCGTCCGGGCGTGCCAAGGCTGGCGACGCTCACCAGCGCGCCGGCGCGTGCCTGCGCCGCCGCCAGTGCCGCGACGCTGCGGGTCTTGCCCGAGCCGCCGGCGCCGACCACGGCCACCGCACCGTGCTCCTGGGGCAGCGCCACCGGCGTCGGCAGCGATCTCGCGATCATCGCCGCGACGTCATCGAGCAGGCTGCCGCCGGTGCTGAACGGGCCGCGGCGCGAGATCGCGGCGCCGACGACGGCGGCGGCCCGGCCGGGCGTGAGCCCAGAGGCGACGAGCCGGCGCTCCAGATCGGTCTCGCGGCGATGGCGCTCCTGGCGCTCGCGGGCACGTTCCTCGTCCTCGCTGGTGCTGTCGGGGGCGGGGGCCGGGGCAGTCGCCGGTGGGGTGGTGGTCGCCGCGCCCGGGAACGCCGACGGAGCGGGGCGGGCCATGCGGGTCTGGTAGTCGCGCTCGCGGCGCTCGTTGGCGGCGGCGGTGGCGTCGAGGGCCGCGCGGAGCATCCGCTCGGCCGCCGGGAGCAGGCCGCCGCGGCGGCGGGTGCCGAACCCGTAGTCGGGGGCAGGGGCGGGGGCCGGGTCGGGCGGGGGCGGGGGCGTCGCCGCCTGGGTCGCCGCAGGGGTGATCGGCTCGGGGATCGGGTCGGGCTCCGGCTCCGGTTCGGGCTGCGGCTCTGGCTCCGGCTCGGGCTCGGGCTCGGGCTCGGCAGCGACTGGCTCGGGCTCCGGGGCCACGGGCTCCGGTTCCGGCTCGGGCTCGATGGCCACCGGCTCCGGCTCCGGCTCCGGTTCCAGCTCGGGCTCGAGCGCCACGGGCTCGGGCTCCTCGGCGACCGGCTCCGAGATAGCCTCAGGCTCAGGTTCAGGCTCGGTCAGCGGCGACTCGGCGGCGAACGCGAGCCACGGCGCGGGGTCGAGCTCCCGCGGAGAGCGGCGCGGCTCGGGCTTGTGAGGCTCCGGCTGCGCTTCGGGCTCCTCGGCGACCGGTTCGGGCTCCACGTGCTCCGGCTCCGGCTCTGGCTCTGGCTCGGCGGCGACCGGCTCGGGCTCCACGTACTCGGGCTCCGCGGGCTCGGCCGCAGCCACCGGCGCGTCGTCGAGCTCGTCAAAGGCGATGAACGACGGGGCGGCCGCGCGCGGCGCCGGTTCGGGCTCGGGCTCGGGCTCCGGCTCGGGCTCGAGCTCGGCCAGCCGGGCGTCGGTCTCGAATGTCGCCTCCTCCAGGCGCGCGGCGAAGGAGGCCTCGTCGAGGAACGGCGCCGCGGGAGCGGGCGGGGCCGCGGCGGGTGGCTCGGAGATGGGCGGGACGACGGCGGGCACCTCGGAGACGGGCGGCGCCACCGGCTGCGGGGCGGGAGCGGCATCAGCGACCGGCTGCCGGGGAACCTGATGCTCCTGGGCAGCCGGCGCTGGCGAAGGCGCGGACGCCGGCGGTCCCTCAACCGCGGGCGTCTGCGGGGCGTCGTAGTCCGGCGGCGGAGCGTCGGGCAACGGCACGGGCACATAACCTGGAGGCGGCTCGGCCGAGAACTCGTCGAAGTCCTGGGGCGCGTCCTCGAAATCGTCGTCTTCGTACTCGTCATCGAGATCGTCGGCATAGACGTTGACCCTCGGGGCCGCCTGCGCGTCGATCTCCACGCACTTCTGGGCGAAGAAGCCGCCGATCCCGCCCATGAGCCCTTCGCGCTCGCGCAGGATGATGGCGTCCGGGCCCAGCTCGGCGCGGATCCGCGGAATCAGCTCCTCGATGGTGCGCCCGCGGTAGGTCCGCACCCCGTCCGAATCGTCGGACGCTGCCGATGACGGCGAGGAGGAGTCGGTCACGCGCTAATCACTCCGATCGTCTCGACGCTGATGCCCGATGCGATCTCGTTGTAGGAGCAGACCGCCAGGTGCGGCACGGCGGACTCCACCAGGCGCCGGATATGGCGACGGACCCGGGCCGAGCACAGCAGCACCGGGCGCATCCCGCCGCGGGCGGCGGCGTGATCGGACTGCGCGCGGACGGCACCGAGCAGCGCCTGGGCGCGGGAGGGCTCCAGCGCCAGGAACTCGCCATCGGTCGTGGCCGTGATCGAGGTTGCCACTTCCTGCTCAATCGACGGATCGAGGGTAATCGCGCGCAATGTCTGGTCTGCACCGAGGTGGGGGGCGGTAATGGCTCGGCCGAGCGCCTGACGCGCGTACTCCGCGAGGAGTCCGGTGTCGCGCGTGATCCGCGCCTTGTCACCCACTGATTCGACAATAGCGCCGAGATCCCTGATCGACACAGCCTCCGACAACAACGTTTGCAGGACGCGCTGGATCTCTCCGAGCGACAGGATGTCGGGCACGACCTCGTTGACGACCGCCTCGTTGGACTCTTTGAGCTGGTCGAGGAGCTGTCGGACGTCCTGGCGGGTGAGGAGCTGCGCGGCGTGCGCGCGGATGGTCTCGGTCAGGTGCGTGACGATCACCGACTCGGCGTCGACCACCGTGTAGCCCAGGGCCTCGGCCTCGGAGTGCTGGGCATCGGCGATCCACACCGCCGGCAGACCGAAGGCAGGCTCCGTGGTGGGAATGCCGGACAGGTTGCCGACCGCGTCGCCCGGATCCATAGCCAGCTTGTGGCCGGCCATCACCCGGCCGCGCGCCACCTCGGTGCCACGGACCTTGCAGACGTACTCGTGCGAGTCCAGGTCGACCTCGTCGTGGATGCGGACCGGGGGGATGACCATGCCGAGCTCGCCGGCGATCTGGCGGCGGATCAGCGAGATGCGGCGCACCAGGGTGCCTCCGGACCCGCGGTCCACCATCGGGACCAGGCCGAAGCCGATGCCGAGCTCCAGCGGATCGATGGGGAGCTCCTTCATCACCTCGTCGCGCGGGGCGGCCGTCGTGTCCTCCTTGGCCGCGGGGAGCTCCCCTACGGCGCCGCCGGCGGCGACCGGAGCGGTCATGAAGGCCGCGATGCCCCCCTCGCTCTTGCGCAGAGCCCAGCCGATCGAGAAGAGCAGGCCGCCGATGAGCAGGAACGGGATCTTGGGCAGGCCGGGGACCAGGGCGAAGCAGAGGATCGCGCCACCGGCGACCAGCGGCGCCTTCTTCTGGCCCAGGATCTGGGACGTGATCTCGGAGCCGAGGTCGCGCTCGGAGCCCGAGCGGGTGACGATGATGCCGGTGGCGACGGAGATCAGCAGCGCCGGGATCTGGGCGGCCAGGCCGTCACCGACGGTGAGCAATGAGTAGTGCTTGGAGGCGGCCCCGAAGCCCAGGTGGTGCTGGAGCATGCCGACGATGATGCCGCCGATGAGGTTGATCGCGGTGATGACCACCGCGGCCATGGCGTCGCCCTTGACGAACTTCGAGGCACCGTCCATCGCCCCGTAGAAATCGGCCTCGCGGGCGATCTCGGAGCGCCGGGTGCGGGCCTCCTGATCGGTGATGAGGCCGGCGTTGAGGTCGGCGTCGATCGCCATCTGCTTACCGGGCATGGCGTCCAGGGTGAAGCGCGCGGACACCTCGGCGACGCGGCCGGCACCGTTGGTGACCACCACGAACTGGATGACGATGAGGATCATGAAGATGACCAGGCCGACCACCACGTTGCCGCCGACCACGAACTGACCGAAGGACGCCACCACCGAGCCGGCGTTGCCGGTGGTGAGCACCAGGCGCGTGACCGACACGTTGATCGCCAGGCGGAACATCGTGGTGAGCAGCAGGAGCGTCGGGAAGGCGGAGAACTCCAGCGCCTTGTTGATGTACATCGTCGCCACCACGATCGCCAGGGCGCCGGAGATGTTGCAGGTGATCATGAGATCCAGCAGCGCCGCCGGCAGCGGGATCACGAGCATCGAGACCAACAGCACGACGCCGATCGCGGCGATCAGGTCGGTGTGCTTGAGCAGCTTGCGTAGCGATTGCTCGTTCATGCGGCGATCCTCCTTCGACCGGCCATCTTGTAGACGAATGCCAGCACCTGCGCCACGGCGGCGAACAGCTCGGCCGGGATCATCCGGTCGATCTGGACCATCGCGTGCAGTGACCTCGCCAACGGCGGATCGGGCACGATGGGGATGTTGTTTTCAGTGGCGATCCGCCGAATGTGCGCGGCCACCAGGTTCTTGCCCTTGGCCACCACGATGGGGGCGGGCAGGTTGCCGTCGTACTTGAGCGCGACGGCGTAGTGCGTGGGGTTGGTGACGACCACGTCCGCGGTGGGGATCGCGGCCATCATCCGGGCCCGCGCCGCCATCATCTGGCGGCGGCGGATGGCCCCCTTGATCTCCGGGGGAAGGTCAGACTGCCGGCCCTCGTCCTTGACCTCCTGCTTGCTCATCTTCAGCCCCTTGGCGTGCGTGTGGCGCTGGTGGATGAGGTCGACGACGGCGATCAGTAGGTACACGATCACGATCCGCTCGATGATCGAGCGGGCGCCGTTGTCGAGCAGGCCGCCCAGGGCCATGGGCGAGGTGCCCATGCTGGCGCCGAGGTTGGTGATCAGCGGGACGAGGCTCATCGCGGCGGCCCCGCCGACGATGGCCACCTTGGCCAGGACCTTGCCCAACTCGAAGCCGATGCGCTTGCCGAAGATCTGCTTGGCGCCCTGCATCGGGTTGAGCTTCTTGAAGTTGGGCGCAGCAGGTAGGGCGTCGGGCGCAGGCCGACCTGGGCGACGTTGGCGAGCACGCCACCGGCCATGCAGATGACGCCGATGGGCATCGCCGTCGTCTCCATGGTGTGCAGCATCAGCCCGAGGATTCCGTGCAGGCCCGCGGCCGTGGACACCTCGTTGGGCCGCGACACCATGCCGAAGAGCGAGCGCATGGCGCCGGCCATCGAGTTGACGACCGTCGGGCCCTGCATCGAGATCGCGACCAGGCCGGCCACCAGGACGAGCGCGCCGTTGATCTCCGTGCTCTTGGCGACCTGGCCCTTCCGGCGCGCCTCGCTCTTGCGTTTGCCGGTTGGCTTTTCTGTCTTGTCGTCGTTGGCCATGGCTCTAGACGAAGCGCAGGGCGCCGCGTGACGGCGTTGGCGATCTGGTTGCTCATGAACGAGCCCAGGAAGGGGAGGGAGGCGGCGACGACGAGCATGGCCACGCCCACCTTCATCGGGAAGCCGACGCCGAAGATGTTCACCTGGGGGACGACCTTGGCGATCATCCCGAAGGCGACGTCGGTGATCATCAGCGCCAGGATGACCGGGGCGGACACCTCGACGGCGGAGACGAAGATCGTCGCGAAGGCCTGCTCGACGCCGGTGGTGAGGGTGGCGATCTGCGGGGCCTTGGTCAGCGGCACCAGGTCGAAGGTCCGCTGCAGGCCGCGCAGGGTCCAGGCGTCGCCGCCGATGGCGATGAACATCGCCAGGCCGACGAGGCTGTAGAGGTTGGTCATGGTGCCGCCCTGGTTGCCGTTGATCGGATCGACCACGCGACCCGAACGAGAACCCGGCCACCATGTCGGTGATGGCGCCGGCGGCCTCGACGGCGGTGAGGACCATGCCGACGGCGAAGGCGAAGGCCAGGCCGACCAGCACCTGGATCACCAGCATTCCGGCGACCGCCATCGGGTCGGTCGGGATGTTCTGGCCATGGACGGCGAGCGGCGTGAGGCCGATGGAGAGGCCGACGGCCACGATGCCCTTGACCCGAGGCGGCACCATCTTGGACGAGAACAAGGGCGCCAGGAGGAAGAGCGGGCTGACCCGAGCCAGGACGAGGAAGAACCCCGTGACCTTGTCGCTGCCGATCTGGTGCAGCAGCGTGCTGAGCGTCAGCTGACTCATCTCTACCTACGAGATCAGCGAGGGGATCGACGTGTAGAGGTTCGGGCGTAGGTGACCAGCTGGTCGAGCATCCACGGGCCCAGGATCACGATGAGGGCCGCCAGCCCGACGATCTTGGGGATGAAGCTCAGGCTCTGCTCCTGGATGGAGGTGACGGCCTGGAAGATGGAGACCACCAGTCCGATGACGAGCCCGACGAGCATCATCGGCCCGCCGATCTCGATCGCCAGCTTCATGGCCTGAGTGGAAAGGCTTACGACGGTGTCCTGATTCATGGCGGCGGGTCCTGGTCGGGGCTTAGTGGAAGCTCGCGATGAGCGAGTGCGTGATGACGTCCCAGCCGTCCACCAAGATGAACAGCAGGATCTTGAACGGCATCGAGATGAAGCTCGGCGGCAGCATCACCATGCCGACGCTCATCAATGTCGAGGAGATGATCAGGTCGATGATCAGGAACGGGAGGAAGATCAAGAACCCGATCTCGAATGACGTCTTGAGCTCGCTCATGATGAAGGCGGGGATCAGGACGTAGGTGGGGACCTGGGCCCGGGTCTGCGGCGTCTTGATGCGCGCGAGGCTCACGAACAGCGAGATGTCCTGGTTGCGCGTCTGGCGGAACATGAACTCGCGCAGCGGCTCCTCGCCGCGCTTGATCGCCGTCGCCGTCGAGATCTGGTGATGCTGGAGCGGCTCCCAGGCGTCCTTCTTGATGGCGCTGATCGTCGGCGACATCACGAACAGCGTGAGGAACAGCGCGATCCCGACCAGCACCTGGTTGGGCGGGGTGGTCGAGGTGCCCATCGCCGAGCGGATGAAGCCCAGGACGATGAGGATCCGGGTGAAGCCGGTGACGGTGAACAGGATCGCCGGAATCAGCGAGAGCCCGCCCATGAGCAGCAGGATCTGAAGCGCGTTTGAGGAGTCGATCTTCATCAGCGCGTCAGTCGCGGACGGTCAACCGGCGCAGGCCGTTGATCATCCGGTCAAGGGGCTTGTCGGCGAGGTCGAAGTCGTCTGAGTCCTCCGGGAGATCGATCCCGGCGGCGATGGCCTCGTCCTCGGTGTAGGTCTTGATCGGCGTGACGCCGTGGTCGCCGACGCCCAGCAGGATGATGTCGGTGCCCGAGCGCAGCAGCGAGACGGACTTGCCGTTGGCGATCGGCAGCGTGGCGATCTGCTCCAGGCCGTTGCCGCTGGCGCGGACCGCGTCGCGGCCCTTGACGCCCTTGAGGATCTTCGAGATCGCGTAGATGATCGCGATCACCACGACCAGGGCGATGACCGTGCGCAGGATCCCCGATCCGCTGCCACTGGCCGACGCGACATGCGTCGTGCCGCTGGTGGACAGGTTCAGCGGGGTCTGCTCTCCGGTCGCACCAGTGGCGGCCTGCGCCATCTGGGCGTACGAGAGCGTGAGGGCGCCGAGCAAGCCGGCGCCACGTGTCAGCGTGGAGAACCGCATCGAGGGAAGAGACTCCGAGGGAAGAGTCACCCTCTATGTCGGCCGATTGGGCCGAGGGCTTTAGGCCCAACAGGCCGGATTCTTGATCCGGCGGCTACCCGGCTGCCTCCCCGCCGCGTTGGGCGGCGGCGGGGAGCTGGGGAGGCTTAGGCCAGCGCCTTGCCGACGGCCTCGAGCAGGCGATCGGGCTGGAACGGCTTCACGACGAAGTCCTTTGCGCCGAGCTTGATCGACTCGATCACCTTGGACTCCTGGCCGAGCGCCGAGCACATCAGCACGCGGGCGCCGGGATCGATCGTCATGATCTCGGCGAGGGCCTCGAGGCCGGTCTTCTCGGGCATCGTGATGTCGAGCATCGTCAGCTCCGGCTTGAGCTCCTGGAAGCGGGCGACCGCCTCATTGCCATTTCCTGCCTCGCCGATCACTTCATGGCCGCCGGAGGCGAGCGCGTCGCCCACGACCTTGCGCATGAAAGCGGCGTCGTCGACTACGAGTACACGGGCCATCAGTCAACAGCTCCTTCTTGATTCGGGGTTCGGGGTGCTGCGGGGGTGTCCGCGGGGGTCTCCGCGACAATCACGTCGTCGGGTTCGCCGGCGGTCTCGACCGTCTCCGGGGCCTCATCAGCGGCCTCGACGACCTCGGGGGCCTCGTCCACGGGCTCGTCGGCCTCGGCGGCCTCGTCCACGGCCTCGACGGCCTCCGGGGCCTCGTCCACGGCCTCGACGGCCTCAGGGGCCAAGACGATCTCGGGGACCTCGATGATGTCCGACCCCTCGAGGGGCGCAGCGAACAGGTCCGCGGCGGGGGTCTCCCGCGACGGCGGGTCGGGGACCGCACGGCCACCCACCGTGTCGCACTGGAACGCCCACTCTCCGTCATCGGTGACGATGAGATGACCTTGAGCGAAGCGAAGTCCGTTCACGTACAGATCGACGGGCGCGTCGGCAGGGTGATCGAGCTCGACGACCGAGCCCAGGGGCAACCCGAGCGCCCGGGACAGGCCGAGCTGCGTGCGGCCCAGCTCGGCCCACACGCGCAGCTTGATGCCCGTCAGCGCATCCACCAGAGCCATGCTCTGGGCGGGGCCGCCACCGGCGGCGCCCTCGCCGGCCGCCGAGCCGTCGTCGTCGACGGTCTCGCCTTCCATCTCATCCAGCGCGCGGGCCATGCGGACGACGAACGCCCGGGGCACGAGCTGGATCAGCCGGCACGACTCGCCGCCGATGAGGAAGGTGGTCGAGGTTGCGTGCGGGCGAGGATCCGTAGATCTCGGCCGCGGCGTCGGGGTTCTCGAGCACGCGGATGTCCGGGACCGAGATCTCGATCTCCTGGCCCAGGACGACGCCGATCGCGCTGGCCGCGGCCGCCATCATCTGGTTGGAGGCCTCGCCGACGGCCGAGAGCTCCAGCTCTGAGAGCTCGTCGGAGTCCCCTTCCTCGGGCGCGGGCATGCCCATGGCCTGCGCCATGTTGCGCACGCCGGCGGCGGTGAGGACGAAGATGTTGGCGCCGGTGACGCCGTCGACGTAGGACACGCTGGCGGCCACCGAGCCGCCCGCGATGCCGTTGAACGGCGACTGGCCCTCGCCCATCACGCTGACGTCCCCGCGCTCGATGGTGCCGGGCGCGAACATCTCCAGCACCTGGGCGATCGCCTCGGCGGTGGAGGCGCCCAGACGCATCAGCGCGTCGCGCGGCGTCATGTCGCCGCCGCTCATGAGCCCGTGTCCTCGGGTCCGCAGATCTGCACCGCGCGGCGTGGCCCGTGCGAACCGGGCTGGGCGCGGGCCAGCTTGACGTTCTCGGCGTAGAGCATGACCCCGTCATCGGCAGGAACGCCAAACTTCACAATGCTTCCCGGGACCAGCGAAAGGATCTCGGACACCTCGAGGTCGACCGAGGCCACCTCGGCACGGAGCGTCACCGGCACGTCGGCCATCGCCTTCTGCATCGGCGACGCGGTCAGCACCTCGTCGTCGTGGCTGATGTCGCGTCCGGAGATGGCGTCCTCGACGGGCTCGATCGCGGCCCACGGGATGAGGATCGCCAGCGCGAAGGACTGCTTGGCGATCCGGCATTCGAGCAGGAGGGTGAAGGTCGGCTCCGACACCGAGGCCACCTGGCTGGCGTCGTGCGGATCGATCTCGCCGGCGCTCAGCGTCACGCCGCCGAGCTCCTGCCAGACCATGGAAAGCTGATGGACGAGCGACTCGAACAGGCGGCGGGTCAGGCTCCAGTCGATCTCCGAGAGGCGCCGCTCCTTGGGCGTCCGATCCGGCGAGCCGCCCAGCAGCGCCTCCAGGCCGGCCAGGACGAACGACTGCTCGGCGGTCAGCAGCATGCGGGTGCCGATCGGCGCGACGTCGAGGATCAGCGACAGCGAGTTCGGCGGGAGCTGCGCCTGCGCCGCCGCCCAGGTGAGCTGCACCGTGTTGAGGAGCTCGAGCTCCACCGGCACGCGCAGCTCGGTGGACAGCCGCGTGTTGGCCGTCTGGCAGAAGGTCTCGGTGGCGCGCATGATCCGGCGCGCCTGGTCGGCGCTGAACTTGGTCGGCCGGGAGAAGTCGACCGTGCGCAGCCGGTGGCCGCGCCGGCTCGGCTTCTGCGCGGCGCCGGCCTCGGGCAGCTGGCCCTGCTTGGCGGCGTCGACCAGCGCGGCGATCTTGTCTGGGGTGAGGAGCTCGCTCATCGCGCTGCCCACCGCTGCCGCGGTCGTCGGCGGCTTGCGGCCCGCGAGCAGCGTCTCGGGCTGCTGGCCCGCCGAGCGGACGGTGACCAGCAGGTCGCCGACGGAGATCTTCACGGTCCGGCCGGTGTTCCCGCCCGTCTGCGCCGCCTTGATCGGTGATCCGCGCCTTGGCCAGGGCAGCCCGGACGGCCGCCTCGTTGCGCGCGCCGATGTCCAGCCCACCGCTCATCTCGAACATCCGCGCGCCGCCGGCGATCGCGGTCTCGAAACGGCGCTCGACGGCGCCGGCCTTGCGCAGCTTCGCGATCAGCTCGGGAACGGCCGTGTCGGCGAACTTGCCCGACCTGGTCAACCCGGTCGTTGGATTCAGGCAGCACAATATGCGCCAGTCCGGCGACGCCGGCCGTGCGGTCGACGATCGCCAGCCCGATGCAGGAGCCGAGCCCGAGGGCGACGAGCTCTTCGTTCGGATCGCTGGAGACCACCATCTCACCCATACGAGCCGACGCCATGGTCAGGCCGACGGGTCAGCAAGACCGAGCGGCGCCAGCAGATCGGAGATCTGGCCGGAGGTCGGCAGCAGGAGGAACGAGATCGAGCACGGGTCGCCGGACACGTCCAGCTCGGAGTCCAGCACCAGCGCCAGGTCGTCGGGACCGGCGGTCCCGATGAGCAGCGAGGACACGATCGCGGCCAGCATGTCGGTGTGCAGGTGCGGCGGCGAGGGCTCCAGCTCCAGGCCGGTCATCGCGCCCAGCCCGTTCAGGTACGAGGTGGCGAGGATGTTGCCGATCTCGCGCAGCGCGGAGTCGCCGACCTCGGTGTGGGCCTCGACGCCCAGCAGGGTGCACAGGATCTCGGCCTGCTCGTAGGGGATCAGGAGGAGGACCATGCCGTCGATGTCGCCCTGGATCGGGACGACCACGCCCGCGACGTGCTGCTCCGGGTCGCCGCACTCGTCGACGGCGTCGGCCGGCGGCAGCGCCAGCGCGCGGGGGACGTTGATCTCCACCTCACGGGCGAGCATCTGCGACAGCGCCGTGGCGGCGGTGCCGGAAGCGATGTTGGCCAGCTCGCGCAGCGCGTCGAGCTGGGTCTCGGACAAGGACGGGTTCACTGGGGTCTTCTCCTGGGATTGATGTTCGGTCATGCCGCCACCCGTCCATTTCCGGTGACGGTCGAGGTTTCAGAGGCGCGGGCGCCGCGGTCGCGGCTGTCAGCTTTTGGGGCGAGCGTGCCCAGGGCGTCGCAGTCGACGATCAGGGCGATCCGGCCGTCGGCGAGCGCGGCACCGCCCGAGACGGGCTCGCCGCTGACGGCGGGCGGCAGCGGGCGCGTGACGAGCTCCCGCTGGCCGATCAGGTCGTCGACCGACAGCGCGAGGCGCTGCTCGTGCGCGCGCACGATGACCACAAACTCATGTGGGGTGGGTGGGCTCTGATTTTGGCGTCCAAACACGTCGGCGCCGTCCAGGAGCTGTAGTACCCCGTCGTCGAGCACCAGCATCCGGCGCCCGGCCACCGAGCGAACCGTCTGCTCGGCCAGCCGCAGCGTGCGCTCGACGCGGTCCAGCGGGATCGCGTAGGGGCCGCCGGCCACATCGACGTGCAGGGCGGAGACGATCGCCAGCGTCAGCGGCAGGCGGATCTGGGCGGTGGTGCCCTCGCCGTGGACGGAGTCGAGGATGACCTCGCCGCCCAGCTCGCGGATCTTGGAGCGCACCACGTCCATGCCGACGCCGCGGCCGGAGATGTCGCTGGTGGTCTCGGCGGTGGAGAAGCCCGCGGCGAACAGCAGCTCCACGGCGGTCTTCATGGTGATCTCGGACGCCGCCTGGGCGTCGATCAGCCCCCGCTCGACGGCCTTGCGGGCCACCGCCTCGGGGTTGATGCCGCGCCCGTCGTCGCGGACCTCGATGACGACGCTGCCCCCGGCGTGGCGGGCCGAGATCTCGAGCGTGCCGACCTCCGGCTTGCCGGCGGCGACGCGCGCCTCGACGGGCTCCAGGCCGTGATCGAGCGAGTTGCGGACGAGGTGGACCAGCGGGTCGCCGAGCGCGTCGACGACGGTGCGGTCCAGCTCGGTCTCGGAGCCGACCAGGTTGAGCTTGACCTCCTTGCCCAGCTTGCTCGACAGGTCGCGGACCAGGCGCGGGAAGCGCAGGAAGACGACGTCCACCGGGATCATCCGGACCTGCATGACCATCGACTGCAGAGCCTGGGAGCTGCGGGTCAGCTCCTGCATGGCCTGCTGCAGCCCGGGCACGTCCAGCGCGCTGGTGAGCGCCTCGACGGCGGTGCGGTGGATGACCAGCTCGCCCATGGAGTGCATCAGGGCATCCAGGCGCTCGGCGTCGACGCGGACGGTGCGGGCGGCGCCGGAGGCCTTGGGCGCGGCGGCCTTGGCCGGGGCAGCGGCGGCCTCGGCGGCCTCGCGGCCTCAACGGCGGGAGCGGCCTCGGCTGCGGGAGCGTCCTGGACCTCTTCGACGGCGGGGCCGGCTCGGGCGCCGACGCGGTTTCGGGCTCGGCGACCGGGACGGCCGGCGGAGCGCCGACCTCGTCGATCTCCACGCGCGACCACATCCGAGACGGCGGAGATCGTCTTGGTCACGGCCGCCTCCTCGTGCTCGGAGGCGATCCACGCCTCGACGCGCTGACCGGAGAACTGCTCGACGTCGTCGACCGGCGGGGCGCTGGCGATCAGCTCGCCGTGCTCGCCCAGCGCGGCGAACACCATGTGCGCGCGGACGGCCGGCATCAGGACCTGGTCGTCGAGCACGGCCACGACGTGGAGCACGCGCTGGCGGGCGGCGGTGTCCAGCGACGACGCTCGGGGACCGGGGTGGTGGCGACGCGCTCGAGCTCCTGCTCGGCGGTGCGGGCGCGGACGAGGCCATGCAGACGCTCGACCAGCGGCGTCGGGTCAAGCGCCTCCTCGCCGTCGGCCTCGATCGAGTCAAACGAGGCGGTCAGCGCATCCAGGCAGGCCAGGACGGTGTCGATGGCCTCGCGGGTGAGGCCCTCGCCGCGCTGGCGCAGCAGCTCGAAGACATCCTCCATCTCGTGCGTGAGCTTGGCGATCTGGGCGAAGCCCATGGTCGCGCTCATGCCCTTGAGCGAGTGGGCGGCGCGGAAGATCTCATCCACCGTCTCGCGGTCGCGCGGATCCTCCTCCAGCCGAACGATCGCCAGGTTCAGTTCCTGCAGGTGCTCCTGCGCCTCGGCCAGGAACATGGGCATGTATTCGGAAGTGTCCATTACGCTTTCCGGTAGATGAAGGGGTGGGCCATCTGGAGTCCCAGATCGGCCGGCTTGGAGACGCGCTCGGTGGCGCCGACGACGAGGTAGCCGCCGGGACGCAGCGCCTGGGCCAGGCGCGCGTGCAGCTCGTCGCGGATCGGCTCCGCGAAGTAGATGACGGTGTTGCGGCACATGATCAGGTCCTTGCTCGCCGTCTGGGGCCGCAGGCGCAGCAGGTCGCCGATCTCGAAGGTCATCATCCGGCGCAGCGCGTCCTTGGCGCGCCAGCCCTCCGGCACGCGGTCAAAGGCGCGCTCCATCTCCTTGATGTCGACGCCGCGGGCATCCTCGGCGCTGAACACGCCGGCGCGGGCGCGCTCGATCATGCGCTTGTCGATATCGGTGCCGCTGATCTTGATGCGGGCGCTGGGGATCGCCTTGTGGCAGACCGCGGCCAGGGTCGTGGCCTCGGCGCCGTAGGAGCACCCGGCGCTCCAGGCGCGCACCTGGCCGGCGGTGGCCAGCTCGGGCAGCACCTCGCGCTCGAGGCGGACCCACTGCTCGGGATGGCGCCACAGCTGGGAGACGTTGATGGTCACGCGGTCAAGCAGGGCGTCGAGCTCGGTCTTGTCCTTACGCAGCGCATCGAGGCAGTCCGTGAGGAGGTCGATGCCCTTGCGGGCGAAGAACGAGCGCAGCCGGCGCTCCATCTGCGGGCGCTTGTACTGGCTGAGGTCGACGCCGCAGATCTGGCGCAGGCCCTCGCAGAAAGCGACGTAGTCGTCGCGACCGGCTGCGGCACCAATGGCGCTCATCAGTTCACCTCCGCCGCGATCGCCGCGGCCATTTGATCAAGGGGTAGCACCTCGTCGGCCAGGCCGGCCTCGACGATGGCACGGGGCATGCCGTAGACGGTGCAGGTTTGCTCAGCTTCGACGAGGATTCGTCCGCCATGGCGCCGAACTTCCTTGGCGCCGCGCAGGCCGTCGTTGCCCATACCGGTGAGCACGACGAGCGTGAGCCGGTCGCCCCACTTGGCGGCGGCATCCTCGATCAGCAGGTCGGCGCGCGGCCGCAGGCCGCCGAGCGGGGCGTCGTCGGTGAGGGCCATCTGGCCGGTCGGGCTCAGACGCAGGTGACGACCGCCGGGGGCGATCAGCGCCACGCCCGGCTCCAGGGACTCACCGCCCTGCGCCTCGCGGACGCTCAGCGGGCTCGTGCGATCCAGGCGAGCGGCCAGCGAGGCGGTGAAGCCGGCGGGCATGTGCTGCACGATCATGGTGCCCAGCCCCAGCGGGGAGGGCAGGCCGGGGATGACCTCGGCCAGCGCGCGCGGGCCGCCGGTCGAGGTGGCGATCAGCAGCGCGCGGGAGAGGCCGCTGCGGACCCGGCGGGTGCGCGGGGCCGGCGCGTGGCCGTTGGTGGAAGTCGGTCCGCGCCGCCGGGGCGTGCGCCGTGCCGTTGCGGCGCACGCGCGCGGATCGCAGGTGACCGCCGAGGCGGCGCGTCTTGGTGGCGACGAGGATCTTGGTGAGCAGGTTCTGCTCGAACGCGTTGACCTCGGCCTGAGCCGGACGGCTTGGGCACCAGCTCGAACGCGCCCTCGGCGAGAGCGTCGACGGCGTAGGCGCCGTGGGCCGGTGAGAAGGCGGAGACCACCACCACCGGGATCGCCGGGCCGCCGCGCTGCTTGAGCGCCTTGAGCACGTCGATCCCGCCCAGCCCCGGCATCGCCAGGTCCAGCGTCATCGCGTCGGGCGTCTCACGCTCGCACAGGGCGAGCGCCTCGTCGCCGTCCTTGGCGGCACCGATGACATCGATCCCGCCCTTGGTCAGCACGTTGGTGACGATCCGGCGCATCAACGCGCTGTCGTCGGCGACGACGACGCGGGGCTTGGGGTGGTGGTGGTGGTCATTGGATCTGCTCTACGTCAGCTCAGATGCAGACAGCTCAGGCGGCGACCGAAAGCTCGGTCGTGGCCTCAAAGATCGTGCTCAGCGTGAGCAGCACAATCAGACGCTCGTCGATCCGGACGATCGACTCGATCATCGTCGAGTCGGCGCCGGGCGCCTCCTCGATCTGATCGTCGGAGACGGTGAGAACCTCCTCGACGGTGTCCACGATCACGCCGGCCGTCTCGGCACCGGCCTCGACGATCACGATCTTGGACTGCTCGGTGAGCTCCGAGGTGATTCCGAGACGGGCCGCCACGTCATAGACGGGGACGATCCGGCCGCGGAGGCTGATCACGCCGCGGACCCAATCGGTCCGCGATGCCACCGAGCGAGGCTCGGCGTACCGAATGATCTCGTTGACCGCTTGGATCGGCAGGGCGTAGTGCTCCGCACCCAGCGTGAAGACCACCAGCTGCTGATGATTGGCTTGCTCTGACATCGTGTCCTACTCCTTGTTTCCGTAACGAGCCGTGTGGCGCATCCTGCGCTCGGCCTTCTATCGAGATATTCGGCGCCTGAGGCGCCAGCTTGAGGTTTGTGTCCGTTATCCGGCCAAGGCCCGAGGGGCGGCGGCCGTCTAACCGGTCACGGCGTCAGTGATTGCTGCCGCCGCGTGGTCTGATTCGGCGATCTCGCTCGGCTCTGAGCCGACTGGGGCCGCCAGGACCTGGGTCAGGCGCAGACCGAACTGCTCGTCGATCACCACGACTTCACCGCGGGCGATGGGCGTCCCGTTGACGAGCAGGTCGACGGGCTCGCCCGCCATCCGGTCAAGCGTCACAACCGATCCCTCGCGCAGCTCCAGGGTCTCGCCCACGGACATGCGCGCACGGCCGATCTCGACGCTGAGGTCGACCGGAACGGCCGACAGGCGCCGCAGGTCGGCCATCGATTCGCCGCCGGCGCGGACGGTGCCGCCGTCGCCGTTGAGAGGTTCGAAGTCCACGTCGTGGCTCATCAGGGTCTCCTTACTGGACGGCGACGTCGGTGAACAGGATGTCGGTGACCTTCACGTCCGTGGTCCCCTTGATCTGGCCGAGGATCTCGGTCTTGAGCTTGGCCCGGCCGGTGTCGGTAAGCAACGCCGATGGACGGCTCGTTGGTGATCGTGTTGGTGATGATCGCCCGGATTGCCGGCTCCTCGGGCAGGGTGCCGATGCCGGCGGGCGTGGTCGTCGCGCCTGCCGCCGTCGCGCCGTCGCTCTGGCCCGGGGCCAGGATCAGGCCGATCGTCATCGTCGCGTAGCGACCATCGGTGAGGTTCAGCGTGAAGCCCTTGGGCAGCACGTAGATCTCGCCGTCGATCTTGGGCTTGGCGACGGCGGGCTTGGGCAGGAGGAAGGTCTTGGCGGCAAAGCCCCCACCGGCCACGACGACCAGCAGGATGATGATCAGCTTCTTTTTCATTGTCGGGGTGGTCCTAGGGGTTCAGGTCGGGGTAAATGCGATCGAGCACCACGTCCACGCGGCGGTTGCGGGCGCGCCCGGTCGCGGTGGCGTTGCTGGCCAGCGGATGCAAGTCGGCATAACCGGCCGCCGACAGTCGTTGGTCCTGCACCCCGTGGGCGATCAGGTAGCGAACGACGGTGGTGGCCCGGTCAGTCGAGAGCTCCCAGTTACTGGGGAACTGCGAGCTCTGGATCGGCTGGTTGTCGGTGTTTCCTTCCACCGTTATCGGATGCTTGCGGTCAACATTGAGCAAATGCGAGATCTCTTCAAGAAGCGGCAACCCAGCCGACTGGAGCGTGGCTGACCCTGAGCTCGAAGAGCAGCTTGTCGGTGAGCACGTGCACGACGAGGCCGCTGGCGGGTCGATTACGGCCTGCACCTCGGTGCCGAAGCCGTGGGCCTTGGCGTAGGCGTTCAGCTCCCTGCTGGAGCTTCTTGAAGCTCTCCTGCTCGTGCTGGGAGGCGCTGGCGGCTGAGCATCGCCTTCGTGATCTGCTGCGCCGAGGTGTCGGTGGGCTTGGGGATGCTCGGCGTCAGCGGGACGATCGAGGGGACCTCGGCGGTCGCCGGCGTGTGAGCCTTGGTCGACTCCGAGCCCGACTGCATGATCGCCTTGCCGCCGGAGAGGATGGAGCCGGAGAACGCGGCCTTCAGCGACTGCTGGAGGCTCTCGTACTTGGAGATATTCACCGACGAGATCGAGTACAGGACCATGAACAGCGCGAACATGAGGGTGAGCATGTCCGCATAGGTCAGGAGCCAGCGCTCCTCGTTCTCGAACTCGGCCGCATGACCGCGCTTGCCGCGACGACCGGCCATGGCACTAAGCCGCCTCGGCTCTGCGGCATCTGGGTCACCGAACCGCCCTCGTCGTCGGACTTGCGCTCGGCCGGGGGCACGAACGAGCCCAGCTTCTCGGCCACGACCCGGGGGTTGTCACCGGCCTGCACGGCCAGGATGCCCTCGAGGGTCAGGGTCCGAAGCTCGACCTCCTGCTTGGACAGCGCCTTGAGCCGGTTGGCGATGGGGAGGTAGAGGACGTTGGCGGAGCCGACGCCCATCAGCGTCGCGATGAAGGCTGAGGAGATGGCGGGGCCCGAGCGTCGCCGGCGCCGACAGGTTCTGGAGCACGTGCACCAGGCCCATCACGGTGCCGATGATGCCCATCGTCGGTGCGAAGCCTCCCGCCTTCTCGAACGGGGCCGCGCCCTCGTGGTGGCGGGCCATCATGCCGTCGATCTCGGCCTCGAGGACCTCGCGGACGAGCTCGGGATCCGAGCCGTCGACGACGAGCTGCAGGCCCTTGCGGGTGAACTCGTCCTCGATCTCGGCGGTCTGACCATCGAGGGCCAGGAGGCCCTCGCGGCGCGCCTGCTCGGCGAAGCCGACGAGCTGCTGCACGCGGGCGTTGAGGTCGATCTCCGGCGGCCCGAACACGATCTTGTAGAGAGCCGGCACCTTCTTCATCGACTCCATGCCGCAGCTGGCCAGCGTGACGCCGCCGGTGCCGCCGATGATGATCAGCAGCGCCGGGATGTCCATGAAGGAAGCCGGGCTGGTGCCGCCCATCATCCCGGCCATGAGGATGCCGAGTGCGGCGACGACGATTCCGATTGCGGTTGCGGGCTTCATCTCACTCTCTTAGATCGACAGCGGGAGCAAAAAAATCAAGGGGGTCTGAGGCGTAAATCAGTCGGTCTGCGGGGGTAAGGCGGGGTGGAGCAGGTCGGGCCGGGTGGAGCGGGTCGGGCGGGGTGGAGCGGGTCGAGCGGGTCGAGCGGATAGGGCGGGTGGATGGCTCAGCCGTGGTGGTGGCGCGCCTCGAGGGCGGCGTCGTGCACGGCGGTCAACGTGGAGGGCTTGCGCAGCGGGGTCACACGGCGCAGCTCGTTGCGCTCGGCGCGCAGCTCGTGGCGCAGGATGAGCGCCTCGGCCAGCACGGTGGCGCGGTAGGTCGGTGATCATGTCGGCGACCCGCGCGGGCGGCTCGGCGACGACGATCTTCTGGCCGTTGAGGATCGTGATCACGGTGTCGGGCGTCGCCTCGATGGTCGTGATCGCGTCGGGGTTGATCTGGAACGTGTCCACCGCGTGTCCCAGGCGGTGCAGGGTGATCATGGAGTTGTGCTCCTGAGGGGTAGGTTGGTGAGGGAAAGAGAGAAAAAGGGGGCGGCGTTCCCTCGAAGCGCCGCCCCCTCAAGCTCAGCTCAGGGCTAGCCCTGGACCATGTTCACGATCGTCGACAGCATCGTGTCGGCCGTGGTGATGACCTTGGAGTTGGCCTGGTAGCCACGCTCGGCGGTGATCATGTTGGTGAACTCGGTGGCGAGGTCGACGTTGGACATCTCCAGCGAGCCGGAGATCGTCTGGCCGAAGCCGCCGACGCTCGGGGTGCCGGTGGTCGCCGTGCCGGAGCTCGCGGTCGCGCTCCAGTTGGAGCCGCCGTCACGCTGGAGGCCGGCCTCGTTGGGGAAGCTGGCCAGCGAGATGTAGCCGGCCGTTCACCGTCTGGCCGAACGTCGGGCTCGTCGAGTTCTCGTCGGTGTAGCTCACGCGAGCCGTCCTGGCCGATGGCCAGGTTGGTCGATCCGGGCGGGACGTTGATGTAGGTCGGGGCGGCCGAGCTGGAGCTCGACGGAGCCGTCGAGCCGACGACGTACTGACCGCTCTGGGTGGTGAGGAACCCCGACGAGTTCAGCTTCAGGTTGCCGGCGCGGGTGTAGTCGACCGTGCTGGGCAGGTTGCTGGTGTACGGAGCGGTGGTGCCGGGCGCGCCGTTGCCGACCTGCAGGAAGCCGTCGCCCTGGATGTAGACGTCCAGTGCGTTGCCCGTGGTCTGCTGCGAGCCGGTGCCCATCAGGTTGTCGATGGACCCGACGTCGACACCGAGGCCGACCTGCTTGGCGTTGGAGCCGCCGTTGAACCCGTTGGGGCCGGTGGCGGCGCTGAGGTTCTCGGACAGCTGGTCCACGAAGGTGGTGCGCTGTGCCTTGTAGCCGATGGTGTCGACGTTGGCCAGGTTGTTGGCCGTCACGTCGAGCATCGTCTGGTGAGCCTCGAGCCCGCTGATCGCGGAATACATTCCTCGCATCATTTGAGGTACTTCCTTTCTCGGCTTCCTACTTGGAGGACCAGCCGGGGTTTGAATCCGTTCTCGCCTATGCGATGACGGCACTGTCGATGTTTGTGAACACGTGCTCGCGCATGTGCTCGGAACCCACCGCCGTGACGACGGTGTTGTTGGGGACCGACACCACGAACGCGGTGTTGTCCACAAAGA
The DNA here is from genome assembly GCA_963764125.1 of uncultured Solirubrobacteraceae bacterium. GTDB lineage: Bacteria > Actinomycetota > Thermoleophilia > Solirubrobacterales > Solirubrobacteraceae > Palsa-465. The sequence continues at coordinate 115,259 of CAVXRR010000006.1, forward strand.
CCACTGCAGCCTTTGACCCCTTGGTCGCGGCTCGTGACACACCGCCCGCCAGTCGCTGCAAGGTCGACTGGTCGAGCTGGATCCCTCGCCGGTTCACGCGCTCTAGCGCATGGCGAGAAAAGGTCGGCGCTTCCGCCGCCGTCGTGCTGCGGGCCAGCACCGACGCGAACGTCGGCGTGCCCACCGGAAGGTTGAGCGCCGCGGTCTGCGCCGCGGACGGGGACACAGCCCCGCCCGCTCGACCGCGGGCGCGGACACGGTCTCGCCCGCCACGGGCGCGACCAGCGCTGCGTTGGGGACCACGGACGTCACGTCGCCTCCGTCACCGATCCGAGCGAGATCCCGGTCGCGGTGCCGATCGTCAGCATCGGTCCCGACGAGGTGAAGTCAACCTTCGAGACGATGCCACTCTGCGTGACGCCGCTGGAATCCTGGTAGCTGACCGTGTGGCCGAGCAGCCCCAGCGCGGATGACGACGCCTGCTGAGTTGATGCCGCGGCGGTGGACTGAGCGATCTGCGTCTCCTGCTCCAGGCTCGAGAAGCCGGCCAGCTCGGACATGTACTGCGTCGGATCGCTCGGATTGAGCGGATCCTGGTTCTGGAGCTGGTCCATCATCAGCTTCAGGAAGTCGTTCTGGCCCAGGTTCGAGCTGGGGTTGCTGAACGACGTGCCCGTGGTGCCCGTCGGCGTCAGCGTCGTGCCGGTGGTGCCCGTGGTGCTGGTGGTGTTGGTGACGTTGGTCATGGCAGAGGTCCTCGGTTTCTGGGGAGCACGCCTCAGGCGAGCACGTTCACGAGCGCGGAGCCCGAAAGGGTTTGCAGGGGGGTGTCGGCGGCCGTCTGGGCGTCGGCGTCCTCGCCGTTTGAGCCCGTATCTGAGCCCGAGCCATGCGGAGCCCGACGTCGACGCCGGCCTGTCCGTCGCGGCCGGAGCGCTGCTGGCCGGAGGACTCGATGTCCAGGCGCAACAGGGTGGCGCCGTTCTGCTGGAGCTGGCGCTTGAGGTCATCGCCGCCCTGCGACAGCGTCTGCGCGGCCTCGGGATGCTCGGTGACCACGCGGGCGATGAGGCCGTCCGGGGTGTGCTGAAGGTGGATCTGGATGGCGCCCAGGGACTCCGGCGAGAGCTCGATGCGCGCCATCGAGATGCCGTCGCGGGCGCCCATGGCGATCGTGTTGGCGACCTTCTCGGCCGCCTCGGCCAGGCGCACTCCGTAGGCCGTCGGTGCGGTGGCCGCGGTGGCGGCGGGCGCGGCGGACGGAGCCGGTGCCGTGACCGGGGCGGACTGCGACGTGGCCACCGGCGCCGCGGTGCCGGCGGCCGGGGCGGGGCCCGGGGCCGGGTTGCCCGCGGCGCGGTCGCCGTTGGAATCGTCCTTGGCGGTCGAGGAGTGGCCGCCGGAGCTCGCGGTCGAGCCGGCGGCGGTGGCCGCGGCGGCGCCCGTGTCCGGCGCGCTCGGGAGCGGACGTGGGGGCCGTCGTCGTGGCCGTCGGCTGAGCCGCGGCGGTGCCGGCGGCAGCAACATCGTGTCCGTCGCCGCGGGCGCGGACCCGACCGGTGCGGTGGGCGCGGACCCGACCGGTGCGGGGGGCGTGGCAGCCGTGGGCGTGGCAGTCGTGGGCGTGCCCGGGGCGGAGGGCGTGGCCGGAGCGGCGGTCGTGGCCGGGGTGGCCGCGGACGGCAGGCCGGTGGCCGGCGGCTGGGCCGACGCGGGCGCGCTCGGAGCGGCGGGAGCCGCGGCGGTCGCGACGGGGCCGGGGGTTGCGGGGGCCGCAGCTGTGGGCGCCGGGGCTGCCGGGGCTGCGGGGCGGAGGCTGGCGGTGCGGAGGCTGGGGGTGCGGAGGCTGCCGGTGCGGAGGCTGCCGGGGCGGGCGCCGCCGGTGCGGGAGTCGTGGGCAGCGTGCCGGTCGTCGGCCCGCTGGCACCGGTGGCGGAGGTCGGGGTGGCCGGAGCGCTCGCGCCGCCGGCAGAGGTCTGGTTCGCGGACACGGACCCGCCCGGCCCAGCGGCGTACTGGGTGAGGGCCGCGCGCACATCCCCTGAGGCCGAGCCCGTGGCCGGCGCCGGAGCAGCCGGGGCCGTCGGGAGCGAGGCCCCGCCGGGCAGCGTCGAGGACGCGGTCCCGCCCATCCCCGTGGCCGGTGCGCTCGCGCCGGCCGAGGCGGACCCGGACGCGGACCCGCCCGCCGCGGGCTGCGCCGCGGGCACGGCGAGGCCGAGCGCGGCGGCGATCAGTGAAGTGGGATCAGAGGACGAGGAAACCGTCGCCGCCCGCCCGCCGCCGGCGACTCGTGCCAGAGTCGGAGTCGTCGGCGCCGGAAGCGAGGCCCGACGTGTCGGCGTCCGTGGCGTTCTGCTTCCCTCCCTTCGTGGAGGTCTGCTTGCTCTGGCCTTCCGCAAGTGCGGTCCGGGCCACCTGAGTTGACAGGACGCTGGCGAACGCGTCTGTCGGTGGGGCGCCGCCTGTCGGCGGGCTGGTCCCCTGGGCGTCCGCGGTGGGCGGAGAGGCCCCGGCGAGCGGTGCGCCGATCGCGCTCCCGGCGGCGCCGGCAGTGGCCGGCGCGCTCGAGGCCGCGCCCGCGGAGGGCGCGTCGGTGGTGACCATCGGCATCAGTGACGCCGAGCCGATGCCGGAGCTCATGCTGCCCTCCGGCGGAAGCCGTTGAGGGCGATCTCGTCGAGGTTGGCGGCCTCGATGCGCTCCTGCTCGCGCTGGAACTCGACGCGGCGATTCTCCTTGAGGCGCTCCAGGGCCTGGCGGTCGCGCGCGGCCTCGGTCAGTTCCCCGCGGCGCTGCTCCAGGGTCTGATCGTGACGGTGCAGGTCCTCCTTGCTGGCCTGATGGGCGCGCTCGGAGCGCTCCAGGTAGGCCTGGCGGGCCATGAGCTCCGTGGCGCTCATCGGCGCGGCCGTGGCGTCGAGCTGGGCCTCACGAGCCTGGGCGACGCGCTCGGCCGCGTTCTCGGTCTCCTGCTCGGAGCGCAGCCGGTCCATCATGGCGCCGGCGAAAGCTTCTTTGGCCTCATCTTCGGCGCGCTCGCGCAATACGCGCACACGCTCAAGGCGGAATCGGAACGAGGGACCGGCCATGGTCAGTTATTCGGCCGATTTCGGCGAGACTTCAGTCCCGTTGGACGGTTATCCGAGCGGCGGCGCAGCATGCGTGCTCAGGCGTGCAGGGCCAGCGACGGGATGGCGGCCGGGGCGCCACCGGGGGCGCCCACCGGGACCGCAGGCGTGGGTATGGCGGGCGGCGTGGCCCACCGGCACATCGACGACCGGCGTGAGCTCGCCGGTGCCCGGCAGCTGCGCCGCCAGGTTCAGCAGCGCATGGTCGGCCTCGTCGGGTGTGGTGAGGTCGTCGATGGACTGGCGCAGGAAGCCGTCCATCGCCGGGCGCAACGCGATCGCCGCGTCCAGCAGGGGGTCGGTGCCGGGCTGATAGGCGCCGATCGAGATGAGGTCTTCCTTCTCGCGATAGGACGCCAGCGCCGAGCGCAGCCGGGTGCCGGCCTCGCGGATCTCGGGGGTGACGATCTCGCCGACGAGCCGGCTGACGCTCTGCAGCACGTCGATCGCCGGGTAGTGGCCGGCGTGCGCGAGTGAGCGCGTGAGCACGATGTGGCCGTCGAGGATCGACCGCACCGCGTCGGCGATGGGCTCGTTCATGTCGTCACCGTCGACGAGCACGGTGTACAGGCCGGTGATCGAGCCCTGAGGGCTGGTGCCCGCGCGCTCGAGCAGTCGCGGCAGCAGGGCGAACACGCTCGGCGTGTAACCGCGGGTGGCCGGCGGCTCGCCGATGGCCAGGCCGACCTCGCGCTGGGCCATGGCAAAGCGGGTGACCGAGTCCATCATCAGCATCACGTTCTTGCCCTGGTCGCGGAAGTGCTCGGCGATCGCCGTGGCCGTGAACGCGGCCTGGATCCGGACCAGGGCCGGCTGATCGGAGGTGGCGACGACGACCACGGAGTGGGCCAGGGCATCGCCCAGGTCGCGCTCGACGAACTCGCGGACCTCGCGGCCTCGCTCGCCGACGAGGGCGATGACGTTGACGTCGGCGGTCGTGGACCGGGCGATCATCCCCAGCAGCGAGGACTTACCGACGCCCGAGCCGGCGAAGATGCCCAGGCGCTGGCCCAGGCCGCAGGGGACCAGCGTGTCCAGGGCACGGACGCCCAGGCCCACGCGCTCTGAGATGCGCGGCCGGGTCAGAGCGTCCGGAGGCGTGGCGGTGGCGGCGCGCGGCGTGGACTCGTCCAGGTCGCCGAACTCGTCCAGCGGCTTGCCCAACCCGTCGATGACGCGCCCGAGCAGGCCGTCGCCCATCGCCACCTTGAAGGGGCTGCCGGTCGGGTGCACGGAGGTGCCCGGGCCGATGCCGCTCAGCTCGCCGAGCGGCATCAGCAGGGTTCGCCCGCCGCGGAAGCCGACCACCTCGGTGGGAACCCTGGGCCGGTCGCGACCGTCACCGACCAGGCAGATCTCACCCATCTCCACCTGGAGGCCGGTCGCCTCGATGATCAGACCGATCAGATCGCGCACGCGGCCGCGGCGGCGTGCCAGATCCTCGTCCTGCATGACCCGTGCGACCCGACCCAGGGCCGGACGCGCGAAGGTGTCAGACCTCATCGTCGGGACTCCCGCTCCGGGGGCCCAGCTCGGCGGCCACGACCTCGCGAGCACGGGCCAGCTGGGTCTCGATCGACGCGTCGATCTCGCCCTCGTCGGTGCGGGCCAGCACGCCACCGCGGCCGACGCGGCGGTCGGACTGGACGTTGAGGTGCTCGATCCCGCCCAGCTCGGACTGCAGTCGCGTGATCGACTCTCGCATCAGCTCGAGGTCGGCCGGGTTGACGACGAGGGTCACGTGCTGGCGGTCGCGGATGCGGCGCAGCGCGACCGAGGCGATCCCGACGATGCGCTCCGGCTCGACCTCGATGGTCGCGGCGACGATCTGCTCGGCCAGGCGCAGGGCCAGGGCGACGGCGTCGTGCTCGAGCTCGGCGATGACCTGGTCGCGGGCAGCGTCCAGCGCCTGGGCGGCGCCGCCCACCGCGTGCAGCGAGGGCTGCATCTCGGCGCGGGCCGCGGCCAGGCCGGCGGCGCGACCCTCGGCCTCGCCGGCGGCGCGAGCCTGCTGGCGGATCTGATCGGCGTCGGCGTGAGCGGCCGACAGGACGTCGGCGACATCGCGCACGGAGCCGGCCGGGGCCTCCAGCTGGCGGAAGGTGTAGGCCGCGATCGTCGCGGCCGCGGTCTCAGAAGACAACGTCTTCCTCTGATCGCGACAGGACGACGGCGCCGGCCTCCTCGAGCTTGCGCACGATGGCGACGATGCGTCCCTGCGCCTCCTCGATGTCGCGCTTGCGCTGCGGCGGCTGGAACTGCATCTCCTCGATGAGCATCTGGGCGCCGCGCTCGGACATGTTGGCCAGGATCCGCTCCTTGACGTCGTCGGCGACGCCGCGGAGCGCCAGGGCCAGGTCCTTCTGATCGGCCTCGCGCAGGATGAGCTGGATGGACCGGTCGTCGAGCTTGGTGATGTCCTCGAAGATGAACAGCAGTCGCCGGACCTCGGCGCCGAGGCTCTCGTCGGTCTCGGTGATCTTGTCGAGCACGTTGCGCTCGGTCGACCGATCGGCGTTGTTGAGGATCTCGGCCAGCGACTTGACGCCGCCCGCGGCCGAGTACTCCTGCTGGACGACGTTGGCCAGCTTCTGCTTCATCACCGACTCGACCTGCTTGACGACGTCGGGGCTGGTCTCAGACATCCGGGCGATTCGCAGAGCGATGTCCGGCTGCTCGTTCTCGGGAAGATTGGAGAGGACCTGCGCGGCCAGGGTGGTGTGAAGGTTGGCGATGACCAGCGCGGTGGTCTGCGGAGACTCGTTGCGCAGGAAGGTGACGACCTGCTCGGGCGGGGTCTTGCGCAGGAACTCGAATGGCCGTTTCTCGATGACGCTCGACAGCCGGCCGATGATCTCGGCGGCGCGCTCCGGGCCGAGGGCCCGCTCCAGCACCTCACGGGCGTAGTCCACGCCGCCGGCGTTGAGCGAGTCATAGGCCATGACGAGGGCGGCCATCTCGGAGAGGACGCCGTCGGCGACGCCGGGCTCCAGGAACTGGAGCTTGGCCATCTCCAGCGACAGGGCCTCGATCTCCTCGTCCTTGAGGCGCGCGAAGACCTGCGCCGCGCGCTCGGTGCCGATCGACACGAGCAGCACCGCCGCCTTCTGGCGACCGCGGATCTTGGCGATGGCCGCCGCCGCGGCGGCGTTGGCCGCCGCGGGAACCGCAGCCTGCGGCTGGAAGACTTCGACCGCTCCCATCTGACTAGTCCTCCTCGGTCATCCAGGCACGCACCTGCTGGGCGACGCGCTCAGGGTCGCGCTCGACCAGGTCCTCGACCTGCCGGCGGGCGACGTTGACCGGTGACCTCAGGGCCGTGATCTCGGTGGGCTCGCCGCTGTTGACGACGGTCGCGCCCTGCTGGCCGGCCTCGAGGGCGGCCAGGCTGCGGGGCGTCTCGAGCTCGCGCAGCCACGTGGGCTGGCCGGCGAAGGCCTCACGCTCGCGGCGGCGCAGCATGCGCCCGGCGAAGACCAGGAAGATGAGCGAGCCCAGCCCGGCCGCGCCGTACTTGGCGTACTTGAGCATCGAGGTGGGCGCGGCCGCGGGGGTCGCGGTGGTCGGAGCCTTGGCGAAGGCCAGCTGGCCGACCGACAGCGTGTCACCGCGCTTGGTGTTCAGGCCCACCGCGTTGGACACGGCCTGCTTGATCGCGGGCAGCGAGGTCGCCGGGACCGATTTGTCGACGAGCACCGAGACGGTCTGGTTGAGCACGTTGCCCGGGGCGAGCACCGTGTGGGTGATCGTCTTGTCGACGCCGAAGTTGGTGTTGGTGGTCTTGTTGGCGTAGTTGGAGCCCGTGCCGCCGCCGGCCGCGCCCGCCGCGTAGGCGGGGATGTTGCCGGCCGTACCTGCGACGCCCGACGCGGAGGCGTTGCCGCCCTTGAGCGTCTCGTTGGACGTCGTCTGGGTCAGCGGGGTGCCCTTCTTGGCATAGACCAGAGCGTCCTGGGTGGCCTGGTTGGCGTTGACGTTGCCGTTCACGACGACCTGGGCCTTGCCCGCGCCCAGCGTCTGGGCCAGCATCGCGTTGACCTCTGAGGCCATCGTCGCGTCGTACTTCTGGTTGGCCTGCTGCTGGGTGGTCGCGCCGGCGCCGTCGCCGCTGGCGGCGGGCCATAGCAGCGAGCCGTCGGCGCCGGTGACGGTGACCTTGCCGATCTGCAGCCCCGGGACGCTGGAGGCGACGAGCTGGGCGATGCCGCGCACCGAGCTCGCGGGGAGCTGAGTGCCGCCGAGCAGCACCGATGCGGTGGCCGGCTGGGTCTGGTCGGAGAAGAGCTGGTCCTGGCTGTTGGGGATGACCAGGTTCACGGTGGCCGAGGTGACGCCGTTGATCGTCTGGATCGTCGAGGCGAGCTGACCCTCCAGGGCGCGCTCGTAGGTCACCTGCTGCTGGAAGTTGCTCTGGCCGAGCTGCTGGGAGTTGAGCAGGGAGAAGCCCGGCTGCTGGGTGGTGAGCAGGCCGGCGGTGGCCAGCGCGACGCGCGCCTGCGCGGTCTGGCTGGAGTTGACGGCGACCGCGGTGCCGTTGTTCTGCAGCTGGTAGCTGATGCCCTGGGCCGAGAGGGTGCTCGTGATCTTGCCCGTCTGGGCCGGATCGATGCCGGCCTCGAGCGTCGAGTAGCTGGGCTTGGACGCGACCGACATCACGATCATCAGGAAGGCGACGCCCAGCACGAGGGAACCGCCGAGCATCACCCAGCCCTTGGGCGACATCTTCTTGGCCATCTCTCCGAAGTTGGGCATGCGTTAGACCTGGGTTTGGAAGATCGTGGATTCAGCCGAGACGAGCTTGTCGCGGATCTGGGAGGCCAGGTCCATCGACAACGACGCGTTCTCGACCGCGGTAACTGCTTGAGTGGGGTCCGACAGCTGGCCGGTGGCCAGTCCCTGCGACGCCTGGGTGGCGTTGGCCTGGGTCTGCTCCAGCGAGCTGAGCGCGTTGCTCAGGGCGCCGCTGAAGCTCCCGGCGCCGGCCTGGCCGGCCGGGTTGGCGTGAGCCGAGCCGATCCCGCCGATGGAGCCGACGCCCCACTCGCTCGGGTTCAGCTGGCCGAGTGCTCCTGAGATCGCCGGAATCATTTGAGGAGCTCCAGCGTCTTGGAGAACATCGTCTTGGCCGTGCTCATCGCGGTGACGTCGGCCTGGTAGGAGTTGGACTCGGAGATGAGATCGGTCATCTCGGTTACGGGATTGACGTTCGGCATCTTCACGTAGCCCTGCGCGTTGGCCCCCGGGTGACCGGGGTCATAGACGAGCTGATCGGGCGTCGGGTCGTTGACGATGCCGGCCACCTGCACGCCGCCGGCCGTCGCGCCGCTCTGGCCCATCGCGCCGGCGAGCTGGGCGCCGAAGCCGCCGCCCACCTGCTGGAGCACGACCTCCTGGCGGCGATACGGCTGGCCGTTCGCGGCCTGCGTGGTCTGAGCGTTGGCCAGGTTCTCGGACGTGACGTCCATCCGCACGCGCTCGGCGGTGAGGCCGGAGGCGGCCAGGTCGATTGCGTCGAAGATGCTCATGACCCGGGCGCGCCCATCGCGGTCTTGAGGATCGACTCGCGCTGTGCGGCGACGGCGGTCAGATCCTCGTAGAGAAGGCCGTTCTCGGCCAGCTGGGCCGAGTCCTGCTCGCCGTTGACGCCGTTTCCGTCAGCGCCGACGGTGCCGGACTGCTTGACCGGGCTGAAGTTGATCGAGCTCGGCGACTGGCCATTCTGCATGGCGCTGGCCAGGGTGCTCTGGAAGTTGACGTCCTCGCGCTGGTAGCCGGGGGTATCGGCGTTGGCCAGGTTGTTGGTCAGGAGCGTCTGGCGCAGCATCGAGCCGCGCATGGCTGCCTCGAGGGCAAGCTGAGTGGAGTCAAGGAGGGACATAGGTTCAGGTCGCTTTGCACTGGCCCTCCTTGGGCTCTACATGACCACTCCGTGCGGTCCCTTCTAATGTCGGCGTCTGGCGGAAAGTCTTTAGGGCCAAGTGTTAGGACGCCCCAAAAAACTTTGCGTTGCCCAGACGCCGAGCGGCCGGCCTCAGCTCAATAACGCTGAGACCGGCCGATCGGGGGGAACTGCGCTCAAGGTCTGAGGCGGAGCCGGCGACCGGCCTGGTCGAGGCCGCAACCGCCACGGGGAGAGATCTCAGGCGGTGGCGGCGACCATCGAGACGCGCTGGCGCGGCGGGGCATACCCGTCGGCGGTGCGCTGGGCCTGGCGGACGCGGCCCAGCTCCAGCAGGAGCACCTCGCGCACGCGCAGGAGCTCGATCTCGACGCGCTTCTGAAGCTGGCGGCAGCGCTCGAGCGTCGCCCGCGCCTCCTCCGGGGGCGTGCCCGGCAGCGAGTTCTGCAGGTCGGCACGCACCTCTTTCAGTGCCTGAAGATCGTCAAAGCTGCGCTGGGACACGAGCTGCAGCTCGCGCTCGATGAGCGCGGCGAGCGCCTCGTAGGGCTCGACGGACTCAGCGCTCATCGACCGGCTGGTCGGCGATCGCCGCCCAGGACTCGCGGAGCTTGCCCAGGATGTCGTCGATCTCGAGGATCTTCGAGGGGTCCTGGTCCAGGCGGGCCTGACGCAGATGCGAGAGGGAGAAGGTGTAGATCGACTGCAGGCGGGCCGGGAGCTCGCCCTGGTCCATGTCGAGCGTGTTGCGCAGGTGGCGGATGATGTCCTCGGCGCGCGTGAGCTTGTTGTGGGCGGCGGGGATGTCACCGTCGCCCATCGCCACGGCGCCCTGGTGCAGGAAGCGCCGGGTGCCGTCGTAGAGCATTACGATCAGCTGGCCGGGGGACGCGGTCAGGACCGCGCTGGCACGGTAGGCGTTGGGGGAATAGGTCGCGGCGTATGTGCTCATGGGGTCTTTTCTCACACCAGTTTGAATTGACGGACGACTCCGCGCAGGTTCTCCGCCGTGTGCGCCAGGTCGCCGGCCGAGGCCGCGATCTGCTGCGCTGAGGCGCTGGTCTGCTCGGTGGTGGCCGAGACCTCCTCGGCCGAAGCCGAGGACTGCTCGGCGACGCTCAGGACCTCTTCGATGCTCTGCTGCATCTGGGTGCCCGAGGCGACGATTTCGGCGACGGCGGCGGTGATCCGCTGCGCCCGCTCATCCATGTCCTGGACGCTCTCGGCGATGCGCTCGAAGGCCTCGCGGGCCTCCTCGACGATCTGCACGCCGTCCTCGGTCTGCCGGGCGCCGGCCGCGACGACCTCGACGGTCTTGCCGGTCTCGGACTGGATCTGACCGATGAGGTCGGCGATGGTCCCAGCGGCCTGCTGAGACTCCTCTGCGAGCTTGCGCACCTCCTCGGCGACGACGGCGAAGCCCTTGCCCTGCTCTCCGGCGCGGGCGGCCTCGATGGCGGCGTTCAGCGCCAGCAGGTTGGTCTGCTCGGAGATCGCGGTGATGGTGTCGACGATCCCACCGATTCGCTCGCTGGTATCGCCGAGCTCGCGCATCCGCTCGGTGATCTCGCTGCTCGAGTCGCGCACCGCCAGCATCGCATCCGATGCGCGGCGCACGGCGCTCGCGCCGGTTTCGGCGACGGTCCGTGCCTGGCGTGCGGCGCTGGCCGTCTGCTCGGCGTCGGCGGCGGACGCCTCGGAAGCCGAGGCCATCTGCCGGCTGACGATGCGCGCCTGCTCCAGCGACCGCACCTGGGTCTCGGCGCCTTCGGCGACCGAGCCGACCGCATTGGCGATCTCCCCGACGGCCATGCCCGCCTGCTGGCTTGACTGAGCCATCTCCGAGGACGCCGAGCCGACGCTGTCGGAGTTGCGGGCGATGTCCTCGATGGTGCTGGCCAGCTTGGAACGCATGCGCTGGAAGGCGCCGCCGAGGACGTCGCGGTCTGAGCGGGGCTCCACGGTGACCGACAGATCGCCGGCGGCCACCTGCTCCGCGGCGTCGGCCATCTCGTTCAGGTAGGCGACCGACCTCTCGAAGGCGCCGGCCAGGCGCCCGAGCTCATCCTCGGTGTCGGCATTGAGGTCGACGTCGAGGTCGCCCTCGGCGATCAGCTCGGCGGCGTCGGTCATCTCGCGCAGCGGGCCGATGATCGAGCGGGCCAGCCACAGCGTGATCGCGATCGCCAGCAGGATGGCCACCGCCGCCACGATCAGCACGAGGCGCTCGGAGCTGCTCGCCGCCGAGTTGGCCTGGGTGTTGATCAGCGCGGCGTCCGCCGTCAGAGCCTTGCCCATCGTGTCGAAGTCGGCCTGGGTCTGGTTGGAGGAGGGGGCGTTGCTGACCGTGACCAGGCGGACGGCGAGCGTCGGATTGCCCGCGAGCACGGCCGCGTGCATCTTCAGCGTGAAGCCGTAGTAGGCGCTGAGATCCTGGAGCGTGGTCTGAGCCTTGCTCCGAGTGGCGGGGTTCGTCGCGTTGGCGATCAGCCAGCGCAGCGACTGGACGGCCTGCTGGTGACCGCTGACCACCTGGCCCCAGGTGACGTTGGCCAGCTGCCGCTGCTTGGGGTCGCGCAGGACCTCCAGAGCCGCGTACATGTTCATCTGGTCGTCGGCGGTGAGCCAACCCTCGTAGGCGTCGCGCTCGGTCCGGAAATCCTTGAAGACGGTGCCGACCGCATGGACCTTGCCCTTCTGGCCGATGAGGCCGCTCGTGGCGACCCCGGCGCAGAGGCCGCCGAGCAGGACCAGGGCGATGGCGAGACCGAACAGACGGCCGCGGACGCCGAGGCGGCTGAGGACGCGCCGCAGGCCGGCGGTGGTGCGGGGCCGGCGCGTGGCGCCGGCGGGTGTGGAGGATCCTTGATCGAGGGTCATGTCAGAGTGATCGGCAGCGCTCGGCAGACATTGAGCGGATTCCGCGGATGGTCGAGGCCGACGCTCGGGGGCCTCGCCGCCGGTGAATCAGATGACCGGCAGCGACGCGATCTGGCTGGTCAGCCAGCTGCTCTCCGACTGGTTGGAGGAGAGCGCCGCCTCGAGCTGAGCGAACTCCTGCACGAGGAAGTTCTGCTTGTCGGTGAGCGCCGACTGCATCGAGGAGATCTGGTTGCCGAGGTTCGAGATCTGGGAGCTGTCGCCGGTGATCCGCGCGGCGATCGTGCCGCTCGGGTCGGCGGCGTTGTCGGCGAGGTTGACGAAGCTCGAGGACCAGCTCTTGAGGATGCCCTGCACCCCGCTGGCGTTGGACGACAGCATGTTGGTCAGCGTGGTGGCGTTCAGCGTCAGGTTGCCCGCCAGCGCCGACGCCGACTCGGCGCCGCCGCCCGTGGTGGCGCCGGTGCTGACGCCGATGTCGTCCATGGTGGCCGCGCCCGTCGGCAGGCCCGAGCCCGGCGTGTACATCATCGAGCGCATCGAGGTCAGCAGATTCTTGAGGCCCGGGTCCTCATAGAGGGTGCCCTGCGTCGGGTCCGAGCTCGACGGCTGCTGTGACAGCTGGGTCTGGATGTCGGAGATGACCTTGTTGTACTGCGTGACGAAGGTGTTGATCGCGCTGGAGATGTTGGTCGAGTTCGGAGCCGGGGCGCCGACGTTGACGGTGATCGGGCCGGTGGTGGTGGTGACACCGGTCAACGTGAGCGCCACGCCGCCGATCGCGTTGGTGACCGTGTTGGAGGCTGAGCTGCCGTTGACGCCGTCGACACTGAACAGCGCGTTTTGGCCGGCCTTGGAGGACTGCAGCGCCAGGGCGCCGCCGCCGCTGGTGTCATTGACCGAGACCGCCGAGCTGGCACCCGTCTGGCGTGAGGAGAACACCACGGTGCCCGAGTTGGTGGCGGCGGCGTAGACGGTGCCGCTCTGGTCGCTGTTGACCGAGTCGACGAAGTCCTGGATCGATTCGCCGGCCTTGATCGTGTACGGGTTGCCGTTGATCGTGATGTTGTCGTCGGTGCTGGAGGGGCTGGTGAAGCCGTACGTGGCCTGCGCCGAGTTGGCCAGCTGGGTGACCGCCACCTGGTAGCCGCCGACGCCGGCCCCGGTGGCGCTGGAGGCCTGGACGCGCGTCGTGTCTGACGAGGTCACCGACTGCTGGGTCTTGAAGAGAGTCGGGTCGCCCACCGACAGCGCGTCGGAGGACAGCGTCTGCAGCTCGGACTGGATGCTCGTGAGCTGCTTGTTCATCGCCGTCAGACCGCTCTGCTGGTGCTGCAGGTTGGTCACCGGCTGCTGGTAGATCGCCATCTCCTCCTGGATGATCTGGTTGGTGTTCAGGCCTGAGGCCAGGCCCGTCACCTGCAGGCCGCCGCCCGTGAGCGAGGACAGACCCGCGGCCGAGGTGGAGGTGGAGGTGGAGATTGGGCTCGTGGACATGCGGGATCCCTTTCAGTGCGTCAGTCGAGCGTGGCGCCCGCGGCGAGTTCGAGCACCGCGCGCGGAGACAGGGTCCGCAGCGGAGTGCCGGCGGCATCGGTCAGCTCCAGCGCGAGCCGGCCCGATACCTCGTTGAGGTCGAAGTGCACGTGCCGCCCGGACGCTGCCAGTCGCTCGTAGGCCTCGTGAGCACGGCCGATCGCGTCCAGCACCTCCGGGGGCGGGGAGGCGGGGATGTCGTCCGTGCGGACGTCGGTGCTGCGTGGGAAGCGGGAGGACCGAGAAGTCATGCTGCTCGGTGTAATCGAGCGCAGCCCCCTGCAACTTGAGCATCATCGGCTAGATGTCCAACATTCCGCTTAGGCGGCGATCGGGGCCGGCAGCGCGTTGAGCAACGCCTTGGCCTCGGCCGACGCGGGGTCGAGCTCGAGCGCCGCGGTGGCGAAGTTGGCCGCATCCTCGGTCATCTCCTGGGCCAGGGCGATCTGGGCCAGGCCCACCATCGACCGGACGTCGGGAGTCTCGGAGGCCACCGCGAGCCACTCCTGTGCCGCGCGGTCGACGAGGCCGAACTTGAGGTACATCTGGGCCAGCAGCTCGCGCTGCTCGCGCCGGGCCAGCTGCGATTGCTCCAGTGCCGGCAGCAGCGCGACGAAGCGCTCGCCGTCGGCGCCGCGCAGCAGCGTTTCCAGGATCACGCCCAGCAGCGGGGCACCGGCGACCGGCACCGGCTTGGTCTCCGTCGCGCCCTGTGCGATGGCGGCCCAGGTCTCGAACACGGCGCCCTCGGCGGCTGATAGCCCGGCGCGCGCGGCGCGCCCGAGCAGGGCCTGCACCGTCGCGGCGTCGGCGCGGCCGACGGTGCCGCACAGCTCGATCCGGACGGCGAGACCGGCGTAGGGATCATCGGCGGGCACGGCCGAGGCGAGCTCGGCGGCCTCGTCCCAGTCGCCGCGGGCGAGCAGCAGCTCGGCCAGGCTGGTCCGGGCCCTCGTGTCGGCGGGAGCGTCGCTGAGCGCCCGGCGGTACTCGGCCTCGGCCTCGGGGCTCGCGCCCGCCTGCTGCAGGAGCGCGGCCACCGTCAGGCGGACGGCGGCGGGCAGCGTGTCGAGCCGCTGGAGCTCGGCGGCCACCTCGCCGGGGGCGACGCCGTCGTGCAGCAGCGCCGACGTGTAGGGGGCGGCCACCGTCACGAACTCCGGGTGGTGCTCGACGCACCACTCAAGCTGCGTGCGCGCCTTGGCGGCCTCGCCCAGCTCCAGGTACAGCTCGGCCAGCGCCAGGCGGGCCAGGAAGGTGCCGCTGCCGACCATCGGGCTGTAGCGAGCCGGGGCGTCGCCCATGGCGATGGCGCGGTCAAACAACGCCACCGCCGTGTCGGTGTCGCCCTGCATCTGGGCGGTGCGGGCCTGGGCCACGACGAGGTCGGTGAACTGCGGGAACAGCTTGAGGCCCTCGCTCGCGGTGGTGTTGGCCTCGACCAGCTTGCCGGCCATCCGGAGCACCATGACCAGACGCGTGAACAGCGACGGCACGTACTCGGCGCGCAGGAGGTTGCCCTCGGCCTCGACCAGCGACCGGGCGGTCTTGAGCTCGTCGATCGCGGCGTTCAGGTCGCCGACGACGATGTACTCGGAGCCGAGGTTGAAGTGCAGGAACGGCGTCTTGGGCGACTCGGCCGCCTGCCGGCGCAGCAGCTCGACGTTGCGCTGGGACTTCTCCTTGGCGTCACGCACGGAACCGAGGTAGCCGTAGTGGGTGACGCGGACGGGCGTCTGCTCGACGCGGCCCGGGATGTAGGTGGGCAGCGTGTGAGCGATCTGCTCGTGCAGCCGGTCCTTGAAGCGGTACTCGGGCCGGTTGCGGAAGACGCGCAGCGCGTTGTTGACCATCGCGCCGCCGTCGCCCAGCTCACCGGTGTAGCTGGTCTCGACCAGGTAGAAGGCCTCGCGCCACGTGCGGCCGGTGAGCGCGCGGAGCTGCTCGATGTCCTCGGGCACGAGCACCTCGTCGGCGTCCAGGTACATCACCCAGTCACCGGTGGCGGCCTCGAAGGAGACGTTGCGCGCCTCCGAGAAGGACCCGGTCCACGGAAACTCGATGACCTTGGCGCCGAAGGACTTCGCGATCTCGACGGTGGCGTCGGTGGAGCCGGTGTCGACGATCACGATCTCGTCCACCGCGGGGGCCACGGCGGCCAGGCAGCGCGGGAGCATCTGCTCCTCGTCGCGCACGATCATGCAGAGGCTGAGCGTCAGGCCGGTGGCCGGCTTGGCGCGGTTGGCGACGCTGGTGGCGCGGCGGGCCAGGCCCGGCACGGCGGCGTGCAGCGGGCGGGTGCGGCGGCCGGCACGCTTGCGGCGCGCCACCTCGTCGAGGTTGCCCTCGACGTTGGGCAGGCTGGAGTCCAGGCGGCGGGCGGCGCGGAACAGCGCCTGGGCGGCGTCGAGGCTCCACAGCTCATACAGGGCGACGCCGGCGAGGTTGAGGATGGTCGGCTCACTGGGGGCGTCCTCGAGCATGTCCAGCGCGGCGCCGGCGACGGCCACGTAGATACGCGTGGCCAGGCCCTCGGCGGCCTGCGCGGTGACGCCCATGCCGGCATCGATGAGCGCCAGCTTGGCGTGGAAGCGGCGCTGCGGGTCGGTCAGCTCGTCGGCGGTGGCGAACAGCGCGCTGAAGGCGGGTACGTCGCCGCGGCCCAGCGCGGTGCGCGCCTCGACGACGCGGCTTTCCGAGGTGATCGCCGGCTGAGCGGACGGGGCCGCGGGCGTCGAGGACTGCAGGGTGTTGCCAGTGAGGCGAAGAGCCATGGAGAGATCCTTACCGAGGGAGCACTCTCATCATCGGCGGCCCCGGCCCCGGACTTAAGTCCAGGGCAGCCGGGGATTGCTCAAGCTCAGCTGTGGCGGCGCGTCGCCCCGGCGTCCAGCCGGTAGGCCCAGGCCAGCGTCTCGGCCACCGCCTTCCACAGTGCGTCGGGCACGTGGGCGCCGAGGTTCAGCGCGGCGAGGGCCTCCACCAGCGCCGGGTCCTCGCGGACGGGCACGCCCGCCTCGCGCGCGGCCGCGATGATCCGCTCGGCGAACAGGCCCGCGCCGGTGGCCGTCACGGTCGGGGCGACGTCCCCGTGCGTGTAGTGCAGCGCGGTCGCGCGCCGGCGTGGCGGCGGCTCAGGCATAAACGTCCAGCGGCTCGCGCCGGGGGGAGACGGTCACCGAGACGGCGCGGCCGGGCATGGACTCGGCCAGCGCCCGGCGCAGGCTCTCGGCGCCGGCCTGGCCAAGCTCGAGCGGCTGGCCAGGGGCCAGGCTGACCGACAGGCTCAGCGCCCCCGCGTCCATCTGGAAGTGCAGGTCGATCGCGCCCAGCGACGGGGCGTTGTAGCGCAGCAGGACGTTCTGGCGCTCGCCCGGGCGCCCGTGCGCGCCGCCGGCGTCGCGCTCGGTGACCTGCACGGAGCCGCCCCCGGGCAGGGGAACCGGACCCCAACCACCCTGCGCGGCCAGCGACGGATCGGGCCCCGGCGCTGGCACGTGGGGTGCCTGCTGGGTCTGCTGACTCTGCTCGGCCTGCTGACCTTCCTGGGCCCGCGCGCCCTGCTCGGCCTCGCGCGGGTCGGTGATGGCCAGGAGCACGCGCTCGGCGTTGACATCTTTGACCACCAACCGGAGGTCCTGGCCGGCCTGGACGTTCTCGGGCAGCTCGGCATCGAGCAGATACCCCGCGATGCTCAGCGAGCCCTTCTGCCCCGGCGGCGCCTCGACGACCCGGGCCATCACCGCCCGGCCGGGGACGATCTTGATGTCGGGGCCGACGAGAACACGCAGCGCCTGGGGGTTGACGGCCAAAGGTGCGGACACGGCTAAAGAACTATGCAGCACCTGTCGATCAACTCCGTACGATGGATCCCGGTCTCTACATTGCCGCGTCCGGCATGCTCGCTGAGCAGGTTCGCCAGAGTCAGCTCTCCAATGACCTCTCCAACGCCTCGACCCCGGGCTACAAGACCGATCAGGCCGAGCAGCAGAGCTTCGGCGCGCTGCTGTTGTCCAATACGTCCAGCGGGCAGCAGATCGGCACGATCAACACCGGCGTGCGCATCAGCAAGGTCGTCACCGACACCAGCCCGGCCACGCTGAACCAGACCGGCCAGGCGCTGGACTTCGGGATCGCCGGCAATGGCTACTTCGCCGTGCGCACCACCTCGGGGATCCGATACACCCGCGACGGCCAGTTTTCGTCCAACAACACGAGCCAGCTCGTCGACCAGCAGGGCAACCTCGTGCTCGGCCAGAACGGCCAGCCGATCACGGTGAGCAGCAAGGGCACCGTCCCGGGCAGCGCGCTCGGCGTCTTCAACGTGCCCAACGTCGCCAAGCAGGGCACCAACTACTTCTCCGGAGCCTCCACCGGCCGCGCCAACGGCGTCGTGCACCAGGGTGAGCTCGAGGCCTCCGGCGTCGACCCCGTTCAGACCATGACCGACATGATCTCGTCGCTGCGGGCCTACCAGGCCGGCCAGAGCGCGATCCAGTCGATCAACCAGACGATGCAGGAAGACGCGCAGAGCGTCGGATCACTCGGAGGCGCATGATGTTGCAGAGCTTGTACGCCGCGTCCTCAGGGATGGAGGCGCAGCAGAATCAGTTCAACGCCATTGCCAACGACATGGCGAATATCGACACTCCGGGCTACCAGGCGACCCGGGTCGGCTTCGAGGACCTGCTCTACACCAGCGGCGGCGCCTCCACCGGCAGCCCCAACATCGCCACCGGTGCCGGCTCGCAGTCCACGATCGTCGGCCGCAGCGACGCCCAGGGCGCCATCCAGAACACGGGCCGCTCGCTCGATGTCGCCATCCAGGGCCCCGGCTACCTCCAGGTGCGCCGCGACGACGGCTCGATCGGCCTCACCCGCAACGGCGCGCTCCAGGTCAACGCCCAGGGTGAGGTCACCAACCAGCTGGGCAACCCGCTGGTGCCGTCACTCAAGCTTCCCAAGGGCACCGACCCCAGCAGCCTCAAGATCGAGCCCAACGGCCAGGTCCTCGACGGCACGCGCACGCTCGGCAAGATCTCGCTCGTCAACGTCCCCGCCCCGGATCAGCTCCAGGCCGACGGCGGCAGCATGTTCAGCGTGACCGCCGGCAGCGGCGCCACCCGGCCGGCCGCCGGCGCCTCGCTCCAGCAGGGAGCGCTCGAGGGCTCCAACGTCGACATGTCCCGGGACATGAGCGCGATGATCACCGCCCAGCGCGGCTACGAGATGGCCTCCAAGGCGGTCCAGTACCAGGACCAGATGCTGCAGATCGCCAACCAGATCAAGCAGTGATGAGCGCCATCTCCGCCACCACCGCGCTGCCGACCACCAGCGCCTCGATGCCGGCCGGCACGCTGCCGCTGATGGACCCGGCCACCGAGCCGGCCGCCATCCGCAACGGCGACCAGAAGGCCAAGAACGCCTACCAGACCGGCCTGGCCTTCGAGAACGTGCTCGTCGACCAGCTGGCTCAGCAGCTCTCGGCCACCGTCCCGGGCCTCGACGGCTCCGACGACGGCCTCGGCGGGACCAGCGGCGACTCCTCGAGCGCCGGCAGCAGCGGCGGCGTCGGCGGAAGCGGGGGCCTCGGCGCCTACTCGTCGCTGCTGCCCCAGACGATGGCCACCAGCATCATGTCCGGTGGCGGCACGGGGATCGCCATGGAGATCGCCAAGTCAATCGATCCCGGACTGGGAGCGCCCAAGAAATGAGCGTCATCGTCCCCGCCGCCGAGCAGTTCGACGCGGCCCTCACCACCGACGTGATCGCCCACCTCGAGGCCCAGCTGGTCTCGGCCCGCCGCCTGCTGCAGGTCGTGCTGGAGCAGGGCGCGGCGATCCGCGCCCGCGACGTCCAGCAGGTCGTGTCGCTCACCGGAATGCTCCAGGCCGAGCTCCAGCGGCGCGCGCTCATCGAGCGCGACCGCGCCCGCCTGCTCGACCGCGCCGGCGCTCACCTGGGCGTGGCCCCCACCGCCGTCTCGATGAGCCTGCTCGACGCGATCATGGATCCCGGCCGCGCCCCGCTGGCGCATGCCCGCAGCGCCGAGCTGCGCGGCATCCTGGAGGAGGTCCAGCGCGAGCACCACGTCAACCGGGCGCTGATGAGCCAGGAGCTGGCGTTCCTGGACCACCTGCTGCGCCTCACCGACGCCGACCGTCACCTCGGCTACGACTCCGCCGGCGATCACAACCGCATGACCGCCCCGCGTCTGTCCAGCCGCCACCGGGTCCTGGACCTGGAGGTCTAGCGCCGTGACGATCCCGTCCTTCACCGGTCTGCAGACGGCGCTGAGCGGCCTCGAGGCGGCTCAGGCCGCCATCACCACCACCGGCGAGAACATCGCCAACGCCAACACGGCCGGCTACACACGCCAGACCGTGCAGACGTCGGCGACGGTCCCGCTGACGATCCCGGGCCAGGGCGGCGGCACCCAGGTCGGCACCGGCGTGTCGATCTCGGACATCAGCCGCATCCGCAACCAGTTCCTCGACGTCCAGTACCGCGCCCAGAACAGCGCCACCAGCAACGCCAACTCCAACGCCTCAGAGCTCGGACAGGTCCAGACCGCGGTCAGCGACTCCTCGACCAGCGGTCTGCAGAGCGTGATGTCGAAGTTCTGGAGCGCCTGGAACTCGCTGGCCACCGACCAGAGTCCCGCGACGCTGCAGGGAGTCGTCGGCGCCGGCCAGACGCTGGCCTCCACCTTCAACGCCGTTGCGCAGCAGATGCAAACCGTGCAGAGCCAGGCCTCCCAGCAGTATGCGGCGCTCACCGGAGCCAACGGCCAGGTGGCGCAGGACGCCCAGCAGATCGCCACGCTCAACGCCCAGATCAGCCAGGCTCAGCAGGCGGGCATCTCGCCCAACACGCTGATGGACCAGCGCGACAGCGCGCTCGACGACCTCTCCAGCCTGGCCCAGATCTCGGTCAGCACGGGCTCGAACGGCGCGGTCACGGTCAACTTCGGCGACGCCTCGAGCCCGCTGGTGAGCGGCACCACCGTCACCTGGCCCCAGACGCTGACCACGGCCTCCGGCGGCCAGCTCGGCTCCCTGCTCAACATCTCGTCCAACACCGGCCCGGTCGGCCAGTACATCTCCTCGCTGGACGGCGTGGCCAACCAGGTCATCAGCTCGGTCAACGGGCTGCAGCCCTCCAGCCCGTTCTTCACCGGGACCTCGGCCTCGACGATCGCGGTCTCCGCCACCACCTCCACGGTCCAGGCCTCGAGCTCCAGCACGTCTGGGGCCGACCTGGCGCAGGCCATCGGCAATCTCGCCAACGGCCCGGCCGACCAGGCCTACGCCGCCTTCGTCGGGCAGATCGGCAGCGGCGTCCAGGCCGCCCAGAGCACGCAGGGCACCCAGCAGGCGGTGCTGACCGCGGTCTCCAACCAGCGCCAGAGCGTCTCGGGCGTCTCGATGGATGAGGAGATGACCAACCTGATCCAGTACCAGCAGGCCTACCAGGCATCGGCGCGCGTCATGAACGCGATCAACAGCACCCTCGACACGCTCATCAACAGCGTCGGTGCGGGGCTCTAGGCCATGATCTCCGGACGCATCACCACCCAGATGACCACGGCGTCGGTGCTGTCGAGCATCAACAACGTCCAGGATCAGCTGGCCAACACCCAGCAGCAGCTCTCGACCGGTCTGAGCATCAACCAGCCGTCGGACAATCCCTACGGGGCGAGCCTGGCCATCCAGCTCAAGAACGACCTGCAGGGGTTGAGCAACTACAACTCCAACATCACCGACGGTACCGCGTGGGCCTCGGCCGCCGACACGTCGCTGCAGAACATGACGAACATGCTCCAGCGCGCCCAGGAGCTCACGGTGCAGGCCTCCAACGGCGCGGAGTCCCCCACCGACCTCTCGGCCACGGCCGACGAGATCGACCAGCTGGCCGACGCGATGAAGCAGGAGGCCAACACCCAGTACAACGGCCAGTACATCTTCGCGGGCACCGCCTCGACCACGCAGCCCTACGCGAACTCCACCGGCGACACCTTCCAGGGCAACACCGCGGCGGTGACGCGCCAGATCGGCCCCGGCTCCACGCTGCAGGTCAACGTGGACGCCTCGAGCGTGCTGGGCAGCGGAACGAGCGCCAACGACGGCAAGCTCCTGGACACGCTGCGCTCGATCGCCGCGGACATGCGCAGCGGCACCAGCGCCGGTGTCGCCGATCTGTCCACCACCCAGATCTCCAACCTTCAGACCAGCCTGAACAGCCTCACCCAGCTTCAGGCCAGCGTGGGCGCCACCCAGAACCGCCTGACCCTGGCCGCCGACCGCATCACGGGGCTTCAGAACAGCGATACCGCTGCCCTGTCCAACGACGAGGACATCAACATGGCCCAGGCCATGACCACCTTCTCCAACCAGCAGGCGGCCTTCACCGCCGCGCTGAAGGCGGGGGCCAATATCGTTCAGTCGTCGTTGATGAACTTCCTGAACTAACCCCAGTGGTCGCCTCGAATGCGAGCGT
Source organism: uncultured Solirubrobacteraceae bacterium (assembly GCA_963764125.1). Classification (GTDB taxonomy): domain Bacteria; phylum Actinomycetota; class Thermoleophilia; order Solirubrobacterales; family Solirubrobacteraceae; genus Palsa-465. Next base: position 137,204 of record CAVXRR010000006.1, read on the forward strand.
ACCGACGGGAGAGGCCACTTGGCCTGCCCCACAAGTAGGCTTACTCAGATCGACCGCCTGAACGTCATCCCCAGGTAGAGGAGCTGCCGCTGTGGCACTCGCGATAGAGAGCACGCGCTTCGGACACGTCGAGATCGACCCGGAGACCGTCATCGAGTTCCCCGACGGGCTGATCGGCCTCGGCGGCTCGCGCTATGCGCTGCTGACCAACGATCCCGCCAGCCCTTTCTTGTGGTTGCATTGCATCGATGACCCCAGTCTCTCGCTGCCCGTGACCGATCCGCACCGGTTCTTCTCCAACTACCAGGTGGAGCTCACCGACGACGACGCCGGGCGTCTCGACCTCGACGACGCCACGCCGGTCGATGTCTACGTGACCGTCGTCGCCAGCGCCGAGCTCTCCGAGTTCACGGCCAACCAGCGGGCGCCGATCCTCATCTGGAACGGCACCGGCCACCAGATCATCAACCAGGCGCCCGGCTGCGATCTGCGCGCGCCCCTGTTCGCCGAGGTCATGGACGGCTCGTCCGACCCGGCCGGGGACCCCTCCTAATGCTCAACATCACTCGCCGGCGAGGCGAGCGGGTCGTCCTCGGCGACGACGTCTTCATCTCCGTCCTGGAGGTCTCCGGCCAGACCGTCCGCCTCGGGATCGACGCCCCGCGCTCGGTGCGCGTCTATCGCGAGGAGATCTGGCTCGAGGTCAAGCGCGAGAACGAGGCCGCGGCCCACGCCACCGGCTCGGCGCTGCCCGCCGACCTGCCCGCCCCCCTGAAGTCCGCCGACGGCGACGCGACGCGCTCCAACGTCGTCAAGCCGTCGCCGCCGCAGCAGTCCTAGCCGCGGCCCGCCGGCTCGGGGTCGGCTCGGCGAACCTTCGACGTCGCGCAGGGTATTGGCGCACGTCAACGACTTGCTTGGGAAGGTGAGGCCAGGGCGAATGAGCCAACATTCCAGGTACTTTTGGGAGATAAGTACCGTCAGACGACACTTTTCTCCCAAGGTTCGTTCCAAGTGCCCCGGCAGCGTCCGGCCCGCTTCCCAAGCCCGCCGTTGACGTGCGCCGATACCAAGCCGAGACGCCTCACGGCAACACAGCGACCCCGGCACGCGCCTAGTCCTCCTCCCGCTCACACGCCACCATCGCGGCCGCCTGCACCCGCGTCCGCGCCCCCAGCTTCCCCACGGCATTGCGGATGTGGGTCCGGACGGTCTCCAGCGAGAGGAACAGGCGCTCGGCGATCTCCGGGCCCTGGTAGCCGTCGGCGAGCAGGTCCAGGACCTCCCGCTCGCGGGGGCTGAGCCGCGTCACGCGCTGTGCCGCCGCCGTCTCGGCGATCAGCGGGGCCACCTCCGGGTCCACGAAGGTGCCGCCCGCCGCCACCGTGCGCAGCGCCTGGACCAGCGTCCCGATCGGAGACGACGTGAGGACCAATCCCGGTGCCCCGAGCCGTGCGGCGGCGCGGAGGGCCCGGCGCGGCGCGACGTACCCGGTGAAGAGCACGAGCGGGACACCGCCCTCGCCGCGCGACGCCTCGCGGGCGAGCTCCACCCCGTCGCCGACGTGGCGGCGGATCTCGACCAGGGCGACGTCATGGCCACCTTTGGCGAGCTCTGCGCGGGCTTTGTCAGGGTTGTCGGGGCTGATCGTGACCGCGAAGCCGGCGTCGCGGAGCAGCAGCTCCATCCCGCGCCGGGCGACGGGGCGGTCATCGACGATGAGCACCTTTGGCTGGCTGGCCTCCATGACGCCTCCTCCCGACGCTGCTGGGCCGTACCTCGTACATATCTACCTCAAAATGGGGATGAGCGAAACCCCCCAGTCGGTCGACATAAATCCGGGGTGTTAAGCGACCTTCACCCCGCCGGAGGCCCAGACCCATGGGCCCGGCACTCCCTCGTGCATATCGGACCAAAAGTGGGTGAGATGGCTACAACTACAGCGACCGGACGGTTGTCGGCTGAGCAGGCTCTAGACCTGTGGCGTGACTATCAGCGGACCGGCGACCCCCGTCTGCGTGATCGTCTCGTGTTGACCTTCGCCCCGATGGTCAAGTACATCGTCTACCGCAAGATCCGTGAGATGCCGGCGCGCTGCGAGGTGGATGACTTCATCTCCTGCGGCCTGGAGGCCCTCATCAAGTCGATCGACCGCTACGACCCGGAGAAGGGCGCGACGCTCGAGCAGTTCGCGTGGACCCGCATCCACGGCGCCGTGCTCGACGAGCTGCGCCGCAACGACTGGGCACCGCGCTCCCTGCGCCGCTGGGATCGCGAGATCGGCAAGGCCCGTGACAACTTCTTCAGCCTCTATGGGCGCCGTGCCACCCGTGAGGAGCTGGCCGACGCCCTCGGCATCGAGGTGCGCGACCTGATCCGCCACCAGGACGAGCTTGCGCAGGCCTCGGTCGGCTCGCTCAACGCCCTGGTCAACGGCGAGGAGGACCAAGCCACCGAGCGGATCGACACCCTCATCTCCGAGGACATCGACGCTGATCCCGAGCAGTTCGCCGTCACCGGTGAGGCCAAGGAGCGCTTCCGTGAGGCCTTTGAGTGCCTGGCCCCGCGCGAGCGCAAGATCGCGGTGCTGCTCTATGTCTACAACCTGACGCTGCGTGAGATCGGCGAGATCCTCGGTGTCACCGAGAGCCGCATCTGCCAGCTGCACGCCCAGATCCTCCGGACGCTGCGCGCGCGCCTCGCCGCCGACGAGCAGCTCTTCATCGCCGTCGCGGCCTGAGCCGTCTAGGAGGGGTACTCGTAGAAGCCCCGGCCCGTCTTGCGGCCGTGGTGACCTGAGACCACCATCCGTTTGAGCAGCGGGGTCGGCGCGTACTCGGGCCGTTTGAACTCCTCATACAGGGAGTCGCAGATCGCGTAGAGGACGTCGAGGCCGATGAAGTCACAGAGGGTGAGCGGGCCCATCGGGTGCCCGCAGCCCAGCTTCATGCCGTCATCGATGTCCTCGCGGGTGGCGAAGCCGTCCTCGTACATGCGCACCGCCGCCATCAGATAGGGGACGAGCAGCATGTTGACGATGAAGCCCGAGCGGTCCTTGGTGCGGATCGGCCGCTTGCCCAGTCCCGACGCGAACGCCTCGGCCGTGGTGAGGGTGTCGTCATCGGTCTCCAGGCCCACCACCACCTCCACGAGCTTCATCACCGGCACGGGCGAGAAGAAGTGCAGCCCGATGACGCGCTCCGGCCGCCGCGTCCACGCCGCCAGCTCGGCGATGGGGATCGACGACGTGTTGGAGGCCAGAAACCGCGCCTCGGGGAGCGCCTCGTCCAGCCGCTGGAAGAGCTTGCCCTTCACCCGAGGGTCCTCGGTGACGGCCTCGAGCACCGCGTCCACGCCGGCAAGGTCGCCGAACTCGCTGGTGTACGCGATGCGGCGGGTGAGCCCCTCGGCCTCCTCGGCGGTCAGCTTCCCGCGCGACACCGCTCGGTCCACCGATGTCGCCAGCCGCTCACGGGAGCGCTTCAGGGGCGCCGCCTCGGGCTCGAAGACGGTGACGTCGATGCCCGCCGACGCCGCTGACTCGGCGATCCCCGAACCCATGAAGCCCGCCCCCACCACGCCGATCCGCCCCACCCGCCCCACCCTCTCGGCGGCCATCAGCAGCCTCCCAGCCGGCGCAGCCGTGCGCGGTAGGTCTGCATGTCGCGGTGGACGAAGTCCGAGTGGGTCTGGGTACGCAAGGAGGGCACGTCCTCGTGGTGGTAGGGGCTGGACAGGCTTTCGGCGTGACCGATCACGTTCCGGGTCTGGATGTTGAAGCGGCACTGCAGCCAGTGGACGAGCGCCAGGCTCGACGACATCTGCCGGGCGTCGCCCAGCACCTGGCCGTCGCTGAAGCCGACGTGCTCGATCCCGATCGCCGTCCAGTTGAGCCCCACCGTGTGGCGGCACATCGTGCCCAGCGAGACGAGCTGGTGGATGACGCCGCCGGCGTCGATCACGAAATGCGCGCAGGTCGCCGGCAGCTCGTGCAGCTCGGAGTCCGGGACGTCGTTGGCGAAGGTGTTGAACGTCGAGGAGTAGCCGGCGTCGGTGTAGTGGATCACGATCACGTGGGGGTGCACGAGCCGCCAGGTGGGCGTCATGAAGCTGCCGTAGTGGCGGCGGACATACGCGGTCATCTGCGCCTTGCGCACCGCGCCGAACGGGATCGGGTCCCAGACGATTCGGGGCTTGGCCGCCGCCGTCGTCGAGGCCGCCGTGGCCGTCACGGCCGGCAGCGCCACCATGGCCGCTGCCATCACATACATCAGTCGTCTGCGCATTGCTACAGCGTGGCACGTCATGCCGCTTCTATCCTGCGCCGTCGTGAAGCCGGCCCTGATCATCACCCATCTCCCCGATCGTCAGGTCGGGATCGTGCGCGAGGCGCTCCAGGCCTCGGGCTGCGCCGTGATCGAGCGCAATCCGGGCGACGCCGAGCCCCTCCCCTCGGCGCACGAGATCGCGGGCCTCGTCACCCTCGGCGGGCGCCAGAGCGCCACCCGGGTGGCGGAGGATCCGTTCCTCGCCGCCGAGGTCGAGCTCCTGGAGCAGGCGCTGGCGCAGGGCGTCCCGGTCCTCGGGATGTGCCTCGGGGCTCAGCTCCTGGCCGTGGCCGCCGGGGGTGCGGTGGCCCACGCCGGCCGCATGAACGCGGGCTGGCCCGAGCTCAGCATCCTGCCCGGTGCCGCCGGCGATCCGCTGTTCGGCCCCTTCCCCGCCCGTATGCCCGTCCTCAAGTGGCATGAGGACATCATCGAGATGCCGCCTCACGCGACCGAGCTGGGCGCCACCCCGGGCCCCGGCGCGGCCCTGTTTCGCGTCGGCCACAGCGCCTGGGGCAGCCAGGCCCATCTCGAGCTGACCCCGTCCATGCTGATCGAGGGCTGGACCGTCGACCCCGCCGACATCGCCGAGATCGAGGGGGCCGGCCACCGCATCGAGGACTTCCGCGCCCAGAGTCGCGGCCACCTGGTCACCCAGATGGCCGCGGCCCGGCCGATGTTCACCGCTTTCGGGCGGCTGGCTACTTCTTGCCCTTCTTCGCCGGCTTGATCGCCAGCGTCAGGTTGCGCGTGGTCACCTTCTTGTGTTTGGCCACGGTCTCGGTGATGGTGCTCCCGACCTTGATGTGACCCTTCTTCGCGGCCAGGAACGTCTTGCCCGCCCCGGTGAGCTTGACCGAGAGCTTGTGGGCCCCGGACTTGGTGATCGTGAACTTGCCCTTGGCCAGGGTCACGTTCTTGGGCTTCTTCTTCTTGAGCGCCACCGAGGAGGTATGGACGGTCACCGTGGAGGAGGTGATCGTGATCGTCACCGTGCACGGAAGCGAGGTGCAGGTCACCGTGACGGTGACCGTCGTCCCGTTGTCGGTCGCGCCTCCACCCACGTTGACGGGCGAGATCGCGTCCGCGGCCTGGAAGGGCTGAGCGACCACCGAGCCGTTGTTGAGCCACGCCGCCCAGCCCTGGCCGGCGCCGTTGACCGAGCTCGTCACCTGGTCGTCGCGGCCGTCCGTGTTGGCGTTGAGCACCCCGCTGGCGAACGACTTGCCGCCGTCGGCGCTGTAGGACAGGTTGATGGGGCCGCCCGGCCCGTCGAGCAGGTACGTCCCGTAGATGCCGCCGGCCCCGTCCTGGGAGACGGCGGCGTACAGCTCGGTCTGGTTGGCGACGGTGACCATCGGCACGTCGAACTTCGACGTCGCCGCGTCGAAGCGGTGATAGACCGTCGTCGCGTTGCCCTCGTTTGACTCCAGCACGCCGAACCCACTCGGTCCCCCGCCGATCCCGGGGTTCTCGACGTTACAGTCGGCCTGCGCGAGCGCGACCTTCCAGGCACTCCCGGGCTGGCCGGGCGAGATGTTGTAGCTGTTGGCGGCCGACTGGTTGCCCGAGCCGTACACGTAGGCCGTGCCGAAGCTCTTGGCGCAGCCCAGCGGGCCATTGGTGAAGTTCGTGTCGAAGATGCCCATCACCCCCGGCTGCGCGCCAGCCTCGGCGGCGTACTGACCGAAGGGATTGCCGAGCGTGTCGGGGTTGGTGTCGGGCTCGAGCGTCGAGAACCCGGCCGGGCACATCGCCACCGAGCACTCCGGCGGCCCGGCCAGCGGGAAGGCGTTGAACGTCGGCGCGCCCGCGGCGGTGTCCCAGCCGAAGCCCAGCACGCCGGTCCCGGGCACGATCACGGCACTGAGCGGCCCCGTGTCGGCGTTCAGGATCCCGCTGGTCACGGACAGGCCACCGTTGACCAGCGACCAGGTTGCGCCGCCGTCGGTGGACTGCCACTCCTGGTCGGGCGTGTAGTCGCCGGCATTGTTGCCCGCGGCGCCGAAAACGTCGGCGAGGATGATCATCGTGCCCCCGTCGCTGAGGACGTGGACACCGTCGATGTACTGCGCCGAGTCTGCGGGCTGGAGGTCGCCCGAGTGCGAGCACGCGGTTGCGTTCACCGGGAGCACGCAGTACTGGACGAAGTTGACAGAGCCGCCCAGGTCCTTCGTGTTGGCCCACGCGACGAGCGCGTTGCCACTGCTGTCGACCGCCACCGATGGCGGCCCACTGGAAAACGGCGTGCCGACGGTCACCACCTTGCCGGCCGCCATTGCGCTCGTGCAGAGCGCGAGGGTGGCGATCGCCGCCAGCCCATACGTCAGTCGCGCCCGCCGCGAGACGGCCGTGCGCCCGAGTTCACGCCACATACCCCATCCCCTTCTTTCGATCCCTATCGACGTGAGGCCGGCGACCTAGGGCAAGGCCACCGGGCGCCAGCATCCTACATCCGGGTGTGTTGGTCAACCGTTAGTGCGCGAGGAAGCGCAGCCGCGGCGCCGTCTGGCCGCCGCCGGCGGTGAACATCGCGGTCGCGCGATTGAGCTCAAAGGTGAGCGTCGCCCCGTCCTCGGTCACGACCTCCAGCCGCCGTCCCTCGTCGGCCACGTCCTTGACCGTCCCGTGCACCGTCGAAGCGAGGTAGTCGATGAGGACCGAGCCCCCGACCTCTGGCATCGCGCGCAGCGGCACGGCGTCATTGATAGCACCCGCCCACCTATCCCACTAAACCAATAGGTTTACTGCGTCAAGGCGCGGCGCTCAGCGGGCGGCGCCGCGGGCGCTGACGACGGCGTCGAGCGCCTCGCCGATCGCCGAGGCGATGAGCTCGATCTCGTCGGGCTCGATGATCAGCGGCGGCGACATGGCCAGGCCCGCGCCGAGCGGGCGGGTGAGGACGCCGCGCTCGCGCACCGCCGCGAACACGTCAGCCACCACGTTGGCGCCGGCATCGAGGTCCAGGCCGACGGCGGCCATCAATCCGGTGCCGCCGCGGATCTCGGTGACCAGCTCATGGTCGCGCAGCCGCGACAGCGCCTCGTACAGGGTGCCCTCGAGCTCGGCGCCGCGCGGAATCAGGTTCTCGCGCTCGAGAATGTCGAGGTTGGCCAGGCCCGCGGCGCAGCACGCGGCGTGCCCCGCGTACGTGGCGCCGTGACGGAACACGTGACCGGGCTCAGACCAGAACGGCTCGGCCACGCGCGCGGAGGCGACGACGCCACCGAGGGGGAGATACCCACTGGTCACCCCCTTGGCGAACACGATCATGTCGGGCTTAAGCCCCCAGCGCTCGACGCCGAACCAGCTGCCGAGCCGGCCGAACCCGCAGATGACCGAGTCGGTGATGAAGAGGACGTCGTACTCGGCGCAGAGGGCGGCGACGTCCTCCAGGTAGCCGGCGGCGGGTGGGTAGACCCCGCCGGCGCCGATCACCGGCTCGGCGAAGAACGCGGCGACCCGGTCGGCGCCGATCCGCAGGATCTCCTGCTCCAGGGCCGCCACCGAGTCGTGCACGACGTTCGAGGTGTCCTGGACGAGCGGGCCGAACCCGACGCGGTTGGGCTCGATGCCGCCCAGTGAGGTCCCGAAGCCGTTGGTGCCGTGGTAGGCGGCGGAGCGCGTGATCATGTGCACCTTGCCGGGCCGGCCCTGTACCGCCCAGTACTGGCGCGCGAGCTTGGCCGCGGTGTCGATCGACTCGCCGCCGCCGGTGGTGAAGAACACGCGCGCCTCGGGCATGGGCGCGTGCTCGGACAGCCGGCCCGCCAGCTCGCGCGCCGGCTCGTTGGTCCAGTCGCCAAACGTCGAGTAGGACTCGAGCTTGGACATCTGCTCGCGCACGCGGTCGGCGATCTCCGTGCGCCCATGGCCGACGTTGGCGTACCAGAGGCTCGCGGTCCCGTCCAGGAAGCGGCGCCCGTCGCTGTCGTAGATCCAGATGCCCTCGGCGCGGTCGATGACGACCTCGCGGCCGCGCACCGCGTTCATGTCCGCGAACGGGTGCCAGAACCGCGTGTCCTGGGTGGAGGCTCCGTTGGGCGATGACACAGTGGACACCAGCGTGACCCTACAGGCCACGCGGCCGCCGCGCCGTCAAGAGGGCGTCCGGCCGGTTGGCCGGTTCGGTGTGACGCCGGTCACATCCCCATGGCCTCCGAGGCCATGCGCGCGCCCTCCAACCGCGCCGAGATCTTCTGCATGGCCACGTCGCGCGCGAAGTCCGGCGAGCCGTGCATGGGCTTGACGTCCCGGCTGAACGGCGAGAAGCCGCAGTCGTCGGTGGCGCCGAGCATGTTCATCGGGATGTACCGTGACGCCGTCATGAGCTCGTCGCGCACGTGCTCCGGCGTCTCGACCTCGGGGCTGAGCGGGTTGACGACGCCCATGAAGCACATCTGCGAGACCCCATCGGCGTCGTCGCGGCGGTACTTGCCGCACATCTCATAGACGCTCTCGCGGTCCTCCTCGGAGGCGCACTGGATGAGGAAGTAGCCCGCGTTCATGTCGAACATGTGCTCCAGGAGCATCCCGTAGGGGACCTCCTTGGAGTGCACCGAGTCACAGTCGCCCCCCGGGCACGTGTGCACGCCGATGTTCATCCGCTCCTCGGCGGTGAACCGGGAGAACAGCTGGTTGTTGAGATCGATGAACTCCTGCAGCATGTTCCGGCCCGTCCACGGATTGCGCGAGTCGTTCTTGTTGGCCAGCCGGCCCTCGGTGAAGTCCACCGACACACGCACCGCACCGGCGTCGAAGCACTGGCGGATGTCCTTCTCGGCCTCGTCGACGCAGTCCATCAGGAACTGGTCGCGGGGGTAGCCGTCGATCTCGCCGTCGAGCGGATAGAGCAGCATCATCATGGAGGGGGAGATGACCGCCTGCTTGACCGGATGGGTCGCGATCATCTTGTTCTTGGTCACGAACTGCGAGGCGTAGGTCTTGTAGCGGAAGGGCCCGCTGGTGATCCGTGGCAGCTGGCGGTTGTGGCCGTCGTCGAAGATGGCGAAGAACTGCCCGTCGCCGGCCAAGCCGTCGGCGAGGCCGGTGCCGGCGAGCGTGTCGGTGAGGTTGTAGGTGGCGAAGCTCGACTCGCGCTGCTCGCCGTCGGTGACGATCGGCTCACCCGTCGCCTCCAGCCGCTTGATCGAGTCCTCCGCCGCGGCATCCTGTGCCGCCTGGAGATCATCGAATGAGATCTTGCCCTCGTCGTAGTCGGCGTAGGCCTGCTGCAACGACATCGGGCGCGGTAGCGACCCGACGAGTTCGGTGGGAATGGGCACGCTCGTCCTCTCCTGCTGAGGAATTGATGGGTGAGACCGACCGGTCTCCCTCGCGGTCAACATACTCCCGCCCACAACACCCGTCAAGACGACCTGACCGCCTCCCGGCGCGTGGGCCCACAGGTCGTGGTTATCGAGGGCCGCTAACCTGCGCGGCCGCGAGAAACGAGACGAATTCCAGAAAGCGAGGCCCGCGGATGGCCGCTCCCACGAGGCAGTATCTCTTCACTTCCGAATCGGTCACCGAGGGCCACCCGGACAAGGTCGCCGACCAGATCTCCGACGGTGTCCTGGACGCCGTCATGGCCCAGGATCCCCATGGCCGGGTCGCCTGCGAGACGCTGGTCAACACCGGTCTGGTCGTGGTCTCCGGTGAGATCTCCACGACGGCGACGTTCGACGTTCAGGACATCGCACGGGAGACGATCAAGAAGATCGGCTACACCGACGCCTCGTTGGGCTTCAGCGCGGAGTCCTGCGCCGTGCTCAACGCCGTGGACAAGCAGTCCGCCGATATCGCCCAGGGGGTCGACACCGCGTATGAGACGCGCCAGGACGGCGCCGCCGGGGACGAGTTCGACGCGGCCGGCGCCGGCGACCAGGGGATGATGTTCGGCTACGCCACCAACGAGACGCCCGAGCTCATGCCCGTGCCGATCGCCCTGGCCCACCGGCTGGCGCAGCGTCTGGCCCAGGTGCGCAAGGACGGCACCCTGGACTATCTGCGCCCGGACGGCAAGACCCAGGTGAGCGTGCGCTACGCCGACGGAGTGCCGGTCGGGATCGAGAAGCTGCTCATCTCCACCCAGCACGCCGAGGGCACGGAGGGGCGCCTGCGCGAGGACCTGTGGGAGCAGGTCGTCGTCCCGGAGCTGCCCGGCGAGCTCTACGACGAGGCGGCGCTGCGCGCCGACTTCCTGGTCAACCCGACGGGCCGGTTCGTCATCGGCGGTCCCGTCGGCGACTGCGGGCTGACGGGGCGCAAGATCATCGTCGACACCTACGGCGGCATGGCCCGCCACGGGGGCGGCGCCTTCTCGGGCAAGGACCCGTCCAAGGTCGACCGCTCGGCCGCCTACGCGGCTCGCTGGGTGGCCAAGAACATCGTCGCCGCCGGTCTGGCCGACCGCGCCGAGGTCCAGGTGGCCTACGCCATCGGCGTCGCCCGCCCCGTGTCGATCATGGTCGAGACGTTCGGGACCGAGGCGCCCGGTCTGACGCCGGAGCGCATCGAGGCACTCGTCTCTGATCACTTCGACCTGCGTCCGGCGGCCTTCCGCCAGCGCCTGGACCTGCACCGGCCCATCTACCAGAAGACCGCCGCCTACGGGCACTTCGGCCGCGACGAGGCCGACTTCACCTGGGAGCGGACCGATGAGGCCGACGCCCTTCGCGACGCGGCCGGTCTGGCCGAGGAGGTCGCGGCGTGAGCATCACCGTCGTCGGCTCGATCGCTTATGACGCGGTCGAGACCCCGTTCGGCGTGCGCGAGCGGATGCTCGGGGGCGCGGCCACGCATTTCGCGCTGGCCGCCTCCCTGCTGGACGAGGTCCGGATCGTCGGTCCGGTCGGCGACGACTTCGGCGACGCCGAGCTCGCCGTGCTCCAGACCCGCGGCTCCAACATCGACGACGTCGAGCGCGTCGCCGGCGGCAAGACCTTCTTCTGGAAGGGCAAGTACGGCTGGGACCTCAATACCCGCGAGACGCTCGACACGCAGCTCAACGTGTTCGAGCACTTCGCCCCCAAGCTGTCCCAGGCCTCCCAGGACTGCGATGTGCTGTTCCTCGCCAACATCCAGCCGGGCCTCCAGCTCCAGGTCCGCGAGCAGTGCGCGGCCGCGCGGTTCGTCGCGCTGGACTCGATGAACCTGTGGATCGACATCGCTCGCGACGAGCTGCTGGAGATCATCGGCAAGGTCGACTGCCTCATGCTCAACGACGAGGAGCTGCGCCAGCTGACCGCAAAGCCCAACCTGATCTCGGCCGCTCACGAGATTCTCGGATGGGGTCCATCGGTGGTGGTGGCCAAGCAGGGCGAGTACGGATCGGCGCTGATCACCAAGGACGACTTCTTCGCCCTGCCCGCCTACCCGCTGCACGAGGTCATCGACCCGACCGGCGCGGGCGACTCGTTCGCCGGTGGGTTCGTCGGCTTCATCGCCAGCCAGATCGATGGCGGGGTGACCACGCCGGTACTGCGCAACGCCATGGCCTACGGGACCGCGATCGCGTCCTTCAACGTCGAGCGGTTCGGCACCGAGGGCGTCGAGGCCGTGGAGGCGAAGGCGGTGCGCGCCCGGGTCGACGACCTGTACGACTTCGCCCACTTCGAGCCGATCGACGTCGCGCTGAAGGGCTAGCGAGGGAGGTGGCCCGGCTAGGCCGGGACCCCGTCCGCTTGGTGCAGCACCTCATCGGTTCCGTCTGATGCCGCCTGGGCCTGGGCCCCGCGCGGGGCCGGCCGCGCCTGGGCCAGGAGCACCCGCCCCATCCGCTGGGCCCGCCGAGCCGCATCCAGGTCGCCCTCGCCCGCGGCCACGATCGACCCCTTCATGAGGATGTGCCACTCGCGGGCGAACGACGCCGGATCGGCGACGCCGGCGTCGCCGGCCAGCTCCTGCAGGAAGGCGCGGATCCGGGCCAGGTAGCCCGCGGCGGCCATGTGCAGTGGGTGGTCGGCCGCGGGGTACTCGAGCATCACGTTGATGAACGAGCAGCCCTCGAAGTCGGGGCGGCGAAACCACTCGTCGAACACGTCGAAGATCGCCAGCAGCCGGCGACGCGGGTCGCGCTCCCGACGCTGCACCTCGGCGGCCAGCCAGCCGTAGGTCCACACCTCCTCGCGTCGCTCCAGGAACGCGAGCACGAGTTCCTGCTTGGAGCCGAAATGGCGATACAGCGTCTGCCGGGCGACCCCGGAGCGCTCGATGATGGCGTCCACGCCGACCGCTTGGACCCCGTTCTGCGCGAACAGCTCGTAGGCGGCCTTCACAAGCCGCTCCCGTACCACCGTCACACGGCGAATCTACCAGCCGCCGGGCGGGCATCCATGGCCGGGGACCCTAGATCATGGGTCCCGGGCATCCTCACTGACGGGGGCGGTGCAGCAGAGCGCCGACGATCCCGGTGCCGAACAGGACGACGATGAGGATCGCCAGCACGTCGAGCCAGGTGACGCCGTGGCGGACCATGTCGAGCGCGGTGAGCACGCCGATGAGGACCGTGAAGGCCACGACGAGCACCAGCAGGACGAACCTCATCGGTAGGCCGCCGCGGTCGGGGGCACGGACTTGCGGCGGGTCGCCACCAGCCGGATCGTCAGCAGCCCGAACACGAAGCCGCCGACGTGGGCGAAATAGGCCACCCCGCCACCCGCGTTGGTCGGCGAGGTGAGGCCGGCGGCGCCGAATGCCGCCTGCTCGGCGAACCAGATGATCAGCATCACCACCGCTGGCAGCTCGATGACGCCGAAGAAGAAGATGATCAACACCAACGTGAGCACCCGCGCGCGGGGATAGAGCACGATGTAGCCGCCCAGCACCGCCGCGATCGCTCCCGACGCCCCCACCGTGGGGCCGACGGTGTTCGGGCCGACGGCGACCTGCAGCGCCAGCGCCGCCACGCCGCCGAGCAGGTAGAAGATGAGGAAGCGGACCGGGCCCATGGCGTCCTCGACGTTGTTGCCGAAGATCCACAGGAACAGCATGTTGCCGCCGAGGTGCAGGATCGACGCGTGCATGAACATCGCGGTGAACACCGTCTCCCAGGTGGGAAGCCCGCTCACTCCGCGGCCGCAGCCCAGCTCGGTGGGTCCGATCACGCCGCAATGCACGCCCGAGTGGGTGAGCGCGTACGGCGTGGCCCCGTACTTGACCAGCTCCTGCGCGTCGGGACCGCTGATCAGCGACCCGCCGTGACGGATCGAGAGCAGGTAGACGATCACGTTGGCGAGGATCAGCGCGACCGTCGCCACGGGGAACCGATCGGTGCGGATGTTGTCCTTGATCGGGATCATGCGCTGGGGGAGCTTATGGACCGCTCCGGTGGTCCCGCACCGCGCGCAAGATGCCCGCCGGCGATACGGTCCGGGCGGCTAGGCGAGGCCGACGGGCTCGCCGACGGCGGTGATCCGCCACGGCTGCGCCTCGTCGCCGGTCAGGCTGAGCGTCCAGCGCTCGGTGAAGCTCGTCTTGTGGGTGCGGCTGCCGGCGACCACGGCCGCGGTGTCGCGGTTCTCCACGTAGCGCCGGCCGGTCAGGTCGACCGCCACGGTCATCGTCGGTGGCTCGGCGCCCGCGTCGAGGCTGACGATCCGGATGCGATTGACCGTCGGGCCGCGGACGACCATGCGCACCGAGCCGCTCGTGTCCCCGGCGTAGAGCAGCTCGCGCTTGGCCGCGGGGGTGGCGATCCCGTCGAGCACGGCGTCGTCGCCGTCGATCGCCTGGGCCCATGCGCTGACCGCGCGCCGGGCGGCGATCTCGAGCACGTCGGGGGCGAACCGTCCGTCGGCGAGGCTCAGGTCCATCGCCGCGGCGTGGGCGTCGCCGTCGTACTGCAGGTCGGCGACCTCGGCCACCCGTGTGCCCTCGGGCACCTGGTCGGCCACGGCGCCCTCGATGAGAGCCTCGTCGCGCATCCCCTTCTCGTCGCCCCAGGCGGTCGCGACGATGTCCTCCTCGAGCGCGTGCTTGCCCTCGCCGCCCTGCTCGATCGAGGCGAGGATCCAGTGGCCGTTGCGCTTCTGCAGCGTCCAGAACTCGCGGATGCGGGTGATCTCGCTCACGCTGCCGGTGCGCTTGATGTGCCGGCCCGAGCGGTCAACCACGTAGTCCTTGACCCGCGCGTCGATCTTCACCACCACGTGGTCGGTATCGGCGTTGCCGGTGCGCCGCAGGGCGACGTACTCGACCGACGGCTCCCCGATCGGCTCGACGTGGTTCTGCCAGCCGCGACCGTTAAAGTCGTCCAGCCGGCGCTCCCACTCGACGAGCAGGTCCGGGGCGATGAGCGCGCGCATCGCGAAGCGATCACCGCTGTCCCACGCCTTCTCGATGTCCATGAAGAGCTTCCGGCCCGCCGCGCGGACGCGATCGGGGGCGAAGTCCGGGTCCTCGTCGGCGGCCTCGGCGGCGGCCAGCTCCACCCGGCGCTCGCGCTTGGAGGTCTTGCGCCGTCCGCCGCTGCGCTGGGCGGCGCGCTCGGCCCACCACGCCTGGAGCATGGGCAGCCCGCGGGTGACGAACCAGAACAGCAACGCCAGCCCGATGAGGAAGAGCAGGCCGAGGCCGTGGCCGAGCAGGGCGATATCGATGAGCAGCCGGATGATGATGAACAGGGCAAAGCCGCTGCCGTGTCCGCCGCCGCCCCCACCCCCGCCGCCGCTGAAGCCCGATGACCCGCCACCCGCGGCGGCCAGCGCGGCCGGGGCGACGATCAGCGTCACCGCCAGCGCGGCGAGCGCGACGAACGCGAGGCGACGGCGCGGGCTCATGCCGCGGACTCCCGCAGCGGCCCGACGCCCGGCTCTGACTGGACGACGTGCTGGTCGGCGTGGTAGCTGGAGCGCACCAGTGGGCCGGCCGCCACGTGGTCGAAGCCGAGCTCGTAGGCGGCCGTCTCCAGCGCCGTGAACTCGTCGGGATGCCAGTAGCGCACGATCGGCAGGTGGCGCTCGGTGGGCCGCAGGTACTGGCCGACGGTGAGGACCTGGACGTGGTTCTCGCGCAGCTGGCCCAGTGCCTCCACCATCTCCTCGAAGGACTCGCCGAGGCCCACCATCAGCCCGGACTTGGTGGTGACCTCGTCGCCGCCGTACTCCTTGGCGTTGCGCAGGACCCGCTTGGAGCGCTCCCACGTCGAGCCGCGGCGCGCCACCGGATACAGCCGGGGGACCACCTCGACGTTGTGGTTGAACACGTCCGGGCGCTCGGCGATGACCTTGGCCAGCGGCATCTCGGAGCCGCGAAAGTCCGGGGTCAACACCTCGATCTGCGTCCGCGGTGACTGGCGGCGGATCTGGCGGATGACGCCCACGAACGCGCCGGCGCCGTAGTCGGGCAGGTCGTCGCGGTCCACGGACGTGATGACCGCGTGGCGCAGGCCCATCCGGGCGACGCTCCGCGCCACCCGCGCCGGCTCCAGCGGATCGTTCCACGTCGGCTTGCCGGTCTTGACGTTGCAGAACCCGCACCGGCGCGTGCAGGTGTCGCCGAGGATCATGAACGTCGCCGTGCCCCGCTGCCAGCACTCCCCGATGTTGGGGCAGGCCGCCTCCCGGCACACCGTGTGAAGGTTCTCGGACTCGATCATCTCCTGCAGCTGCCGGTAGCGCTCGCCGCCGGGGGCGCGCACCTTGAACCAGGGCGGCTTGCGGCCGCGGTAGGGCTGCACCTCGTCGCCGCCGACGTTGAGCACCGTGAGCACGTCGGCGATCCCGCCGGGGTTGGCGCGCGATCGCGTCTGATGCTGACGGTCAGTCACGTCATCAAGGCTACTGCGCGGGGGGTGCGGGCCACCCCGCACCAAGGTGTACGGGGTTGACACCCGTCGTCTGAGCGGGGCACGTGACGAACGTCAACGACTGGCTTGGGACAGGAAGGCGAGAGGAAAATGGCGATTTGAGGGGGTTCTGGTAGATAAGCGTTACCCCATGATGGTGATCTCCCACGACCCGGTCCGCGGCCCGCCGAGGGGCGGCACGAAGCCTGCGGCCCCTCCTCCCAAGCGCAGTTGACGTGCGCCGATACCGTGCTTCCCGCCGACGGATGCTACGCACCCGCAGGGGCAACCACAGGCACCGCGACCCCAGGCCCAACCGCCGCCTCCAGCCGCGCCAGCGACATCAACCGCTGCCGGCGCCCCAGCCCCCGCGCCACCTCGTAGGCGGCTCGCTTGCGGAAGCACGGCATCTGGCCCGCGGGGCGCCGGGTCTCCTTGATCAGCGAGGTCATCTGGACGCCGTCCAGGCCGCAGGCCACGACCCACGAGAACGGCTGCAGATCGTTCTCCACGTTGACCGCCCACCCGTGGGTCGTCACCCCCCTGGCCAGGTGCACGCCGATCGAGGCGATCTTGCGCTCCCCGACCCAGACGCCGGTGTAGTCCGGTCCGTCCTGCGGACGGCCGCGCGCGCCGGCGATCCCCTCCTGGTGCAGCGCGGCCGCCAGGGCGTCCTCGAGCGTGCGCAGGTACGCCGTCACGTCATCGATGCGGACGATCGGGTAACCGACGAGCTGACCCGGACCGTGGTAGGTGATCTTGCCGCCGCGGTCGACGTCGACGACCTCGATCCCCTGGGCGCGGTACCAGTCCTCGCCCATCGGCAGCTCGCCCGCGCCCGAGCGCCGGCCGCGCGTGTACACCGGCCAGTGCTCGAGCATGAGCATGACGTCGGGCACCGCGTCGGCCTGGCGCGCCGTGCGCACGCGCTCCTGGAGCGCCAGGGCCTCCCGGTAGTCGACGGTGCCCAGGTGGCAGACCCAGAGCTCGTCCATGAGCTAGGAGGGGAGGCTTTCGAGCCGCCGCTTCACCGTGGCCAGGAACTGGGCCGAGAGCGCGCCGTCCAGCGCGCGGTGGTCCCAGCTCAGCCCGAGGATCGTCATCGGCCGGATGGCGATCGAGTCGTTGCCGTCCTGATCGGTGATCACGACGGGACGCTTGACCACCGCCTCGAGGTCGAGGATGCCCACCTGGGGCTGGTTGATGATCGGCGTGGCCATGATCGAGCCGAACTGGCCCGGGTTGGTGATCGTGAACGTCCCGCCGAGCACGTCGTCGGCGGTCAGGTCGCGGGCGCGGGCGCGCCGGGCGATGTCCCTGATCCGGGCGGCCAGCCCCTCGACCGACAGCTCCTGAGCCTTGTGGATGACCGGGACGATCAGGCCGTCCTCGCCCAGCGACACCGCGATCCCGAGGTTGACGTCCTCCGGCCGCGCGTAATCCTCGCCGTTGAGCCACGCATTGAGGGCCGGGTGCTCGCGCAGCGCGTCGATCGTCGCCCGGGCCACGAAGGCCAGCGCGGTGACGCCCAGCTTGGCGCGGGCTGCCTCGACGCGGCTCATGTCCACTTCGATCCATGTCGTGCACGTCGCCGCGGTGTCGAGTGACTGCTTCATCCGCTCGCCGATCATCCGGCGCATCCGCGACAGGCCGGCGCCGCCGGCGACTGCGGTCGTCGTGGCCGCCTGCGCGGGAGCTGCCCCTGTGGGGGCCGGGGTCGGCGGATCGGGGCGGTAGGGGCTCTCGATGTGCAGCGGCGGGTCCTCCGCCGCGCCGCCGGCATGCCCGTTGCCGTTGACCACGGCCAGGACATCCTGCTTGCGCACCCGGCCGCCGCGGCCCGTGCCCTCGATGGTGGAGAGGTCGATGCCGTGCTCGGCGGCGATCCGCGCCACCACCGGGGAGTAGCGCCCTCCGCGTGGCTGCGCCCGGACCGGGCCAGGCTCGTCCGGCGTCCGGGGGTCCGGCTTCGCCGCGGTCTGGGCGGGCGCCGCCAGGGTCTGCGCGGGCCCGGCCGAGGGCGCCGCGGGAGCGCCGTCCCCATTCGGGGCGCCGCCGCCCTCCACGGCGATGCGGGCCATGACGGTCCCGACGTCCACCGTCTGGTCGACCTCGACCAGGATCTCGGCCACGACGCCACTGACCGGCGCCGGCACCTCGGTGTCGATCTTGTCCGTGGAGATGTCGCAGATCGTCTGCTCGGCCGCGATGGCGTCGCCGATGCCCACGCGCCATCCCACCACCGTGCCCTCGGCGACCGACACCCCCATCTGGGGCATCGTCACATCGACGAGCGTGGTGGGGGTGGTGGTGGGATCCGATTCAGTACGCGAGGAGGTCACGGCACGCCTCCTTGACGCGGTCGACACCGGGCAGCACGGCCTGTTCCAGCGGCGGCGAGAACGGGATGGGCACGTCGGGCGTCGCCACCCGCACCACCGGGCCGTCGAGATCCTCGAAGGCCTTCTCGGCGATCAGCGCCGCGACCTGGGCGCCCGCCGCGCAGGTCATGTTGGCCTCGTCGACGATCACCACCTTCGAACAGCGCGACACCGAGTCCAGAATCGCCGCCTCGTCGAGCGGCACCAGTGAACGCAGGTCGAGCACCTCGACGGACGCGCCGTCCACATCTGAGGTGGCCTCAAGCGCCACCTGGACCATCGCGCCGTAGGCGATGACCACGAGGTCTGAGCCCGGGCGCGCCACCCGCGCGGTGAACGGCGTCTCATAGATCTCGTCGGGGACCTCGCCCTTGACGCGCCGGTACAGGTGCTTGTGCTCCATGAAGCAGACGGGATTGGGATCGCGGATGGCGGCGTGGAGCAGCCCCTTGGCGTCCTCGGCGGTCGACGGCGCCACCACCTTGATCCCGGGGGAGTGCATGAACAGCGCCTCGGGGTTCTGCGAGTGAAACGGGCCGCCGGAGAACCCTCCGCCGGAGGGCAGGCGGACCGTGATCGGCACCGCCAGGTCCTGGCGGTAGTGCATCTTGCCGGCCACGTTGACCAGCTGGTCAAAGCCGCAGGAGATGAAATCTGCGAACTGCATCTCGCAGACCGGGCGCATCCCGACGACGGCCGCGCCGATGGCGCAGCCGATGATCGCCGACTCGGCCAGCGGCGTATCCATCACCCGGTCGGTGCCGAATTCGGCCACGAAGCCGTCGGTGACCTTGAAGGCGCCGCCGAACACGCCGATGTCCTCGCCCATCACCAGCACCCGCTCGTCGTCGCGCAGCTCGTCGCGCAGCGCCGCGGAGATCGCCTGTAGGTAGGTCAGCGTCGCCATCAGGCATCGTCTCCCGCCGCGGCCTTGGCGTAGCCGGTCCAGGGCGCCCGCCCGTCGCCCAGCGGCTCGGCCTCGCCGGTGGCGAACACGCCGTCCATCACGCCGTCGGCGGTGGGCATCGGGCCCGCCAGCGCCTCGGTGGCGGCGGCGTCAATCTCGGCCGTGACCTCGGCCCGCAGCGCGTCGACGTCGACGTCGAGCTCGCGCAGCCGGCGCTCCTGGCGATCCACGGGGTCGCGCCGGCGCCACTCCTCCACCTGCTCCTTGGGCACGTACTTCATGTCGTCGTGGGCGGCGTGGCCGTGCATGCGCATCGTCACCGCCTCGATCAGCGTTGGGCCGTCGCCGTCGACCGCGCGCCGGCGGGCGTCGAGCGTGGCCTCGAACATCGCCTCGGCGTCGTTGCCGTCGACGGTGACCCCGGTGAACCCGTAGGCCGCGGCCCGCTCGACCGGGTCCACGGCGAACTGCTTGTCCAGCGGCGTCGAGTAGGCGTACTGGTTGTTCTCCAGCACGAAGACGACCGGCAGCTTCTGGACGCCGGCCCAGTTCATCGCCTCGTGGAAGTCGCCGCGGGAGGTCGAGCCGTCCCCGAACCACGTGAGCGCGCAGCGGCGCTCGCCGCGCAGCTTGAAGGCCATCGCCATGCCGGTGGCCACGAGCATCATGTCGGGGAGCATCGAGACCATCCCGACGCAGCCGAGGTGCCGGTCGCCGAAGTGCACGTTGCCGTCGCGCCCGCGCGTGATCCCCGCGGCCCGGCCCATGTACTGCGACAGGATCCGTGTGGGGGTGACGCCGCGGATGAGGTGTGCCGCGAGGTCGCGGTGCAGGATGCACAGCCGGTCCTCGGGCGCCATCGCGAACGCCGCACCGGCCGAGACCGCTTCCTGGCCGTAGCCGTCATAGAAGGAGCCAGGGACCTTGCCCTGGCGGTAGAGGCTCATCGCGCGCTCCTCGATGCCGCGCATGAGGAGCATCGCGCGTAGCAGCCAGATCCGATCCTCGAGCTGGAGGTGCCCCGGTCCGGTGGCCGGCGTCGTGCTGCCTGCGGGCTGAGCCGTTTCGGTCGCCATTCTCGGTTGCTTCCCTTTCGTAAATGAGCGCGCGGGATCTCCGCTGCGCTCCGCTCTCCCGGGCCGTGCGGGATCGCCGCTTCGGCCCGCCGATGGGCTGCGGCCGAGCTTACTCCTCGGGCTGGGCCGAGTTGCGAGCCACGATGTCGGCACCGGCGGCGTCGGACCTGGGCCAATCACGAGGTTGCGAGTGGAGGACGGCCTGGGCTCGATCTCACGTCGAGTTCGCAAAGTCCGCGACCAGAGTTCACAATTCGGCCACAAAGGGGTCTAAACTGAATAGATCGACCGATTGGTCGAAGCTGATTGAACGCTAAGGATGGTTGGGAAGGCGGGCAGATGTCGAGGGGCATGAGCACACTGGTCGGTGGCACCCGTGCTGCCGTTGAGCAGTTCCAGCTTGGGCGTGCTGCTCGAAGAGCGAGGCGATCCGGCCAGCGCCGAGCTCGCCTACCGCCAAGCCGATGCACTCGGCCACGCGGGTGCGGCGCTGAACCTTGGCGTCCTCCACGAGGCGCGCGGCGAGTTAGAGCGGCGCAGGCGTGCTACAGGCGCGCCCAGAAGCGGGGCGACGAGAACGGCGCCTTCAACGTGGGGGCGCTGCTGGAGGAGCGCGGTGACCTGGCCGGCGCCAAGCGCGCGTACGGGCTCGCGGATTCGGCCGGGCCACGCTCCCGCGGCGGGCCGGCTCGCCGCCGTCCTCGCGGCGGGCGGCGACGTCGACGGTGCGCGCGCGGCACGGCGGCGGGCGCAGGAGCGCGGCGACGTCGCGGGCGCGAAGCCCTCCCCCGAAGCTCGGCCGGCCGCCAACGGCGCTGCGCGATGGCCTGCGCGGAGACGCGCCGTGCTGGTCCTTGCCACGTCGGCGGCCGTCGTCGTCGGCACGCTCGGTCGCGCGCTCCATCCCGAGCCCCGCCGGGACGGCTCCGTCGCCCATCCGCGGCGCTGGCCGACAACGCGCGGCAGCCGGCACAGCCGGCGACGGGCTCGGGGCGAGTTCCGCGCCCTCGGCCAAGCGCAGCACCTCACACCGCGCCGTCGCGACCTCCAAGGCGAAGCCGGTGCGCGTCCGGGCCCACGCGTCGCGTCCAGTGCGGACGCACGCTCGGGCCAAGGCGCCTGTGGCGCGACCGACGCATGTCTCCAGTCCGCTCACCACCCACTCGACTCCGGCCACCACCCGCTCGACCGGCCACGACCGCTCGTCTCCGAGCACCGGCTCGGGCTCGACGGGCACCTCGGCGCCGACCGTCACGCACACCGCGCCGGTCACGCCGACGCCACCCCGACCCACGCGGCGCCGCCCCCGGTACCCCGACCCACTCAACCCCGCCGCGGCGACTCATCCGAATGGCGGAGGATCGGGGAACGGGGTTGTCAGTGGCGGAGGCCCGCCCAGCAGCGGCTCGTCGGGTAGCGGCGTCGTCAGCGGCGGAGGCCCGCCGCCAGTGGCGGGAGCTCGGGCAGCGGCAATGCGGGCAGCGGCAATGCGGGCAGCGGGACCGCCGGGACCGGCGCGGTGAGCGGCCAGAACTAGACAGCCGCCTCGGCCGCCGGCTGTTCCGCAGGGCGTTGCGCGAGCAGCTCGGTCAGCGCCGCGTGCAGGCGCTCGGGGTCGTGTGTCCCAGGGTCGGACGCGCTCCGGAGTGGGCGCGTGACGGACTCGACGCCGATCGCCGCCAGCTCGGAGGCATCGAATGCGAGCGTGGCCGAGGGATCGTGCAGCACGGCGTCGACGCGGACGCCGTGCAGTCGCAGCGCAAGCAGATGATCTGTTGCGGTCAGGTCCGGTGCGTCCTGCGGGTCAGGCTCGAGGTTCGCGATCCAGACCACGCGTGCGGAGGTGTTGGTCAGCGCAGCCGCGAGGTCGGGCACCGCGCACGTCGAAAGGATGTGTCGGTACAAATCCCCCGGGGTCAGCAGCACCCACCGTGCGCTCCGAATCGCAGCGACCGCAGCCTCCGGAGAGTCGCTCCGGCCGTCCGCGAACCGGAGCCGTCTGACGCGGGCGTCCCCGTTGCTCGTGGCATCTCCCGGCGCCGTCAGGCCGATCTCCTCGATGTGGTACCTCGTCGGCTCGATCGTGGCCGGCAGGACCGCTCCGTCGATGCCGAGCTGATCCCCGAGCCATATGCTCGCGCGCCCGTAGCCGCCCAACGCGTCGGCGGCGGCGGTAAGCGTGAGATCTCCCAACGGATGCTGTCCGAGGCCGTCGACAGTCAGCGGCCGCCGGATGGCATGCAGGAGCGCCGCATCCTCGTCGCTCAACGCCTCAAGCGAGCGTCGTAGGTCGCCAATCGGACTCGTGAGACGCTGTCGCGCGCCGTCATCCCAGTCCCTCTCGGCGGCGATGCTGGTGATCACCGTCAGGCGCGTATTCGCAATTCGTAGTGCGAATAACACACCGGCCAGGCCGCGACCGCCCCCGAGGACGACAACCTGGTCACTTGATCTTCCGTGTTCTGCCAAGGCTGTCCCCGCGCCTCTCCAAAATCGGGGTGTCAGCGTGACTACGCCACCATTGGTGCAGCCACGTCAACGAGGACGGTCGATCCATCCGGCGTTCATAGTTGATCAGACAGCGCCGGTTGCGCTTCGCGCCGAGTCAGGTCGTGCAACGCCGCAACCGACCGCCGAAACGCCTCGCGCGCGCGCCCGAGCTCGTCCCGCTCGCGCAGCACGGTTCGGAGTTCCTCCGCCGCCGCTTCACCCTTGAGGAGCTCGAGCAGCCGATCGTCCAGCCGGTGATACTCGAAGTCCAGCTTCAGCGCATAGGCGCTCAGATCGGTGATTGCGTCGTCTGCGCGCGTGCCGGTGTTGTCGCTGAGCTCGGCGGGGTCAACCTTCGCGCGCCGGCGCATCCGGACGCTGCGGTCCTGGTGAGAGTCGATATTGGTGAGCATGCTCGCGAGCTCGCGGCGCCCTCCTCGCATTGGCTGAGTGTGACTGCCCAGCCCGGCGACGTAAATAGGTCAGTTCGGGATAAATAGTTCACGGGTGTGAACTCCCTGGCAACGCCGAGGGCGGGTGCGCCTGGCCCATGCGTCGTTCACCTATGAACGCAGGACGGGAGAGAAGGGCCCTAGGCGGACTGCCCACCAGACGACACACTCCCGCGTGGGAATCGGCGGTGAAGGAGCCTGCTGTTGCGGGGCACAGGGCATTTCGGGTACGGACTCAATCACACACGAATCGGCGGTACGGCATGAGGCGCATCGGGGCGATCGCGCTGGTGCTCTTGGCTGGCCTCGCGTTCGCTGCGGGAGCTGAGGCGAAGCCTAGGCATCAGCCGTTGAAGTGCAGGGCGGGTTATGCGCGTCGCACCGTGTGGGCGCCAAAGCGCATTCACGGTCGGATCGTGCGCCGGCACGGCCGGATCGTCTACATCAAGGTCCAGCGCTGCGTCAAACCGCCCAAGCCGAATCCCAAGCCGTTGTCGGGCGTGTCGCCTCCGGGCGGCACCACCACGACTCCGCCGCCGCCCCTGACCCCGACCGTCCCCTCGCCGAGTACGGCGACGACCACGAGCACCACGAGCACCACGAGCACCACCAGCACCACGAGCACCACGAGCACTACGACCACCACCACCACGCCGCCTCCTCCGCCACCGGTGAACACCGCGCTGCCCAAGATCAGCGGCACGGCGACTGAGGGCAGCACCCTGACCGCATCGCAGGGCACGTGGACGAACCGGCCGACGAGCTACAGCGACCAGTGGGAGCGGTGCAACACGGGTGGCTGCCAGAACCTCACCGGCCAAACCAGCCTGACATACGTTCTCGGCAGCAACGACGTCGGTTCGACTGTCCAGTTCACCGTCACGGCGCGCAACGCCTCGGGCCCGACGTCGGCAACATCGCTCCCCACCTCGACCGTCGCAGCCACTGGCGGATCCAGCGGCGACCCCGTCGTCGTGGCGGTGGGGGATATCGCACGACCTCCTGGCTGTTCCCCGTGCGAACAGTCCGCGACCGCCGCCCTCGCGCAGACGTTCAGTCCGACCTCCGTCCTCGTCCTGGGCGATAACCAGTACGACGCAGGCGCGTACAACGAGTACACGGGTTCCTACGACCTCACATGGGGACGTGATTTCAATTCGATCGTGCATCCTGTTCCGGGCAACCACGAGTACTCCACGTCCGGCGCGGCCGGCTACTTCCAGTACTTCGGCGACGCAGGCGTAACGACCAGCCCGCCCGGCGGTTACTACTCGTCCAATGTCGGCAGCTGGCACATCGTCGCGCTGAACTCCAACTGCTCGGACTCAAAGGGATGCTCGGATGCCATTGACGGCGGCGCGACGTCGGCCGAGATCACGTGGCTGCAGTCCGATCTGGCCGCGAACCCAAAAGCGTGCGTGCTCGCGACGTGGCACCACCCCCTGGTCTCCGCCGGCTGGACGCTGGGCACCCCCGGCGTGGGCGGGGGGATTGCGCAGCTGTGGAGCACCTTGTACAGCGCGCACGCGGACGTCGTGCTCAACGGGCACGATCACCTCTATGAACGCTTTGCGCAACAGGATCCGTCCGGCACCGCGACCCCGGCGGGCATTCGAGAGTTCGTGGTGGGGACCGGCGGCGAGGGCCTGAACGGGCTCACCGCGAACCCGTCAACCCTTCAGGCGAGTGACTCCAGTGACTACGGCGTGCTGGTGCTGACGCTTCACGCCAGCAGCTATTCGTGGAAGTTCGTCGCGACCAGCGGCGCGACCGTTGATAGCGGCACCACCGCGTGCCACGGCCCAGGGGCTACCACCGCGTCGACCGGTTCCCGGCGTCGTGCCGCCCGTGTCGATCTCGCTCGGTTGGCGGGCCCGCCTCTCGTCTTCGACGCTTCCCCGCTTCGTCGGTCGCTGGCCTCGGTGACGCGGGCGGGCCTCCCAGTGGCGGTCCTCGCTTCCCGGGCGGTTGATGTCGTCGTGACGGCATGGCTGCGCCACGGGCACCGGTTGACACGGCTCGCGTCGTTCTACGAGACCGAGTCGCAGATCGCCAAGCCGCACAGCGTCATCAGGCTCCGTCTACCCATCCGCCGGCTGAAGGGCATGAGGGTCGGCACCCTCGTGCTCCGGTTCGCGGCCGCGGACGGGGCGGGACATCGACACACGGTGACGCGGACCGTGAGGCTCCGGTAACCGATGGGGCGGGACAGCATGTGCTCGGGGCGCGACGGACCCATGGCCGGCTTCGGGCGGCGCCAACGCGCGGCGACGGTGAGCGCTCTTTGCGTGCTGATCGCCGGTCTGTGCGCCGCGACAGCGGCGACAGCTGCGGTCGGAGCACCCGCGGGCGCGACCGCGGCGGTCGGATCGGGAGCGCCAGCGACGGGTGCAGACCTCGGCCGCCTCGCTGACGGCGACCTCTGCTCCGGCGTCCGTCACCACGACCACCCCGTCACCTGCCCCACCTCCGGCGACCACCACATCACCCACCACCCCCTCGACCCCCAGTCCGCCCACCACTGGCGCTCCGCAACCGGCAGGGACACCGGCCACGACCAGCCCGCTGCCGCCGTCCGCTCCTGCGACGCCCACCCCGACTCCGACCCCGGCGGCGCCGCCCGGCAACCAGCCGTGCACGGGTGGGGCGACGAGCGGAGCGATGGCTGGAACGGCGGCGAGCGGAGCGGCGGGAGCATCGTCACCCCCGACGGCGACCGCCACGTCGCCGACGGCCGGCGGGACTCCCTCATGTGGAACGCCTACGACGGCCGTCCCGGCAGCGGGTGCGACGCTGACCACCGGTGCCGTCGTCACCGGGGATGCTGCTGGTCACAGTGACCCGGCCTCGTCACAGCCCCCTCAGGCACCCAGTACGAGCGGCGGCGCGGCCGCTCCAGCCGCGACGCCGAGACCGACTTCGACCCAGAGCGTGGCGACGCCCCCGGCACGACGCGGACGCCACCGGCGCCCCGCGGCGTCCGGGCCCGGGTGCGCCTGCTGACGAGGTTCCCGGCGCGCAACGCCGGCGGCAGGCGCTCGCGCCGCGTCGGGTCGCTGCGGAGAGCCGTTCAGTCGGCCGGCAACGCGTCATCGGGCGCACGCTCCCTGCACCGGCCGGGGGCCGCAAACGCTGCCGCGGAATCCGCTGCTGCCACCTGTCGCCGGTGCGAGCGCGCCGAGGACTCCCGGTCCCTCGTCGGCGCGCGAGCGGAGCTTGCGTGCGTCATCGGCGGCCTCCTCGCTCGGGTGGTCTCGTGCTCACGGCATGCGGCGAAGCCACGACGGCTCATCGCCCGCGGCTGTCGCACCTCCACAGGCTGATCTCTCCCCGGCTGGTCACGGAGGGCGACCGACCCGGGGCGTCGGAGTGGCCGCGCCCGGAGGAACGGCGCGCGCCGAGCTCTCTGATGGTCAGGGTGGGATTCGCACGCGTGGCGGCGAGTTGGCTCGCCGGTGTCACCGGCGAGGCCATTCATCTTCAGTTCCCCGTCACCCATCGGCTGGAGCGGCCTGGATAACCCCGCGGACGGCTTTCAGCCGTCACGCACGCACGGCCTCGGCTCGGAGCCGGGGCAGAGCAGCTCGATCGCGAGCGAGAGCGGATCAGACAGATCGCGATCGAACCGGGTTACTTCAGACGAGGGGCAAAAGGATGGACGAGAACAGACAGTTGGACAGCAGAGACGGGGGAGAATCACGGCGCAGGTCGTTGCCGGCGAAGGCGATCGGCTACGCGAGCTGCGCCCTCCCCGGCAGCGCCGCCGCGCTCGAGCTCAAGCAGCAGGCGGAGGTGATAACGCGCGAGTGCAGGCGTCGCGGCCTCGAGTTGCTCGAGGTGGTGGGAGAGCACAGCCCGAAAGGGGGCAGGGCGAGCAGCCGCCCGGGTCTCGAGTACGCGCTGGACCGAATCGACTCTGGCGCGGCGAGCGGGTCTGGTGGTCGTCGAACTCTCTCGCCTCACCCACTCGGTGACCGAGCTGGGCAGGACCATTCAGTGGCTGCTTGATCGCGACGTGCGCCTCATTGCGCTCTGTCGACTCGCTTGACACCGACACCGAGGGCGGCCGGCTCGCCGCCGGCCTGCTGGTCGCCGTGTCCGGGTGGGAGCGGAGCAGGATCAGCGAGCGGACCCGGCACGGCCTCCAGGTGGCGCGGATGAACGGCCGTGCCGTCGGTCGTCCAGCAGTTGCGGACGACCCGGGTCTCAGCCAGCGGATCGCGGCGATGCGGGCTGAGGGTATGACCCTCCAGGCCATCGCCGACCAGCTCAACGACGAGGGGGTCCCGACCGTCCGTGGTGGGGCCAAGTGGCGTCATTCGAGCGTCCAGGCCGCTGCCGGCTACCGCCGGGGTGAGCGATCGGGACGCGAGGCGGTCATGAGCCGGGCCGTCGTCGCCGGCGACTCGAGCGCAGCGGATGATGCGAGACGGTGCTGTGACATGAGGGCTCTCTCCGCCGGCCGGCTGCGGTTCGGTGCGGCACTCGCGGCGCTCAGCCTGATCGTGGGTGGTCTCGCGGTCGCCGGGACGACATCCGGCGGCACTGCCCCGACGAAGCGCGCCGGGACAGGTCACCGGGCGCCACGCACCCCGGCGCACTCCGAGGCGGCCCGGCGCGGCGACACCGGCGTCGGTCGGTGCCCGAGCTCGGTCCCGGGTCAGACATTGACACTCGGCCACAAGAGCTACGCGCGCGAGGGCATGGATACCTTCACCAAGCACGCGCCGGTGGGGTCGTTCGCCCAGCGAAAGGCCAACGCGATCGTCTATACCGGCGATCATGGGATGCAGTGGACCGGATATCCCGACGGCTGGCCCTCTACCTACTCTGGTCACGCCGAGGGCTATCAGCCCGTCAACCGTCCTGTCGGTACACAACGGCATGCTTGATTTCCATCTGCACAACGACGCCCAGGGCAACCCCGTCGGGGCGGACCCGTCGCCGTTGCCGGACGGCAACCGCTATCAGACATACGGCGCCTGGTCACTGTGTGAACGAGTGGCGCCGGCTGACGGCCACAATCTCGCCGACTTCCATCAGGCCGTTCTGTTGTGGCCACTCAACTTCCGTGACTGGCTCCGGGCGGAATCCGACTACCCCGAGCAGGACCTCAACACGTTCGACTTCGCCGGCTATTCACACTACGGCGGGGCCGGAGCCCAGGACGTCTTCGACATCAAGGCCATGACGCCGCGCTTCGACGCCAGGCAATGGCATGTCTATACACAGACCTGGGGTCCGGGGTTCCGCTCCTACTACGTCGACGGCAGGCTGGTGGGAACCACCACGCGCCAGGTGTGGTCTCGAGCCGGAGCGTTGGCAGTTGCAGATCGAGCCATTGGGCCCGATGGGCCCCGTTCCCAACGACGGCGATTCGGGCCACGTATACATGAAGTGGGTGTGGATCGGGAGGGGCCCGCTGCCTGATGCGCCGGCGCGAGACCGTCGGCAGGGCGCCGCCGGCCGCCGGGCGCGGCCTCGGGCAGGCGAATAGGAATGCGCGCCGCCGGGTAGCAGGGGCCTGCTCTTCATCGCCACCACGCGCGGCGCACGCGCTACCGAAGGGATCGATGCTGAAGCAGGTCGCCAACGCGTCCACGGCGACGGGTGGTAATGTGCCCGCCCCCGCGACAAACGGCCACCGTCGCGCCGATTCTAAGAGGGAGTTAATCAACTCTCTCCTGAGTCGCCGACGGACGCGTCTCGGTTCCCGCTCTGCTCCGGCATCCGAGTCCGGCCGGCAACATCGTCCAGCCACAAGGACGGCGAGCGCGACCCGCACGGCCACAAGGAGGGATCCATCCCGTGAGACGCTTCCTGATTCTCGGATGTCTAGTCGTTTCGGGCGTTTTCGCCGCGGCAGCCACTGTCTGGGCGAGCACGACGCCCGTCGCCGCCCGGCCCCATCACCCTCGTCCTGCCGTCCATCACCGGCGCCGTCATCCCGCTCGGGCGCGCCATCACCGCCGCCGGCATCGCCACCGCCGGCATGTCCATCACCGCAAGCACAAGCGCCCGACCCACCGCGGAAAGGCACGGCCTGCCGCGCCCGCGCCCGCCCCTCCCGCCGTCCCGACGGTGGCGAACGCCGGCAAGATCCAGCATGTTGTGTGGATTCTCATGGAGAACGAGAACTTCGGGTCGATCGTCGGTTCTGGCTCGGCTCCGTACATCAACAGCCTGGCGAGCACCTACGGCCTGGCAACCGACTACTCCGCCATCTCCCATCCGAGCCTGCCCAACTACATCGCGTTGACCAGCGGCAGCGATCAGGGCATCGCCGATGACTCCGACCCGTCCAGCCACCCGCTGAACGTCCCGAGCATCTTCAGCCAGCTCCCCGCCGGCGCGTCGCGATCACTGGAGCAGGACATGCCATCGAACTGCGCCGGGGGCAACTCGGGCGAGTATGCCGTTCGCCACAACCCCGAGACGTACTACACGAACCTCGGAACGGACTGCAGCAACTACGACGTTCCCCTCGGGCGCCGTGCCGGACCTCAGCGCCCGGTTCACCTTCGTGACACCGAACCTGATCAATGACATGCATGACGGAACGATCGCCGATGGAGACAGGTTCCTGCAGGGCCTTCGTTCCCGCGCTCATGGCCACGCCGCAGTACCAGGCGGGCAGCACGGTGATCTTCATCACCTGGGACGAGAATTCAGGCTCAAGCGGCAACCAGGTTCCCTGCATCGTGATCTCGCCGTACACGCACGGGGTCAAGGACGCCACTCCATACACCCACTACTCGTTGCTGCGCACCACGGAGGAGTTGCTCGGGCTCCCGCTGCTCGGGAACGCCGCTTCCGCCAATTCGATGCTCGGCAAGTTCGGGTTCTGACCATGCGGCCGAGCAACGTCCCGACGCGATCGAGAGCGCGATCCATGAGAGGATTGGCGACAGCCGGCGGCGTAGCGGCGCTCCTGCTGCTCCTCGGGCTGCGGCACGGCGCCGGTCACGGCGTGGCTCGCGACCAGCGGCCTGCGTTCACCAGGTGCGCAGCCAGCAGCACGCGCGCCGGCAGCCGCGCGCGCGGCACCGACACACGATCCAGCACGTCGTGTGGGTCCTCATGGAGAACAAGGACTATTCCTCAGTCGTCGGTCCCGGCTCGGCTCCGTACATCAACCGTCTGGCACACCGCTACGGCCTGGCGACCGACTACTCCGCGATCTCCCATCCGAGTCTGCCCAACTACATCGCGTTGACCAGCGGGAGCGATCAGGGCATCAGCGACGATTCCGACCCGTCCAGCCACCGGCTGAACGTGCCGAGCATCTTCAGCCAGCTGCCGGGCGGGGCGTCGCGGTCGCTGGAGCAGGGCATGCCGTCCCACTGCGCCAAAGGCGACTCCGGCGAGTACGCAGTGCGGCACAACCCCGAGGCGTATTACACGAATCTGGGCCAGGAATGCAGCCGCTACGACGTCCCGTTCGGTGCAAAGCCGGACCTGAGCGCGCGATTCACGTTCGTGACGCCGAACCTGATCAATGACATGCACGACGGATCGATCGCGGACGGAGACAGGTTTCTGCAGAGCTACGTGCCGGCGCTCATGGCCACCCCGCAGTACCGGTCCGGTAACACGGTGATCTTCATCGTGTGGGACGAGAACGAGGGCGCGAGCGGGAACCGGGTCCCGTGCATCGTGATCTCGCCGTTCACGCACGGGGTGAGGGACGGCACGCGCTACACGCACTATTCGCTGCTGCGCACCACCGAGGCGCTGCTCGGGCTTCCGCTCCTGGGCAACGCGAGGTCTGCCAACTCGATGATCGGCAAGTTCGGCTTCTAGGACGATGCCGGGTGAAGCCACGCCCTCACGCCGCGAGGAGCTGAACCCATGAGACGAATCTGGATAGTTGCTGGTCTGGTCATCGCGGTGCTGCTCCCCGGTCCGTACGCGGCCGTCGCCGCGTGAGCGGCACGCTCAGTCCGCACACCCCAGCCGCACCGACAAGCGGCCGCGCGCCACCACAAGCGCGTTCGCCACCACAAGCGCGGCTCGCCACCACAAGCACAAGCGACACCGCCGTCATCGGCACAAGAACCCGCCGAAGACCACCCCGCCCGCCACGCCGGCGCCGGCGCCGGTCCCCGGTGGCCCGCACCTGCTTCCTACGCCGGGCCGTGTTCGACGGCTCCGCCCGGGAGCGCGCTGGCGCTCGGAGGCAGGACGCTACGCGCTCGAGGGGATGGACACGTTCACCAAGGCCGCCCCGCTCGGTTCGTTCGCGCAGAGCTCGAACAACCAGATCGTCTACACCGGTGACCACGGGATGAGCTGGACCGGGTACGGCGACGGCTGGAGCTCGACGTACTCCGGTGGCAAGGAGGGTTATCAGCCCTCGACCGTGCTGTCGGTTCACGACGGCATGCTGGACTTCCACCTGCACAACGACACCAACGGCAATCCGGTGGGCGCCAATCCGTCGCCACTGCCCGGGGGAAACCGCTACCAGACGTACGGGGTGTGGTCCTTCTGCGAGAAGATGGCGCCGAGCCGACGCCCACAACCTCGACGACTTCTACCAAGCGCCCCTGCTCTGGCCGGCGAACGACGCTGACTCGCCGTCATCGGAGTCGGACTTCCCCGAGGGCAACCTGGCCGGTCCCGACTTCAAGGGCTTCTCGCACTACGGGGGATCCGGAGCGCAGGACTATTTCTCCATCCGAGCCGTGATGCCCACGTTCGCCGCCACGCAGTGGCATGTCTACACGCAGGAGTGGGGGCCGGGGTTCCGGTCCTACTACGTCGACGGCCAGCTGGTGGGCACGAGCACCCACCAGGTGTGGGCCGGGCCGGAGCGCTGGCAGTTGCAGGTGGAACCGTCGGGTACGAACGACGGCGATTCCGGCGACGTTCTCATCGGGTGGGTGTGGATCGGTACCCCTACGTCATGACCGCGCGCTGCGGCGCAGGGTGAGCCGGACCGCGATCGCCGCGCCGACCATCTGACCGATCAGCCAGCCCCAGCCGGCTCCGGTCAGGCCGACGGTCGGGATCAGCCAGAGATCGAGCCCGATGGTGACGACGGTGGAGGCGCCGGCGATCAGGAGCGCTCGTCCGGCGCGCTCCTGGATGCGCTCCACGGCGATGACGAAGTTGACGATCGTGAACGGGATGAGCGCCGACCGCGAACAGACGCAGCAGGTTCGCCGCATGCGTGTACTGCGGGCCGAACGTGGCCATGATCGTGTCCGCACATGCCACCACCACGACGACGAGCGGGATCACCACCACGAACGCCAGCCGGCTCACCTGCCTGACCAGGGCGCGAACCTTGTCCTCCGCGAGCGCACCCTCGACGATGAGGGCATTGGACATGTTGACCGCCAGCAATCGGAGCGAGAAGCTCACTGCCCAGGCG
The DNA here is from genome assembly GCA_963764125.1 of uncultured Solirubrobacteraceae bacterium. Taxonomy (GTDB): domain Bacteria; phylum Actinomycetota; class Thermoleophilia; order Solirubrobacterales; family Solirubrobacteraceae; genus Palsa-465. The sequence goes on from CAVXRR010000006.1 coordinate 170,005, forward strand.
GCGTAGTAATAGCCGTTCGCCGCGCCCGGCATGAAGGCCAGCACCAGCAATGAGACGAGCGAGTCCGGGATGGCCGCGGTGACGGCGACGAAGTGATGGCCGGTGGCAAAGCGGACCAGTTGCCGTTGACTCGGAAGCCGGGGCGCGACTGCCTCGTCTCTCCTCAGCAGCCGCCCGAACAGGGCGACGTTGATGACCACGACGAGGCCGATGAGCCCGAGCACCCAGGCGCCGAGGATCGCCCATGCGCTGGCCGATGCAGCCAGCGCCACGAGCAGGACGGCCTTGATGGCGCCGAAGGTGGCGTTCTCGATCGGCACCCATCCGGCACGGCGCAGGCCGATCAGCACGGGGTCCTGGAGTGAGAAGATGACCCAGAAGACGATCGATGCGGCAAACAGCAGGATGGTCAGCGGGCTCTCGGTGAGGATGCCGAGGCCGGCCAGACGCGCAAAGCCGGCCAGGAAGATCCCGGTGGCGACGAGCGCGATCGCGATCGCCGCCGCGTAGCTGAGCCGGACCAGGCGGGCCTGAGCGCGGCCCGCCACCGGCACGTAGCGCAGCAGCACATACTGGAGCCCGACCCATCCCAGGCTCGAGACGAGCGTCATCGCGCTGATCGCCCCGGCGCCGATCCCGACGACCTTGACCGGGTAGAGGCGCGCCGCCAGCACCCAGTACGCGAAGCCGAGGATGCCGTTGAAGCCCGTGGTCAGCATCAGGGCGAACGAGCTGCGGTACAGCGGCACCTGCCGGACGTTGTTCAGGCGTGCGACGTAACTCATGGTCAGGCGAGCCCCAGCTCGCGGGCGAGTGCTCCGACCGCCTGTTCGGAGGTCCAGGAATCCGGGACCAGAACCCGGCGCGCGGGCGCGTCGGCCAGGGCGCAGGAGATGATGGCTCGCTCGTGAGCCAGGAGCGTCTCGTATGCGGCCCGCACACCGGGCACCCTGAAGATCTCCGACCGCTGCCCCATCAGGACATCGTCGGTTTCGGCGGCCAGTTCTCCCGCGTCCAGCGGCTGGAGGGTGAGCGCGCCCACCCGAGCACGGCGGACCACGACCACCTCGCCGATGAGGAGGCGAACCGGACCGGTCGCGTCCGCGCCGATCGCGGACGGGCTGACGCTCACCGGTGGAGCGACGAAGCCGCGCGTGAGTGCGTTGACACGTCCCAGAGCGGCGAGCCTGGTCCGCACGGACGGTCGCAGTGCGGCGAACGCAGCCGGCGCCGTCCGTGACAGATCCGGATACAGACGCAGCCGCCTGGGGAACGGGAGGCATTCCCGGTCTGCGTTGATGATGACCTGGTCATCGCCGAGCACTCGCAGGCCCGCGGCGAGGGCACGTGCCGCGAGGCTCGTCTTTCCGCTGCGTGAGCGGCCGAGCAGCAGCAGGGTTCGGTCTCCCTGTGCGATGGCGGCACCCGGCAGAAGCACGGAGCCGGCGCGTATCGCGGCAAGCGAGACGAGTGGCTCGATCACCTGGCTCTGCACGAGCGCGAGGCCGAGCGGCCCCCGAACCGCGACCGCGACGCGCATGGTGTCCGACCTCGGGTCTCACCGGGACCGATGCGCGCCAGCGCGCCAGCTTGTGGGCACCCAGCAGCTCCGGCTGACCGGTGGCTGGCCTCGGCCGTCGCGCGGACACGGGCACCGATGACCGCCTCCACGGCGGGCACCTCCGAGCTCGTGGCGAGCGCGGCCGAGGCGTACTCGGCGCGAAAGTACGCCCTGGCGCGGCGCTGTCCCCGGATGGAGACGGTCAAGCCGGGGCCAAAGCGGTAGAGGTCCGCGGCCGCCGAACGTCTCATCAGCAGCGACTGAGCCAGAGCATCGGCGACCCTCCGAGGGTCCGTGGGGAACGGAGCCATGACCTCGAGGATCTGGACGCCTTCGAGAAGGTTGCGAAGTCGTTCGGCTTCGCGACCGCGCACGGCGGCGAGCGCGGACGGGGCGGGGTTCGCGTCGGCATACCGCACGCGCGCGTCGAGCTCGTACAACGTGCGGCGCTCGTAGGCGCCGGTCAGCGCCAGCCGTTCCGCCGCCCACCGGGCCTCCGCGGGGCGGACGGTGACCTCCTGCGTCGACACGGTCGTGAGCATCGCGAGTGTCGTCAACGGCGGCGTGCGGCCGGGGTCCTGCGGCGACCCGTAGACCGCTGCCACCTCCGTCTGACGGAGCGAGAGCCGGCTCGCCAGCGTGAAGGCGCGGTCCAGCTGTGACTCGAGCGCCAGCCCGACCCGGGTCGGCCGCCGCGTGAGGAGAGGCAGCGGGCGACGGGCCGTACGAGCGACGCGGAGGCGCGCGCGTTGTGAGGCTCGGAGGTGAGCACGCAGACGGGGCAGATACTCCAGCACCCAGTCGCGGATGCCGACGGAGACCGGAAAGGCGTGCAACCGCCCGCCGCCGTCAAGAATCGTCCATTTGTCCGAGATGAAGCGCGCGCCTCGCTCGGCAAGGGCAAGCGCCGTTTCAGTCTTACCGCTCTCTGACCAACCGCAGACCAACAGCCCGCCCCCTTCGACCTCCACCGTGGCTCCGTGCACAGTAATTGCCCCGTGTTCAAGTGTACCAAGTTGAAGGAGCGGACGCACCAATTCCGACAGCGCCTCCCACAGCGGAAAGCTGGGGTCATATGAAAGGCTGACCTGGCCGTCCTGGGGGTACACGCGGGGCAGTTCGAAGCGGGAGGTGCCCCGCAACAGGTAACAGCAGCGGCCGTCCGATCCGGTGCGCCGGCCGTCTCCCGCTGGCCCATGGACATCGCGGAGGCTGCGAGATACGATGTCCGCGTTGGGGCTAAGCACGATGTCGGCATGAGTCGGGACTGGTGCGACGCTCGGCTCGTACGGATCGAGTTGCGCGTCGAGGTGCCGGAGGATGTGCTCTCGGTCATCGTCAATCGCGAGGCTCACCAGCCCGTGCAGATCAAATATGCGTGCCATCAGAATGAGTAGTTTCTCACCATGCTGACTGAGACTCAGCCGACTGTGACGAAGGTACCGGGAAAAGCCCGCAACGTGGGGGATCGTGCGGCGTCACCCGCGATCGCGGCGATCGCGTTGGCGCTCAGCATCATCCTCCTCGCGGGGGCTCGCCTTAAGCTTGACGGTTACGGGCTGCTGAACAGCTTGCCGTGGCCGTACTACCTTGGCCTCGGCAGGGCTCGCGTTGGCATCGGCGATCGAATGGCGCCGGGAGTCGTCTCGCCCGGCTCTGGTGCTCGCCTACGTGGTCGCGTTCCTTCTCCTCGTATGGCTCACGCCGTATGTGCTCGAGGGCACGCCCAGCTTCCGAACCTCGTATCTGAGCTATGGGTATGTCGACCCGGTCGCTCGAGGCCAGGGTCTCTTCCCCCGCCTGTTCGTTTACCACAACTGGCCGCTGTTCTCGATCGGCATGGCCGCGCTGAAGAACGCCTTTGCGCTCTCGCCCCTGACGCTGATGGCCTTCTTCCCGACCGTCATCATGGTGCTCTACCTGGTGCCGCTCTCGGCGCTCCTGCTGATGGCAACCGACCGGTACTGGCCCGGGCCCAGAGGCCGGTGGCGGACGTTGCGCGGAGCGCTTGGGGGCGATGCCCGATGGGTGGTCGGCCTTTGGGTGTTCGTCGTCTTCCAGTGGACCAACCAGGATTACTTCAGCCCGCAGGCTCTGGCCTTCCTGTTCTACCTCGGCTTGATGGTCGTGCTGGCCCACACGGCACTGAGACGGGACGGCAATTTCAACGCGGTCAGTGGGGCTGCGACGGTGGTTCTGTTCAGGCTGATCGTCGCGACGCACGTCCTCAGCGGGCTTATCGCGCTGTTCGTCATCGCCGGGCTGACCTTGAGCAAACAGCTGCGTCGGCCCACCCTGCTCCTCCTCTGCCTGCTGGTTTTCGTCGCGTGGCAGGCGTACCCGGCGGCGCCCTTCTACCAGTTCTACGGCCATCGCCTGCTGCAGACGGTGTTTGCCGCCGGCGATTTCCTGCAGACGAACGTCTCCGGTCGCATCAGCGGAAGTGGAGAGCACCTGACGGTGAGCCGCGCGCGCGTCGCGGTCACCGCGATCGTGTTCGCCCTGGGGCTGCTCGCCCTGGCGGCGCACCTCTGGCCGGGCCTCCGTGACCGCCGGCGCAGGCCCCGCTTGCTCTGGCACTCGCTTCCCCACGAGCAGCGCTTCGCCCTCGCCTGGCTGATCTCCACGGTGCTCGTCGGCCCGGTGTCCGCCTACGGCGGCGAGATGCTCGATTCGCACCGAGCTGTTCAGCCTTCCGCCGCTCGCGATGATCATCGCCGCGACCGCGAACCGGCGCCGCATCCTCGCGGTGGCCGCCGGCACGATCACGGTGATGGCCCCGCTTCACATTCTCACCCACTACGGCAACGAGCTCTATGACTACGTCTCGCCGGGCGAGCTCGCCGGGTTCCGCTTCATCGCGGATCATCTGGCTCCGGCGAAGATCTACGGGGGCTTCCCGGGCGGCGGCTTCCTGAAGTCAGTGAGCCTGCGGTGGCGTAACAGCGCAGTCCCGGGCGGCAGCCACGTGCCCACCGCCGCGGATTTTCTGGATCCCAATGCACACAAGTGGGGAAAACGGACGCGCGGTGGCGTGTACGTCGTCTTCGGCCGCGGCGATGTCGCGGCAGCGACGTTGTTTTACAACAAGCCACAGCTGATCCCCACGATGCAGCGCCTCGTCGCTCATGATTCGCAATTCCGGCCCGTCTACCTCACGCCGGACTACTCGATCTATCACTGGTTGCCCCCTGTCGAGAGGCATGCGCGACCGCGGCCGGCAGCCTATGCCGGGGTGACGTCCGCAGGCCGGCGGTCGGGAGGCGGCGTGACGACGGCGGGCGGGCGCAGGCGAAAGACGACCAGCCCGACGAGGTAGCCCGCGGCCGCGGCCGCCCACCGACCCGGCCAGGGCGCCGATGAGGCCGAGACCCTCCGCGACGTGGCCGCCCAGGGCGCGCCGGACGCTGGCATTCACCCGGGCGGGCAGCGCCTTGCGAAGGTATGCCCGCTCGGTGTCGAGTGATCGGCGATCTCCCAGGCGTCGGACGAGCGCCTTGGAGATCCCCTCGAAGTAGCAGCGGCGCAGGAGGTAGCTCACGGTCGCTCGAGCGGCAGGTACGTGATGGTCGATCTCGGCGCCGCTGACCAACGCAATCCGGGCGCCGGGTACTGCGCGGGACGCGCGCAGGCAGAACTCGGTCTCCTCGCAGCCGAGGGGCAGGCTGCCGAGACGCCCGATCGCGGGGTTGAACATGCCCACGCTCCGGAACACGTCGGCACGAAATGCCATGTTGCAGCCAAGCGGGTTGCGCACCGAGCCGGTCTCGGGAAGCCCGGTATATGAGCACCCCACGACCCAGAGGAACTCGGGCGGAAACCACCCCGGCGGCGGCTCCGCCCAGAGAGGACGCGCGTGGCCGCCGGCGCCGATCACGGCCGGATCATCGAACGCGGAGAGGAGGCGCGCGAGCCAGCCTGTCGTGGGCGACCGCGTCGTCATCGATGAAGACGACGTAGTCACCTCGACTGCGGGCAATGGCCGTGTTGCGAGCCGACGAAAGCCCGCGCGCGTCGCGGTTGGGGACGATCTCCACGTCCCTGGGTAGGCGCGCCCGGAGATCCGCCGCCAGGGCGTCGTTGTGGTCGACCACGATGACGATCTGGGCCGGAGGGGGCTCCTGGCGCAGGACCGACCCGACACAGGCGACGGTCTGCTCGAGCCTGGCGGATGAAAAGGCACAGACCACCACCGTGGCCTGTGTCGCGTTGGCCCGCGCGCTCGCGTCCAGGCTGTGGGTACGTGTATCCAATCGACCGCTGGCTGCCGACGGAGTGCAAACAGTTAACACTCCGTTTACCCTCACGGACATCCTATAGCATCAGGCGGAATGCTGCGAGGCTCTCGGGCGCATCGTGTGCCGCCGTCACGGTGTGACACGGATGGTGACGGTGGCACTACTGATGGGGTCGATCGCTGGCTGCGGTGGCGGCGCTGCGACGACACGATCATCAGCGGCGCCAGCCCCGAGCCCGAGACGTCGTCGAACGTCGCGACCACGTCAGGCACTCTCAGGGGCCCGGCGTCGCGGATCGCCGTCATCGTGCTCGAGAACAAGGAGTACAACCAGATCATCGGCCGTGCCGGCGCGCCGTATCTCAACGCGCTCGCGCGCCAGAGCTGCCCTCGCTGCCAACTACTACGCGATCGCCCACCCGTCCCTCCCCAACTACCTCGCCCTCACGGGTGGCTCCACCTTCGGGTTCAGCGGGAGCGACTGTGGCACGTGCTCGGTCTCGCATCGCAACCTCATCGACCAACTCGAGGCGGCTGGCATCTCCTGGAAGGTGTACGCGGAGGGTCTGCCGTCACCGTGTTCGTCCGCGGGCGACAGCGGGAGCCTATGTCCGGCGCCACGATCCGTTTATGTACTACCGCGATGTGGCCGACAACCCTGCGCGGTGTCGGTCGATCGTGCCGACCACCACGCTCACGCGCGATCTGGCGGCACCACTCCCTCCCCAGGTTCGTGTGGCTGGTTCCCAATATCTGTCACGACATGCACTCATGCGGTACGTATACGGGCGATCGTTACCTGCGCGCGATGGTGCCACGGCTACTGGCCGAGCTCGGGCCGTCCGGTCTGCTGTTCGTGACGTTCGACGAGGGGGAGACCAACTCGGGTTGTTGCGGGGTCGCCAAGGGCGGCCACGTTCTCACCTTGGTCGCCGGCCCGGGCGCGCGAGCCGGGAGTCCGGTCGATGACCCCATACGATCACTATTCGCTGCTCCGGACGATCGAGGATCTCTGGGGACTCCCGAGACTCGGCGGTGCCGCGTTGCCTTCCACGCGGCCGATGACCGATCTGCTCCGCGTGCGGCCTGTCCGTTAGCGCCGGCGGCCGATAGCGCCGCGGCCCGGGCAGCGAAGAGCGCCGACGGCATCTGGCCGGCCGCCGGCGCTCTCGCTGACGCAGCGTCGGCGGCAGGGGCCGCCGCCGACGCCTCCTCCGGTGGGCTACCGGATGAGGGTGATCGTCCTGGCGGCGCTGGTGGGGCCCTGCCCGGCGGACGTGAATCCACCCTGCGCGGCGAGGTCATCCGCCCGCACGCTTGCAGCAGCATCCGGCCCCTCCTGGTCAGGATGAGGTCGATCTTTGCGTTACCCGCCCTGTGGAGCGCGACGGTGACGGTGGCGACCAGGACCCTGCGTGCACGCTGGACCTGATACCAGGCGATCGAGAGCCGGCCCGCCGAGGGCGCGCTGAATGTGAACGAGTAGCCGCCACGTCGCAGCAGCGCCCGGATGCTCGCGGTCCGGCCGTGCACCAGGAGGACGTTGCGGAGCAGTCCGCGCAGCTGTGCCGCGTCAACGCCCCTCGGCGCCGGAGTCTGCCCGGTGGGGGGCGACTGGCCACCGCCAGGGCTGACGCCACCGCCAGGGCTGCCGCCACCGCCAGGGCTGCCGCCACCGCCGGGGTTACCGCCACCGCCGGACGGCGCGGCCTTCACGACCCCGGTCGGGGCCGACGGCGCCGGACTGCTGGACGCCCCGTTCTGGGACGCGGTCTCCTCGACGGTCACGGTGTGACCGACATCGGCCGAGCTGAGCTTGTACGCCTGCCCCGTCGCTCCCGCGATCGGCGAGCAGCTCGCCCCCGAGGCATCGCACGACTCCCACTGATAGGCGAGCGTCGAGCTGCTCGGCAGCCACGAGCCATGCGATTCCGTCAGGGTGTCGCCCGCCTGCGGGGTGCCGGAGATCGCCGGCGGCCGGGTGTCGGCCGGCGTGACGACGGTGTTGGTGGGGAACGAGCCCAATGAAACCGGGTTCGGGTTGCCGGTGGTCGCGGGGGCCGAGTTCGAGGCCGTGACGACAACCGACATCAGCGACCCCACGTCAGCGTCCGTGAGGGTGTAGTGAGGGTCGATGCTGGGCGCCATGAACGTGGCTCCGCACACCTTCGTCTGGCTGTTACACCGCCGCCACGCGTAGGTGTAGGAGATGGTCGCGGTACCGTCCCAGGTGCCGGAGTTTGCCGTTAGCGTCTGCCCGTCCTGCGTCAGGCCCGCCATGGTCGGGGCCGCCCGATCGATCGGCGTGCCCGCGGTGACTAGACCCGTCTGATTCGACGAGATCACCGGCGCACTACCGCCCGTACTCACCGTGAGGCAGAGCGTATGGCCAATGTCCCCGTTCGCGAGCTTGTACGTCGAGTTCGTCGCGTTTGTGATCGGCGTCCCGGGATTCGCCGGAACCGCTGAGGGAGCGCAGTCCTGCGTCCACTGATAGTGGTAGGTGGCCTGCGCGGGATTCCACGTCCCGGGCGTTGAGGTCAGCGTCCGGCCCTCGGACGGGTTGGTGAGCTCGTTTGACGCGCCGCCTGGTGGGATCGTGATGGTCGGCGGCACCGTATTGACCGGTGGCGCTGCCCACGCGGCCGCCGGGAACGCGGCAAGCGCCAGAACGCCCGCACACGCGGCGAGCCAGCGCGCCGGATGCTTAGGACTGCGATGCATGAAGACTGCCCCCTGTCGTGAGTGGTGACCGTGGCATTGAGTGCCCAGATCAGATTGAGTGCCATCACCCGGTTCATCCCCCGTTACCTTTCATTGCCCTGCCGTGCGCGACTGGAGCCGGTGGGTCTCAGAGCGCGTGCGGCGTCCCTTCTCGGTCCAACTCGTGGTGCCGGCGGCGTGTCCTCGCCGCCGGCACCCTCGTGTGGGACGCCGGCGGCTGGTGGTCAGCCGCCGGCGTTCCACGGCTCCCCTCCTACGCGTTGAGCGTGATCTGCTTCGACGCGCTGATCTTGCCGTGACCCGAAGGCGTGAAGGCGCCCTTCGCGGTGAGCCTCATCCTCCTCGTGCCACTGAGGAGTCTGCGGCCGCTAGCGGTCAGGACGACCTTGGCCCTCGCCTGCCCTGTCTGGTGGAACACCAGGGTGACGGTCGCGACCAGGACCTGCTTGCCGTGCTTTGGTGCGGAATACCAGGACACCACGAGGCGACCAGGTGATGGGGCGGCAAACGAGAACGTGTAGCCGGCGTGGTTCAGCACGCCGCGAATCGTCCCTGCCTTCCCGTGCACGGCGAGCACCTTCAGCAGCAGCCCGCGAATCTTGGACGCGCTCAGGCTGACGGTGCCGCCTGAGCCTCCCTGGCCGCCGCCGGTGCCGCCGCCGGTGCCGCCCCCGGTGCCGCCCCCGGTGCCGCCACCGGTGCCGCCGCCGGTGCCGCCGCCCGCGGGCGAGCCCGCCTTGACGACGCCGGTCGGGGAGGAGGTCATCGGGCTGCTGGTGACGCCACTGGCGGTCGCGGACTCCAGCACCCGCAGGGTGTGGCCCACATCACCCTTAGCCGGCGTGTAGCTCTGCGAGGTCGCCCCGGCAATGGCGGAGCAGCTACCGCCGGAGGCATCGCAGTCTTGCCACTGGTACGCGTAGCTCGCGGGCGCCTTGGGAATCCAGGAGCCGTGCGACTCGGTGAGCTTCTGGCCCTCCTGCGCCGTCCCCGAGATCGTCGGTGCCGCGGTATTGCCGGGCGTGACGACGGTCGTCGTCAGGTGCGAGTGCGTCGAGTCGGAGGCGGAGCCGCCCGGCCACGTACTGGTGGCGGTAACGTACGCCACCAGGATGTGACCGAGGTCGCCGTCACTGATGTTGTACGTGTTGAGGGAGTTCGGAGGCGTCGGGGCTGCCTTGCCGCAATTGAGCCCCGCGCCGTCACACCGCTGCCACTGGTAGCTGAACGCCGGCGGCGAGTTGGTTCCGCCCGTGTCCCAGGTGCCCGAGGTGACGCTGAGCGTTTGACCATCTTGGGTGACCCCCGAGATCAACGGCGCCAGACGGTTGAGCGGCGCGCCGAATGCGACCCCACCGGACGGCGCGGAGCTCACGGGGGTGCTGCTTCCCGGCGAGCTGAAGGCCGTCACGAGAAAGACCAGCATGTGTCCAACGTCGCCCGCCGCGACCTGGTACGTCGTGTTCGTGGAAGGGGTCCCGGCGGCCGCGGTGCAGTTCATGCTCGGCGGGGCGGGGGGCACCCCCGCAACGCTGTCGCAGTCCTCCCACTGCACCTTGTAGTAGCTCGCGCCGTTCCACGTGCCCTTGTTGCCGAGGAGATACTCGCCCACCATCGGTGTGGCGACCTCATTCTGGCGCTTCGCGCCAGGCGGCTGCTGGATCTGGGGAGGTGCCGTGTTCGTCGGCGGCGGAAGCGGTGTGGCGGCCGGAGCCGCGCTGGCGGAGGCCGGGATGGCCGCGGCCGCCGACGCCGCCAGAAGCGCTGCGAGACCGTTGCGTACCGGATGGTTGCGACTACGATGCATAGATGTTGCCCCCTGTCATGACTTGCGGCATTGTGATTGCCCCTTTGTTGTTGAGTGCGTCAGTGCACGTGTGACTGTCATAGCCCGACGACCTTGGCGAGCCTCACCGCGCTTAGCCCTAATGCCAGCAGCATCGCCCACGCGGCAAACGGTGCGAGATTTCTCGCGATGGAGGGGAAGCGCCCGGTTCCTGCCCCTTTCCCGACTTCGAGCGGTATCGCGACGGCCAGCGTCGCGAAGGTTACAAGGAGGAGATGTCCCTCGTAGGCAGCGTGGACGGCCTGGAGCAGCAACCACACGAATGCCCCGGCCGAGAGTGCCAGCAGGACGGGGAGCGCGAGCAGCCATGCGACCATGCCCCCGACCAGCAACCGGCGCACGGGCCCAGGTGCGCGGACGTCGCCGTCGGTCAGCCCTCGCCACAGCCCGATGTAGTTGCCCACGGCGAAACCGGCGAAGTACGGCCAGGGCCGCATCGCCTGCCTCATCCCGCGAACGAGTCCCAACGCCGCGGCGGCAAACGGGATGATCATCGCGTTGACCAGCGCTGCGCGGCCGTGCTTGCGGACCATGCGGCCCAGACCGGCACCATCGGCGAGCCACTGGTTGCCGGCGAAGGCGAACCCGTGGGCGAAGCGATGCTGCCCGATCATGTTCTCTGAGACGCCGACCGGGAAGCCGGCTGTCATCAGGCGGATCCGGAGGTCGATGTCCTCCCCCGACCGCAGGTCGCCGTCGAGTGGATTGGCCAGCAGCACGTCGCGTGACACGAGACTGGCGCAGACCCCGAACCACTGCTTGCTTTGGCCTTGGTTGTGATGATCGGCCAGCGACCGGCTCCAGTAGTCGCCGTCGCCCACACTGTGGAGTCCCGCCTGAAGCGCGACCAGGTGGCGGTCGCGGCGCTCCTGGTCCAGGTCGCGGAGGGCGTTCGGCGGTAGCACGACGTCGGCGTCGACCAGCGCCACCCAAGGTTGGGTCGCCGAGGCGACGCCCATCATCCGCGCCGCGGCGACACCCGTCCCCCCGTCATCGATCACCTTGTCGACCCAGGGCCGGGCGAGCTCCACCGTACGATCCGTGGAGCCCCCGTCCACGAGGATGATCTCGGCGGGATGGTTCGCGCGGATTGCGGACACACACGACTCGATCCAGTGCTCGGCATTGCGAGCCGGGACGACCGCGCTGATGCGTGGCGCACCGTGCTCGGTCGCGGCCGGGAGCGCGAGCTCGATGACGTCCTCCGGGGCCAGCCCGAAGGCGGCGTCGGCCTCCTCTGTATCGCCGGTCGAGCGCCAGGAGAACCGAGTCCTGGCCTCCGGGGAGTCGTCGAACCAGACGATGTTGATCGTCTCTCCGCCCACGACCAGCCGTCGCACGATCCGAAGCGCGTACGGGCTCGATCGCTGCCCACGCCGGAACCGACGCGCGCGTGCCAGGAACGCGCTCCAGAGGTACGCGACCGGGCCGAGCAGCATACCGAGCCGCATGATCCATCTCAGGCGAAGCGGGTAGGTGGTGGGCGTGTCGCCGCCGTGCTGCGGGACGGGATCGCGCGAGTAGCGCGCCGCGGCGGGCATTGCCCGCAACCAGGCTCGGCGTTCCGGGCCGGCGATCAGCCGTTTGCTGATGATCGCCCCGAGGCCGATGCCGTAGCGGTAGATCTGGCGTAGGCCGGCCTCCGCGTGGGCAGGATGCTCACGCCAGATGATCGCATCGGGTTCGTATGAAATCGTGTAGCCGCGACTCAGCAGCCGGACGAGGAGGTCGATCTGCTCGCCGCCGCATGCGGGCGTCGCCGGACCCAAGGCTAGGTCGAAGCCGCCGAGCTCGCGGCCGACGTCCGTGAGCATGACGATGCCCGCCCCCGACCCGAGGCCGCCCGGTGTGTGAGCGAGGAGCGGGTGACCGTTGTGGGTGTCAGACCGACGGTATGTCTGAGGCGTCGAATCCTCTCGGGTCAGCTCTGGAGCGAATCGCATCGCGTCGTCGACCTGAGGTGACGCGCTTCGACCCGTCACGCATACGATGTCGGCTTCGCCGAGCAGGGCGTCCACGCTGTTACGGAGCCATTGCGTATCGACGACGGCGTCGTCGTCGATGAAGGCCACGACCATCGCTTCGGCCCGAGCCAGGCCGGCGTTGCGCGCCATCGACGCCGACGACCACGGCTCCTCCAGGTAACGCAGCCTCAGCTCGCCCGGGAATTGCGTGACCAGTGTCCGCGCGGTGTCGGGCGAAGGAGGCCCGTGATCGACGACGATGACCTCGAAGTCGTCGTAGTCGCAGTGCAGAACCGCGCGCAGGCAGCGCTCGAGCGCCGGCGCGTTACCGCATGTGGTGAGGATGACGCTCACCGAGCGTGGCGCGTCGGCGGGCTCCATGGACGCGACCTCGCCGGCGTCCGGCAGCCAATCACCGGCGACGGCGCGGGCGCCCTCGGGTGCTACGGCCATCTCGGCTCCCCGCTCACCGATGCGCTGCCCGAGCGCGAGTCGGCCACCACGATGTCTCGCCGGCTGCGCTCGGCGCATCTCCGAGCGGGGTCGGGGTGGCCAGGCGTCCGGTATCGGGTTGCGAGGAGAGGCCAACCAGCTCTCTTGCCCCATCAGCCCGCCCAGACGGGTGTGGCGCGTGGAGCATCTCCGCATAGAGATCCCAGGTGGCATCGATCGCGGCGTCCCAGGACGTTGCCGAGGAGGTGAGCAGGTCCGGAGTGGGGATGACCGAGAGCCGAGAGGCCTCCTCGATCGCATCCGCCACGTCCAGCGGTGAGCTTCTCGCGGCGACGAAGATCACGCCACCTCCCATCCGCTCGGCGGCCTGCCGTTGGATGGGGAGGTCGGACGCCACGACTGACACGCCCGCCGCGCACGCCTCGGTCACGGCCGTTCCGGAACTCCGCTCGCTAGGCAATGAGACCACGACGCGCGCCGTGCGGAGCCATCTGTGGAGCATGGCGTCGGAGACCGGTCCTGTGAATTGCACGCGCGAGGACACGCGAAGGTCGGCGGCGAACGCCTGGAGACGTTCGCGCGCGGGTCCGTGGCCGATGACCACGAGTCGGAACTCCGGGTCCAGGCTGGCCAACGCGGCGATCGCCCGTCCGACGCCAGTGCTGCGATCGAGCCGGTCCACCGCCAGCACCACAGTGCCGGGTACGTCGAATGGCTCGGCGGAGCGGATCGCCTCGGGGTCGATGCCGTCCGGCACAACCAGCGTCCGGCTCGCCGCTTGCGGGATGCTGCCGCAGAGCAGGTCCTGCTCGATCTCCGATCGGCAAACGATCCGCGGCGCTACTGCGAGCATGGCTCGCGCGGCCCGCGTATGCGGCCAGCCCAGGAAGACCTCCGCAGAGGCACCCGGCGTGAGCACGAGGCGGCGAACCCGCCCGCTGGCAACCGCCAGCGCCAGGGGCGCCTGCCGAGCATGGACGTCGATGACGTCGAACTCATGGGAGGTCTGGCGGAGCCGTTCGCGGAGCCGTGGCGCCACCGCGAAGCGCAGAGGACCCGCCACGGCGGGGAAGGTCCGCGTGGTCACACCGTCACGGTGCTGGACCGACGCGGGGACGCGGCCCTGGGCCAGGACCTCCACCTGTGCCCCGCGCTGCGCGAGCCCGCGTGCCAGCCTGTCCACACGGCGCTCCAGTCGCCCGGGCTCGGGCAGGACGCTGGATGCAACGAGCGCGACCTTCATGATCCGACTAGCCGGGAGGCGATGCGCGGGAGGAACGATCGGCGCGAGGTCGCTACGGGCAGCTCGCGCATGATCGTGCGCAGGACGCGGGATCCATCCGGCAGTGCGCGGAGGTTGCTCGTCCCGTGCAGGCGAACGTTCTCGTAGCTGGGGACCTCATGCACGATCAGTCCCGCCTTCGCGATACGGACGTTGATCAGGGTCTCGACCTCGAATCCATCGCAGTCGACCCGCATGTACGGAAGGCACCGCGACCAGAAGGCGTTGTAGCCGTAGCACAGGTCGGTGTAGCTGGTCCCGTAGAGCGTGTTGACGATGGTCCGCAGCACGTGATTGCCCAGGCCCCGGGCGCGAGTGATGTCGGCGCTCGAGCCTCCCTGTGCGAAACGTGAGCCCTTGACGAAGTCCGCGCCGTTGCACAGGGCGGAGACAAACCGTGGGATCTCCGCGGCGTCGGTGGACCCGTCAGCATCGAGCATGACGATGATGTCGCCAGTACAGGCGGCGAAGCCGTCCGCCATTGCGTTTCCCTTGCCCTTCCCCGACTGGGTCACGATGCGCACGTCGGGCCGAAGCCCCTTGGCAACGGCCACGGTGTCGTCACGCGAATGGCCGTCCACCAGGATCACCTCGTGAAGCCCGTCCGGGAGGCGCGAGAAGGCGTACGGCAGGTTCTCGGCCTCGTTCATCGCCGGAATTACGACACTCACTCGCGGCCCGGTCGGCGCGAGGGTCGCCACCGATTGCCGCACTCCGTGAGTACGCGCCGAAGCGTCAAATGGACTCTCCACGCGTGTGTCGCGGAGTACTTCAAGCCCCGTCGAAGACATCCGATCCTCGTTCCACTGCAACATAGCCACGCCCCCAAATATGAAATTGTGATCATCGTGTGATCGCGTTCCAGATTATGGACTCTGATCACACGGCTTCAAGTCATGTCGGGGATGACGTGACGCACCGGTTACGTCAAAGGTGTGAATGTGCGCGGCCGCAGTGCGCGCCCAGCCAGTTTGCGTTCGACGGCACCGGCCGGGGGCTCGGCCTGTCGTGGGCCGTCAGTCGACGTCTGGCTGGGGCGGCTCGGGCGGCTCGAGCATCTCGACCGCCCGACGACGGTTCGGAGCGCCGAGCTTTTGCAGCACCGAGGCGACATGGCGACGCACCGTCACCTGTGAGATTCCCAGGCGAGATGCGATCTGGGAGGTAGCTTCGTGCCGGCGCAGATGTTGGAAGACCTCGAACTCACGGGCCGTGAGCTCGACCTCCGCCTGGTCCGGCTGGACCAGGACGCGATGACTCATTCCGCGCTCGCGAAATTCCAGGATCAGGCGCGCCGTCATCGCGCGAGGAAGCGCGGCCTCTCCCTGGGTGACGCCGCGGATTGCATGCGGGAGCCGGCTCGCCGGAGTGCTCATGAGCAGATACCCGTCGGCGCCGGCCCGCAGCGCCTCGAGCAGGTCCTCGTCACGAGCCGTCCCGGTCATCATCACGACCTTCGTGTCGGGGAGTGACTGCTTGATCAGACGCGTGACCTCCACCCCGCTTCCCGGAAGGTCGACAGCGATGATGCAGACGTCCGGCCGGTGCTCCGCGGAGAGCCGTACCGCATCGTCGGCGTGGGATGCCTCGGCGACGACCCGTAGGCCATGAGGTTCGATGGCCCGCCTGATTCCGGCGCGAACCCCCACTTGGTCGTCGGCCACCACCACTCGCAGCTCGACGGGAGCGGGCGCGGAACCAATCCAGTTCGCCTCCCCCTGCGGCGCCTTCCGACGGTCCGATGTGCGCACCCAGCTGCTCCTCTATCTCAGTTCGCACAACCTAGCATGGCTAAACGCCACTTAGTCACGTTCAGTCGTGAACGCAGGAGGGGCGAGGAAGCCCCTTGGCGAGTAACACGCGAGTCACCACACTGCGAGGCGCCGAAATCGGGCGCGTGACCGCCCGTTAGGTAAACAAATTCTTAGAAAGTGCGGCAACCGGGCAGCTGTGGAGCGCCGGGAGTGGCTGATGGTGACAGTCATCGGCCGGTCGCTTGGCGCCGCGGGGGTGCAGGGGCAGATGGACACGGGGTTCATGAAAAAGTTCTTAGAGGTACGCGGAATCGTCGCGGTTGTGGGTTGGCTGCTGGCGACGGTTGTCAGTTGGTCGGTGCTCGTCGGCGTCGCCCATGGCGGCCGACGCTGACGCAGCCCTCCGATGCTCGGGGACGAGCCGCAAGAGGGACAGACTCTGAGCGGTCACGCCCGGTACGCCGGGTCCCTCAACCGATTCGCTCGGGACGTCACGTACCAATGCGCTGGTCTGCAGGCCGAACTGCGCCCGCCGTCAGCGCCACCGACCGCGACCGGCTACACCTTGGCGCTCACGGCCGCCGACGTCGGGAGCGACCATCGCGGTTGTCGAGAGCGTGGTCGACAACACTGCGGCGGCGACCATCGCGAACACCTCCGCCGCCAACCCGACGGCGGTCGCGCCCTCCGCCTCCGGTCAACACCGCCCTGCCGACGATCGCGGGGACCGCGCAGCTCGGCCAGCTCCTCACGCTCACGCCGGGTGTCTGGACCAATGGGACGACGCATCACCAACCAGTGGGAGGACTGCACCGGCGCGGTCTGCGCCGCGATCCCCGGCGCGACCGGCCTCACGTACACGGTCGGCTGTCGGCGACGTCGGGCACACGATCGACGTTGCTCGAGAGCGCGTCGAACGACGGCGCCACCACTCCCGTGACGGTGCGCTCGCCGCAGACCGGGGTTGTGGTCGCGCCGCCGGCCAACACGGCGCCCCCCGCGATCTCCGGCACGCCGCAGCAGGGCCAGGTCGCTGACCCTGACGCCGGGGGCGTGGCTCAACAGCCCGACCTCGATCACCGAGCAGTGGGAGGACTGCGCCGGCCCTGGTCTGCACCGCGATCCCCGGCCAGACCGGAACCAGCTACACGGTCGGCCCCGGCGACGTCGGACATACGATCCAGGTCGTCGAGACCGCCCTCAACACCGCGGCGCCCGCTGGGAGTGACCGCGGCCTCCGTCCGCACGGGGACCGCGTCGGCCACCAGCGCCACCTCGGTGGTCGCCTTCTCCCAGAACACTCCGACCACGAACCAGGGCGTCACGCTGGTGGCGACGATCAGCTCCAGCTCTGGCAACGCGAATCCCCACGGCTCGCTGTCGTTCTTCAATGGTTCGAACGCGGTGCCGGGCTGCGCCGGCAAGGCGGTCAACGGCCGTCAGACCATCACGATCGTCTGTCAGGCCGCGTTCCCGGCGGGCGTCGCCCAGATTTCGGCCGCGTATCTGGCGGATCCAGGGTCGCTCGTGGCCGGCTCGAGCAGTGATACGACGCCGGTGAACATCGGCAAGGGCCCAACGTCGGTCTCGCTCGCGGTGACCCCGGCGGTCGCGCCCGGCGGCCGCGCGACCTACGTCGCGACGCTCGTGGTGCCGGCCAGCGACGCCGGTCCCACCCTGCCGAGCGGCTCGATCGAGTTCCTCGACGGCGGCCAGCCGATCGGCGCCTGTGCCAGCCAGGACTTGAGCAGCCTCACGGCGACCTGCTCCGTGAGCTACCCGTCGCCTGGTGGCCACAGCATCTCCGCGCTCTACAACGGCGATGCCAATTTCACCAGCTCGACCTCGTCTGCCAGCAGCGTCCAGATCGTCAAGGGCGCCGCCAGGGCGCCGACCGTGCGGGGGACGCTGGGTTCGACGCTGGGGTGGAGGATCTTCTACCACCCGCATTACTCCGAACTGACCGTTTTCGAGGTATTTGCGGTTGCCAAGGGCACGCGCATTCTCGTCCAGTGCGACGGGATTGGGTGCCCGTTCGCCACGTGGCATCTGGCCAAGGCGGCCAGCGCGCTGAATCTTCTGTCGCGTTTCCGTCATCGCCGCCTGCGGGCCGGGACGCGGATCACAGTGCGCATGACCCGGCGGCACTGGGTCGGCAAGTACTACTCGTTCACCATCCGCGCCGGCCGAGCGCCAATGATCAGGAGCGCCTGCCTCGCGCCGGGCGGAGTCAAGCCCGTGGGCTGCTCGAGCAACTCCACCTGACGCCAGCACGCGATCTCAGGCCGGGGCCACCGAGTTCGCCGAGCCTCTCGGCGCGGCCCGGTCACAGGTTCTTTACAAGAATGCTACGATTTCGTGAAGTAAGAGAAGGTTCGGCGAGACACGGTTGCAACGATCACCACGACGGGGCGGTCGTGTGGGGAGCTGATTATGAGAAGCACGGCGCGGCAACGCCGGCTTCGGCCTGACGGTGTGCAGCAGGGCGCTGACGACGGGTTGGGAGTCGTGGGGTTGGCGGCAGACAATGTCGATGTCGTCTCGCCTGGGCCGGCTCAGGCGCGCACGCGGGAGATACCGCCCGCGGCGCTTGCGATCGGCGTGGTCTCCAGCATCCTCGTGGCACTGGCCGTTCTCCGGCCGGTTCACGGCATCGACGCGGGCGGACGGGGCGCGGTCGAGACAGCGATCGCCGTCGCGGCCGTCCTCACGTCCAGGCTCCTGATCGAGATCTTCGACCGTACTCGGCAACTCCGAGAGCTTCTGCTCGCTCTCGGGGTCCTCGCCCTCTCGCTTGCCGACTTCTCGTACTGGGCCGGACCCGTGGTCGCCGGAGTGCGAGATCCTGCATCCGGCGGCGCCGTCCGACTGGGCTGCGAGCTGATCGGTGCATTGGCGCTGGCGGCCGCGGCGTTCGCCCCGCCTACGTCGATCGTCGCGCCATTTCGCGGACTCGCCAAAGCCGCGGCCGTGATCGGGCTCAGCGTGATCGCGGTCGGGACGCTGGTGGCGGGGGTCATCGCGGTCCACCCGGCCACCGGCCCGGCAAAGGCGGCCGCAAGGGCGGCCGCGCCCTCCCTCACGGTCGGCGTACAGGTGGCTTCGGCCGTCATCCTGGCTGTTGGCGGTTTCGCGTTCCTCGCCAGGTCCTGGCGCGCAGAGAGAGGGACAGTGCTTCTGGCCGGGGCCTCCCTGCTGCTTGCCGTGGCCGGCGTCCAGTTCGTGGCCGTGCCGGCGGTGCCAGCCGACTGGGTCACGCCGCGCGAAGCGGCGCGTCTCGTCGCCTTTGGCCTCCTGCTGGGAGGCGTGTGCCTCCGTTATGCGAAGGTCCAGCGCCGCCGCGCCTACACGGCCGTCTGCGCGGAGCGTGAGCGGATCGCGCGCGACCTCCACGACGGGCTGGCCCAGGACCTGGCCTGCATCACGACGCAGGCGCAACGTCTCGACTGCCGGCTCGGACCTGATGATCCGCTCATGCTCGCCACCCGTGACGCCCTCGCCGAGTTGCGCGGGATGATCGCGGAGCTGACCCCGTCGGCCGCCCCTACCACGGAGGCGGCAGCGCCGTGATCGCGCATGAGCTGGGCATCCTGTCGGCGTGCGGGTCAACGTGCGGTCCGAGGCAGGGTCGGTGCCCACGGTGGAGAACGGGACACCCCAAAGGCGGCTTGGCGGCTTGGCGGGGACGAAATCGCCGGCACGCGGCATGTCTCGGTTGTCCCGAGAACGCCGCGCGGCCAAGCTTCGGCGCGCAGCGTGAGCGGCTCAACAAGGTGAATCGCCCTGGCGCCCCACGGGACGAAGACCCTAAGGTCATCGTCGTCGACGATCACGAGTTGTTTCGGGGTGGGGTCATCGGCCTGCTCCAGGAGCGCGGTATCGAGGTAGTGGGCGAGGCAAGCCTCGCAGCGGACGGAATTCGGCAGGCGGCGGCGATCGGACCGTGCGTGGTGTTGATGGATCTGAACCTGCCGGGCATGTCGGGGGTCGAGGCGACCCAGCGGCTGACCGCTGTCGCCCCACTGGCACGGGTCCTCGTGCTGACCGTCTTCGTCGATGATCAACACGTCATTGACGCGCTGCTGGCCGGGGCTTGTGGCTACGTGCTCAAGGACGCGCCGATCGAGCAGATCATCGAGGGCATCCGAGCAGCCGCGCGAGGCGAATCGAGTATCTCGCCGCGCGTCGCGAGCCGCTTGGTGCGTCGCCTTCGCGAGCCTGGCGAGATCGAGCCCTCACCCATGGAGGAGCCGCTGACCCCGCGCGAGCTAGAGGTGTTGGAGCTCGTTACCCGGGGCCTCGATAACTCCGAGATCGCGCAGGCCCTCTACCTGAGCCAGCACACCATCAAGAACCACGTGTCCACGATCCTCATGAAGCTGGAGGTGGAGAACCGGATTCAGGCCGCTGTGCGAGCGGTCCGCGGCGGTCTCGTGTAAGACGTTGGAAGTGTCATTGCGGCACTCAGTGACCGGTGTGTGTGACTGAGCTCTGGCGGGTTCCCAGCACGCGTGCCGCGGCCATGCGATTACGTACACCGAGACGGAGGAAGATCGACCTCACGTGGAACTTGACGGTGTTGAGCGAGATGAAGAGCCTCGCGCCGATCTCGTCGTATGAGCACCCGTCGGCTAGCAACACGAGGACCTCCATCTGACGCTCGGAGAGCGCGTCCAGTGGATCGTTGCGATCGGCTGACAGCGCGCCCTGCCACCCGGAGGGCAGGACGGCTCGCCCGTGGGCGACATGCTCGAGGCAGGCGGCGACGTCGCGTGCGGCCGCATCGCTGAGCAGCAGGCCGCCGATCTCCTGGTCGAGCACGAAGCTGACGAGCGCCGGCTCCAGACCATCGGCCACGATCACGATCTCCAGCCGCGGCACCCGCCGCCGCAGCTCGCGCACGAGCGCCATCGCCACGCGCGAGTCGTCGCCCACGCCGACGACCAGGACGTCGGGCCGCTGGTCGACGATCGCATCGGCTGCGCCCTGGGCGACGATCGCACCCGTCACCAAGAACCCGTCGCGGCTGGCGATCAGGGCCGCCATCGCCTCGGCGATCAGGCGGCGCGGATCGGTGACCGCCACCCGCACCGGGCGACTGGCAGGATCAGCCTCGGCGGTGGTAGTCGTCGTGGGGCCTGATCGGTGATCAGATCTCACCATAGAGTGGCTGCCGCTTGGCGCAACCGGCTCGTAGAGCGACACAAAGCGTTCCCCCACTTCGCGTGCGACCCGTTCCCCAAGTCGCAGTATTGAGCGCATGATGAAC
Organism: uncultured Solirubrobacteraceae bacterium; assembly: GCA_963764125.1. Classification (GTDB taxonomy): domain Bacteria; phylum Actinomycetota; class Thermoleophilia; order Solirubrobacterales; family Solirubrobacteraceae; genus Palsa-465. Next base: position 191,095 of record CAVXRR010000006.1, read on the forward strand.
CTTGCGCAGGTTTAACACTACCGTACCCTGTCAACCCGGTGGCAACGAGGGTGTTCACAAAGTGACAATGACGAGGGGCTGAGGACCCCGGCGAAGGGCGTCCGGGGGCCGCGCGGCCGGCGCGTGACGGTGGGTACTGTTTGGCCGATGGAGGCCACCTGGATCGCGCGTGCACGCTGGCGATGGCGTGGCGCCTGGCTGTGGCCCACGTTCGTCGTCGCTGCGTTCGCCGATGGCGTGATCGCGGTGGTCCGGCCGTTCGTCGGCGATCGCCAGAGTCTGGCCGGCGGCGTGCTCGCGGGTCTCGTGCTCAACCTCCTCGCCGTGCTGTTCTGCTCGCGCGGGTTCGGCCTGCTGCTGCGGCGCCGGCGCGGCGACATGCCGGTGGGTGTGGCCCGCAACTACGGTGGCACCGCTGCGGTCATGCTGGTCAGCGCCGGGCTGCTGGCGGCCGGGCTGGCGCGTCACGAGGGCATCGTCGCCAATCAGCATGCGCTGCGCGACGCGATCGTGCGCGCCGTGGCCTACATCGGCGATCACGCCCCGCAGACCTTCCGTGCCAACGCGCAGCGAACCGACACCTTCACGCTCCAGGCCGGGACGATGTACCGCACCTGCGCCCCCAGCCAGGACGGCAGGCGCACCTACTGCGTGATCGTCAAGCCCCGAGAGCCGTTCGAGCGCAGCGTCGTGTTCGACGGCTACGAGCCCAACTGGCTCTTCGCGGAGGGCGTCAACTAGCGGCGAGGAGCAGCCGCGTCGGTCGAGTCCGCCGGCGAGGCCGGCTCGAGCACCACCGGCAGCCGGAACAGGCTGGCGAAGCGCAGGGCGAGGAAGGGGTCGCCGGTGAGGTCGAAGCGGCCGCTGGAGAGCAGCTGCGGCCAGGTGACGGCGCCGCCGGCCAGGAGGATGAGGTCGTCGGCGCCGATCGTCGCCCGCGCCTGGGCCCGGGCCGGCGCGCCCGAGCGCACCGAGCAGTGGGCGCCAGCGATCGCCAGCGCGTAGCTGGCGGGGCGAGCGTCATGGCGGATGGTCAGCTCCAGGGTGGCGTCGAGGTCCTGCGCCGCCGCGGCATCGAAGCGCCGCGCGATCGCCCGCGGGAGGAGCGCCAGGATCAGGCGGTGCGCCACCCGCCCGCGATCCCGGCGTGCCAGCCACCGTGCTGCGCGCCGTTTCATGACAGGAGGTGCTCCATCGCCTCGGTGGGATCGGCGAACAGGATGAGCGCGTCGTCGGTGGCCACCATCCGGCCGTAGTGCGTCGACATCTCGTGCTGGATCGAGTAGGCGTCGATGTCGTAACCCAGCTCCTCGGACACGTCGGCGTAGGGGATGACCAGCCGGTGGGGCGCCCGGATCTCCCAGAACGCGGGCTGCTCGATGACCTCGGCGCGGCCGGCGAAGAACCGGGCCACGGCGTCGCCCTCGGCGCTCTTGGCCATGACGATGCCGACGTGGTCGTGGGAGCCGTCGGCCGTCGGCTCGCGCCGCGCGGCCGCGGACGTCGCGCGCCCGGGCCCGCCACCCGCCCTGCCGGTGCTGCCCACCCCGCCGGCGCCGCCCGCCCCGCCGGTGCCGTTGCTCTCCGGGGCGCCGCTCGCCGCACTCATCGCCTCCTCCACCGTCCGCCGGGCGTACTCATCGACCTGGCCGGCCGCGTCTGACACCGCTGCCGCGGCCTCGCGCGCCGGCGTCATCCAGTCACCCAGCCACCCGTCGATGACCGCGCGGTTGTGCGCGCCGTGCGCCGCGTCTGAGACCAGGAAGCGCACCAGCGCCACCGTCCACGCCCGGGCCCATTCCCACTCCTGGGTGGCCACGCGAGCCAGGACCGGAGTCACGGAGTCGCCGCTCGCACCCGCTGCACGCGTACCCAGCTCGCGCCGGATGAGCGTCCCTACCACCGGCTCGAAGCACAGGTTGGCCGCCACGATCACCTCTCCCCAATCGGGCGTCGCGGCCAGACGCTCGAGGTAGCGGCGCGTGGGCTGCCACGCCGGGTCACGCAGGAACGCGTTCCGCGCCGCGGAGGTGGGCAGCTCGCAGCCCAGGTGGGGCTCCAGATCCATGGCGTAGAGCAGGATCGCCTGCGCCGAGCGCTGCTTGTGGGCGGCCTGCAGGCACACGCACGTCGCCACCGAGTCAGACAGGCAGTCGCGCGCGGTGGTGGCCAGCGCGAACCACAGCCCGTGCTCCACGAAGGCCGGGATCTGCAGCGAGGTACGCAGGAACGTGACCCAATTGGGCGCGAAGTCGGCGATCAGCCCCTGCTCGGCGGCCGACGCCAGCGCGCTCTCGAGCTGCCGTTCCACCGCGGCACCGGCCTGGTAGAACGGCCGCTCCCACTGCTGGCCCGGGTCGCGGAAGGCAAACCAGTCGGTACAGCGCAGCGCGGTCGACGCGTCGTTCCAGGTCCCGCGGCCGTCGGCGAAGCTCAGCGGCCACCCGCGCGCCAGGTGGCGGTGGATCGAGGGCTGGGTGTCGATGGTGACGTCCTCGTAGAGCGTCGCCCGCCGCCCCGCCGGCTCAAACCAGGCGAACTCGCGCTCGGAACGCCCCGAGACCTCGCTCGGCGCCGCCTCGCCGGCGGGGGCGTCGGCATTCGCCGTGAACCGGTCGATGAAGATCCTCGCCGGGTCCACGCCGCGCGCCGTCAGCGCGGGCTCGGCCGCGTCCAGCAGCCCGGGTGGGCCGCACATGTAGACGTCATGGTCGCCGTCGACGCCGTCGAGCGCCTCGGCGATCTCCCGTCCCCGGACGAGCGTCGGCTCGCACCCCAGGGCGCGGATCTCGTCCAGCAGGAACGGCTCGCGCGCGGCGAAGTACAGACGCGCCGGCGACACATCCTGCGTCGCGAGCTGGCGCAACAGGGCGAGCACCGGTCCGATGCCCGACCCGCCGGCGACCATGGCGATGGGCCGGGTCGCGTCGCGCAGGCGCAGGGCGCCGTAGGGCCCGGTGACGCTCAGCTCGTCGCCCGCGACGATCTCAGTCCCGAACCGGCTGGACAGCCGGCCGCCGGGATAGCGGCGGATGATGAGCTCGATGACGCCGGGCCGGGCCGGCTCTGGGATGTTCGCGATCGAGAATGAGCGCGTGGCACCGGCGGCGTGCACGTCGACGTACTGGCCCGGGACCCAGGTGAAATCGTCCTCGACGGCGAGCGTTACCGCGACGATCTCCGCGGTGAGGTCGATGACCGCCGTCACCCGCGCCGTCCGGCGGCTGATGGCGTGCTCGAGCCGGTAGTTGTCCGGGTCGTAGTGCAGGAGCTCGATCGTCACATCGGACTCGGGCATCGCCCGGCACATGAGCGCGTATCCGCCGGAGCGCTCGGCGTCGGAGAGCGCGAAGTTCGAATAGCGCTTGAGCTCCACCTCGCCGTCGAGCAGGTAGCACTTGCACGCGGAGCACTGGCCCTCCCGGCACCCGTGGGCCAGGTTGTAGCCCTGGCGAAAGGCGGCGTCGAGCACCGTCTCGCCGGGGTCGCAGTCGATCTCCTCGCCCAGCGGCTCGAAGCGGACCCGCGCGCTCACAGGATCGCGGTGGCCAGCTCGAGCGGCACCGCGCCGTCCGAGCGCGGAGCGTCGCTCCAGTTCCCGGTGGGCAGGCCGAGCTCGAGCGCCACGCGGATGTTGGGGCTGATCAGCTTGAGGTTGTGGGCGCGGATGTCCGACAGCGTCCAGCGGTGCTCGTCGCGCAGGTGCGGCTGGCCGATGAGCGTCTCGCCGTCAGAACGCACGAAGCCCAGGTCCTGGATGACCTCCGACGCCTCCCAGCCGTGGTAGCGGTCGAGGTAGTTGCGATCGCCGGTGTAGCGGCCCGGGTTGGACTCGTCCAGCCAGCGGCACTCCTTGGAGCAGTAGAAGCGGGTGCGCTCGCCCACGATCCGGTGCACCCGGTCGTTCTCGATCACGCACAGCCCCTGGCAGGTCCAGCAGAACGGCGGCGCCATGTTGATGAAGTCCAGCGGCAGGAAGCCGTTGCGCGGGTCCGCGCCCTGGCGGAACGCCTCCCAGAATCCGCCGTACTGCGCGTACCAGCCGGGGTACTTGGACTCGAACCACTCGAAGTCGCGCTCGTCGAGCGGATCGAAGCGCCAGAAGCTCAGCGGCCAGCCGGCGAAGGCGAGGATGGCGTGGCGGTGGTGCAGTCCGGCCACCAGCCGCTCGCGGGCGCGCTCGAACATGTCGGGCGGGATGTCGAGCCCCAGCTTGCCGAGCTTCATGATGTAGGCCCGGTGCCAGTCGTCGCGCACCCACCGGTCCCATTTGTCCAGGAAGGACTCGGGGTCTGACCGGTCCTTGGAGAAGTACTCGATCACCACCGCGCTGAAGACGTCGATGAAGGCGTGGTTGATCCAGAACGCCTGCTGCAGGTCGCGCTCGATGAGCGGCGCGTTGTGGTCGTCCTGAAGGACCGTGAGCAGCGTGGCGTAGCCGTTGGAGATGTGGCGGGCCTCGTCTGACTGGACGCTCAGGTACGTGGTGGGCAGGGTGAAGTCGCCGTTGCGGGCGGCGACGTCGGGCGTGGCGACGAACACCACGTTGGTGAAGGCTGTCTCGGCCACCACCTGGAGCGTGAAGGCGCATTGGATCGGGTCGCCGACGATGAAGTGCGAGAGCATGTTGAGGCCCGGGTTGGTGAGCACCGAGCCCGAGAACGCCTTGGGCCCCAGGTTCCAGCCCGCCGGATCGGGCACGTTCTGGGCATACCACCGGGCCAGGGCCATCTGCATCCCGGTGTGGCGGATCTCGTCGACGAACTGGACGTGGTAGCCGTTGCGCAGCTCGTCGTTGGGCACCGCGCTCATCAGCATCGACATGCACCGCCCCGCGGCCACCTCGGCGTAGTTGGTGATGACGATGAACGGCTTGAGGATCTCCAGCCAGCGCTCGTGGGCCTTGTGCGGCATGCCGGCGCGCACCGCGGCGTCGTGACCCCCGTAGACGCGCTCGTCCTTCTCCAGCTCCATCGGCAGGTACTCCCGCATGATGTGGCGCATGGGGTCCTTGGCCTTGTGCGGGAACCGGTAGCGCGTCGGGTAGCGCACGACGGGCTGGTGGTACTCGGGCTCCCAACCCAACTGGGCGATCCGCTCATGCGTCTGGGTGAGGCTCCGGCGCGGCATGCCGGAAAACGTACTCCTGTGCTGGCGTACGTGTCTGCGCCTGGACACAACGACTTCTCGCTCCACATTTGTCACAATCTGACAATGAGCACGTGGATCGCCGAGTCGCTCCCGCCGGAGACGATCGCGGCCGTCCGCCGCGAGCTGGGGCCGCTCGCCGACGGGATCATCGAGGCCGTGCGGGCGGCGAGCCCCATCTACGGCGAGGTGTTCGGCTCCCCGGAGGGGATGGCGCTGCGTCTGGGGGTCGAGCAGGCGATCCGCGCCTTCCTGGACGCGGTCGAGCGGGGCGAGCGGCCGGCGCGTGAGACCGATGAGCTGTGGCGGATGCTCGGCGAGGCCGAGTATCAGGCCGGTCGGAGCCTGGAGGATCTGCGGGCGGCGTTTCGCAGCGGCATCCGGGCCGCGTGGCGCGGGGCGGCCGAGGTGGCCACCCGGGCGGGCGTCTCGGCCCCGGCCACGATCGCGCTCGCCGAGGCGATCTTCGTCTACGGCGACGAGCTGGCCACCGACGTCGTCGAGGGCTATCTGCGCATCCAGTCAGACCGGGCCGGCGAACGCGAGCGCCGACGCCGCCGCCTCGCGGCCGCGCTGCTCGATCCCGCCGGCCACGATCCCGACACGGTGGCGCGTGCCGCCGACCTCGCGCAGTGGCCGGTGCCGCGCGAGCTCGCCGTTGTCGCCGTCGCGGGCGACGATCCCGCCGCGCTGGCCCGCCGCCTCGATCTCGATGTGCTCGTCGGAGCCGATGGCGACGGCCCGTGGCTGGTCCTTCCCGATCCCGACGCCCCGGGCCGCCACGCCGCGGTCGACCGCGCGCTCGGGTCACAGCCCGCGGCCGTCGGTCCCACGGTCGCGGTGGCCGACGCCCACCGGTCGCTGCGCTGGGCGCGTCTGGCACTGGAGGTCGTGACCGCGCGCGACGGAGCCGAGCGTGACGGAGCTCACCGCGACGGGCCCATCCGCGCCGTCGACCATCTGCCCGACCTCATCCTGCTCCAGGACCGCGAGCTCGCCGGTCTTCTCGTCCGCTCGCGCCTGGCCCCGCTCGGCGCGCTGCCCGCCGGCGAGCGCGACCGGCTCACCGAGACGCTGGCGGCGTGGCTGGCCCACCAGCGCCACACCCCGGCGATCGCGGACGAGCTCCACGTCCACCCTCAGACCGTCCGCTACCGCATCGCCAAGCTGCGCCGGCTGCTCGGTGATGCGATGGACACCGCGGAGGGGCGCTTCGAGCTTGGGCTGGCGCTGCGGGCCGGTCCGCACTCCTAGATCAATCGTCGGGCTTGGCCAGCGCCGCCGTCTCCGCGGCGTCGAGCGGGAGGCAGATGGCGCAGAAGTCCTTGCCGAACGGCGTGAGGTGGATGCTGCGCTGAACGGTCTTGACCCGCGAGGCGCCGCGCATCGCCTCCAGCACCTCGGGCTGGGCCTCGAGCACCTGGTAGGCCACAGGGTCGCCGACCGGTTCCCGTGAGAACCAGACCAGCCCCAGCCGCTCGAGGTTGTTCAGGTAGGCCGGCAGGCGGGTGCGGTGCTGGCACCCGGCCTGCGCCCCGATCATGTTGACGCCCCCGGCGATGAGCTCGGAGCCGACCCCGATGAGGTTGGAGGCGCGGACGTCGACCGCCGGCTGCGAGCCCTCCGTGGCCAGCAGACGCAGGATGCGGCCCTCGTCGGGGGCCAGCTCGGTGAGGATCCGGGCGTAGGCGGGATGCGCCCGATCGTCGGCGTCGATGCGCGCGGCCTGCCGCAGGAGCTGGGCTCCGTGCCGGCGCAGCCCCTCCCGCTCGGACACCGCACCGCTCTCGGACTCAGGGCTGGGGGGTGGCATGAGCCGGGTGACGCGCTCGTCGAGCTCGGTGACGCCGAGCAGGTCCCGGGCGTAACCGCGCAGCTCGCGGCCCAGCTCGTCGAGGACCTGGGCTGACCGGGATGGATCGGCGGCCGCTCGCGCCAGGCGCCCGCCCGTCTGCACCGACCGCGCGACCCCCCAGCGTGTGGCCTGCCACCACATCCCCGCGGCCAGCCGCGCGATGGGCACGGCGTTGCGCAGCAGCGGGGTCTCCGGCGCGGGCGCGCGCTCCACGGTCATCCGAAGACCGCCAGGTGGATGAGGCCGCCGGCCAGGCCGAGCACCGCGCCGTGGACGAGCAGGAGCCACTCGTCCTCCCGGGTGGCCGTGCGCAGCAGCTCGCCGAAGTCGGTGGGCGACATCTCACGGATCCGGTCGGTGATCAGCCTCCGCATCGTGGCCGACTGCTCCCGGCTGAAGGCCGGGTCCGTGAGCGGCTCCATCATCTGATCGATGGGCTCGGTGGCGAACGAATCGCGGATCGACTCGTACTGGCTGGGCCCGAGCGCCACGCGCACCGCGTGTCGGGCGGGTCCGACGGCGCGGTCGATCGCCGGGCGCAGCGCGTCCTCCACCAACGCTCGTGTCCGATCGGATTGCGGCCCGGTGAGGAGCTCGGATCCGAACTCCGACACCGTCAGGATCTCGTCGGCGACGATCGTGGCGTACACCTCGGCGACGTCGTGCTGGCGGCGGATGAACAGTCCGTGGACCCGGAGCGGTCCCCATTGCCGCGGTTCGGGCGGCTCGTAGATCATCCACAGCGCCACCCAGTTGGTGACATAGCCGACGACCACGCCCAGGACCGGCAGCAGCCACCAGAAGGTCACGAAATGGGTGAGCACGGCGACGGGGATCCCGAGCACGAAGCCGAACACGAAGCCGAAGTTCTTGATGAACGTCAGCTCGCGCTGGCCCATGTCCAGGAACACCCGGTTGGCCAGCTCGGGATCGAAGCGCTTGATCACCATCAGCTTGACGTCGACGAGCTGCTCGATGTGCTCGCCGATCTCGTCGGTCAGCTCGTGGACGACCTCGGGGAGCTGGGCCAGGACGCGCCGCTCGATCATCTCCTTGATCTGCGGCGGCAGCTCCTGCCACAGCCGGGGTTGCTCGCGAACCATGATCCCGTCGACGATCGCGGGCAGCTCCTGCCGGGCGGAGACGATGATCTGCTCCGCGATCTTGTCGGGCTCGAGCTGGTTGAAGAACTCGCTCGGGCGCCCGATCTTGGCGATCCCGCTGTCCACCGCCAGGCTGCCCATCTTCGCCGCGCGCGAGGGCACGATTCCCTGCCAGCCGATCCCGCCGACCATCAACCCGGGGATCTGCTGGAGCTTGTGGGGCAGCATCCGCACCAGCACCTGAAGGCCCGGCACGCGCCAGCCCCGGAAGTGCACCGGGTAGAACAGCATCAGGACACCGGTCCAGTTGGTGACATAACCGATCACTCCGGTGACGATCGGGACGGTGAGGAGGGCGAGCGTGCTGTGACTCACGCGCTCTACCTACCCCGGCGGGCCGGAAGGCCAAGCGTCGCGTAGCCGCCTGGCGCGGTGAGCCCGGCGCTCCCATACGAGGAAAAGCTACAGAACCGTAACTTACGGGTAAGCTACGAAGGCGTAACTACACGATCGAGGAGCAGCCAGAGATGAACGCAACCGCCCGCCGCGTGGCGGTCCTCGGCGGGATCCGGATCCCCTTCGCCCGCCAGAATGGCCCCTACGCCCGGGCCTCCAACCAGGACATGCTGACCGCGACGCTCGATGCCCTGGTCACGCGTTTCGGGCTGGAGGGCGAGATCCTCGGCGAGGTCGCCGCCGGTGCCGTGCTCAAGCACAGCCGGGACTTCAACCTCACGCGCGAGTCCGTGCTGGGATCCAAGCTCGCCCCCGAGACGCCCGCCTACGACGTCCAGCAGGCCTGTGGCACCGGCCTCGAGGCGACGGTGCTCGTCGCCAACAAGATCGCGCTCGGGCAGATCGAGTGCGGCATCGCCGGCGGCGTGGACACCACCTCCGACGCACCCATCGCCATCAACGAGGACCTGCGCGAGGTGCTCCTCGAGCTCAACCGCACCAAGTCCAACGCCGGGCGTCTCAAGACACTGACCAAGCTGCGCCCGCAGCAGCTCGTCCCCACGATCCCTCGCAACGCCGAGCCCCGCACCGGCCTCTCGATGGGCGAGCACGCCGCGATCATGGCCACCGAGTGGGGGATCGGGCGCGAGGAGCAGGACGAGCTGGCCGTCACCAGCCACCGCCATCTCGCCGCCGCCTACGACACCGGCTGGATGGACGATCTGGTCACGCCGTTCCTGGGGCTGGAGCGCGACCAGAACCTGCGCCCGGACTCCAGCACCGAGAAGCTGGCCAAGCTCAAGCCCGTGTTCGGAGGCGCCGAGGGGACGATGACCGCCGGCAACTCGACCCCGCTCTCTGACGGCGCCTCGACCGTACTCCTGGCCTCCGAGGAGTGGGCCAAGGCCCACGACTTCGCGGTCCAGGCCTACTTCACCGATGCCCAGACCGCCGGCGTGGACTACGTCCACAAGCGCGAGGGCCTGCTCATGGCGCCCGCCTACGCCATGCCCAGGATGCTTCAGCGCAACGGCGTCGCGCTCCAGGACTTCGAGTTCTACGAGATCCACGAGGCCTTCGCCGCCCAGGTGCTGTGCACGCTGAAGGCGTGGGAGGACCCGGTGTTCTGCTCCGAGCGCCTTGGCCTCGACCAGCCGCTGGGCGCCATCGACCGCGACCGGCTCAACGTCCACGGCGGCTCGCTCGGCGCCGGGCACCCGTTCGGAGCGACCGGTGGGCGCATCGTCGCCGCCCTCGCCAAGGCCCTCAGCGAAACCGACCCCGCCCAACACGCCCGCGGCGTGATCTCCATCTGTGCCGCCGGCGGCCTCGGGGTCACCGCGATCATGGAGGCTGCCCATGACTGACCGCTACGCCCAGCTCGTCAACACCCCGATCGGCAAGCTCGTCACCAAGCAGATCGGGCTCCCTCAGCCGCCCCGGCTGGAACGTTACGAGGCGGACGCATCCACCCGCCCGGTGATCACCGGCTCCGTGCTCCTCGGCGCCGCGGGGGCGGACGTGGCCGGTGCCTCGCGGCTGGCCGCACCCGTGGCCAAGGTGCTCCAGGCGATCGGAGCCGACGTCTACACCTCGATGGACGAGGACCTGCGCACGGCGGCCGCCGAGGCCAAGCTCGACGCCGGCATCTTCAATCCCGACGCGGCGCCGGCGGATCAGCGCTTCAAGGCGCTCGTGTTCGACGCCACCGGGATCGATTCCAGCGAGGCGCTGGAGCGCGCCTGGGCGTTCTTTGCGCCGGCCATCCGCCGGGTCCTCCCGTCGGGCCGCGTGATCATCCTGGGCACGCCGCCCGAGGACTGCGCCACGCCGCCGCTGGCCATCGCGCAGCGGGCACTGGAGGGCCTGGAGCGCGCCATCGGCAAGGAGGTCAAGAAGGGCGCGACCTCACAGCTGGTCTACGTCAAGCCCAAGGCCGAGGGCCAGCTCGAGTCGACACTGCGCTTCCTCCTCTCGCCCAAGTCGGCGTTCGTCTCCGGTCAGGTCGTCCGGGTCGGTGCGGCCGCGGCCGCCGCCGGGAAGTTCGACTGGGACGCGCCGCTGGCCGGCAAGGTGGCGCTCGTCACCGGCGCGGCTCGCGGGATCGGCGCCGCCATCGCCGAGGTCCTGGCCCGCGACGGCGCCCATGTCGTCGGGCTCGACGTGGCGCCGATGGCCGACGAGCTGTCGGCCGTCACCACAGCGTTGGGCGGCTCCTTCCTGGCCGCCGACATCACCGATGACGATGCCCCGTCGGTCATCGCCGATCACCTGCTCAGCCACCACGAGGGGGTCGACGTCGTCGTGCACAACGCCGGCATCACTCGCGACAAGACCCTCGGGCGCATGACCGAGGAGCAGTGGAGCAAGGTCATCGCCATCAACCTCACCGCGCCCCAGCGCATCACCGAGGAGCTGCTGGCGCGCGACGCCGTCCGCCGCAACGGGCGGATCGTCGGCGTCTCGTCGATCAGCGGCATCGCCGGCAATGCCGGCCAGACCAACTACTCCACGTCCAAGGCGGGCGTGATCGGGTTCGTCCAGGCCTACGCCCCGGCGCTGGGCAAGCGCGGCGTCACCATCAACGCGGTCGCCCCGGGGTTCATCGAGACCCAGATGACGGCGGCGATGCCGATCGCCATTCGCGAGGCGGGGCGGCGCATGAACAGCCTCTCTCAGGGTGGGCTTCCGGTCGACGTCGCCGAGACCGTGGCGTGGTTCGCCAATCCGGGATCGGCGGGCGTCACCGCCAACATCGTCCGTGTCTGCGGTCAGAGCCTGATCGGAGCGTGAGCCCGGCGATGGCGGACAAGGAGCTGCGGGGCTCGCCGTCGATGCTGCCGCTGTTCGCACGGGCGAGCCTGGCCGTCATCCCCGGCGCGGGCAAGCTGCCCTGGGTGGGGGGCGGCGGCGGTGAGGTGCCCGATCAGGTGCTGACGCGCACCGACGTCGCCGTCGAGCCCGACCGCCTGGCCGCCTATGACCGGGTCTGCGGCTTTGACCTCTCGGACACGCTGCCGCCGACCTACCCGCACATGCTGGCCTTCCCGATGCACCTGGCGCTGATCACCGACGGGCGGTTTCCGCTGGCGGCGATGGGGCTGGTGCACATCGCCAACACGATCACCGTGCACCGCCCGCTGCGCGCCGCTGAGCGGCTGGCGCTGCGGGTGTGGGCGACCCCGATCGAGCCCCACCCGCGCGGGCGCCAGTTCACCATCCGCACCGAGGCGCGGGTCGGCGACGAGCTGGTGTGGGAGGAGGCCTCGACCAACCTCAGCCGCGGCAAGCCTCCGGCGGGCGCGGACGCGGCGGCCACGCCGGCGGCGGAGATCCCATCCGCTGCGGAGCTGCCGCCGGTCGCCAACTGGCGTTGCCCGGGTGACCTGGGGCGCCGCTACGGGTCGGTGTCCGGGGACCTGAACCCGATCCACGTGCACGCCCTGAGCGCGCGGCTGTTCGGGTTTCGGAGTGCCATCGCCCACGGCATGTGGACCAAGGCGCGCTGCCTGGCCGCGCTCGGATCGCAACTGCCGGCGGCCTACACCGTCGCGGTGGCGTTCCGCAAGCCGATCCTGCTCCCGGCAACCGTCGCCTTCGCCGAGGCCGCGGGTCCGGCTCCGGGGTCGATCGCCTTCGGGGTGCGCGACGCCGGGCGGGGGACGCCGCATCTGGACGGGCTGGTCAGTCGCCGGGACGGATCTCGTCGAACATCGCGCCCAGACGCTGCATGACGGCCGTCGCGGTGCGCAGCTCGTCGTCGGAGAACTCCGCCAGCGCCGCGGCGAACCGGGGAGCGAACTGGGCGTGGCGGGCGTCCACCAGCGCCCGGCCATGCTCGGTCAGCGAGGTCAGGACCACCCGGCGATCGTGCTCTGACCGCACCCGGGAGACCAGGCCGGCGGCGACGAGGCCGTCGAGCATGCCCGTGGCCGTTGCCGGAGACAGGTTGGCCAGGGAGGCCAGCTCGCTGGTCGGCAGCGACTCGTGGTCGACGAGGCTGAAGAGCAGCCCGTACTGGGCGTCCGACAGCTCGCCGTGGGCGCGGTTCTCGCGTCCTCGCAGCCGCCGCACGGCGCTCAGGCAGCGCTTGAACGCCTGACCGAGGTCCTGGGCGGCGGGGCGCATGTCGGCCGTGAGCCTGGACGCCGTCGCGGTCTTGGCCGGTGTCGCGTTCATGCCGCCAGCGCCTCAGCCAGCGCCTCGTCGGGTACCGCTGCGGCCGCGTGAGCGCGCCGGGCGGCGCGCTCGGCCCGCGTCAGGATGATGCAGGGGATGATGGCCACCGCGGTCAGCCCCGTCGCCCACCAGAAGGCCGTGCCGTATGCCGCAGCGCCGGCCGCCAGGGTGTGGGCGGAGCTGAGCCCGCGCTGCAGGACGACGGTGAGGACCGCGATGCCGATCGATCCGCCGACGCGCTGCAGCACGTTGAGCTGAGGCGTCGCGTCTGACAGCTCGTGTCGCTCGAGTGCGGCGAACGCGGCGGTCATGGCCGGCATGAAGGCGAAGCCGATGCCGAAGCCGCGGATGAGCATCGCGACGCACAGGAACGCGATCGGGGTGTGAGCGCCGATGAGGGCGAACGGGACCGTCGCCGCCGCGCACAGGACCACGCCGAACAGGGCGAGCGGGCCGCCGCCGAAGCGGTCGGTGAGCTTGCCCGAGAGCGGCATGACCAGGGCGGCGCCCAGCCCCTGCGGGGCCGTGAGCAGACCGGTGACGACCACATCCATGTGGCGGATCGTCTGCCAGTAGAGCGGCAGCAGGATCATGCCGCCGAACAGCGCGGCGCCAATGCAGAACATCGCGATCGAGGCCGAGGAGAACGTCGGGCGGGAGTAGAGGCGCAGGTTGAGCAGCGGCCGCTTGACGCGGAGCGCGTAGAACACGAACGAGCCGATCAGGGCGATGCCGGCCAGCAGCGGGAGGACGACCTTCACCGCGGTGAAGCTGCCGGTGACGCCCACCTCGGCCAGACCGTAGGTGATCAGCGGCAGGCCGGTGGCCATCATCGCCAGGCCCTTGTAGTCCAGGGCCTCGGTGGGCTGGCGGGCCACCTTGGGGAGCATGCGCGCCGCGGCGATCACGGCGAAGATGCCGATCGGCACGTTGACGTAGAAGATCCAGCGCCACGAGGTGTTGTCCAGGATCAGGCCGCCGATGGTGGGGCCGAGGATCGGGGCGAGCATCGCCGGGACGGCGACGACGCTCATGACGCGGCCCATGCGCTTGGGGCCGGCGGCCTCGGCCATCATCAGCTGGCCGACGGGCAGGATCATGCCGCCGCCGACGCCCTGGAGCACGCGGAAGAACACGAGCTCGGTCGTGGAGGTGGCCAGGCCGCACAGCGCGGAGCCAAGCGTGAAGAGGACGAGAGAGGTCAGGTAGACCGGCTTGGCGCCGAAGCGGCGGGCGGCCCAGCCGGTGACCGGGATGACTGCGGCGAGGGCGAGCAGATAGCCGGTCGCGACCCACTGGATGCTGTCGATGGTGGAGTGAAGCTCGCGCGAAAGGGTGTCGAGCGCGACGTTGACGATCGTGGTGTCGAGGATCGACATGATCGATCCGAGCACCACCACGGCGCTGATGCGCCACACGTAAGCGTCAATGCGATTGGAATCAGTTGAGGGAGCCATATGGGAGGTTGTCGTCACAAATAGTCGGTTCCTAAAGTTTCGGAACCGAAGTTTAGGCACCTAAGTATCTTCTGTCAAGGGTGGCGGGCGAAACCCCGGCACCCCCGCGGTGAACTATCGTCCGGGGCCGATGACCACCTTTGCCGAGCTCGGGCTCTCCGAGCCCATCCTCGAAGCCCTCAGGGACGTTGGCTACGACGCGCCCAGTCCCATCCAGGAGCAGGCGATCCCGCCCCTGCTCGAGGGGATGGACGTGATCGGCCAGGCCCAGACCGGCTCGGGCAAGACCGCGGCGTTCGGGCTGCCCATGCTCCAGTACGTCGATCCGGACGAGGATGACGTCCAGGGACTCGTGCTCACGCCGACCCGCGAGCTGTGCATCCAGGTCACCCAGGCCCTGCGCGCCTACGGCAAGCGCAAGGGGGTCGACGTGGTCGCGGTGTTCGGGGGCGCGCCCATCCGCAGCCAGCAGGCCCAGCTGCGCGCCGGCGGCCAGGTGGTCGTGGGGACGGTGGGGCGGGTCAAGGACCTCATCAGCCGGCACTCGCTGGTCCTCCACGCGTGCCGCTTCGTCGTCCTGGACGAGGCCGACGAGATGCTCGACCTCGGCTTCCTCGAGGACGTCGAGCGGATCCTGTCGCTCACGCCGTCCAGCCGGCAGACCGCCCTGTTCTCGGCCACGATGCCCCCCGAGATCCGCCGCCTGGCCGACCAGTACCTGTATGACCCGGTGACCGTCAAGGTCAAGACGGCCACGCTCACGGTGGACACGGTGGAGCAGTTCGCGCTCGAGGTGGCCGCCCGGGACAAGACCGAGGCGCTGGTCAGCGTGCTGGAGGCCGAGCGCCCGGACCAGGCGCTCGTCTTCGTGCGCACCAAGATCCGCGCCGATCAGCTCTACCGCACGTTGCGTGACCGCGGCATGAACGTCCGCGCGCTGCACGGCGACATGACCCAGGGCGCCCGCGACGGCGTGATGATCTCCTTCAAGGGCGGGAGCGTTCCGCTGCTCGTGGCCACCGACGTCGCCGCCCGCGGCCTTGACATCTCCGGCATCTCCCACGTCATCAACTACGACGTGCCGACCTCCCCGGACGTCTACGTGCACCGCATCGGGCGCACGGGCCGGGTCGGGCGCAGCGGCCGCGCCATCACGTTCTACGAGCCCCGTCAGGCGCGCGAGATCCAGGCGATCGAGCGCCACGCCGGCGTCAAGCTCTCGCCCTGGGTCAAGGACGCGCACGTCGCGCCGATGCCGATCAAGGCCCCGCCGCGCCGGCACTCCAAGCCGCGCGTGTCGGCCAACGGCGACGCGCCGTCGCGCAAGCTGATCGTGAGTGGCGGCCGGGCCGCAGGCCTGGAGCCGTCGGACATCATCCACGCCATCACCGCCGCCACCCAGCTCGACGGCGAGTCGGTCCGTAACGTCCGGGTCCTCGAGCGCTTCGCGCTGGTCGAGGTGCCCGAGAAGGACGCCGAGCGGGTGGTGGAGCAGACCGGCGGCACCGAGGTCCGCGGTCACGTGCTGCGCCTCGAGCTCGCCCGGACCTGAGCTCCGCGTAAGCCCCGCGTCAGCCCGCGGGCCTGCGGCCGCGACTTCGTACGCACGGGGTGTGTTGTGCAGGTGAAAGGCCCCAACCGACCCACCTACGGGAGGTAATTCCTTGCGATTGAAGTCCCTCATGAGCCGTCGTCCCTCGGCGGCGATCGTGATCTCGTCCGCCGCCCTGTTCATGTCGTTGGGCGGCGTCGGCTACGCCGCCATCTCGATCCCCAACGGCAGCGTCGGCCCGGCGCAGCTCAAGAACAACGCCGTGACCAACAGCAAGATCAACAACGGCGCCGTCTCCTACAAGAAGATCCAGCCCGGCGCCGTCGGCCTGGTCCGCGCGAACACCGGCCAGCTCCAGGTCCGCGTCGGTGGCACGTGCGCGACCGGGACGGCCATCGGCACCATCAACCAGGTCGGCAAGGTCACCTGCAACAACGCTCTGCCGTCGGAGTTCGGTACGACGAGCAACAGCGCGACGCTGGCGACGGGGTCGACGACGATCAGCAGCCTGGCTCTCCCCACGGGCGCGTCGTACGTGGCCTTCGCCAACCCCACCGCGACCGTCACCCCCGCGACCGGCGTGGGCACCTCGCAGCACGTGACCGTGAGCTGCACGCTCACCGTCGGCTCCAACACCCAGACCCGCACGGCGACGATCGACACCAACGGCACCTCCGGTGAGACGTTCACGGCGTCGATCCCGCTGCAGGAGACCGGTCAGGCCGGCACCGGATCGGTGAGCTGTGGCAGCACCACCAGCGGCGCCGGCGCCGCGCCCAGCGTGAGCGTGACCTCGGCGATCAACGCCATCCAGACCGCCGGCAACAGCTGACGGGACAGCCGGAGCGATGCGGTGGGCGCCATGGGGGCGGCGCCCACCGCGACCAACTAGTCTCGGGGCATGAGCACAGCGAACATGAACACAACCCTGGGCACCATCGGGCTCGAGTTCTTCGACGATGATGCCCCCAAGACGGTCGAGAACTTCCGCAAGCTCGCCTCCGACGGCTTCTACGACGGGATCATCTTTCACCGGGTGATCCCGGACTTCATGATCCAGGGCGGGTGCCCGGACGGCATCGGCACCGGCGGCCCCGGCTACACCTTCGAGGACGAGTTCAACGACCACAAGGTCGTCCGCGGCATGCTGGCGATGGCCAACGCCGGGCCCAACACCAACGGCTCGCAGTTCTTCATCGTCACCATCGACGCCGCCCCGTGGCTGGACGGCAAGCACACCGTGTTCGGCAAGGTCACCGCCGGCATGGACGCCGTGGACGCCATCGAGGCGACCCCCACCGGCTCCGGCGATCGTCCGACGGACCCGCCGGCGATCGAGTCGATCGAGCTGGACCCCTCCTGACCCGCGGCGCTCGCGCCGGGTGATCCAACCGGCGCAACTCGTTGGCCCTTCTGGGTATAGGAAGGTCGGACAGCGATGCGCCGGGTTGGGATCACAGTCAGAGGGCGGACGATTCGAGCGGGGCTGCGCCGCGCGGCCGTCCTCGTGCCGGGCGTGGCCGGGCTGCTTACCGCCGCGGTCATGTCGGCCACGGCGGCGACCGCTCCGGCGCCCTCCACGCTGAGCGCCAACGGCGCACTGAGCTACCCGCAGTACCTGCAATCGCCGGACGGTCACTTCCACCTCGTCATGGGGAGCAACGGGAACCTCGCGGAGACGATCCCCGGGGAGCGCACGCTCTGGTCGACGGGCACCTCCAAGTACCCGGGGGCGCGCGCCGTGATGCAGGTCAACGGCGACCTCGTCATCTACGACCCCACCAACACCGCCGTGTGGAGCTCCAACAGCCCCACGGCGGGCTGCCCGCGACTCGTCCTCCAGAACGACGGCAACCTCGTCATCTACGGGAACACCGCGGCCGGCTGGTCAGACGGCGCCCGCGTCAACAAGATGGTCAAGGGGGACGTGCTGCAGCCCGGTTGGAGCCTCTACTCCCGGACTCCGGAGGCCTATCGGCTGACCATGCTCGCCGACGGCAACCTGGCGCTGTTCGACGGCTCGGGCACCGAGCTGTGGTCGACCAAGACCTACGGCCATGCCGGGGCCTACGCCTCGATGCAGACCGACGGCAACCTCGTCGTCTACGACAAGACCGCGCATGTGCTCTGGTCCAGCGCCACCAATGGCCACCCCGGCTCCTTCCTGGAGATGCTCGGTGACGGCAACGTCGACATCGTCGCCCCCGGGGGCACCGTCATCTGGCGCAGCCACACCTACCACAAGGGCTCGGGCGTGTCGCTGGCGCCCAGGGCACCGGCACCGGTGGCCTGTCCCGCCCCCCAGCCGCCCGCGCCGCCGGTGACGACGACCACCACCACGACGGCCCCCGTGGTCACCGTGCCCGTTCCCGTGCCCATCCCGACGCCCAAGCCGCGCCCACGCGCGTTGCGCATCAGGCTCACGATCAGCTGGACCTTCGACCGCGCCACCACCCGCCTGCGCAAGGTCAAGGTCGGCACGTTCCCGGGCCGGACCAAGCTCCAGATCCAGTGCGAGGGCCGTGGCTGCCCGCGCCATCGCGGGAAGGACATCGCCAAGGGCATCCGAGGGGTCCACAACCTCCTGCACGCGCTGGTCGGCCGGCGCTACCGGGCCGGCACCAAGGTCATCCTCACCCTGCAGGCGCCCGGCTACCGGGAGGAGCAGGCCGAGCTCGACATCCGCTGGGGCGCCAAGCCGAAGGCCAGGCTGCTGCGCTGATCAGCCCTTGATCGTCGGCAGCGGACGGGCATAGTGGCCGGGATCGCCCAGCGCCTCCGCCGTGAAGCGCCGGGCGCCGATGTAGCGACCCTGAAACGGCGGGTCGGCGATCGAGGCGAGCTTGACGCCGCCGCCGCCCGGTGCGGCGGTGACGAAGCGGCCGTTGCCGACGTACAGCCCCACGTGGTCGACGTAGCCGTCGCGCTCGGCGAAGAACACCGCGTCCCCCGGCTTCAGCCGCTGCTCGGACACCGGGATGCCGATGTCGAACTGCTGGGCGGCCACCTTGGGCATCTGAACGCCCTGCTGGGCGTAGGCGTACTGGACCACCTCGGCTGACGTGGGGCCGGTGTTCAGGGCAGCGCCGGAGCGCCCGCCGCCGATGAAGTGCATGGCCACCTTCAGCGCTGCCTGGCCGACGGGCACCGGGGGCGGCGCGGGCGCGGCGGGCGTCCCCGGTGCGCCCGAGGTCAGGTCGGCGCCGTGCAGCAGCGCCTGAGCGGTGGAGAGCTGGAGCTGGTAGCGGTAGCGGTACTCCGCCGCCGGCTGCTCGATGTCCGCCACCCACTCACCCCAGCTGTTGGGATTGCCGGCGAGCCCCGGGTACTGGGCCTTGACCGCGACGGCATGGTCGATGAACCACTGGATCTGAAGCTCCGGGTTGCTGGGGTAGCCGGCGTAGGCGCCCTGATCCCAGATCCCCACCCGCATCTGGAAGAAGCCGACGGAGTCCCGGTCGCCGTAGGACAGGTTGCGCAGCCCGGATTCGGTGAGCGCCGCCATCACCGGGAGCTCGGGGGGCAGCCCTGCCTTGGCGGCGTGGGCGCCCATCCAGGCGGCGATCTGCTGCGGCGTGGCCTGGTCGCCCGGGTAGACCGGTGCGGCGTCGGCCGGCTCGGGCGCGACCGGAGCCGGCGCCGAGCCCGCGGGGTGGTGAGCAGCGGGGTGGTGACCGGCGGGCTGCTGACCGGATCCCATGACGAGCCGCGCACCCTGCGACGGCGTCTGCATCGCCGCGGGCTGGGTGGCCGACGCGGCCGCGGGCTGGGGGGCCGACACGGCCGGCTGGGCCGGGCCGGTGGGCGCCGCCGTGGCCGGCGGCTGGCCGGCGGGCAGCGACGCAGCCGCCGGAGTGGGGGTCCTCGGTACCGGCGGGGCCAACTGGGGGGTCGCCGCGGGCGCATCGAAGTTGGGCTTGACCGGCGGCTGGGGCGGGGCGGCGTCGTGGAGCGGCTTGGGCGCGGGGTGGTGGGGGTGCTCCATGAGCTGATGGATCGCCGCGCCCGCGTCACGGGCGAGCGCCGGGGCGGCGTGCTCGGCGAACTGAGCCAGGTCGACGCCCTCGGCGGCCGCTGCCACCATCACCCCGGCAAGGCTCGAGCGCGACTCGCGCATCTCCAGCGTCATCAGCGCCCGCCCGCCATGTCCCAGGCCCGCGGCGAGCTCGGGCAGCCCCGCCTCGGTCAGCACCGCGGCGGCGTCGGTGCGAAAGCGGCGCCGCAGCTGCGGGTCGCCCAGCAGCCGCTCCAGCAGCTCGACGCTGCGCTCGACCTCATCGGGCATGGGCGTCCCTTCGGGCGGCGGGCAGCCCCACCGTTGGGATCTTGTCGAAGCGGATGGTGATCTGCGCCCTGATCGGCTGATAGCCGCGGGCGGTCACCGAGACCGAGATCCGGTCGCCGGCCCGGTACACGCGTCCGGTCAGGGACCGGATCAGCCGGCGGATCTCTCCGCGCTTGGCCGACACCGCCCGGCCGGTGCACCCCCGCCCCTTGCCGCGGCAGCCGATGCGGACCGTCGCCGTCCTGGGGAGACGGCCGATGATCACCTTGTGGAGCCGCGTGGTGGCGTGGTGCCACCGCCATTGGAACGTCAGCTTGACGTGGAGCAGACGGGCATGGGGGTGGCTGGGGGAGATCGGCTGGGGGATCGATGTCGTCGCGGGTGGCGCCGGCGCCGCTGCAGGCACCGGGGTCGGTTGCTCCAGCGCGTAGCCCAGGAGCCCATCGGTGTGCTGCCCCTCGCAGTTCGGGTCGTCGGCGGCGAAGTGATCGGAGCCGGGGACCGAGCACCGGTACACGGCGACGGTGGCGACGTCGGCCGGCGGGGCGTCGTAGATCCAGCCCTCCAGCCCGATCAGCGTCTGGCCCTCACAGCCGCGGTCCTTGGACAGGAACTGGTCGCTGTTCTGGATGCACCCGTACAGAGGGTTGGTGTCCGGTCCCGCGTCGATCAGGTATCCGAGGGTCCCCTCCAGGCTGTAGCCGCCGGGCGGCGACCCCGTCGTCACCCAGTGAACGCCCCCGTTGTAGCGGTCCAGCGGCGCCGAGTCCAGTACGTAGCCGAGCAGCCCGAGCGGCAGCGCGCCGCCGCAGGCACTGCTGGTCGAGACGAAGTGATCCTCGGTGGACGTCGAGGCCGACAGGCACGAGTAGACCGGGGAGGAGGCCGCGGTCGCGGGCGCCGACGCGTAGATGTAGCCCTCGGTGTCCAGCGCGGTCTGGCCTTCGCAGGATGAGCTCACTGACAGAAAGTGGTCGGGGCCGGCGGCGCAGCCATAGAGCGCCGCGGTCCCCGGGGTGGGGCTGGGGGCCAGGAACCCCACCGTGGACCCCAGCGCGTACGTGGCCGGGACCGATCCGGTCGTCGCCCAGTTGTCGGTGCCGTTGGAGTACTGGGTCAGCGCAGCGGGCACGGCGGCCTGCGCGAGGGCCGGAAGCGCGAGCGCCAGTGCGCATCCCGCGAGCGCTCGACCAAGCCAAGATCGAGTCCCACCCACCGGCATCCTGCCGATCCACCCCTCTCCGGCACCGCGCATCAGGGACAAGTATTCCCCAATCCACCGGTTTTGCACGGTATCCGCCGATGTCGGCACAGAGCACGTGACCAATGGCCACTGCGGGGTACCATTTGACTGTGCGATTGGCAGGGACAGCCATCATCTGCATAGTGGCGGCGTTTGGTGCCGCGTTCCTGGTGGCGCGAGCGGTCGACCACGGAACGCCGGCGCGTGCGGCCACGCCGCCCGCACGGACGACGCCCGTCGCGGCCGTCACGACGCACCCCACCGTGGCTCACAAGGTCAACATGGAGCTCGTCTCGCAGTTCTCGCCGCTGAAGGCATCGCTCAAGCCGCGACCCAAGCCGCATCGCAAGCACAGGAAGCCCACGCCCAAGGCGCCGGCAGCCACCCCGACGCAGGCCGCACCCACCACCACCGTGACGCCGCAGCCCACGTACACGGCGCCGGTCTACAGCGCGCCCCCACCGTCGTCCGCGCCCACGCAGTCCTCGAGCGGGTCGACCCATCACAAGAAGAGCGGCGGCAGCAGCGGCGGGTCCGGCACCACCACGATCGGCTGACGCTACAGCTCGTCGGTCCGGATGGCGCCGCTGGACAGCGCCCGTTCGGCCAGCAGCAGCCGCTTCTGGTTCTGCGGCGCCTCCTCGAGCCCGAACCGCGCGAACAGGACGCGGAGGTGGCCCTTGACCGCCGACAGGCTCAGCACGAGCTCGGCGGCGATCTGCTCGTTGGTCGCCGGCGCCGCCGAGTCCTCCCCGGCCAGGGGCCGGCACAGCTCCACCAGGACGCGCCGCTGCGCCTCTGAGACCGCCGGTGCGGCCAGCGTCGGCACCGAGATCGTGGCCAGTACCGGCTCGGGCTCCGGATGCCGGAAGCCCAACACGGTGTCCCCGACCCCGATGACGTCGCCATCGCGCAGCGTGCGCTGCCCCCGCAGCCGCTCCCCGTTGATGAACGTGCCGTTGCGCGATAGGCCGTCGTCCTCGATGGTCCAGCGCGGCCCCCGTCGCTCCAGATGAGCATGGACGCCCGAGACGCGTGGATCCCACCCGATCTCCAGGTCGCTGCCCGGGGCGCGCCCCAGCACGAGCCGCTCTCCATCCAGGGCCACCACGACCTGGTCGCCGCTGTCGTCGCGCAGGAAGAGAAACGGAGTGCCGCGCCGCGCCGCGTGAATCAGGGTCTGCAACTCGGTCGCGCTGACGGCGGCACCCAAGACCGCCCTTTCCTGAGCCCGCACCTGGCCAGCGTACAAGGTGACACGGGCGCGACGGACCGACGGACCGGGCCCATGCGCCGCGCCCCGGCCTTCCGGACCGAGGCGATGCCGGGTGTCCGCGGCTCATAGCCCGGTCGGATGCAGAACCGTGTTGAACGACGCCAGGTAGGCCGAGCTGGGGGCGAACTGGTGCACGAACGGCGCGCCGCCGCTGGCGCTCCCCCCGCCTGATTCGTAGAAGCGGCCGTTGATGTTGATGATGACGTGCTCGTTGGGGCCGCAACCGGTGCGGTCGTAGATCGTCACGTACCGACCGGGCCCCGAGGCGATCCCCGCCTGGGTGGCAAAGCCCTCGGTGGTCACGGCGCCGTTGAGGTAGCCGCCGGAGCGCAGCACCGCGGACACGAACCCGGAGCAGTCCAGACCGCCGCTGCCGCCGCCGTGCCCCCCACCGTAGACATAGGGCGTGCCGAGCAGGCCATCGGCCGCGCGGATCATGTCCTCGATGCGCTGGCGCTCCGTGGGCGCCAATCCCGTGCCGCCGGATCCGCCCACGGGGGTCATCTCGAACACCGCGCCCTTGACGCGGGAGATGGTGCCGCCGGCCGCCGCCACATGCTTGCCCTGGCCGGATTGCGGCCGGACCGGCGCGGTGCGCTGGGCGGCCTCCACGGTGGCGCGGCACAGGTCGCGGGCGGTGTCGAACTCCTCGAGCAGAGTCAACGCCCGCGACCGCAGCGCGCTCGCCTCGGCGTGATAGCCCTCCAGGGCGCGGCGCGCCTGGGCCACGGCGAGCTCGGCCTGGCGCAGCTCGTTGAACGACATCGGATGACCGGGGGCCATGCCGGTCTGCGCGCTGGTCGCCGCCGTGCGCGCGATGCCGATCTGCGTGCCGAGGTCCGAGAGCTGGCCCACGACCCTGACGAACTCACTCTGCACCAGCGCCAGCGTGACCTCGTAGTCGCTCAGCGCGGTGGCCACCGCCGAGTAGCCGCGCTTGATGTGCTGAAGCTCCGACGGGACCTGGCCGATCGAATCGCGGAACGAGTTGGCGGCATGGCCGGTCCAGGTGCCGTCCTCACGCGCGGCCAGCAGGCCGGTGGCGGTCATCGCCGCCTCCTGGGCGGCCGTGTGGAAGGCGGAGGCCAGCGTGCTCACGTCGGCGGGGACGGCCGCCAGCAGGTCCTCGGCCCGGGGGTCGGAGAGCGGATCGAACACTGCTCCAGTATCAGGGGCAAGGGCCATCCCGAAAAGTGACCCGAGGTATCGAGTTCGTCATACCCCCGCCGGCGCCTGACGCCCCCGCCCGGCGCCTCACACCCCGGCCCGGCGCCGGGGCTCCCGGGTCACCGCAGCAGACGGGCGCTGGGCTTGAGGCCGTCGCGGATCTTGACGGCGATGCGCTCGGCGGTGTGGCGCGGCGCGGTGACGGTGATGAGCAGCGACTGGCCGGCCCTCAGCCGCCGTCCTGCGAGCTTGCGGAGCATGGTGGCGACCCTCCGCGATCCCGTGGCGCCGGCTCGCAGCCGCGGGCAGTCCCGGCCGGCGCAGCGCACCGCGACCCGGGCGTTGCGCAGCAGATGGGTCACGCGGATCGAGCGCAGGAGCGTGGTCGCTCCGACCCAGTGCCAGGAGATGACGAACCGGGCGTGCAGCGCGCGGAGGCCCGAGGGGTTGGGCGTGGTCTGGGGGTTGGACGTGGTGATCGTCTGGTCGAGCACCGGGCTCGTGTTCCCCGCGGCGTCGGTCACCGACAGCGCCAGCTCATGGGCGCCGTCGGAGAGGCCGGCCGTCGCCACCGGGATCGAGTCGGCCTCCACGGCGGGGCAGGGCTGCTGGTGGTCGAACATGAGGGCGCCCGAGGCGTCGGTGCCGACGGGAACGCAGGCGCCGCCGTTGGTGTTCGGGGTACCCGACCACACCGGCTGGCCGTCGATCGCCGCCGTGACGGAGTACACCCCCGGACCGCCGGCGTCGGTCGCGGTGAACAGGAGGTGGGCTGTCCCGCGGACACGGGGCTGCAGAACGGTGCCGCTGAAGCCCGTCGCCGTCGGGACCGCGCTGTTGCTGAGCAGGAAGTGGGCCCAGACGACCTGCGCCAGCGCCCAGGCGTCGTGGCTGGGGTGCGCGTTGCACGACTGTCCGGCGTTGCCACCGCATGACGCCGACGCGACGAAGCCGCCCCCCGCGTTGCTCGGCAGGGTGATCGGGCCCGAGTACTCCGCGCCGGATGGCCCGCATGCGGCCAGCCCCCAGGCGCATTGAAAGAACACGTCGTCGGGGTAGACCTGCGCCGGTGTGTAGAGCAGCGCGTCTCCCGAGGCATCGGTGCCGCCGCCGTCGCCATAGAGGTTCACGTCGACCGTTCCGCCCACCAGCGTCGAACCGCTCGGCGGCTGGTACTGGACGTACTCAGTAGCGCCCACCGGATCTGGCACCGCGCTGGAGAGAATCGCGTACATCGGGCCACCCGGCCCGCAGCGCACGGAGACGCTCGAGCCATATCCGGGGCCTCCGGCCGACCCGCTCGTCCACCCCTCGCTGGGTGCCGCCGAGCCATCCGGGTTGACGCAGGAGACCTGCATCCAGGTCCCGGCGGAGGCGCTTGGCACGCACACGAGCGCCACGGCCAGCGCGGCCAGCGCCGCCCCGATGATGCCCCATCGTCCATTCGCATTCCTGCTCAAGCGCACGGGATTCTAGTGCAGCGCAGGTCAATCCCTGACCATGTGCAGCACCGAGGCCAGCTCGGCGCGCTGGCGCTCCTCGGACCGATGGATCTTCTCGTCGATGGTGGTCGTGCCTGACCCGCTGCCCGAGCCGGTGCTCTGGGTCGGCCCACCGCCGATGACCGTCGTACCCGAGCCCGAGCCGCTGCGGGAGGTGATGGCGGTCGGGACGATGCGAGCCGCCGGTGTCCCCCGCCGCCGCCGATCCCGTCGCCCCGGCCCCCGATCACCGTCGTCCCCGAGCCGACGCCCGGATGCTTGCCCCCGCTGCCGTGTTTGCCGCCGCTGCCGTGCTTGTCCCCGCCGCCGTGCTTGTCGCCTGAGTGACCGGAGTTACCCGAGCCGCTGGGCCCCGGAGCCAGCCCCGCTCCGCCCGAGTAATGCGCCCCACCCGGCCCACCGGGCCCACCCGGCCCACCCGGCCCACCGTGTCCACCGGAGCCCGAGTGGTGCTTGGCGTCTGAGTGCTTGGCCGGGCCGTGATGCGCACCCGTGCTCGTGTGCTTGGCCGGCGCGTGATGCGCGCTCGTGTGCCCGGACCCGGTCGGATGGACCGGCGCGCCGCCGCTGGGCGAGCTGGATCCACCGCTCGCGTGGGTGATGCGCTGCTCGATGCGCTCATAGGCGTCGGCGGCCTCGCCGAGGCGGCGCGTCAGGTCCTGGAGCTGGCCGCCCAGCTCGGAGACCCCGTAGTGCCAGGTGCCGCAGAAATGCTCGAGCTCTGACTCGAGGCCCTGGCCGCCGAGCGTGCCCCACTGGTGCCAGATGACCGTGTGCATGCCCGCGAGCTCGTCGTGCAGGCGACCCAGCGTGTCGCGCACCGCGACGAGCGTTCGTGAATCGACGACGAACCCGGACATGGCACCGAGTATCAGGCGGCGGGCGCGGGCCGGGAAGTGACCCGGGGTATGGACCGAGCAGTACCCGATGCGCCCAGCCCCCCAGTACCCTCAGCCCCCCAACAGATGCGCGTAGTCCTGGACAATCACGCCGGCGCGCCAGAGGACCTGGAGCTCCGGCTCGGCCGCGAGGACGCCACGGTGGGCGACCTGCTCGACGCCCTGCCCGATGCGGCCCAGGCGCGTGGCATCGTCGTCGACGGCCGCTTCTGCCACGTCGACCTCGCCCTGACCGAGATCGGCCTCTATGAGGGAGCACGCATCCAGCCGGCCGATGGCGCCCCCGAGGCCCTTCAGCGCTCGCCGACCGTCCTGGAGCTGCGCGTCATCGCCGGCTTCGACGCCGGCCAGACCGTGGCGCTGACCCCGGGAGGCGTCGTCGTGGGCCGCGACGCCGACTGCGATCTCACGCTCAGTGACGAGGGCGTCTCGCGCCGCCATCTCCGCGTCCAGCCCAGCCCCGGCGGCCTGCGCGCCACCGTCACCGATCTCGAATCGGTCAACGGCACGTGGGTCGAGGGCAGGCGCATCCGCCAGCCCACCGACGTCGAGCCCGAGGCGGTGTTCGAGGCCGGCGACGTCGCCTTCATCGTCGCGCCACGGGTCCCCGGCCTGCCCGTGGACCCCGTGCGCCAGGCCAACCTCGCGGGGACGATCCCGTTCAACCGGCCTCCGCGCAACCGCCCGCCGGCAGGCGATGACGCCCTCACCGCGCCCGAGGAGCCCCGGGAAGCCTCGCGGCCGCGCTTCAGCTTCGCCTCGGCGTTCGGCCCGCTGATCCTCGGCGTCGTCATGGTGCTGGTGCTCAAGAACATCCTCTTCGCGCTCTTCTGCCTGCTCAGCCCGGTGATGGTCATCGGTAGCTGGTTGGAGCAGCGCCGCCAGGCGACGCGCACCTCCCGCGGGGACCGCCGCGACTACGACGAGAAGATGCGGGCCTTCAAGCGCGACGTCGCCACGCGTCAGGAGGAGGAGCTCACGCGCCGGCGCGAGTCCTTCCCGGACCTCGCCGAGATCGCCCGCCGCGCCACCGCGCCGGACCCGCGGCTGTGGGAGCGGCGCCCGTTCGACAATGACTTCCTGGCCCTGTCGGCCGGCTACGGCGAGGTGCCGTTCCGCCCGAGGCTGGCCGATCGCCACACCCCCGGGTCCGCGGCCGAGGTCGTCCTGGCCGAGCACGGATGGCTCCAGCTGGCGCCGGTCGAGGTGCCGCTGGCCAAGGGCGGGGTCGTCGGGATCGTCGGCGAGCGCGGCCAGGCGCTCAGCGTGGCCCGCGCCCTGCTGTGTCAGGCCGCCGTGCTCCACGGTCCCGCGGACCTCACGGTCGCCGTCCTCACCGAGCCCGAGGGCCGTGAGGACTGGGACTGGGTCAAATGGCTGCCCCACGCACGCGACGCGGGCGGCGCCGCCGGCCGTCAGCTCGCGGTGGGGACAGCGGCGGGCGCGACCCTGGCCGCCGAGCTCGCCGACCGCGACGCCGACGACCCGCGCCAGGTGCTGGCGGTGCTCGACAGCCCCGCCCTGATCGAGGGCCGGGGCGCCGCCGGCCGGGCGCTCCTGCGCGCCGGGGAGAAGGTGTCGGGGATCGTCATCGCGCGCACCAGCGAGCGGCTGCCGGCAGCGTGCACCACCGTGGTGGAGCTGGCCGACGAGGCCGGCGAGACCCGGCTGCTGCGCCCCCAGACCGGTCAGCGGATCGACCCGTTGCTCGTGGCCGGGATGGCGCCCGAGACCGCACGCGCATGCGCCATCGCGCTGGCGCGCTTCGAGGATGCCGACCTGCAGCTGGCGGGGGGCGCCCTGCCGGCCTACGTCGGGACTCCTGTCGCTGCTGGGGATGGGCGAGCCCGAGCCCGGGGACCTGCGCCGCCGCTGGGAGGCCAGCGCGGGGGCGACCGGGCTGCAGGCGCGGTTCGCGCTCTCCGAGGACGGCCCGTTGGACATCGACCTCGTCGCCGACGGGCCGCACGGACTCGTCGCCGGCACCACGGGCGCCGGCAAGAGCGAGCTGCTGCGCAGCCTGGTGGCCGCGCTGGCCGCCGAGCACTCGCCGCGGCGCATCAACTTCGTCCTCGTCGACTACAAGGGCGGTTCGGCGTTCGGCGAGTGTGCGGAGCTGCCGCACACGGTGGGCATGGTCACCGACCTCGACGAGCAGCTGGGCGAGCGCGCGCTGCTCTCCCTGGAGGCGGAGCTGCGCTACCGCGAGCGCGTCCTGCGCGAGCACCGGGCCACCGACCTGATCGAGTACGACCGCCTCGTCGCGCAGGGCGACACGGACTCGCCCGCACCGCTTCCCCGGCTGCTGGTGGTCATCGACGAGTTCGCGACGCTGGCGTCCGAGCTGCCCGACTTCGTCCCGTCGCTGGTCGGGATCGCCCAGCGCGGGCGCAGCCTCGGCGTGCACATGTTGCTGGCCACGCAGCGGCCTTCGGGCGCCGTCAACGAGAACATCCGCGCCAACACCAACCTCCGCGTCTGCCTGCGCGTCCAGACCCCGCAGGACTCCAGTGACGTCATCGACTCGCCCGCGGCGGCCAAGATCCCGCGCAACCAGCCGGGACGCGCCCAGGTCCGGCTCGGCCCCTCGGAGCTCATCCCGGTCCAGACGGCGCTCGTGTCGGGCATCACCGCCGGTCCGGCGGCCGCCGCCGTGCTCCACCGAGCCGTTCGTCGTCACCGGCGACGGCGACCGCCAGAACGGCAGCGAGGCCGACTCCTCGGCCGCGTCTGACCTCCAGCGTCTGGTCGTCGCCGCCACCGATGCCTTCGCGCGACGCCCACGTCCTGCGCCGGCCGTGGCTGCCGCCGCTCCCCGGCAACGTCGGCCTCGACGAGCTGCTGGCGATGGGGCCCCCGCGCGCGCTGGGCGGCGAGAGCGGAATGGTCGTTCCCGCTCGCCCTCGCCGACGACCCCGAGGCCCAGGCCCAGTATCCGATCGGCTGGAACCTCAACGCCGGCAACCTGCTCATGTACGGGATCGGCGGCAGCGGGACGACCACGGCGCTGAGCACGCTCGCGCTCGCGCTGGCCGAGACCGCCGATCCGGCTCGCCTGCACATCTACGTGCTCGACTTCGGGGCCGGCGAGCTGGGCGCGCTGGCCGGTCTGCCCCACGTCGGCGCCGTGATCGGGGCGGCCGAGCACGAGCGCCAGCGGCGCCTGCTGCGCCGCCTGCGCGGCGAGCTGGGTGTCCGGCGCGCGATGGATCCGGCGGCGCGAGCGGCCGCGCCCCGGATCGTCGT
Source organism: uncultured Solirubrobacteraceae bacterium (assembly GCA_963764125.1). GTDB lineage: Bacteria > Actinomycetota > Thermoleophilia > Solirubrobacterales > Solirubrobacteraceae > Palsa-465. The sequence goes on from CAVXRR010000006.1 coordinate 220,463, forward strand.
GCTCCTCGACGGCTACGGCGGCTTTGCCTCAGAGCACGGCGACATCGGCGGCGACGCCCTGCGCGAGGCGCTCGCCCGCGTGTGGGCCGACGGCGCCGAGCTGGGCATCCACGTGGCCATCGCCGCCGATCGCCTCGGCGCGGTGCCCACCGCGCTGGCCTCGCTGGCCCAGCAGCGGCTCGCCTTCCAGCTCGCCGACGTGGCCGACTACGCCCAGTTCGGCCTGATGCGCCGCGCGATCCCGCAGTTCGTGCCCGGCCGCGCCGTCGTCGGCGGGTCGGCTCAGGTGATCCAGGTGGCCGGGCCGGGCAGCGCCGAGCTGCTGGCCGAGGAGAGTCGCCGCTCGCGCGGGGCGTGTGCCGGCGGCACCGCCGCCGAGGGCGGGCCGCCGCCGGTGGGCGTGCTGCCCGAGAGCGTCGGCATCGACGCGCTGCTCGGGCGCGGGCCGGGCCGAGCGCGAGCCCGCTGTTCATCCCGTTCGGGATCGGCGACGAGACGCTGGAGCCGGCGGGGTTCGAGCTCTACGAGGGTGATCACGCGATGATCGCGGGGCCCGCCCGGAGCGGCCGCACCACGGCTCTCCTCGTGGTGGCCGAGGTGCTGTCGCGGCTGTACCCGGACATCCGGCTCGTCGGGGATGGCGACGCGGCGCTCGGCGCTGCGCGACTGCGCCGCGCTGAGCCAAGGTGATCACCGCCGTCGAGGAGCTGGGGGACCTCGTCGCCGAGCTGCGCGATGCCGAGCAGCTGCACGTGCTGCTCGTCGACGACGCCGACGTCGTCGACGATCCCACCCGCGGGCTGTCGGACCTGTTCGCGGCGCCGCGCGCCAACCTGCACGCGATCGTCGCCGGGCGCACCGATGCGCTCAAGACGCTCGGCCACTGGAGCGTCGGCGTCCGGCGCGCGCGCACCGGCCTGCTGCTCCAGCCCGACGTCCAGATCGACGGCCCGCTGCTGGGCGTCACCTTGCCGCGCCGGCCCACGCCGCCGGTGCGCCCGGGCTGCGGCTACCGGGTGGACCCCGGGGGTTTCGAGCTGCGTCCAGATGGCGCTGCCCGACTGAGCGAGGGCTCAGCGGTCACGAGGCGACGCTCGGCTCCTGTCCGATGTACGCCATCTGGCGGATCTGTCGAAGATCGCGCGCGCCTCGTCGCTCATGAAGTCCAGGCGGGTGGTGGCGAAGGCCAAGGTGACCAGGCCGTACTTGCTCTGCCACAGGTACTCGATCAGCAGCACCGGGAGCGGTTCCTTGCCCTCGCCCTGGGACTCGCCGCTGATGCGGTGGATCCGCGTCATGGTGATCCGAGATGCGGACGTAGTCCTGCTCGGACTTGATCGTCGACGGCGAGTCCTTGGGCATGAAGTCCTCGATGTCGAAGGGGCCGTCGGGCTCTGCGAACATGACCGTGAGCGTGGCGAGAACCTCGTGCGTGGGGGCCGGGCGCGCAGGGCCGCCGATGACCACGACGCCCGGGACCTCGACCGCCTGCTGAAGGCCGTCGAGCGCGTCACCGATCCAGGCTGGCGCGCCCCGCGCGCTCTGCGCCAGCGCGACGGCGTCGACCATCTCCATGCCGTCCGGGGTGCGGCATCTCGAAGACGAGCGGCTTCCCCTCGGGGCGGTTGACGGGGAACGACGTAGTGCGCGTGCCAAGCTGCTCGTGTCGAACACCTCGTCTGCGGCGTCGCGCGCGTTGCTGCAAGGTGAAGATCTGCAGCAGGGTGAAACATCATCCGGCGCCGGCGGGCGCGGGCGCCACCTGGTCGTGGATCCGGCTTTCGATCGGCTCAGCGATCAACTTATCAACCGCGCCGGCCACCGGGCGTCCGAGGTGCAGGGCCTTCGCGGCGGCCTGTTCGGCCTGCGTGAACCGGCCTGCGCATGGGCGGCAGCCACCGCCGAGCCGTCATCGATGTTGACGTCCGTGAGAGCGTCGGGGATGCCGTGACTGAATGCATTGCGCTCGGCGAACGCCTTGTTGAGGCCCAGCGCCCGCAGCAGCTTGTAGTCGCTTGACCTTCTCCGCGGCCTTGCCGAATGCCTCGCGGCCTCCTTGGCGGTGTCGGCGCGCGGCGTCGCCGATGCCGAGCTTGTTGGCGAGCAGGTCGCCAGGGCTCTTGATCCCGTTGAACCCATCGACGAGCGCCTTGCCCAGGGTCCCGGGCTGTCGATTCCCCTGATCGCCGGCGCGGCCTTGCCGAACGAGCCGGCGTTGGGCAGCGCGGTGAAGGCGAGGTCGGTGAGACCGCCCTTCCAGTCACCCTGTCCGAACTCGGTGCCCGACTGCGTCCAGCCCGAAACCCGTCGAGGCCTTGCCGCTCACGGTGCTGATGTTGTCGGGCGGCCGGCGTGCGCAGCCGGTCAAAGCCCTTGGACGGCGTTGGCGGCCGTGTCGCCCGCGGCATCGCCGGCGGCTCACCGGCGGCTTCGCCGCGCGGCCTCGCCGGCCGTGTCGGCGGCGCCTCGATGGCGGCATCGGCCTCGAGCAGCTCGGGCGCGGCGAACGGGGCGGCCGCGATGGCCACGATGGCTGGCCGTCGGTGGCCAGGTCCTTGGCCAGCTCGCCCCAGGCGGCCAGGCTGCCCGGGTGCTCCCACACGTTCTTGATCGCGTGCGGGAAGGTCCTTGATGCTCGTGCGTAGATGCCCTTCACCGCGCCGACCACGAAGTTGCCGATGGCGTGGAAGACGCCCGAGAGCCAGCTCTGCGACGGCGCGATCCCGGCGGCGCTGGACACCGCGGACGCGGGCACGCCCCCGGTCGGCGTCGAACTGGTCCAGGATGTCGGAAGCCGCGGCCCTCCAGCCCGGAGACCTCGCCCTGCAGGTTGCCGACGCGCGCTGGAGGCGGTGGACACCGCGGTGTGCGCGTCGAGGACCGCCGGCGTGGTGGACGGTTGGCGTGCGGCGCCTGGGTGGCGGTGCTCAGGTTGCTCTTGGCCGTCGACAGGTTGCTCTGCGCGCGTGGACAGGCTTCCGCGCGCCGCTGGTCAGCTGACGCGACGAGCGAGCGGAACTGGCTCTGCAGCGGGCCGAGCTCGCCCTCGTAGACGTCGAGCGCCCGCGCGACCTCGCCGTAGGACTGCTGGACCTTGTCCAGGTCGCCGGGCAGCTTGCCCAGCTGGGTGCGGAACGCGTCCGCGGCCGAGCCGGTCCAGGTCGCCGTCACCGTGCGCGCCGCGCAGGGCGCTGCCGCCGAGTGCTCGGCCTGGCTGGCGACGTTGCGAAACTGCGCGGCCAGCGACGCGACCTCGCCCGGGTCGGCGCTCAGCAGCTGCTGCGCGCGCGGATCAGACAGCGGGTCGCCCATGGTCTACCCCTCTTGCTGGGCGGCGTCGACGATGTGCTGCTCTGACTGCTGGTAGCCCGCCGCGGCGTCGTTGAGGTGCTGGACGACCTTGGTCATGTGGTCGCCCAGCTGACCGATCCCGTATCCCCAGTGACTGCAGAAGTGCCCGACCTCGCCCTCCAGGTCGCTCGCCGCCCAGGAGCCCCTCGTACCCTGACGCCGTCTCGTGCATGTTCTGCATCTCGGAGTGGATGCCCGACAGGGTCGCAGGAGAGCTCCTGCAGCGTTGCCGGGTCGACGGTGAAGGTCGTCATCGGTGCGTCAGTCCTGGATCGGATGAGCGGCGCCAGCGCTCAGCCCATCGAGGAGCGGATGGCGTCCTCGGTCTGCTGGTACTGGGTGCCGGCGTTGCTGAGCAGGCGGCTGATGCCGTCCAGGGCGTCCTTGAGGCCGGCGGCGGAACGCTGCCACTCGTCCCACAGCGCGTGGAACTGACCTGAGGCGGCGCCCTGCCACTCGCCGCCGACGACGCCGAGGACCTCGCCCTGCATGCGGCTGAGCTGGTCCTGGATGCTGTTGGAACCCGTCGCGACGTTGGAGGAGAGGCTGTGCAGCTCCTCCGCGGTGACCTTGATGAGACTCATGGAAATACCCTCCGTAGACTCGTTGTGTGCGGTCAGCCCATCGAGGAGCGGATGGCGTCCTCGGTCTGACTGGTACTGGGTGCCGGCGTTGCTGAGCAGGCGGCTGATGCCGTCCAGGGCGTCCTTGAGGCCGGCGGCGGAACGCTGCCACTCGTCCCACAGCGCGTGGAACTGACCCGAGGCGGCGCCCTGCCACTCGCCGCCGACGACGCCGAGGACCTCGCCCTGCATGCGGCTGAGCTGGTCCTGGATGCTGTTGGAACCCGTCGCGACGTTGGAGGAGAGGCTGTGCAGCTCCTCCGCGGTGACCTTGATGAGACTCATGTGAAACACCCTCCGTACTGGTCTGGGAGCGCCGTACCACACGACGCACCAGCAGTATCACCCGGGTCCGAGCCACGCTAGAAGTGGCCCAGGGTATGAACCCCGCCATACCTCGCAGACCCCCGCAGGACTGCGGATCGGCCCGTGCTAGAGCTTGCCGACCTCGGCGCCGGAGGGCCTTCTCGTCGCTGAGCACGACGGTGTCGAAGGCGCGTGTGCATGCCGCGGCCTTGTTGGCGCGTCCGGCGGCGGCGAGGCGGCCGTAGTCGCCGGCGATCGTCGTCAGCGTCTTGGCCAGTGGCGCGGCCAGCGGCGTCTTTGACTCCAGCGGGGTCACCTTGCGCGCGGCGGCGCGCGTACGCCTTCTGGACCGTGGTGGCGTCGCGGACCTGCGTCGTCGGGGTGCTCTCGTTGAGCAGCCGGGTGAGGTTGCGATCGCGGGTGTGCGGCCAGGCTGGTGAGGATGTCGTCGAGCTGCGTGTTGGCGCGGTCGTCGCAGCGGCGGCTGGCGGCCTTCTGCCGGGCCGCGGCGGCGCGCTGCTGCGCCGCGCGCGGATCTGGGCCCTGGTGGGCCCATGGTGGGCGGGCGTGCCGGGATTCGCCAGCACCACGCCCACCACGGCGGCGACGATCATCGCCACCACGATCGCCACCGCGATGAGGCGGCGCCGCATGACCTCGGGGGAGACCGCACCCTGGTCCTCGTCGACGTCGCGATGGCGCCGGGCCAGCCGGAACATGGTGGTGTTGCTGGGCTCGCGGCGCCGGGCCGGCGCGACGGTCGGCGGCGGGGTCTGCACCGACGGGCCTGAGATCGTCGGTCCCGGGCACCGGGCTGCGCCGCGCCGCGCCGCGGCGTCTCCGCCCGCGGCTCGCCGGTCGCGTCGGGGTCCGAGGACGGCGTGTCGAGCCGTGACCGAGGCGAAGGAGGCCGGGGTCAGGGTGCGCCGGGCGCGGAGCCTCCTCGTCGTCGAGCGCGAGGCGGGCCTCGCGGCGCCAGCGCGGCCCCAGCAGCTCGAGCACGACGTCCTCGAGCGCGACCCAGGCCTCGTCGGCGGACTGGAAGCGGTCCTCGGGGCGCTTGGCCAGCATCTTCTCCAGCCAGTCCGCGATGCCCTCGTCGACGTCGGGCGCCACCGAGCGCACGGACGGGACCGGCTCGTGGACGTGGCGGTAGAGCACGGCGACGGGGGTGTCGGTCTCGTCGAACGGGACCTGCCCGGTGAGCAGCTCCCAGGCCACGACGCCCAGCGAGTACAGGTCGGTGGCCGGGGTGAGGTCCGAGCCCAGCGCCTGCTCGGGCGACATGTACGCCGGGGTGCCGATCGTCGTGCCCGCGACGGTCACCACGGCGCGGGTGGCCGCCTTGCTGTAGGCGCGGGCGACGCCGAAGTCGGCGATCTTCACCCGGCCGTCGACGCGCCACCAGGAGGTTCTCGGGCTTGAGGTCGCGGTGCACGATCCGTGCGCCTCGCCGTGGGCCAGGCCGGCCAGCACGCCCTCGAGCACCCCGGCGATCTGCGCCATCGACAGCCGGCCGATGTACTGGCGCAGCGAGCCGTGGGGCAGGTACTCCATCGCGATGTAGGGCACCGACCCGTCCTCGAAGAACTCGTGGACGGTGACGATGTTGGCGTGGTTCATCGATCCGGCCAGGCGGGACTCCTCCACGAAGCGCTCGGCGAAGCTCGTGTCGGCCAGGTGATACGGCGCGAGCTCCTTGAGCGCGACGTGTCGCTGCAGATCCCTCTGTAGGGCGAGGTAGACGACGGCTGCGCCCCCGCGCCCGATGACCTCGAGCAGGTCGAAACGACCCACCCGCTTGAGCACATCCTGGCATTGCGCTTAGGAGTCTGCCACCGTTAGCTCGATGCTATGCACGGTCTGTCACCGCCAGGTGCCGCGGACCGACGCCCGTTGCCGCTCGTGCGGGACCCCGCGCGACGGCGCGGTTCACCTCGATCTGGTGCTGCCCGGGGGCGAGCGGGTGCCGCTGGATCGCCCGCTGGCGATCGGCCGGGCCCCGGCGTCCGATCTCGTCCTGGAGGATCCGAGCGTCTCGCGCGCGCATGCGGAGATCGTCGTCGACGAGGACGGCGCGACGCTCGAGGATGTGGGGTCCAGCTATGGGACGTTCGTCGACGGCCGGCGGCTCTCCGGGCCGGTCGCGCTCGTCGCACGGGATGCGGATCGAGCTGGGGGATTGCCGGCTCGAGGTGGCCGAGCGCGTCGACCGGGCGGCGGCCGGGCATGACGGTGTCGGTGCCCGGCGGGGATCAGCCTGATCGTCGAGCAGCCGTCGGTGCGCCGGGCGCGGCTGCGCGGGCAGCAGAACCGCAAGCCCAAGCTGCGCTCGGGCTGGTCGCTCAAGCGCCTGGAGGAGTCCGAGGCGGTGGGCGGGGCGCGCTACGTGCTCAAGGACCACCGCTCGTCGGCGATGGTCCGGCTGGCCGCCGAGGAGGCCGAGATGGCCCAGCTGCTCGACGGCGACCACGACCTGGTGTCGCTGCTCGGCGAGGCCGCCGCGCGCTGGGGCGCCGACGGGCCCGCCCGCCTGGCCCGGCTGCTGGCGGAGCTGGCCGACAAGGGCATGCTCGCCGGGGTCGAGTCGGAGCGGACCCCGCCGGCCGGCCCGCTCCCCTGGCTGGCCCGGCTCGTCCGGCCGCGCGAGCGCGAGCTGCCCGGCGTGCCCGCAGGCGATGGCGGCGGTGTATCGCCGCGGCGGCTGGCTGCTGTTCACCCCGGCCGCGCTCGGCGGTGCTGGCGGTGATCGCCGCTCGGCGGCCTGGTGGCGTTCGCCGCACTGATCATCGGGCGCTACGGCACGCCGTTCGTGGTGGCGCAGCGGGTCGGGCTCGGCGCGCTCGTCTTCGTGGTCGCGCGCTTTGCCCTCGTCGTCTGCCACGAGCTCGCCCACGGCCTGATCGCCGAGTCGTTCGGGCGGCCCATCTCGCGGGCCGGGATCAAGGTCGCCCTGGTGTTCCCCTACGTGTTCGTCGACACCACCGACGCGTGGTTCGAGTCCCGCCACCGGCGGATGATGATCAGCCTCGCCGGGCCCGCCTCCGACATCGTCCTCGGCGGCGCGTTCGCGCTGGCGTGCCTGGTCTCGGCGCCCGGCAGCGTCGCGGGACATCCTCTTCCAGGTCGCGTTCGGCGGCTACGTCGGCGCGCTGTTCAACCTCAACCCGCTGATGGAGCGCGACGGCTACCACGTGCTCGTCGACCTGCTCCGGGAGCCGGGTCTGCGCCGCCGCGCCACCCGGCACCTGCACGAGGTGCTGTCCGGCCGCGGACCCGGCGGACTCCCGGCGGCTGCTCGTCTACGCCGTCGCCTCGCTGGTGTGGTCGGTGCTGACCGTGGCCTTCGCCGTCGTGCTGTCGCTGCGCTACTACCCCATCCTGGCCAAGCTGGCCCCGCCGGCGCTGGTGTGGACGGTGCTCTCGGCGTTCTATCTCGTGCTCGCGCTGCCCGCTCGCGGTCCAGCTCCTGCGCCCGCTCTGGACGCGGGTGTATCGGCCGCGCCCGGAGGTGGCCGCGCGCTGATGCGCGACGGGGCACTAGCCTTGAGTCGCCGACCCCTGAGAGCGGCACGAGGAGCAGGTAATGGGAAGCGTCGAGCAGACCAGGCGGCGGCCGACGAGCAACGGCGCGGCGGCGCACACGATCGCCGTCGAGAACCCGGCCACCGGGCGAGCTCATCACCACCGTGCCGGTGCTCGGGGCCGACGGAGCTCGAGGCGATGGCCCAGCGCGCCCGCCAGGCGCAGCCCCAGTGGGAGGCGATCGGCTTCGAGGGCCGCGCGCGGATCATGCGCCGGGCGCAGAAGTGGATGCTCGACAACGCCGACCGGGTGCTCGAGTCCGTCGTCCGCGAGTCGGGCAAGACCTACGAGGACGCCCAGCTCGCCGATCTCGGCTACACCGTCACCGCGCTGGGCTTCTGGGCCAAGGAGGCGGCCAAGTACCTCGCCGACGAGCGCGTGCCGTCATGGAACAACCCGGTGGCCGCCGGCAAGAAGCTGGTCATCCGCTACGTGCCGGTCGGCGTGGTCGGCGTGATCGGGCCCTGGAACTACCCCATCGCCAACTCGTTCGGCGACTGCATCCCGGCGCTGATGGCCGGCAACTGCGTGATCCTCAAGCCCAGCGAGGTCACGCCGCTCAGCTCGCTGCTGATGGCCGACATGATGCGCGAGTGCGGCCTGCCCGAGGACGTCTTCCAGGTCGCCACCGGCGACGGCAGCACCGGCGCCGCGCTCATCGGCCAGGTCGACTGCGTGATGTTCACGGGCTCGAGCCGCACCGGCAAGGCGGTGATGCGGGCCGCCGCCGACGCGCTCGTGCCCTGCTACCTGGAGCTCGGCGGCAAGGACCCGATGATCGTGTGCGCCGACGCCGACATCGAGCGCGCCGCCAACGCCGCGACGTTCTACTCGATGAACAACGGCGGCCAGGTGTGCATCTCGGTCGAGCGCTGCTACGTCGAGGAGCCCGATCTACGACGACTTCGTGGCCCGGGTGACCGACAAGGTCCGCGCGCTGCGCCAGGGCGAGCCCACCGGCGTCGGCACCGTCGACGTCGGCGCCGTCATCTTCCCGCCGCAGCTCGACATCGTCGACGAGCACGTCCGCGACGCCGTCGCCAAGGGCGCGCAAGGTCCTCACCGGCGGGCACCCGCACTCCGAGCGCGGCCGCTACTACGAGCCGACCGTGCTCGTCGACGTCGACCACTAGCATGCGGCTCATGCAGGAGGAGACGTTCGGCCCGACGCTGCCGATCATGAAGATCGCCAACGCCGAGGAGGGCGTGCGGCTGGCCAACGACTCGGCCTACGGCCTCCAGGCCAGCGTCTGGACGGGCGACGCCGACCGGGGCGAGGAGCTGGCCCGGCGGATCGAGGCCGGGCGTCGTCTGCGTCAACGACGCCCAGATCAACTACTCGGCGCTCAACCTGCCGATGGGCGGCTGGAAGTCCTCGGGCGTCGGGCACCCGGCACGGCGCCAACGGGATCCGCAAGTACACCAAGACCCAGTCGCTGCTCGTGACGCGGCGCGCGCCGTTCAAGCGCGAGCCGTTCATGTTCCCCTACACGCCGCGCCTGACGATGCTGCTGCGGCGGTTCTACAAGCTGCTCTACGGGCGCGGCACGCGGGACTGACCGGCGCGGCGCCGCGGCGGCCGGCGGCGGCCCGCCGCCGCGCACGCCTCAGTGCACGCTACTTCTTCGACGTCTTGGGCGCGGGGGTGGTCACCTTGCCCTTCTGCTTGCAGCTGAAGTGGACCGAGTCCATGGTCGAGCAGGCTCAGCGTGCCGGTCCCGACGGCCTTCGCGAACGCGCCGCTGCCGTCCTTGACGATGAACGTGCCGGTGTAGCTCGCCTGGCTGAACGACGTGGTCGTCGTCGGCGGCGTGTTGTCACTGGGCGTCAGGGTGAACGTCCCGAACACGCTGCCGGTGCTGAACCACGCCTGCCACTTGCCGGTGAGGTCGCCGGAGTCCGCGGTCGTGAATGACTGGACCTCGACGCCCTTGCCGATCGGGGCACACGTTGTCGTACCCATCTCCGTCCCGTCCTGAGAGGCGGGCGAGACGTCGGTGGCGCCGGCGGACACCTGAAGGAGGAGCGACGAGGTGCAGGACACCTTGGTCGTGACCGTGGAGGGCGTCTTGCTCTTCTTGCCTCCCTTCGAGGCGGAGGAAGTCGCGGCCAGGGCAGACGCGACACCGATGATGAGAACGGCGGCGATGGTCGCGCCGAGGAGGCAGATGCGCTTCACGCTATCTCCTGATTCGTTGTGAGACGGATGAACCCATGCGGCGCGGGATTCTGTCGGTCGTTCGAGGGCCCGCAGGTGAATATTTGGTAAACCCCGCGTGTTCGCCCTCGGTCGGCGCCGGCTGCCTGCGCTCCGTGGCGGTCAGCCCGGCGGTGTAGTTGTTGAAGATCACCGTGTCGAATTCGGGCAGTGATGTGTCCTTCGCGTAACCCAGCTTGGGGACGCTGAACAGGTCCTCGATCGTCTTGAGCAGCGAGAAGTGGTTGAAGGTGTCCGCGGCGTCCGCGGAGCCGGGCTTGACGTAGCGGGAGATCACGATCGCGCCGACCTGGCCGCCCCCCGGGGGGGTGCCGGTGCTCGTGCAGCCGCCGGTCGTGCCGGTGGTGGGGGTGCTCGTCGTCGTGCCGGCCGTGGTCGTCGTCGTGCCGGTCGTCGTGGTCCGTGGTCGTCGTGGTCGTGGTGCCGTGTCGGGGTCGGCGCCGGGCGACGTGGTGCCCGTGGTCGTCGTCGTCGGTGGTCGTGGTCGGTCGGTCGTCGTGCCGGTGGTCGTCGTCGGGCGGCGGTCGTGCCGGTCGTCGTCGTGCCGGCGGTGGCGTCGTGGTCGCGGTGGTCGTCGTCGTGGCCGGGGTCGTTGGCGCGGCGGGAGTCGTTGGCGCGGCCGGGGCGGTCGTCGTCCCCGTCGTCGTGGGCGTGGTCCCGGTCGTCGTCGTGCCCGTGGTGGTCGTCGGGGACGACCCCGAGAGGTTGGGGAACGTCGGCTGATCGCAGCAGCTGCTCGAGTCGGCGTCCGCGCCCGTCTGCGGCGCCTGGTCGAAGGTGATGACGATCATCCCGTCGTGCTTGTAGGCCGGGGAGGCCTTGATCTCGGGGATCACCGTCTTGAGGAACTTGTCTGACTGCGCGAGGCCGGCCGGCGCTCCGGTGGTGCACGGGGTGTCGGAGCCGTTGTCGCACGCGTCGGGAGCGATGTAGGAGAAGTTGGGCGTCGTCTTCTCCTGCTTGAGGTCGGTGGCGAGCTTGTCCAGGCCGACGTCGTCCTGGCTGCACTGGGTCCCGGTCGTCAGCGCGCCGAAGTACACGAACGGGTTGAGGTAGGTCACGTACGGGTCGGTCGCGGTCGCCACCTGGTTGGGGTCAGCCGCGCCCTCAGCCGGATAGCGGCAGCTCTTGGGCTGCCCCGCCGGTCCCTGGTCGATCCCCTGGATGTAGGCGCGCCACGTGTTGCCGTTGTCAGAGAGCTCGGTCGGGAGCGACCCGGTCGCCTGCGGGTACACGCATCCGTTGCCGATCACCTGCGAGTTCGCGGCGTTGCCGGTGGGGGCGATCGTCGTGAACGTCGGGCAGTTGGCGGCGTTGTCCTGCGTGGGGCCCTGGCCGCTGAGCAGCGCGATCTCGTTGGCCAGCGAGGACGAGGCCACCCCGTAGTACTGGGTGATGAGCTCGCCCTGCTTGCGCACCGTGCTCGACAGGTACGGGTGGCCCTTGGTCGTGGCCAGGGACTGGTTGAACCCCTGGCCCGACAGCATGACCAGGAACACGTGCTTGATCGGCGGCAGCGACACCGCGGCCGAGCCCGACCCCGATCCCGAGCCGGTACCCGTGCCCGTGGTCGCGGGCGTGGTCGCCGGCGTCGTGGCCCCGGAGCCACCCGACGGGGCGGGCTGGGTGATCGTCTCGGTGATCGCCTGCTGTGCGCCGCCGCCGCCACCGCCGCCGCCGCCGCCGCCACCGCCGCCGCCGCACCGCTACCGCGCCACTCGTGTCCGCCGGCGCCGGGGCGGCCGGCGACGCCAGGGGGATGGACACCACGATGGAGCGGGCCAGCGACTCCACCCCTCCGGGACCGGTCAACGAGCCGGCGACGACCCCGAATGACAGCATCGCCATGACCGCCAGGGAGGCGATCCGGGGCGTCGGGAGCTGGCTTCCCAACGGCGGGCGGGGCTCGGGCGGCGGCGGGAGCTTCTCGATCACCGGGGTGGGCGGGACTCTCATCACGCGCATCTCGCGCAGGGTCGATTCCACCGGCGCGGGCAGCGGCCCGCGCCGGGTGCCGCAGCTCACGCAGTAGCGCTGATCGGTGGCGAGGGGCGCCCCGCAGCTCGCGCACGCCCGACCGATGTCCGCGCGCGCAGGCGCGCCGCTGTGGTCGTCCGTGTCCATGTCTGAGTCTGAGTGTGTCCGGTCAGCAGCGGCGGGATGTGAACATCCGGAACCCCGCATGGTCTCACCCGGCGCCCGCGAGTTGCAGATCCGGTCACGAGTTGTTCACAACTCGCCGGGGTGACGGCCATACGCTAGCTGGCGTCTATGCCGCCGATCCGACGAGCGCGATGAGCCTCGGCCCCGAACGATCCGACGTCGCCGTACCGCCGGTGCCGGCGGGTTCTGGTTCCGGTGAGCCGACCCGTCAGCTCGCGCTGGCCGCGACCAGCGAGCACTGCGTCAACTGCGGCTCCCCGCTGGCCGCAGACCAGCGCTATTGCGTCACCTGCGGTGAGCGCCGCGGCAAGCCGCGGTTCGCCCTCGCCGGGCCCGTGAGGAGGCGGCCCAGGAGGTCGTGACGACCACGCTCGTCCGTCCAGGCCGCGCCGGCCACGCACGTCGGCCGGTTTCAACCTCATCGCCGGCGTGGCCACCCTGCTTCTGGCGATGGGCGTCGGGGTGCTCATCGGCCACAACAGCTCGAGCACCGCCGGCACCAAGTCGTCGGCTCTGCCGCCGATCACCATCAACGGCGGCGGCAGCGCGAACGGGGCCACGGGCACGACGGCCGCCACCGGCGGCTCGGGCTCCACCGGCTCGACCCGCACCGGGAAGGCCAAGCACCACGCCGCCGCCAAGAGCGTCAAGAACGCGCCGCCCAAGGTCGTCGTCCAGAAGGCGGCCGCGGCCGCGAGCAAGGTCACCGGCGGCAGCGCCAAGACCGCCGGGGCCACGGCCACCCAGGGCAGCTCCTGTACCGCCGGGACGGCCGGCTGCCAGAACGGCAAGCTGACCGGCAACTACTTCGGGCAGTGACCAGCTCGTCGTCCAACGGGGACACCGCCGAGACCGCGGTCCTGCGCCCGGCTCCGACACGCCGCCGAGCAGGCCCCTGCGCCCCCGCTGACCTCCAAGACGAAGATCGGCGACGATCGCAACGTCGATCTCAAGCGCCGCCGCGATCAGCTCAACGCCCGCGTCGCCGAGCTCCAGTGGGACCTCGGCGGGCTCGTCTATGAGATGGCCATCCGCAACCGGATCCGCGTCGAGGTGCTGGTCCAGCGCGCCGCCGTGCTCCAGGAGGCCGACGCCGAGCTGGGCGAGGTCGAGCGCATCCTCCGCCTCGAGGAGACCGGGATGGCCGGCGCGTGCGCCAACTGCGGCGCACCCCACAGCGTCGGGGCGCTCCTTCTGCTGGCAGTGCGGGCAGCCGCTGCTGGCCCAGGTCAGCCCGACCGCGATCGGCGCCTCGTGAGCGCCCGCGTGCTAGCCGAAGCGGCCGGTGACGTAGTCCCGCGTGCGCGTGTCCGCGGGCTTGCTGAAGATCACGCTCGTGTCGTCGTACTCGACCAGCGTGCCCACGTGCTCGCTGGGATCCAGCGAGAAGAACGCGGTCCGGTCCGCGACCCGGGCGGCCTGCTGCATGTTGTGGGTGACGATCACGATCGTGTACCGGTGCTTGAGCTCATGCATGAGGTCCTCGATCGACGCGGTGGCCACCGGATCCAGCGCGGAGGCCGGCTCGTCGAGCAGGAGCACGTCGGGCTCGACGGCGATCGCCCGCGCGATGCACAGCCGCTGCTGCTGGCCGCCGGACAGGCTCAGGGCACTGACCTTGAGACGGTCCTTGACCTCGCCCCACAGCGCCGCGCCCCGCAGCGCGCGCTCGACGCGCTCGTCGAGGTTCTTCTTCATCCCCAGGTTACGGGGGGCCCAGGCGACGTTGTCGTAGATCGACTTGGGAAACGGGTTGGGCCGCTGGAACACCATCCCGATCCGCCGCCTCACCTCGACGCGGTTGGTCGCCCGTGCGTAGATGTCGTGGCCGTGGTAGAGGACCTGGCCGTCGAGCTGGAAGCCCGGGATGGAGTCGTTCATCCGGTTCAGGCTGCGGATGAACGTGGACTTGCCACAGCCCGACGGGCCGATGATCGCGGTGACCACGTGGCGGTAGATCTCCATCGTCGTCCAGGCCAGCGCCTTCTTGGTGCCGTAGGTGACCGACATGTCGCGAATGTCGAAGACCGTCGCCCGTGACGGTTGGCGGCGCGCGCCGTCGATCTGCGGCGGCGGTGCCGGCACCGGTACGGCGGCCGCCGTCTGGATGCGCTGGCGCGGCACGACCTCCTCGTTGGGCACGGCGTTCGTCACGTCTGGGTCCCCTTCGGTCATCCGGTGAGCTTGCGTTTGCTGCGGGCCAGCAGGAACCTGGCACCGATGTTGGCGATCAGGATAAGCACCAGCAGCACCAGCGCGGCGCCCCAGGCCCGCGGGAAGCCGGCGGGGTTGAGCGAGTCCGATGCGGTGAGGATGAGCACGGGGATGTTCGGCATCGGCCCGAACCAGTTGAAGGTGACGTGCGGGCCGAACGTGGAGTTGTTGACCAGCAGCGGCGCCGTCTCGCCGGCGGCGCGCGCGATGGCCAGGATAGAGCCCGTGACGATGCCACCGAGCGCCGCCGGCAGGACGACGGTGATGATCGACCGCCAGCGGTCGACGCCGAGCGAGTCGGAGGCCTCGCGCAGGGCGGCGGGGACGAGCCGGAGCACCTCCTGGGTGGAGCGCGCCACCAGCGGCAGCATGATGATCACCAGCGCCATCGATCCCGCGAAACCGGTGTCCTTGTGCAGCGGCTGCGTGATCAGGCCCAGGATGAAGATGCCGATCACGATCGAGGGAACGCCCTGGAGGAGGTCGAGTCCCAGGCGCAGCGTGGCGGCGAGGCGCGACCGCGGGCGGGCGAACTCCGTCATGTAGATGGCGATGAGGACGCCGATCGGGACGGCGATCACTGCCGCCAGCGCGACGATGATCGCCGATCCGATGATGGCGGAGCGGATGCCGCCACCCGGGCCGCCGAACGCCGGCGGGTCCTGGATGAGGAAGTCGAGGTTGAGAGCGGACGCGCCCGACTTGATGACCTCGAAGACGACGATGACCAGCACCGCCACGGCGACGAACGCGGCCGCAACGGCCATGCCCTGGGCGACGCGGCTGACGATGAGCCGGCGGCGCAGGTTGCCCGACGGCGTCAGTGGCGCCGTCGGGTCGTAGGGGAGCTCAGATCCCGCGGTGGACGTCATAGCGGCGCGCGATGCTCCGCGCGGCAAGGTTGGTGACGACGCCGAACACGAGCAGGATCAGCGCCAGGTAGAAGATCGAATGGATCTGGAGCGCGTTGGTCGGGTACTGGATGTCATTGGCGATCCGCGCGGCCAGCGTGTTGCCGGTCTCGAACCAGGACTTGTGGATGACCGCGCCCGTTCCCACCACCGACAGCACCGCGATCGACTCGCCCAGCGCCCGCCCAGCCCCAGCGTGGTGGCGGCGGCGACCCCGGAGATCGTCGAGGGCAGCACCACGCCACGAATCACCTCCCATTGCGTCGCGCCCAGCGCCTCTGCGCCCTCCTTGAGCTCGTTGGGCACCGTCAGGAACAGGTCTCGGCTCAGCGAGGAGATGATCGGCACCACCATCACGGTGAGGATCAACCCGGCGGTGAAGAGGCTGAGGCCCGTCGTCTGCGGCGGCCCGAAGATCCCGAGGAACCCGAACGTATCGTGCAGGAACGGCTCGATGTGGTTGTGGACGAACGGTGCCAGGAAGATCAGGCCGAAGAACCCGAGGATCACGCTGGGGATCGCCGCCAGCATCTCGACCAGCGGCCCGACGACGGTCCGCACCGAACGCGGGGCGAGCATCGCCAGGTACAGCGCGATGGCGATCGACAGCGGAACCGCGAGGATGATCGCCATCGCGGAGGTGACCGCGGTGCCGTAGAGCATGACCCCGGCCCCGAAGCGGCTGAAGTTCGGCGCCCAGTCGATGTGGCCCAGGAAGCCCAGCCCGAACTTGGAGATGGCCGGCTTCGCCCCGGAGATCACCTGGTAGGCCACCTCGACCAGGATGAGCGCGGCGAGTAGGCCGGCGGCGAGGCACAGCGCGCGCATGATCTGGTCGCCGCGGCTGCGCTCGGTCGCGCGCCGGTCGGCGACGAACCTGGTCAGACGATTTTTCGGGGCAGCCGTTCTCGCCGACATCGACGGCGCAGCGTAAAGAACGGGCCCAAACGCGAGCGGCGACCGTACCCCGCGTCACAAGATCTCAAAACGCTGGTAACAATCCGGCAACAAGCGGGGGCGGCGCGATCCGCATGCTAGTGCTGCTCGCAAGGTCGGCCGGACCGGCACGGGCGATCTGTCTCCAATTCGAAAGGGCCTCAATCTTGAAAGGCTTCGCCTTCCAACGCAGGAAGCTCGTTTCGGTGTCCGCGGCGATCCTCGCTGTCGGCGCATCGACCGGCTTCATCTCCACTGCGGTCGCGTCCGCGGCGTCCGGCGGCACGTTGAACGGCGCCGGGTCGACGCTCGTCGCTCCGCTCGAGGCTGAATGGGCCTCCGCGTTCCAGAGCAAGACCGGCAACGCCGTCAACTACAACCCCGTGGGTTCCGGTACCGGCATCGCCGATATCTCGGCCGGCACGGTGGACTTCGGTGCCTCCGATGCTCCCCTGAGCCCGACGCAGGCCGCCGGATGCCACAGCTGCATCCAGATCCCGTGGGCCCTGTCGGCCACGGGCGTCGGCTACAACGTGCCCGGTGCCGGCCGCAAGCTGCACCTCACCGGGCCGCTGCTGGCGCAGATCTACCTGGGTCAGGTCACCAACTGGAACGACCCGCGGATCGCTCGCGTCAACAAGGGCGTCCACCTGCCCAACCTGAAGATCACCCCGGTCTTCCGGTCGGATGGCTCCGGTGACACCTACGCGTTCACCAACTACCTGACCCAGGTGAGCAGCGCCTGGAAGGGCCAGGTCGGCCTCGGCACCTCGGTGAGCTTCCCCACCGGCGCCTCGGGCAAGGGCAACTCGGGCGTCACCGCGGTGCTCCAGGGCACTCCCGGCTCGGTGGCCTACATCGCCGTGTCGTACCTGATCGCCCATCAGCTCCCGGCGGTCGGTATCCAGAACCGCGCCGGCAAGTTCGAGTACCCGAACCTGTCCAACATCGAGAACGCCGCAGCGGTCGTCAAGCACGTGCCGTCCAGCATGCAGCTCAGCATCGTCAACCCACCCAAGAGCGCGAAGATCGCCTACCCGATCTCCACGTTCACCTACGTGATCGCACCCACGACGGCTCCGCAGGGTGGGCTGCTGAAGTCATTCGTCCAGTACGCGCTGGGCGCGGGTCACGCCTTCGGCGCGAACCTGGACTTCGCTCCGCTTCCCAAGGTCGTGGTCAACGCCGACAAGGCGGCGGCGGGCCGGCTCTAGGCGCTCGCATCCAGTCGCAGCTCCCCGCACACGGGGAGCCTCCGGCCCGGTCAGGCGGCGATCTCGTCGCCCGGCCGGGCCGCTTTGCGTCCCAGGCGCCACGACTCAGATCACGTGTCGGCGCACTCCGGCACGCCCAGCGCGCGCCACGCCGCGCCGGCCTGCTTCTCCAGCGGCGCGAGCTGTGTCTGAAGGGTCTTGATCGCCACGATCGGGTCGTTGCCCGCCTTCAGGCCCTTGAGCGAGGACCGCAGCACCGTGAGCTCCTGCTCGGTGGCGTTGACCGCCTTCTCGAAGTGCACGCCCAGCTCGCCGTCAGGGTGGACGGTCGACAGCGCGGTCAGCTCGGGCCCCAGGGCGGCGATGCCGCGGCGCAGGAAGCCGGCGCCCTCCGCCGGGACCTGCGGCGTGGGGATGGTGTTGAGGTGCTGCGCGGCGACCGTGCACACGCCCGCCGCACGGGTCCGGAGCTGACGCGCTGACATGGCGATCGAGCCACCGCAGCCGGCGACCGCCAGCGCCAGCATCAGCGCCGGCGCGCAGGTCCGGCGCGGGCTCACGTCAGCTCCACTCCGAGCAGCTCCTCGAGCTCCGCGATCGTCTGCGCGGCCTCGACGTGTCGGACCGTGGCCATCCCCAACTCCCGGGCCGGCTTGAGGTTGAAGGGCAGGTCGTCGACGAACACGCAGTCGGCCGGCGCCAGGTCGACGGCGCGCGCGCCCAGCGCGTAGATCTCCGGCGCCGGCTTGCGAACGCCCACGTCACCGGAGATCACGGCGCCGTCGAACAGCTCGGCCAGCAGCGAGCGGTCATACGTGGCCGCCCCCCAGGAGTTGGAGATCATGCCGGTACGGATCCCCGCGCCGCGGGCCCGCCGCACGGCGTCCAGCATCGCCTCGTCCGGGCCGCACCTCGCGAACAGCCTTTCGATCAGCCGCTCCGGGACGACGCCCAGGATCTCGGCGAAGCGACGCTCGAACTCCGCGTCGGCGAGCGTGCCGGTCTCCAGCCCGACCAGCAGATCGCGGCTGGCCTCGTCGCTGCGAAACAGGTCGCGGACGGTGTCCGCGGACAGTCCCTCCTGCTCGCAGAACGCGCCGAAGGACGCGAACACGTTGGTCGTCATGACCCCGCCCCAATCGACGAGGAGGCCCCGCTTCGCGACCACTATCGCCGGCCCCTCCTAGAACCCGTTTCGCGTCACGTCGAGCGCGCGCTGGGCCAGCTCGACGACGCCCTCGCCGAACGTCTTGAGCCACGGGTCGTCGGTGGTGCCCATGACCGCGCGCTTGTAATTGCCCTCCATGAACACCGACGCCTTCCACATCGCCAGCGTCACGTACCAGTTCAGCGACTGCACCGACCGGCCGGAGCGCTCCTCGTAGCGGGCCACCATCTCCTGCCGCGTGGGGAAGCCGGGGCGATCGGTGACGGTGTGCATGGCGAACCGGCTCTTGACGTCGGTGGCCTGCACCCAGTGGACCATCAGGTAGCCGATGTCGGCCAGCGGATCGCCGATCGTCGCCATCTCCCAGTCGAGGATCGCGGCCAGCCGCGGCGGGGTCTCGTCGGCGAACATCGTGTTGCCGAGCCGGTAGTCGCCGTGCACGATGGTGGCCGGTGGCGACTCGGGGATGTTCTCGGCCAGCCAGGCGCCCACCTCGTCCAGCACCTCGATCTCGCGCGTGCGGTTGACCTCCCACAATCCATTGAACCGGCGCAGCTGGCGCTCGAGGTAGCCCGTGGGCTTCCCGAACCCCTCCAGCCCCAGCATGGTCCAGTCGGTCGCGTGCAGCTCCACCAGGGCGTCGATCAGCTCGTCGGCGATGCGCGCTCGGTGCTCGGGCGTGTCGAGCGGCGCGGGGATGGCCTCGGTGATGACCGCGCCGCGGACGCGCTCCATGACGTAGAAGGGCGCGCCGATCACCTCGGGCTCGGCGCAGACGGCGAGCACCCGCGGGGTGCGGACCGACGTCGGCTCCAGGGCGGTCAGCAGGCGCGCCTCCCGCAGCACATCGTGAGCGCTGGGGGGAAGGGGCCCGCGCGGCGGCCGCCGCAGGATGACGTCGGTGGACAGCCCGAAGGTGACGTTGGAGTGACCGTCGCCGACGGGCACGGCGCTCAGGTCGCTCGGCGCCATCAGCGCGTTGGCGCGCAGGAACTCACGCAGGGGCTCCAGCACCAGCAGAGGCTCGCGGTCGTTGGCCGCACCCTCGGCGTGGGTGGCGACGATGTCGTCTGGGGCGAGCGTCGCGCTCATCGGAGCGGGAGGGTACCGGTCGGGCCGGTACCCGCCGCCACCGGCGCCGGCGGGCGATCAGACGGCGATCGGGGTGCGGCCGCTGACCTCTCGGTCAAACCGCCAGCCGATGAGCTGGTCCCGGGAGCCGGCCAGCCCGGTCACGATGGCGCCGGTGTCGCGCTCGATGGCGGCCATCAGGGCCGCCAGCCGGTTGCGGAGTTCGACGCCCGCTGCAGAGTCGTCATACGCCCAGTTGACGTCGACGTCCTCTATCAGCACCGTGACCCGGGTCGGGTGCAGGCGGGAGATCTCGCTGATCAGTTCTGTGTCGCTGTCCGAGGGTCCGAAGATGGCAAGGAGGTCACTCATGGCAATCAGTCTTCTCATCATGCGTAAAGCGAAACTGAAGGCGCGTGAACAATTCGCGTCTTCTGTCTAAGACCTTCTTTTGGAGCGCGATGCCGGCCTCAGTAGCCTCTGAAAGGCATGCCAGAGCTACCTGAAGTTGAGATCACCGCCCGGCTCATCGGCGCCGCCATCGCCGGCGCCGAGATCGAATCGGCGCTGACTCCTGGGATCAACGCGCTGCGCTCGTTCGACCCGCCGCTGAGCGCGATCGAGGGTCGCTCGCTGACTCAGATCACGCGCCGCGGCAAGCTGTTCGTGGTGGGCGTGCAGGACGACCTGTCCCTGGTCATCCACCTGATGTCGGCCGGGCGTCTCCAGCTGTTCGACACGCGCGCATCGCTGCGCGACCGGACCTCGCGGCTGCTGGTGCGCCTGCGCGACGGACGCGAGTTGCGCCTGCGCGAGTTCGGCACCAAGCAGGCGGCCTGGGTCAAGCTGCTGACGCCTGAGGGAGTGGAGGCCGAGGAGCACATCGCCACGCTCGGCCCCGAGGCCTACCCCGACCCGCCTGAGCTCGGAGCGCTGCTGGATGCGCCCCGCCCGCTTCACGGGCTGCTGCGCGACCAGCGCGTGATCGCAGGGATCGGCCGCTCCTGGGTCGACGAGATCCTGCACGCCGCCAAGCTCTCCCCGTTCAAGCGCGGCTCGGAGCTCTCCGACGAGGAGGCCGGGCGCCTGCGCGAGGCGATCGTCTCCGAGCTTGGCCGCGCCCTGGCCCACTACGAGGAGCACCTGGCGCTGCCGATCCCCGACAAGCTGCCGATGCCGTTGCGCGTCCATCGCCGCAACGGCGAGCCGTGTCCGCGCTGCGGGGATCAGCTGGAGGCCGTGTTCTACGAGGACTACGTGATGTGCTACTGCCCCACGTGCCAGACCGAGGGCAAGCTGCTCAAGGACCGCCGGCTCTCGCGGCTGCTCAAGTAGCGCTTCCGCGCATCCCGTAGCCGGGGCGCTGGCGGACCGCGGCGGTGCTTGCCCGCGGTCCGCGAACGTTTGTCTGGAGGCTGTGTGCCAGTCAGGGGTTAGGCGGGCGCTGGGACTGGGTCGCGGCTGTTGCTCTGTTGGTCGCCGGTGTCGTTGCTCTGGATGGTCTTGGTGTCGTCGGTTGGGCGTTTGCCGAGGGTGATCTGGACCTGCTGGGGCTTCTTCTGTTCGGGCTTGGGGATCCTGATCTCGAGCACGCCACGGTCGAAGTGGGCCTGTACACCGTCGGGGTTGACGCCGTCGGGGAGGGTGAGGGAGCGGGCGAAGCTGCCGAACGCGCGCTCGAGTCGGTAGTAGCCCTCGTCGTTCTCCTCGTGCTCGGTGTTGCGCTCGCCGGAGATGGTGAGCACGTTGTCCTGGAGCTGGATGTTGACGTCGTCGTCAGAGAGGCCGGGTAGATCGGCACGTAGCACGAAGTGATCGCCGCTCTCGATCAGGTCCATCGCCGGCATCCATCGTCTGCTTGAGGCGCTGCCGCTAGTGGGGGCGGGCGGGTCAAAGAAGGTGTTGAAGAGCCGGTTCATCTCGTTCTGGATGGTGCCCAGCTCGGCGACCGGCTCCCAGCGAATCAGTGCCATTGCGAACCTCCTAAGCGAGACCAACGGGTTGTGGCGTTCATCTTTGGTAATAGATCGCAGTCAAGGGCCGTCAAGTCTTTCGTGAACCCGGACGCGAAGCACGATCAGCCCACCGCGGTCGGGCAGCACGAGCTGGTCGCCGTCACCCGTCCCGGCGGGAACCACAATGCGGCCGCCGTGAGCGTCGGTGAGTGTGAGAGGGAATCGCGCGAGGTGAGCCGCCTCCTGATCGGTCAGCTCGAGGACTGCGCGCCGGTTGACCGCGGGTCGGAGCTTGGACGATCGGGAGATCGCGACAGGTCGGGAGAAGCGGTTGTCGTAGCGGGCGCGCGCCGCCGGATCACTGAGGATCTCGTAGGCGCGCGCAGCTGCGGCGAACCGCTCTGGCCCGCCGGGGTCGCGGTTGACATCGGGGTGATAGCGGCGGGCAAGGTGTCGGTAGGCGCGACGGATCTCCCCGCTTGACGCGTCTGTCGAGACACCCAGCTCGGCGTAGGGGTCGTCCTGGCCGCCGCCAGTCATCACCAGCGATCGCGGTCTGCATCGCAGGAGGTGGCTAGAAGCCCGCCGTCCACGGGACACGGACGGGGGAGCGCAACAGGCTCGTGAACGGGCTCAGTTTCCATCGCGCACCAGTCGACGTTGACTGGACGGGGGTCGGTGCCGCGATCGGCGAGGGGAAGATGAGGTCGATGGAGTACGTGCACCGGGATCACCTCCAGCTGTCGGATGCCTTCACCCGGTGTCAATAGGCCCGGCCGCCCCAATCGTCAACCCTCGCGGGCGCACGCGGACGGTCAGTCGCGTTCGCCGCGGGTGACGGCGGCGCGAAGCTTGCCCAAGGCGCGCTGCTCGATCTGCCGCACCCGTTCGCCCGACAGCCCGATTCGCTCCCCGATATCTCGCAGCGACTCCTCCGGCCCGTCCAGGCCGTGGCGGGCGCGCAGGACCATTCGCTCGCGATCGTTGAGGCTGCCCAGCAGCGCGCGGATCTGCTCGATCTCTGAGTGATCGAGCAGCTGCTCGTAGGCGTCGCCGGCGAGCGGGTCGGCGAGCAGTTCGCCGAACGCCCCCACATCCCCTTCGGCGCCGTGAACCGCTTCGTCCATCGACTGCGGCACACGCTCGAGCGCGAGCATGTCCGCGACCTGCGCATGGGAGAGACCGCTGCGGTCCGCCAGCTCGTTTCCGCTCGGCTCCCGCCCATGCTCGGCGAGATACTCGCCGTGCGCGCGCTTGAGCTGTGAGAGCTGGCGCAGCGCCCGGTCAGAGAGCACGAGCGGCCGGGTGAGTTCGGCGATCAGCTGCTGCATCGCCTGCCTGACCCACCATGCCGCGTAGCCCCAGAACGGCACCCCCAGCGCCGGTTCGTAGCGCTCCAGCGCGCGGAGCAGTCCGACGACACCTTCCTGCATCAGCTCCACCCGGGTGATCGCCGGCGATCCTCGGTAGACCCGGGCGACCCCCGCGATCAGCGGCAAAAACGCCTCGACCAACTCTTCGCGGGCGCGGCGATCGCCGGCCCGCGCGGCATCGATCAGCCGTCGCTCAACTCCGGCGGGCAGCCGCGCGCGGTCGCTGACGTCGCGCAGGTAGCCGGCCGAGCTGGTCTCACCCCCCAGCCGGCGGCGCCGCAGGCCGTCCGCGAGGTCCTGGTCACGCGCGCGGGCAGTGAGCGACTCTGACTGCAGCAGCTCGCTCTCATCCGGGGTGATCTGGTCTGATCGGGCGGCCATCCCGTCACACTCGCCCAGCGTGTCTAGCGCGGTGCTGCTCTCGACGTCGGCCAGCAGCGCCGCCACCTGTTCGCGCGCGAGCGGTTGGGCCGGCGCGCCGCCCCCGCCTGGAAGGTAGCCATCGGCGCGCACGGGTCAGGCGGCCGGCCGGACCCGGGGCAACACGATCGCGCGATAGGACGACGAGGTGATTCCTCGGCGCACCAAGCCGATCCGCCAACGACGACGAACAGACATACGAGCGTTTCACCTCCTTTCCGGACAACGGTGCTGCTCAGAGAGACAAGAAAGGGTGGTGGAGACCCGGGACCGCCAACAGAGCCTTGACCAAAGGCGGTAGGTGCCCAAACCGTCAGGCAATCCTCGCAACTTGGGCCCCGGGCCTCCACCCATCTGATGAGCCGGTGGTTCTATGTCAATCCTCTCTGGTTCTGCTAATAGGCCGCCAGACAAGACTGTCAACCCCACAGCCAAGAAATTCTTGCGCGGCTGTCTCGGCCCGCCGGCGCGTCCGGCGGCCGGTAGCTGCCCGGCGTGCCGTTCACCGGCGCGGTTCGAGCGAGTGCCCGCACCGGGCGCTTGAGTAGGGTTCGCCGCATGACTCTCAACCCAGGAGATCCCGCCCCCGACTTCACCCTGCCCGACCAGGACGGCAACCCCGTTTCGTTGTCGGGCCTGCGCGGCAAGACCGTCGTCGTCTACTTCTATCCCAAGGCCGACACGCCGGGCTGCACCACCCAGGCCTGCGGCGTGCGCGACCATCGCGCCGACTACGACGCGGCCGGTGCGACCGTCCTGGGCATCTCGCCCGACGCGCCCAAGAAGATCGCCAAGTTCGTCGACAAGTACGACCTCGGCTTCACCCTGCTGGGCGACGAGGACCACTCCGTCGCCGAGGCCTACGGCGTGTGGGTCAAGAAGTCCATGTACGGGCGCGAGTACATGGGCAATGAGCGAACCACGTTCGTGGTCGACCCCGACGGGACCATCAAGGACGTCCTGCACAAGGTCAAGCCGGTCCAGCACGACGACCTCGTGCTGGCGGCTATCGGGCAGTCCTGAACGCCGGCGTTCTCGCGCCGCCCGTGCGGGGGTCAGTGGCGGCCAGAGGGCGGCGGCTACTGCAGGCCCTCGCGCGCTTCGCGCACGAGCGTCACGGCCTCGGGGAAGATGACCGCCATCACGGACCGGAGCTGCTCGGCCTGCTGTTCGGTGGTCCCCTGAATGTTGGCGCGGTTCATCGCGGCCACCGTCAGATCGACGGCGAGCTTGATGGCGTTGTCGGCCCAGGCCAGACGCTGCGCGCCCTGCATCTGCTCGGCGAACTCACCGAGCCGGCGCTGCAGATCGTCCGGATCTCCGAACAGACCGCCGAATCCACTTCCTTCCATGCCAGCAATGGTAGCTGGCGCCCGGGGCCATCTTTGGAGACTCTTACGGGGCCTCAGGGCCGCCGGGCCAGCACCGCGATCGTGCCCCCCCGGCGTGCCATCCCCGCGGCCAGCTCAGCGGCGGCCGCGAGCGGCACCAGAGGCAGCGCCAGCACGGAGATGGCCAGGTCACCGGAACCCACAGGTGCGTTGCGCTTGAGCGCGTTGTAGAGGTAGGAGGGATCGCGCGTGAGCCGGTTGACCGCCGACTGCCACATTCCATAGGGGTTGTGCTCGAGCAGCAGGTGGTGGACGGCGACGGGGGCCAGCCCGCTGCGCTCCAGCAGGTCCGTCAGGCCCGCGGGGGTGAAGTGGCTGCGATGGCGGGGCACGTCGAGGTGGTACCAGCGCTCGCCGCCGATCCGCGCCTGGACGGAGGCGAGATTGGGCACGCCGACCAGCAGGCCCCCGCCGGGCCGCAGCCACGCGGCGATCCGTCGCAGCGCCCCGCCTGGGTCGGCGAGGTGCTCGAGCACGTGCCAGAGGGTGACCGCGTCCAGGGACCCGGGCGCGATCCGCGCCGCCTCGATCGTGATGGGCTCGACGGGCACGCCCAGCTCCCGGGCGCGCTCGAGCCCCCGCTGCGCCGGCTCGATCCCGAAGGCGTCATAGCCCGCGGCGCGGGCGGCGGCGACAAACCGGCCCTGCCCGGCGCCGGCGTCCAGCACCCTGGCCGGCGGGGTGGCGAGCCGCCGGAGCAGTGCCAGCCGCCGGCGGTCGAAGGTGCGCAGCACCGGGAGCGCCGCGCGGTGCAGGCGGGGGGTCCCGGGGCGGTAGGCGCCGGAGTCGTGGAGGTCGGGCGCGCCGGGCCCGTCGGGCATGACCGTGGCCGCGGTGCCGCAGGTCGTACAGCGCTCCAGCGCGTAGCGGCGGGTGGCGAGGCGGGGCTCAGAGCCCGGGACCGTGCGCCACGGGGCCAGGGTCCCTCCGCACGCCGGGCAGCTCACCGGCGGCAGTGTA
Organism: uncultured Solirubrobacteraceae bacterium; assembly: GCA_963764125.1. Taxonomy (GTDB): domain Bacteria; phylum Actinomycetota; class Thermoleophilia; order Solirubrobacterales; family Solirubrobacteraceae; genus Palsa-465. The sequence continues at coordinate 246,322 of CAVXRR010000006.1, forward strand.
GGCCGGGCTGCGCGGCTGGGCGGCCCCGGAGGGTTGAGCGGGTCGAGCGGGCCGGGCGGGAGGGCGCGGCACGCGCAAAACCGCGACGGGCGGATCCGATTTCCCGCGTTATGCGCCCTGGAGGGCCGTCTGGTGAAAAACCGCAGCAGGCCGAGCTGATTTTTCACGATGTGCCCCCTCACAACGGAGCGTCCCGGCCGCCGAACGACCAGTCGCCGACGAATCTGCATCGACGACCGGAGTTCGGCACGGATGGGTCGCTACGCGACCCCAAACCGGCAAACTGGCCGCGCCCAGTCGAGTTTGTCGCCGAGTGGTCGTTGCGGCGCACGCCCGCTCCCCTGACCTGCCACTAGCATTGGGCGCCCGATGAGCCCCGACGAGGCCCTGCTCTACGAATCACGCGTGCGCTCGCGCCAGGTCGCGGTGGCGATCGTCGCCGGCATCTGCCTGATCATCGCGTCCGCCATCCAGCTGAGCGGCCCGCACACCAAGGTCGACGAGCTGACGCTCGACCTGCTCGTGGCCAACCAGCGGTTCCCGCTGGACCTGATCTCGTCGGTGATCAACGCGATCGCCTCGCTGGCCATCGCCTGGACCCTGCTGTTCCTGTTCCGCGCCGCTCGGGCGCGCAACCCGGAGAAGGCCCGCCCCTACGTGAGGGTCCTCACCATGGTCGGCGGCGGCCTGGCCGCCCTTGCCGGCGTCGTCTACGCGATCGTCGTGGCGATCAAGGTCCACGAGTTCGCCACCAGCGGCGATCAGACCTACACCGAGGCCAACCACCTGACCAGCGGCCCCGGGCTGCTCGGCCTTCAGCTCATCGGTCAGGCAGCCGCGCTGCTGGTGGCCGTCGCCTTCGTGCTCGTGTCGCTGCAGGCCATGAACCAGGGGCTGCTCTCGCGGTTCATGGGCTACCTCGGCATGTTCGCCGGGGCGCTGGTGCTCTTCCAGATCACCCAGGTGCCCGTCGTGCAGACCTACTGGCTGCTGGCCATCGCCTACCTCATCTCCGGCCGCTGGCCCACCGGCGTGCCGCCGGCGTGGCGCTCGGGGCGGGCCGAGCCGTGGCCGTCGTCTGCGGAGATGCGCGCCCGGCGCGCCACCGAGGTGGGCGCGCGTCCCGGGCGCCCGGGGCGCGGCGCCAGGAAGCCGGAGCCCGTCGCCACCGCCGACGAGCCCGAGGTCGCCGCCACGCCGGTCAACGAGCGCACGCGGGCCACGACCCCCAAGCGCAAGCGCAAGCGCCGCACCTGACCCGGGCTCACGCCCGCGGCACGGCCCCGGACGGCGCCGTTCGTCGTTCCTGGCGACCGTTCAGCGGTCCGCCACGACCGCCCGCCGATCTCTCCTTTGCGCGGTCCACTGCTTTTGCGAGCTTTTGCGCCCGTCTCGTCAACTGACGTAGGAGGAGAGATGGAAGCAGGCAACCTGCCGCCCCGGGAGGCAGACCTTATCCCCGAGTCAGATCCGACGTCTGGCCGCGGAATCGCTTGGAGCCCGGCCGACCCAGGGCCACTGGGACTGGCCGCCTTCGCCGGCACCACGTTCGTACTCAGCCTCATCAACGCTGGTCTGGTGGGTACTCAAAAGGCGCCCGGAGGCGGCCTGCTGCCGATGGTCGCAGCGCTGGCCCTCGCCTACGGCGGCGTCGCACAGTTCGTGGCGGGCCTGTGGGAGTTCCGGACCGGCAACACGTTCGGCGCAGTCGCGTTCTGCTCATTCGGAGCGTTCTGGATCTCGTTCTTCTTCGTCGTCCAGTCCGTCGGGAAGAACGTCCCGACTGAGGTCTTCAGCGGGCTTGGCCTGTACCTGTGGATGTGGGGCATCTTCACGGCCTACATGTTCATCGCCTCGCTACGCACCACGGGTGCCGTCGCCCTCGTGTTCCTGCTGCTGGCGATCACGTTCATCGTGCTCGGCATCGGGAACTCCGCGCTGGCCGGGACGTTGCACGCGACCAACGGCACGATCAAGCTCGGCGGCTACATCGGGCTCGTCACGGCGATCGTCGCCTGGTACGCGTCGTTTGCGGGGGTGATCAACGCGACCTTCGGTCGAACGATCGCGCCGGTCTTCCCGCTCAGCCGCTGACGCAGGACCCCTACCGCCCAGCGGATCGGTGGGATACAACTAGAGAACAGAGAGCCGCGCACGTCGCGGCCAGCCCGGGCGCCGGCAGCCACTGCCGGCGCTCGCCGCTGAGCTCCGGTGCGCCAAAGCCAGGGTTTACAAGGAGAGGCTTGTATGGCAGACACGGCATCGAAAAATGAGGGCACGCTCGAGCAGCAGCTCGAGGAGATGCTGCAGATCGAGACGTTCGACCCGCCGGAGTCCTTCCGCGAACACGCACTCCTGAGTGACCCGGCGGTGTATGACAAGGCCGACGAGGACTGGAAGGGCTGGTGGACCGAGCAGGCCAAGAACCTGCATTGGTTCAAGGAGCCGACCACCGACCTCGACGACTCCAACCCGCCGTTCTACAAGTGGTTTGAGGACGGGAAGATCAACGCCTCCTACAACTGCGTTGACCGTCACGTCGAGGCCGGTAAGGGCGACAGGGTGGCCTATCACTGGCACGGGGAGGAGGGCGAGACCCGCGACATCACCTACGCCGACTTGCACCGTGACGTCCAGCGGTTCGCCAATGCGCTGAAGGACCTCGGAATCGAGAAGGGCGACGTCGTCGGGATCTACCTGCCGATGATCCCCGAGGTGGTCGTCTCGATGCTGGCCTGCGCGCGGATCGGCGCGCCCCACAACGTCGTCTTCGGCGGCTTCTCGGCCGACTCGGTCAAGGAGCGGATGGAGTTCTCGGAGGCCAAGGCGCTGATCACCGTGGACGGCGCCCGTCGCAAGGGCAAGACCGCTCCCATCAAGGAGGCGGTGGACAAGGTGATGGGCGACGTCAACTCGATTGAGCACATCGTCGTGATCAAGTCCACCGGTGCCGAGTGTGAGATGCAGGAAGGGCGTGACGTCTGGTACCACGAGATCTGCGACGCCGCCGATCCAGACTGCCCGGCCGAGGAGCTTGACGCCGAGCACCCGCTCTACATCCTCTACACCAGCGGTTCTACCGCCAAGCCCAAGGGCATCCTGCACACCACCGGCGGCTACCTGACCGGCGTCAGCGCCACGCACAAGTACGTTTTCGACCTCAAGCCCGACGAGGACGTGTACTGGTGCGCCGCCGACGTGGGCTGGGTGACCGGCCACTCCTACATCGTCTACGGCCCGCTGTGCAACGGGACCACGTCGGTCATGTGGGAGGGTGCGCCGGACTACCCGCACAAGGGCATCTGGTGGGAGATCGCCGAGAAGTCCGGCGTGACGATCTTCTACACCGCGCCGACGGCAATCCGGGCCTGCATGAAATGGGGCGCGGAGCTGGTGGAGAAGGCCGACCTGAGCAAGCTGCGCCTGCTCGGCACGGTGGGCGAGCCGATCAACCCCAAGGCGTGGCTCTGGTACCACAAGATCGTCGGCGGGGAGCGTTGCCCGATCGTCGACACCTGGTGGCAGACGGAGACCGGCGCGATCATGATCACCCCGCTGCCGGGGATCGTGGCCACCAAGCCGGGGTCGGCCACGCGTCCGTTCCCGGGGATCAAGGCCGACGTCGTCGACGAGCGCGAGGGCAAGCCGCTCGACGAGGGCCAGGGACTGCTGGTGCTCCAGCGGCCGTGGCCGTCGATGCTGCGCACGCTCTACAAGGAGGAGGACCGCTTCATCGAGACGTACTTCTCCAAGTTCGACAAGGAGACCTACGTCGTCGGCGACGCCGCCCGCAAGGACAAGGACGGCTATTTCTGGATCATCGGGCGCATCGACGACGTCGTCAACGTCTCCGGCCACCGGCTGTCGACCGCCGAGGTGGAATCGGCGATCGTGTCGCACGGCAAGGTCGCCGAGTCGGCGGTGATCGGCCAGACCGACGAGGACACCGGCCAGGCGATCTGCGCGTTTGTCACTCTCGAGGGCGACCTCGCCGGGTCCGACGCGCTGGTCGAGGAGATCCGCGCGCGCGTGGCCGACCGAATCGGGAAGTTCGCCCGGCCCAAGCGGATCATCTGGGCCGACGATCTGCCCAAGACCCGCTCGGGCAAGATCATGCGCCGCCTCCTGCGCGACATCGCCGAAGGCCGCGCCCTGGGCGACGTGACGACGCTGCGCGATCCCGCGGTCATGCAGCAGCTGGAGGACAAGATCAACGAGGAGCAGGCCGCCGAGGCCTAGCTCTCTCCTGCGCGGGCCGCCCGGCGCGGGCGGCCCGCGCGGGCACTAGACGCTGAGCCGCCGGCCCAGCTCGCCCGTGTGCCGGCGCGCCACCGGGATCGTCTGGCCGTCGGCGAAGCTCAGCTCCGCGGTGCCACCGAGCACCGGCGCCAGCTCCACCGCGTTGCGCAGGTTGGCGACGTACTGGCGGTGGACGCGGACGAAGCCGTGGGGCTCCCAGCGACGCTCGATGTCGGCCAGCGTGGAGCGCAGCAGGTAACGGCCCTCGGCGGTCACGATCCGGACGAAGTCGCCGTAGGACTGGACGTAGAGGATCTGCCGGCGCGCGAGCAGGCGCGTGGAGCCGCCGTGCAGGTTCGCGACGGCGATCATCTCGTGGTCCTCGGACTCGGCCCCACCCACCCCGCGCCCGCCGGCGGGCAGCGAGCCCGCCGCACCCGCGCGGCGCTCGCTCGCGCCCGACTCGACCGCGGCCGCGACGCGCTCGATCGCCTCCTCGACGCGTCGCCGTCCCACGGGCTTGCGCAGGTAGTCGAGCGCATGGAGCTCGAAGGCGTCCACCGCCGCGTTGTCGTAAGCCGAGACGAACACCAGCTGGGGCGGCTCGGCGAAGCGGCGCAGCACCCGTCCGAGCTCCAGCCCGTCGAGGTTGGGCATGCGGACGTCGAGGAAGATGGCGTCGTAGGCCTGCGTCGAGGCCTTGACCAGCGCGTCGTGGCCGTCGTAGGCGCACTCGACCTCCTTGACGCTCGGGGAGTTGCGCAGCAGCCGGGCCAGATCCTCGAGCTGGGTGCGCTCGTCGTCGACGGCGAGGATCGTCAGCTGGTCGCCGCTCATCCCGTGGCTCCCACGGCCGCCGCCGGAACGCGCAGGCCGTCCTCGCCGATCAGGTTGGGGACGGTCATGATCGCCGTCGTGCCCTTCCCCAGCTCGGACTCGAGCCGCAGCGCGTAGCGCTCGCCGAACGTCGCCCGCAGGCGGCCATCGACGTTGGCCAGGCCGATGCCGCCGCCGGCGCCGGCCAGGAGCGTGGGCAGCCGGTCGGGCTCGATGCCGCTGCCGTCGTCGGAGACCCGCAGCTCGATGTCGGAGCCCACGACGCGGGCATGCACCGCCACTTGTCCCGTGCCCCGGCGTCGTTCGATTCCATGACGGACCGCATTCTCCACCAGTGGCTGCACCGACATCGCCGGTACGACCGCCCCCAGGGCCTCGGGGGCCACGTCGACCGTCACCTGAAGCGAGTGAAACCGGGCCTGCTCGAGGCGCAGGTAGCGCTCGACGTGCTCGAGCTCCTCGGCCAGGGTCACGTAGGAGCGGCCGTCGCGGAACAGGTAGCGGGTGAACTCGGCGAAGTCGATGAGCAGCTCCCGCGCGTCGTCGGGGTGGGTGTGGATGTCGCCGGCCACGGCGGCCAGGGCGTTGTAGATGAAGTGGGGGGAGATCTCGGCCCGCAGGGCTCGCAGCTCCGCTCGGGCCAGCCGCTCCTCCTGCTCGGCCACCACGGACAGCTCGAGCTGGGCGGAGACGAGGCTGGCCGCCTCCACGACCACGCGTACCTCGCTGGCCGGCGGTCGCCCCGGCCGCCGGTAGAAGGCGATCACCGTCCCTGCGCGCCGGCCCTGGACGAGCAGCGGCGCGAGCACCGCGGAGCGCAGCGGGCAAGTCGGGTCCGACGAGGTCAGGCGGGGTTCGATGCGCACGCGGTCGTCGCGGGTGCGGGCCAGCAGCCGGCTGAGCATGTCGCCGGGCCGGACCTGCTCGCCGCCCTCGCCATCGATGGCCAGGACGGTACGGGTGTCGGCCAGGGCCACGGACGCCGCGCCGGTGAGCTTGCGCAGATGCGGGACCGCCTGTGCCGCGGAGCTCGGGGTCAGGCCCGCGGCGGAGATGCGGCAGGGTGGCGGTGGCGGCATGGAGCGCGGACTGCATGCCGATCGCCGCCGGCGTCCGCGCCGCCCTCGGCGCGCGGACGAGCGCCCAACCGATCCCGATGGCGGTGGCAAGCCCGGCCCCGAGCAGCACGCCTAAAACGACGCTCATGGGTAACTTCTAACCATACCGGCGGTCTCGGCCGTGTTGTTCGGTACGGACTCGAACATCCCATCTCCGTGCCGATGCCCAATATGCTCCGCGGCCACAGTGGAGGTGATCCTCGGTGTTCTCCTCGGATGGGCGATCGCCGCGTCGGCGATCGCGGCGTTTCGCCTGATCCGGCCGCCGCGCGTGATCTCCAACGAGCAGCGCGCGATGCAGGAGGCGCTGCATGCCGCGACCGCGACTCTGCCCCATCTGCGCCGAGGCCTCTCCGCCGACAGCGCCGCCAAGACCGTGGGGCACCTCCTCACCCTCGACCCAGGCGCGGGCGGTCGCCCTGCTCGACTCCAGCCGGGTGCTGGCCTTCGCCGGCGACGGCGCCGATCATCACGATCCGTCTGAGTGGGTCGCCCTGGCCGCCCACACCAGCCGCGACGATCGCCTGCACGTCGAGAACAGGATTCGCTGCTCGGACCCGAGCTGCCCGATCGGCAGCGCCGTGCTGGCGCCACTCGTGGTCCGCGACGAGCGCGTGGGCACGTTCATGGCCCTGTTCTCCCGCGGCTGGCGCTTGACGCCCGAGGAGACGCGGACCGTCGGCGACGCGGCCAGCCTCGTCGCCGCCGAGCTGGCCCTCGCCGAGTTCGAGGCGCAGTCCGAGCGCCTCGCCCGTGCCGAGCTGCACGCGCTGCGGGCCCAGATCTCCCCGCACTTCGTCTACAACGCGCTGGCCGCGATCGCCGGCTACATCCACTCCAACCCCGAGGAGGCGCGCGAGCTGCTCACCGAGTTCGCGGAGTTCACGCGCTACGCCTTCCGCGGGCGCAGCCCCTACGTGACCCTCGCCGACGAGCTCAGCTACGTCGAGAAGTACCTGCGCCTGGAGCGCGCACGCTTCGGCGACCGCCTCGAGGTGCGTCTCCAGGTCGCGCCCGAGGTGCTGCCCGCCGTCGTCCCGATGCTCTCGCTCCAGCCGCTGGTGGAGAACGCCGTGCGTCACGGGGTGGAGCGGCGCGGTCGGGGCCGGGTGGAGATCGTGGGCCGCGACATCGACGCCGACGTGGAGCTGCGCGTCACCGACGACGGGGTGGGGATGGACGGCGCGCGGGCCAGCGAGATCCTCGCCGGCCACGGCAAGGGAGTGGGGCTGATGAACGTCCAGGCCCGGCTTCAGGCGGCCTTCGGCCCCGCCTACGGCCTGGAGATCGAGTCCGCGCTGGGCCGCGGCACGACGGTGACGATGACGCTGCCCAAGTTCCGGGCCGGGGTGCGGGCGGCGTGAGCGCCGCCGACGGCGACCGGACGCCATCGCCGCTGCGATCCCCCCGCCAGGAGCTGGCCGACTCCACCGCCCACGGCGATGTCTATCTGCGCCGCCTGCGTCGCGCCCAGCTGCAGCTCTCGCTGCTGGGGCTGATCGCCTTCGGCGCCGTGTTCGGCGTTCTGCCGCTGGCCCTGTACCTGCTGCCGGCGCTCGACCGCGTGCACCTGCTCGGGGTCCCGCTGGGGATCTGGATCATGCTCGTGCCGCTGTGGCCGCTGTTCATCGCCATCGGCTGGCTGTACGCGCGCCGGGCCGACGCCCTGGACGCGGCTTTCCGCGACCTGGTGGAGAAGTGACGGCTCTGCTGGCGATCGGCGCCGTCACCCTCGGCACGCTGGGCCTGGGGGCGTGGGGCGTGCGCTTCGTCCGCACGACGTCGGACCTGCTGGTGGCCTCGCGCTCGGTGACGGCCTGGTGGAACGCGGCCGCGATCTCCGGTGAGTACCTGTCGGCGGCCAGCTTCCTGGGGATCGCCGGCCTGGAGATGAAGCTCGGGGCCAGCGCCCTGTGGCAGTCGCTCGGCTTCACCGCCGGGTACCTGGCGCTGCTCCTGTTCGTGGCGGCGCCGCTGCGGCGCTTTGGCTCCTACACGATCCCCGACTTCGCCGAGGCGCGGCTGCGCAGCCCCCGCATCCGGCCGCTGGCCGCGGCGATCGTGCTGCTCATCGGGGGGTTCTACCTGCTGCCCCAGCTCAAGGGAGCCGGGCTGGCGCTCAACGTGGTCACTGGGGCGCCGTACTGGGTCGGCGTGGTGCTGGTGGCGGCGATCGTCGCCGTCAATGTCGCCATCGGCGGTATGCGCGGCATCACCTACGTCCAGGCGTTCCAGTTCTGGATCAAGGTGTTCGCGATCTCGGTTCCGGCCTGCCTGCTCATCATCCACTTCGGCGGGCTGCCGGGACGTGCGGCGCTGTTCGGGCGCGAGTACCCGAGCGCGCCCCACGCGCTGACGATCCGGCTGTCAGGCCCCCAGCCGGTCCAGTTCCCCGAGGCCGCCACGTTCTCCATCGCCGGCCGGCGGGTGTCGGTGCCCGCGGGCGCACATCGCACGCTGCCCGCTCACGTCGCCGTCCGCCTGCCCGCGGGCACGGTGGTGCCCGTGGCCGAGGGGACGGTGCCGCAACGCGGAACGGAGTGGTCGCGCCCCGTCGGAGGGACCGACGAGAGCTCGCCGCTGCTCGTCTACTCGCTGCTCGTCGCGACGTTTCTCGGCACCATGGGGTTACCGCACATCCTCGTGCGCTTCTACACCAATCCCGACGGTCACGCGGCGCGGCGCACCACGGTTCACGTGCTCACGCTTCTGGGTCTGTTCTACGCCTTTCCGGCCGTCTACGGGGCGATGGGCCGGGCGCTCACGCCCGAGCTCTACACCACCGGCGGGACCGATACCGTCGTCCTCACGCTGCCCAGCGCCGCCTGGCCCGGCACCGTGGGCACGGTGCTGGGCGCGCTCACCGCGGCCGGGGCGTTCGCGGCCTTCCTGTCCACGTCCTCGGGGCTGCTCGTGTCCCTGGCCGGGACGATCAGCCACGACATCTGGCCGCGGCTGCAGCGCGAGCCGGCCAGCGGCGTGGCGATCCGGCGCACCCGCTTTCGCGTGGCCGCACTGGCGGCGATGGTCGTGCCGGCGCTGCTGGCCCTGCTGGCCCAGCAGATCGACATCTCCATCCTCGTCGGGTGGGCGTTCGCGATCGCCGCCAGCACGTTCTGCCCGATGTTCCTGCTCGGGGTGTGGTGGACCCGCCTGTCGGCGCGCGGGGCCGCCGCGGGCATGCTCAGCGGGGCGGTCCTGGCCACCGCGGCCATCTTCGTGGGGCTGGCCCTCGGCGACCAGTCGGCCAGCGTGACCGGGGCCCTGCTCGCTCAGCCGGCGATCGTCACGGTCCCGGTCGCCTTCCTGGTCATGATCGCGGTCTCGCTGCGCGACTCGCGTCGAGGCGCCTCGGCGGAGATGCTGGCGCTGCACGCGCCCGAGGGGCTCGGCCTGCGCCTGGCCGAGGACGACCTCGATGCCCCGGTGGTGGCCGCATCGGTAATGATTGAGCGATGAGCTCCACCCTCTCATACGAACAGGCCTGCGCCGCACACCGCTGGGACGTGCCCGAGCGCTACAACATCGCCGCCGACGTCTGCGACCGTCACCCCCGCGACAAGCCGGCGATGATCCACGAGGACTTCCACGGCACCGTGCGCCGGCTGACCTGGGGCGAGCTCCAGGACACCGCCAACCGCTTCGCCAACGTCCTGGTGGCCCACGGCGTGCAGCGCGGCGATCGCGTGGCCATGCTGCTGCCGCCGACGCCCGAGACGGCGGCGGCCTTCTTCGGCACCTGGAAGGTGGGGGCGATCCTGCTCTCGATGTCGGTGCTCTACGGCGACGACGGCATCCGCCACCGCCTCACCGACTCCCAGCCCAAGGTGCTCGTCACCAACCAGGCCAACGCCGATCGCATGGAACGCGACCTGGTGGAGCACGTGCTCATCCTCGACGATGCCCTCCTGAGCACGGGCTCGGACACCTTCACGACCGTCGACACCGCCGCCGACGATCCGGCGCAGCTCTACTACTCCTCGGGCACGACGGGCCTAGCCAAGGGCATCCTGCACGCCCACCGCTACGTCCTGGCCCACGAGGAGTTCGTCTACTGCCACGACGTGCAGGACGGCGAGCTGTTCCACGGGATGGGTGAGTGGGCGTGGGCGGCCGGGATCGCGCCGCTGCTGGGGCCGTGGCGCTACGGCGCGGTTCAGTGCGTCTACCAGCGCGAGGGCGGGTTCGATCCGGCCAAACAGCTTGATTTCCTGTCGCGCCACGAGGTGACCAACGTCTTCGGGACGCCGACGGCGATCCGCTCGATGATGTCGATCACCGACGCCGCGACCCGGTATCCCCAGAAGATCCGGATCATGTGCTCGGCCGGGGAGCCGCTGAACCCGGAGGCGATCAAGTGGGTTCGCGATCAGTACGGGATCACCGTGCTCGACTTCTACGGGCTCACCGAGTCCTATCCGCTGTGCGCCAACTTCCCGTTCATGGAGGTGCGCGCCGGGTCGATGGGCCGGCCGATGCCGGGCTGGGAGGTGGCCATCCTCGACGAGGACGAGCGCCCGGTCGGCCCGGGCGAACGCGGGGAGATCTGCCTGCGCGCCCGCTCGAACCCGCACTATCCGCTCGGCTACTGGAACCGGCCACAGGAGGACTCCGACGAGGTCTTCGGCGGCGAGTGGTTCCACACCAAGGACGCCGCCTCGACCGACGAGGACGGCTACTACTGGTATGAGGGCCGCGCCGACGACGTGATCATCTCCGCCGGCTACCGGATCGGCCCCTTCGAGGTCGAGTCGGCGTGCCTGGAGCACCCCGCCGTGGCCGAGGCGGCGGCGGTGGCGGTGCCCGACGAACGGCGTGGCAACGTGGTCAAGGCTTTCGTCGTGCTCGGCGCCGGCCACGACCCCTCGGACGAGCTCGCCGGCGAGATCAAGGCGTTCGTCCGCGATCACCTGTCGGCCTATGCCTACCCGCGGCTGATCGAGTTCGTGCCCGATCTGCCCAAGACGCTCACCGGCAAGATCCGCCGGATCGAGCTGCGCCAGCGCGAACAAACCAACACCTAACACGCACCTCCCCGTAAACATGGGGTGTCGGGCGCGGTTGCCGGTTGCGCCCGGCGTGGCGCAGCGGTAGGTTCGCGCAGAAGCGAGGGAGAATCACCGTCCAATGGGAGGGTCCATCATGACGCGGCGTCGCGCCGTCATGCTCGCGGGCGTGTGCCTAATTCTGGCACTGTCCGCCGCTCCGGCTTGGGGCAAGCCGGTATTCCACCCGCGCGTACGGAATGCGCTCGGTCTCGTCCCGCCGGCCAACAGCCAGGGCAGGTTCGCCGCCCAGGCCGACGTCGCCAGCGGGGCACCCACCCCGCTCACCTATCACGGTGGAGCCGTGATGGCCGGTGGCGTCACGATCCACCTGATCTTCTGGACCGGGGGCATCACCCCCAGCCCATTCCAGGGGCGGCCTCCGCGCGCCCCCGCCGACTACGTCGGCATGGTGAAGCGGCTGTTCACCGATGTGTCACATGACAGTGGCAGCATGGCCAACATCTTCTCCGTGCTGCCCCAGTTCGCCCAGGGGACGGCGCCCGGCGCCATCACCCCCGGCGACTACAGCATCAACTTCAGCGCCGCCAACGCCAACGACGTGATCATGGACAGCGATCAGTACCCGGCGGTGGCCGACCAGTGCGCGTCGCCCAACAACACCGCGATCTGCATCACCGACGGGCAGGTGCAGGCCGAGATCAATCACATCGTCACGACCCACGGCGGGGCCCGCGGGCTGCACGACATGTGGTTCATGATCCTGCCCGCCGGGGTTGACGAATGCATCACCGCCGGCGTGTGCGGGACCAACGCCTTCGGCGCCTACCACTCGGTCTCAGACGTCGGCCACGGCCCGACGATCTACGCCGTCTCGATCGACCCGATCATCGAGACGAACGTTCCGCCCGGGGCGGACCCGCAGGGATACCCCGACGCAGAAGCGGCGATGGACGCCGACGTGCACGAGACGGTCGAGGCCATGACCGACCCCGAGGGCATCGGCTGGATGGACCCCAATGGGTTCGAGGTTGCCGACAAGTGCGAGTTCGGCCCCCAGCGGGGCGACCCGCTCGGGTTCGCCCCCGACGGTTCGCCGTTCAACCAGGTCGTCAACGGCCACGACTACCTGTTCCAGCAGATGTGGTCAAACGACGACAACGCGTGCGTTCAGCGCACGAGCCTGACGAGCAACCCGCTGCCGCTGCCGCAGGTCAACTTCACCCAGTTCAGCCCGGTGGTCAGCGGCAACATCGAGGCCAGTACCCCGGGCGTGGGGGTGAAGGTCACGCTGTTGCGGGCCGACGCCGGTGGTAACCCGGTGACCGTCGCCCAGGCGACGACGACCACCGCGGCCAACGGCACCTGGTCGGTGTCGCTGGCTCCGCACGCCGTCGGCGACGATCGCGACGAGATCGACGTCGACTACTCCCACAACGGCGCGCCGGCGCCCGGCCATCAGGTGATCCTCACCGGCAACGGGGGCAACCCGTTCACGGAGTCCGGATGGACCGGGTGGACGGCGCTGGACAACGGGAGCTTCCTCACCAACGATCCCGTCGCTGGGCGGGCCCTCACTGTCGATGTCGCCGTGCTTCCAGACCGGTGTGCTCGCCGCGACGTTCAACGGGGCCGCCCTCGTGGGGCCGAACGGCGAGGGGATGACCGACACCTGCAACACGCAGACCGGCATCGCGACGCTCCCGCTGCCGCGCAACGCCGCGGCCGGCGACGTCGTCAACGACAGCTCGAACGACAACCGGGCGTTCTCGCCCCCGGAGGGGCCGACGCCCAACGGGGTCGGAGCCCTGGTCAAGCTGACCGTACCGGTCGGCGAGGCCGACGCGGCGTCGCTGTTCACCAGCCCGATGGCGTTCTTCACGCCCAGTGGGTTCCCGACGTGCAGCGCCGACCTCGAAGGCCAGAGCCTCAGTTGCGCCGGCCTGGTCGCGGGCGGCAACTACACGGCCACCGACGGCGGCGCTCACGCCTCGGGCACAGCCGACGGCCACGGCCTGCTCACGGTGGCGCTGGCGATGAGGGGCGGCACCGTGGTGTCGCTGTCCAACGGGGCCCGGACCCTGACCACGCTGCACGTGGCCGATCTCCGGGCCGACATCGACGGCGAGCAGACCGTGCTGGCCGGCGGGACGTGCGCGCCGGGCCAGTACTACGGCTCGCCGCTCGGCGAGGCGCCGACCAACGCGTCGGCCGGGGCTCCCTCCGCGATCGCGGGCGGGGCCGCCCTGACGGGCGAGATCTGCCCGATGGGAGGCGGCGCGGCCGGCCTGCCGTCGAGTCCGATCGTCCAGACCGACGAGCTCAGCGGAGGCCAGACGCAGACCGAGGTGCCTGACCTGGAGAACACCTCGCCGCTGAACGGCGAGATCGTCGCCGGCGGCTTCCCCGCGATCGGCCAGTCCGGCTTCCCGGGGCCCGACAACTCGGTCACCCCGGACTCGAGCAGCCGGATCTCGCTGACCGTCGCCCCCGCGGGCGGTGGCGGGGCCGTGTTCACGACTCCGAACGTCAACTCGGTCAACGGCTCGCCCGTGCCGGCGCTCAAGCCGGGCAGCTACAGCGCCACCTGGGTGATCACCGACCTCAGCGGTGACACCCGGACCACGATGACGCGGTTCGTCGAGCAGTCCGGCTCCGGTTCGTCCGGCGGCGAGGGCCACGGCGGGTCAAGCGGGTCGGGTTCGCGTCTGAAGCTGGTCATCAGGTGTCAGATCGAGCGCCACGACATGATCAAGTGCACCGTGACGTTCAAGAAGTCCTCCAAGATGCGCGGCAGGATCCAGGTTCGGATCGCCCACGGCAAGCGGGTGACGGCGCTGGGTCATGCCTCGGTGAAGGCGGGCAAGGCGACCGTGAAGATGCGGGAGCTGCATCGGGCCGTCCGCGGTCGGTACTCACTGACCGTGGTCATGACCCAGAACGGCGCCAAGCCGATCACGCTCAGGCAGATGATGCGTCTGTCCTAGGCCACACCGCGGCCTGCGCGCGCCCTCGCCGGTGGTGGGGGCGCGCGCCGGGCCCGCGGGCCCCCGGGCCGGCCCGGGGGAACGGCCGGGCCCGCGCCGGGCCTTACCCCGCCTGCGCGCGGGCGTGCGTGCGCATCTCGGACAGGATGCGCTCGAGCCGCGGCTCGGTGTCGACGTCGACGTGGGTCATCGCCCCGGCCACCGCGGGATGGACCGCCGCGATCTGGGCGTGCATCTCATGGGCGACGGCGCGGTAGCTGGGATGACCCTCGCGCCCGGAGCGCAGCTCGATCAGCTGCATCGCCTCGCGGGCGTTGAGGTCGAGGACGAACCGGATCCGGTACCCCAGGCACAGGGCGTACGGGGCAGCGCTGGCCAGGCCGGCGTCGACGAGGCGCTCGTACTCGGCGCGCGACACATCGAGCGCGCGGCGGTAGGCGTCGCCGGCGCCCGCCAGGTCGACCTGCCCGGGCACGCCGGCGCCGAGGTCGGGGGTGAGCGACTGCCACTGCACGGTGAGCATCCGGTGGCGCTGGAGGTCGCGGAAGGCGCCGTAGTCGGCGACGATCTCAAAGCGGTAGCGCACGGCCTCAAAGCCGCGGCCGGGACGGTGGCGGCGGTTGGCGCGCTCGCCGACGAGGTCAGACAGGAGCTCCGTGCGCTCGGCCTCGGACATCGCCTCGATCGAACGCCGGATGGCGTCCTCGGAGGTGGCGCTGCCCTCGAACATGAGCGCCACGAGCAGGTCGTCCTCGTCGCCGTCGACGTGGGTGAGGCGGACCGAGGGGCCGGCGGCGCCCCCGGTCTCCTCGTCCAGACCCAGGCGCCGCGCCCAGCGGGCGCCGGCCTGCGCGCGCGACTCCAGGTAGCCGATCCACTGGCCGCCCCGGTCGGGCCGCTCCACGCGCGCGACGAAGCTCGGCATCACCGCCTGGATCTCCTCCAGGATCATCGCGCCGTAGTGGCGGGCCTCGGGCAGCGGATGGGCCAGCAGGTGCAGGATGAGCTGCTCATAGGTCTGCCCGGTGGCGAAGATCCCCATGTGCGAGAGCGAGCTGGCCGGCAACAGCCCGCGCAGCAGATCCAGGGCCTTGGCCTTGAGCGCGCGGGTGTGGGCGGCGGGCGCGTCGTCCGCTGAGCGCGGGAACTCCTCCTGGGCCCAGGCGAGGACCTGCGGCAGCGCCGCCGAGTAGGTGGAAAACAGCGCGTCCATCGCCCGTGTGTACGCCGGTCCGAGCTCGGCGTCGCGGTAGTAGCGGTAGAGCCCGTCGCCGCTCCCGGCCCCGGGCATCGGTGTGTCGTAGGCGATGTAGCGCGTGGATTGCTCCAGGTAAGCGCCCAGGCGCGGGCGCTGGAGGACCTTGGTGAGCACGTTGGAGACCCACTCGCACGCGACGTGGGCGCCGCCGAGCTGAGCCACCGAGTCATCCCCGTAGCCCAGGAAGATCCGCTCGTAGAGCTGCGCCGCCCGCGACGAGTCCGCCGCCCGCCACGGTGGGATGCGCCTCGACACCGTTGCGGGGGCGGCGGAGCTTCGTCGCGGGCGGCGCAGCTCTACGAGCGGATCTTCCTGGGCTACGGGGATGACTCGGTGGCGCAGCTCGGCGGCGCCCACGTCGCGTGCGAGTGGGTCTCCAACGTGCTCACCAAGGTCCTCCAGCGCCCGCGCCTGGGCACCTACCTGGAGCAATCCACGCGCTACATCGCCTACGACACACCGATGCCCGGGGGCGACAGGCTGCTGCCGCTCTCCGCAACGCCGAGCTCGGACCGGGCGTGCGCGCGGGCGATGGACGCGCTGTTTTCCCACCTACTCGGCGGCTCTGCCGCAGGTCCTCGCCTGGGCCCGGAGGAGTTCCAGCACTCAGCGGACAACACGAGCACAGCCCACGCCCGCGCGCTCCAAGGCCAAGGCCCTGGATCTGCTGCGCGGGCTGTTGCCGGCCAGCTCGCTCTCGCACATGGGGATCTTCGCCACCGGGCAGACCTAGTGAGCAGCTCATCCTGCACCTGCTGGCCCATCCGCTGCCCGAGGCCCGCCACTACGGCGCGATGATCCTGGAGGAGATCCAGGCGGTGATGCCGAGCTTCGTCGCGCGCGTGGAGCGGCCCGACCCCGGCGCGTGGATCGGCTACCTGGAGTCGCGCGCAGGCCGGCGCCCGCTGGGCCGCGGCGCCTGGGTCTGGACGAGGAGACCGGGGGGGCGCCGCCGGCCCCTCGGTCCGCCTGCACCCACGTCGACGGCGACGAGGACGACCTGCTGGTGGCGCTCATGTTCGAGGGGCAGCGCCACCTCCGAGGACGCCATCGCAGCATGGATCGAGGCGATGTCCGAGGCCGAGCGCACGGAGCTCCTGTCTGACCTCGTCGGCGAGCGCGCCCGACCGCCGCCACCGTTCCCGGCCGCAGGACTTCGAGGCCGTGCGCTACCGCTTTGAGATGCGTCACGACTACGGCGCCTTCCGCGACCTCCAGCGCCACCGGATGCTCACGTGCGGTGGCCGTCGCTCCACCCCAACCTCGGCGCCGGCGTGGCCGGGCAGGGGGGGGGGGCGGGCGCCGGCGACGCCTACCGCCGCGCGCTCGATGTGTCGCGCGCCGAGGACTGAGCGCCTCGTCGACGCCGGCCTGGGCCAGCGCTGCCGTGCGCCCTTCCCTGGGGGTACCGGATCCGGTTCGTCCTCGACCTCAACGCCCGCGAGGCGATGCAGCTGATCGAGCTGCGCTCCGGGCACAAAGGTCATCCCAGCTACCGCGCCGTCGCCCATGAGATGCACGCCCAGGATGGCGGCAGTCCCATCCCGCGGTGGCCGGGGCGATGACCCACGTCAACATCGACACCGAGCCGCGGCTCAAGCGCGTCCTGTCCGAGATGCGCACGCAGCGCCCGCGCACAGGCAGGGTGGAGGCCCCAGCCGCGCCCGGACCACCGGCGAGGGCGCGCGCAGGCCGCGGTGTGGCCTAGGGACAGACGCATCATCTGCCTGAGCGTGATCGGCTTGGCGCCGTTCTGGGTCATGACCACGGTCAGTGAGTTACCGACCGCGGGGGGATCCGGTTTTCCGCATCTTCACGGTCGCCTTGCCCGCCTTCACCGAGGCATGACCCAGCGCCGTCGCCCGTTTGCCTTGGAAGACCTGGATACTGCCGCACATCTTGGAGAGAACTTGTTGAACGTCACGGTGCACTTGATCATGTCGTGGCGCTCGATCTGACACCTGATGACCAGCTTCAGACGCGAACCCGACCCGCTTGACCCGCCGTGGCCCTCGCCGCCGGACGAACCGGAGCCGGACTGCTCGACGAACCGCGTCATCGTGGTCCGGGTGTCACCGCTGAGGTCGGTGATCACCCAGGTGGCGCTGTAGCTGCCCGAAGACTGGAGGCGCCCCGGCACGGGCGAGCCGTTGACCGAGTTGACGTTCGGAGTCGGGGGCGACGGGTCGGCGAATCCGGCTGCTCGAGTCCGGGGTGACCGAGTTGTTGGGCCCCGGGAAGCCGGGACTAGCCGATGCGCCGTTCGCCGGCGACGATCTCGCCGTTCAGCGGCGAGGTGTTCTCCAGGTCCGACGCCTCGGTCTGCGTCTGGCCTCCGCTGAGACTGGTGCCGGTCTGGACGATCGAACTCGACGGCAGGCCGGCCGCGCCGCCTCCCATCGGGCAGATCTCACCGTCAGGGCGGCCCCGCCCGCGATCGCGGGAGCCCGGGCGACACGTTGGTCGGCGCCTCGCCGACGAGCGAGCCGTCGGTGCTCCGCCCGGTGCGCACGTTGCCGCCGGCCGGGCACGGTCTGCTCGCCGTCGATGTCGGCCCGGAAATTGGCCACGTGCAGCGTGGTCAGGGTCCGGGCCCCGTTGCGACAGCGACACCACGGTGCCGCCCTTCATCGCCAGCGCCACCGTGAGCAGGCCGTGGCCGTCGGCTGTACCCGAGGCGTGAGCGCCGCCGTCGGGTGTAGCCTGGGGTCCCACCCGCGACCAGGCCGGCGCAACTGAGGCTCTGGCCTTCGAGGTCGGCGCTGCACGTCGGGAACCCACTGGGCGTGAAGAACGCCATGGGGCTGGTGAACAGTGGTTGGCGACGGGTTCGCCGACCGGTACGGTCAGCTTGACCAGGGCTCCGACCCCGTTGGGCGTCGGCCCCTCCGGGGGCGAGGGGGGAGTTGTCGTTGGAGCTGTCGTTGACGACGTCGCCGGCCGCGGCGTTGCGCGGCAGCGGGAGCGTCAGCGATGCCGGTCGGGTCAGGTGTCGGTCATCCCCTCCCCGTTGGGCCCCACGAGGGCGGCCCCGTTGAACGTCGCGGCGAGCACACCGGTCTGGAAGACGGGCGGACATCGACAGTGAGGGCCCGCCCAGCGAGGGATCGTTGGTGAGGAAGCTCCCGTTGTCCAGCACCGTGCACCAGTGAGTCCGGACTCGTGAACGGGTTGCACCCCGTTGCCGGTGGGGATTCCTCCTGATGGCCGGGCGGGGGCGCACGTTGTGGGAGTAGTCGACATCGATCTCATCACAATCGTCGCCAACGGCGTGCGGAGCCAGCGACACCGACCAGGTGCCGTTGGCCGCGGGGTCGGTAGTCGTCGCCTGGGCGACGGTCACCGGGTTACCACCGGCGTCGGCCCGCAACAGCGTGACCTTCACCCCCCACGCCCGGGGCTCTGGCCTCGATGTTGCCGCTGACCAGCCGGGCTGAACTGGGTGAAGTTGACCTGTGGCAGCGGCAGCGGGTTGCTCGTGGGGCTCGTGCGCTGAACGCACGCGTTGTCGTTGTTTGACCACATCTGCTGGAACAGGTAGTCGTGGCCGTTGACGACCTGGTTGAACGGCGAGAGTGGAGGCGAACCCGAGCGGGGCGGCCCGCTGGGGGCCGAACTGACAGCTTCTCGGCAACCTCGAACCCGTTGGGGTCCATCCAGCCGATGCCCTCGGGGTCGGTCATGGCCTCAACCACCTCTCGTGCACGTCTGCGTCCATCACCGCTTCTGCGTCGGGGTATCCCTCCCGGTCCGCCCCGGGCGGGAACGTTGGGTCTCGATGATCGGGTCGGTCGAGACGGCGTAGATGGGGCCGTGGCCGACGTCTGAGACCGAGTGGTAGGCGCCGAAGGCGTTGCTCCTGCACGCGCCAGCGGTGATGCGTTCGTCTTCTCCCAGCAAAACGAACGTCGCGGTAGGGGATCGCATCGATCTTCTCGGTGCAGAACTTGCAAACCTTCTTGCGACGGAAAAACTTGCCGCGTCCGCCGGGACCGCCACCAGGACGTCCACCGCCCGGCAGGACCAGGGCCGCCAGATCGTGCAGGTGGTCCGCCACCTTCATTGTGGTGCGCGCCTCGGGCGCCTTGCCTACTGTCTCTTCGGCCATGTTGTTTCCTCTTCTACTCTCTTGCTTCGCAGAGCCATGCGGCGCAGCTACGCAAATGGATCGGGCCGCGCCTCATCAACTGCGGCGACGGCAATTGATATTCGAAAAACTGCGCGCTTGCCTGAGCCGGCTCAGCCGGTGCCTCAGCCGCAGCAGCAGGCGGAGCAGCCGGGGCAGCAGCGGGCTCGGCGCTCAGCTTGCGACGAGTGCCACGAAGTGCCTTCACCTTGGCCAGGGCTTCTCCTCTTCATCCATGCGCACGGTGATGAACTTGATCACCTGTTCGGTCACACGCAGACGACGCTCAAGCTCGAGCACTCCAGCGCCATCGGCTTCAATGGTCAGCGGAACGTAGTTGCCGTCGTTGAACTTCCGCACCATGTAAGCGAGCTTGCGGCGGCCCATCTTCTCGACAGACTTGACCACGCCGCCACCCGAAGTGACGGTAGTTGAAAAGCCGGCAACCAACTTGTCGACATCTTCGTCGGCCACATCTGGCCGAACGATAGACATGACTCATACAAACGGGACATCTTGTTTCCTCACAGTTGACAGTGGACACGCAAACAGTCGGCGGTGGGTACGATCGAAAGTTCCAATCCTGTTCCCTCATCCCTGTTCCCGTCGTCTTTGTCTTCCTTCCGGTTAAACTCATTCATCGCGGCTGCCGGTCCCTCTTCGAGGATGCGCCGCGTGGCCGTTGCCACCCGGTGTAGCACTTCGTCGAGAACCGTCAAATCCGCCTTGCGCATCGGCGAGAGCAAATAATCTTTGCCTCCTCGCTTTCCGCCACCAGCAGCTACGGCTTCAGGCGGTAAGTTGAGTCCCACGCCGATGCGCAGTCGCAACCACTCCTGACCCCCGGGCGCCGGTGACGCTGCGGGCTCCGTTGTGCCCTGCAGCAGATCCGCGCTCCCTCATCTTGAAGGTCCCCAGCGTAAGGTCGAGCTCGTCGTAAATCACGAGCAGGTCCCTGCCTGGGTCAACCTCAAATTCCCTGACCAGAGCGGCTACCCAGAGCCCGCTCAGGTTCATAAAAGTCTCCGGCTTCGCCAGCACCACTTCGCGCCCCGCCATTCTGCAGCTTGCGGTGACGGCCCGGCAGCGCCGGTTCTGGACCACAACGCCTTCCTGTTCTGCGATGCGGTCAATTGCCATGAACCCTGCGTTATGCGGAGTCCATACGTACTCCGGGACCGGGATTACCGAGCCCCACCACGAGGAATGGCGCTCGGCGTCTGGCCGGTCCGCATAAACTTGCTTCGCGTCGGCCAAGGCTTACTTCTTCGCCGGAGCCTGCGGCGTCCGCATCGGGTCTTGCCCTTCTTAGCCACTTCCGGTTCCGCCGGAGTACCAGCCGCCCCTGCCGGCACGGCTTCAGCTTCGGCCGGGAGTCGCCAGCAACTTCTTCGCGGATGGACACAACGTGCGCAACCGTCGCGTCTTCCGAGTTCAGGTACTTGATCTTGTCGGAATGCGGCAGGCCGCTCACGCGCAGCACCTGGTGCACTCCCGATCCGCACACATCCACATCGATATGGCTCGGAATATCTGCAGGCAGGCACTCGATTTCGACTTCACGCAACACTTGGTCGAGAATGCCGCCCTCGGTCTTCACGCCCACCGGAAACCCAGAAGCTTCACCCGAACGCTGACGCGCAGAATCTTGTCGAGAGCGATGCGCTTCAGGTCGATGTGGATAAGCTGATCCTTGATCGGCTCGCGCTGCCAGTCCACAATCATGGCCTTGGTGGCGCACTATCGCCCAGGATCTCGACGTCAAAAATCGTGTTGTGACCCGTCTCGGAAAAGAGAATCTCGGAAATCTGCTTGGGGTCAACCTCGACGGCCACGGATCTGGCCCGCGCCATAAAGAACTGCTGGAATCTTGCCGGCAGCGCGTACACGGCGCGCGGCATTCTTGTTGAACTTGCCCTCCGGGGCTTTGCTACGACTACTTCAGGCATTTCGTCTCTCATTTCTGGTCACGAAAAGCAGCTTAAAGCTCTAGCCACTAGCTTTTAGCTGGTTAAGTCGAATTCGCTTTGGATATCCCGCTCCCTTTGTTGAGGCAGCTATTAGCTCTTAGCTACACTGTTCGCATGTGCGAACGCTTCTCGATCCGTAATCCTGGCTCTGCCATTCTATCTGCGAGGCCGGTTCTGCCATTCCGAAGCTAGTAGCTAAAAGCTAATAGCTAAAAGCTGCACTTCAGTTAAACAACGTGCTGACACTCGTTTCCATGTGAATGCTTTCGATCGCCGCACCCAGCAGGCCGGCAACTGAAAGCACCTTGATCTTGGCAACTTCTGTCGCAGCTTCGCGCAGCGGAATCGTATCCGGTAACGGCCAACTGTTCACCGCGAATTCGCAATGCGATCGATGGCAGGGCCCGAAAACACAGCGTGACTGGCGCACGCATGAACGGCAGTCGCACCTGCATTCAGCAGCGCGTCAACCGTCTTCACCAGCGTTCCTGCCGTGTCGATAATGTCGTCGATGATCAGGCAGGTCTTGCCCTTCACGTCTCCGACCACGTTCATCACTTCGGCCACATTCATATCCGTGCGGCGCTTATCCACAATCGCCAACGGTGCGCCCATCTTCTGCGCAAAGAAGCGTGCGCGCTCCACACCGCCAGGATCAGGCGAAATCACCATCAGGTTGGGCAGGTTCAGTTCGCGGAAATGACTCACCAGCACAGGGCTGGCATAAAGGTGATCCACCGGAATATTGAAGAAGCCCTGTATCTGCGCAGCGTGCAGGTCCACAAACAACGCGCGGTTTGCGCCTGCGGTCGTCAACAGATCGGCAATGAGCTTGGCGCTGATGGCAACACGCGGCTTGTCTTTGCGGTCCTGGCGCGCATAGCCGTAATACGGGATCACTACGGTAATTCTCGCTGCTGACGCACGCTTTAGCGCATCGATCATCACGAGCAACTCAACCAGGTGCTGGTCCACTGGATAGCAGGTCGGCTGGACCACGAAGACATCGACGCCGCGCACATTCTCAAGCAATTGGAAGAACACTTCGCCGTCAGCAAAGCGCTGCAGCTTGGTCTCGCCTACCTTTACGCCGATATGCTCGCCGATTTTGCGGCCAGCTCAGGGTTCGCAGTTCCGGAAAAGAGTCTGAATCGCTTGTCCTCGCTCAGATTGCGGGCGCGCTTTCGCTCCGGCGCAGGCGATGCCGTCCTTACCTGCCTTCCGCGTCCGATCCCTTGCCGGCACGTCTTTACGACCGCTGCCCGATTCGGCCCCGGTTGCGCCTGGCTGTTTGTCTTCCGCCGTTACCGTCACTGTGCCTGCTTCCATGTTCCGACTCCCTCCAAGCTGGTTTGCTTTGGCTGATACTCGGTTACAAAAATCTGGCTGGGCGACTAGGATTCGAACCTAGACAAGTGCCTCCAAAGGGCACTGTCCTACCATTAGACGATCGCCCAGCATCGCAGCCGTCTCGCGAGTCTCTCCCGCGAAACGAACCGCTGTCAATGCGAAAGCATGTTCGCGCCAGTAAGCTGCGCGCGACAGAGTCCGAGTCAAATAACTCTTCACTCCTGCCACCCGCAAACGTTCGCAGGCCACTTCCGCATCCTCCCGGGTCAGATACAACCCGAAGAGCGCCGAACCGGACCCGGACAGCGAAGCATGAAGCGCGGCCCCCGGTTTACCGGCGTTCGCAAGAAGCGCTTGATCTCTGCAAGGGAAGGATGCTGGGGAAACACGACACGTTCGAAGTCGTTGTGTATCCAGCTACTGATCCCGGTGCGGACAAGCGCGGACTCTTGCGGTCCGGCCAGGTCCTCTCCACCATGAGAGGACACCGGAGGAGCTCGCTTCCTGCCCACCCTGCGGAATTCCTCCCGCGAAGGCGCTGGCATAGGCACGGCTCAACTCATTCAGTTTACCGGCACTTGCATCCTGGGTCAAACCTTCTTCCGCACAAAGCGCGTCCCAGTCGCGAAAAGCCTGGGCAGTCGACACGCCAAGATCGGGCGTAGCCACCACGCACCACGTAGGTGCCACATCGGGAAGGGGATAGACCTCCTGCCCACGGTCGAGCCGCCAGCACCGTCCCGCCGATCAGAAAGAGAGGCACATCGGACCCCACCCGGGCAGCAATCTCCAACCGCCCCGAAAGCTGCCTCACCTTATTCCGGGTGCCCCATTCATCGAGCGTTTTGTGCTCGATGAGTGGGGTAGCAGAAAGCTGACTCGCCGACTCGCTGACTTGCTGACTTGCTAACCCAAGCTCCGCCTCCAACCCCACCAGCGCCGCCACCGCATTCGCCGACCCCGCTCCCAGACCCCCCTGCACCGGCAACTGCTTCTCAATATGAATCTCGACTTCAGCCGTACGTCCCCAGCATCTCGAGCGCCAGTTCCACCATCTTCCAGGCCGTATTTCGCCCATCGGTAGGCACACGGGCATCGTTCGAAGTAAGCCGAATCGTCGTAGCTGCCGCCGGCCGCGCCGTCACCGTCATCAGATCGTGCAGTTCGAGAGTCTGGTAAACGGTCGCCAGCGCATGAAAACCATCGCCGCGGCGCACCGATACCAAGCCGAGGTTGATCTTCGCGTGCGAACGAACCTTTGTGGGCATACCCGTTCATTTTAGTACCCACGAAGGTGCCGCCCGATGGAACCGGTCGGGTAACACTCTGAGTAAGCATTGGAGGATAGATTTCGCAGGCTTGACCGACTTCACAGCCTGTATAGGAGCGACCATGCACTTCCTGCTCTTTTGCACAGCACTCTACTTCGCGCCGCCATCGTTGCCGCCGCGCGGCAACACGCACAATACCGCCGCAATCCTGCTTGATCAACATCTTCTTCGGTTGGACCGTGATTGGCTGGTTCGTCGCGCTCGTTATGGCGCATCTAGCTCCGACTCCCGCCTGGGCGTACTACTACCGTCGCGGATGGTAGATACTCCGGCGCGCTGGGCGCTGCGCGACTGGCTCGTCGCGATCGGTCTCTTCACCGCGAACGCGGCGGTAGTACTTTGGCAGATGCGCCACGTAGCTGTCCTGTGGGACATAAGCTACGTACTCGATTCAGCTGCGCGAATCGCCCAGGGCCAGCTTCCCTATCGCGATTTTCCCTTCGCGCACGCCCCGCTCACATTTCTCATCCAGGCAGCAATCATCCGGCTCACGGGCACTGTCTTCTTTCATCACATCATTTACACGGCAATCATCAGCGGCCTCAGCACCGTTCTCACCTGGCGCATCGTTCTCCGTTCTCTCGCCGACCGAGTCGATTCCGCATGGTGGGTCGCGCTCATTCTCTCGCTACCGCTCACGGTCCTGGGCATCTACTGCATCCTGCCGTTCCCTTCCTACGATTGTGACTGCGCCTTTGCCGTGCTGACTCGCTCTTTCTCCTGCAGCGGCTCCGGGAAACTTCTGCCTTGCCGTACGCCTTTGCCACGGGAACAGCTTTGTGCCTCCCGCTGTTTTTCAAGCAGAACATCGGGCTGGCATTTCTGGCTGCCGCTTGCGATACTAGCGATTGCACTCGCAGTTTGTTTGTTCGGCCGTCGCAAGAACGACGCGGCCAATCCCTGGGTTCGCAGTCATTGTGGTAGTCTCTGCCGGCATCGCCGCAGCTCTGCTAGTCAGCGCTCGCGCTCATTCAATTTACGGTGGGCCTCGGCAACTACTGCATTGGACGATTCAATTCGCCGCGCAACGCCGCCTGCCGGGCCTCGCGTCAAATGCTCGGCGATCTATCGCGATCCGCAACTACTATGGACACTTCCCTGCCTCGCTAGCAGCCACTTTCCGCCTGCGTGGTCCGTTCGCCAAAGCAACGCTGGAGTCAGACTCGCAGCCATAGCAGTCATGGCCGGGCCATTCGTCTATACGCTTTGCACCCTCGTGATCTACGACGATGCCGATGAGCGCGGCGACAGCCTGCTCGCGTTGTGGCCCATGCTCTTAATGCTCGCCGGCGTGCATTGGCTCGTTCGAACCTGCGCTCGCTCCGCGGCGAACGGCGCTAGCATATACGCACCGCAGCCGCTTCTGCCGATTCTTCTCCTGCTCGCCATCCACGGCGCGTTTATGTCGCAGCAGCTTCTGGGGATCGACTTACGCAACTCTGGCCGCTGCTCATCCTGCTCATGGCCGACATGACTCGTATACCTGGCGGAATTCGAACCGCCTGCTCTGCGAAAAGCAGCGCGCATTTCCCAGCGGATCACCGCAACCACTCTGCTGATCTGCGGCGCCTTCTACATCGCAAGTGAAGAACGCCTGTCCTACGCGCAGATTCCCGAAGCGCCAACGCAGCAGTCGACATTCCCACAACTCAAAGGCTTGTCCGCTCCCGGCCCGTATCTGCCGGACTTCGACGAACTGCTTCGCTATGCCAAACACCAATATCCCGCCTCAAGACGGCATCATTCTCATTCCCGGCGAAGATCCGTTCTACTTCGCCACAAGCCGCAAGCCTCAGTTTCCGGTGCTCCTCTTCGATCCCGCCGCTGATCCGTTATCCCCCGAGTCTCGGAAGCTGCCAGCCGCACAACATCCGCTGGCTGATCGTAAAGCGCGACCTGCAATTGAAGCCGACCCAACGCCCGAGCGCGTAGCAACTTTCAAAATGCTCGGAGCAAAGTACAAGCCGGCCGCCACCCTCCACGCCTACGACATCTATAAAAGCCGATAGCGCGTTTGAATCGTCCTGCTCCGACTTCCCGAACTTTCGGGGTGCCCCATGTCCCGATTTTGGGACATGGGATAGCAAGCCCCAAAACCCGCCACAAACATTTACAGTGTTTTCATCCATCTCACAGTCTTATCGTGAGATGGGTGGGATAGCGCGATCTCCGCTTCAACCACTCCGGTTCCATCGCTGACTTTCGTTTGTCCGTCCGTCTCAGACTCATCGTGAGATGGGTGGGAAAGCACGCCGCGAAACTCACCACGATCAAGCTAAAGGCTACGAGCTAACAGCTAATAAGCTATCTTTTCGCCTTCCTCAGCTCCTCCCAATCCTTCTCCGTCTGATCCGCATATGCGATCCGAACTCGCCAGCGCAACGGCAAATCCGCCGCCCGAGCCCAGATTCCCGCAATCATCGAGGATCGCCCGAACGCGCATGTCCGCGCGCCAGCAATTCACCGCAGACCACGGCGTAAGCTCGCGAATCCGCCCTTCCCCCAGATCCTCCACATCGATTGCTCCTTGTGATCGTTCAACTGGCGCACCAACTCCGCCCGCTAATATGCGTCCATCCCAGAAAAGGATCGGACTGCATCTGCATCGCGCGCTGACCCTTCGCAACCCGCTCCCAGTGGTGCGTCGGATGAGCATCCGGAAGATACGGCGCATACGCTGACGCAGTCTCCTCCTTGATCTGTAGAAACAGCGGGTCGCCTTCACCGTTGCCTTGGAAATAAATGCAGTAGTCGCGCGGCCCCCGAACCCGTCCCTACGACTTTGAAGCCACATCGACGGGCCTGTAAAGCGCGAGCAGGTGCTGCCGTTGCGGCTCCAGCATTGCGCCATACGGTCCCAGCGCTCGCAAAACACGCGGCTGCGCCCCAGCACCCCAGCTGGGGCTCGGCTTCATCTCTTTGAAGTGCGGCTCCTCGCTTTCTTCGTCCCGCTTCTCTTTCACTGGCACTGTCAACTGTTCAAGCGCGTGTTGCACCGTTGCGCGTTCAGCTTTGATCAGCGCGGCTTGAACCGGTTCCACACTATTCAGCCGATGCACCTGGTAGCGCGTTACCTCCAGCATCGGCAATTTCGAGAAGTCCGCATCAGCCCGCAATCGCGCTCCACACAGTTCACCACCGCATTTCGCCAACATTCCTTGTGTCCCGACTCGCGCCCTGCCACAACCAGCGACGCGACCATGCGCTTCAGATCCCATTCGAACGGCGCGAATCGTCTCATCGAAATCATTGATGTCGAAACAGCCGCCCGTCCGGAGCGGCAAATGCTCCGAGGTTGCGCACGTGGGCATCGCCGAGATCTGCGCCATGACGCCAGTCGAAGGGGCGCAGCAAGATCCGCAGCCATCACCGGCACCGCTCCCCGAAAGCACCGAAAGGCGACTGCGCCATCACTCGAACTTCAACGTAACCAGCGACGGCAGCTCCCCTTCATTGACGCTCTACCAACGAAGGGCTCCGCACGCGCCTCGACTTTGCTTTCAGCTCGCCATGCTCGCCCGCGGCCCATCTGCTTGCGCCGCGACTGGCCCATCTGGCGTCGCCTTCAGGCGTCATGTAATGCATAGCCGGAACATACACCCATGAACTGCTCCCCGCAATATTCCGATATCCTCTAATCAGCTCCGCTCATGGAGGAACGTCCTTGCCTAGGGCGCGCCGTTTCCATTTTGTACCGCAATCTTCTCGGCTCGGTTCAGTTGCTCTCCTCGCGCAGTCCACGCCGAAGCCCCTCACTGTCGAGGCCATCTACGGACACGGTTCCATCACCGGCACCGCGCCGGAGCAGCTTATGGTCACTCGACGGCAAACACCTTACCTACCTCGACAGCGGACAATTAATCGATCTCGATCCCATCTGGCCACCGGCATGTATTGATAAGCCGCGCCGAACTGGCTCCGCTACCCGCGATGACGCCTCAGAAAAAGATCGCGATAATCGCCGAAGCTACGAAATGGCCGGATATATCTGGGCGCCCGACTCGCAACATCTGTTGTTCGACGCCGACGGCCACCTCTGGATTTATCACCTGGCCAACGGCACCGGCAGTCAGATCGGATACACAGGCGCAGGCTCCGGCAACGATCCCAAATTCTCGCCCGACGGCAAATCAATCTCATTCCTTCCGACAACAGCCTCACCGTGGTCCGGCTTCGCGAAACAGGTACGCCAGCGATCGTCGTAGCTCCTTCGGACGGCCCCGACATTCTCAACGGCAAGGTGGATTGGGTTTACAACGAAGAGCTTGAAACGCGTAGCAATTATTTCTGGTCGCCCGACTCCGCTCGTCTCGATTACTGCAGACGAAACAAAAAAGAAGCCCCTCGCTATCCCATTGAAGATTGGCTCCCGGCGCATGGAACGCTTGACCTCGAGCGTTATCCGCAACCCGGCGACCCTAACCCCGATGTGCGCGTCGGAGTGGTCAACAGCGCTGGTAGCAAGCCGTCTGGATCAAGCTGCCCATCAAAGAAGGCCAGGACTACATTCCGCGTTTCGGCTGGGCCAACCGGCGCACATGTGGATTGAAACCATCACCCGCGAGCAACGTCGCGACATTTACCTCGCCGACCCCTGAAAGCGGCCAGGCGCAGTCCACCTCCAGATCAGCGACGACAAATTCGTCGACGACAACTACGATGTTTGGATTGAAGACGGCGCAATGGTCCTCAGCGATTGGACGGACGGCAACAACCGTCTCTACCTCTACAGCTTTGACAAGCGGAGACCGGCAGCACCACCGCAAACTGTGAACGGCAATTGACCAGCGGCAAATTCGACGTAGGGGGAATCTACAACGTCGATTTCTCCCGGAAGCAGATTGAGTATGCTTCCAACGAAGGAAACCCCCTCGAACAGCAGCTATGGCGTCTAGATTTCGACGGTAAGAGAACGCAACTCAGCCAGGGCGCAGGGTTCCACAGCGGCAACTTCTCACCTGAGGGCAGCGGCTTTGTCGATCAGCGTATTTTCGCGCGTCACCGCGCCAGTCCTTCGCTTGTGCCAGACGGCGGGTAAATGCAACGTGTCTTGGCAAACCCGCGCACTCGAGAACTAGCACCTCCGCGCGCCGGAACGGTTTGAAGTCTCAGCCCGCGACGGCAGTAAACTCTACGCCACGCTGTTGTTGCCTGAGGGCGCAGCCAATCGCGCCTCAGTGCCGGTCATCGTCAATCCCTATGGCGGGCCCGGTTCGCAAATTGTCGCCAATAAATGGAGCGAAAATTTATTTTTCGACGAACTGCTCGCGCAGCATGGTTTTGCCGTGCTCCATGCGGACAATCGCGGTACGCCCAATCGCGGGCGAGCCTTTGCGCAAGCGGCCTCAGCACAACTCCGGCGCTGTACAGCTTGAAGACCAGTTGTCGGTGGTCGGCGCGGCGCTCGCAAAGTATCCGCAGCTGGATGCCAGACGCATGGGCTGGTGGGGTTGGAGCTGGGGTGGCACTTCACGCTCTACGCCATGACGCACTGCGACCGCTTCCGCCCGGAGTGGCTGTCGCTCCCGTCACGTCATGGCAGGACAACGACTCCATCTACACCGAGCGATACATGAACGAGCCCGCCGAATTCCCCTCCGGCTACAGGGACTTCTCTGTAGCAACTCCGCGGCCAAGCTGAAAGGGCGTCTATTGCTGGTGCACGGTACTGGCGACGACAACGTACACCTCGGCAACACCGTGCAATTTATGCAGGCGCTTATTCAAGCCGGCATTCCCTACGACCTGCAGATCTATCCGCGCAAAACCATTCCATCGCCGGCTCGGATGTCCGCCCGCATTGTACAACCGCATTCTGGCGCAGTTTGAGCAGTACCTCAAACCAGCGGTTTGAGCAAATCTCAAACCACCCGTGCCATAGTCAGATTCAGGGTGGCGCGGCAACAAAAGGACCTGCTGACATCTCACGAAGACGAACCGCGTCGATCGATCTGGCAGGCCCGTTAAAGCTCGTGGCGCTTGAAACAGATGGTCTTTGTCGCGCTTGGAACAGTCGCTGCACTCCAGGCAGCAAATCAGGAGTACCGCCACGCCAACAGTGACAAGGACTGCGAGTCGCTCGCCTTGACCCCACCAATGAAATAGTCCAGTCATAAGTGTTTGGCCTTCTCGCTCCAGTTCGTCTCGGGGACTCCCGGAATTGTAGACGAACCAGTGCTGTCTGTTTGACGTAATAATCAGGTGTTGAGTTGATTATGAACCTTTCCGTTAGATTTTTAATTTGAATTCAAGAGAATAAAAGGCGAAGATAGAAATCGATGGTAACGGAATCCGAATCGGAACGGAATGCGCCCATTGAGGTGCGTCGATCGATTCCCAAGCCGCGGACCCGCCCCACGTTGAAGAAAGAGACGGGGTTGACTCCGCCGACTTCGACGAATCTGATTCACCTGAACTTCTCCAAAACCTCAACATCGAATCCGCTCCCGCCGTTCCTCCCACCCGCTCTGAAGCCCTGCCCGGCCCGCTGCAGGTCGACTTTTTGTCGACCTCAACTCCTACTTTGCTTCCGTCGAACAGCAGGCCCGGCCGGAATTGCGCGGCCGCCCTTCGGTGTGGTCCCCATGATGGCCGACGCCACGATTTCCACTCGCTGCCAGCTATGAGGCCAAAGCCTTTGGCGTGCGCACCGGAACCGTAGTCGCCGACGCCAAACGCCTTTGCCCCGACATCGTCTTCGTTGAAGGCCCGTACCCGCGAGCTCTCACGAATTCCATCACCGCATCGTCGAAGCCGTTGAAAGCTGCGTACCCGTCACCGCCGTTCTTATCCATCGATGAAATGGCTTGCCGCCTTATCGGCCCGAACGTCCGCTTCTGGCCGCCATGGATCTTGGCCGCCGCGTAAAAGCGCGCATTCTTGAAGCCGTGGGCCCCATAATGCGCAGCTCGGTTGGCCTAGCCACCAATCGCTATCTCGCAAGATCACCAGCGACATGGAAAAACCCAACGGCCTCGTCGCTCTGCCGCTCGACCTGCCTGAAGCTCTCAGCCGGCTCACGCTGCGCGACCTCCCCGGCATAGGCACCCGCGCTCCGAAACACCTGAACAATAAAGGCATCACCACCATGCCCCAGTTGCTCGCACTCAACTGCGAACAGGCTGTTCAAATGCGTCTGGGGTCCAGCCGCTCTGGCACTGGCTGCAAGGCGAGGACTTTGACATGGCCGAGCACGACCACCCTGAGTCCATCACCACTCCCACGTTTTAGCCCGAGGAAATGCGCACTGCGGAAAAGGCCTGGGCCGTCGCGCATAAGCTCCTTTCACAAAGCAGCCATGCGCTTGAGGGCAGCCAATCTTTAGGGACACCCGGCGTGGGGTTTTCCATCGGCTTTGCCGTTCCGCGCGGAGAAAAAGCCCCGTCCAGCCGTTTCGGCGTGCCCACCCGTCGCTGGCACAGCGAAATTCGCACTCAGCGAGTGCCAGGACAACCCCACCCTCATCGCCGCGCTCGGCCGCCTCAGCCAGCCGCCCTTGGGCGCCGAATATGACCAGCCTTACTTTATCAGCGTGCAGCTCGACGGCCTAGGTTCCCGACCGTCTCCACTCGCTCCAACCTGTTCGACGCGCTCGATGGCGAACCGAGCCGCACCCGCCTGCTCGAAGCCATCGACGAGCTCAACAACAAATACGGCCTCAGCACTCTTCCCCCCAGACCATGCTCACCGCCTATAAAGCCGCGCCCACAAGCATAGCCTTCCACAACATCCCCGACTTGTTCTAAACCACTTCCAATTCGAGTATCAGCAAACTTGCGGGTCCCTATCCATCTCGCAGCGGTTTCATCGCGGATGGGGTTGGGATACCACAGACCCAACTGCAGCAAACTCCCGCCAACCTGCTGACTCGCGGGATCTGGCCGCGCAGCGGCGTGAAGCTGCCTAATCTGCTACCAGATTCGAAAACAACGCCCCCGGCCGTGATTTATCCTTGCATCTCCAGCAACTTGCCCTGAACCGGCAAACCCTGGTATAATACGTCAAGAAAAGCCACAGAGTGCGACTAATAACGAATCCCGAGACAACCCTGATCTGCGTCTGAAAGGGCAGGCTTATGTACCCGCCCTTCGGAGATCAAGCGTACTCTGGTGCGCTTGGCCCACGAAATTGTCGAAAAAAGTAACAGGCGGTGAAAGCATCGCCCTGGTGGGCTTGTCGAGCGCCGCGGCGTTCCGCTGGCTGAACGGCTCCGGCAAGCTCATCTCCGGCATTGAGAAGCGGCCAGTCAATTCTCGGATAACTCAACATCCGGTCTACCGCGACGATCTGACCACCGCGGGGATGCGCCCGGGTAGTCACGCCCGGAGCCGTCGGATTCGAATATCGAGGGGCCGCGACATCGTGCTCTGCGACGTGCTTCTCCGACACCGGCCGCACCGTACGCGCCGCACTGCAACACACTTTTTGAGCCACGGTCATTCCTCGCCGCGTTCAGCTCGCCGTGCTCATTGATCACGGCCGTCACCGAATTGCCAATTGAGGCCGCTACATACAGCAAGACTGTGCTACCAGCAGCCGCGGAATTTATTGAAGTAGAGTTCCACGAGATTGACGAAAACGATCAGGTTCTGCTAGTAGAACGTGTGCATACCTTTTCACAAAACACAGGGCTGAAGGGAAGAACACAGCTTTTTCTGCCGCATCTGCTTCGTTCAGCATCTCTACGGCGTTGACCGGATCGGATCGCGTGTCGCGTCGGGTGCAGCTGCAGATCACGACGCCGGGGAGCACATGGCGAGCAACGCCATCGCGGCATTGTCGCCCGTCTTCAGCTGGGCGCACCGCTGCCCGGCCTGCTAGCGGGGCTGGCCGGATTTCGGCGGGGTGCGCCGCCGGTTCGAGCTCATCGGGCAGGCGGCCGGCGTGCGGGTCTACGACGACTATGCCCACCATCCGACAAAGGTTGCGGCCGCGTTGCGTGGCGCCCGCCAGGTGGTGGGGCAGGGGCGGCTGCTGGTGGCGTTCCGCGCCGCACCTGTACTCCCGCACCCGGGACTTCGCCGCCGAGTTCGGGACCGCGCTGGCGCTGGCCGACGTGGTGCTGCTGTTTGACGTGTACGGGGCTCGGGAAGCCCAACTGCCGGGCGTCACCGCAGCGCTGATCGGGCGAGCGGTGCCATTGCCGGCGGATGGGGTGCTCTACGAGCCGTGCTGGGGGGGGGTGTCCGGACGGCTGGCTGATCTGGTGCGACCCGGCGACGTGGTGGTCACCATGGGAGCCGGGGATGTGACGACGCTCGGTCAGCGGCTACTCGCCGAGCTGGCGGCCCGCGGACCGTCGACCGCCGGGTCCGACACCGCCGGGTCTGGCACTGCCGGCGCGGGTCCGCTGTGAGGGCGTCGGGTCCCGGCGCCTCGGGTGCCCGCCGCCGATCCCGTCGCGATACGCCTCGTCCGTCAGACGTCGCGCGACATCGCGGTGCGGCGCGACGCACCAGCGCTGCCGAAGAACCCCATGATCGCCGTTTCGGAAGAATCAACCGCGCTCAGCGCGGCTCACGCTCCCCAAATCGCGATCATGCAACGGTCGCGTCGCACCGCGCCGCTGCCCCGGTGACCGCTCGGGCCAAGGTCGAGGTTGCTCAGCCGCCGGCGCCGGGCCTGTCCAGACCGGCCCAAACGTGGCTGTTCTGGCTGGCCGGCGGGATGGTGGTGCTCGCCTTGGTCGGAGGTGGGACGTGGATGCTGCTGGTGATTTCGTTGTTCGACGCCCGTTCCGTGGCGGTGGCGGGCGCCAAGGAGCTTCCCGTCGACGTCGTGAAGGCGGTCGCGGCGGTGCCGTTGGGAACGCCGATGTTGCGGCTCGACACCACGGCGATCAGTCGCCGGGTTGCCGCGGTGCCTCGGGTGGCCAGCGTGCAGGTGCGGTGCAGCCTGGACGGCACGGTGCGAATCGAAATCACTGAACGCATCCCAGTCGCGGTCGTGCGTCGCGGCAACGGCCTGCACCTGGTCGACGCCA
The DNA here is from genome assembly GCA_963764125.1 of uncultured Solirubrobacteraceae bacterium. Taxonomy (GTDB): domain Bacteria; phylum Actinomycetota; class Thermoleophilia; order Solirubrobacterales; family Solirubrobacteraceae; genus Palsa-465. The sequence continues at coordinate 280,526 of CAVXRR010000006.1, forward strand.
CCGGAACCGACTACGCGACGGTGCCCCTCAAGCCGCCCGGCCTGCCCGAGCTGCGGTCGGACCGGGTCGGTCCCCGCGACGCCGCCACGGTGGCGGCACTGACGGTGCTGGCTCGGGCTGCCCGAGTGGCTGCGCGGCCAAGTGCGCTCGATAGCCGCGAACTACTCCCACTGACGTCGTGCTGCGACTGGGCAACGCGCCGCAAGGCACTGGGCGTGGCGGTTATGGCCGGGAAGTGCGCTGGGGCGGCGTCGAGGACAGCGCCCGAAACGGTCGTATTGGGCCCGCTCCTGACCCAACCCGGCAAGGTCTACGACGGGTCCAGCCCTGCCTTGCCCACCGTCGCATGAGAACGCGATGGTGGTACTGCTCGGGTCAATGGCGCTGCCATGGCGCAAAACGGTCACCGCATAGACTCGCGTCGGCGGTCTCTCGGCGTGCCTGCTGGACCCTGCCGGTACGGTTGCTGCCGTCGCTCAGAGATAAAGCTGACATAACTCTAATCCTTTAGCTGAGGTTGAGGGTTCTGCCACGCCGAGGAGGGCCGGGATGTCCGGACGTCGGCAGGGTGCTGGCAGCGACGAGGAAGGCCGCACTGTGTCGACGTCGAAGGCCGAAGCAAAGGCCCAAACGAATGAACCCCCCGCACAACTACCTCGCCGTGATCAAAGTCGCCGGAATCGGCGAGGGCGTCGTCAACGCGGTCAACCGCATGATGAAGATCGAGTCAGTCGGCGGTCGAGTTCATCGCGGTCGACGCCGACACCCAGGCACTGCTGATGTCCGACGCCGACGTCAAGCTCGATATCGGACGCGAGCTCACCCGCGGGCTCGGCGCGGGGGCCGGGAGAACTTCCCGGAGGTCGGCCGCAAGGCTGCCGAGGACCGTCAGCGAGGAGATAGAGGACGTTCTCAAAGGCGCGGACATGGTCTTCGTCACCGCGGGTGAGGGCGGTGGCACCGGCACCGGAGGAGCTCCTGTGGTGGCGAGCATCGCTCGCAAGCTGGGTGCCCTGACCATCGGCGTGGTGACCCGGCCATTCTCCTTCGAGGGCAAGCAACAGGTGGGGGGGCCAAGGGTCGGCATCGCCGAGCTGCGAACCGAGTGCGACACCCTGATCGTGATCCCGAATGACCGTCTGCTGCAGCTCGGTGACGTCAACGTCAGCCTGATGGATGCTTTCTGATCCGCCGATGAGGTGCTGCTGTCGGTGTCCAGGGCATCACCGACCTCATCACCACACCCGGTCTGATCAACCTGGACTTCGCCGACGTGAAAAGCGTCATGTCCGGCGCGGGCAGTGCACTGATGGGTATCGGATCCGCCCGCGGGGAGGGCAGGTCGGTGCAGGCCGCCGCTAAGGCCATCAACTCGCCGTTGCTGGAAGCGTCGATGGAGGGCGCACCCAGCGTCCTGCTGTCCATCGCCGGCAGCTGGATCTGGGTCTGTTCGAGATCAATGAGGCCGCGTCGCTGGTGCAGGAGTTCGCCATCCCGATGCCGACATCATCTTTGGCACGGTGATCGACGACTCGCTGGGCGACGAGGTAAGAACGCGGTGATAGCGCTCGTTCGACTCCGGTGTGCCGTCACAGAAGAGGCTGGATCCGACGCCGGTGGCCGCACGGACAGTCGCTACGGCACAGGCCGGTCAGGCTGGACAGGCGGCCGGGTCCACCGCAGCGAGGTCTGCGTCCACTCGGTCCTATCCGAGGGCGACCCCAGCCCGCCATACCCCACCCAATCCAGCGGCCTGGCAGCCCGCCACTGGATCCCGCGCACCGAGCCGGGCGGTACCGGTAACCGACGACTTCGACGACGATGACGACGTGGACGTTCCACCGTTTATGAAGCGGTGAGCACCATCCGCGTCCGGCGGGTGGTCACCACCCGCCACGGCGGAGTCTCAGCGCCGCCGTATGACTCGTTCAACTTAGGCGAGAACGTGGGTGACCGTCCTGAAGCGGTAGCCGCCAACCGCGAACGGTTGCCACCGGCGTGGGATTGGCCGCTGAGTGCGTGGTCTGGATGGAGCAGGTGCACGGCCGCACCGTCACCGTGGTCGACGGTCCGCAGCCGCAGCCGATCCCGGCCTGCGATGCGCTGGTCACCACGCAGTCCCGGCTGGCGGTGGCAGCGCTGGTCGCTGACTGTGTTCCGGTGCTGCTCGCTGATCCGGTCGGACACGTTGTCGCCGCGGTGCACCTGGGCGGGTGGGCGCTCGGGCCGGAGTGCTGCCCGCCGCGCTGGAGACGATGCGGCGGCCGGCGCGCGTATCGAGCGGGTGGAGGCGTTACTCGGACCGTCGGCGTGCGGGCAGTGCTACGAGGTACCCAGCAGATGCAGGCCGACGTGGAGGCCCGATTACCTGGCAGCGCCTGCCGGACCCGCCACGGCACCGCGGGTCTGGACCTGCGGGCCGGGCTGTGGCGCAGCTTGCCGCCGCAGAGGTGGCCAAGGTTGGTGTCGACCCACGGTGCACCGTCGAGGACCCGGCGCTGTACAGCTACCGCCGCGACGGCGTCACCGGCCGGCTTGCCGCAGTGACCTGGTTCGAGCAATGACGCACCGACGCCGCGAAGAGCTGGCTGCGGCGCTGGCGCGGGTCCGCAGCCGCATCACCACTGCGTGCGCCGCGGCGGGACGCGACCCTGCTGGGGTCCGGCTGCTTCCGGTCACTAAGACCTTCCCGGCACGCGACGTCGCGCTGCTCGTCGACCTTGGTCTGTTCGATGCCGCTGAGGCCCGCGATGCCGAGGCCGCCACGAAGGTAACGGAGGTCGTCGAGCTCGCCCGGGTGCGCCGGTGCGCTGGCACATGGTCGGTCGTGTGCAGCGAAACGGAGGGCGATTCAGTGGCTCGATGGGCGACGCAGGTGCAGTCGGTGGATTCGCCGCGACTGGTCGAGGCGCTGCGGCGAGCTCGAGGACGGCGGCCCCGTGCAGCTGCTCCACCACGCCTGCGGCGCGCGAGCCGGGGTAGAGCTTCGCTGCGCGGCCGGCCACGAGGTCAGCGCGGGCGAGCTGGACCTCGCGCTTGCCGCCGAGCCTGCCGGGTAGCTGCCCGGTCATCGAACACCCGACGAAGGAGACCGATGACCAGAGAATTCAAGAAGGGCGAGCGCGTGAGCTGGAACACGCCCCAGGGAGAGACAAGCGGCAGGGTGGTGGAGCGGATCAACACTGAGAAGCGCGTGAAGGGCGGCAAGAACAGGGGAACACTGGTGAAGGGCAGCGACGAGAATCCGCGCTATCTGGTCGAAAGCGAGACGTCCGGCAAGCAGGCAGGGCACCGCGCCGACGCGCTCAAAAAACGGCATTGACGCTCCGGTACACGACGTATAACTAAACCTAATCTCCCTGTTCAGCATTCCCGCGCGACGGGTAGCTGAGCGGCGTGTCGGTCAACGCCAGTCCGCCCCCGGAGCACGCCGCGCTCCAGTTGTCGTCCACAATTTCCGGTGTCGCCGAGCTGACTTTGGAGGCCCGCGACCTCCGGTCGATGGAGGACTTCTACTGTCGGCTGCTCGGACTCAAGCTGCTGGGCCGCGAGGACGATCGCGTATGGCTGGCGATCGACGCGCAGACCAGGTTGGGATTGTGGTCACCGGGCGCCAAGGAGTTCGGCGATCGCGGCGGACGGCACGTCCACTTTGCCTTGTCCGTCACCCCGGGCGGCCTTGATCAGCTCGCCGAACGCCTCCGTGCCAGTCATGTCAAGGTCCATGGCCCGATTGAGCATCCGGGCGGGGATCGGTCGGTCTACTTTCAAGATCCGGCCGGCAACGTCGCGGAAGCTTGGGACTTCTTTGAGCGGGGAGAAGGTGCGCGGAACGGGGTAGCCGCATTCACATGAGCCTCGACTTCCTGACCCCGCTTCATCGGGTGGGGCTGCGCGGATCGCATCTGCACGCTGCATCGATGTCCTCCGTCGCGCTCTGCCTCGGGCTCTGGATCCGAGCCAAGACCGTCGATCAGCACGAACGTGGCAACGCCGAACGCCGGGCGATCTTCGTCGGGCTGTGGCCGCCCACGCTTTATCTGATCGGCGAGTCGCTAGAGCGACGCGAGCGTCGTAGGCGTTGGTGGGATTGAGACGGGGCTAGGGCTCAGGCCTGGTCAGTCCAACGGTGCTCCACGCCCTCCGGCGGCGTAGAGCACCATCCGCGTCGTCAGGTCCACTGCCGCTCGCAGGTCCTGTCCTCCAGAGGAGGCAGGGGCCTCGAGCCGCTCACGCAGTTCCTCGACGTACCGGGGGGCCGAACGCGCGGCCAGCTCGCAGCACGCCCGCGCCGCGACGGACCACCGAGCGCTCGACCGTCCAGACCAACTCGAAGGACCGCCGCTGCCCCGCTGGCCGAGGCGCTCCCAGGCCGCCAGGCAGGCGCCGAACCCGGGCTCTCGCACACCAGCACCCACTCCCGCCTCAGCGGGTCGCTCGCCGCGATCGCGACCTCGGCGGGGCCGCGCTGCGGCCGGCGGCTGCGCTCGAAGTCGGCCAGCACGATCGCCTGCTCGGCGGTGCGGGCCATCTCCCGCCAGCGCGGCTCCGCGCGCCGGTAGTTGCGCTCGTGCTGAAAGCAGCCGAACAGGATCGGGCGCTCGGCGCGCGCGCAGCACTCGTCCTCGATCGCCTGGCTCAGCGCCAGCAGCGCACGCTTGGCCAGCAGCTGCGGGTGCAGGTAGGGAAAGCCCTCGCGCAGCGCGGCGAAACACCGACGGCCGCTGCCGATCGCCGAGCCGTGCGGGCGTGCTCGATCGCCCTGGGCAGCGACAGGCCCTGCTCGCGCGCGCGGACGACGGCCCGGACCTGCTCCAGCTGCGCTCGGAGTAGCGCCGGTGGCCGCTGGCCAGGCGCGGCGGGGTGGGAAAGCTGTAGCGCGTCTCCCACATGCGCAGCGTGCCCTCGCTGATCCCGCTGCGGGCGGAGACCTCGCGAATCGTCAGCGCAGCGGCGTGGTCTAGCTCGCTCACTCCTCCTCCGCCGGACTGCGAGCCGGCATGATCTGAGAACGTACCCGATCGGGCCGTCCTCTGGATCAGAGCGGATCTGAACACTAACTCATCGGCCGATCTTGACGGCTGTTTGAAAACTACCGGCTAAGGGGAGCACTCCGGGATCGATGGCCCGCAACGAGATCCTCATCGACGCCCCCCGGAGCAGGTGTTCGCGCTGCTGAGCGACCCTCGCACCTACGGCGACTGGGTGGTCGGCTCGCAGGGGATCCGCGCCGCCGACCCCGACTGGCCCGCCACCGGGGCGCGCGTTCGATCACCGGGTCGGCGTCGGGCCGCTCGGCCTCAACGACCACACCGACGTGCTCGCCGCGCGCGCTCCGGAGCTGCTCGAGCTGTGGCCCGGGCTCGCCGCTGCCGCCCGCGCGGGTCAGCCTGCGGCTCGCGCCCGAGGGACGGGCACCCGACGTGACGATGATGGAGGAGGCGCCGGCCAACCGGCTGCTCTCGCTGCTGCTCGGGCCGGTCGGCCACCGGCTGCTGTGGCTGCGCAACGTCGAGGCGCTGCGGCGGCTGAAAGCGCTGGCCGAGGGCGGACCGGCCGCGGCCGAGCGGCGAACTGCCCGCGCGCGAGCCCGCGGCTCGATGGCGACGCGGTCGTCATCGGCTCGGGCCCCAACGGGCTGGTGGCCGCCAACCTGCTGGCCGATGCCGGCTGGTCGGTGATGGTGCTGGAGGAGGCCGCCGAGCCGGGCGGCGCGGTCCGCTCCGGCGAGCTGGTCGAGCCCGGCTTCACCAACGACCTGTTCAGCTCGTTCTATCCGTTCACGCTCGCCTCGCCGCACATGCAGGCGCTGGAGCTCGAGCGCTGGGGAGTGCGCTGGATCGCCTCGCCGGTCGCCGTGGCCCACCCGCCGCCGACGGCACCTGCCCCGCGATCTGCCGCGACCTCGAGCGAGACGGCCGCCTCGCTCGAGGAGTGCGCGCCGGGGGACGGCGACGCGCTGGCGCGAGCTCTACGCGCTGTGGCGCCGCGTCCGCGCCGCGGCGCGCTCGGCGCGTTCTTCGCGCCGTTCCCGCCGGTCCGGCCGGTGCTCGGCCTGCTCGCGACGCCTCGGCCCGCGTGAGCTGCTGCGCTTCGCCCGGTTCTCGGTGCTGCCGGTGCGCCGGCTGGGCGAGGAGACGCTTCCGCGCCGACGGCGGGACGCGGCTGCTGGCCGGCAACGCGCTGCACGCCGACATCAGTCCCGGAGATGGCGCTCGGCGGGGCGTTCGGGTGGGTGCTCTGCTCGCTGGCCCAGGATCACGGCTTTCCGGTGCCGAGCCGGCGGGGCGGGCGGATCACCGACGGCGCTGGTGCGCCCGGCTGCGAGGCTCGGGCGGCGAGGTGCGCTGCGGGCGAGCGGGCGACGGCGATCGAGGTGCAGCGGCGGACGCGCCCGGGCGGTGCGCACGGCCGCGACGCGCGCTACCCCGCCGACCGCGCGGTGATCGCCGACGTCGGCGCGCCCCAGCTCTATCGCGAGCTGCTCGACCCGACGCGCCGGTGCCCGCGGCGCTGCTGCGCGAGCTCGACCACTTCCAGTACGACAACGCGACCTTCAAGGTCGACTGGACGCTCGACGGCCCGATCCCGTGGCAGGCGGCGCGGGCCCGCGCGGCGGGGACGGTCCACGTCGCCGAGGGCATCGACGCGCTGACCCTGCAATCGGCCGAGCTGGCCTGCCGGCTGATTCCCGGCGAGCCGTATCTGGTGATGGGTCAGTACGCGAGCTTCGACCCCTCCCGCGCGCCCGGCGGGCAAGGAGGCCGCGTGGGCCTACACCCATGTGCCGCAGGAGGTCCGCGGGACGCCGGCGGACGGGCTGACCGGGCGCTGGGACGAGCGGGAGACCGAGCATGTTCGCCGAGCGGATCGAGGAGCAGGTCGAGACGCTGGCGCCCGGCTTCCGCGCGCTGATCCGCGGCCGCCACGTGTTCACGCCGCCGAAGCTTCGAGCAGGCCAACCGCAATCTGGTCGGCGGCGCGCTGAACGGCGGGACGGCCCAGCTGCATCAGCAGCTCGTGTTCCGCCCGGTGCCCGGGCTGGCCCGGCCGGAGACGCCGGTCGCCGGGCCTGTACCTGGGCTCGGCGTCGGTCCACCCCGGCGGCGGCGTGCACGGGGGCCCGGGGGCCAACGCGGCGCCGGCGGCGCTGCCCGGCCGATGCAGCGCTCGCGGCTGCCGGAGGCCGAGCCGCTGGTCACGGATCGGAGCCGCGCGTTCGCGCGCTGAACCGTCGCCACGCGTTCTGCGAACGCAGTCCCCGTCGACCCGCCGGGTCTCGATCTCGATCCCGTGGCTCAGCCGCCCGCCCGCCAGGTCGACGCACCTTCTCGACCACCGAGCTCCACATGTGCAGCTGGACCTCCTTGGCCATCCGCAGGCGGTGGTGCATGATCGCCGAGACCCGATCGCCCGCCCGCGCCCAGGACTCGATCTGAAAGCGGAGCCAGCCCGCCGGGTCCTGCGAAGGCCCGCCACTCGATCTGCCCGGCCTCGAGGTGGCCGTCGAGGGTGGCGAAGCGAAACGACGTCCGGCTCCACGTCGACGACCCGCACGGGCCCGTCCCACGGCCCGGGCATGCGCACCAGCCACTCGTCCCCCAGCCGCATCCGACCCTGTTCGCCCCGCGCCTTCTGGAAGCGGGCCAGCGACAGCGGCGCGACCGGTTCGGATCGGCGCTCACACAGTCGATCAGCTCCGCCGCGCTCCAGTCGGTGTCGAGGATCGAGCCGCTGTAGAGGCGATGAAACAGCGGCCCGGCTCCGTCGCTCGGGCGCTGCACCTCCTCCAGCGAGACGCCGCTGGGCAGCTCCGGGGGCAGGTCGGCCTCGCGCGTGCCGTCGAGCTCGCGGCGGTGGATCGGCGTCGTGCGCCAGACGTAGGTCCACGAGGTGATCGCGATCCCCAGCGGCCACGTGGCGGCGGTGGCCAGGCGACGATGGATGGGAACGGTTGCCGGCACGGGAGTAGACCGGCTTCCCGCAGCGCCGGGCGTTCTAACCCGACTGCCTGCACCGGTTCTCTCGATATACGCGAAGAACCGCGCGTCGCGCTCTAGCGGCTAGCGCGAGGCTCGCCGGCGAGCCGGCGCGCGCCCGGGCGGCTGCTGCGGCGCCTCGCGCGCGGGCGCGGAGGTCTCCCGCAGCTCCGGCGCCTTGCGTGTCAGGTGCACGTTCTGACCGTGGTGGAGGATCTCCAGGGCCGAACCCTCCAGCAGCGGGTAGCGCGCCTGTTGCCGGGTGACCTCGACCATCAGGCGCCGTCCGCGGAAGGCGAGGCGGAAGGCCAGCCGTGTCAGCGTTCTCGGGAAGCCGGGGGGCGAAGCTCAGCTCGCCGTCGTGGTCACGCATGCCACCGAACCCGCCCACCGCCGCGATCCAGGTTCCGGCCAGCGAGGCGATGTGGATGCCGTCGCGAGTGTTGTGCTCGAGGTCGTCGAGATCCATCAGCGCCGCCTCGCCGAAGTAGTCATAGGCGAGCTCCAGATGCCCCACCTCCGCGGCCATCACCGCCTGTGTGCAGGCCGACAGCGAGGAGTCGCGGACGGTCAGGCCCTCGTAGTAGGCGAAGTTGCGCGCCTTCTCCTCAGCGGTGAAGGCATCGCCGCAGAGGTGCATGGCGAGGACGAGATCCGCCTGCTTGACCACCTGCTTGCGGTACAGGTCGAAGTAGGGGAAGTGCAGCAGCAGTGGGTATTGCTCCGATGAGGTTGCTTCGAAGTCCCAGACCTGGTGCTGGGTGAACTCCTCCGCCTGCGCGTGAACCTCGAGCGCCGAGTCGTAGGGGATCAGCATGTCGCGCGCCGCGTCGCGCCAGCCGGCAGTCTCCTCCTCGTCGACCCCGAGGCGCCCGGCGGCTCGCGGGTGCCGCTCCGCCGCATCGGCCGCGGCCGTCAGGTTGCGCTGCGCCATCAGGTTCGTGTAGACGTTGTTGTCGGCGACCGCGCTGTACTCATCCGGTCCAGTGACGCCGTCAATGCGAAACCGGCCGGCGGCATCGTGATGGCCGAGCGAGCGCCACAGCCGCGCCGTCTCGACGAGCAGCTCGAGCCCGACCTCACGCTCGAACGCATCGTCGTCGGTCGCCGCGCGGTAGCGAATCGTCGCGTCGGCGATGTCGGCGTTGATGTGAAAGGCGGCGGTGCCGGCCGGCCAGTATCCCGAGCACTCCTGGCCGCGGATCGTCCGCCACGGGAACGCGGCCCCTCGCAGTCCCAGCAGCTTGGCGCGTTCGCGCGCCAGGTCAGCGTTCGGTGGCGCCAGCGCAGCGCGTCCGCAGCGGCCCGCGGCGCGGTGTAGGTGAGCACGGGCAGGACGAACGACTCGGTGTCCCAGAAGGCGTGCCCGTCGTATCCGGGTCCGGTCAGCCCCTTGGCTGCGATCGCCCTCTGCTCTCCTCGCGCTCCAGCCTGCAGGACATGAAAAAGCGCGAAGCGGATCGCCTGTTGGAGCTCGGCATCCCCCTCGAGCTCGACGTCCGCCCGTCCCAGAACTCGTCGAGATATGCGCGCTGCTCCTCCACGAGTCCGTCCCAGCCGCGCTTGGCTGCGCCCGCACGCGCCGCCGAGATCTGGTCGCGCATCGCCGGCATCGAGCGCTCGGCCGACCACCCGTAGGCGAGGAACTTGACGATCCGCAGAGGACGGCCCGGGGCCAGCTCGGCCGTGATCGTCAGCCGAGCCAGGTCGTCGAAGATCTCGACCTCGTCACTGGTTCCGTCCGGTCCCTCGATCGCGTGGTCCATCCCGGCCGCCATCCGCAGCCCGCTCTCCCGGGTGGAGTGCACGAGTAGCGCCCGCGCTCCCACTGCAAACGAAGAACTCCGAGACCAGCGGCTGCTCCAGCGCGCCCGCGGCGCGCGGGTCCCCGGGGGCCCACGGCAGCAACTCGTTGGCCACGAGTTCGGATTGAACGACAACCGGCAGCTCCTGCGTCAGCGGCTCGACCTCGTAGAGGATCGCCGCCACCGCACGCTGGGTGAACGACACGAGCCGAGTGGAGGCGATCCGGACCGCGCTACCGGTCGGCGACTCCCACTCGACGGTGCGCTGGAGCAGGCCGGCCCTCAGGTCAAGTACCCGCTCGTGACTGCGCAGCTCGCCGTAGCGCACGTCGAAGGGCTCGTCCTCGACGAGCAGACGGATGATCTTGCCGTCGGTGACGTTGACCACCGTCTGACCGTCTTCCGGGATAGCCGTAACCGGCCTCGGCGTAAGGAAGCGGCCGCGTCTCGTAGAAGCCACCGAGATAGCACCCCGGCAGGCCGAAGGGCTCTCCCTCGTCGAGATTCGCGCGCCAGCCGATGTGGCCGTTGGCCAGGGCGAACACCGACTCCGTCTGCGCCAGGCGCCTCGAGGTCGAGCTCGGTCTCCCGGACCGTCCACGGCTCGACGGGGAAAGCTCGCTGCTTGATCACCGGGTCACGAGCGGTCGAGCAGCTCGGCGAGATCCTTGACCACGACATCCGCGCCGTGGGCAGCCAGTGCGTCCGCCTGGCCGACGCGATCGACGCCGACGACGATGCCGAAGTCTCCGGCATGCCCGGCTGCGACGCCGGCCAGCGCGTCTTCGAAGACCGCCGCCGCTGATGGTGGCACGCCAACGGATCTCGCTCCGGCCCAGAATGTGTCCGGAGCGGGCTTGCCCTTCAGGCCCTCTTGCTCGGCGACGTGGCCGTCGATGATCTCCTCGAACAGATCGATGATCCCCGCGGCGGTCAGGACGTCCCGGCAGTTCGTGCTCGAGGACACCACGACACGCCGCAGGCCGGCGTCACGGGCCGCCTTGACGTAGTCGACCGACCCGGGGTAGGCCTGGACGCCGTCATCGTGGATCAGCTTCAACACGATCACGTTCTTGCGGTTCCCGACTCCGTCGATCGTCTCCGCCTCGGGCGGATCGTCCGGGGTGCCCTGCGCCAGCTCGATGCCCCGGGAGGCCAGGAACGAGGCGACTCCGTCGTAGCGCGGCTTGCCGTCGACGTACTCGTCGTAATCCGCAGCGGCGTCGAAGGGGACGAACTCGGTGCCCTCACGCGCGGCGCGCTCGCGCAGGTAGCCGTCAAAGGTCTGCTTCCAGGCTGCGGCGTGCACCTTCGCGGTCTGCGTCAGCACCCCGTCGAGATCGAACAGGCAGGCAGTCACCGCATCAGGTAGACCGAGCATCAACGCAGACCGTATCCGAGGATGCCTCTGGGGCGGTAGCGCGCGGTGATCCAAGCCCGGCGAGGCTTCGTATCTTTGTGGGCATGAACCCACGCTTGAAAGCCGGCGCCACCGCAGTCCTTGGACTGCGCGTCCTCTACGGAGCTGCGCTGATTGCGGCACCGGAACGGCTGGGGATGCGCTGGCTCGGCCCGGAGTCCCGCCGCGCGCCCACGCAGGTGCCGCTGCGTGGGCTAGGCGCGCGGGAGGTCGTGCTCCATACCGGCGCGCTACTCGCGGCGTTCGCCGGGCGGCCACTGCGGCCTTGGCTGGCGGCCAGCATCGCCGGCG